>NZ_VTUX01000002.1 GCF_008370495.1 Pseudohalioglobus sediminis | reverse complement strand
TTGTAGCCCGTAGGGCGGGATATACCAAACTCTCGGCATAGGGCCGCCATCTTCTCTCCTTCGAGCAGCCTGGCGACAAATCTGAGGCGTTCATCCATCGGTTTACACTCTTTCCACGGCATCTGGAGGCCTCCTCCAAATACCTAAATGTGTAAACCATGTCTCCGGTATATTCTGTAAGCTATGTGTCAGGAACTACATCATCTTTACGTTTCCGCTTCAAGCTTGCATCAAGGACCCTCTGCAAGGGCGTGCCTGTTGCTGCGCAGTGAGCGAGGCGTGCCGGTCTAGATGTTCACCCTGGCCAGCTGTTGTGCTACCAGCGTCCAGACGCTCGGATCAAGCCCCATCGACAGGTGGGTCGACTCCACTTCATAGTGCACCACCTGCAAACTGCTGCGATCTATGCACGCGGGCCACGATACAACACCGTCGCGGCGAGAGAAAATCACGGTCAGTGGGACTGATATCGGTGATGCTGCGTCCAATTCGGTGATTTTCGCCGAGATGCGCCGGCACTCATCCTTACCGTAGCTGGAGGCTGCAGGCGTAAACGTAGGGCCCCCGATTACCGGCGTTCCATAGGTGATGACCTGACTCACGGCCTCAGGGCACTCCCTGGCGACCTCGCGTGCGATCACACCTCCCAGGCTCCAGCCGATCAGTGCCAGCGGCTTACCCAGTTCTTGCGACAGGTTGTGAACGCTTGCCACCAGGCGCTCGCTGTCGCGCTCGGGGTCGCCACGATTGACTCCCAGTCCCCAGTGGCGCGCATCGCAGCCGCGTCGCCGCAGGAAAAATCGCAGTGGCCCCATGCTCGCTTCCGGTGCTTTCCAGCCGGGAATCAATATCGCGGCTGTTCCGGAAATGTCAGGTTGCCGGCGTAGCTCCGATCCTGAAAACACGAGCCGGACCACATCACGATAGCCGCGGGCCTCGCCCAGAAGCTGCCGAGGCCTGGGCCGGGTCGGATCAGGTGCGCTGGGCGGAGCGTCGAATTTGATGATTCTTTCCATATCCAGATCTCCGGTAGACATGTCTGTTTACGCGGAGAACCGGGTTGCGGATCCATTGTCATGCCTGCAGTTCGCAAGTGACCGGGTGCGTAAGATTGGAAAAACGAGGACGGAGCAGCTGTCTGGACTTTGGAGCCAGGTAAGCTATCGATCACATCCCGCATAGAGTCGACAGCACTGGTGATGTTCGGATCGAGGCATCATCGAGGATGACGTAACAGTGGAACAATGAAATGGAGGGTGCAGGCGGTTTGGCGTGGCAGGCGCTCGGCCAATATCACCGGGCTAGTTCGGGCGCCACATCTTCGTAACGAGCATCTGGACCAGAAGCAATGCGCAGAGCATCATGATAGACAGACTTTGAAGCGGGGGTAGGATAGTCTTTCAGAAGTCCAATAGCGAGAAAGGGGCCTTCTTCGTCCTTCTCAATATTGCGGCCGTTGCGTCGGGCCACCAGGGTGCCATCCTTCCACACTTCGATGATTCCAGAAGGCTTGAAAGAGGGCTTGTAGTGGATTACGAAGTCTGTCCAGCGCCCCATGCTCTCGTAGATGCTGTTAAGGATCCATTCCTTTTGATTACCTCCCCAATTGCTGCGCAGCGTCCAGTCCCCGGTGCCGGTGAGAATCTCCAATGCGGCGTAATGATTCTCTCCCGGATCAGGGGTTCTGAGTATTTCCAGTAGCACTTCCCTTTTACCAGGTACTACCCATCTCTCCGGAAGGAATATACTGAATCCTATCCAGTAACTCTGCTCAAAGGCCATGAGCCTGGACTGCCGGCCCTTGAAAATGGCCTGGGTACGCTTGCTGTTGTCGCTGGCCTCGCTAACGGTCGATCGCATTGCTGCGCCGCCCCAGCGACTGACGTCTTCACTAAAGACCGGGCAGTTGCCCAGACAATCCATAAAGAACGAAACCGGGACATCGCCCGGATCAGGGCCGTCACCGGAGGGCGCAACGTCCTCGTAGCCGGCATCAGGGCCGGAGGCTATTCGCAGCGCATCGTGATAAACGGTCTTCGGGGGATTACCCTCTGTCTGGTCGTAAAGGCCAGTGTACAGCCCGAGAGTAAAATACGGGCCATCCGTGTCCTTATAGGCATTGGGCCCCTCGCGTGATGCAACCAACTCACCGTTCTTCCAAACCCGAAGCACGCCGCTGGAGTTGTAGGATGGTTTATAGTGAATTACAAAATCAGTCCAGCGATTGATATCTTCGTAGACGCTGTTGAGCACCCAATCATTCTTGATACCGCCCAGAGCTCTGTTGGTGATTTTCCAATTCCCGCTGCCTGTGTATATCGCGAAGGGCGGAGAGCGCTGGCGTTCGCCCTCGTCAACCGAGGCGTGAATCTGGGCGAGAATTTCAAATTTGCCGTAGTGTTTCCAATTGTTGGGCAGATAAATGCTGAACCCTATCCAGTAGTCCCGCTCCCACTCCATCAACCGTTCCTTGCGATTGGAGAAAATGGCCTCTGTGCGACGTTTGTTGGATCTTCCTTCGCCAAGGTAGGAACGCATGGCATATTTGCCCGAGCGCGCGGGTATCTTGTCTGTAACCTCGGGGCAGTTGCCGTGGCAACGAAATGCGTCTAGCCCGCCCGTTTCGAAATCGTAAAAGCCGTCGATGCTGGCTGTGGCTGGTAGTGGGTTAAGCACCAGTAAAAGAAGAATGGCAGCGAGTTTCAGCACTGTAACGACCATGCGCGATCGCCGGACGAATCTCTGCCTAAAGAAAATTTCTTTGCTTTTGGTCATCTGCCGACTCAAACCTCTGACTCTCCGCCGGGAACGCATAAAAATTGAATGTGCAACCACCATCATTGCACGGCTCAATAATTGCACTGCTCAATCCTTGCCTCAACTATAGACCATTTCTCCTTCGCACCGCTACCGCACCCCGGGTCCTGCCGATAACCTCAAGCCCTGATTTCAGGCTCTAACTGACATTTACGCTTTGCAGCCATATCTGGTCCTATTGTGTACGGCGATGTCGTTGGCACGATATTCGGCTATGCGCGCGGGTTACCTCTCCGGCCGGCTGAAACGGGCCTGCGGGCGTTCTCGGCTTTGGAGAGGTTTGCTTGTGTGCGATAACTCTCTAATTTCGACGTCTCTATCGAGGACGCGGTGTGGGTGGTTTTTCAGTGCGAAAATCAGAGTCAGTGGGACGAAATCGGTTATGCTGCGTCCAACTCTTTTGCTTTTGCCGAGATGCGCTGGCACTCATCTTCGCCGTAGCTGGCGGTGGCAGAGGTGAACGTAGGAGCTCCAACCACCGGCGTGCCATAGGTGCTGGCGTGGCTCACGGCCCCAGAGCACTCCCCGGCGACGTCGCTTGCGATTACACCTACCCGGCTCCAGCCAATCAGTGCAGTTGGTTTATTGGCCCGCCTTGCTTATCTCAGATATGTCTATTGTTCGGGTGTGCGGTTGGTCAGTGCGGATAAGGTTGCAGCGCGTCGTCAGCGCGGAAGCGCGACAGTAGGCTTGGGCCCGAAGGTGCGTCCAGGACTGGCGACCACCATAATGTCTGGAGGGCTTTGCGCCTGATAAAATGAGAGCTTTGCAGTGCATCTGCCAAGGTCGGACAACTCGTCCTGCACTTGACGCTACTGGCGCCTGAAGCAGCCAGCATGGAGATAGATTCATCTATCATCCAGCGATAAATTTCGACCGAGACCTGTGCGCTCTGTAAGTGCACAATCGTGCCCTCGACCGGTTCGTTCTGTCCGTTAAGACGATTAAGGGTCACGCCAATTACCTGGTTGTCAACGAGAAACTCAAGCACCTTGAACTGCCCCAATTCTTCAGGTGCTGCTAACAGCCACGCAATATCCTCTGCGTTGATGAGAGACGCCAGCTGGTATTGATCGCCCGGTGGCGTCGTGCTGGAGAGTTGTGTGCCGTTCCTGGATATGCGAGCAATCCCATCTACTGCGGATTTGTGGCGCGAGTCACCCCATCTATGCGGATGAGTGAAGTGTTTGGCCAGGCGCATGCCCGTCCTCCTGCCCGGTATGCGATAGCGTTTAAAGAGCCCGTCTACCAGGGCAGCGCCGGTAAGGGGTAACGTATAATCTATAGCTGGCTGGGGCAATGGTTTGAACCCCAGTCTTGGCAACAAGGCTTGTGTAGCGTTCGAGCCGCCGATTGAAATGATTGGCTCAGGCTTCTTCATCATTATGCGGGCAGGTTTGAGGCCCACTCCGCGATAGTCGGGACGGCTGAACCAGTCGCAAAGCTCACGCACTTTCACTACATCGCCGTCGATAAGGTAATCGCGCACAAAGGAATCGATCATTGCGACGCAGCGTCCTTCGTCCATGACCAGCACTGTATCCCCGTTCTGGCGCAGCAGAAAGCGCCAGCGTAGCATGCGCTCGGCAAACTCAGGCCCCCACTCACGATGCCAGGCTTCCAATACCAATTCGATTACTGCAGGCAGCGTATCTTCCGAGAGGGGTTGAATGGTTATCGACATCTTCCTGGGTGCTGTTGTCTCGAGAGCTCTGCGAGCAGTCTACCCTGCTGGTGGCTCTTGCACAGCACTTCTTTGCACCTTGCCAAGCGCCGTTCGTGGCAATTTGTCTCGAAATTCAATGATACGTGGTATTTTAAAGTCGGCGATTTTTCCTTTGCACCATGCCTTTAAATCGTCCTCCGTAAGCCCCGCTTCACATACGACTATTGCCTTCACGAACTCCTGGCCGTGCGCGCTCTCAGTTCCTACCACGAGACTTTCGCTGACACCGGTATGCTTTTGCAGAATGCTCTCTACTTCACTCGGATTCACCTTATTACCACCGACGTTGATGAACAGTGACTCGCGGCCGGTCACAAAGAGATTGCCTTCTGCGTCCAGGCGGCCAAGGTCTCCGGTGTAGAATCCACCGTCTGCTGACCGCTGCTGATCTGCTTCAGTGGGTATACCTTGCGTTTCTGCCGTGGTGGCACTGTAAATAACCACGTCACCCACTTCACCGGTCGCAGCAGGCTGGCCGTCATGCCTGATGATCTTTATGGTTACATTCTTCACGGATTTGCCAACCGAGGCCCAGAGATCACCCTCCGTGGACTCGAGATTGATTGCAGCGGGTCCGGTTTCTGTGGACCCGTAGTGTTGACGAACGGGAACATGAAATTTGTCCTGAAAGGCCTCAAAAGTGTTCCTGTCCAGGGGCGCGCCGGCCGAATACACCAACCGCAGGTCCGGAAAATGCATTTCGCCAAGTGACGGTGATTCCGCGAGAACACTGAACATAAACGGCACACCGGGGAATACGGTAATGCGCTTTTCGATAAGTGTATCCATTACCCTTCTGCGATTGAAGTTCTCAAGGGTATAAAGCGTCGCACCCGCGCAAATTGCTGCCATGAGGCAGTTGCCGAAGCCGTAGGAATGTGACATCGGCACTACCGCAAGCACGCGGTCATCCTGGGATAGACTAAGAGTCTGGGCGTACTGTGAGGCCTCCTGCGCCAGTGCCGACTGTTTGCGCACTATTTTTTTGGGCTCGCCTGTTGTGCCCGAAGAGTACTGAAAAAGGAAATCGCCGGTGAAGTGGTCGCTGGCAGAATCCCCGCTCCCGACGGTGTTTTCGTTTTTCAAAGGGTCGACAATGATACGGCACCTGGAATTTATCGCGTGGATGGTATGCCGGTGTTTGGCGGCAATTGTCGCGCCAGTGATCACGGTTTCCGCAGCGCTATTGTTCAGGTAGTGCTCCAGTTCAGTTTCCTGGAAGGAGGGGTTGAGTGGAATAGCAATGCAACCCAGCTTAGCGCAGGCGAAGACTGCCACTGCGAACTCAGGGCCATTAGGCAGGATTACCACAATTGGGTCGCCTGCCTGCAACTGTTGCTCTTCAAGGCGCACTGCGAAAGCATCTACTGTATGGAGTAGCTGGCGGTAAGTCGTCGTTTCTGCTAGGGATACAATCGCGGGCTGATTCGGCAGGCGACTGGCCGATGCGGCAAGCATGGAGTATAGCAAGCGCTGTTACCTCAATTTATAAAGTACGATAGGGTCGCCGGAGCCCAGACCAGTGAGCACAACTGCTGAGTGCTTTAAGCAATATCCAGGTTAACGACTCTGGTCGGCCCTGGTTGATGTTATGAAATTTGCGATACTGCGAACAGACCTGAAGATTTGCAGTACATCCAGTTCGGCTTCGTCTACCTCGATGCCGTATGTTCTTTCCAGCCCAATCGTGACTTCCAAAATCGCCAGAGAATCCAGGTGAAGATCCTGCTCATACTGCTGCGGGGTCACGTCTATTTTGGTTTGAACCCTGATCAATTCAGCGACGGTACTCTCGATATTTTGGAAATCCTGCATCAGTTTGGCGCTTAGCCTAAAGGGCGTCGGTATGCTTGAGGTTAACTTGGCGATGGAGGCCCTGTCCAACCCGAATGGCGACGCGCTTTTGTGGTAGCTGTATAATCATCTGTTCTCTTCTCAATTGCCTTACACCGACCGCTGTCGTGTTCAGGGAAAGAATACAAACTCCAGGACATTGACTTGAGCGGAGGGGTGAAATTCTTGCTGCACCGCCAGCTTGGTGTTGTGCGAGCCATCGCCGGGATTCACGGATATACACTCCCCATAGGGTGTAACCAGGCCGGAACAATCCTGTTGACCCAGCTGGTGTACTGCCTCCAGCAGTGCATAGTCCTCTACCTCGACCGAAAGGTGGCAGATCGGGAAGGGTGGCGTCACCAGACGGTTTTTTTCTCGGTGCAGCGCAGCCAATCGGCGCTCCATGTGCTTTGCATGCTGCGCAGAATGGCCATCTCGTTCCCCGGGGAAGAATAATTCAATGTAAACCGGCTCGCTGCTGGCGCTCTCCCGGAACGATGATGCCGCAATCGTCACGGCGCTGACTTGGGGGTCCTCCCGTCTGATTGCTTCTACTACTTGCACGGAGGGGAATACACGATCTCCACGCACCGTATTCATTGCGCCGGCATTTGAAGCTGTGCAATACCCAAGTGCGTCGCAGGCGCGGTGAAAGGCTTCGAGCAGCGGGTCTACCGGGCAGAGCATTTCCCGCCCGACATGGTTGAGGCGATAGCCCAGGTTTACCAGTGTATCGGCTAAATGATGGGGGATAATTGCAGCGAGAATCTCGGGCGGGTCATGTTCAACGAGTGCTGCAATTGCATGGGCCATACGGTACAGGTCAGATCTCACAGCCTCTGCGGCCAGATCAGCCCGTATGCCCCGCAATGCCAGTGTTCGCAAGACCATCGGGTCAGATAGCAACGCGCTTTGCGAAGCGTTGACGGCCGCAAGGAGGTGTCGGGATGGTTGAATACCGAGCCAGTCGTTACTCTGGCAACCCACGGTTTTTGGGGAGCGTGAATTCAGTAGCCAAGCCGCTGGCTTTTGCTCTGCGTCCAGCATCCTGTAAAGCCCCCTGTTTTTGCAATTGCGAGAAAGTCGCAACATCTTTGCTAACTAATATTAGCTAATATCAGTTCATTTCGGGCTCGCACGTCAATTGAGTAACAGATTCATTAGTAAAAGTATGATGTGCATCACAAAATTGGAGCCAGTTGGCTTGCCACGTGATTACCTGACAGTGTGATTACCCGGTTCTCATCCCGCTCGCGGGGTGAACTGCGCGATACATTCCAGCGCCTGCAAGATGGCGTAACGGGGTGCTGCGTGTTCATCGCGGGAGTTGACGTAGACCTTGTCGAAGTAGCTGGAGGTGAGATTGCGGTAGCGATATTGTCTCCCACCCAGCCGCCATGCGCCGTCGGTGGCGATGCGGTCGAGATAGGCGGTTGAATGGAAGGGCATATAGGTAGAGGTCAGGCCCGAGGCCGTGACGTATGACGCTACAGGGTAGTACTTGTTGTGCAGGGCGAGGTCTTCCCAGGACACTTCCCAGGCCGTGGTGCCGTCACTGAGGCTGACCGCGCAGGTGTTCATCGGGCCATTCACCTGTTCGCGAAACCATTGGCTGCGTTCTACCCGTCGCAGCCAGCCATAATGCTCTTTGTAGGCGGGGTCTCCGTTGTGCATCTGGTGTGCCGCCGGGTAGTCGATCGCCAGCGCAGCCAGGTCCTGGGCCCAGTTGCTCAGGTACACGCCCCAGTGGGGTGAGTCGATGGAAACGTAGGTGTCGACACCCAGACTGCTTGCCTCCTGCACGAACATGGTGCGGGCGACTATGCCGCCCATCGAGCCTGCCATAACCGCAAGGTGATAATCCTCGGGTGCCTGTGAATCGAGGTATTCGACAAAGCGGGCGAGGTTGTCGGCGTTGTCTTTCAGGTCGATAGCTCCGTCTACATAGTCAAAGTAGATGACGTCCCAGCCAAACAGGCTCATGAAGAAAACCAGTTCGGCATAGTCTCCCTGCAGGGCATCCAGCGGCATCGAGTCATTGCGCGTGTCAAAGCCGGGCACAATCAGCAGGACATGTCGCAACGAGTGGTTGACCTCCCATGCAGACAGGTACCCGGGGTGACCGTTGATCTCATACTGGTCGTAGAGAATGGTTTCGGCGCGAGTGCCGCTTGCGAGCAGCAACAGCAAGCCTGCCAGGGTGTGCTTTATCATGGGCATGTCTCACTCCTCAAAAGGCTGGCTCCTTACGCTGTTGGCAGCCGCAGTGCCAGCTAAAAAATGCCCCTGTATCAGCGCTTTGCGGTTCGTGGCCCTCTGGCCAGGTAAACCAGGGTTGCGGCCGCTGCTACGCCAGCGAGGTTTGCCAGCAGGTCAAGTCCTGAACCCTGCCGGCCAGGCACCAGGGTTTGCGCCAACTCGATAAGTGCGCCCAGTGCGGCAATGGCCAAACAGTGCACGAGATAGCTGCGGTCAGTTGGCGCTACCCGGTATGCCAGCAATCCGAGCATGCCGTAGGTCAGGAAATGTGCCAGCTTATCCCACGGCGCATGCGCGTTTACCGGCCCCAGCGACACGCCAATGAGGCCAAGGCAGACGGCGATGTAAAGGGCAGGTCGGTGGTTCAAGGTGCGTCTCGGGATAGCGGGCTCGGAAGAATGGCGAATGGTTGCACTGCGCGCGATCAGTATCAAGTGTTGTTGGCGGGGTTGCTTAGCATTTGGCACCCATTTATGCGCGGTACAGGGCAATAGTCGTCGGTCAAGGGCGCAGACTGGCATTGTTTGTCCTGAATCAAGCTTTTGCCCCGTAATAGTCTGTATTCGTCACACGATATTGCCCGCTGTTTTGCCATTACATAGTATCCGCGGCGCGTCCCCGGATGCGGCGTCGGATTGTCGCCTCGTGTCATGCTGTTGGCGCGGGTGGCCATGCGGTGTCGGGCGGAAAAGCCCTAGTATTTACAGCGTTCCATAGTCGCTGACCCATTTAATGACTCCTCAGGAGAGCCTTATGAAGAAGTTCCTACCGTTTGTCTTTATCGCGTTGATGGCCGGATTGATCGGCGCCAAGTTTGCCGTTGCTGCAGAAGCGCCCACACAGGCACCTGTAGCGCAGGTAGCAGCGCAGCAGTAAGCGCTCTTCTGCTCGCGAGGGCCCTTCGGGGCCCTTTTTTGTGCCCAAAAACAGCACCGGAGGCTGCCCGGGTATGTCGGCGGCGGCCGGGCGCGGCGCCCGTGGGCGCCCGAAAAAAGATTAGCGAGTCGCTTCAACGCCGTCGAGGAACGCGCCGGCACTGCTGCTCAATAGCGCCTGTGCGTCGGCATCGGGTATGTAGGAGTCCAGTTGGCCATTCATCTTCAGCACCGACAGCCCGTGGGCCATGGACCATAGCTTGACGGCCAGTTCCAGCGGGTCGCAGTCATTCAACTCGCGCTGCCGGCACCAGTCGCCCACAGCGCCGACAAAACTCAGGAAGCCAGGGCGTTGCTCAACATCCCTGCGCCCCTGGGAGGCCTCGCCGCCCTGATTCCAGATCAGGTTGTAGAACGCGGGCCGCTCGGAGAGGTAGCGCACGTAGCAGTGGCCCAATGCCAGCACCGATTCGCGTGAACCGCTCGGGTAGGCATCACGCGTGCTCTGCACGGCCTCGGCAAGGCCAATGAAATACAGCTCGGCGACAGCGCTCAACAGGGCCTTGCGGTCGGCGAAATGGCGGTAGGGCGCGGCTGCGCTGACCCCGGCCAGTTTGGCGGCTTCCGACATGGAGAAGTCGGAGGAGCCGCTCTCTTGAATGAGTTTTACCGCGGCGATGATCAGCGCGTTGCGCAGGTCTCCGTGGTGGTAGCTGTTGCAGTTGCTCATGCGGACGCCCTCCGCGCGCGGGCCAGCCACGAGGCGGGGCTGCCAGCGCGATTCACCAGCAGGAACATGGGCGGCACCAGGAAGAAAGAAATAATGGTCGACAGCAGCACACCGCCGGCGATAGCCATGGCAAAGGGCGGCCAGAACTCGCTGCCCTCCAGGACCAGAGGCAGGAACCCGCCGAAGGTCGTGACGGTGGTCGACACGATGTGCCGGCTTGAATCCATCACCACGCTGCGGATTGCATGCAAGCCGCCCTGCATGGCGCCGGGGCTGGCCTGCAATGCCGTCATGATAATGATGGCTGCATTGATGGAAACACCCACAGAGCCGATCACGCCTACCAGCGACATGATGCCGAAGGGGTACTGGAACAGGGCCAGCGCCAGCAGCGACAGCCCCATGGAGCAGATGCATACCAGTAAAGCCACTGCCGAGAGCCGCCAGGAGTTGAAGGTCAGCACGATAGTGGCCAACAGGGCCGACATGATAAGCCCCATAGGCGCCATGATATTGTCGACCACGTCGGCGCGTGCATCCGAGTCGCCGCCATAGGCGAAGCGGTACCCCGGGGGCAGTTCGATGGGGTTCGCCTCCAGGTCAGCCTGCAACAACTTCAGCACTTCCTGGGGCAATACCCCCCGGGTGATGAAACCCTGCACGGCATTGATACGCACACCGTCCAGGCGGCTGATCGGGCTCTGTGATGGCTCCAGTGCCGGCGCGCCCAGCGCGTTGAGCGGCAGGCCCGCGGCGGCGCCCGAAGACGTCGGCAGCGGCAGGCGGATATCGGCGATCTGGTCTGCGGTACCCCAGTCCGCCTCTTTCAGGCGCACCCGCACAGGCAGTCGTTCTGTGCCCTCAAGCACTTCGCCGCCGAGGCGACCGCGCAGGGCGTCATTGAGCGCTGTCGCCGCGTCGACCAGTTGCAGGTTGGCCAGGCGCAATCGCTCTTCGTCCAGATGAAACACGACCTTGGGTGCACCACCGACCAGACTGGTCGTGGTGTGGATGACATGGGGCAGCTTGTCTATTCTCTGGCGCAGCTGCTCTCCCAGTTCCTGCAACACGGTCAGGTTGGGTCCGTAGATCTCGATCTCCAGCGGTGCAGACACCGGCGGCCCCTGGTAAATGCCCTGGACCACGATCCGCGCCTGCGGGAACGCGATGTCCAGTTCCGTTTGCAGGCTGCGTATGAGTTCGTCAGTCTGGTTTTCGTCACGGGTCATGACCAGTGCCTCGGCCCAGGATGGTATGCCTTCCTTATTGCGATACATATTGTAAAAGAAGGGTGGCGCGCTCTCGCCCAGGGTCCAGTCCACGCGCCTGATCAGCGGGTCACTGCGCAGTCGCTGATCCAGTCGGGTGACCAGCTCCAGTGTGTCGTAGATGGAGCGTCCGTCGGCCAGCTTGACCTGGATATACATCTGGTCGCGGTCGGTGCCGGGGAAAAATTGCGCCGTCAGTGTCGGGAAGGCGAGGTAACCACTCAGCGGCAGGCTCAGGGACAAGGCAATTGCCGCCACCGGATGCTGCAGGCTCCAGTCCATCGCTCGCGCCAGCGCCTTACCTGCCCTGCCACTGTCAATACCGCCGACGTACCAGTGCCGGCTGGCTTCGGGCGTTCTCGGCAGCAGCCATGCCGCCAGTACGGGGGTCAGCACCAGTGCCAGCAGGGTTGAGGTGAGCAGCATGACGATGACCGATATGGCCACCGCACCGATAAAGTCCCCGGCGACACCTGGCAGGATCGCCATGGGCATAAAAGCGAGAATTGTGGTGACAGCGGAAGAGAGCAGGGGGATGCGCAGTCGCTGCACCGACCCGGCGATGGCTTCGTAGGGCCCCTGGCCCTCAAGCAGGCGCTTGCGAATCTCGTCGGTCATGACGATCGAACCGTCCACGAGCAGACCCAGCGCCACGATCAAGCCTGCTATCGACATCTGGTGCAGGGCCATGCCGGTGCGTTCCATGATGACCAGCGAAATCAGCCCGCACAGTGGCAGGATGATGGCCACTACCACGGCGGCCCGCCACCCCAGCGTAAACAGCAGCACCAGCAGGACCAGGAATACACCGATGCCGAGATTGTTGCTCACGTCAACGAGCCTGCTCTTTGCATACTCGCTCTGGTCGAAAGTCTGTTCGATCAGCACGCTTGCGGGCGCGCCAGCCGTGAACGTGTCCAGCATGCGGCCGAAGTCAGCGGACCAGCGATCGACCTGGTTGCCATCTTCCATCAGTACGCCAACCAGTATCCCGGGCTCGCCCTGGACCAGGACCATGGCAGGCGGCGGTGTGGTAGCAGCTTTATACACCGTGGCGATATCGGAAATGCGCGTTGCGCTGCCGTTGGCGGCAGTGCTGACTATAACTTCCCGGATGCGGGTCAGGGAGTCGAAGTCGCCAGACAGCTCTATCAGCATGTCCATACCTTCACCGGTGGCGCGCCCGGAGGCTGTTTTGGCGTCGGCGGCGTCGAGTGCGCTGGCCACCTGCTGCAGGCTCAATCCTCGCGACAGCAGGGCGCTCTCATCGATTTCAACGCGAATCTCCTCAAGGGGCTCACCGAAAACTTCGGCGAGCTTGGTGTTATTGAGATTGCGCGCTTCGTCGGCCAAATCCTGAGCCAGCCTGCCCAGGATCGACAGGGGAATATCAGCCCCGTCGCGGCCGGACAGGGCCACGATCGTGGTGAAGGAATTCAGGCGGTCATTGTCGAAAGAGGGGGCGCTGGCGCCCGGGGGAAATCGCGTTGCGGCGTCGGCCATGGCGTCGCGGATTTCCGACCAGACCCGGTCCAGGTCACCCTTGGGCAGGGTGTCATCGAGGCGGATGTTTAGAAATGACACGCCAGTGCTGGACGTGGAGGAGAGTTCGTCCAGCTCCGAGAGCTTGCGCAACTCGTCCTCCAGGGGCTTGGTCACCAGCGCCTCAACACGGTCGGGCGTCGCCCCTGGATAGAAGGTGGTGATGGTGCCGACAAAATTGGTAAGCGAAGGTTCTTCCTGGCGCGGGATGTTGGCGAAGCTGTTAATCCCTACGGCCAGAACGCAGATGATAAGCAGTGCGAAGTACCGCGGGTGGTGGTAGATAAACTGGGCGAGCATCTAGTTGCCTCCCGGTGTGATCGGTGTTCCGGGGCTGATGCGATGCACGCCACTGGCCACCACACGGCTGCGATCAGGCAGTGAGCCGATGACGTAGGCGCGGTTGCCCTGTGTTTCCAGTACCTCGACGGCCTCGCGCACGGTTACCGTGGCGCCTTCCTGCTCGGCCAGTCGCAGCACGGTCCATAACCCGCGGTTGCCCTCCAGCAGCGCTGACAAGGGCAGCCAGCCACCCTTGCTGGGGATATCCTCCTGCAGGGTCAGGGTGACCGGTTCACCGTCCACGGCGTCTACTGCGTCAGGTACGGCAAACACGGCGGTCATGACCCGGGTCACGGGGTCGACATCGGGGCGCAGGCTGAGTAGTTCACTGGCAAGTGACTGGCCGCGCAAGGCCAGGCTGTATTGGTCACCGGGCTTCATTGCCGCAGCCCGGTGAACAGCGACACCAATATGTGCTTCCCGGCCCCCGGTTTCGATGAAATGCACCACGGGGGTGCCCGGGTTTACCACCGCTCCTTCGTGTACGAAGCGATCGGCGATGACGCCGGTGTAGGGTGCCCGCAGCACCGCCTTGTCCAGCTTGATCTCGATACTCTGCAAGTTAGCGGAGACTGCCTCTACCCTGGATTTAAGTGATTCAGCGCGCAAGCGGGTTTCGTCGTAAGCCTCTCGCGAGACGGCCCCGGTTTCGCGCAACTCGCCCTGGCGCCGGGCCTTGAGGTTGGCCAGTTCCAGTTCGGAGCGCGCCTGCTGTAATTCGGCTCGGGTGGCGCGCGCGCTCGCCTGCAGCGAGGCGTCATCCAGTCGGGCAATGACTTCGCCCTGTGCGATCGGGCTACCCTCTCGCCAGGGCAGGGTGGCGACGGTACCTGCGGTTTCAAAACCCAGGGTGGCCTGGCGTCCGGCAGTGACCAGTCCGAGATAGGAGACATCGCGCTGGTAGCTATCCTGGATGACGTACTCGACGGTCTCCACGGTGAGCGGTTGCCGTGGTTGCGGCTTCTCGCCCAGGGCGAAGCGGGCGTGCAGGCCGAAAGTGACCCCGACCACGATCAGCACGGCGCAGCCGGTACCGACAAGGCCGCCGTAGCGACTTTTCGTCGCCTGGCTATGGTGTTGCTGCATGGCAGCCTCCCGTGAATGTTAATGCAATTAACATGCATGTTAATCCTATTAACATCTACGTCAAGCGTCGTGATCCCGGATCACTTGCAGGGCGACCCTGATTGACGCACAATACGCGCCCTCTGCAGGTAGCTGCGGATTCTGTGGTGGCCCAGGCGGTCCCCTCGCAACGATAGGTAGCGAACCCGGTCAGGCCTGGAAGGGAGCAGCCGTAGTTATCGACTCGTGTGCCGGGGTGTGGCTGTCTGGGTCATCTCCACCGACGCGATTGCCCATGCTCATTGACGCCCTGCAGGTTCCTGTCGTTTCCGCTGTGGTGTATCCTTTCATCCCTCACGATCAGTAAGGCAACTCCGGGCATGTCCTACCAGGTACTCGCACGCAAATGGCGGCCAAAAAGCTTCAGGGAAATGGTTGGCCAGGAGCATGTGCTGCAGGCTTTGATCAATGCCCTGGACCATGACCGCCTGCATCATGCCTACCTGTTCACCGGTACCCGCGGGGTCGGCAAGACCACCATTGCACGCATCCTTGCCAAGTGCCTGAATTGTGAGCAGGGCGTTAGTTCGGAGCCCTGCGGTGAGTGTGGCTCCTGCCTCGAGATCGCCGAGGGGCGCAGCGTTGACCTGCTGGAAGTGGACGCGGCCTCACGCACCAAGGTCGAGGATACCCGCGAGTTGCTGGAGAATGTCCAGTATGCGCCCACCCGTTCGCGTTATAAGGTGTACCTCATAGACGAGGTGCACATGCTCTCCACCAGCAGTTTCAATGCCCTGCTGAAAACACTTGAAGAGCCGCCGCCCCATGTCAAGTTCCTGCTGGCCACCACGGACCCGCAGAAACTGCCGGCCACGGTGCTATCGCGCTGTCTGCAGTTCAATCTCAAGAATATGCCGCCCGACCAGATAGTCGGGCACCTCGCCAATGTCCTGGAACAGGAAATGGTCAGCTTCGAGGAGCCGGCACTGTGGCTGCTCGGGCGCGCCGCGGCGGGCAGTATGCGCGATGCGCTCAGTCTCACCGACCAGGGCATCGCCTTCGGCTCCGGCAAGCTCACCGAGACAGACGTGCGCAGCATGCTGGGCAGTGTTGACCTGAGCTTTGTCTACCAGCTCCTGGAGGCGGTGGCGGGCGGCGACCCGGCAGCGGTGCTCGAAGTCGTCGCGCGCATGGCCGAGCACGCGCCCGATTTTGAAGGCAGCTGCGACGAACTGATTTCGCTGACCCACCGGGTGGCGGTAGCGCAGGCGGTG
Organism: Pseudohalioglobus sediminis; assembly: GCF_008370495.1. Taxonomy (GTDB): domain Bacteria; phylum Pseudomonadota; class Gammaproteobacteria; order Pseudomonadales; family Halieaceae; genus Halioglobus. The sequence goes on along the minus strand of NZ_VTUX01000002.1, from coordinate 560,607 downwards.
CCGGATGCGATAGACAACAGCTGGGGGGATGCCGAGCGCGTGGCGGCACTGGCGCGTGCCATCTCGGCAGAGGATGCCCAGCTGTTCTACCAGATTGCCATCAACGGCAAGCGCGATATGCAGCTTGCACCCGACCCGCGCAGCGGATTCGAAATGCTGTTATTGCGTATGGTTGCATTCCGTCCGGCGGCGGTGATCGATGACTCCATCGATGCGCAGTCGCTGCAGGAAGTGGCGATGAATGCAAGCGCTGACAGCACCGCCGGGGAGGTCGGTGACAGCGTAAAAAAGTCACCTGAACCGCGGCCGGCGGCACCACCGCCGGCGCCGGTTGTCGAGGTGAAGCCCGTGGTGGCGGAAGTCTCCGCTGCACCTCCGATCGAGAGCGAGCCAGCGCGGCCAGCGCCCGGCGTGGCGGCAGGCAACAACAATAGCAAGGCGACTGCAGCAGCGCTGGCGCAGCCCACGGTGGAGAACTGGCCGCAGCTGCTGGAGCAATTGGGTCTGCTGGGTATGGTGCAGAACATCGCGGCGAATATGGCCCTTACGCGGGTGGAGGGCGATCACCTGGAGTTTGTGCTCGACAGCGCCAACGCCTCACTGTTCAATGACAGCCATCGCGACAAGATTCGGCTGGCACTGCAGAACTACTTCGAGCGTGAACTGTCTGTTGACATAAGCACCGGGCAACCACCCGGCGAGACGCCGGCGATGCGCCAGGCGCGTGCTGCGCGTGAACGCCAGTTGCAGGCCGTGGCGGAAATAGAGAGCGATCAGCGACTACAGGCGCTGATCTCACGATTTGACGGGCAACTGGATCGAGATTCCATTGCGCCGCTGGATTCCTGAGGAAAAATAGCACATGAAGAACCTTTCAGACCTGATGCAACAGGCGCAGAAAATGCAAACGGAAATGCAGAAGGCACAGGAAGATCTGGCCAACGCCGAAATACGCGGCGAGTCCGGTGCCGGGCTGGTGTCGGTGATTATGACTGGCCGGCACGATGTAAAGCGCGTCACTATCGATCCCGCAGTGATGAGTGAAGACAAGGAAGTGCTGGAGGACCTGCTGGCGGCTGCGGTAAACGATGCAGTGCGCAAGGTCGAGGCCCACAATAAAGAAGCGATGTCCGGCCTGGCCGCGGGTCTGGACCTGCCCGGTGGCCTCAAGATGCCGTTCTAGGCGCGGCAGATCCAGATGAAATTCAGCCCAGCTTTGCAGGAGTTGATGGAAGCCCTGCGTTGCCTGCCCGGTGTCGGTCCGAAGTCAGCACAGCGGATGACCCTGCACTTGCTGGAGCGCGATCGCGAAGGCGCCACACTGCTGGCGCAGGCACTGCAGTCGGCGGTGGACAAGGTTGATCATTGCACGCGGTGTCGCAATTTCACTGAGCTTGAAGTGTGTGAGATTTGCTCGGACACGCGTAGAGAAGCGTCCGTTATCTGCGTCGTGGAAACCCCTGCGGACGTGCTTGCTGTAGAGCAGAGCGGCAGTTACCGGGGGCTTTATTTCGTGCTCATGGGTCATCTCTCCCCCATAGATGGTATCGGTCCCGAGGAACTCGGCCTGGACAAGTTCCAGCGTCGCGTGGTGGAGGAGGGCGTCGAGGAAGTGATTCTCGCTACCAATCCGACTGTGGAGGGTGAGGCCACCGCCTACTACCTTTCCGACGCGTTGCAGAATGAAGGCGTTAGGGTGTCGCGCATCGCGCACGGGGTTCCGCTGGGTGGTGAACTGGAGTACGTCGATGGCAGTACCCTGGCCCATGCATTTTCCGGCCGCAGGCCCGTGGAGTAGTTGATGGATTGGCAGCTGGTTGAAAACGACAGCGCGCTGGCAGAGCTTCTGGCCCGGGCGAAAGGTTGTAGCGCGGTAATGGTCGATACCGAGTTCATGCGTCGCAGTACGTTTTATCCGCAGGTGGCCCTGGTGCAGCTGTGTTTTGCCGAGGGTGATGCGGCGAATTGCGCCTGGCTCATCGACCCCCTGGCTATCGAGGATCCGGCTCCGCTGGCCGAGCTGTTGACGGACGTCAAGGTGGTCAAGGTCCTGCATTCCGCCAGTGAAGACCTGGAGGTTTTTCAGCGCTGGCTCGGTGTACTGCCGGTGCCGCTGTTTGATACCCAGAAAGCGGCGGCACTTGTCGGCCTGGACTTCGGCCTTGGTTACCGCGCCCTGGTGCACCAGCTCTGTGGCGAGGACCTGCCCAAGGGCGAAACCCGCTCCGACTGGCTGCAGCGGCCGTTAACCGAATCCCAGTGCCACTATGCCGCACAGGACGTGATCTGGCTCCTGGACGTTTACCGCCAGCTGGATCGGCGGCTGCGGGAACAGGGGCGCAGAGCCTGGGTGCTGGAAGATGGCGAGGCCGCCTGCACTGCACTGGCAACCACTTCCGATGGCTATTACAAGCGCATCAAGAGCGCATGGAAGCTGCAGCCACAACAGCTGGCGATATTGATCTCGCTGTGCGACTGGCGTGATGACATGGCGCGGCGCAAGGATAAGCCCCGTAGTTGGATACTGGATGACAAGGCCTGTCTGCAACTGGCCCAGCGTGCGCCCGCCAATATGGCGGAGATGCGTTCGCAGGTGGAATTGCACCCGGCCACGCTGCGGCGCTATGGGGAAGACCTGCTGGACGTGCTTGCCGAGGCCGCCCAGGCGGCGGACCACGGCGAGTTGGAGCGGTTGCCGGCGCCATTGACGGCGGCACAGCGCAACGCGGTGAAGAAACTCAAGCAGCATACCGAGCGCATTGCCAGTGACCTGGGTGTGGCGCCGCAGGCGCTGGTGTCCGGAAAGGATTTCGAAAGGCTGGTGCGCGGCACCGGACCCATTCCGGCATCCTGGTCGGGGTGGCGCAAGCAGGCGGTGATAGAGCATTTGCAGGCCACGCTAGAGGAGGGTCAGGCGTGAGTGCACCCGCGGAGGCAAGGCTGGTCGAGATCTTTCGCAGCTCGCGCAAAGAGGAAATGTACCTGTACGTGGACAAGCAAGAGGGCATCGATGACCTGCCGGAAACGCTGCTGAAACAATGCGGTGAACTGCAGAGTGTGATGACACTGCTTCTGCAGCCCTCGCGCAAGCTCGCGCGTGTGGACACAGCAGAAGTGTTGGCCGCCATTGCTGAGCAGGGTTTTTTCCTGCAAATGCCGCCCACACCGGAACAGCTCAGGCGCCGGGAGCAATGCCGTGGCTGAGTGGTGGCATGAACTGCCGCTGTCCGCGCTGGATGAGCAGCAGTGGGAGCTGCTGTGCGATGGCTGCGCCAAATGCTGCCTGCACAAATTACAGGATGAGGAAACCGACGAGGTATTCTACACGCAGGTGCGTTGTCGTTACCTCGATGAGGACACCTGCCGGTGCAGCGACTATCCACGCCGTTCGATCATGGTGCCCAACTGCATACGCCTGGAGCAGAATACGGTGGGTTCACTGGACTGGCTGCCCTCGACCTGTGCCTACCGCTTACGTGCGCGCGGTGAGCCGTTGCCGGCCTGGCATCACCTCGTTTCCGGTCGTACTGACTCGGTGCATGAAGCGGGCGTGTCCATTCGGGGCAGGTCGATTTCCGATGAGTTCGTGCACCCCGATGGTTATGATGAATACATCATCAGCTGGGTAGAATAGGAGTGATGCGGTGCTGAGTGATAGTTCCTACATGACAGCCATGTATGCCTACTGCGGCGCAGCGGCGCTGTTTGTGCTGTTCCTGGCCTGGTGGCTGGGGAGACGCTGGCCCAATGGCTGGACCGCCCTGGTGGTAGCGCTGGTTGCGGCGCTGATGCTGACACCGGCGTATCCGCGCGAGGGTGCGCAGACACTGGCGCCGGCATTGGTGGTGGCCGGTTTCCAGACCGCCACTGAGGGCGTTGAGGCGGCACAGCATGCCATCAGGCCGCTGCTGGTCACCTGCGCTGCCGCTGTCGTGCTGGCACTGCTGTTGCGCCTCACCCTGTTGCGGCCGCGCCAACGGCCGCGCCAAGAGCCTGATCAGGGTGACCGCCCGGATACCGAACCGGCGGTCAAGCCGGCTGCGGCGGAGCAGAGCTGAATGCGCCTGACCCGGTACCTGCTGGCGCTTTTCCTCGGCCTCGGTCTGTGCGCTGGGCCAGGCCTGGCTGATACACCAGGCGTGGGCCTGAAGCCGGACCTGCGACTGCTGGTGGATATATCCGGCAGCATGAAAACATCCGATCCCGACAACCTGCGTGAGCCGGCAATTGAGCTGATCGTGCGCTTGTTACCGGAAGGGTCAAAAGCTGGCATCTGGGTGTTCGGCGAGGATGTGCGTGAGTTGGTGCCTCACGGCGTGGTTGACAGCGCCTGGCGCGAGCGCGCGCGCGAGGCGGTACCGCAGATCGATAATTCAGGGCAACGCACCAATATTCCAGCAGCTATAACTGCAGCCACCTATGATCTCGAGCGCCTGGACCCGGGCTACCGTACCAGTATCGTCCTGCTGACAGATGGTAAGGTCGACGTCGCGGAATCACCCATGGTCAATGCGAGTTCGGCGCGCCGGCTGTTGTCAGCCACGGCGCCGAACCTGGGTGCGACCGGTATTGCCGTGCATACCATCGCGCTGTCGAATGAGGCGGACTGGCCATTCCTGCGCGCCCTGGCACGGTCTACCAGCGGCATCGCAGAAAAGGCCGAATCCCCCCAGGCACTCAGTAGCATCTTTGTGCAGGCGCTGGAGATGGTCGCACCCACAGCCAGGGTACCGCTGAGCGACAGCGGGTTCGCTATTGATGACAGCGTCAGTGAGTTCACCCTGCTGGTCTTTTTCGGTGGTGCGCGCAATCGCCTGGAGCTTGTTGACCCCGATGGCGCTCGCTACAGCGCCAACAGTAGCGACGTGGACTGGTACCAGAACCAACAGTTCGCCCTGGTCACTGTTGCCTCCCCGAGTGCCGGCAACTGGCGCGTAAAGGCGCCCGATAGCGCGAGCCTGCGGGTCAATGTCATCTCTGACCTCAAGCTGGACGTCGACCCGCTGCCCAATAGCCTGCCCGCCGGGCGCCAGACAGAACTGGGTCTGCGCCTTACCGAACAGGGCCAGGTACTGACCGACGCCGAGGTGCTCGCTGCGTTCGATCTGAGTGTGGTCATCACGGGGCCGGGCGGCAAGCAGTTGAGCATTCCTGTGAGCCGGGAATACGCGCTGCCTGCCGACGGTGAGTACCGTATTGTCATCCCCCCGTTTGATGCACCCGGACGCTACCAGGTAGTGGCGCAGCTGCAGGCGCAGAGTCTGCAGCGCGAGCTGCCTATGTACGTGGAGGTGGTGGCGCCACCCGAGCAGCCCACACTGGTTACCCGTGGGCAGGAACCCCCGGAAGATGACTTCCAGGCGCCCCTGCTATGGCTTGGCGGCGTGTTAGCGCTGCTGCTGCTGGCAATCTGGCTGCACCTGCGGCGCCGCAAACGGCGTAAGCTCGAAATCTGGGAGAAGCGGGCGCGGCAGTTGGCGAGCAATGACAGCGAACCACTCGAGGGTGTTTCCGCAGACCAGTAACAAGGTCGTGACAGTCTTGATTAGTCCATAACCAATCGGTAGTCTGACCAGCTTTGCAAACCTGACAGGTATTAACGCGAATGAAATTTGAAGGAACGAAACGTTACGTCGCCACTGACGATCTGCGTATGGCCGTGAATGCTGCGGTATCCCTGGAGCGCCCGCTGCTGATCAAGGGTGAGCCCGGCACCGGCAAAACCATGCTGGCGGAGGAGGTCGCAGACGGACTTGGCAAGCGCCTGATCCAGTGGCACATCAAGTCCACCACCAAGGCGCAGCAGGGTTTGTATGAGTACGACGCCGTCTCCCGACTGCGGGATTCACAGCTCGGTGACGAAAAAGTCCACGACATCGCCAACTACATCAAGAAAGGCAAGCTCTGGGAGGCCTTCTCCTCAGACGAACAGGTGGTGCTGCTGATCGACGAGATCGACAAGGCCGATATCGAGTTTCCCAACGACCTGCTGGTGGAACTCGATCGAATGGAGTTCTTCGTTTACGAGACCGGTGAAACCATCAAGGCAAAACACCGCCCGATTATCATCATCACCTCAAACAACGAAAAAGAATTACCGGACGCGTTCCTGCGCCGCTGCTTTTTCCACTTCATCAACTTCCCGGACCGCGACACCATGCGCGAAATTGTCGCGGTGCATTATCCCGATATTTCCAAGCAATTGGTGCAGGAGGCAATGGAAGTGTTCTTCGACCTGCGCGGTATACCCGGCCTGAAGAAGAAGCCCTCCACCTCGGAGCTTATCGATTGGTTGAAACTGCTGATGGCAGATGACATCCCCGATGAAATTCTCAAGGATCGCGACCCCAGTAAAGCCATTCCGCCGCTGTATGGTGCGTTGATGAAGAACGAGCAGGATGTCCACTTGCTGGAGCGCCTGGCGTTCATGCATCGCCGCGAGAGTCGCTAGCGGATAAACCAGGTGAAACAGGCAGCGGGTATGACCCTACATGTTGATTAACTTTTTCCACGGCCTGCGCGATGCCGGCGTGCCCGTGACCACTCGCGAACTACTCGACTTGCTCGAGGGCATGAAGCAACGCGTGGTATTCGGTTCGGTAGACGAGTTCTACTATTTCAGCCGTACCTGCATGGTCAAGGATGAAAAGTATTTCGACCGCTTTGACCGTGCCTTCGGCCTGCATTTCAAGGACCTGGAAGCCCTCGATGATGTAATCGAGGCGATGATTCCTGACGACTGGTTGCGCTCCGAATTCCTGAAGAACCTGAGTGAGGAAGAGAAAGCCAAGATCGAGTCCCTGGGCGGGCTGGAAAAATTGATCGAGGAATTCAAGAAACGACTCGAGGAGCAGGAGAAACGCCACGAGGGCGGTAACAAGTGGATCGGCACCGGCGGTACCTCGCCCTTCGGGCAGGAAGGCTATCACCCCGAGGGCATTCGCGTGGGGCCCAACGGCCGCAATAAAAAAGCGGTAAAAGTTTGGGAAAAGCGCGATTTCAAGAACCTCGATGACAGTGTCGAACTGGGGACACGCAATATCAAGGTGGCCATGCGGCGCTTGCGAAAGTTTGCCCGTACCGGCGCCGCAGATGAGCTGGACCTGGACGATACCATCAGCTCCACGGCGCGCAATGCGGGCCTGCTGGATATCAAGATGGTGCCGGAACGCCACAATGCCGTGAAGGTGCTGCTGTTTTTCGATGTGGGTGGCTCCATGGATCCGCACGTGCGTGTCTGTGAGGAGCTGTTCTCGGCCGCGCGCACCGAGTTCAAGCACATGGAGTACTTCTACTTCCACAACTTCCTGTACGAGAGTGTCTGGAAAAACAATATACGCCGGCACAACGAACGCATGCCACTGCTGGACATACTGCACAAGTACAGCCATGACTATAAAGTGATTTTCGTCGGTGATGCCTCCATGTCACCCTATGAGATACTGCAGCCGGGTGGTTCAGTCGAGCACTGGAATGAAGAGTCCGGTGAAGTCTGGATGCGCCGCCTGCAGGAGGTTTACGACAAGGTTATCTGGATCAATCCGGTGCCCGAGGAAGAGTGGCAGTACACCCAGTCAGTGGGTATCACGCACAAGCTGCTGGAAGGGAAGATGTTCCCGCTCACGCTCAAGGGCCTGGAAGAGGGTATGGGCTACTTGTCCAAGTAGGCCTGGTCCCGCGACTGCAGGGCCGGGGCATAGGCAATCAGGCTGGCGGTGACTGCGACATTCAGGGACTCGACCCCGTTGTTCATCGGAATGCGCAAATGGCGTGAAGCCAGTTTGCGAACCTCACGCGATACCCCTTCAGTTTCATTCCCGAGCACGTAGATCGCATGCCCCTGACAACGGTGTTCGAACAGTGTTTCGGTGGCGTCCGCTTCCAGGCTGCAGATTTCGCCGCCGCCACTGGCGAGGTGTCGCAGTGCCTCTGGCAGTGCCTCGCAAAACACCAGCGGCGCGCGGTACAGCGTGCCGGCGCTCGCCTTGATGACCAGTGGCCCCAGGGCGGCGTTGCCGCGTCGCGACCACAATATGGCGTCGATACTACCGGCTGCAGCAGAACGTAAAATCATGCCCAGGTTTTGCGGATTGGTAATGCCGTCGAGTGCGATGATGCGCTGCGCCGGTAGCGTCGGCAATTCCTGCAGGTACTCTTCCAGGGTCCGGAACTCGGGGCAGAGTACATCCAGGGCCACTCCCTGATCCTGCTTGCCGTTCTTGGAGATGCGCGAGAGCGCCTGCCGATCATGATAATGGATCGGCAGCTCCTGCTTCGATGCCTCTTCAATCAGCGTCTGGATAATGCCGCCACCGCGGTTGCTTTCGGCCAGATGCAGCGCGTGGCAGCGCAGGCGTGGGTCACGCATGACCTCCAGCACAGGCTTGCGCCCGTATACGGTCAGCACGCGGGTGAAAAATGCTTTCTTTGCTGCGTAGCGCGTGTCGGCATCATTCATCTGGCGAGGCCCCCTGCGGCCTGAGTCGCTTTCTGAACTGCCCGGGGGAAACCCCGGTCCATTTCTTGAAAGAGCGATAAAAAGCAGAATTGTCCTGGAAACCCATCACCGCGGCAATCGCATCTATCGACAGGTCCTCGCGGTGCAGGTAGCCCACCGCCAGTTCACGGCGGAAGTTGTCCTTGAGTTGCTGAAAACTGGTGCCTTCTGCGGTCAGCCTGCGGTGCAAGGTGCGCGGTGACACATTCAGCTGTCGGGCGATGTCGCTTGCTGTAGGCAGCTGTTGCGGTCCGGCTGCGGTAAGCAACTGCTCGATGTTGCGTGAAAGCGATTGCAACTCGCCGGTCTGCTCGCGTTTTACCAGCGGATAGGGCGCGTGTCGCAGGAATTCGCGCAAACTGTCCTCGGTCTGTACCAGTGGGTGCTGAAGCAACTGGCGCGTAAGAACCAGGCCCGATGCCGGCATGTCAAAGCGCACCGGACAATTGAACAGTTTGTCGTAGCGTTGTGGGTCGTCGGGCGCGGGTGCACGCAGGTGCACTGCCTGCAGGGGGATTGCACGGCCGATCAGCCAGCTGTAGAAGCGGTGCATCATCAGCAGTACATTGGCATGGCTGATGTGCTGCCGGCTCGACTGGAGCGAGCGTGGCTCCTCGAAAATACACAGTACCTGCTCCTGCGCCGGTGGCGGCAGCGCCACAATTGGTCCTGCGGTTCTGTGTCTCGGCGCCTGGCGGTACTGGTCACAGTAGTCGAAGAACTCGCGTGACCTGACCAGTGCCTGCTCGAGGGTCTGGCAGTGGATGACGAACAGGCACATCATGCGGAAGGTGCCCGGCGGCGCGTAGTACTCCTGCCCCAGGCCGAAGGCCTCGTCCTGCAGGATTTGCATGAGCAGGCGGTAGAGTTTGCTGTAGGCGCCGGTGCTGACCTGGGTGCTGCCGGGCTGGGGGTGCTGCAGGGGGTTGTAGTCCAGCCCGATCTCCTGCAGCGCCCGCTCCAGGGGATAGCCGTGTTCCACGACAACACGCAGCAACGTGTTGAGTGTTTTCAGCGGCATGGTATTCATTCAGCGCGGCCAGCAGCGCCCACCCTCGCGGTGGCGCCTGCAAATTGCTTCAGCTGGCGATGTCCTCTGCAAGCGCAGTAACACGATCAGCGGACTCTTTCATGCGCGCTGCAATCTCCTCGATACGTGCGCCGTTGACAGAGCCTTCAAAAGAACCGGCAACAAAACACATCACCGGCAACTTGTTCTCCACGAATACCGGCACGGAGATAGTGCTGACCTCGTAACGCGCTTTCGGGTCGATGCGGTCGAGATGGAAGTACTCGTCACAGAGGTCGTGCTGGTAGCGGTTGGCCGCTTCCTCCAGCTCGGTCAGGCTCCAGGATGAGTGAATGCGCGTCAGCTCCCGGGTCAGTTCCGCCTCGGCGCGGGTCTTCAGCGTTACTTCGTAGCCCCTGGCGCGAATGGAGATCAGTGCCACGCGCAGTTTCTGGTCGAGTTTTTCATCGTAGCCGCCGCGTGACTCGTGAGCGCGACTCAGCCACGCTTCCAGGTGTTTGGCAGGCGAAAAGGCGGTGAAGCAGGCTGCTACCGGACCGGTATTGGGCAGGCGCAGGCCGAGCTGAAAGGAGTTGATAAGCGGCTGTGCCTTTCCGTAAAGTGCCAGCAGCACCATGTGCTGTTTGGAGCGGCCGGTGACGGCAAAGCCCACGTCGAGGTCTTTCTGTAACTCCTCAAGCTCCGGCCGCGCATATTCCAGCACCGGGAACTGGGCGAATGCGGCGTTGCCCGCCGCGATGATAGAGGGCCCGAGCCGGTAGGCTTTGGTCTTGGGATGTTGGACCAGGAAGCCGTAGTTTGCCATCGTGGTCAGGATGGCGTGGCAGGTGGCCTTGTTCAGGTTAAGCCTGCGCGTCATCTCGGTGAGGCCGAAGGCCTGGTGTGGATTGGCCATCAGCAGGTCGAGAATGGCCAGGGCGCGTGCTGTGGGTTGTGAAAAGAGGGCCAAGAAACTACTCCTGTTAACCACCGGTTAGCCGGTGCTCGCAAATTTGGTATAGAATATTGTACTTGCCCCGCTATGGTAACGCCGGCTTGCCGCCAGCATCAAGTGCGATGGCGGGCCAGAAGTATATAGCGCCTGATGTCGCAGGCACAGCCCCGAGGTTTGATTCCGAATGTTGATTCTGTATGGCACCAGCGCATGCCACCTGTGTGAACAGGCGGCCGCTATGCTGGATGAAGTCGGCGCCACGTACCGTGAATGCGATATCAGTGAGTCGGACGCCCTGTTTGAGCGCTATGGCCTGACCATCCCGGTGCTCAGGAAGGCGAGTGGCGAGGAACTGAACTGGCCATTTACACCGGATGAACTGGAGGCATTCCTCCGCGGCATCTAGTCGTGCTTGCCCACCCTCACCGCCAGCACGTCACAGCTGGCGCCATGCAGTACGCCGTTGGCGGTAGAACCCATGAGCAGTGCCAGTCCGTAGCGGCCGTGACTGCCCACGACGATCAGGTCAGCGGCAATTTCCTCGGCCATGGCGTGGATCTCGACCTCGGGCCGTCCGAGCACGATGTGCTGATGGCTCTGGTCCACGCCGTTCTGTTCGGCGAAGCGGCGCAGCTGGTCGGTGGCCTGGGTCTGGATCTCATCTTGCAAACCGGAAAAATCCATCGGGATATCAACGCCATAGGCGAAACTCAGGGGTTCGATGACGTGGATAATGTGCAGGTCACAATCGCTGCTACTGGCGACGGCTTTGGCGCGCCCGGCGACCTCGTTGGACTCATCGCTGAGATCGATGGCGACGAGGACCTTTTTATACTCTGACATGATGAACTCCGCATGTTCCCGGTTAGAAAGTCACAAGTTATAGCATAGAATGCCAGCGGGGTAATCGTGCCCCGGGGGGATATTGATCTGTATCAGGAAGACACCCGTTGAAATACCTGCTTATTCTATTCGTGGTCGCGCTCGCGCTGGCACCGCTGACCCATTTCCTGCCCAGCAAGCGCCAGCGGCAGATAGCCCGCATGCGAGAGTACGCGGCGGTGCACGGCTTGTTCGTTGAGTTTCGTGACCTGCCCGCCGTGGCGCGCAGCTCGGCACCAGCGGAGCGCAAACAGCAGGTTATTTACTACGGCAAACGGTTGCCACCATCGCGCGGTACGCCCCGGGAGCGGCGTGCCTGGTTGGCCCAGGACGGGGAGTGGCAGGGCCTGCAGCGCAGCTGGCAGGCGCCCGCCATCAGCGCCGCATTGCCTGCCGCGGTGCTCGCCGCCGGGGTGGACGAGGGGTCCTGCGGAATCTACTGGCGCGAGGACGGCAGCGAGGCCGATGTGCAGCAAATTGTGGACGCCCTGATGGCCTGGGAGCAGGCTCTCTGCGGCTAGTCTTGCCGCCCCGCCAGCCCGGCGCCGTCGCAAATGGCTTCACGATTTTCCTTGACCGAGAGCAGATGCCGCCTTATATATGCCTCTTTTTTTGACGCGGGCCCAGTTCCGGGCTTGTGGTCAACTTCACCTCCAGAAAGCAGGATGCAATGGGCAAATCACTAGTTATTGTCGAGTCACCCGCCAAGGCCAAGACCATCAACAAGTATCTGGGCCCTGAATTCGTGGTCAAGTCCAGCGTCGGCCATATCCGCGACCTGCCGACTGCGGGCAGCGCGACCAGCAAGGTGGATCCCAAGGAGCGTGCAGCACAGGCCGCCATCACACGCAAAATGGCCCCGGAAGAAAAAGCAATCCATAAAAAAAAGAAGGCGCAGGAGCAGCTGATCCGGCGCATGGGAATTGACCCCGAGCACGGCTGGGAGGCCAACTACCAGGTGCTGCCGGGAAAAGAAAAGGTGGTTAACGAGTTGAAAAAGCTGGCCGCCAATTCCGACGCCATCTACCTCGCCACTGACCTTGATCGTGAGGGGGAGGCTATCGCCTGGCACTTGCGCGAGTCCATTGGTGGCGACGAGGGCCGTTACCAGCGCGTCGTGTTCAACGAGATCACCAAGAAGGCCATCACCGAGGCATTCAAGCAGCCATCACAACTGGACCTGGACAGGGTCAACGCGCAGCAGGCACGCCGCTTCCTCGACCGGGTGGTGGGTTACATGGTCTCGCCATTGCTGTGGGCAAAAGTCGCCCGCGGCCTGTCTGCAGGCAGGGTGCAATCGGTGGCGGTGCGACTTATCGTGGAACGTGAGCGTGAGATCCACGCCTTTATCCCGGAAGAATACTGGGAAGTGCATGCCGAATTGGCCACTGCAAAGGGCGAGGGCGTGCGCTTCCAGGTGCGCAAGCACAACGGCGAGAACTTCCGCCCGGGTGACGAGGCGACGACGCTCAAGGCCACAGCCGAGCTGGAGTCCCTGCCGTTCTCGGTGGCGGGGCGCGAGGACAAACCGACGCGCTCCAAGCCGCCGGCACCTTTTATCACCTCGACTCTGCAGCAGGCTGCGAGCACGCGCCTGGGCTTCAGCGTCAAGAAGACCATGATGTTGGCGCAGCGCCTTTACGAGGCCGGTTACATCACCTACATGCGTACGGACTCCACTAACCTGAGCGCTGAAGCTGTGGCCACCTGCCGCGATTACATCGCCAGTGAGTTTCCGCCCAAATACTTGCCCGAGTCGCCCAACCTGTACTCCTCCAAGGAGGGCGCCCAGGAAGCCCACGAAGCGATCAGACCTTCCGATGTCAGAGTGCCACAGACGGCATTGAAGGGCATGGAGCGCGATGCAGAGCGCCTCTACGAGCTGATCTGGCGCCAGTTTGTTGCCTGTCAGATGCCGGCGGCTGAGTACACCTCGACCACGGTGACGGTCAAGGCGGGCGATTATGAACTGAATGCCAAGGGTCGCATTATTCGTTTCGACGGCTACACCCGCGTGCAACCCCCGGCGGGTCGCAAGGGTGATGACAGTGTTCTGCCCGATGTGAAACAGGGCGAGGAGCTGAACCTGAAGCAGCTGGAGCCCGCCCAGCACTTCACCAAACCCGCACCGCGTTACGGCGAAGCCAGCCTGGTCAGGGAGCTGGAGAAGCGGGGCATCGGGCGCCCCTCTACCTACGCGTCGATCATCTCGACAATTCAGGATCGTGGCTACGTGCGCCTTGAGAACAAACGCTTCTACGCTGAGAAAATGGGCGATATCGTCACTCAGCGTCTGCAGAAGAGTTTCCCTGACCTGCTGGACTACGGTTTTACCGCGAGCATGGAAGAACGTCTCGACGACGTGGCTGAAGGGCATCGCGACTGGCGCGACCTGCTGGACGCGTTCTACGGTGAGTTCCGGGAGCTGCTGGAAAAGGCCGAAGAGCCGGAGCCCGCGGGCATGCAGCCCAACGAGCCGACGATGACCGACATACCCTGCGTGGAATGTGGTCGCCCCATGCAGATTCGCACAGCCAGCACCGGCGTCTTCCTGGGTTGCTCGGGTTATGCCCTGCCGCCCAAGGAACGCTGTAAGCAGACCATCAACCTGACTCCGGGAGATGAGGCAATTCGCGAGGATGCCGACGACGAGGCCGAGTCGCGACAACTGCTGGAGCGCCACCGCTGCGCCAAGTGCAACGCGGCGATGGACAGCTACCTGATTGATGAAAAACGCAAACTCCATGTCTGTGGCAACAACCCCGACTGTGACGGTTTCGAGGTCGAGCACGGCAAGTTCAAGATCAAGGGCTACGATGGCCCGACGCTGGAATGTGACAAGTGCGGCGCGGAAATGCAGCTGAAAAACGGGCGCTTCGGTAAGTACTTCGGCTGCACCAGCGAGACCTGCAAGAACACACGCAAACTGCTGCGCAACGGCGAGGCAGCCCCGCCGAAGATGGATCCGGTGCCGATGCCGGAACTGGCCTGTGAAAAAGTCGAGGATCACTACGTGTTGCGCGATGGTGCCGCGGGTATGTTCCTGGCCGCCAGCCAGTTCCCGCGCAACCGCGAAACCAGGGCGCCATTCGTGGACGAGTTGCTGCCCCACAAGAGCGAGATCGATCCCAAGTACAAGTTCCTTTTCTCGGCCCCGACCGAGGATGACGACGGCAATCGCGCGCAGGTGCGGTACAGCCGCAAGACCAAGGAGCAGTACGTGATGACCGAGCAGGATGGCAAGGCCACCGGCTGGAAAGCCTACTACCGCGGCGGCAAGTGGCAGGAGGAGCGCAGCAAGGGCAGGGCGCGCAAGTAACATGGGCTCTGCTCGCGGCCAGGCCAATCACTGTCTCTACCTGGGGCGGCTGCTGATAGCCGCCTGGCGCCGCGATCTCGCAGCGGAAATCACTCCGGCAACCGTGCTGGCACAGGCATACCTGCCGGCCGTCAGGGCGCACCTGCGCAACGCCTATGGCTGGTTCCTGCTGGAAATCACCCGTCCCGGTTCCCTGCCGGATTCGCCGCCGGGCTGTGTCGCGGAATTACCGGAAGTGGCCGCCGGCAAGGCCGTGCCGCCGGAAGTACGCGAGTTCCAGCAGCTGGAAACTGCGGGCTGGATAGGCGAGATGCTGTCTGCGGAAGTCGACGCACCGGCACAATCAGCGCCCGGTAACCTGGCCACCACCCTGGTCGACAGTATCGATCCGCAGCAGTCCCAGCGCTGGGCGGAGTTGCTGCAGTCGCTGTTTGATCGTATGGCAGACTCGCTGGACGAATACTGACGCAGCGGCCCGACCCGGGGCTGGACGGCGGGGCGGAGTGCCCGGATACCTGCCGCGGTGAAATGTGGCGCCCCTGAAAGCCGCCAAGCATGTTACGGTACGCGGATGCCCGACCTGCCAATCGAACACCCCGAAATCGAACGCTACATCGACGCTATGTGGATGGAGAAGGGACTCAGCGACAACACCCTGAGCTCCTACCGTCGCGACCTGCGGCAGTTTCACGAGTGGCTGGTCAAGAACAGGAACAGCTCGGTGTTGCGTGCTGATCGTTCACAGTTGCAGGCTTATCTCGGTGCGCGCTTGCAGCAGGGGCAGTCGCAGCGCTCCACCGCGCGCTTCATGTCCTGCGCGCGGGGGTTCTACAAATACCTGCTCCGCGAGGGCAGGCTAAACGTGGACCCGACTCTCGATATAGACAGCCCGAAACTAGGCCGACCCTTGCCCAAGTCGCTTTCCGAAGCGGAGGTGGACAAACTGCTGGAGATGCCGGACCTCGATGTCGCGCTGGAGTTTCGCGACCGCACCATGCTCGAACTGCTCTATGCCTGCGGTCTCAGGGTGACCGAGCTCACCAGCTTGCGGGTCAACCAGGTCAGCCTGAACCAGGGCGTGGTCCGGGTGTTCGGCAAGGGCAGCAAGGAGCGTCTGGTGCCCATGGGTGAAGAAGCCCTGGCCTGGTTGCAGCGTTACCTGGCGGGTCCGCGCAGTGAACTGCTCAAGGGCGTGCCCTCGGACGTGATGTTCCCGAGCCAGCGTGGCCGAGAGATGACTCGCCAGACCTTCTGGTATCGTATTAAAATCTATGCCCGTCGCGCAGGGATCAAGCAGCCCCTGTCGCCGCACACACTGAGACATGCCTTTGCGACCCACCTGCTGAACCACGGCGCTGATCTGCGTGTGGTGCAGATGCTACTGGGGCATAGCGACCTGACAACAACGCAGATCTACACCCACGTCGCCAGGCAGCGCATGCAGGAACTGCACGCACAACATCATCCGCGGGGTTGAGGAACTCTGCGGCGGAAGTCGGCTCAAAGAGGCGACACCTACAGCACAGGCGGCGACACACGCTGCCGCAAACGAGGAACCAATATGTTCAATCTGACCTTTAAAGCCTTCACGGCATTCACGCTGACGGCACTGGCCGCTTTCGCCTTTGCAGGCGCTCCAGCGGACAAGGCCGTGACCGAGAAGCTCAAGGCAGCCCTGGACAACCCGGCCATGGGTTTGAAGGTTGGTAGCGTGAGCACCAGTGAGATTCCCGGCATGTATGAGGTCCAGTTTGAGGCCGGTCCCATGGTTTACGCCACAGGGAACGGTCAGTACTTTATTCTCGGCGACCTGTTTCAGGTCAGCGATGGCCAGTATGTCAACCTGGCCGAGAAGCGCCGTGATGCAGAGCGGGTTGCCAGGTTGGCCGAGGTCGACACGGCAGATATGATCGTGTTTCCCGCCACGGGCGAGCGGCGCGCCTATATCAGTGTATTCACTGATATCACCTGTTTTTACTGCCAGAAGCTGCACAAGGAAGTACCCGAGTTGAACAAGCGTGGCATCGAGGTGCGTTACCTCGCCTACCCCAGGGGCGGCGTGGACTCAGAGGGTTATCGCCAACTGGTTGGTGCCTGGTGCGCGCCGAACCAGCAGGACGCGTTGACCCGGCTGAAGAACAAGGAGTCGGTGCCGATTAAGCAGTGTGACGACAACCCTGTGGCCGAGCAGTACCAGATCGGGCAGGAACTCGGGGTGCGGGGCACGCCGGCCATGGTCACCGAGTCCGGACAGATGATTCCCGGCTACCAGAGCGCCGACCAGCTGATGGTGACCCTGGGCCTCGACTGAAAGCGATTCCGTGTATCCCCGGCGCGGGAGTGGTTGCGGCCGCTGCCGCCGCCAGGGCAGGGTGTTTCCCTGCTCCCCGCGTTGACATCCCCACCTATAGACCTTACTGTTTCCACCCTTTTTGGCTATCACCCCCCCGGCCCTGCGGGCCCTGGAACAGAGCGACTACCGTGGACGAGCAATTTCGGCGAATCTCACGCCTTCCCCCCTATGTTTTCAACATCATTGGCGATTTGAAGCAGCGCGCGCGGGCGGCCGGTGAAGACATCATCGATTTCGGCATGGGCAACCCCGACCAGCCCACACCGGCTCACATTGTCGATAAACTCGTGGAAACGGCACAGCGCGGTGATACGCATCGGTACTCGCAGTCCAAGGGTATACCGCGGTTGCGCAAGGCCATCTGTGACTGGTACCAGAGGCGCTACGACGTGACACTCTGCCCGGACACCGAGGCTATCGTCACACTCGGTTCCAAGGAAGGCCTGGCGCACCTGGCGCTGGCTTGCACCGGGCCGGGCGATGCGGTGCTGGTGCCCAACCCGTCCTATCCGATACATCCCTATGGCTTTGTCATTTCCGGCGCGGATATTCGCCATGTGCCTATGGGTCAGGACGAGAACGCGTTCTTTGTGGAATTGGAAAAGGCCATCCACAACAGCTGGCCGCGGCCGAAAATGCTGGTACTCAATTTTCCCTCCAACCCTACCGCACACTGTGTGGAGCTGGAGTTTTACGAGCGGGTAGTGGCGATCGCTCGCGAGCACAAGATCTGGGTGGTCCAGGACCTGGCCTATGCGGACCTGTGCTACGACGGTTACGTGGCACCCTCGATCCTGCAGGTTGACGGGGCGATGGACGTCGCTGTGGAATTCTTCAGCATGTCCAAGAGCTATAATATGCCCGGCTGGCGCGTGGGCTTCTGCTGCGGCAACAAGACCCTGGTCGGTGCGCTGGCGCGCATCAAGTCATACCTTGATTACGGCATGTTCACGCCGATACAGGTAGCCGCGATCAAGGCGCTCGAGGGTGACCAGGCCTGTGTCGAGGAAATTAACAATATGTACCGCTCACGGCGCGATGTCTTGTGCCACGGTCTCAATGAGGCTGGATGGCCAGTGACACCACCACGGGCAACCATGTTTGTGTGGGCGAAGATTCCCGAGTTTTACGCGGAACTGGGCTCGTTGGAGTTCAGCAAGAAATTGCTGCGCGAGGCCAAGGTTGCGGTGTCACCGGGCGTTGGCTTTGGTGAGTATGGCGAGGGTTATGTGCGCTTCGGCCTGATCGAGAATGAGCATCGCACGCGCCAGGCACTGCGCAGCATCAAGAAAATGATTAAACAGGACGGTTTCGCCTGAATCGCGAGCCACCAGCAGGGAGTGACGGGCATAGAATGAGCTCAGCAGCAGTAAAAGTGGGAATATGCGGCCTCGGTACCGTGGGCAGCGGTACCTTTAATGTGCTCCAGCGCAACGCGGACCTGATCCGCGCCAGGGCCCAGAGTGCCGTCGACGTGGTGCACGTGGGCGCACGGCGCGATCATCCGGACTGCGACCTGGAAGGGGTTCAGGTCAGTCGTGATATTTTCGCGGTGGCCCAGGACCCGGAGATCGATGTCCTGGTGGAGCTCATTGGCGGCACCACCGTTGCCCGGGAGCTGGTAGAGCTGGCCCTGCGCAATGGCAAGCACGTGGTCACCGCCAACAAGGCCCTGATCGCTGAATTTGGCAACGAGCTGTTTGCCCTGGCCGAGGCGAACCAGGTGGTGATCCGCTACGAAGCGGCAGTGGCTGGTGGCATTCCCATTATCAAGGCGCTGCGAGAGGGGCTCTCGGGGAATCGCATCGAGTGGCTGGCGGGAATCATCAACGGCACCGGCAATTTTATCCTCAGCGAAATGCGCGACAAAGGTCGTGATTTCGCCGATGTGCTGGCCGAGGCGCAGGCACTGGGTTATGCGGAAGCCGACCCCACTTTTGATGTCGAGGGCATCGATGCGGCGCACAAGCTGGTGATCCTCGCCTCGCTGGCGTTTGGCATGCCTTTGCGTTTCAGCTCCGTCTACACCGAGGGCATCACGCGCCTGACCCCGCAGGACGTGGAATACGCCGAGGAGCTCGGTTACCGTATCAAGCACCTCGGGGTGGCCAAGTGCAATGGAGCGGGTGTGGAACTGCGTGTGCATCCCACGCTGATCCCGGAGCAGCGCTTGCTGGCCAATGTCAATGGCGTGAAGAACGCGGTGCTGGTCGAGGGCGATGCCGTAGGGCCCACCCTGTACTATGGCGCCGGCGCCGGCGCCGAACCCACTGCCTCGGCCGTGGTAGCGGATATTGTCGATCTGGCGCGTGAGATATCTGTGGGCCAGGCCTGTCGGGTGCCCGCTCTCGGTGTCGCCAGCGCCTGCCTGGCTGAAGTCCCCATCGTGCCCATGGCAGATGTGGTGACGCCCTGGTACCTGCGCATGGTGGCGGAGGACAAACCGGGCGTGCTGTCTCAAATTGCGTCGATTTTCAGCGAGCAGGGGATCAGTATCGAAGCACTGATCCAGAAAGCCCCGGCGGAGGGAGAGACCAGGGTTCCCCTGATCGTGCTCACCAACAGCGCCGCGCAGGGACGCATGGAAAAAGCAGTCAGCGCCATTGAATCGCTGGAGTCGATCTCCAGTGAAATCGCCCGTATTCGGGTGGAAGTACTGGACGGGTAGGAAACAAGCAGTGAAGTACATCAGCACGCGGGGCCAGGCCCCGGCACTCAACTTTGAAGACGTCTTGCTCACGGGGCTCGCCGCCGACGGCGGACTTTATGTGCCCGAGACATTACCGCAATTCAGCGCTGCAGACATCGAGCAGATGGCAGAGCTGGATTATCCGCAACTGGCGCAGAAAATCATCGCGCCGTTTGTATCCGATTGCATCCCGGAGGCCGATCTAGAAGCCATACTGCAATCCACCTACGCCGAGTTTCGGCATGACGCCGTGGCGCCGCTGGTGCAACTCGATCACAACCAGTGGGTGCTTGAGCTGTTTCACGGGCCCACGCTGGCGTTCAAGGATTTCGCCCTGCAATTGCTCGGGCGCCTGCTGGATTACGTGCTCGAGCGCAAACACCAGAAAGTCGTGATCATGGGTGCAACTTCCGGTGACACCGGATCGGCCGCTATCGAAGGCTGCAAGCGCTGCAACAATATCGATATCTTCATCCTGCACCCGCACGGCCGGGTGTCCGATGTGCAGCGCAAGCAGATGACAACTGTCGTCGGCGACAACATCCACAACCTGGCGGTGCAGGGCAACTTCGATGATTGCCAGGCGATGGTCAAGTCCAGCTTCAACGATCGCGGCTTCCTGCCAGCCGACCGTCGCCTGGTGGCGGTCAATTCGATCAACTGGGCGCGCATCATGGCGCAGATCGTGTACTACTTCTACGCCGCCGTGGCCCTGGGCGCGCCGGCCCGCAAGATGGCGTTTTCCGTACCCACCGGGAACTTCGGCGATATTTTTGCCGGTTACCTGGCGCAGCAGATGGGCTTGCCGATAGAGCGGCTGATCATCGCCACCAACAGCAATGATGTCTTGCACCGGGTGCTGACCAGCGGCACCTACGGCAGGCAGTCACTGGAGCACACGCTGTCACCGAGCATGGATATTACCGTGTCATCAAACTTCGAACGCTTGCTGTTCGATCTCTACCAGCGCGACGGCGCAGCGATAGGCGACCTGATGTCGCGTTTCGATGCGGGCGACATCAGTTTCTCTGCTGCGGCGATGGATCGAGCGAAGACGCTGTTCTCCAGCTGTCGTGTCAGCGATGACGAAACCCGCGAGCAGATCGCGGCCACCTGGGATCGTTGCGAGTATATGCTCGACCCGCACAGCGCCATCGGCGTGAAAGCGGCCCTGGATTGTGACCTGCCTGCGAGTGTGCCCGTCGTCACCCTGGCTACCGCCCACCCCGCAAAGTTCCCGGACGCGGTGAAGCAGGCGGGCCTCGACGAGGCGCCCAGCCTGCCACACCATCTGCGTGACCTGTTTGAGCGCCCCGAGCGCTGTGAAGTGCTGCCCAATGAACTGGCAGCGGTGCAGGCCTTTATGGCGGGCAATATCAACGCCTGAGGAGATTCCCGGCGTGGAGAAAACCATTCGCAGGCGCGCGGTTGACCCACCCGCTGCCTGGCAGGATACGCCGCTACATCCACTGCTGGCTCGCGTCTACGCTGCGCGCGGCGTGGCAGACCCTGCCGACCTTGAACTGGGGCTGGGGCAGCTGTTGCGCCCTGAAAGACTGTTGCACGCTGATCGAGCGGCCGCTGTGCTGGCGGACGCGATAGCCGCCGACCGGCACATCCTCATTGTTGGTGACTACGACGCAGACGGCGCCACCAGTACCGCGTTGGCCGTGGCCGCGCTGCGTGCCTTCGGTGCCAAAAATGTGGGCTACCTGGTGCCCAACCGCTTCGAGTACGGCTACGGCCTGACGCCGGAAATTGTCGAGCTGGCGCTGGCGCAGGGCTCTCCGGAACTCATCGTGACGGTAGACAACGGCATCTCCAGCATCGATGGCGTGGCGGCAGCACGCGACGCAGGCATTACCACGGTGATCACCGATCATCACCTGGCCGGCCAGACGCTGCCGCAGGCAGATGTCATCGTTAACCCCAACCAGGACGGCTGCACTTTTCCGAGCAAGAATCTCGCCGGCGTGGGGGTGATCTTCTACATCATGCTGGCGTTGAGGTCAGAACTGCGGGAGCGCGGCTGGTTCAGGGAGCGCGAGGCACCCAACCTCGGGCAGTTCACCGACCTGGTCGCACTGGGTACGGTGGCGGACGTGGTGCCGCTGGACCGGAACAACCGCATACTGGTGGCAGCCGGCCTGCAGCGCATACGCCAGGGGCAGGCGCGGCCGGGTATCATGGCGCTGCTGGAAGTGGCGTCCAGGTCTAGCCAGTCGGTTGTCGCCTCTGACCTCGGCTTTGCCGTGGGCCCGCGTATCAACGCGGCGGGCCGGCTGGATGATATTTCGCTGGGTATTGAATGCCTGCTGCAGGAAGACTGGTCTGCAGCGCGTGAACTGGCGGCGGCACTGCACCAGAAGAACCAGGACCGCCGCATCATAGAAGCAGACATGCAGGATCAGGCCCTGCGACTGCTCGACGACCTGTCAGTCGCGGCCGATGCGGCGCCGATCGCCATGACCCTGTACCAGGCTGACTGGCACCAGGGGGTGATCGGGATTCTCGCCTCGCGCATCAAGGACCGCTTGCACCGGCCGACGATTGCGTTCGCTGATGGCGACCCCGGGGAGATCAAGGGCTCGGCGCGTTCCATCCCCGGCATTCACATCCGCGACATACTCGACGCCGTGGCCACGCGCCACCCGGGTATGATCCTCAAGTTTGGCGGCCATGCCATGGCGGCAGGCCTGACACTACCCCGCAAGGCGTACGCGGACTTTCAGCGGGCTTTCACCGAGGAGGTGGAGCGCCACGCCCGCGATGTGCACCTGCAGGCCGTGGTTGAGTCCGACGGGGAGCTGTCACCCCGGGACCTGTCCCTGGAGACGGCGACCACGCTGCGCTATGCGGGCCCGTGGGGTCAGCACTTCCCGGAACCGGTTTTCGATGGCGTATTCGACGTGGTGCACCAGAGGCTGGTAGGAGAAAAACACCTGAAGCTGGTGCTTTCCGCTCCCGGCAGTGGTGAGTTGCTCGATGCCATCGCCTTCAACGTGGACCTGCAGCGATGGCCCGATCCCTCGGCTACACAGCTGCAGCTCGCCTATCGTCTCGACGTCAACGAGTATCGTGGGCGCAGCAGTGTACAACTTGTCGTGGAACACATCGTTCCCAGCCGCTAGGCGCTATGCTTTCCCGGCTGCAGGCCGATCGCTGAACGGCCTCTTCACGCGATCAATCCGCGCATTCTTTCAATAGCCGGTCGAGTCTGTCCCGGTCAATACAACTCCGTGTGGCTGGAACCAGCGGGCAAGTCCGCCCAGGGACTGCTGCGGCTTTGCGCCCGAAAACCAGGTCTATCGATGCAGAAAGTTGCCGCAGCGGCAGGATTTTCGCTTCCGGTGTATTGAGTAATTTGTACAAATGTGCAAAATACGGGTCTGGCAATTGATATCCATAACAACAGAGGCCCCCACCATGAGTGCACTCTCTCCGAATCGTTTCAGCCTGAAAACACTTTGCCTGGCCGTTGCCGCAGCCGCGTCAGCCCAGGTGGCAGCCCAGTCTGATGCGCCGCTGGCGCTGGAAGAGGTGGTAGTTACAGCGCAGAAACGCGAGCAATCGCTGCAGGACGTTCCTGTCAGCGTCACCGCCTTCACCGAGGATGTCATCGACCGCGCCGGTATCAGTGACTTCAGCGGCTATGCCATCAAAACCCCGAACGTGGGCTTCCAGCAGCGCGGTAACCGCGCCGATACCAAGTTCGGTATCCGTGGGGTGACCAACATCGGCGGTCAGGCCAGCGCCGTCGGTATCTATGTGGATGAGTTCAACGTGGTGCCAAACGTATTGACCAACGGCACCTCGCGCACTGCCGATACCAGCCTGCTGGATATCGAGCGGATCGAGGTGCTGCGCGGCCCCCAGGGTACTTTTTTTGGACGCAATACCATGGGCGGGGCCATCAATATCACCACCGCGAAGCCGGACGTGAACGAAGCCTTCGGTAAAGTTACCCTGGAAGCGGGCGAATACGGTCACTACCTGGCCAAGGCCACCGGCAATGTGCCACTGGGCGATACCTTGGCGCTGCGTGGCGCCGCCTACTATGACGAGAACGATGGCTACATTGACAACAAGGGCCCCTCAGACGCTTCCAACGCCGAGGAAAACCAGGGCATAAGGGCGGCGTTACGCTGGGAGCCGAACAGCGCCCTGGTCGCGGATTTCAGCGTATCCTGGTCGGAGATGCAGCAGGATTACCCGGCCATGGTGCCCACCGGCATTCTCGGTGAGATCCCTGGTTTGGTGGTGGAAGAGGGCGGTTTCCTGTTCCCGACCTTCGGCCTCGATCCCTGGCCACTGCAGGAGGTGCCGTTTTACCCGGATAACTACACCGATACCGCGACCGACCTGGGCCGGGGCATGGACAGTGAGACTGCCATGGTGACCGCTCGTATCGAGTATGATTTCGATACCGTGACGCTGACCTCTGTGACCGGTTACATCAAAAATGATTACGACATGGCCGGTGAGGGCGATGCTTCCTCAGCGCCGGCATTCACGGTGTCACGCGACAGCGATATGGAAGCCTTCAGCCAGGAGTTCAGGCTGGCCTCCAATGCCAATGAGAGCGTGCACTGGATGGTCGGCTTTATTTATGCTGATGACGAAACTAACGAAACGGACCTGTCTACCCACCTGGAGAGCGACCCTTACCTGGCAGTCTGGGATGTGCTGGGTATCCTCGAGTTCGGCCTGCCCGGCGACGTGGTCGATATTATCTTCAACGGTCCTTCAGGCATCAGTGTCGGTAATTTTGAAGACGTGGATCGCGGCTCCCAAACCAAGAGCTACGCCGTGTTTGGTGACCTGACCTGGGATATCAGCGAGCAGTGGAGCCTCTCTGGCGGATTGCGCTATACCTATGACGACGTGGAGTACTACGAACTCACCCGTCCCACCATTACTATCCCGGTGTCAGATATCAGTGACAGCGAAACCTTTGACGACATCAGCCCGCGGCTTAACCTGACCTGGTTCCCGGCAGAGGACTGGACCGTTTACGGTACCATCAGCAAGGGTTACAAGGTCGGCGGCTTCAATGCGTCACAGGACCTGGTGGAACTCACCTTTGATGAAGAAACCGGTTGGAACTACGAGGTTGGGTTCAAGTCCTCGTTGTGGGACAGCCGCATGCAGTTCAATGCCGCCGCGTTCTACTTTGACTGGAGTGACCTGCAGGTGCGTGGCCAGGATGTGCGCACGCAGCGACAGATTGTGGTCAACGCCGAGGAAGCCCATACCCAGGGTGTTGAGCTTGAAGTGAAGGCCTTGCTGACCGAGGGCCTGACCCTGGATGTCGCCTACGGTTACCTGGAGGCGGAGTTCGACAAGTTCGACAACGCCATCGATACCAATGGCGCCCTGTTTAATGCCAACGGAAACACCATCCCGCTGGCCCCGGAAAACACCTTCACCGCTGGCCTGGAATACCAGTTCGACCTGGGCGCGGGCGAGGCCTGGGCGCGTGTGGATTACAGCTTTATCGATGACCAGTTCGCCAGCGCCGACAACACACCCGAGCGGGCCATCGACAGCTACGAGTTGTGGAACGTCCGTGTCGGCTATGACGCCGAGCACTGGGGCGTGCAGGCATTCGTCGAAAACCTTGCCGACGAAGAATACAGCTCCGCCATCGAGAACCTGGAAACCTTCTACACCGGATTCCAGCGCACGGTTGGCAAGCCCCGCTGGGCGGGCGTGCGCCTCGATATCAAGTTTTAATCCTTCCCGAATAACCCGGACGGCCCCCTCATAGGGGCCGACGTTGCAGAGGTAGCAGTCATGAAATTTCCCCAGCAGGGCAGGTCGCCCGACGACATCCTGAGTAGTTTAAAGGCGCGCAAACAGGATGATGTGCCCTGGGAAGAGGGTCGCGTGTTTGCCTATATTTACGATGCAGGCGACGAGGCCGAAAAGCTGCTGAAAGATGCGTTCAGCCTGTACCTGATGGAGAACGGTCTCGATCCCACCTCCTTCCCCAGCTGTATGGAGTTGGAAAAAGAGGTGATCGGCATGGCCGTCGATCTCGTTAATGGCGGCGACGACGCCACAGGCACCTTCACCTCCGGTGGCACGGAGTCCATCCTGCTGTCGCTGAAGACCACGCGCGACTACTACCGTGACATTCGCCCGGACATCACCGAGCCGGAAATACTCATGGCCACGACTGCGCACCCGGCCTTCCACAAGGCCTGCCAGTATTTTGACCTCAAGGCAGTGACCGTGGACGTGGATGACGACTTCTGTGCGATCCCCGAGGCCATGGAAGCGGCGATAACCGAGAACACGATACTGATGGTAGGTTCGGCGCCGTCCTATGCGCACGGCGCCATTGACCCGATCACCGAGTTGGGCCAGATCGCCCTCCGTCACCAGCTGCGCTTTCACGTGGACTGCTGTGTGGGCGGCATGTACCTGCCTTTTGCGAAGGAACTGGGTTACGACATTCCCGAGTTTGACCTCTCTGTGCCCGGCGTGACCCAGCTGTCGATGGATTTCCACAAATGGGGCTATGCGGCAAAAGGCGCCTCCTGCATTCTGTACAAAGATCGCGCCATCCGCCGCTACCAGATTTTCTCTTACGCCAACTGGACCGGCTACGCGGTGATCAATCCCGGCGTGACCTCCACCAAGGGTGGCGGCCCCATAGCCGCCTGCTGGGCGATTCTCAACTATATTGGCCGTGAGGGTTACCTCCGCCTGGTAAAGGCGTCCCAGGAGGCCTCGGCAAAAATCGTCGACGCTGTGGAGCGTATCGACGGGCTGGAGATGATGGGCAAGGCGCAGATCAACATGCTGGCCATTCGCGCGACAGACTTCAATATTTTCCCGGTCGCGGACGAGATGAAGGCGCGCGGCTGGTTTATCCAGCCTCAGTTCGGATTTGCCAACAGCAGCGAGAACATGCACCTTTCTGTGGGTTATCACAATGCGCACCAGGTGGATGAGTTCGTACGTGATCTCGCCGAGGTGGTGGCCGCCGTGCGTGCCGAGCAGCGGGACAAGGAGCCTTTCGTGATGCCCGATGACCTGCGCGAGTTCATCGTCAATTCCGGACCGGAGGTCATGGACCACCTGAGCGAGGTACTGGGTAGCGACGGTAGCGCCCTGCCGGGCAAGATGGAAGAGATCAACAATATGCTCAACCAGTTGCCCGCGGATTCCAGGGAGATGCTGCTCGGCGAATTTATCAACCGGCTTTATAACCCGGACGTGCATTGAGTTTGGCCTGGCCCGTCCTACAGGAGCGTCGCTGGCAGTTGGCGCTGGTGCTGTGCGTCACGTTCTTTGTCGGCTATCTGGACCGGCTGAATATCAGCTTTGCCGTGCCACTTATGGCCGTGGAGTTTGGCTGGAGCGCGGAGCAGACGCGGGATTACGGATCCCTGCTGATGGGTCTGTTTTATGCCGGCTACGGCCTCGCTAATATATTTCTGACGCCGCTGGCAGCGCGCTTTGGCCCGCGCCGTTCATTGCTGGTGATCGTCACCCTGTGGTCCTTGTTCACCGCCATGGGTGCCTGGGTCAGCCAGTGGTTGATGCTGCTGATGGCAACGCGGGTGCTGCTGGGCCTGAGTGAAGGCGTGCACGTGCCCATGGTGAGCCAGCTGATCAAGACCTGGTTTCCACGGGAAGAGCGCGCTCGCGCCAACAGTATTTTTGTCTCCGGATTGTTCCTCGCGGTGATCCTGTCGCCGTTGCTGCTCGTGCCCTTGATGTCCTGGATAGGCTGGCGTACCGGTTTTATCCTCATTGCCCTGTTCGGGGCGCTGGTCAGCCTGCCGCTGGTGCTGCGCTTTGTACATGACCGGCCCAGCCAGGGCGATGGCGTAGGCGAGGCGGAACTGGACCTGATCACCAATGGCCAGGCCGAGGAAGCGGCAGAGTATCCCGACGCGCTGACCATCCGGCAGTTGCTGCGCTTGCCGCGTTTTTTGCTGTTGGGCCTGATCGGTATCGTCAATAACGTGGTGGCGCTGGGGATGTCCAGCTGGCTCCCGACCTATTTCACCAATAGCAGGGGCATACCGTTTGAGGAGATCGCCTGGCTGGTGGCGATACCCTACACGTTCTCATTACTGGGCATTGGCGTGTGGGCAACACTGGGCGACCGCTATAATATTCGCGCGCTGCTGGGCGCCGTGGGCTTTTCCGGTGCGGGAGTGATGATTTACCTGGGCCTGCAGGCAGAGGCGCTGTGGCTGGTGCTGGGCTGCTTCTCCCTCGGCGTATTCCTTATTTCCGCCTTCAATGCCTGCGAATTTGCGATGATACAACGCATCGTGCCGCTACAGTTGGCGGCACCCGCCATGGGTATCTACAACGGCTGTACGACAATCATCGGCGGTGGCCTCGGGCCGTTCATCGTGTCGCCGATTATCGGCAGTGGCGGGCCGGTGTGGATTATCAGCGCCATCGCCCTGGTGAACGCGGCGCTGCTGGTGTTGGCATGGCGAGTGATCCGCTACTAGCCCCGGCCCCATGTTGGCCGGGGCACAGGCTGCTCAGGCTACCTGCTCGATAGAGCGGCGCAGTTTGTCCACCATCTCATCGACCTGGTCGCGGGTGATGATCAGCGGCGGACACAGTGCCAGCGCGTTCCCGGCCACGTTGCGTACGATGAGGCCATTCTCCTGGCAGGCGAGTGTGGCCTTCTTTGCCAGTTCAACCGCAGGTGTCTTCTGCTCGCGATCGCTAACCAGTTCCACGGCCGCGATCAGGCCCGCACCGCGCACTTCACCAACGATGTCGATGTCATACAGTGTCTGCAGGCTTGTCTGCAGGTAGTCGCCCATTGCCGCGGCGTTGTCATACAGGCCGTCGCGTTCATATATTTCCAGCGTCTTCAGCGCCGCTGCGCAGGCCACGGGGTGACCGGAATAGGTGTAGCCGTGTCCAAAAATGCCGACCTCGGCGCTGGGCGCGACCATGGGTTCATACATGTCGCCACGAATGATGGAGGCGCTGATCGGGTAATAGGCGGAAGAGAGCTGCTTGGCGAAGGTCATCATCGCCGGCTGCTTGATGTTCATGGTGTCGCAGCCGAACAGGTTGCCGGTGCGACCAAAGCCGGTGATGACCTCGTCGGCCCAGAACAATATGTCGTACTTGTCGAGAATGGCCTGTACCGCATCGTAGTAGCCCGCCGGTGGCACGATCACGCCGCTGGCGCCGGTAATCGGCTCGGCGATGAAGGCCGCGATGGTCTCAGGGCCCTCCTCAAGTATCAGCTGCTCCAGGTTGCCGGCAATGCGGGAGACGAAATCCGCCTCGCTCTCACCGGCACCGGCGCCCCGGTAATAGTGCGGGTGGTCAGTACGCAGTATGCCCAGGGCATCCAGGGGCGCATCGAAGTGGGCGAGGTTGGCCGGCAGGCTGGTCAATGAACCGGCGGCCACGGTGACGCCGTGATAGGCGCGCTCGCGAGTGATGATCTTGCGCTTCTCCGGCTTGCCGATGGCATTGAAGTAGTAGCGCAGCAGCTTGATGTGCGAGTCATTGGCATCGGAGCCGGAGTTGCCAAAGAACACCATGGCATCCTTTACTGGCACCATGCCGGCCAGTTTGTCGGCCAGGTCGATGACAGGCTGGTGACTCTTGCCGCCGAAGCTGTGCGAATAAGAAAGCTTCGCAAGCTGGCTGCTGATGGCATCAATCAGTTCCTGATTGCCGTAGCCCAGGCCGTTGCACCACAGCCCGGCGAGACCCTCGAGATACTGCTTGCCGTTCTGGTCATAGACATAGATACCTTCACCGCGATCGAACAGCAATTGTTCGGTCGCTGCGAGGTTGGTGGTTGGATAGATTACTGCAGACATATTGTTTTCCTCTCTTTACCGCGGCGTTTCAGCTTTTGCTGATCCCGCCCATGCAAATGTATTTCACTTCCACGTAGTCATCGATGCCGTATTTGGAGCCCTCACGGCCCAGACCCGACTCCTTCATCCCGCCAAAGGGAATGGTCTCGGCGGTGATGCCCACTTCGTTGACGCCCACCATGCCGTATTCGATGGCCTCGCTGACGCGCCAGATCTGGCCGTGGTCATTGCTGTAAATATAGGCGGCGAGTCCGTACTCCGTGTCATTGGCCATGGTGATTGCCTCGGCCTCGTCGCTGAAGGGCAGTACCGGTGCCACCGGCCCGAACACCTCCTGGTGGTAGATACGCATACGCTCGCTGACACCGGTGAGCACCGTGGGTGCGTAAAAACTGTCACCGAGTTTATCCAGGGCTGCACCCCCGGTGGTGATAGTGGCCCCCTCGGCGACCGCCTCGCGAACCATGGCATCCACCGCGTCCATGGCACCCTTGTCAATCATAGGCCCCATCTGGCTATTTTCATCCTGTCCCGGGCCGACGCGTAGTTGTCCGGCGGCATAGGTGAATTTTTCGACAAACTCAGCGTAGATGCTGTCCTGAACCAGTAACCGGTTGGCGCAGATGCAGGTTTGGCCGGCGTTGCGGTAGCGGGAAGCGATGGCACCGGCGACAGCGGCGTCGATATCGGCGCTGGCAAATACGATGACCGGAGCGTTGCCGCCCAGTTCCATCGATACTTTCTTTACCGTGCTCGCGCTGGCGGCGAGCAGATGTTTGCCCACAGCCGTGGAGCCGGTGAACGTCAGTTTGCGCACCACAGGACTCGCCGTCAGTGTATCGCCGATTGCGGGTGCATCTGAGCCGGTAACGATGTTGAAGACGCCGGCGGGAAGGCCGGCGCGTTCCGCCAGCGCCGCCAGCGCCAATGCTGACAGCGGGGTTTCTGCTGCGGGTTTCAGTACCACGGTGCAGCCTGCGGCCAGTGCCGGGCCCGCCTTGCGGGTGATCATGGCGCTGGGGAAATTCCAGGGTGTGATCGCCGCCACCACGCCCACGGGTTGCTTGATCACCACCAGGCGTCGATCTTCGCTGCCCGGAATCACGTCACCGTACAGGCGCTTGGCTTCCTCGGCGAACCACTCGATAAAGGACGCTGCATAGCTGATTTCCAGCCGTGCCTCGGCAAGGGCCTTGCCCTGTTCCGCCGTCATCAAGCGCGCCAGGTCCTCCTGGTTGGCCACGATCAGATCGAACCACCTGCGCAGCAATTGGCTGCGGACCTTCGCCGGGCGCTCGCGCCATTCGCGCTGGGCCCGCTCGGCGGCGAGGATGGCGCGGTTGGTGTCGGCCGCGCCGAGATCGGCGACGCTGGCAATACGGCTGGCATCGGCCGGGTTGAGAACATCGAAGCGTTTGCCGTGCTGCGCAGCCTGCCACTTGCCGTCGATATAGGCTTCGCTGCGCAGCAGGGTGGGGTCGTCGAGTTGTATAGCCATGGTAATACTGGTGTCCCATAAAGCGGTGCTGATATGAAGAGGCACAGTTTATGGTTTGTTTATCTCACGACAAGCGATATATTTGGAACAATATGGTGATTAAAACTAACCAATAGCATGAAGCAAGTGAGCCGCCGAAATCTTCCCCTGAACGCGCTGCGCAGTTTCGAGGCCGCCGCCAGGCACTGCCACATGCGACGAGCAGCCGAGGAGCTGGGCGTCACCCATGGCGCGGTGTCCCGGCAGATTCGCCAGCTGGAGTCCCAGCTGGATGTGAGGCTGTTTGAGCGCAGCGGGCGCGGCCTGGCACTGACCGAGCAGGGCCGGCGCCTGTTGTCGGTGGTGAGTGATGCCCTCGACCGGCTGGCCGAGGGCGCGTTGGCCATCGATCCGGGCTCGCTGCACGGGGGACTGGTGATCGGCGCTTCGCCGTCGATCTCCGCTTGCTGGCTGCTGGCACTGGTAGGGGACTTCCAGCGTCGTTATCCCGGGATCGAAGTCAGGCTGGAAGATATCCAGCCGATGCAGAGAGCGATACCCGCCGAGATCGAGGTCGCGGTCTGCTTCGGTGAGCCCGATGCGCCGCGTCGCGTGGTGCGGGAACTGTTTCGCGAGCGCTATGCGCCGGTGGCCAGTCCCGCGCTCATTCCCCAGGGCGCCTGGAGCGGGCGGGCGACTGATATCCTGCGCCTGCCATTGATTCACGACCGGCACGATCGCTGGCAGCGGTGGTTGGCGAACGCAGGCCTGGACCCGTCGCCATCAGGAAGTCACCTGCATGTGCGCGACTCCTATCTGGGTATCTGCGCAGCGCGCGATGGCTGTGGCGTTTTTCTGGCAGACCGGATCGAAGTGGGCGCGGACCTGCGCAATGGGGTACTGGTGGCCCTGGGGGAGCCCAGCGTCGAAGCCAGGCTGTCGCACTATCTCGTTACTGATCAGCCGGAGGCTGCCAGTACGCGCGCGCGACTCTTCGCGGAACATCTGGAGCGAGAATTTTCCATGCGCTGAAGGCGATGATTTGCGTTCGTCCTCGCGACTCTTATAATTGCACGATCGTACTAATAACATGCTGGCCGGGGCAGTGACATACCGGTAGAGAGGCGGATTTGTCCACGAGTAGAGCTGCGCAGGCAGACAGTCGCACCCGGCGCGCCAAGGGTGAACGCACACGCAATCGAATATTGCAGGCGGTGTTCAACGTGATAGCCAACGAGGGTTTGCGCGGAGTTACCCATCGGGCGATCGCCAGGGAGGCTGGCGTGCAGTTGTCCCTGACCACGTATTACTTCAAAGATATCGAGTCCCTTATCGGAGAGGCTTTCGAGCAGTTTTCCGAGCATATGCGGCCCGATATCGAACAGCTGTGGCAGCGGATTTTCACTCGTCTGGACGCTTACAACGGGGCGCAACTGCGCAAGCGCGAGGTGCGGGAAACACTGGCCGGGTACCTTGCCGGAGAGGCCAGCGACTATATCCTCGCCCAGGTGCGCGAGAAGCCGGTGGGCCTTGCGGTCGAGCAGATTTTCTTCACCCAGGCCAGGCTGTCACCGGAGTTGCGCGCGCGGGTGGAAGCCCACCGCGCCAGGTTATTGGCGCCGCTGGTCGACCTCTGCTCCCGTTTTAACCGGCACGACCCTGAGATCGATGCGGAACTGTTGCTCGACACTATCACCTCAATGGAATACCAGGCGTTGGGTATACCGGTCGATCAGGTGAATGACGAGCATGTGCAACGGCTGATGCGTCGCCATGTGGGCTGGATCCTGGGCCTGCAGCGTTTTTGATGAACTTCGCACGCTTTATACGCTACCTGCTGCTCGCGCTGGTCGGTATTGCGCTGGTCGCCTGGATACTGCTACGGCAGTCGTTTCCGCGCCAGGAGCAGGCCACGGCGCTGGCCGGGCTGCAGTCCGAGGCGACCCTTCGCTATGACGCATGGCAGCGCCCTTATGTCGAGGCTGCCGGGCTCGCCGATGCGCTGCGGGTACAGGGCTGGCTTCACGCCACGCATCGCCTGTGGCAAATGGAGATGCTGCGTCGTGCCGGCCGCGGGCGGCTCGCCGAAATGCTCGGTGCCGACCTGCTGGAAACGGACAAGCAGCTGTGGCGCGCGGGTGTCCCGCAACTGGCCGGCCGGTTGGAAAGTCACGCCTCGCCGGCCACGCTGGCGGCGGTGGATGCGTACCTGGAGGGCGTGAATGCCGGTATTGCCGGCCTGCGACTGCTGCCGCCGGAGTTTTTACTGCTTGGCCAGGCGCGTCCTTCCTGGCAGCGGCGCGATGTATTTGCGCTGGGTGCCCTCATGGCCCACCAGTCAGCGAACAATCTCGACAACGAACTGCTGCGTCTGGCCCTGGCCGGGGTACTGGAGGTGGATGAGATGGCCGCTTTTCTCACCGACGACAGTGGCCGCTACGAATACCCCTTTGTGCTGGATGCAGGCAGCGATAGTGTGGCCCTCGGCGAGGTGCTCGATGCGGTGGCGCTCACCGATCCCGGCGTGAATCCGCTGATGCCACGGCTGGGCTTTGGCAGCAATGGTTGGGTGGTAGGCGCTGGAAAAAGTACATCCGGTCTGCCGTTGTTCGCCTT
Source organism: Pseudohalioglobus sediminis (assembly GCF_008370495.1). Taxonomy (GTDB): domain Bacteria; phylum Pseudomonadota; class Gammaproteobacteria; order Pseudomonadales; family Halieaceae; genus Halioglobus. The sequence goes on along the minus strand of NZ_VTUX01000002.1, from coordinate 526,977 downwards.
CGACTCGCACGATGAACTGGGCCTGCCCAATTTGTTTTACGAGGTACACCTCTTCTTCGGTGACAATCGACAACTGCGCGGCTGGTCGGTGCCTGGGATGCCGGGTGTCATCAACGGCTACAACGAAAACATCGCCTGGGGCTTTACCAACATTGGCGATACCCAGGACGTATTCGTTGAGACCCGCTCAGAACAGGACCCGCTGCTATTCCGTTTCGGTAACACATGGCGCCGGGCACGCGTTGAGACTGTCGACATACCGGTGCGTGGCGGCGCCACAGAACGCCTGGAGATCGTGCATACGCACAATGGCCCGCTGGTTAGCGAGACACCCGCGCTCAGCCTGGCCTGGACGGTGCACCGGATGCCCGCACCCAGCCTCGATAGCATGCTCGATTTCAACCTCGCCGGGAACTGGGATGAGTTCAATGTGGCGCTGGATGCTTTTCCCGCGCCAACACTCAATGCTACCTATGCGGACCGCCACGGCACCATCGGCTTTCGTACCGCCGGCGTGTTGCCGCAGCGGGGCAGGGGACAGGGCCTGATGCCGCAGGATGGCAGCTCACCGGCGGCGGTGTGGCAGGGCCTGGTCCCCCCCTCGGCCATGCCTCGCCGCAACAATCCCCCGGCTGGTTTCCTCGCGGCCGCCAATTCCCGGGTCAACCCGGCTGGCCAGGGCCCACTGGTCTCTGCAGACAATGCCGCGCCTTATCGCATTGCCCGTATCCAGCAGGTGCTGGGGAAGGCTGAGTCGTTGTCACTGGAGGATATGCGGGTGCTGCAGATCGATTGGACTGATGGCCAGGCGCAACTGCTGTTGCCGACGCTGTTGGCGGCGTTACCTGCGAGTAAGGAGCCGCTGCTCGAAGCGGGCATTGAGTTACTGACCCAATGGCTTGAAGAGCCCGTTGCAGCACGAGGCAGCGCCGCGGCCTTGCTGTTCCAGAGCTGGTACGTGGCACTGTCGGAAGAGGTATTTGCGCAGCGACTGGGGGAACTGTATCCACGTTTGCTGCGCCGTGCCTACCTGCTCAACCACGCTCTCGATCACCTGTTGTTGCACGCACCTGAGTCGCCCTGGTGGCGTGGGCAGCGAGCAGGGATCATTGCGGCAGCATTGCACCGTGCCATGACACGGATCGCTGATGAGCAGGGCCCGGAGCCCGGCGCATGGCGCCTGGATCGCCAGCAGCACGTGCGCTTGCGGCATTCCCTGGGCGCGGTCTCACCGGTGCTCGCCAGCTTGCTCGACGCCGGAGACGCGCCCTGGGGGGGCAGCGTCTCCACGGTCGGTCGCGCCCGTTACAGTTACGCCAGCCCCTTCGCTGTCAACAGCGGTGCTACCGTACGTGTGGTAGCAGAAATGGGGGCGGTGCCGTCGGTGCAGGCGGTGATACCCGGCGGGCAGTCGGGGCATTTCCTCAGTGAGCATTATCTCGACCAGTATCCACATTGGCTGGCTGGCCGCCTGCTGCCGCTTGCCTCATTGCCGTCCAGCCTTGACCGCGAAGCGCAGCGTTTCCTGCCAGCCTCAAAAGCAATCCTGAGGCAGTGAAAACGGGTCTTGACCTTCCAGTCACTGGAAGGTTTACATTGAGGGCATGAGGCAAAGGAGGCAGCTATGAACATTTCCGAAGCGGCCCGGCGCAGCGGGCTCAGCAGCAAGACCATTCGCTATTACGAAGAGATCGGTTTGATCGCGCAGGCCACGCGCGGCGCCAACGGCTACCGGCAGTATGGCCAGGCCGCGGTGGAAGAACTGCAGTTTCTGGCGCGCGCTCGCGACGTCGGTTTTGACCTGGACGAATGCCGTCAGTTGCTTGAACTGCACCGGGACAGCGCGCGCCAGAGTCGGCATGCGCGCTCGCTGGTGCTGGAGAAAAGCGCACAATTGCAGGAACGCATCGATTCGTTGCAGGCAATGCAGCAGGTGCTGCAGGATATGGCCAGCCGTTGTCACGGTGACGAAGGCCCCGAGTGCGCCATTCTCGATGACCTGGCCGGCAGCCGGGAGGGTGCGCAATGAGCACCGGGACCCAGGGAGAATCAACCTGCTGCCACGCTAGCGAACCCACGGCTACCAAAGCGCAGCCGGCAGCGTCCGGTGGCTGCTGTGACGGCGATGCACGGCCGGCGGCCAGTTGCCATGACGACGCCGCCGCTGACAGCTGTTGTGAAACGCCCGCCCGCCGGGACTACTTTTTCTGGACGTGTCTGGTCATCGTGGCTATCGCCTATCCCATGGGCGCTTTCCTGCCCCACCAGCACGGCAGCGCAGTCAGCACATTCACCGGTGGCGTGTTCGAGTTGTTCAATGCCATGTGGTGGGGTATTGCCCTCGGTATCGTATTTGTCGGCTTACTCAGTCGTATACCGCGCGAGCTGGTGATGGGCGTGCTCGGCCGCGACGGCGGGCTCTCGGGACTGTTCCGCGCCACAATGGCCGGGGTGTTTCTCGATCTCTGTAGCCACGGGATCCTCGCCGTGGGCATGAAGCTGTATGAACGCGGTGCCAGCGTCGGCCAGGTGATGGCGTTCCTGTTGGCCAGTCCGTGGAACTCGTTTTCGCTTACGCTGATCCTGTTTGGCTTGATCGGTGTCGGCTGGACCTTGCTGTTCATTCTACTTTCACTGGTGATAGGTATTATCACCGGGCTGGTCTTCAATGCCCTGGAAGCGCGCGGTACCCTGCCGGGCAACCCCTGGCGCGACGAGTTGGGGGAGGAGCGTCCGCTGGGAGACATGTGGCGCGAACTCAGACAGTCCATGCGCTTTTCCGCCAGCGGCACGTCCGACATTTTGCGTGAGGGTTTTATCGGCTCGAGAGTGGTTATCCGCTGGTCGCTGTTTGGCCTGATCCTTGCCGGCCTGATCCGTGCCCTGGTGCCTGAGGACGCTTTTGCCGCCTGGTTCGGTGCCACCTTTGCCGGCCTTTGGTTGACCCTGCTGGCCACCACTATCATCGAAGTGTGCTCGGAGGGCTCCACGCCCATCGCCGCTGACCTGATGAATCGTGCCAACGCCCCGGGCAACGCGTTTACCTTCCTGATGGCGGGCGTGGCCACGGACTACACCGAGGTGATGTCGATCCGTGATACCACGCGGTCCTGGAAAATCGCCCTGTTCCTGCCGCTGGTTACCGTGCCACAGGTCATGGTGATCGGTTTTGTGTTGAATCAGTTTTAGGAGTCCCGGGTGCGGTTGGCCCCGCGATGCGATGTTTGGTGCACGCTAATCGGGCTGGGGCGCGGGGGATTCCCTCCTGCGAACGCCAAAAAGCAGACGTCCGTGTCAGGCTCGACGGCGGCCGTCCCTGGCCGCCGACGTCGCTGGAGAGAATCCCCCGCGCCCCAGCCCTAGCCACCGGATCGTTCTGCGCCGCCCAGAAAGCAATCGCCGTTCAGGTTCGCCTAGAAGTCCGGCGGACATTCCCCGCTCAGCCATTCCCCCGTGGTGGGATGCTCAAAGCCCAGGGTGGTGGCGTGCAGCAGCAGGCGGTCCGCCATGGCCAGCGCTTCCTCGTGCGCATACATGTCGCAGCCAAGTATCGGGTGCCCAAGTTCCCGCATATGAATACGCAACTGGTGCGAGCGCCCCGTGACCGGTTGCAGCAGCAGTCGCGTTCGGTCGTGCTCACGCGAGAGCACGGTGTAGCGTGTCAGCGCGTACTTGCCGCGTTCATGATCAATCATCTGCAGCGGCCGGTTTTCCCAGTCGCAGCGGATCGGCAGTTCCACTTCTCCTGAGTCCGCAGCCACCACACCATAGACCACGGCGTGATAGCTCTTGGCAACCCGGCGTTCCTGGAACTGCCGACTGATATGGGCGTGGCTCGGCTTGTTCAACGGGATGACCATGATGCCGGAGGTGTCGAGGTCCAGCCGGTGGACGATGCTGGCGCTCGGATAGCGCTGCTGCAGGCGAGTAATCAGGCAATCCTTGTTCAGGGGATGGCGGCCGGGTATGGACAGCAACAGGTCGGGCTTGCGCACCAGCAACAGGTCATCGTCCCGGTACAGGATACGAATGGCTTCCTTGCTGTGGGGCACTAGGTAGGGTGGCTGATCTGGCATGGCGGCTAGTGTAAGCGCAGCGGGAAAGATAACAAGCGTATAATGCCCGGCCATGTCTCTCTGCCATGAACAACTGCAAGCCCGCCTGCGGGCCATCCTGCCCGGCGCCCGCCTGGAGGTAATGGCCCTGCCGGAGACGCCACAGCTGGAACTGCTGCTGTTATCCGCGGACTACCCGCAGGGGGACCTCACCTCCGAGGTGATGCAACGGGTAATGGATAACCCACTTTACTGGGTGTTCTGCTGGGCCTCCGGCCAGGTGCTGGCGCGTTACCTGCTGACCCGGCCTGAGCGTGTGCGCAACAAGCGCGTGCTGGATTTTGGCTGCGGTTCCGGCGTGGTCGCTGTGGCGGCGGCACTGGCCGGAGCACGCGAGGTGATCGCCTGTGATATCGACCCGTTGGCGCTGGAGGCGACGCGCCTTAATGCGGAGCTGAACGGCGTTACGCTGCAATACGCAGATGATTTCTTTGCCGTGCAGGGCGAGATCGACATGATCATCGTCGCCGATGTGCTGTATGACAGGGAGAATTTTTGCTGGCTGCAGCGCTTTGTCGAGCGCGCCCCGCAGGTGCTGATCGCCGACTCCCGCGTGAAGCACTTCGATCATCCCCCCTACAGGCAGATAGACCGCCGCGAGAGTTGTACGCTGCCGGACCTCGATGAATCGGCGGAGTTTCGCGATGTGCGCCTCTACCTGGCGGGGTAGGGGCGGGGTGCCACGCGCCGCGGTTCGCTGGTCCGCCGCCGACAGGGGCCCCGGCATGGTCCGCCTGCCGTTTATTGGTTACACTGGGCGCCATCAATAACAGCAGGGTCCCCGCAGCAATGAACCCCAACTACCTGGATTTCGAACAACCGATCGCTGAACTCGAGGTGAAGATCGAGGAGCTACAGCATGTCGGCTCGGATAACGAGCTCAACATCAGTGAAGAAATCGAGACGCTCAAGCAGAAAAGCACCAAGCTGACGGAGAAAATCTACTCCAATCTCAGTTCCTGGGACATCGTCAAGGTCGCGAGACACCCTCTGCGCCCCTACAGCATGGATTACATTCCGCGGATATTCACTGAGTTCGATGAACTGCATGGTGACCGGCATTTCGGTGACGACAACGCCATTGTCGGCGGCATAGCGCGCCTCAACGGTGAGCCGGTGATGGTGATCGGCCAGGAAAAAGGACGCGCGGTCAAAGACAAGGTGATGCGCAATTTTGGCATGCCCAAGCCCGAGGGCTACCGCAAGGCCCTGCGGCTGATGGAGATGGCGGAACGATTCAAGCTGCCGGTGATTACCCTTATCGATACGCCCGGGGCCTATCCCGGTATCGATTCCGAGGAGCGCGGTATCAGCGAGTCCATTGCCCAGAACCTGGCCGTGATGTCGCGCCTGAAAACGCCGGTTATCTGTATCGTCATTGGCGAAGGCAGCTCCGGTGGTGCCCTGGGCATCGGCGTGGGGGATCACCTGGCGATGCTGCAGTATTCCACCTACTTCGTGATTTCCCCTGAGGGCTGCGCCAATATTATCTGGAAAGATTCGGCCAATGCGCCCGATGCCGCCGAGGCGATGGGTGTGACGTCCTCGGTGCTGCAGGACCTCGGCATCGTCGATGCCACCATCCCCGAGCCGCTGGGTGGCGCGCATCGCGATGTGGACCTCATGTCCGAGCGTATCAAGGCCCACCTTACCGAGCAATTGGACGTACTCCGGCAGCTAGCCCTGGAAGAACTGCTGGACCAGCGCTACCAGCGGCTGCTCTCCTACGGCAACTGAGTTCACGGTGCCCCGGAGTGAGCGATGCCCGGCGGGATAAACCGTAAACACCTCGCCGCGGCGCTTGCTGAGCACGCCGCGGCACCGCAATGGTGGGTCGGCTTTAGCGGCGGCGTGGACTCGACAGCCTTACTGCACCTGGTTAACAGCTGGCGCAAGGCGCAGCCCGATCCGCCACCGCTTACTGCATTGCATATCAACCACGGCCTGCAGGCCTCTGCGTCCGAGTGGGAAAACCACTGCGCGTGGATCTGTCGCTTTCTCGATATTCCCTTCCTGGCCTTGTCCGCCGCGGTGGAACCTGCGGGTAAAGGCAGTGAGGCGGCCGCCCGGGAGGCGCGTTACGCGCTGTTTGAACAGCAACTGGAGGAGGGCCACGTGCTGTTCCTGGGCCAGCACCTGGATGACCAGGTAGAAACCTTTTTCCTGCGCCTGTTGCGCGGGGCTGGCGTCGACGGCCTGGGTGCGATGCCGCGCCAGCGAGAGCTGGGGCGCGGAATTCTCAGTCGTCCCTTGCTGGATTGTACCCGAGCGCAGCTGCAGCACCATGTCGACAGCAGCGGCCTGCGCTATATCGATGATCCCTCCAACGAGGACACCGCGATCGACCGCAATTTCCTGCGCAGGGAAGTGTTACCGCTGCTGGCGAAGCGTTGGCCTGGCTATCGCAAAACGGTGATCAGAGCCAGCGAGCACCTCGCTGGCGCCGCCGTTGCGCTCGAGCAGGCGCTCGATTTACCCGAGACCTGTTTCAGTGTGCTGGGCGACCCGGGCCTGAATCTGGCATTTTTGCAGGACGCTGACGACCAGTATGCCGCCCAGCTGATTCGCGCATGGTTGAAGCGGGGTGGCATGCAAGCCCCTGACAGCGCCCAGTTGCAGGAATTCCTGCGCCAGTTGCGCAAGGCCGCCCGCAGCGGACAGCCGCTGCTGGACACCGGTAGTTATTGCCTGCAGCGTTATCGCGATGCGATATATCTGCTGCCGCGACGCGACAGTGAGCCGGAAGAGGTGCTCACCCTGGCGCCAGGGGAAACCCGGCAGATAGAGGGCGTTGGTGAGGTTTCCCTGCAGCGCTGTGCCGGGCCAGGTATCTGGCTGGCGGCGGACGAGGAGACCGAAATACGCTGGCGCCGTGGCGGCGAAAGGGCCCGCTCCGCAGGCGGACGGCGCAGCGCCAGCCTGAAAAAGTGGCTGCAGGAGGAGGCCATACCGCCCTGGTGGCGCGAGCGCGTGCCGTTGCTGTACCTGGAGAATCAACTGCTTGCCGTGGGTGGGTTGTGGCCCTGCCACAGTTCACGCTGGGGTGAACAGGGTGAAGAGGCCGAAGCGCCGTGGCAGCTGGTCTGGGAGCCCGCGGTCAATGACGGATTTGATTGAGCTGCCAGCGCCTTTCTGCTAATCTGTCGTCCCATCTTTTTGCAGCATTTCCAGCGCTCCGCAGAGAGCGGTGTGGAAGGGCTGTGTGTCCGGAAATACAGCGTAGTTAAAGGCTTCTCATGACGCGTTACGTCTTCGTCACCGGTGGTGTGGTTTCCTCATTGGGTAAGGGCATCGCCGCGGCGTCCCTTGCAGCCGTGCTCGAAGCACGTGGCCTCAAGGTGACCTTGCTCAAGTTGGACCCCTACATCAATGTCGACCCTGGAACCATGAGCCCGTTCCAGCATGGCGAGGTGTTTGTCACCGAGGACGGCGCGGAGACAGATCTCGACCTCGGTCACTACGAGCGCTTCACCCATACCACCATGAAGCGCAGTAACAACTTCACTACCGGGCGTGTCTACAACACGGTGCTGCGCAAGGAGCGCCGCGGCGACTACCTCGGTGGTACCGTGCAGGTGATTCCGCACATTACCGATGAAATCAAGCGCCGGGTAATACTCGGGGCGGGTGATGCCGATGTGGCCGTGATCGAGATAGGCGGCACGGTCGGTGACATCGAGGGGCTGCCATTCCTGGAGGCGGCACGGCAGCTCAAGGTTGAGATGGGGCCCAGCCGGGCGCTGCTCATGCACCTTACACTGGTGCCCTACATCGCCACCGCCGGCGAGATCAAGACCAAGCCCACCCAGCACTCGGTCAAGGAGTTGCGTGCGCTGGGTCTGCAGCCGGATATCCTGCTGTGTCGCTGTACGGTGGATATCGAGGAGAGCGCGCGCAAGAAGATATCCCTGTTTACCAACGTGGAAGAGCGTGCGGTCATCCCTTTGATCGATGCTGATTCCATTTATCGTATTCCCGGCATGCTGCGCGGGTTTGGCCTCGATGATTTTGTTGTCGAGCGCTTCGGCCTGGACTGTCCGCCGGCAGACCTCTCTGAATGGGACGAGGTCATCGAGCGCGAGTTTTGTGAGACCGCGGGCGAGGTTCGGGTGGCCATGGTCGGCAAATACATGGACCTGCTCGACGCCTACAAGTCGCTCAATGAAGCGCTGGTGCATGCCGGTCTGCAGACGCTCACCAACGTGCGCATTGACCACATTGACGCCGAAGACATCGAGCGTGACGGCACCGGGGCACTGGAAGGTGTCGACGCCATACTGGTACCGGGCGGCTTTGGCGATCGCGGTACCGAAGGCAAGATCACCGCGGTCCGCTATGCGCGCGAACACAATATTCCCTTCCTCGGTATCTGCCTGGGTATGCACGTGGCGCTGGTAGAGTATGCGCGCAATGTGTGTGGCCTGGAGGGGGCGCATTCAACCGAGATGGATGCAGCGACACCGCACCCCATTGTCGGCCTTATCACCGAGTGGCAGAACGCCGACGGCAGCAAGGAACAGCGCGACTCCTCGTCGGATCTGGGCGGTACCATGCGCCTTGGCGCCCAGCCCTGTCACCTGGAACCCGGCACCCGGGTGCACGATATTTACGGTGCCGAGACCATCAACGAGCGCCATCGTCACCGCTATGAGGTCAATAACAACTACCTCGATCAATTGTGCGGCGCTGGCCTGAGGGTGGCCGGCTGGTCGGCCGATCGCTCCCTGGTAGAGATGATTGAGCTGCCTGATCATCCCTGGTTCATAGCCTGCCAGTTCCATCCGGAGTTCACGTCCCGCCCACGCGGTGGCCACCCGCTGTTTACCAGCTATATTGAGGCAGCCATCAAGCATGCCGGGGCCGGGACAGCCTGAACCGCCTCCGGTTAATACAGAGGACACGCCGTGACTGACCAGACTGTCACCCTTGGAGACATCCGTTTCGATAACAGGGCACCTTTTGTCCTGTTGGGCGGGGTCAATGTGTTGGAAAGCCGGGATTTTGCGCTGGCAGTGGCGGAACAGTATGTTTCGGTATGCGCTGAACTGGGTATTCCCTACGTGTTCAAGGCGTCATACGACAAGGCCAACCGCTCTTCGATTCACTCGTTTCGCGGGCCGGGGCTGGAAGAGGGCCTGTCAATTCTTGCCGAGGTTAAAGCCACGTTCGGCGTGCCCGTGATCACCGATGTGCACAGTCCGGAAGAGGCCGCACCGGCAGCGGAAGTGGCGGATATTATCCAGTTACCGGCATTCCTGGCCCGCCAGACCGACCTGGTGGCGGCGATGGCGGCCACTGGCGCGATCATCAACGTCAAGAAACCGCAGTTCCTCAGCCCCTCGCAGATGTCCAATGTGGTCGACAAGTTTGCCGAGTGTGGCAACACGCGAATTCTGCTGTGTGAGCGCGGCAGCAATTTCGGCTACGACAACCTGGTGGTAGACATGCTCGGCTTCGGTGTCATGAAGCAGGCCTGTGACAACGTGCCTCTGGTCTTTGACGTGACCCATGCCCTGCAGTGTCGCGATCCCGGCGGCGCGGCCTCCGGCGGCCGCCGCGCGCAAGTCGCTGAACTGGCGCGCTCCGGCATGGCTGTGGGCCTCGCCGGCCTGTTCCTGGAAGCGCACCCCGAGCCGGACAAGGCCTTGTGTGACGGCCCCAGCGCTTTGCCGCTGGACCAGCTGGAGCCGTTCCTGGCCCAGGTCAAGGCCGTTGACGACCTGGTCAAGTCGCTACCACCCCTGCAAATCGATTAGACAATACGGAGTTTTCCCAATGAGTAACATCGCAAACGTGCAGGCCTTTGAGGTCATGGATTCCCGCGGTAACCCGACAGTTATGGCCGAGGTGACCCTGGAATCAGGCCACGTCGGCAGTGCCTGTGCGCCATCGGGCGCCTCCACCGGCTCGCGCGAGGCACTGGAATTGCGCGACGGCGACAGTGCCCGTTATCTGGGTAAAGGTGTCCTGCAGGCAGTTGGCAACGTCAATGGCCCCATTCGCGAGCTGCTGCTGGGCATGGATGCCACTGCCCAGCGTGCGCTGGACCAGGCCATGATCGACGCCGACGGCACCGAGAACAAGGGTGAACTCGGCGCCAACGCCATACTCGCAGTGTCTCTCGCGGCGGCCAAGGCAGCGGCACAGGCGAAAGGCGTGCCCCTCTACCAGCACATTGCCGATATCAATGGCAGCAGCGAATTCAGCATGCCTGTGCCAATGATGAATATCCTCAACGGCGGCGAGCACGCAGACAATAATGTGGATATACAGGAGTTCATGGTGCAGCCGGTGGCGGCGCCAAGCTTCGCCGAGGCACTGCGTGCCGGCGCCGAGATATTCCACCAGTTGAAAAAGGTTTTGTCAGCGCGCGGCCTGAACACCGCCGTGGGCGACGAGGGTGGTTTTGCGCCCAACCTGCCTTCCAACGAGGCGGCCCTGGAAGCCATTGCCGAGGCGGTGGAGAAGGCAGGCTATAAACTGGGTAGCGACATCACCCTGGCACTCGATTGCGCGGCCTCTGAATTCTACCAGGACGGAGTCTATGACCTCGCGGGAGAGGGCAAACAGTTCAGTTCCGATTCCTTCACCGATTACCTGGCCGAACTGGCTGGCAGTCACCCCATTATCTCTATAGAGGATGGTCTCGATGAATCAGACTGGGATGGGTGGAAGCTGCTGACCGACAAGATCGGTGACAAGGTGCAGCTGGTAGGGGATGACCTGTTCGTAACCAATACCCAGATTCTCAAGCGCGGTATCGACAACGGCGTGGCCAACTCCATTCTGATCAAGTTCAACCAGATCGGCAGCCTGTCAGAAACACTGGATGCCATCGCCATGGCCAAGGCAGCGGGATATACCGCTGTTATTTCACATCGCTCGGGCGAGACCGAGGACACAACCATAGCCGATCTTGCCGTGGCCACGGCCGCAGGGCAGATCAAGACCGGCTCCCTGTGTCGTTCCGATCGCGTGGCCAAGTACAACCGGCTGTTGCGGATTGAGGCCGAACTCGGCAGCCGCGCACCCTACCGCGGAATCGCGGAATTCAAGCGCTAGTATGAACAGGCCCTAGCTCTTGCGCTGGCTGCTCGGCATTCTGCTGTTTTTACTGGTGGTACTGCAGTATCGCCTGTGGATAGCCGAGGGCAGTATTGCCGAGCAGCACCGCCTGCGCCAGCAACTGGACGATTTCAACCGCATCAATGAGCAGTTGCGTGCCCGCAACGCCGTACTCGAGCGCGAAGTACTGGAGCTGCAGAGCGGCAAGGCAGGCATCGAGCAACGTGCCCGGGAGCAGTTGAACCTGGTGCGTGAGGGAGAGACTTTCTACCAGGTGGAACCGGCTGAATCCGCGGCTGAAAAACAGGGTGCGCAGCAGTGAGCAGGGTACTTCACGGGGTGATTCCGGCCGCCGGTATCGGCACACGCATGGGTAGCGAGATACCCAAGCAATACCTCCGCCTGCTCGGCCGCACCCTGCTTGAACACAGCCTGCACGCCATGCTGCGCGTGCCCGGCATGCAATCGGTGACGCTGGCGCTGCATCCCGAGGACACGACTGCGGCCGGCCTCGACATTCTTGGCGACGCCAGGGTCAATACCGTGGCAGGCGGCGCTGAGCGCGTCGATTCAGTGCAAGCGGCGCTGCGGGCGGTGCCGGGAACCCGCGACGACTGGGTGCTGGTCCACGATGCCGCGCGCCCCTGCCTGCAGCAGGACGACGTCATGCGGCTGGTGGATGTGGTCCTGACGCAGGGTGAAGGCGCCATCCTGGCGCTGCCAGTCGTCGATACAGTCAAGCTCGCGGACGCCCAGGGCAAAGCCTTGCGTACGCTCGATCGCAACCGCTTGTGGCGCGCGCAGACACCGCAGATGTTCCGCCTGGGTGAACTGCTCGACGCCCTGGAGTCAGCGCAGGCAGCTGGTGCGACAGTCACCGACGAGGCCTCGGCGATGGAACACGCGGGTTATCCGGTGCATCTGGTACCCGGGGCTGCAAGCAACCTGAAGGTGACGGTGCCTGAAGATTTACAGCTGGCTGAGTGGTATCTGTCACGGCAAGGAGAACACTGATGCAAATGCGTATCGGTCACGGCTACGATGTCCATCGCTGCGGCCCGGGCGACCACGTGATTCTGGGCGGAGAGCGTATTGCGCACCACAGCGGTCTGGTAGCCCATTCCGATGGCGACGTCCTGATTCATGCGATCTGCGATGCCTTGTTGGGCGCTGTTGCCGCGGGAGATATTGGCACGCATTTCCCCGATACCGACCCGCAGAATGCCGACATCGACAGCCGCATACTGTTGCGCAAAGTGGTGCAGCGGGTGCGCGACAGGGGGTATGCGCTGTGCAACCTGGATGCGACCCTGGTCGCACAGGCGCCGCGCATGGCTGCCCATATCGCGGCGATGTGCGCCAACCTGGCCAGCGATCTCGAGGTGGGTGTCGAACAGGTCAACATCAAGGCCACCACCACGGAAAAACTGGGCTTTGCCGGCCGTGAAGAGGGGATCGCCGCTCACGCCGTGGTGTTGCTGCAACGTGTCGACCCATGAGTGCCGGGCCTCCAACCGTAGCGGGTGAGCCCGTTTGCACAGCCCTGTTGCGCTGCACACCGGAAGATTTCCGGGTAGACGAGGAACTGGGTTTCGAGCCGGAGGGGGATGGCGAACATGCCTTCCTGTTCTTGCAGAAGCGGTGCCTCAACACGGCTGAACTCGCGCAGCGCTTATCTTCACTGGCGGGCGTGCACCCCCGTGACGTCAGTTTTTCCGGCATGAAAGACCGCAATGCGGTGACCCGGCAGTGGTTCAGCGTACGCCTGGCAGGACGCACCGAGCCGCGCTGGCAGGAGCTGGAGTCTGGGGAAGATGTCGAAGTCATCAGGGTGCAGCGCCATCGCCGCAAGTTGAAGCGGGGAGTGCACCGTCACAACCGTTTTGTGCTGGTGCTGCGCGAACTGCAGGGTGACAGGGAACAGGTGGCCACCCGCCTGAACACCCTGGCTGTGCAGGGCGCGCCCAACTATTTCGGTCCGCAGCGCTTCGGGCGGGACGGCAGCACCTTGCAACAGGCGCTGCAGTGGGCCGAGGCCGGGCCGCGTCGGGTCTCGCGCAACAAGCGCAGCCTGATGTTGTCTGCGCTGCGCGCCCACCTGTTCAACGCGTTGCTGGCAGAGAGGGTGAAAGCCGGCGACTGGAACACCGTGGTGGCGGGTGATACCTGCATGCTGGCCGGCACACGCAGCCACTTTCAGTGCGCGCAGCCGGATGCCGATATCACCCGGCGCTGCGCCGATGCTGACCTGCATCCGGCATTGCCGCTGTGGGGGCGCGGTCTTGAACCTGTGGCGCCGGAGCTGCTGGCGCGCTGGCATCGTGTGCTAAAGGAGGAGCTTGCGCTGGGTGATTTTCTTACCGAACAGGGCCTGGAAGCCAGCTGGCGTGCCACCCGGCTGATCCCTGATGACTTTTGCTGGCAGTTTTGTGATGATGACGCCCTGCAACTTGAATTTCGACTCGGTGCCGGCTGCTATGCGACGGCGCTGCTGGGGGAGTTTGTGCACTATCGAGAGTTGCAGCGCTGAAATAGAACAATGATTGGGATGTTTGTGGAGTGGTAACAGCAGTGAACAGGGTAGACCTCAACGGCATCGGGATGACGTCCCAGCGCACGCGGGAGCGCCTGATACAGCGCCTGGTCGACCAGGGGATTGGCGACCAGCGCGTTCTCGACGTGATTCGTACGACGCCCCGGCACCTGTTCCTCGATGAGGCCATGGCACACCGTGCCTACGAGGATGTGGCCCTGCCCATCGGCTTTCAGCAGACACTGTCGCAACCCTATATCGTGGCGCGGATGACTGAGTTGCTGCTGCAGCACGGCACGCCGCAGCGGGTGCTGGAGATCGGTACCGGATCTGGCTACCAGACCGCGGTGCTGGCCCGTCTCGTGGAAGAGGTTTACAGCGTGGAGCGCATCAAGCCGCTACAGCAGAGAGCGCGCCAGCGTATGCGCAAGCTCAAGTTGCGCAATGTCAGCATGAACCACGCCGACGGCGGCATGGGCTGGCCGGAGCGCGGCCCATTCGACGGGATCCTCGCCGCCGCCGCACCCGAGCGCATTCCCGAGGAATTGTTGCAGCAACTGGCCCCGGGGGGCAGGCTGGTGATCCCCGTGGGCGGGGACAAACAGCACCTGCATGTGGTGGACCGCACCCATGAAGGCTTCGAGACCACCGTGGTGGAGGCCGTTCGTTTCGTGCCCCTGCGACCCGGCACGGTGCGCTAGCCCGGTGACTTCGCCGGGAATATTCTTGCGCGGTATGCTCATGGGGGCGGCCGACATCGTCCCCGGCGTCTCCGGCGGCACCATGGCCTTTATCACCGGCATATACGAAACCCTGCTGGACAGTATCCGCGCCGTTGATCTCGATTTCCTGCAGATGGTTTTGAAGCTGGATATACGTGGCGCCTGGGCGCATGTTAACGGTGGCTTCTTGTTGGCACTGCTGGCCGGGATTGCGACCAGCATCCTGTCGCTCGCGAGGTTGATCTCCTGGCTGCTGGAGCATCATCCGGTGCCGCTGTGGGCTTTCTTTTTCGGGCTCATCCTGGCCTCTGCGCTGGTGCTCCTGCGCCAGGTGCCGCGATGGAATCTGCCGCGCGTGCTGTCACTGCTGGCTGGTGTCGCCACGGCCACCACGATAGCGTTGGCGCCAGTGGTGAACCTGGACGTGGGTATGGCCGGTGTATTCCTGTCCGGTTTCCTGGCTATCTGCGCCATGATCCTGCCCGGCATCTCCGGCAGCTTTATTCTCGTGCTGCTGGGCATGTACGGCACGGTGTTGAACGCGCTGAAAGGCCTGGACTTAGGCTTCATCCTGGTATTTGCCGTTGGCGCAGCCAGTGGGCTGCTGTGCTTTTCGCGGCTGTTGCATTTCCTGTTGCACCGCTTTCACGCTGCGACCATGGCCTTGCTGACCGGCTTCCTGTTCGGTTCGCTGCTGGTGGTGTGGCCGTGGAAGCGCACCCTGGCCTGGACCGAGAGCAGCAGCGGTGAGTTGAAACCGGCCCAGCAGATACCGGTTACGCCGACGGAGTTTACTGTTGTGTCCGGAGAGCAGGGGCAACTGGCGCTATGTGTTGCCCTGATGCTGGTCGGGTTCGCCTTGGTTTGGCTTATCGACTCGCGCTGGGGCAGGGCAGAGCGCGCCCGCTAACCCATCTGCCAATGAATCTGATCCGCAGGCGGGTTCGAGTGCATTCAGGGTGCGGTTCCAGCGCCCAGGTGGCGATCTGCATCGCGCTGGCGCTCTGCCTCGCAGCCTGTGGCGGTGCACCGCCGGCCCCGGTAGAAGACCGCCAGTATGGCGGTCGCAGCCACAGTGCAGCGGGCGACGGCTACACCGTGCAGCGTGGCGACACCCTGTACTCCATCGCTTTTCGCTATGGCCTGGACTATCGTCGCCTGGGGGCGGCCAATGGCATCGCCGCTCCCTATACCATCTATCCCGGACAGCGCCTGCAACTTCGTGAAGGTGATATCCCCCGGAGCGCCAGCCGCTCCAGTGTGCAGCCCACCCAGCCCCGCCCCCCGGCGCCGAGCAGTACCAGGACCGCGCCTGTCACGAAACCGTCATCTCCGCCTGCTACAAATGCCTCTGCTGCAGCGAAGCCACAAACCGCTGCGACCCGCCCGGTTACACCAGCGCAGCCGGCTCCGGCTTTTGGCCCCGTCAAAACCTGGCGCTGGCCGGCCCAGGGCAGTGTCGTTCGGCGCTACTCGGCGACGGTGCACAAGGGGATCGATATCGGCGGCAAGCGGGGTGACCCGATTGTGGCCGTGGCGGCAGGGCAGGTGGTGTATGCGGGCACCGGTATCGTCGGCCTGGGAGAGCTCATTATCATCAAGCACAACGAACTCTATCTCAGCGCCTATGGCCACAACGAGCGCCTGCTGGTGAAGGAGGGCGATGCGGTCAAAGCGGGCCAGAAGATTGCCACCAAGGGCAGCAGCGGTACGGATTCGGTGCGACTGCATTTCGAGATTCGCAAGGAGGGGAAACCCATTGACCCCCTGCACCTGTTGCCCCGTCGCTAGGTCGCCAAAGGCCGCTGTTGCAGGCCCTCAGGGCCCGAAATATAGCTGATGCAATTTTTTGCATAGTAGCTTGTAATTGGTCTTGCGGTTGAGTTAGTCTGGTTGGCCCGATAGGAAATACCTAGAAGCTACTACAAGAATATGAGGTATCGCCATGGAACTGGATAGCGCGCAGACCCCGAAAAGGAATGTCAAAAGGGGTCGGGCAACAGGGGCTGCTATGAAATCGAAGGTGAAAACAGGCGCAGGTGCTGAAGGCAGGAAGCCGCTGCCGGCGGAGACTGCGAACGGGGCCGTTAATCCAGAAAAGCTCAGTGACGAGGCCCGCTTCGATGAAGCCAAGGCTCGAACTGCGCGTAAAGTCGAGAAATCGCTCGACGTCACCCAGCTCTACCTCAACGAAATTGGCTACTCACCCCTGCTCAGCGCAGACGAGGAGAAGCACTACGCCCGTCTCGCACGTAGCGGCGATGACGAGGGGCGCAAGCGCATGATCGAGAGCAATTTGCGTCTCGTCGTCAAGATCTCACGGCGCTACATCAATCGCGGCCTGACACTCCTCGACCTGATCGAAGAAGGCAACCTGGGGTTGATCCGTGCGGTAGAGAAATTTGATCCCGAGCGCGGTTTTCGTTTTTCCACCTACGCCACCTGGTGGATTCGCCAGACCATTGAGCGCGCGATCATGAACCAGACGCGCACCATCAGGTTGCCCATCCACGTGGTCAAGGAACTCAATGTTTACCTGCGTGCAGCCAGGGAACTGACCCAGAAGCTCGACCACGAGCCCAGCGCAGAAGAAATTGCCGAGATGCTGGACAAGCCTGCTGCGGACGTGAAACGGATGCTCGGCCTGAACGAGCGGGTTACCTCTGTTGACACCCCCGTGGGGCCGGATTCCGACCGCGCCGTGGTCGACACCATCGCCGATACGCAGGAAAGCGACCCCTCCCAGCTGTTACAGGATTCCGATATCCGCGACAGTATTTCCGGCTGGCTGGACGAATTGACCGAAAAACAGCGCGAAGTCGTATCCCGACGTTTCGGGCTGCGCGGTTACGAGACCAGCACCCTTGAGGAAGTGGGCAGGGAAATTGGCCTGACTCGTGAGCGCGTGCGCCAGATTCAGGTCGAGGCGCTCAAGCGCCTGCGCGGTATCATGGAGAACCAGGGGCTGAGCGGAGAGTCGCTGTTCAACTAGTGCCCGTTATTGCCACTACTCTGGATTCAACACGCCTCCACCACTGAAGCACATCGCGCGGTTTCACCGCAATCTGCCCTGCTGCAGGGCAATCATCACAACTGCTGAATCTCCCCCAACACCTCGCGAGCCCAGCGCATGGCGATAAGCTGGCCGGCACTCTGGTATCAGGCAGCGCAATGCGTGTACTATTGAAAAGAATTCTTTTCGATAGTGGCGGTTAAGGAGGCGGTGTGCGGGAAACGCGAGGAGTGTGGCCGGCGGCAAAGGCGTGGGCATGGCGCGAGCGGGTCGGACGGCAACTGGGATGTAACTATATTCCGGGGTATGCCGTGAACCAGTTGGAGATGTGGCAGGCGGACAGCTTCAACAGCGATGTGATAGAGCGCGAACTGGGCTGGGCGGCGAGTTTCGGTCTCAACAGCGTGCGCGTGTATCTCCACGACCTGCTCTGGGAGCAGGACGGGGAGGGTTTTCTGCAGCGCATCGACACCTTTTTGACCATCGCGGCCGCTCACGGTATCAGCACAGTACTGGTGTTTTTCGATGACTGTTGGCACGACTTTGCTCGCCTGGGGCCGCAGCCGGCGCCCGTCCCGGGCTTGCACAATTCCCGCTGGGCGATGTCTCCGGGCACGGCGGCGCTGCGTGATCGCGCGCAGTGGAGCAGGCTGGAGGTCTATGTGCGCTCAGTGGTAAAAGCCTTTGCCAATGACGCCAGGGTGATCCTGTGGGACATCTACAACGAGGTCTGCAATCGCTTTATGCAGAACATCCATGCCCCCTGGTATCAGCGTCTGCCTGCAAACGCCCGGCACTACCTCGGCCAGATCCTCACGCGCGGCCCTGCGGAGCGATTGATGATTGAGGCCTTCGCCTGGGCGCGCAGCGAGGCACCGTCCCAGCCGCTCACCGCGCCGGTGTACTGGAATTTCCCCCGCCTGAACCAGGTGCTGGTGGCGGAGAGCGATGTGATCAGTTTTCACCATTACGAGGATGCGACGGATCTCGAACGCCAGATTAGCGACCTCGCCCTTCATGGCCGCCCCCTGGTATGCACGGAGTGGCTGTCGCGGCCGCAAAGCGCCTTTGCAACGCACCTGCCCGTGTTTCGGCAGCATGGCGTGAGCAGCTATTGCTGGGGACTGGTTGCCGGCAAGACCAATACTCGCTGGGGCTGGAGCAATCCTCCGGGCACCACCACCGAGCCGGAGCCCTGGTTCCACGATCTGTTGCACGCTGATGGCACACCCTACTGTGCCCGGGAGCAGGAACTGGCCAGGGCGGAAGGGCTCAATAGCAATTCAGGTGGCGACATGGGTGCTCAGTCGCGCGTCGACAACTGATCGTTGACACCACCACTGCCCGCACCACTGAGCCGTGCGCCCCTTAGCCGGGCGCCCCTACGCTGGGCGCCCCCCGACAGGAGCACCAGCAGGCCGAGTGCGAAGGGCGCAGTGCGCTCGGCGATATCTCCGGGCGTGTTGGGTAGCAGGTAGAAGCCCACCGCCGCAATAAAGCCCAGGGCGATCGCTGGCAGTACCCTGTTGGCGGCGGGCTGCAGGCTGAAGGCGCGACAGAGGATGATCGGCCCCAGCGCCGAGCCGATGGCAACCCAGGCAAACAGCACGCGCTCAAAAATAGTTGCCGGCAGGTAAATCGCCACGGCGATTGCGAGCAGGGAAATGATCGCGATGACGATGCGCGAGATCAGCAGGGCGCGCCGGGGATGGCGAGCATTCATGCCCAGGTCGTGGGCCACGGTAGTGCCGCAAACGAGCAGCATGCTGTCGGCCGTAGACATGATGGCGGAGAGCACTGCGGCCAGTAGCACGGCACCGAGGGCGGAAGGAAACAGGGCATCATTGACGGCGAAAAACACCTGCTCGCTGGCATCGAGCTCCGGAACCAGCAGGCGACCGCTGAGTCCCACCAACACCATGCCGAAGAAAACCACGCTGTACCACAGTGTGGCGATAATCTGCCCCTGGCGCAGTGCGCGGGCGTCCCGCAGTGCCATGAAACGCGCTACCAGGTGGGGCTGGCCGAGGGACGATATGCCTACGGCCAGCGAGCCCAGCAGCATGCCCAGGGCGGTCAGCCCGGCGGCGTTGCCTGTCCATGACATGAACACCGCATCATTACTTTGTGCCAGAGCGGCGTAGAATGCCTGTGGTCCGCCAAAATGCGTCACTGCCGCTACCGGCAACAGCACCGCTGTCAGCAGCATCAGCAGGCCCTGAATGGTGTCGGTGACGCTCACCGCCCAGAAGCCGCCGAGCAGCGTATAAAACAGAATGATTATGCCTCCCAGCACAATGCTCTCTGCGCTGCTCATGGCAAAAGTCGCGGCGAAGGTATTGCCGGCGCCCTGGAACTGGGACGCCACGTAAACGACGAAGCAGAACAGGATAATAGCCGACACCAGGCGGATGAGGTGCAGGCGGGTGCGACCGCTGGTGCCCAGGGCGATAAATTCCGTGGCGGACAGCATCGGCTGGGAAGCGCTGATGCGCATCACCCGCGGAGCGATGGCAAACCAGGAGAAGGCGCAGCCCAGAACCGCGCCACAGGCGACCCATACGCTGGCCAGTCCCAGTGTAAACGCCAGGCCGCTCATGCCCAGCAGGGTCCAGGCGGAGGCGGCGCTGGCGGAGTAACTGATGGCGGCAACCCAGGGCCCCAGTTGCCGTCCGGCCAGGAAGAAATCCTGCTCCGAGCGCACCCTGCGCTGGGCCCAGAGGCCGATTAGTATGAGCATTGCCTTGTAGATGACAAGCGTGGTGAGTACGACGCCAGTGTTCATGCCGGTCCTGAATCTTCCTGTATTGTGGTGATAGGCGCCGGGCGCCGGTTGACATAAGGCAATGCGCCTTGGACTAAAAGATATATTGTTATTAGTATATAACAATTCGCTGCCCCCGCACCTCCACGGCCAGGCTGAAGGCAAGATCATCCACAGGGTGAATTCGGCAGCTGCGGTGCTGCCGTCTTTTGATGGGGTCGCCACCGGTGGCGTGGATTGTGGCGCGGGTAACCCAACATGGCCCCGTGGTCTATGATTCCAGGGGCAGAGGCTGGCATTTGCCGGGGCGGCTGAGCCGCCGGTTGCCAGTGGTGCTATCAAGGTGCCCGCGGGCCTGGTGCAGCACCCGGGGCAGGTAGCACAGTTATTTTATCGCCTGTTGCGCGGCGAGAACCGCGTCAAGGCCGTTGTGAATTTGAAATAGCAGGAGAGAAACACGCATGACAGACAACGCAAGACCGCTGGAAGGTATCAGGGTGATCGAGATGGGCCAGCTGCTGGCCGGGCCGTTTACCGGCACCATCCTCGCCTATTTCGGTGCCGAGGTGATCAAGGTCGAGCCCCCCGGCGGCGACCCGATTCGCGGCTGGCGCCTGCTCAAGGACGGCACATCTTTCTGGTGGCGCAGCGTCGGACGCAACAAGAAGAGTGTGACCCTGGACCTCAAGTCAGATCGTGGTCGTGAACTGGCCGGCGACCTGATCAGGACAGCGGACGTGGTAGTGGAAAACTTTCGCCCCGGGATGATGGAAAAGTGGGGGCTGGGGCCAGATACGTTGCGGGCGGATAACCCGGGGCTGATCTATGCGCGCATTTCCGGCTACGGTCAGGACGGCCCCTACGCCAGCAAGCCCGGGTATGCCTCGGTAACCGAGGGCTTCGGTGGATTCCGTTACATCAACGGCGAACCGGGTAAGCCGCCGATCCGGACCAATATCAGCATGGGCGACACGTTGTCGGCAATTCATGCGGCCCTTGGCATTGCGCTGGCGATTATCCAGCGTGCCAGGCCAGGCGGGGCCGGTCAGGTTATCGATGTGGCGCTCTACGAATCTGTCTTCAACCTCATGGAAGGCATCGTGCCTGAGTACGACGGCGCCGGCGTCATACGTGAGCCATCGGGCACCACGGTAACCGGCATCGTGCCCACCAATACCTACAAGTGTGACGACGGCAAGTACGTGGTCATCGGCGGCAATGGCGATTCCATCTTCAAGCGCCTGATGACGGTGGCCGGCCGTTCCGATATGGCCGAGAACCCGGAGATGGCGGACAACGCCGGACGCGTTATTCACGAGGCGGAGATCGACAGGGCGCTGGCCGACTGGTGCGCCGCCCATTCCTCGCGACATATTATTGATGTGCTGGAAGAGGCGCGGGTGCCGGTGGGCCCCATCTACAGCGTGGAGGACATGGTCAACGACGAGCACTACAACGCGCGTGGCATGTTCGAGACGGTGGAGATCAATGGCGAAGCGCTGAAAATACCAGCCATCCTGCCGAAAATGCAGGGTACGCCCGGGCGCACCGACTGGCCCGGCGGCGAGATTGGCAGCCACAACGACGAGGTGTTCAGGGAGATTCTCAAGCTGGACGAGGCGACGCTGGCAGCGCTGCGCGAGGACGGCGTGATTGCCGGTTGATGGCGCGCGACGCGCTGCCTACACTTTGAAAAGACATATTTAAATAACAATGAGACAAATTGTCATCAGGAGGGCAGGTCGATGACCCCGGAAATCTGGGTGCTGTGTGGCACCGCCGCAACGATTGCCTTTGTCCATACCCTGATGGGCCCGGATCATTACTTGCCTTTCGTTGCGCTGGCAAAGAGTCGGGAATGGTCCGTCGCCAGGGCGCTGCGCACCACGCTGTTGTGCGGTGCCGGGCACATCGTCGGCTCCGTGGTGCTGGGTATGGTCGGGATCTACGCCAGCATCCAGCTCGGCGCGCTCGAGGCTATAGAGGGCTTTCGCGGTGACCTGGCTGCGTGGGCGCTGGTTTCCGTAGGGCTTGTGTGGATGGCCTGGGGCCTGCGCCAGGGCTACCGGCGGCACCGCCACGCCCACTGGCACAGCCACGGCGAACTGCGCCACTACCACGATCACAGCCACGGCCACGAGCATGCCCACGCCCATGGTGTGGAGGAGGGCGGCCGTCGCTCAGTTGCCGGATGGGCGATTTTTATTGTCTTCGTGCTGGGCCCCTGTGAACCGCTGATCCCGATTCTCATGTTCCCGGCCGCCCAGGAGAGCGTGGCAGGGGTGGTGGCGGTGACGGGTGTGTTCGCGTTGGTCACGATACTGACCATGCTGGCGGCGGTAGCCCTGTCTGTGTGGGGTTTGCAATCCGTGCGGCTGCCGGCATTGGAACGCTACAGTGAAGCTATCGCCGGCTGCACCATCATGATGTGTGGTCTGTCCATCGCGGTTCTGGGGTTATAGGGAAGTATATGCCAGTCGACTACAAGGCAATCGACGCCGTCGTCAATATCTGGACCGAGGAGGCACTGTCGCACCGTCCCGGCTGGACCGATGAGTTTTTCGTGGGCAAGGTCAAGGGTAAGCATGACAGTGCCGGCATCAGCCTGGAGCAGATGCTCGAGGGCATGGACAGTGCCGATATCGAATATGCCTTCCTGGTCGCAGCCAAGTCCGGTCGCCCCGGCCTGCCCGGCAGTTACCATATGCCGCCGGAGGTGGTAGCCAGGGCTGTGGCGAGCTACCCCGATCGCTTCTTCGGCCTCGTCGGAATCGACCCGTACCAGGGCATGGACGGCGTACGCGCGCTGGAAGATGCCGTGCGCAACATGGGCTTTATCGGCGCGCATCTGTACCCGCACTGGTACGAGTTGCCGGCGAACCACGCCAAGTACTATCCCTTCTACGCCAAGTGCATTGAACTCGATATCCCGGTACAGATGCAGGTGGGCCAGTCTTTGCTGTATTCAAAGGAGCAACGCTGTCGCAGCGTCGGTCGCCCGATTTACCTGGACGACATCGCCTGCGACCTGCCGGAGCTGAAGTTGATCGGTTCGCACGTGGGTATTCCCTGGCACGATGAAATGATCGCCATGGCGTGGAAACACGACAACGTGTACATCGCCACCGATGCACACAGCCCCAGGTACTGGCCGGAGAGCGTGGTGCGCTTTATCAATTCTTATGGACAGGACAAGGTGATCTTCGGCACCGATTTCCCGGTGTTACGTTTCGAGCGCACCGTGCAGGAGATTGATGATCTCGGCCTCAAGCCAGAGGTGCGTCGCAAGTTCATGCGCGACAACGTCATTCGCATCTACGGGCTCGAGGGCGCCATCCGATGACCGCGCCACTGGAAGGCATTCGTATCGTGGAAATGACCAGCGTGGTGCTGGGACCCTATGCCTGCCAGATGCTCGGCGACCTGGGGGCGGATGTGATCAAGATCGAGCCCCCCGGCGGTGACACCAACCGCCACCTCGGTCCGCATCGCAATCACAGCGACATGTGCTCCATGTACCTCGGCTGCAACCGCAACAAGCGCTCGGTGGCGCTGGACCTGAAGTCGCCGCGGGGCAGGCAGGCCGCGCTGGACATCATCAGCAGCGCCGATGTGGTGGTGCACAACTTCCGCCCGCAGGCGATGGCGCGGCTGGGCCTGGATTACGACGCGGTCAGAACCGTCAATCCCGAGATTATCTATTGCGCCACTTACGGTTACAGCAAGCGCGGGCCCTATGGCGACAAGGGTGCGCTGGACGATTCGATTCAGGCCGCCAGTGGTGCCGCTGCGCTGGCGGAGAAGGTGCTGGGTGAACCCCGCTACATGCCCACTATTATCGCGGACAAGACCACCGCCATGTTCGTGGTGCAATCGGTGCTGGCGGCGTTGTTCTACAAGCTGCGCACTGGCGAGGGGCAGGAGATCGAAGTGCCGATGTACGAATCCATGGTCAGCTTCGTGATGACCGAGCACCTCTGGGGCCAGAGCTTCGAACCGCCCCTGGGCGAGGCGGGTTATGTGCGCCTGATGGCTGAGCACCGCAAACCCTATCGCTGTAAGGATGGCAAGTACCTCGCGGTGTTGCCCTACTGGGACAATCACTGGCTCACCTTCTGCGAGCTGGCCGGGCGCCCGGAACTGGCCACCGACGCGCGTTTTATCGACATGGCGACGCGCCTGAAAAATATCAACGAATCCTATCGCGTGACTGGCGAGATCATTGCCGGGCGCAGCCGGCAGGAGTGGCTTGACCTGCTGGGCGATACCAAGGTGCCCACCATGGTGGTGAACTCGCTGGATGACCTCATCGATGACCCGCACCTGGTGGCAACCGGTTTCTGGCAGCAGATGGCGCATCCGACGGAAGGACAGCTGCGCCTGAGCAGTCCACCGATGAATATGTCGCGTACACAACCTACGATACGTCGACACGCGCCGCGCCTGGGAGAAAACACCGCAGAGGTGCTGGCCGAAGCTGGTTACGCACAGGAAGACATCGACAGCCTGGTTGCTGACGGAGCGGCCATGCTGGAAAAAGTATAACCAGACGAGCTGTGGAGGCTACGCAATGACGTTCCTGAACAAGTATATCGAGCACGACGTGCCGGAAGAGGTAAAGGCATGGATCAAGGAAGAGATCGCGGCGCAGGAAGTGCGCTTCGCCAGGATTGAACGGGAGATGGAAGACCTCGCGGGGCAGCGCGAGCTCTGGTACCAGGAGTTTTTCGACCGGATCACCACCATGGGTTTCAATATGGATGGGGACGACAAAATCAAGCTGCAACCTGGCCAACTGCCGGTGAAGCCGGAGGGTTGTGAGGATCGGGTCGTCTGGGAGCACGGCGTGGACAGCGATCCGGCCCTGAAAGATCGCGACTGACAATAATAAGGAGAGACGACATGGCACGCCCACATATTGAACCATTTTGCGACCGCGACGAGGCTTTCAAGAAACTGATGCTGCCAAACCTGGCCGGGGGTATGCGCTACAAGATGCTCAGCCTGGATGGCGACTCCGGCGCCTGTTCCATGACCTGCCAGTTCGACGCGGGATACCGGCGCACTCCCGGCTTCTCCTGGTCTGAGTGGGAGATGATCATCATCGAAGGTGAGATGAAAGTTGGCGACAAGGTCTGGCGCAAAGGCCAGTATTGCTACGTGCCCGCCGGCTATGCCATGCCCGAGATGACCTCGGAGCAGGGCTGCCTGGCGCTGGTCATGTATAACACCGGCGCTCCCAGTCATGAGGAATCCACCGAGCACCATCCGCTGGGCCAGGTCGACTTGTATCACGATGTGGACTCGTTCATGGACCTCGCCTGGGCCCCGGGTAACGTCACCAAGCCTTCAGTGGCCGCCGGTTGCATGATCAAGCTGTTGAATTACAACCCGATCTCCCACGCGATGACGTTCCTGTACTGCATGACACCCAATTTTTACCAGGACAACATCTCCTATCACGATTGCGCGGAAGAGGGCTATCACCTCTGGGGCACGTCCTGGATGATGCAGTTCGGCGACGTTCCAACCGGCGGCTACTTCTGGCGCCCCGCCTATATCAATCACGGCGCCTTCGCCTCCGAGTACGGCTGCATCGCCCTGGGACGTACCGATTCCAAATTGTTCAACCACTTCCACTACAACCCGTGGTCGACACCAGTGGCCAACGCCAACCGCTCCGAGGCGCGTATTTACCAGCGCGACCCGCTGCTGTACAAATGGGCCTTCAGTAAGGATCACAACCATCCCCACGGTCCTGAGGACTTCGAGCAGACCATGGTGCGCCGGGGTGATGAGGAGGGGCACGACATTGCCCGGTACAAGAGCGATGGTAAAACCCACGACCACTGGCATGGGCACCACCATCACGACGAGCACAGCGAGCACCATCACCACCATCACGGCGATGGCAATGATCACCATCACCACCACTAAGACAGATTATGGATAAAGTTGTTTTTACAGATGTAGGTCCCCGTGACGGTTTGCAGAATCAGCCGCGTATCCTCTCGGTGGATGAGCGACTATCGCTCATTGCCGCTGTCGCTGCGGCGGGGGTAAGCCATATCGAAGTGGGTAGCTTCGTGTCCCCGAAAGCGGTACCGGCAATGGCGGGCACCGGGGAACTGGTTGCGCGCCTGCCTGGGGATGACGGTGTGCACTACAGTGCGCTGATACCCAACCGCAAGGGCTATGAACTGGCCCGGGACGCGGGCGTGAAGACGGTCAATATGGTGCTTTATGCCAGCGAAGGCATGGCGCAGAAGAATGTCAATATGAGTATCGCCGAGGCGGAGCAGGCCACGCGCGACATTCTCGACATGGCCGCGAATGATGGCATCGAGGTGGTTGCCGCCATCGCTACGGCGTTCTGCTGTCCCTTTGACGGCCCCACCGACCCGGGCATCGTGCGCGATATCGTTGCCCGGTTCATCGATTCCGGTATCCGGCAACTGGTGCTTGCCGATACCATCGGGGCGGCCAATCCGCTGCAGGTGCGTGCCTTGACCCGTGAACTGGTCGAGGCGCATGGCGCCGCGCAGATCGGCTGCCATTTCCATGACACACGCGCCATGGGCGTGGCCAACGTGTTCGCCGCGCTGGAATCGGGTATCTATCACTTTGACGGTTCCATAGGCGGGCTCGGCGGCTGCCCCTTCGCGCCCGGTGCCAGTGGCAATGTGGCCAGTGAAGACGTGATAATGATGCTGGAGCAGATGGGCGTGCACACCGGGATCGATCTCGATGCGCTGCTGCGTGCCTCGGACCTGGCGGAAAACCTGACGGGCACGGCGCCCGGAGGTCGCGCCAAAGCCTGGCTGGGCCCCTGGTTGGCGAAACAGCAAGAACTATAACTGGCGCCTCGCTCCGTGCCTTTTGCGGCGCGGGTATGAGAACGCCACAGACGGGAGAGAATAATGAGTTACAGGCTGGGCGTGGACGTAGGCGGTACTTTTACCGACCTCCTGCTGATCAACGAGGAATCCGGTACAACCCACACGGCCAAGGTGCCCTCTACCCCTGAGGATTCCTCCATCGGCGTGCTGAACGGTATCGCCCGCATCTGCGACGAATCCGGCATCAACCCGGCGCAGGTGCATCGGGTCATGCACGGCACCACGGTCGCTACCAATGCGGTGCTCACCGGGCGTGGCGCACGCGTCGGCCTGGTGACTACGGCGGGGTATGAGCACACCCTGCAGGTAGCGCGCTCCTTCTGTCCCGGCGGCCTCGGCGGCTGGGTGTCGTTCGTCAAGAAGCCGCTGCTGGCGCCGCTGGAACTGACCATAGGCGCCTCGGAACGTATCGGCGCCGATGGCAAGGTGGTGACCGAGCTCGACGAACAACAGCTGCGCGCCGACCTCGAGAGCCTGCGCGCCCGGGGTGGTATCGAAGCGCTGACCATCTGCTTCATCAACGCCTATATCAATGGCGAACACGAACGTCGCGCCGCCCGGATCGCCGGCGAGATATTCGGCGAGGTGCCCATCTCCATTTCCAGTGATGTGGTCCCGGAAATGCAGGAGTATGAGCGCACCGAGACCACGGTGGTGAATTCCTACGTGCGCCCGGAAGTGGCGAAGTATGTGCACAACCTGCAGCAATCCCTCGCAGAGCAGCTTGGCCCCGAGACCCAGTTATCCATACTGCGCTCCGACGGTGGGCTCGCCTCCGGCCGCGCTGCTTCCGACTCGCCCGTGAACTTGCTGATGTCAGGCCCTGCAGGCGGGGTTGCCGGAGCTATGTATTTCTGCAGTCGCGCGGGCTTCAATGACATTCTCACCTTCGACATGGGCGGTACGTCTACTGACGTGGCCTTGATCCAGAACGGCCGCGCGCGGGTGCGCCGGGAAACCTTCGTGGGTGATGTCAAGGTGCGTGCGCCTTCCGTGGATGTGCGCACTGTCGGCGCCGGTGGCGGTTCCATCGCCTTCGTGCCGGAGCTTACACGCGCACTGCGGGTCGGGCCCGAGTCTGCCGGCGCCGTGCCTGGACCGGCCTGCTACATGAAGGGTGGCGAAGAACCCACGGTCTGTGACGCCAACGTGGTGCTGGGCTACCTGCCGTCCGACGTGCAACTGGGCGGGGCAATGGAGATCAACCGCGATGCTGCCGTCGCGGCGGTGCAGAAAACCGCCGACGCCATGGGCATCGAGCTGGAAGACGCCGCCGAGGGCATTATCAAGGTGGTCAACGAGGCCATGTTCGGGGCCTTGCGGCTGGTCTCGGTGGAGCAGGGCTACGACCCACGGGATTTCGCCCTGGTGGGATTCGGTGGCGCCGGCCCGCTGCACGCCAATGCCCTGGGTATCCTCACCGATGCCTGGCCGGTGATTGTGCCGCCGGGTCCGGGGGTGCTGTGCGCCTACGGGGATGCCACCACCCAGGTCCGCGACGAGGCCACCCGCACCTATATCACCATGGCCGAAGACATATCCACCGAGCAGTTGCTGCAGGACCTGCTGGAGCTGCAGAGCCGCGCCGGTGAGTCGCTGGTGGCAGATGGCATCGCCACTGACGAGCACGAGGTTACCTTCCAGGCCGACCTGCGTTATGCCGGGCAGGCTTTCCAGATCACGGTGGAATTCACCGAGGATGAACTGCGCGAGCGCGGCATTGCCCGATTGACCGACGAGTTCGACGCCGAGCATGAGCAGTTGTTCACCTTCAAGCTGGGCGACGGCCACGAAATCCTCATGATTCGTGCAGTGGTCAAGGCCAGGGCCAGGGCCCTTGCCGAGCTGACGATGGGCCAGGCCGGGACATCGCTGGACGACTGCAAGTTGCACGACACCCGTTTTTATTACGAGGGCAGCTACCACGACGCGATCATCTACGATCGCAACAAACTGCACGAGGGGCTGGAGGTGCCGGGGCCGGCTATCGTCAGCGAGATGGACTCAACCACCGTGGTCCTGCCGGGCCACCGCGCCCGTGTGGACGCCGTGGGCAACCTGCTCATCGAACCGGCAGCTTAGGGGATACGACAATGCCAGCAACCATTCTGCAAACCAATGACCAGCCCCTGCAAACCGTTGCGGTGGAGGGCGTGACCGTCGACATCATCGAGAACGCCCTGCGCAATGCGCGCGAGGAAATGGACGCGGTGCTGTTTCGCACCGCCATGTCGCCGGGTATTCGCGAGCAGGGCGACTGTTTCCCGATGATCGCCAACGTCGAGGGCAAGATGGTCGTGGGTCAGTTCGGCTCCTTCATCGGGCCCTTCCTGGAAGTGTTCGACGGCGAGATCGAAGAGGGTGACATGATTCTCACCAACGATCCCTATATGTGTAACGCAGCGGTTTCGCACCTGCCGGACTGGCTGGTGCTGAAACCCGTATTCAAGAACGGCCGCCATATTGCCTGGACGGCCATGTTCGGCCACATGTCAGACAACGGCGGCATGGTGCCGGGTTCCATTCCCATCGAAGCGACCACGATCTACCAGGAAGGTATCCGTATCCCGCCGATCAAGCTGTACAAGAAGGGTGAACTGCAAGCCGATGTGTTGGAACTGATACTGCACAACGTGCGTACCCAGCAATGGAACCGCTTCGACCTGAATGCGCTGGTGGCCGCGTGTAATACCGCCGCCAGGCGGGTGCTTGAGCTTACCGAGCGCTTTTCCGATGATGTGCTGCACACCACAATGGGCATCATGCTGGACCGCAACAAGGCCGCGATGACGGCCATCATCAACATGGTGGTGCCGGAAGAGCCGCGCTACTTCGAAGATTATATCTGCGACGATGGCATGGGTATGGGCCCCTACAAGATCGCCTGCAAGATGTGGCGCGAGGGCGACAAGGCCATTTTTGATTTTGAAGGCACCGATCCGCAGGCCCAGAGTTCGGTTAACTTTTTCCTCAACGAAGATATGTTCAAGATGTTCTTCGGCTCCTTCACCATCAACGTGGTGGACCCGCAGATCGTCTTCAATGACGGTTTCTATGACCTGGTGGATGTGCGCATTCCCGCGGGCACGCTGCTGAAACCCAACTTTCCCGCCGCCCTGTCGGGGCGGACCCACGCCCTGGGGCGGATCTTCGACGTGCTCGGTGCGCTCCTGGGTATGGGAGCACCGGAACAAATGCTCAATGCGGCAGGCTTTTCGGATTCACCGCACCTGTTCTATTCCGGTTATGACCAGCAGGGTGAGTGGTTCCAGCTGTTCCAGATCGGCTTTGGTGGTATCCCCGGGCGTCCGGTGGGCGATGGGCCCGATGGTCACTCGCTGTGGCCGGGCTTTACCAACGTGCCCAATGAATTTATCGAGTCCTATTTTCCATTGCGTATCGAGCGTTATGAGACCATTCCCGATTCCGGCGGCGCCGGCCTGCACCGCGGCGGAAACGGCCTCTCGGTAGCCTACCGTTTCCTCTGTGACGGCGAGATCGGTATACACGACGAGCGCTGGCTGACCTACCCCTGGGGTGTGCTCGGCGGTGAGACCGGCATGCGCTCAACCAAGCGTCTGGTGCGCGTCGACGGCTCCGAGGAGTGGCTGCCGGCCAAGGTCGAGGGTATCAAGGTAAAGACCGGTGACCTGCTGTACTTCAATACCTGGGGTGGCGGCGGTTGGGGCGACCCCTACGCTCGCGACCCCGAGCTGGTGCGCGCCGACGTGGAACGCAAGCTGGTAACCGCGGAGGGCGCGCGCCGTTATGGCGTGGTGATTGCCAGTGATGGCAGTGTGGACATGGCGGCTACCGAGTCCCTGCGCGCTGAGCTCGTCGCACAGCGCGGCGAAGACCTGCCCACCTTCAACTTTGGTGGCGATGTCGAGAGCCTGCGCCAGCGCTGCGAGGCGGAAACGCACATGCCGGCGCCGGTGAAGCCGACTTTCCAGAAAGCGAGATGATCAGGGTTGTAGTTGGTGCACCAGGAAGTCCGCCTGGGTACTGACGAAGGTTTCGAAGTAGGGCGGATAGTAGGGCTGAAAATGGTTGCAGTCGTACTCTTCCAGCCGCGCGTGCGGCATCTTTGCGGCCATTTTGCGGATATCCTCGATAGCCACCAGGGAATCTTCGCGGGCACCCATCAGCAGGGTAGGTGCCTTTACCCGTTGGGCCACGCTGATAGCCCGGTAGGACACCAGGCGCAACACCGAGCGGGCGGTGACCGCGTTGCGCCATAGTGAGCCGTCCGGGACCAGGCCGAGATAACCATCCCAGCACTCCTGCGTATTCATCACCGCGGTTTCCCCCGGCTTGCCGACGAGTGGCAGGTACAGCGGCGTGAGTCGCAACAGTCCGCGCAGTGAATCAGTGAGCCCCAACGCGGTGGTTTTCAACATGTAGCCCAGGCCGAAATGGCGCGCAGAACTGGCCGTGTCAGCCGCCAGCACTTGCGCAACCACGGCACTGATACGGTGATCTTCCGCTGCCACCTTGATCACATGGGCTCCGGCAAAGGAGGAGCCCCAGATTGCCAGGCGCGAGGCATCCACCTGCTGCAGGCCGCGAACGCAGGCGAGGGCAGCGTGCCAGTCCTGCTTCTGCTTGTTCGGAATCAGCAATTGTCGGGGTTCACCCGCACTTTCGCCCCAGTGGCGGTAGTCAAAAGTGAACACCGCGAGCCCGCGTGCAACGAAGCGCTCTGCGAACTGCGGCAGGCGAAAGTCCTGCTGGGCTCCAAGGCCGTGCCCCATTACCACGATCGGCGCAGGTTCGGCGCTCGCGGGCAGGAACAGGCGGCCGCGGCAGATCGTGCCCTGGCTGTCGAAGTCGATGGTAGTAGTACGGCTCATGGCGATGCTCCCTCAGACTGGCCTCACCGGCCGCGCATTCGCCGTTATAGCCCATGTGCGCCGGAAAGCCCAGCGGCATGGTAAACCTGCACGGTGGTCGTGGTATTTTCCCGTGATGCGGTTTATGCTCCCCGCCCACAACAGCCTGATTATCGACCAAGGAGCGACTATGTTCAGATCTGCACTGATTCTAATGGTGTCTATGACGCTTGGCAGTGCGGTGGCGCTTGCGCAGCAGCCGTTGCGGCTGATGGCCAACACATCGCCACCCTATGCGGACGCAAAACTACCCGAGCGAGGTCTGGCCCTGGAGCTGGTAGAGCACGTGTTTGTCGCTACTGATGTCAAACCGGAGATCGTGATCGAGAGCTGGTCCCGCGCCCTGGAGGGTGCCCGTATCGGCGTCTACGACGGCCTCGCCGCGGCCTGGTATTCTGACGAACGCGCTCAGGACCTGCTGTTCAGCGAGCCCTATCTGAGCAGCCGTTTGATCATGCTCCAGCGTCGCGATGACCCGCGCCGCTTTAATAGCCTGGATGACCTGGCAGGCCAGCGACTGGGAGTGCGTGCAGAGTATGCCTACGGTGTGGAGTTCGCGTCGATCGAGGGCATCAGGCTGGTAGAGGAAAACCACCTTATCCAGAATCTGTTGAACCTGCTGAATGGCCGCGTCGACCTGGTAGTCGGTGACGAGCGCACCATCAACCAGCAGTTACACGAGTACCTGCGCGACAAGATTTCCCTGTTCACCGTATCCGAGGTGACGCTGCCACCGGTTGCCCGCCATGTGGCCGTCAGCCGCAGCCTTGCCAATCACCAGCAGGTGATCGGCGCCTTCAACAAAGCGCTGGCTGCAGCCAGGGCAGACGGCAGCCACAAGGCGATTGTCGACAAGTGGGACCAACGCTATAAGGCGGAGGGCGCGCGCAAGCCCTAGGTATGCACCGGCCGGGCCTCGCGCCCGGCTACCCTATAAAGAACACGGCGAGTTTATTCCCGTCCGGGTCACGGAAGTAGCCGGCGTAAAAGTTTTCGCTGCGCGGCCCTGCAGCGCCCTCGTCGGCGGCACCCAGTTCCAGCGCCCTGGCATAGACCCGGTCGACCTGCGCCTTGCTATCCGCCTCGATTGCCGCCATCACGCCGTTGCCGACAGTGGCGGGCTGGCCATTCCAGGGCTTTGTTACCGACAGGGCGCCACCAGGTCCAGGATTGCTCCAGGCGATAAAGTTCTCCTCTTCCATCATACGGGTTGCGCCCACTTCCGCGAGCAGTGTGTCATAGAACGCGCAGGCACGATCCATATCATTGGTACCCAGGGTGACGTATCCGATCATGTTGGCTCCTTGTCTGCTTAAGGTGTGTCAGTGTTGATGCCTACCAAGCATAGACCACGCGTTGGCTGCCGGCACAAGTTGATCGGCCATCTTTGACTCGTCCCCGGAGATAAGACTGGCGTGTCCGGCTGAGAAAACTTGTTGAGAGAATGCTGCACACGCACCGTATGGGCTCGTCGCTGGCCGGGGCTGGTTCGCGGGTAGAAACACGTCTCCGCTGAACCGAGGGTAGCGTCTCTTGAACGTTACAAATGCTTTGCTTTCATTGCGGAATGACATATGTGAACTACGATTACTAATGGACTGTGATTCGCCACTTCAGGTTTGGGTCACGTTTAAAGAGTACAGCCATAGTTAAGAGGAGTTTGGTTATGAAAATCTTCTCAATCGTCGTTTCGATGTCCCTCATGTTGGCAACTTATGCCTCTGCTCAGGAGAGCAACCATATCACTTGTAAAAGCATTGTTGAGCCAACCAACGTGAAGGTCTTTGCGGGTGAGAACTGTCCTTTTGGCTGGGTTCCTATTCGCTCCGAATCACCTTCAGACCAGGAGGGTTAGCAGATGAAGTACACACTTATCGCTGCAATATTGATGGCCATCTTTGTTCCCGCCGCCAATGCCTCGTGCAAGACCAATCAAGTGAATGGGATATGGCAGGGAACATTCAATTATCCAACGATTGGCTTTGTCGGTATTTGTACAGTCGCAATAAAGGGAACGAGACTGCTTTCCGATAGTGTTTGCACTGATGACTTTGGTGACGCGCGGCCGCTCAGTCGCTCACGCGTAGATCTCCACAAGCCTACGTGCACGTTGGAAGTCTCGTTCCGGACTCTTGGGCAGGATGTGACCGGGGTCTTTACCGTCGATCGCCAGGAGACGGTGATGACGGGCATCGTTGCCAACGAAGCATTGGAAGTGGTGGGCACTGCAACACTGGTCAAAAAGGACAACTTGTAAGGGCTGAATTGTCAGTTGCCAATCGCGGGCTGACAGAGTTTTTAGCCCTTTTCTGGTCGCTAGTGGTCGTCACGGATGTCTGGCCCCCGGCGTTTCTTTTGAGCCGGAAGCTGCCCGTCCGTCGGCCGCAGTCAACTCGGCACTGTCGCAGAAGCCCTGCTACCCGGTGATTTCCAGCTCCATCAATTCGTAATGCGTCATCATGTAACCCTCGGCGCAGGCCTTGAGCAGGATGTAATCCTCGTCCGCGGTGCACCAGACGTTGTACGGCGGATGTTCCTCCGGGAGTTCTCCGGCCGTGTCGGTGACCTGGAAATGGTAGGCATCGAATTTGCCGGCGCCCACGCTGACGCGTTCTTCGCCCACGTACTGGATGCTGAAACCCAGCGCAAACAGCATGGGGCCGGTAGCACCGCGATGGTCCGGAGATGAGAGCATCACGTGATCCAGACGGCGTTTCCCCGGGCCCTGGCTGCGATCGTAGGCTTTCATCAACAGGGCGTCGCCAACGATGGGATGGCATTGCATCCACTCTACCGGCGATGCCAGCTCGATGCGCTGGCTGATGCGGCCGTCCTTGCGATTCCAGGTTTCACACTCGGCGTGGTGATCGGTAAAGCGGAACCAGCCGCTGCCCTCGAAGCGGTTTCCCACAGTGAGGCGCACATGGCAGTCCAGTGGTTTCGAGGTGGCATGCTCCATCGCCTGGACGACATCGCGCACGACCATCGGTTCGTCGTCGATTTCGCAATGGGCGTGCAGCAGGTCGGTACCATCCGGCTGTCGGGTCAGGGTGAAGTACTCACGCCCGCGCTCCACGTCCATGCGCTGTGGCTGTTTGCTGGTGTAGCAGATGGTGCCGCGCAGGGTTCGGTAGGCCATGATTATGCGTTCCTAACGGTGGACCAGGGTAAAGTCTTCGCCGCCGCTGCCGGCGCGGGCGCTGGTGCGATAGCCGGCGAAGGGGCCGCTGGTGTGTGAATGGGCTGCTGCATCCGCTGCCAGCTGGCAGAAAAACGCGATATTGGCGACACCGGTATGAGGGCCGGCACCGGCGTCCCTGGTGCCGGCGATCTGATCGATCTCGATCAGCGCCTGGCCAGCCAACTGCAATGTGGCGACGGCATGGCGTCGATTCAGCTCAAAGCTTCTGGCCTGGTTGACCACGGTGATGCGCGTGTCAAAGCGCAGCCCCTCGTTGCCGCTGATGGCGGCGTAGTCCGCGAGGCTGCAGTCCCGCGATGGCGTCGACAGTACTGGTATAAACAGGTGATCGACCGCGGCTTCGCAGCGGGGCAGGTCAAAGGGGGCGACTTCGCCGCTGATCCGGGTCAGGTAGAGGACCTCGCCGGCCGGTCCGCGCACCTGGCAGGCGCGAATGCTGTCAGATACGTCGAGGTCCGCCGGCGCTCGCAGCAGGGTAAAGGGCGATCCGGACAGGCTGGCGGCGAGGTCGTCCACGTCGGCGACCAGTACCTCCATGGCCATCCAGCCGAAGCTGTGCAGGGGGTCGCGCTCCGGTGCTTCCGGCGCTTCCACAATCAGCAGCCAGGCGCGCCCTGTGGCGTTGGCCAGCAGCCAACAGGGATTGCCAGCCAGTGTGCGGAGGCCAAGGGCCGCGGCTGTGTCGTGATCCAGTACCCCCTGTTCCACCACACTCTGGTGCATCCAGCGGGTATAAGCCGCACAGGCCGCCTTGCCTTCGTTGGCGACGATGGTACAGAGGGCTACCGGGCCGAGCAGGGGAGGCGTGCGCATGAGTGCATTCAATGGCTTAAGATATAATGCTATATTTATATAACAATTAGGCGGGTGCGGCAATGTGGCCGCCCCGTTCAAGCTCCGCAGCACAGAAGCATAGAAGTACAGGACTCATGGGACTTACCCTGTTTGACAAACTCTGGCAGGAACACCTGGTGGAGCAGCAACCGGATGGCACTGACCTGATCTATATTGATCGCGTCTTCCTGCATGAACGCACCGGCTCTATCGCGCTGTCCAGCCTCGCCGCTGCGGGACGCCGCGTGTTTTGCCCGCAGCAGGTGTTCTGCTGCATGGACCATATCGTTGACACCTACCCGGATCGCAGCGACGACACCACCATGCCCAGCGGCCGCGACTTCATCGTCGCCACGCGGGAGGGTGCGCAGGCAGCGGGGCTCAACCTGTTCGACCTCGATGACCCGCGCCAGGGAATTGTGCACGTGGTGTCACCGGAGCAGGGTATTGCCCAGCCGGGGTTGACGCTGGTGTGTCCCGACAGTCACACCTGTACCCAGGGCGCCCTGGGTGCGCTGGCCTGGGGTATCGGCTCCAGTGAAGCAGAGCATGCCCTGGTGACCAAGACACTGCGCGTGAAGCGTCCACGCAGTATGCGCGTGCGTTTTACCGGCGAACTACAGCCCGGCGTCACCGCCAAGGATATGATCCTCTACCTCATCGGTCGCCATGGCGCCGCTGGTGGTAGCGGCTGCGCCGTCGAGTTCTCGGGGCCGGCTGTGCAGGCGCTGGATATGGAAGCGCGTATGACCCTGTGCAACATGGCGGTAGAGTTTTCCGCCTTCACGGGGCTGATCGCTCCCGACGCGGCTACGCTGGCTTATCTGCAGGGCAGGCCCTACGCCCCCCGGGGTGAGCACTGGACGGCTGCCGAGGCCTACTGGCGCACACTGTACAGCGACGCTGACGCCGTGTTCGATGCCGAACTGGAGGTGGACTGCGGCAATATCCAGCCGCAGGTGACCTGGGGCACCAGCCCGCAGCATGTCGTGGATGTGACCGCTCGCGTGCCGGCTGCCGTAAGCACGGACGTCGTAAGCACGGACGCCGTAAGCACGGACGCCGTAAGCGCGGACGACGCCAGCACGGACGCAGGTGATGCTGCCGGTCGCGCCAGGGCCCTCGACTACATGGGGCTGGAGGCGGGTGCGGCCATCGCAGGAACGCCCATTGACTGCGCCTTTATCGGTTCCTGCACCAACGCCCGCATCAGCGACCTGCGTCTCGCCGCCGCCGTTTTGCGCGGTCGCCGTGTGCGTCCTGGTCTGCGCGCCATCTGCGTGCCCGGTTCCATGCAGGTCAGGGCGCAGGCGGAGCGAGAAGGCCTGGACCAGGTGTTCAGAGCCGCCGGCTTCGAGTGGCGAGCATCGGGCTGCTCCATGTGTTTTTATGCCGGCGGTGAACACTTCGGGTTCCAGCAGCGTGTGGTGAGCACGACCAACCGCAATTTTGAGTCGCGGCAGGGGCCGCAAACGCGTACCCATCTTGCCAGCCCGGCTACGGTGGCCGCCTCCGCGGTAACCGGCGTGATCACCGACCCACGGGAGATGTTGTCGCAGTGATGGAAAAGTTCGAACAACTCCACGGCGTGGCTGCGCCGTTGTTGCGCGCCAATGTGGATACCGACGCCATTATTCCATCGCGGGAGATGAAACGCGTTTCCAAACAGGGGCTGGGGGAAGGTTTATTCGCCGGTTGGCGTTACATCGGAGAAGGCACACGTGAGGAGGCGCCGGCATTCGTCCTCAACCGGCCGGAGTACCGGGGCGCCAGCATTATTCTTTCCGGGCCCAACTTCGGTTGCGGCTCCTCGCGGGAACACGCGGTGTGGGCGCTCAGGGAATTTGGTATCCGCGCCATTATCGCCCCCGGTTTTGGCGCCATATTCGCAAATAACTGTGTGCGCAACGGTCTGCTGCCACTGGTGCTGGATGCGTCACAGATCGAGACCATTGCCCGCTGGGTAGAGCAGAATCCTGCGGTTAACCGGGTGTTGATCGATTTGCCTGCGCAGCGCGTGACAGCTGATGGGCAACACTACGCTTTCGACATCGAGGCCGGCGCCAGGCAGATGCTGGTGGAAGGGTTGGATGCCATCGCCCTGACGCAGACGCGCCAGCCGGTCATCGAGGCTTTTCACGAGGCGCGCCGCCGCCAACGCCCCTGGCTCTACTAGCGTCCGGGGCGACTCACTCGGCGATCATGGCGCCGCTGTTGATAAGTTGCTGTACCTGTTCCTCGGCCAGTCCGAGCTTGCGCAGGTGCTCGCGGGCGCCTGCGCCCGGTGTGGGTATGTCACGGTAGAGTCCGGTCCTGGCGCCGTCAAACTCCACCGGCAGCGCCGGCAGTTTGATGCTGTCGCCATTGTTGAGCGTCACCTCCAGCAGCGCGCCGGCGTTCATGTGCGGGTCGTCCACCAGGTCGATGGGTTTGTTGATCGGGGCGAAAGGTACGCCGGCCCGGTCCAGGCGTTCCATTAACTGTTCCCGGGTCATTGTGTCGAACAAAGCCTGGATGCCGGGAATCAGCGTATCCCGATGCTGTACGCGCTCGTTATTGCTATCCAGCCTGCGGTCCGCTGCCCATTCGTCAAAGCCAAACTCCTCGCAGAAACGCTGCCACAGGCTGTCGCTGACCACGCCCACGAACACCCTGCTGCCGTCCCTCGTGTAGAAAATGTCATACACCGACCAGGCGCTGCGCCGCACCGTCATCGGTGGCGGCTCTTCGCCAAGCACACCTTGCTGGGCGATGTGTTGCCCAACCATGAAGGCGGTGGTTTCGAACAGGGAACTGGTCACGTGGCGCCCCTTCCCGGTGCGATGGCGCTCCTCCAGGGCGGACAGAATTGCGATCACGCCGAACATGCCGCCGGTGATGTCGATGACTGAGCTGCCGGCGCGCATGGGGCGATCGGGCAGCCCGGTCATGTATGCCAGCCCGCCCATCATCTGCGCAACCTCGTCCAGTGCCGTGCGGTGTGCATAGGGGCCGGAGAGAAAACCCTTGAGGGACAAATAGATCAGGCCCGGGTTGTCCGCACACAGGGCTTCATAGCCAAGCCCGATCTTGTCCATGGCCCCGGGACGAAAATTCTCGATGACGATATCGCTGCGGCTGACGATGTCCTGCGCCGCTGCCAGGCCGTCAGCGGATTTGAGGTCCAGGCACAGGCTGCTTTTATTGCGGTTGTACATGGCGAAGTAACCGCCGCCGGAACCCTTGAGCCGACGCGTATTGTCACCCTTCAGCGGTTCCACCTTGATGACGTCGGCACCGAGGTCGGCGAGGATCAGGCCGGCGGTGGGGCCCATTACCATGTGGGTAAATTCGACAACCTTGAGGCCCGCGAGGGGCTGGGCGCGCTCTGTCATGGGTGCTTGGTTTCCTTGAATCGAGTGAAACTTTAAATGATAATATGATATATCATTATATCAAATCAATGAAGCGCCGGCCGGCACCGCAGCCGCTGCTTCGGGAGCGTGCAATTGCCTGCTATCGACATAGAAATCAGTGAGGTGGGTCCCCGGGACGGCCTGCAGAGTATCCGCCCGATTATGTCCACCACGGCCAAGAAAGACTGGATTTCCGCACTGGCGGCGGCGGGCATACCGGAGATCGAGGTGGGTTCATTCGTGCCGGCCAGGGTGCTGCCGCAACTGGCGGACACTGCCGAGCTGGTGGCACACGCCAGTTCCATCGACGGGCTGGCGGTGGCGGTACTGGTGCCCAACCTGCGCGGTGCACAGGATGCCCTTGCGGTGGGCCCGGACAAGATGACCGTGCCGCTCTCTGTGAGCGAGACCCACAGCCTGAAGAACCTGCGGTGCACGCATGCACAGGTGCTGCAGGAAGTGCGCGACATTCGTGCCGCCATCGACGCCTTGCCGGCGGGCCAGCGCCCGAAGCTGGAAGGTTCGCTGTCCACCGCCTTTGGCTGCACCCTGGAGGGAGAGGTCCCCGAGCGCAAGGTGATGGAGATGGCGGAGAAACTGGTGGCAGCAGGCTGCGACGAAGTGGGCCTGTCTGATACCACGGGCTTCGCCAGCCCCACGCAAGTGCGTGACTACATCCGGGCAATTCACCGACTGCTCGGCAGGGACAAGCTCACCGGCGTGCACCTGCACAATACCCGTGGCCAGGGTTTCGCCAATGTCATGGCAGCGCTGGATGCCGGGCTGACCACCATCGACGCCAGCATGGGTGGCATCGGCGGTTGCCCCTTCGCCCCCGGCGCCAGTGGCAACATCGTCACCGAAGACCTGGTGTTCCTGCTTGAGAGTATGGGTCTGCGCACCGGCATCAATTTTGCGCGCCTGTTCGCAGCGAGGCAGGTGCTGGCCGGGGCACTACCGGAAGTGGAGTTGTATGGCTTTACGCCGGAAGCGGGGCTGCCGAAAGGGTTCCGCCCGGCAACGGCACAGTAAGCAGGTGCATAGGCCTCACTCGGTGTCATCCAGATTGAGGTCCATGCGGTACTGGAAACGATCCGGGTGGTAGAACACTTCCAGGTAGTCGACCAGCTTTTCCTCGTCGTCCTCGCTGATAAAGGACTGGCGCACCAGGCTGAGTAGCGGTGCGCCCGGACTGGTGTCGAGGTGCTGCGCCAGTTCCTGCGTGGCCGCTACCGCGCCGATGGTCTGAATAACATGGGACAGTTCCAGACCCTGCTTGCGAAAGATCTGTAGCCGTGGCGCGCGGGCGAAATCGCGCTTGCTGACGGGTTTATCCAGGCGGCTTGTCCAACTGGCGTAGTAGCCGAAGGGCAGGCCTTCACGCGAGCGCACACGCAGCAGGTGCAGGGCCTTGTCTTTCTCATCCAGCCCGAGCATATCGCGGACGCTGGCTGGAGGGCGCGAGCGTTGGCACTCCAGTACTTTCACTTCCGAGCGCCGCGCCATGCTCTCGATTTCCTGCAGCATGCCCACCAGGGGGGCTTTTAGCGGCTGCGGCTCGTATTCGTAAATGACGTGAGTGCCCTTGCCTCGCCGTCGCTCCACCAGGCCTTCCGCGGCCAGTTCGTCCATGGCGCGTTTGGCGGTGATGCGTGAGACAGCAAAATTTTCTGCCAACTGTTGCTCGGTCGGCATCTGCGCACCGTGTGCCATGGTGCCGTTGAGAATGGCGTCCTTGAGCAGGCGGTACAGCCGGAAATATAAGGGGGTTGGCGCGTCCTGGTTGAGGGCCGCCAGCTGTGCTTCGCCAAACAGATCCGAAATGGATTCCATGGTTGCTGATTCCTGCCGTTAGTGTGTCGCCTGCTGGTGCTGCCAACAGGTCAGAATATCGCTGGCCGACGCGTTCCAGACGCCGGGCAATGCGCTGATGTACTCCAGCGCCGCTTCCAGTTTGCCGATGCGGTGGGGCTGTCCTAGCATCCAGGGGTGGATATTGAGGCCCAGAATACGCCCGCCGCCGGACTGCGCTTCGGCCAGCAGAAAGTCTGCGGCATCACAGACCTGCTCCAGCCACGACTGCTCGGAGTGCAGGTTGTTCATCAGTACGAAGCGATCTTCCAGTTCGTTGGACAGCGGCATGGCCACCAGTTCGCCCTGTTCGGTGCGAAAACGATAGGGCATATCGTCATTGACCCAGTCGCAGAAGTAGCGCACGCCGTGTTGCGCCAGTAAGTCGGGTGTTTTTGCGCTCTCGTTGCGGGCCGGGCTGATCCAGCCCGTGATGTCTTGGCCGGAAAGCGCCCGCAGTCGATCAAGCGAGCGTTGTATCAGGCTGGCTTCCTCTGCCGGGTCCTGCCCGCCATAGTGCAGGCTGTCCATGTTC
Organism: Pseudohalioglobus sediminis; assembly: GCF_008370495.1. Lineage (GTDB taxonomy): Bacteria > Pseudomonadota > Gammaproteobacteria > Pseudomonadales > Halieaceae > Halioglobus. Next base: position 485,157 of record NZ_VTUX01000002.1, on the reverse strand, counting down.
CAGCCATGGCAGAGAATTTCGTCACCGCGGTCGCAGATGCGTGCCAGCAGTTGGGGAGTGCGCTCGGCCAACTCGGTATTCATGGCAAAGGTCGCTTTCACGCCGAAGCGATCAAAGGCCTGGAGAAAGCGATAGATGCCGACACGGTTGCCATAGTCGCGCAGCGAATAGTGACGCAGATCGGGGTAGGGCATGGTCATGCCGCCGGGAACCGCGAAGGGTGTGCCGCGCTGGTTGAGGGGATAGAACTGCAATCCCACGTTGATCCACAGCGCCAGCCGTTTGCCCTCTGGCCAGGTGACAGCCCGGCGCTCGCTGAGCATGCTCCAGTCGTAGCGATCATGGTCCATGCCGTAGCGGCGATGGGGATATTCCAGGTGCTCCTTGTCCAGCGCCATGGCTCAGTACTCTCCGCTCGGCGCGGCAATTGAGGCCTGCGCCGTGTCGTAATGGTTGTCGATGAAATACCGGGCGATTTCACGGCCGGTCGTTACCCATACGTCGCTGTGTCCGGTGATGTATTCCAGCGCTTCTTCGAATGCCTTCAGGCGATGCGGACAGCTGACCTGGTAGTTGTGGGTGGGAATGCACATCACTGTACCGGAGTCCGCGCCTTCCTGGTAAAGCCGGTCGAAATTCTCCTTCAGCATCTGGCCATAGCGACGCGGTTCGATCTTGTTGACCACGTAAGCGATGGTGTCATTCATCTCCAGCGAGTAGGGTATGGATGCGAAACGCTTGCCGCTGCGCAGGTTTATCGGCGTGGGCTGGTCGTCGTGAAACAGGTCGCAGGTGTAGAAACCGGCACTGTCGCCAGCCAGTTCGGTGCCGACCTCGGCGAACAGGTCCAGCGTCAGTTCCGAGTGAGACAGGGCCGGTGCGAGATAGCCGGCGCAGTCCTGGCCGGTATGCTGCTTGATGCTGACCATGGCGTCGTGAATCATGTCGCGCTCCTGCGTCTCGCTCATGCCGTAGGTGTAGCGGGTGTTGTAGATGCCGTGGCTGAAAAATTCCCAGTCGCGTTCCGCGCACTGGGCAATGATCTCCGGGTGATGGTCGCACAGCGCCGTGGACAGGGAAATGGAGCCGCGGATACCGTAGCGGTCCAGCACGGACATCTGCCGGGCATGGCCCACCCGATTGCCGTAGTCGCGAATGCTGTAGCCGGGTATCGCGGGGTAGGGTTGTGGCCAGGCCTTGCGGTGGGGGTTGGCCGGCGGGTCCAGTTCGTAAAACTCTATGTTGGGCGCCACCCAGAACGCCACGCGCGCGCCCCCGGGCCAGTTTAGTTTGGGCCGCTTGTCGTAGGGCCAGTAGTCGTAAAAACCGGGATCTGCCTTCATTGTTGCGCCGCCAGCCATGCCTTGACCTCTTCCACGCCCAGTACATCGGCGTACTTCAGCGCCAGGTCGGTGAGATTGGCGAAGTGGTAGCTCTCGTGCTTGTCGGCAACGCACTCCTCCGGCACGATAGTGCGGTAACCGCGCGAGAGGCTGTCTACAGCGGTGGCGCGGATGCAGCCCGACGTCGAGCCTCCGGTCAGCACCACGGTGTCGACCTGGTGCCAGACCAGCAGGGATTGCAATTGGGTCTCAAAGAACGCGGACGGCATTTTTTTCAGGTAAATGACATCCCGCTCACAGTCGATATCCAGGCGCTCATCGAACTCGCTGCGCTCCGAGCCGAACTTGATATTCTGCAGTGAATCGGGCGTATCAGTGCGCGTGCCCCAGATGCCAGCATCCTCTGCCGAATCCATATAGGCGACATGTGTCCACACCACTGGCCAGCCAAGGCGGCGAAATTCGGCGGTAAGTTCATTGACGTATTGCAGTTGCCCCGGGTCCGTTTCATAGGCGGTGGCAAACAGGTCGGTGCGGGTATAGGCCTTTTGCAGGTCGATATTCACCAGCACCGCCTTGTTGCCAAAGCCAAAGCGTTTGCGGGCTGGATTGTTGATAACGTCCTGATATATCTCCCGGGCGGTCTTGCTCGATGTCTGCACAACTGGCTCCTGATATTGCCTATTGGGAAAAGATATAACATTATGTCATTATATCCAATAGCCGAAAACAGTACGGATGCCAGGGCCTGTGCAGCGGCCAGGCCGAAATGTGTTTGTGAACAGGTTTGTGTGTGGCTGCAATGCCTGGGGGGAATAAAAAAGGGCGCCGAAGCGCCCGGAGGGGAGGGGACCTGGAATACGGTAGGTTAGATGGTGCCAGCGCGGTCTGCGGCGCCGTGGGTGCGCGCCACCTGCTCAGCCACTTCCACCATTTCCACTTTCACTGTGTTCCCGCGCAGGTCAAGACGCGAATGCACGTAGTGGGTAGCGCCCGGCTTCAGCTCAACCGTGATGGGCTCTGCGCCCGGCAAGGATGTGTCGAGCGTGTAAGAGCCTGCAGGAGCGGTGAGCACGGTGGCGCCTTCCGCCTTCATGCGGCCCATGAAGTGATCGTTGGCGTGCAGGTCAAAGCGCAGGCGTTCAGTATCGAAGGACTCCTCAGCGCGGTACACAATCAGGGTCGCAGTTTCAGCAGACGCTTCAGCGCGTGCGAGGTTGGGCAGGCCCAGAGTCATAGCGAACGCAGCCAGTGCAGGGATGAAGTAACGGAACATGGTTTTTTCTCCAGCAGGTGATTTGCCAGAATATACGGCGAAGCTGTAGCGCACGGTTCACCGACCGACAAAAAAAAAGAGTAATTTCGCACGCCGCTGATCCGTTTAAACCGGCACGGCGTAACACCATGTAAAGCATAAGTTTAAATGGAGGGTTTATAGGTGCTTATTAACCTGTGGTACGTGGCTGAGTGGTCTGAGGCGGTCAAGGACAAGCCGGTGCGGACGCGGCTGCTTGGCCAGAACTTCGTGCTGTTTCGCGACAGCAAGGGCAAGGTGCATTGCCTGTCAGATATCTGCATCCATCGCGGTGGTTCCCTATCCAATGGCTGGACCACCGAGCGCGATTGCGTGGCCTGTCCCTATCACGGCTGGGAGTTTGATCCGGAAGGCAAGGTGCAGTTCATACCCTCGCGTGGCGAGGGTGCCGAAACACCCGAACGCGCCCGTATCGATGCCTATCCCACCGAGGAGCGCTACGGCATGATCTGGGTGTTTATGGGCGACCTCGAAGAATCCGAGCGCTATCCCATCCCGCCGTTTCCGGAATACGATGATCGCGATAACTGGCGGCCGATCTATACGGAGTTCAACTGGAACGCCGATGTCAGTCGGGTGGTTGAGAATGGTATCGACATAGCGCACACCTCATTCGTTCATCCTGGCTTTGGCTATCGAGAAATGGCCGCCAAGAACCACATCGCCACGATGGAGCGCACAGACATTTCCGGCTCGTCCTCCTGCGTGCTGTATCCGCCCCCGCCGGAGGGCAATCTCGGGTTGATGCGCTTCGCCCGGCGCGACAAGGCGGAAACCCACGTGCATCCCGGCTTTTTCCTCTCCGGCCACACCGTTCGCCTGCACATCCAGGTGAACTCGTGGATGGAGATGATCATCTTTGATGCCAACACCCCCGTGGACGAGCACACCACACGTTCCTTTGTGGTGCAGGTTCGCAATTTCTTCAAGTGGGGTATCTTCGACAAGGGCTCGGTGAAGCGCACACAGAAGGTCTTCCAGGAAGACGCCGAGATCGTCGAGGCTCTGTCGCCACACTACCTGCCGGAGTCGCTGGAAAGTGAGGTGTCGGTGGAGCAGGACAAGTTCATGGGCGCCTGGCGCAAGGTGCGCAAGGTGCATGTTGAAGAAAAGGGCTGGAAAATCGACAGTGTCGCCATGCAGCCATACCTGCAGGAAAAGGTCTTCACCATTCCGTCACCGGCCCGTCGCACCAACCCGGACCTGCGCTGGGCACTGGACACGGTGCCGCTGGTGCCGCCCACACGTAAGGGCCTCAATGTGGTAAACGCTGATGATAAGTCTGCCTGAGGCGGGGGCCACCTCGCTTTTCCCTTTCCCGGGGGCGGGGTACCCCCGCAGTATCGTGGCAGCAGGCACCGCCAGTCAGCTTTCGCGGCAGCCTTGTGATTGCCGATCACTCACCAGCGTCATAATATTTGCCGGCGGCCAACAGTTCCGGTGCGCCGAGCAAGTGATTCATGTCGTCCAGGCTATACATCGTATCGCGCAGCGCCAGGGTGGTACCGGACGCGCGCAAGTGGGTCAGTAACTGCCTGGCCACTGGCGTGGTGCGATGCAGCATTGCTGCGGGATACAGGGCCACACGATAGCCAAGCGCCGCCAGTTCCTGCGGGGACTCAATTGGCGTGTTGCTGCCCTCGACCAGATTATGTACCAGCGGGCAACGCTTGCAGAAGCGCTCGCCGATAGTGCGCATTTCCCCGACGCTGGCAGGCGCCTCGATGAACAGCGCGTCCGCACCCGCCTCGAGATAGTGCTCTGCCCGGTCCAGGGCCTCGTCGAAGCCGTTGACGCCGAGCGCATCCGTGCGTGCAATCAGCAGCGTTGCCTCGGAGGTGCGCGCGTCCAGCGCAGCCTTTATCTTGCCAACCATTTCGTCACGGCTGATCACTGTTTTGCCTGCCATGTGCCCGCAGCGTTTGGGCGCGCACTGGTCCTCCAGTTGCATGGCACTGGCACCGGCGCGCTCGAGTTCGCGAACAGTGCGCTGTACGTTGAGTGCGTTGCCAAAACCGGTATCTATGTCGACGATAAGTGGAATGGCAATGCGGTCCCGAATGATGGCAACCGTGTCGCGCAATTCGCTCGCGCTCACCAGTCCCATATCCGGTCGCCCGAAGCGGGCGAAGGCGAGGCAGGCGCCGGACAGGAAGGCAGCCTCGAAGCCCGCCTGTTCCACCAACAGTGCCGACAGGCCGTCGTAGATGCCGGGAACCGGGAGCAGTTCCGGCGTGGCCAGTCGTTCCCGTAGCGTGAACGCGTGCTTATTGGTGCTGTTTTCCTGCTTCGTCTTGTTATCCATGTCGGGATCCACTTATGCTCGTCAACCTGTTTGCAATCCTGTCCGGAGACAGTATATGAAGCTGCACAATCTCAATCACTCCCCCTACGCCAGTCGCGTGCGCGCCCTGATTCGCAAGGCGCAACTTGACGTGGCGATTGTGGCCCCGGAAGCGGCGCTGCGCACCGAGGCCTTCCTGCAACGCTATCCCATGGGCAAGATTCCAGTGCTGGAACTGGACGACGGCACCCAGATACCCGATTCCTGGGTGATCATGGAGTACCTCGACGCTGTCGCCGGTGCCGGACTGAGTCCGGACACGCCCCTGGCCCGCGCGCAGATGCAGTTGCTGGTGCGCTACGGCGACACCTGTCTGTCGCCCGGCGGACTGTTCCCGCTGTTCCAGCTGATTACTACGCCGGGCGAGACGGACCCGGAGTCGGCAGCGCAGGCGATGGCGGGGCTGCACCAGGAACTGGCGCGCTTTGAACGCCTGCTTGACACGCTGCCCGATTTCCGCGGGCGCGGGCTGCACCTTGGCGACATCGCCCTGGCACCGCAGATGGATTTTGTCGGCATGCTCGGTCCGCTGTTCGGCGAGGAGAACCCACTGCAGGCGTATCCGCTGGCGCAAGGCTGGTATGACTGGGTGCAGGGGGATGCAGCCGTGGCCGCAACCAGCCGCGAGATGGGCGCAGCAGTGCGCGCATTTCTCGGCCCCTAGGGCATGGCTCAGTCTGCCAGCGCCATTTCCTCTACAGCCTCGGTGTCGAGAATTTCGACCTTGTGCGCCGAGTAGATTGCGATTACGCCCTCGCGCTTCAACTTGCCAAAGGCACGGCTGACGGTTTCGATGGTCAGGCCCAGGTAGTCGGCGATATCCTGGCGCGTCATTACCAGTTCGATGGTGCTGGCGCCGGGAATCGCGGCGCGATCCGAAAGCTGTTTGAGCAGGAAGCAAACGCGCTCGTGGGCCTTCTTCTGGCCCAGGGCAAACACCTGGTCCAGGGTATGGGCGAGGATGTTGCCGCCGATGCCGCGGACATTTTCCTTCAGCGTGGGTATCTCGTCCTGTAATTGCACGAAGGCCTTGAGTGGCATTTCGCGGACGCGCGAGGCGGTCAGTGCCGAGACGGTATAGTCGTAGTGTTGGTTGTGGGGAATGCCGATGAAATTGCCAGGCTGCATGAAAGCCATCACCTGGCGCCGGCCCGTGGAAGAAGAGCGCTCCATCATCAGTATGCCGCTTTCCAATACGTAAACGTTTTGTGAAGGCGTGTGCTGGTGGAACAGGTAATTTCCAGCGTCCAACAGGCGGCTGCTGGCCAAGCCGTCCAGACGTTTGCGTTCGGCAGCGGTCAGGCCGGAAAAAATGGTCAGAGGCTGGGCTGAATGCGGGCTCACGTTGCGCTTCCCTGGTAGCTGAGCAGGCCATAGTAATCACTTGCAGGGGCGCTGGCCAGCCCGCTTTCGCGGCGCTGGCGCTTACTCGACGTAGGTGGCGGCGAGCACGTTTTCGCCCGGCTCGAAGCGCAGCACGCCAAAGGTGGTGTACTGCTCCCGCTGCGACGCCAGGAACTGCCATACGCAGACCAGAGTGTGATCGTCGTCGACCACGGTCTCCCGCGACCATATCTTCAGCGCCTCGCCATAGACATGGCGCACTGAGTAGAGGTAGCGTCCATAGGACTTGCCGTTGCCAAACAGGTCCGGACCGTGGAATTGCTGCTGGTTGCCAGTGCGCGTGCGCAGCGCTGTCCACTTGCGATTGATCACGCCTTCAAGCTCGATGGTCTGCTCTGAATGCAGCAGGTTGACCGGACGATGGTGCACGGTAACGCGGTTGCTGCCAACCAACTGCTGGTTCGCGTCATACACTTCAAACTCACCGCGATAGACGCCCTCGTGCTTGACCGGCAGGTTGAAAGGTTTCTTGCCGTCCAGTTTTTCCTTGCTGATCCAGTCGGCGACCCGGCGCTGAGTGTCCGGGTTGCTGTCGTGATCCTGGGTTACCACGTAAAGGCCGTTGAATACCCCAACTAGCGTATCGGCCTCGAATAACTGGGAACTGTACACCTGCATGCCCAGTTCGGGCACCACGTGATTCACGGTGCGCAGGTTAACGTTCCAGCCGGGTGAGTAGTAATTGGAGTCTACCAGCAAGCCATAGGGACGCCCCGAGCCGACAAAGTCAGGCCCGGTATAGATACGGTCCTGGTCGGAGTCGATGACGCCAAACTCCATTCGCGCCCCGATTTCAAAGCGGTCCATCAGTGGCCCGCTGGCATCAAAGCGGGTATCCATCCAGTAAGTAGTGCGCCCGTCCTTGAATTCACTAGCGCGACTGACCTTGTTGGTGCCGACCCAGGTGCCATCGTGTTCGAACAGCGAGGGGCAGCCGTGCCACTCGCCTTCTATGGCCTGTTGCCAGTTGCTGGGTGTTTTCTCCGACATTGCAGTTTCCCCGGGAATGGTGGGTGAGTGGTGTGCGTCTGTTGCTTGCTCAGTCGCCGGTGGGGCGAGGCAGTGTGCGGGTCCCACCCCAGAGCGTGGCCACCATTGCCGCGGCGGCCTCCTCACCAAACAGTTTGTCACCCAGGTTGTTGGCGGGATCGCGTTCGCAGATGGTCTTGCGTATCAACTCGTCGCGCGCGGCAACCGCCGGGCGTTGCTCGGCCGGAGTAAGCTCCGCTGCGTCAACCCAGCCCAGCCAACGGTCGAGCCGCGACAGCGCAATACCGCGTACCTTGTCCAGCACTGCCGCTTCTGCCTTCGCGGTGTAACCCACGGCAGTCGGCGTCATCGCCACCCGGGTGTAGAGGTCGCGGCTGATGAAGGGGTTGAAGCGGGAGTCTGCCTGCAGATCGAGGAACTCCTCATTGACCTCTGTGTAGTACTGGTCCATGTACTCGGCGTTGGCCATCAACTCGACGCGGGGTATGTAATCCATGTACATGAACAGGTCGGGCACGGTGCCCAGGGCAAAGCCGAAATTGGGCACCAGGTACTGGGGACCCAGACTGATAGTAATGTGCATATTGGTAAAGGACGACTCCGGAGAACCGATATAGGAGTGCACATACCAGTCGATCTCGGGTCCTGAATAGGTTTTCAGCGAGCCTTCTGCGCCTGTGCCGTCGCCGCCCAGTTTGCTGTAATCATCAAATCGTTCGCTGCAAGGATCGCGAGTGAGTTCGAAGCGCTGCTGTATGCGCTCGTTCATCTCACCGAGTATCTGCCACAGCTGCTCGAAGACAGCTCGGTTGTCGACATCCGGTGAGGCCTCGACCAGATCAATGATGGGGGTGAGAATGCGTTCGCTCATGACATGCTCCGCGCCTGTTGCGCCATGTTATCGTGGTCAGCGGATCATAGGTGAGGGCTCAGCTCGCGGGCTTGACTAATATCAAATTGCCGGCGATCTCAATCCTCTACATTGTCGACAAGGTGCTGCCATATCGGTGAGCGGAATGGTGCCTCGTGTACCGGCCCGTCAGTGCCGCGCGGATCCAGGGCGTGGCGGGAGTCGCAGGTCGGTAGCAGGCGGGTACCTCGCGCCGTCAGCGTGCGTGTTGCCCTGCCGTTGCGGTACAGCATGGTGTGGCGGATGCGCTCTCCCGGGGCAGTGAGAATAATGAAATCCGGCTCCATGTAGACGCCGGTGGCGGCATCGAGCTGGCGCGCGTTGAAGGTGAGGATGCCGGGGCCGCCGGAAACACCCACGTTCTCGAAAGCACCGGGACCGAGTGGGTCGAAAACCAGCAGGTTGTCCCGCAACTCGCCGGTAAAGGTTTTCGCGGCGGGCTCGCGACCGCGAATGTGTACATTGGTGAGGGCGAAGCGACTGCCGTCAAAGTCGATGTAAACAAGGTTGTCGAAGGGCCCCGGCCCGGGAGAGCCGCTGCCCGATGCGGAATCGTCGTCCAGTGGCGTGCCATCGAGATTGTACAGTTCGATATGGTCATGCCAGGTACCACGCAGCTGCATCAGGTTGTAGCCGACCGAGCCGACGGGGAACACAGGGTAGGGGTTTGGCATGACAGTCATCTCCGCTGTTGAGTTGAGCCCGGCGATCATAACAGTTTCTTGCGGGCGCTCAGGCGGCTAATCGTAATAACAGGGTGATAATTATGAAAACAGTGGTGGTGACAGGCAGTACGCGTGGAATCGGCAAAGGCCTGGCGCAGGAATTTCTCGCGCGCGGTTGTCGTGTGGTGGTATCCGGTCGCGCTCAGTCTTCGGCCGATGCGGCCGCAGCGGAATTGGCCAGCGGAGGTGATGCCTCCCTGGTGCGGGCTGTGGCCTGTGATATTACCGACGCTGCACAGCTGCAGTCACTTTGGGATACAGCCTGCGATGCTTTTGGCCAGGTGGATGTATGGGTGAACAACGCGGGTATGAGTATTGCGCGCAAGCCCTTGGCCGAGAGCGATGCCGAGGCACTGGACCAGATCGTCGCTGTGAACCTGACCGGCTTGCTGCAGGCCAACCGCGTGGCCCTGCGGGGCATGCTCGCCCAGGGTGGCGGGCAGATCTGGAACATGGAGGGTTTCGGCAGCGGCAACCAGGTGCAGCCCGGGATGTGCGCCTATGGCGCCACGAAACGAGCGGTGAACTACATCAACAGGTCGCTGCAGAAAGAAGTGGCGGGTACCGGCGTGCAGGTGTGTACACTGAGCCCGGGTATCGTGGTCACCGAACTGCTGGTCGGCGACTATGATACCGACTCGCCGGAGTGGGAAAAGGCAAAGAAGATTTTCAACATACTGGGTGACAGGGTGGAAACCGTCACGCCATTCCTGGTTGACGGTATCCTCAAAGCGGAGCGCAGTGGCGCCAAAGTAGCCTGGCTGACTGGCGGCAAGGCCTTCGCGCGTTTCATGGCGGCTCCTTTCAGTAGTCGTGACCTGTTCAGCTGAGCAAAGAGCAAGCGCCAGGGGGCTGCTTGCCATTCGCCGCTATCTGGTAAACCATGACACATGGGTTATGGCTGGTCCGGAGAAACACATGAAGCACAGTATGGCGGTTCTGCTGAGTCTTTGGCTGGTGACTGCCTGCACCACCACCGACGAAATCATCATCGATCGCAAAGGGGTGGACGAGGCTCGCTACGCACAGGATCTCGCCGAGTGTCGCACCTACAGCCAGGAAGTTAAAAGCGGTGAGAAAGCGGCCAAGGGCGCAGCCTCGGGTGCCGTCGTAGGCGGCCTTATCGGCGCTATCGCCGGCAACAGCAGTGACGCGGCGCGCGGTGCCGGCGTGGGCGCAGTCAGTGGCGGCGCCAGGGGCATCAGCCAGGGCGAGCGTGATGAGGTCGATGTGGTCAAGCAGTGCCTGCGTGGCCGCGGCTATCTGGTATTGAACTGACCGCTTCAGCGCGGTCAGTTTCTCGTCAGGCGCCTCAGGCCGTATCCGCCTGTTGACGGCGGATAGACAGTCGCAGCATCAACGCCCAGACACATACCATCGCCGAAATCGCACCGAAGAACACGAATGGCCCTGTCTTCAGCCAGTGGTCGAACAGGTAGCCGCCCACCACGCTGGCGATCAGGATGCCCACGGCGCCGCTGAGAGTAAACAAGCCCACCACAGACCCGCGTAACTTTTCCGGGGCTTGTTCCGCAATCAGTACCCCGCTGGTGATGATGCAACCCACCTCGGCCATGCCGATAAGGATCAGACATATGATGGCGGGTACCCCGAATGGATCGGAAAGAAACAGGGTACTGCCATAACCCACCGCACCGATGGCGAGGGTCACGGCCAACGCGGTGGTGCGATCCAGGCGGTCGGTCATAATGCCGAATATCGGTGCGGAAAACAGCGAAGCAGCGTAACTTATCGCGAGCACGGCGCCGCCCTTGCTGAGGGCGTCTGCGGTGCTCATGCCCAGTTCCCGGGTGCCATACAGAGATGCCCACAGGGTGAAGAAGGTGCCCACGACGGCGAGGTTGCCGCGCGCCACAAAGGATGAGACATAGGCCAGGGCCACCAGCGGACGACGCCCCTCAGCCAGGCCTTCGCGCATCTGTTGCAGCAGCGGCGTGCGGTCGGAGAAATCGCGGTTGTTCCCTGGCTTCAGGCCGAGGTACATGGCGATACCCACCAACAGCGTGACGCCGGCCATACTGCCGTAGGTGGCGATCGCCGATTCGTTAATGCTCAGGCCGCGTGCCTGGAATATCGCCGGCAGCTTGAGCAGGAACAGTGCCGCCGTCATTGCTCCCAGTCCGTTCATCACTCCGAGAAAGCCCGTGGCCTTGCCGCGACTGGCGTCGTCGGCGTAGTCCGCCATCAACGTAATAAGCATGGTGGTGACGGCGGCGATACCCAGCGCGTACACCCCCCTTGCCAGCCACAGGCCGTTGAGCTCGCGCACCAGGCCGTAGAGCAGGATGCCGGCCGCTGCGAGCAGGAAGCCCATGGTGGTGACGGTGCGCCGTCCGATACGGTCGGAGAGGCCGCCCCAGAACCCCACGCTGGCGATAATGACAATTTCGCCCCAGAAATTCAGGTTGCCGCTGACCACACCCTGGCGCGAGGCTTCCAGTTGCAACACCTCCTCGAGAATGAATGGTTGCACCTGGGGCACGAAGGTGGCGAGCATGATGGTGGCGTAGCACGACAGATAGAACGTGATCATGTGCTGGCGGTTGACGCCGTTGTTGAGGCGAATACCGAGAAACACCGATTGCGCGGCAGAAGTGGAGTTCATGATGTCATTCCGTAGTTATGTAGTTATGCCGATGCATACGCTGCGCCGACGCGAAGTGGATCAGGTCCACAGGTGCAGGCCGAGGGCAGCATTCAGGAACAGGCCGCTCCAGATAGCCCATACCCAGGGACGGCAGCGTCCGACGATGCGTTCCAGTGTTGTGTTGACCCGGTCGCTCGGCCCCTCGCTGATCAACTCAACGAAGGCCGGCGCGAACGGTGCCAGGTTGATGCGAATCATGATCCCGCAGAACACCATGGCCACGAATACCAGTAACTTCCAAGCCAGCCATGACGGCGCCGATGAGGATGCGACTAACAGGTAGATGCCCCAGAGGCCGAGTCCGCTCGCAAAAATAATGCGAAACCAGAAATCGGCCCGCGCCAGCTTTGTCGTGAAAGCCTTGCCCTCATTGAGGAACAGCACCAGCACCACGATGAACCAGTAGATGCAGAGCAGCCACAGCAATATCAGTACGGATCTGTCCACTGCGAGCCAGCCGCCGAGTGCGGCCAGCTGCACCCCCAGCGGCATGATCAGCGGCATCGCCAGCTTCGGCCCCATATCGCAGGCAAGCATGATTTTCAGCGCGACCTGGCGCGCGGGCACCGAATGCTGGCGATTGATGACCTCGCGGCTGGCCAGGAATGTACCCAGGTCGCCGCCCAGCCAGTAGACAAACGCCAGCAGATGGGCGAACTTGAGCAGCAGGTATTCGTTCATCGAAGCACGTGGCGGTTAGCGCCCTGTCGCGAGAGGATGTCTGTGATTATAGACAGCATGGCCGGCGGCCTTTTGACTTTTGTCATCAGCGGGGTACGGGTGCGCCATTAAGCTGTGCCCAGTCACAATACAATGCAATAGGAAAATGCCCAAGATGTCAGCGACAGTGCGCGTGGCGGTTGCCCAGTTCCAGATTGGCGCGGATGTGGAAAAAAATTTACAAACCTGTCTGCACTGGATGGAGCGGGCGAGTGCCTGCCAGCCAGCGCTGCTGGTGCTGCCTGAGTTCTGTAATCATCTCTCCTGGTACGAGGACAAGGCGCATTGCTTCGCGGTGTCCGTGCGCCTGGACGGACCCTTCCTGGCGGCAATCGCGGCCAGGGCGCGCGAACTGGATCTGCATGTAGTGGTGAACTGTACCGTGCAGAGGGATAGTGGCGAGGCGACCGGCTCCAGCCTGCTGTACTCCAATACCGGCGAGCTGCTGGCGGATAACACCAAGCAGATCTACATCGGTCACGAGAATGATTTCCTGGCCAGGGCGTCCTGTGAAGGTCCCGTAGTGGAGACACCCCTGGGCAGGCTGGGGCTCTATGCCTGTATGGATGGGGTCATTAATGAAACGCCGCGCTGCCTGGCGCTGAACGGCGCGCAATTGCTGCTCAACAGCCTGAATTCTTTTGCCAGTGACGAAGCCTCGCTGCACATCCCGGTGCGTGCGGCCGAAAACAAGGCCTTCGTGATCGCCGCCAACAAGGTCGGCGCACTGGTCCCGGAGGAGCTGGCAGACGGTATCAGCGCCGCTACCGGCATTCCGCGACGCTTTCTCGACGGTGCCGGCGAGAGCCAGATCGTGGCGCCTGACGGGACCGTGCTGGCGATGGCCTCACGCGATCAGGCCGAATACGTCTACGCCGACATTTGTCCCGCTGACGCCGATGACAAGACCCGACCCGATGGCACGGACGTGTTCCGCAGCCGGCGCCCGGGGCTGTACCGTCCTATTGCGAGCGACCCGACAGCGCAGGTGCTGCCGTCGATGCGCGGTGCCACGGAGATGGTCGCTGCGGTGGTCACCCTGGCTGACACCGACGATCTGCAGGAGGCCTGTGCGCAGGTCGCCACCGCGGTAGAGCAGGGCGCGCAATTGATAGCGCTGCCACCGCTGGTGCCCGCTGCCGACGATCCCGCAGCCAGCGCGGCTTTCGCGCTGGAGGCGATACCGGCGCTGGCGAGCGCCTGCGGCGATGCCGTGGTGACGACAGCACTGGTACTGGGCGAGACTGCCGCATGGCAGCACAGCGCTGTGGTGGTCGGCAAGTCTGGATTGCTGCTGCAACAGGGGCAGGTGCATCCATCCAATCGCTTTGACTGGAGTACGCCGGCAGCGGAATTCCTGTCTGTGGAACTGCCATTCGGGCGGCTGGCGGTGGTGACCTCGGACGACTCGATCTACCCGGAAACTTTCAGGCTGCTGGCACTCGCCGGGGTAGAAGTGTGTACAGTGCCGTTGTCGCCACTGGAGAACTGGGAACTGGAGACAGGGCTGCTGGAGCGCTCGGCGGAAAACCGAATCAATCTGCTGGTGGCCGTAGACGATACGCACTGCGGTGTGGGCTTTGCGACCGAGTTGCAGACCGACTTCACGGTGATGACGCCGTGGGCCGAGCGCAAGTTCGATGGCCTGCTCAGCCAGCCGGTCTGGCATCGTTGCCCGCCGGATCCCGGCATCATGCTGGCGAACCTGCGACCGGCCAATGCTGCGCACAAGGAAGTGTCGCGCAATACCGATCTGTTGGCCAACCGGCCCTGGGATCTCTCCTCCGCTATCGCGCGATGATTGCGTTCGGCGCGCGCTGAGCTCGCGCTATTTGAGATTTATCAAGGCCTCACCGCGGCGCCGGTTGCAGACTTCACCTCAGCACAGTAAACAGGCGCCGATGCGCGCAGGATGGAAAATAATATGAATGCAAAGCTGTCGCTACCGGCAACGCTGTTCCACAACACCTTGCAGGCTATCACCAGCGAGTTGGGGCTGGAGGAGCAGCACGATGAGTCGGGCGGTCCATGGATGTCCCTGGTGAGCCAGTTGCCCATGGTGGAGGGCGAAATCGGCAACGTGCGCCTGTTCAGCGGCGGGCCGCTGTTCCGGCTGGTGACCTGTTCCCTGGCGGTGGCGCCGATGCAGCTCGACAGCCATATGCTGTTTGCCTTTACCCCGGGAGACAGTGCCGTGCCGCACTTTACCCTGGACTCTGTGGCGGCCGGCGAGCATTTTGCTTTCCACCTGGACCTGATTCCGCGCCTGGACCTGGGCTGCCACCTTGGCTACATGGACGAGGTCTTCACGCCGCTTACCGACGCTTGCGAACAGGGCGCCGCTATCGATGGTTTGAGCATGGCGCACCTGTCGCCTCGACAGAATGCCGTTATGTCACCCTGGATGCTGGCGCGCCGCGCCAACGAGTCCGCCTTTGGCGCCATCGAGGCAACCGTCGCGGCCTACCGCGACCATTGGTTCAACCTGCTGCGCAATGGTGTTTCGGCACAGGCACTGGCCGGTGTCAGCGCTGCGCAACTGCGAGCGCGCAACCTGGCCAACAAGAAGATCATATTTGATCCCGACGTGGATCCGGTCTGGGGGCGCATCACGCCACTGATTGGCGCCGAGGCGGTGGCGGCGCAGCGTGCGTTGTTGATTGGCGAAGACGAGGTATAGGTAGCGATATGCAGACAATGACCGGACAATTTTTTATCACTGACATGACGGCCGCCGAAGTGGCCAGGGCAGAGCGCGTGGAAAAAGTGCTGCCGGCGCTGGCGGCGCAGGCCGCAGAAGTGGATGCGCGCGGCGAATTCCACGTGCCGCATATCCGCACCTTGAGCGACGCCGGGCTGTTGGGAATGGTAGTCCCGGAAACTTACGGTGGCCTTGGCGGTGGCCTGCGTGACCTGTGCGCTGCCACTTTCGCCCTCGGCACGGCCTGCCCGTCCACCGCGCTGACCTATTTCTTTCACTGCAGTTCGGCATCCCGGGGCCTGCTGGCGCTGGAGGCCCTGGAGGCAGGCTTGTTCGACGACGAAGAAGCGCTGCGCGTGCGCGCCTTCGCCGAGAAACTCCTGCACACCATGGGTACCGAGGGTAAATGGCTGGCCAATTTTGCCAGCGAATCGGTGAAATCGGAAAAAGCGGCCATCACCATTGGTACCCGCGCCACCCCGGTAGAGGGCGGCTATCGTCTCACTGGGGTCAAGTCCTTTGGCTGTGCCACCGGTGTGGCTGATCGCTACCTGGTGACGGCGTCGCTGGACGGCGAGGATACTGCGGCCGGCCTGTGCACCTTTTTTGTCGATCGCGATGCCGAAGGTGTCAGTGAGCGAGAGCACTGGGATGCTATCGGCATGCGCGGTACGGCGACCCACGGTATTGTGCTGGAGAATGTTTTCGTTGCCGATGCCGATGCACTGGCCATTCCCGGTGCGTTCACGCGGTGCATGCAGATGAGCCGGGGCAGCTTCGTCGGCAACCAGGTTGCCGGCATAGCCTGCTACCTTGGCGCCGCGCACAGCCTTTACCAGTACACCATTGGTCAGTTACGCAGCAAGAAATTCGCCGACAGTGACAAACCGGTGGGCACGGCGCCCTACCAGCAGGAGTTGATCGGCCACATGCTGGTGGAGCTGGAAACCGCTACCATCTGGTTGCGCCGACAGGTAGAGTTGGAATGCAGTGAGCCGCCCCTGCTGCCCAAGGATGAGGTCGTCAAGCGCTGGCGACTGTGCAAGGGTGTGGTGGCGGAGGCCGCGTTTCGCCTGGGCACATATTGCGTCAAGGCCGGTGGTACCGGCGGTGGTACCGGGAATCACGGTGTCCCGGCGCGGTCACTCAGGGATCTGTGCATGGGCCTGGTGCAGGCCTTCCCTGCCGAGCGCGGCAGGCTGATGGCAGCGCAGATGGAAATCGAGGGCAGTGAACAGGCGCAGTTCGGTACGCGGTAACTCCAGCCAGTATGCGAGAATACGAACTTATTATCGGGGGGCAGCGCAAGGCCTCACAGTCGGGTGCCTGCTTTGATGTGCTGGCGCCTGCGGACGGGCGCGTACTCGCCCGGGTGGCACGCGCTGATGTGGCCGATGTATTAGCGGCGCTGTCCTGTGCGCGCAAGGGCTTTGACGCCTGGTCCGGCCTTGCTCCCGCCGCGCGCGAGGCCTGCCTGCTACGCGCTGCTGAACTGATTGCCGCTGAGGGCGAAAGCCGATTCCTCGATAACCTGATCGACGAAAGTGGCAGCGTGATCACCAAGGCGAGGGCGGAGATTGCCTACGCGGTGGATCTGCTGCGCACGGCAGCGGGGGAGTCACGTCGACTCTACGGCGATACCTTCCCCAACGATAACCCGCAGCGCCTGTCCATGGTGTTTCGGGAGCCCCTGGGCGTGGTGGCGGTGATCTCTCCCTATAATGCACCTCTGTCCCTGCTGGTCAAAATGACAGCCTTCCCCCTGGCCGCCGGCAACAGCGTTGTCATCAAGCCCTCCGAGGAAACTCCGCTGACTGCACTGGCTTTTGCCGAGGTGCTGCTGGAGTCGGGTATCCCGCCGGAGGCGGTCAGCGTACTGACGGGCTACGGGGCAGAGTGCGGTGCGCCGCTGGTGGCCAGCCCCGATGTGGATTGTGTTGCCCTGACCGGGTCTACCGGCACCGGCATCGCCGTGGGCGCGCAATCCATGCAGCACATGCGCCGTTGCCAGCTGGAACTCGGGGGCAAGAGTGCCGTACTGGTGCTGCGCGATGCCGATCCCGCCCTGGCTGCGGCGACAGTAGCCGCGGGAATATTCACGCACGCCGGGCAGATTTGCATGGCCAACTCCCGCGTTGTAGTGGAGCGGGAAATCGCCGGGCCGTTTCTCGACGCCTTGAAACAACATTGCGAGGCCATGCACCTGGGTGACCTCAGGGATGACGCCACCTGCTATGGTCCACTGATCAATCGCAGCGCGCTCGACAAGGTTCTGGCGCATATCGACGAAGCACTGGCCGGCGGTGCCAGCCTGCTCACCGGTGGCAAGGTTGTGCGCGAGCTGACGCTGGCGCCGACGGTGCTGCTGGAGCCGTCGCGAGACAGCGCGGTCTGGCGCGAGGAAAGTTTCGGTCCCCTGGCGAGTGTGGTGCTCGTGGATGATCTCGATGGGGCCATCGCCGCCGCCAACGACAGCGTATTTGGCCTGTCGGCCGCCGTACTGACCGACAATCTGCAGTGGGGGTTTCGCGCCGCCCGCGACATCCGCGCCGGCAGCGTGCATATTGGCATGCATGCCTTTCAGAGCAACGCGCTGGCGCCCATCGGCGGCAGGGGTCTATCGGGTATCGGCCGCAGTGGCGGCAAGTACAGCACGGAAGAGTTTACCGAGCTCAAGTGGGTCAGTCTGGCACTGGAGACACCATGACTGCAGTCACGCGAGCCTATGCGGAGGTCGACGGACGTCAGTTGCACTATCGAATAGCAGGGGGCACCGACGGACCCTGGCTGCTGTTGCTGCACCAGGCCCCGAGTACCTCGGCCATGTACCTGCCGCTGATGTCGGCCCTCGCCCCTCGCTACCGCATGCTGGCGCCGGATCTGCCCGGTTTCGGCGGCTCCGATGGACTGCCCGATGGTGCCGATATCGCCGGATTCGCAGCGGCGATAACAGCGCTGCTGGATGTTCTGGGCATAGAGCGCTGCAAGATGTTCGGCCACCATACCGGCGCCGCCGTCGCCGTGCAGTTGGCGGCGGAGCAGCCGGGACGCTGCGACGCGCTGGCACTATGCGGCCCGCCGCTGCTCACGGCAGCACAGCGCGCGTCGCTGCCTGCGCAGGTGGAAGCGTTTCCTTTCGCTGCCGACGGCAGTCACCTGCAAGAGTGGTGGCAGCGATTCCAGGCCAAGGAAGAGGACGCACCGCCCGCACTGATCCAGCGTGAACTGTTAAGCGCGCTGTCCGCCGGCGACACCTACCAGGGTACGTATCGCGCAGTATGCGCACAGGATTTTGCCGCACTACTGCCCGGGATATCCTGCCCGGTACTGGTTCTCGCCGGCGATGCCGACCCGTTGCACGGCGCTGTGGCGGGTACCCTGGCCCTGTTGCCACAGGGACGGCAGGGCACACTGCCGGCGGGGGCGGGAACCTATGCCTGCGAGCGTCACACGCCAGCGCTCGCCGCGCAGCTGTCGGAATTCTTTGACAATGAGCCCATGGCGATTAGCGCCGCAAAAGGATAAGCATGGACCTGGAACGAGAAAGCCTGGGCCTGGGCGCCAGGCCCGCCCTGATACTGGTGGATATGATCGAGGGATTCACCAACCCGGATTGCCCGCTGGGCTGTGACTGCCCCGAGGTGGTGGCTGCCAATGCGTGCTTGTTGCAGGCGTTTCGCGCGGCTGGCTTGCCGGTATTTTTCACCACGGTAGTTTTTCACGGCCCGGAACAGGCGCGTGTGTTTCGCCAGCGCGTGCCCGCGCTGAACGTGCTGGAACCGGGTTCACGGTGGGTGCAGGTCGATACACGCCTGGCGCCCCAGGCCGGTGAAACGCTGGTGGAAAAGCAGTGGGCCAGCGCCTTCCACGGTACCGATCTAGATGCGCTGTTGCGTGCTGGCGACGTGGATTCGCTGGTAGTGACCGGGCTCACCACCAGCGGCTGCGTCCGTGCCACGGTAGTAGACGGGCTGCAGCACGATTACCGGGTGGTGGTGCCGCGGGAGGCGGTGGGAGATCGCAACGCGGACGCGCACCAGGCCAATCTATTCGACATGCATGCCAAGTACGCTGATGTGTGGCCGCTGGAGGCGGTATTGGCTGCGGTGTCTGCTGCAGGAGGTCAGGGCTGATGGCGACCGCACCTGTGATCATAGCCGGGGCAGGCCCCGTCGGCTGCCATCTGGCCCTGTATCTCGCTTGTCATGACGTGCCGGTGGTGCTGCTGGAAAAAGAGCCGGAACTGCCTGTGGACCTGCGCGCTTCGACCTTTCACCCACCCAGCCTGGAAATGATCGCCGACCTGGGTTGCGGCATTATCGAGCAGATGCTCGCCAAGGGCCTGGTGGTCGGGCGCTACCAGTACCGCGACCGCAGCAGCGGCGATGTGGCCAATTTCGATATGTCCCTGCTCAGTGACGACACCCGCTTCCCCTTTCGCCTGCAGCTGGAACAATACGAATACACCCGCATGGCCGTGGCGGCGCTGCAGCAGATGCCCTGTGCGGATATACGCTTTGCCACCGAACTGGTGAGCTTTACCCAAACTGACGAGCATGTGGAGGTGACGGTTGAGCACCACGGCGACAGCATGCAACTGCGGGGTAGTTTCCTGGTTAGCGCGGAGGGCGCGCGCAGCCGCGTGCGCAAGTCCGCGGGCATCGACTATCTCGGATTCACGTACGATGAGAAATTCCTCGTCGTCAGCACGCCGTTCCCATTCGAGGAGGTGTTCGACGACCTGGCCTGGGTCAACTATATCGCTGATCCGGAAGAGTGGTGCGTGATACTGCGCACCGAGAAGATCTGGCGGGTGCTGTTCCCAACCCGTCCGGAGTCGGCAGATGACGAGGCCTACCTGCTGTCCGACGACTTCGTGCAGGCGCGCCTGCACCATCTGTGGAACAAGTCGGGCGATTACGAAATCGGTCACCGCACGCTCTATAACGTCAACCAGCGGGTGGCGGAAACGTACTACCGGGGCAGGGTACTGTTGGCCGGAGACGCCTGCCATATCAACAATCCGCTGGGCGGCATGGGCATGAATGGCGGCATTCACGATGCCGATAACCTGGGCGAGAAACTGGTGCGCGTACTGCGTGACGGTGCGGCCCACCAGCCCCTGTTTGATTTATATAACCGGCAACGACGTGACCTGGCGGTGCGCTTCGTCCAGGACCATACCATTGCCAACAAGAAACTGATGGAAGCGACGGACGCGGCCACGCAGACAGCAAGGCAGCAGATGTTGATGCAGGCCGCCGGCGACCCGGTGCGGGCGCGCCAATTCCTCATGGAGCGCGCCATGATCAACTGCGTGCGCGACAGCCTGGCCGTGGCCTGAGTGACGGAGACACAAAACATGACAACATTCCACTCCACAATTGACCTGTCGCGGACGCGCGACCGCGACCAGCGCACACAGGGCCACCTGGACAACTATGTCGGCCACCGGGCCAGGATCGGCGTCATTATCCCATCCACCAATACCTCGGTAGAGTATGACTGCCAGCGCATCATCCCGCGTGGCGTCACCTGGCACTTCAGTCGCTTTATGATCGAACATGCTGATCTCAGCGACGACGACAATTTCATGCGCTTCCTGGACATGCTGCGCCAGACTATTGGTGATTCCATCGCCAGTCTGATGACCTGCAAACCCGACCACGTGATGATGGGTATGTCTGCGGAGACTTTCTGGGGTGGTATCAAGGGCAATGACGGTTTTGTTGACCGCATTCAGGAAATGGTGGGCCACGACACCGGCCTGACCACGGGTGCCAACGCGGTGATCTCAGCCCTTGATGCATTGGGCGTTTCCGGCGCCGATGGCAGGACCATCGCCGTGATCACGCCCTATCAGCCGATAGGGGACAAGAACGTGCGCCTGTTTTTCGAGGACGCGGGCTACAGCGTCAAACACGTGGCGGGATTGCGCTGTGAGAACGCCCATGATGCGATTGCCCTGGTACCCGATCACCAGGTAATGGAGGTAGTGCGCCAGGTCGATGGTGATGACGTCGACGCCATCATTCAGGTCGGCACCAACCTGTCCACCGCCAGCACTTTCCCGGTTCTGGAAAAATGGCTGGGTAAGCCGGTGCTGCCTATCAATGTCGCCACTGCGTGGCATGCCCTGCGCAGCTGTGGCATACGCGACCAGTACGACCACCTCGGCCGTCTGTTCGAGGAGCACTGAACGGGCGTCGCACGGCGCTATTTTGTCCTCACCAGCCGCAACCAGTCAGCCTGCAGTAAGGTTCGCAGCGCCGCCGCAGCGCCGGGATCTGCGTGCACCGAGGCCCCCAGGAACGCCACTATCAGTTCGGCGATGCGCTGGCGTGTGACGGCCGGGTCAGCGCCGGTGTCCCAGTCGAGAAAATCCCGCCCGGTGGTGCCATCGACGGGATGTGCGAAACTGAAGTGGTTGGCGCCCTCCAGGATACACAGGTAGGCGTTGCCGTCTTCCTCCCTGACGGCATCAACAAAGGTGCGCTCAAGGCTGTGAATCGGGTCCGCTTCACGCCCCCCGTAGCGATGTCCGCTCGCCGCGATGACGCCGTCGCGATCTCCGCCAAGTAGCAGCGTCGGCAGCGCCGCCGGCATCGGCAGCAGGGTTTGTTCAGGCCAGCCCAGCGCCGTGGCAGCACCGGTGTGCGCGCCGTAGGTGAATACCGCGCACAGACCGGGTAGCCACCGTGGGTCGGCGTTGATGAGCGCGGCGGTGCCCCCCGCAGAGTGCCCCGCGAGGACCAGCCTGTCGAGGTCCAGCAGGCCGGCGAGCACCGAGTCATCCTGCAGTGACTGTAAACAAGTCAACACCGGTGCCAGCAGCTGGCAGCTGGGCCCGGAACCGAAACCCTCCGGCGTGAGCCGGTCCATGCGCAGCCCCGGCGTGATGCTGATATAGCCCGGCATTTCCTCAGAGATCATGGTGACCGCCACGGTGACGAACCCTGCCTCGGCCAGTTGCTGGCACAACCAGCCGCTGCCTTCGGCCCCGAGATTGATGCCCGGCAGGAGTATGACTACGGGGTAGGGGGCGGCATCCCCAGCCGCCGGCAGTAAGCCTGAGTTGCGCTCTGCCTCACTACCCTGGTATGCAGCCGGATAATGGACTTTCAGTGTGACCCTGTCGTAGGGGGCCGGAGCCCCCGGTACGCAGGCTGCGCGGTATAAAGCCCTAACCAGGTTTGCCATGTAGACCTCGAATCATGCTGCCCTCGCGACGCTGCGCGTAAGCTGTGAGTATAGGCGTGTCTGAAGCACGCAATTCTTGACTTTTGTCAGTAATCCCACGCATCGATCGGCGCTAAAGTGAGCCAACTTATTCTGACAGGACAGGAGGTAATAGCGGTGTTGATCAACCTGTGGTACGTGGCTGAATGGTCACACGTGGTCACCGATAAACCCGTTAAGGCAAGGTTGCTGGGGCGCGATTTCGTGCTGTTTCGCGACACTGATGGTGTTGTGCAATGCCTGAGTGACGTCTGCCTGCACCGGGGTGGTTCATTGAGTGGTGGCTGGACCAAGGGTGACTGCGTGGCCTGCCCTTATCACGGCTGGCAGTTCAGCGGTCAGGGCAAGGTCGAGTTCATACCCTCCGAAGGCAAGGACTTCAAGATTCCCGATCGCGCGCGCATCGATGCCTACCCGGTGGAGGAGCGCTACGGTTTGATCTGGGTTTTCCTCGGTGACCTGCCGGAATCAGAGCGCTACCCGATTCCACCGCTGCCGGAATTCGATGATCCCGAATGGCGCCTTATTACCGACGAGTTTACCTGGCAGGCCGAAGCGGCGCGCGTGGTTGAGAACGGCATCGATATCGCCCACGCATCCTTCGTACACCCGGTTTTCGGGATGCCGGAAACAGCGGAGGAAAACCATATTGTAAAAATTGAAAAGGGCGAGCACTGGGGCTACTCCGAGAACCTGCAGTATCCGCCGCAGTTCAAGGAAAACTTCCTGCGTCGCCGCATGCGCAAGGAACGCCAGCCGACGGTAACCAAACCTTACTACGACCTGTCGGGCATGACGGTGCGGATCCAGATCGATATCAATCCGAAGATGTCGATCATCATGTTTGATGCCAACACGCCCGTGGACGAACACACCACGCGCACGTTCGCGCTGCAGTTCCGCAACTTCTTCAAGAGTTCGCTGTTTGACAAGGGTTCGCGCAAGCGGCTTCGCCGCATCCTGAATGAGGACGCGGTGATCGTCAACGCGGCGTCGCCGAACTACCTGCCGGACAATCTCGCCAATGAAATGTCGGTCAAGGATGACAAGTTCATGAGCAGTTTCCGCGCCGCGCGGC
The DNA here is from genome assembly GCF_008370495.1 of Pseudohalioglobus sediminis. Taxonomy (GTDB): domain Bacteria; phylum Pseudomonadota; class Gammaproteobacteria; order Pseudomonadales; family Halieaceae; genus Halioglobus. The sequence continues at coordinate 461,720 of NZ_VTUX01000002.1, read as the reverse complement.
GGCGCTGTGTGGAGGAATTCGGCTGGAAAATCGACACCGACGAGGCCGCGCGTTTTACCGGCAAGAAAGCACTGGCCATTCCTTCTCCCCTGCGCCGCGAGCGGCAGGACCTGCAGTGGGTCATCGACACGGTGCCACTGCTCGCCCCGGTGCGCCAGCCGGTGCGTGCCACCGGGAGCTAGCGTATTGAATACTGACGGCCTGCGACTGCTCGGTGCGCTGTTGGGCTCACTGTTGTGGGCGGGCTGCTTTCCCGTCCTAGCGGCGGCCCGGTCGCTGCCGGCTACCCCGGACGACTTCTGCGCGTTTGCCCAGTCGGTCATCGCCGAAACGGCGCTGGTGCCCAGGGTTGATATCTACGACGACCGCGAGGCGTTTATCCAGTCGAAACCCACAGACGACCCGTTTTTGGTCACGCAAATGGCGGCACTGCCGGTCTCGGCGCAATTGCCGCTGGCTACCGTCATTTCCTGCAAAATGCGCACAGCTGAGCGCATCAACGCCATCCATGGCGCCGAAGATGGCAGCGGTTCCGCACCCGCCGGTACCGAGAGTAGCTGCGACGCGGTACACCGGCGCGTGCTCGATGAGGTCATGGCAGGGGTTCCGTCGGTTCAGCGGCGGCTCTCACCTGCTGACTGGGTGGTGGAAGAAGAGCAGCTGACCTTCATCGGGCCTCGCTGGATCGACCCCTGGCCGTTTCAGCCAGTTACGCGAGACGGCGCGGGGCGCCTGCATCTCCACACCAGGGCGCTGTATGTGCCTTATGCATGGTGGATACCCATGCCCGGGCGCTTTTTGGGTAACTATTATTGCCACCTGGCCAATCCAGCTTATATCGAGGCGCTGACCCGCGGTCAGGTACCGCTGGACAGCCTGCCTGCGCAGCCCTGAAATTTGACAAATGTCATGCCCATGGATGAGTGCGCGAGCTATAAGTAAGCGTGGTTGCTGGCGGCGTGCATGACCCTGTTTTCGCCAGTTTATGAATGGCTGGCGGGCTGCCCGCGGGGCGCCGAAGCGCAATAAACAGAGTACTATGCAGAATTACCAGATAGCGAACAGAGCGCAGATCGGCGTGGTTATTCCCTCCACCAATACCGGGGTCGAGTACGACCTGCAGAAGTTTCATCTGGACGGCGTTACCTGGCACCCGTCCCGCTTCTGGATCGAGTTGCGTAACTGGGCCGACGAGGTGGAGACCAGCGGTGATGACAGCAACACCGTGTTCGAGCGTTTCCTGGAGATTATGCGCGGTGAGATTCCCATCGCACTGCGCAATGTGATATCGGCAAAAGTCAGCCATATTATGCTCGGCATGTCTGCCGAGACGTTCTGGGGCGGTGTCGAGGGTAGTGTTCGTTTTGAAGAGGGTATCCGCGAGCACATCGGCGACCTGGGCCTGACTACGGGCGCCGAGGCGGTAAAGCAGGCCCTTGAGTGCTTTGGCGCCCGGCGGATCTCGGTGATAACACCCTATCCCCCTGTCGGTGACGCCAATGTGCGACAGTATTTCGAAGAGCTTGGCTACGAGGTGGAGCAGGTGGTCGGCCTCGATCGGCCGTCCGCTACCGCAATCGCTGAAACCCGTATTGACGAAGTACTCGCCGCGGTGCGTCGGGCCGATGGTGATAATGTGGACGCGATCGTGCAGGCGGGTACCAACCTGTCGACTTTGGACCTTTTCCCTACACTTGAGCATGTGCTGGAAAAGCCCCTATTGCCGATTAACGTGGCGACTGTCTGGCATGCATTGCGTGCCTGTGGGATTGATGACAAGGTGACGGGCAGGGGACGCCTGATGGAAGAATTTTAGTGATAACCCGGCTGGACGGCAGCGCACCAGCTCGAGCCAGTAACTGACTGATAATAACAAAGGGGTCGGATATGAGTGTGAAATACAAGTTGGCGCTGGCCGTTGCCGTTACCACGGTTGTCTCAGGCTCAGTATCTGTGCACGCACGTGAGGTCGAAGCCCTGCGCGGCGATGATTTCCAGCTCGAGGAGATACTGGTCACCGCGCGCAAAAAAGTCGAAAACCTGCAGTCGGTGCCGGTGTCCATTGACGCGATTGGCCAGGCGCAACTGGATGAAAAGGCCATAAGTTCGCTTGCGGACGTGGCCAAGTATTCCTCCAGCCTGACCTTCCAGACCGGTGTGCTGCCCAATGACACCCGGCCCAGCATTCGTGGCGTGAATATCACCAGGGGCAGACCCAACGTGGGAATCCTGGTGGACGGTATCGACATCTCATCCGAGACGCTGACCGTAGCCGGCGGCGGTGCCTACGCCAATATGGGCCTGTTGGAACTGGAGCGGGTTGAGGTGATCAAGGGGCCGCAAAGCGTGACTTACGGCCGCTCAGCCTTCGCCGGTGCGATAAATTATGTGACCAAAAGGCCGCAGCCTGGTGAGGGCGTGTACGGTTATGTTGAGGGCGAGGCGAATGAACACGGCTACTGGCGCGGCCTGGGCAGTGTGTCATTCTCCGTCAACGAACAACTGGCCATGAGCCTGTCCGCCCTGAGTTCGGACTTCGACGGCTACTATGAAAACCCGATCACCGGCGGCGACCTTGGTGGCAACACGCAGAACGGCGGCAGCATTGCCCTCAACTTTCTCAGTGAGGGCAGCTTCACCGCCTATTTGCGCGGCGAGTACGTCAAGGACGAATCCACACCACTGCCAGTAGTGATGGCGGCTTCGGCCCTGCCACTGGGCAGCGCGGAGAATGACTTCTTCCTGCTCGGCAGCGTGGGCGAGAATGCTGAAAAAATGCCTATCCCCGGCGGTGCCAGGGGCCTGCCGGAGGCGACGCCGGAAGAGTGCGCAGAACAGCCTGCGTGGCGTTATACCGTGGGCCTGCCGCCAGCCTGCGCGACCATGCTGGTAGGCGATATCAGCGATGTGGGCGAGGAGGATATCAACCTGTCTCCCAACCCCAATACGGGCAGGGATTACCGTGGAACAGAAATCGAGAATACCCGCCTGTCACTGGAGTTGGAGTGGCAGATGGGTGAGGTCGACGTGCTGTCATTGACCGGCTATACGCACAACGAGACCTCTATCGTCGAAGATTTCGACAAGACCGCCTACGAACTCGATTCTTTCTTTCCCGGTTCCGCCAACTTCGACCCCAATTACATCGGCCCGCCCCTGGCGACGCTCACGCAGTTCGGGGTGGAGACGAATTCGGATACCAGTTTTGACTATGACCAGTTCTCCCAGGAATTCCGCTTTAGTGGCGTGGCGGGTAATTTCGAGTGGATGGCGGACCTGCTGTACTGGGCGGAGGATATGGATTCGGTAATGAACCAGATGTGGTGGGTCAATTCACAGGTGGACACCGATTACTACAACTCCGCGCTATCACGTGTTGCTGATCCGACCTGCACGATTCCCGGCGACGTGACTACCTGTGAACTGTTTACGGGCGTGCAAACCGAGATGGTGCCCAATCGCATCCCCATCAACCGCGACACCCAGCACTGGTCGGTGGCGGGGTCACTCGTGTACAACCTGGGTGAGTCCTGGCGTTTCACGGCAGAGGGGCGCTACCTCGAGGAAAATATCGATTACGAGGGTTTGCCCAAGGACACCTATCTCAATGGTCTGTTGAACATGCCGTACTTCAACGCAGACCTGGAGGTGGTGGATCCGGTGATGCAAAAAGAGAGCGTGGACGAAACCGCTTTCGTGCCCCGTTTCAGCGCAGACTGGCAGGCCAGCGACGATGTATTTGCCTACGCGTCCGTGGGTAAGGGTTTCAAGCCCGGCGGAATAGCCACCACCGATGGCAACGGTGACATCACCACCGGCCACTACGACCCCGAGGTTCTGTGGGCCTATGAAATCGGTGTAAAGACCGATCTGCTCGGCAACAGGCTGCGCCTCAACGGCGCCATTTTCTACAACGATTACACCGACCAGCAGGTGCCGTACTTCGTGCGCAACGAGCTGGGTATCACCAAGGTATCCATTACCAATGCCGGCGAGAGCGAGATATATGGTGCCGAGATAGAAGCCACCTACCGGCCTTCCGAAAACTGGATCTTCTTCGTTGGTTACACGCACGTGGAGACGGAGTATACCGATTTCAATATCAGTGAATCCGGCGAGCCGGGTACCTACGACAAGATCCAGTCCGGCAATGTCGAGGGCGACTTCACCGGCGCGGCCTTTATCAATACGCCGGAGGATGTGGCGGTTGCCTCCATTCGCTACGAGGGCGACTTCAGCAATGGCTGGGGTTACTTCACCGAGTTGTTTGGTAACTACCGCTCCAAGCAGTACATGGACTCTGGCAACATGAGTTACCTTGGCTCAGTCTGGATTGCCGACTTTACTGCCGGGCTGAACGGGGAGAACTGGTCATTGGTGGCCTATGTCAACAACCTGGCCGACGAGGACCAGGCAACCACCGGGCTGGGCAATGTCAACTTTGGCTATATGCCGACCGGACAGGTCACGCCGTTCGCAGTTAACCTGATGTTACCCAACCCGCGTACTTTCGGTGCTCGCTTCCGCTACAGTTTCTAGGTCCGCATGACTCGCGTAGCAGCCCTGCAGTTCGCCTCCGGCGACGACGTTGGTGAGAACCTGGTCACCTGCCTGCGCGTGATCGACGCGGCGGCAGAGTGCTGCCCGGACGTGATGGTACTGCCGGAGTTCTGCAACCACATTTCCTGGTATGACAACGCAGAACATGCGCGCACGGTAGCACTGGCGCTGGATGGCAGCTTCCTGGAAGAGATAGCCGGCCGTGCCAGGCGCCATAACTGCTACATCGTGATCAACGTCAGCCTGCGCCGCAGCTGCGGGCTCACGGTCACCTCGCTGTTGTACAGCCCGGCGGGTGCCTTGCTGGCGCAGGCGGACAAGCAGACGCTGATGGGGCATGAGAACCTCTGGTTTGAGCGCGCGGACCGTGTCAGCGAGGTCGTGAATACGCCGGTTGGACGCCTGGCCATGTTTCCCTGCCGCGACGGTGTCACCTTCGAAACGCCACGCGGCCTGGCCCTGCGCGGCGCACAACTGTTCTGTGATTCGCTGAATTCATTCGCGCTGGATGAAGCCTCGCTGCATGTGCCGGCGCGGGCACCGGAGAACCGCTGTTTTCTCGCCGCAGCCAACAAGGTGGGCCCCTTGATCCCTCTTGACCAGCTCGATCAGGTGAGCGCCGAGACGGGTATTCCCCGGCGCTTCCTTAACGGCGCTGGAGAAAGCCAGATTGTATCGCCGCAAGGTGACATTCTCGCCCGTGCGCCCCGCGAAGGGGAGTGCTTCGTGTGGGCCGATATCGACGTCGACGATGCCGATTGCAAACTACGGGCAGACGGCAGCCATATCTTCCAGAATCGGCGACCCGAGTTGTACGGGCCGCTAGTTAACCAGCCTGAGTGCGAAGCGGTGCCTAATGCCGGCGAGACCGCGCTGGTGGCCTGTCTGCTGCCGCCAGCAGATGCAGATGCAGAGGCTGCGCTGGATGCCTTGCCGCAGCTGGTCGCGGAACTGCCTGCCACGACCCGCCTGGCGGTGCTGCCCGAATTGTTCGCGCAAACGTGGCCGCAGGACGGCGTCGACACCGGCAACATATCTGCCCAAGCCGTCATAGATGCCATGCTCGACGCCTGCCGTCGCCGTCCTGGCCTGGCCCTGTGCGCGGACATGGTGCAACCGGTCGAGGATGCTTACACCCTGAGCGTGGTGTTGGTTTCCGACGCCGGGGTCATCGCCAGCCAGGACCAGCTGCATGACAGCGCGCGCTTTCCCGGCCTCGTCAAAGCGCAGCGTCTGCGTACTGTAGACCTGCCCTGGTGCCGGCTGGCACTGCTGTCCGCAGATGACCTGCGCTATCCGGAAACGGCCAAGCTGGCGGCGTTGGCCGGGGCCCAGGTAATTGCCGTACCGGGGCGGCTGCTTGAACCCTGGGAGGCTACACTGGCCCTGCCCAGTCGAGCAGCGGAGAATCGCCTGTCACTGGTCTACAGCGCGCGGCCATTGCAGGGCCGGGCCGGTGTGATCGCCACGCTGCACGAGGATTTCACGCTCATGACCCCGTGGCGGGAACGCGCATTCGATGGTCATATCAACCAGCCGCTGCTGACTCCCCAGGAACCCGGAAGCAACTGCACAGTGGCTACGGTGAACCCGGTGGCGTCACTCAACAAGCTGATGTCAACCGATACCGACCTGCTGGCGCATCGACCCCGTCATCTCTGCGCCGGCATCACCGCCGCGTCGCCGTGAGTTTGCTCCGCGTTGCCCCGGCACGTAATCCAGCGCTCTTGCTGGGGTTGCGAGTGCGCAACGCATGCAGGTGATGGCGGCCAGGTGAGCGCGCTTCGGATACAGCTCGAGCCGGGGCAGGGGCAGTATCGCTACCTGCACAATGGAGGTGAAACCGGGGTGATCGAATCCTGGTCGGTCCGTCCTGCAGGCGCCCCCGCGGCGTTGGATGTGCACTGCAAGCGCAGCGCGCCCGGACTACAGTGCCGGCTGGAAGCGAGTGTGACTGACGGACTGTTGCATCACTGCAGGCTGCTCTGGGAGCGACAGGGTGATGAGCCCGTGACGCTGGACTACCGGGTTGGCGCTGATAAGCAGGAGTTGCAGCGTACCGGTGCTGGTGCGGAGCCACAGTCGCAGGCCTGGGAGGCGGGCACTGCTTCGCCGCTGTTCTACCCCCTCATGCGGCTGTTCACCGGGCCCGTGATGCGCTCCTTGTGCGCACAGGGAGGCCGCGGCTCAGTGCTGGTGCCGCGCATTGCAGCGCACACGACACGTGAAGCGCTGTTGCTGCCTGAGGTGAGTAAGCGACGCGCCTGGTGTGAGCGGGAAGCGGATACGGAATCGCCCTGGGAGCTGTGGCGATTTGTGGGCGGGCCATATACTGTCGATGCCAGTTTCTGGCTGGATGACCGCGGTCTACTGCAGCGATACAGCTGGCGTCAGGCGCCGGATAGCTTATGGGAAGTGTCATTGATCGAAGGAGAGAGTATATGAAATTGTACAGATGGGTGGCGGTGCTGCTGCTGTTGGTCGGCATCAATGCGGCCGCACAGAGCGTTCTGCGGGTGGAGGTCTCGGGTCTCAATGACGTGTCTGGTGAGTTGCACATCTCGGTTTATGACAACGAGGAAGCCTGGCTGGGCGATGACAAGGCAGCCGCACTTGCCGTGGACATCGACGCTGCGCGCGAGGGCGAACTGGTGATTGCCGAACTGTTGCTCGCGCCAGGGGATTATGCGGTGTCCATTTTTTACGACAAGAATGGCAACGGTAAACTCGATACCAATTTTATCGGAATCCCCAAGGAACCGGTGGCGCTGTCCAATAATGCCAAGCCCAGCTTTGGCCCGCCGAAATATGAGGACGCGCTGTTCACACTCACGGAAGCAGGTTTGACCCAGCAGATAGCGATCGAGTCAATCTGAGGCGTGCGCGACGCCACCACATACTTTTGCCGCGCAGGTCCGGGGCTAGTTCTGAGCGGGGCCTCTGGCGACGAGTCCGACGACGCGGGCTCCGGTGAAAAATTCAATGCTGTGGCCGGTGCCTTCCTCTCCCAGGCCTGACATGCCCCAGGCTGCGCGCGGTGCGGTGGGGCTGAGTGAGAGCAGGTCGTAGCCGTTTATTTTCACGCCTCCGGTGCGCAACTTGCGGGAGAAGTCGAAGGCGGCCTGTTCATCGCCGCTGTAGACATAGGCAGCGAGACCGTAGTCAGTGCCGTTGGCCAGCGCCAGCGCCTCCGCGCTGGTATCAAAACTGTGCACGGCGGCTACGGGGCCAAACATTTCCACCCGGGTCTGCCCGGGATCGCAGCCGTCTACCAGCGTGGGAGGTATGAAGTATCCCGGCAGGTCAGGCAGTGTCGTGGACTGCAGTAGTTCGCCGCCCGCCGCCCGCAGGCGCTGTATGTGACGTTGCACGGAGTCGAACTGCTGGCGGTGGATTTGAGGCCCCATCTCCGCGTCCGGGTCCAGCGAGTGTCCCATGCGAATGCCTGCAAGCGCGTGCTGTACTTTTTCCAGCAAGGCCTGCTTTACTTCCCGATGCACGATCACGCGGCCGAGGGCGCGACACCACTGGGCATTAAGGTTGCTCAGTCCAAACGCGATACCGGCTGCAGCCTGGTCTAGATCGGCATCAGCAAACACCACCAGCGGGTTGTTGCCGCCCAGTTCCAGTTGCAGGGGGCGGAACGAGTTAACGCTGGCGGCGCTCACTGCGCGCCCCCCCTCGGTGCCTCCGGTGAAAGAGATGGCCTTGATGCGTGGGTCACCCAGCAGCTTTCCCGCCGTCTCCCGGTTGCCGAGCAGTAACTGGAAAGTGCCCGGGGGCAGGCCGGCACGGGCAATCGCTTCGGCAACTACCACGCTTGAGTGCGGGGTCCACTCCGAGGGTTTGGCGATGCATGGGGCTCCCGCCGCCAGCGCGCTGGCAATTTTGTGACAGCCTATGGCGGTGGGACCGTTCCAGGGGCTGATCAGCATGGCCGGGCCCCAGGGGCGCCGGAAGTATTCGACCTCACCGTGCCTGCCGGGCAGGCGCTGTTCGAGATTTCCCTCGCGAAGATACTGCGCTGCGGCGCGGAAGCTCAGCGGTGCAAGTCGTGCCATGTTGCGGGTCAAACTGATTACCGCACCCGTCGTCAGTGCATCGACCTCGGCAATGGTTTCCTGGACTTCGGGCGCGTCCAGCGCATCGGCGACCGCTTCCAGCAGGGCCGCCCGCTCGCTGGTGGGAGTGTTCTCCCACACCGCGGTCTCGTGAGCTCTTGCGGCTGCGGCCAGCGCGGACTCGGCCTGCGCATCGTCACAGGCATGCAAGGGCTGCAGTGGCTCCAGCGTATTCGGGTTGCGCAGGGTTTGCTTGCGCACCTGCGCCGGCCTGCTTGCACGATCATCGATATACGCGAGCGGCTCGGGCAGCGTGCTTTTATGCACAGCGGTATTTTCTGTTAGTGGCTTGGGCACGTTCTGGTTTGATTTCCAAGTTTCATGGCAGTGTCATGCAACCGACATGTCGCTGCTTTGCGTAATGTCAATTTTGACCGGGTGCTGTCGCGCGTAGGGAAGTTGGTGGCCCATCGCTACGTGTCGTTGCCGGGGGAGTAGGCTCTCAACCTGCGTACTCGCTTGATTTTTATCATTGTCGCCTGGCGGGGCTATTGTTATCACCACGCTGGTGCGACGCCGCCGGTAACTGCCGGCGAGTCTGTGTGCCTGTGTTACACCCGCTGGGGTTCCCGCGCGCAGGCGGGTATATTGAGTGCGGTCGCCGTGGAGACGGCTGCCGTGGAACGGCCGCGGGCCGGTAGAGCGCTGGAGCAAGTGAACGATGGTTGATCGACAAAGTACAACACTGATTGATGAACTGGCCGATGACCGCCAGGAGTGGGCTGACTCATTGGATGCGATCCTGCACCAGTTCGGCGACGCCGGTGCCCGCGAGATCCTGCGTTCCCTGCAGAACCACGCCCTGTCCCGCGGTGTGGTACTCAGTGAGGCCACTCTGAACACCCCTTACATCAACACCATCCCCCTGTCGGAGCAGCCTATTTATCCGGGCGACATCGATATGGAGAACCGTATCGAGAATATCGTGCGCTGGAACGCCATGGCCATGGTGCTGCGCGCCCAGGACGAGGGCACCGGGGTGGGTGGGCATATTGCTACCTACGCTTCTGCGGCGACCATGCTGGAAGTGGGTTTCCAGCACTTTTTCCGGGCTCGCAGTGCCGAGTACGGCGGCGACATGGTTATGCCGCAGCCGCATGCGGCGCCGGGTATCTACGCCCGCGCTTTCATTGAAGGGCGCCTCAGTGAACAGCAACTGCAGAATTTCAGGCGTGAACTCGCGCCGGGTGGCGGGCTCTGCTCCTATCCCCACCCGCGTTCGATGCCGGAATTCTGGCAGATGCCCAATGCCTCCATGGGGCTGTCGACCCCTTCGGCGATCTATCAGGCGCGCTACGCCAAGTATCTGGAAAATCGTGGGCTGAAGCCGCGGACCGGTGGCAAGTTCTGGTGCTTTATCGGCGATGGCGAGTCCGATGAACCCGAGGTGATGGGCACGATAAATATTGCTGCCCGCGAGAAATTGGACAACCTGATCCTGGTGGTTAACTGCAACCTGCAACGCCTGGACGGTCCGGTGCGCGGCAACGGCAAGATTATCCAGGAACTGGAGCGCTCTTTCCGCGGCGCGGACTGGAACGTGATCAAGGTCATCTGGGGCGGCGGCTGGGACGCCCTGCTGGCTATGGACAAGCACGGCGTGTTGCGCAATCGCATGGAAGAGTGCGTGGATGGTGATTACCAGCGCTATTCCATTCTCGAGGGTGACGCGCAACGGGAGCACTGGGTGCATGGTGACCCCGAACTGGAGCGAATGATGAACGCGCTGACCGACGACGAGCTGAAGCAGATCAAGCGCGGCGGACAGGACCCCAAGAAGATCTACGCTGCCTTCCAGCGCGCGGCGCAGACTACAGATAAACCCACGGTGATACTGGTGAAAACGGTGAAGGGCGACGGTATGGGGCCGGCGGCCCAGGGTCGTAACACCGCGCACCAGAAGAAGGACCTCAACGCCGAGGAGCGCCTGGCCTGCGCCCGCGCCTACGGGATACCGCTGGACGATGCAGCCATAGCGCGCGCGGAGTTCTACCGCCCGCCGGAAGACAGCGCGGAAATGCGCTACCTGCGCGAGCACCGCCAGCGACTGGGGGGATACCTGCCTGCACGCAGCGTGGAGTGCCCGGTGTTGGAGGCGCCCGAGTTGTCGCTGTTCAGGAGCGCAGTTGAAGGCAGCGGTGAACGCGAGGCGTCAACCACGATGGTCATGGTACGGATGCTGGCACAGTTGATGAAGGATAAATCCATCGGCCGCTACGTGGTCCCCATCGTGCCCGATGAGGCGCGTACGTTTGGCATGGATGCGCTGTTCAAGGTGGCGGGAATCTATTCCCCCGCGGGACAGAACTATACGCCCGTCGATGCGGAGTCACTGATGTCCTACCGCGAGGCCGTCGACGGACAGATATTGCAGGAGGGCATTTGTGAAACCGGGGCCATGGCGTCGTTTATGGCGGCCGGCACCGCGTATTCGGTACACGGCGTGCCGACGATCCCGTTCTACATCTTCTACTCCATGTTCGGGTTTCAGCGGGTCGGCGACATGGTCTGGGCCTGTGCCGACATGATGGCCAGGGGCTTCCTGCTCGGTGGTACCGCCGGCAGGACCACCCTGAACGGTGAGGGTCTGCAGCACGAGGACGGGCACTCACATGTGCTGGCCAGTACCTTTCCCAATCTCAAGAGTTACGACCCTGCATTTGCCTATGAGCTGGCGGTGATTGTTCGCGATGGCATCCGGCGCATGTACCAGGAGGGCGAGAATATTTTCTACTACATCACCCTGTACAACGAGAACTACTCGATGCCACCCATGCCTGAGGGACCACAAGTGGAGGAGGGTATCATCAAGGGGGCCTATTGCGCGCGACCGGCTGCCGCCGCGGGAGAGGCCGTACATTTGCTGGCCAGCGGATCGATGATGCAGCAGGCCATGGAGGCGGCGGATGTACTCGAGGCTCTCGGCTACGCACCGACAATTTGGAGTGTCACCAGTTATATCGAACTCGCCCGCGAAGCGGAACAGTGTGAGCGCGAGGGCCGGCTGCAGCCTTTCGGCGAGGGCCGGCGTCCCTATATCGAGAGCCTGTTTGCGGGCGAGACCGCGCCGATTATCGCCGTCAGCGACTACCAGAAGAGCCTGGCCGGCATGATAGCGCGCTGGATGCCCCCGCAGTTCACCGTTCTCGGCACAGATGGTTTCGGGGTCAGTGAATCGCGGCCCACGCTGAGGGATCACTTTGAAGTCAGTGCCAGGCATATCGTGCAGGCGGGTCTGGTGTCGCTTTATCGCGGAGGCGCTATAGACGAGACCACACTGCGAAGTCAGATTGATGAACTCGGTGTAGATGCGTCTAAGCCTGATCCTGCATTGCGCTAAGCTTCGCGGTCAACGTGGCGCGGTGCAGAGCTGCGCCACGGCGAGTCGGGGCAGCCCGGCCCATCCCCTCCGTGGACGAGGGTCGTTTCGGGAATATTTCACAGTTACAATGGCAAACTAGGCCTAAACTGATTACAGCGCACAACCGTAGACACTATAACGATAATACCCATGGAGAAGCCCCGATGACCCCCACCAAAACCCCCATAGCGCTGGGCCTGGCCGCAGCTGTTGCCAGTTTCATGCCCGCACCGATGACTTTCGCCCAGGAAGTAGCCCTGGAAGAGGTGGTCGTCACGGCGCGGAAGCGCACGGAAAACCTGCAGGATGTGCCGATTGCCATCAGCGCCATAGACGAAACCACCATCCAGCGTGCGGGCATTGAACGGGCGGCTGATTATATCGGGCTGGTGCCTAACGTTACCATCGTTGATGCCGCCAACGTCGGTGATACCCAGGTCAGTATCCGCGGTGTGGTATCAACGCGTGACGCCGAATCCACGTTCGCCTACGTCGTCGACGGCGTGCTCAGTACTAACCCCAACAGCTTCAATGAAGAGCTGTTCGACGTGCAACAGATAGAAGTCCTGAAAGGCCCACAGGGCGCGCTGTATGGCCGTAACGCAGTAGCGGGGGCTGTACTGGTCACCACCAAGGCGCCGACCAACGAATTCGAGGCCAGGATTGGCGGTGGCATCGCCAACAACGATGCCTACAAGGTCAATGCCATGGTGAGCGGTCCCATTATCGACGACACGCTGCTGGGGCGCTTTGCCATCTCGACCCGCGAGACCGATGGCTTCTACAAGAATATCTTCACCGGCGAAGATGACGCCGTGGATTACCTCGAAGATACCAGCGCCCGCGCCCGGGTAATCTGGAACGTCAGCGACGCCATGACGCTGGACTTTCGCGGCGGCTACTCCGAGGTGAAAGGCGGCGCGATCAACTTCAATGCCGCCTTTGCGATCCCCCAGTTTGTCGAGGTGTTCGGCGCCCAGAGCTACTTCCAGGACGTGAACGAAATGGATTTCCGCTACACCTTCAACACCCCGGGTGAGAACGAGCAGGAGACGCTGGATTTCTCGGTTAAAATGGACTGGGACCTCGGTTTCGCCGACCTGGTTGCCAGTGTCGCCTACAATGACCTGGAAGAATACCTGCTCTCCGACGGCACCAGCGCCACCTTTTACGGCTATGAAGTCACGCCGGCCTGTCAGTCCGATCGCGAGACGCTCAATAGCTTCAATCGCGAGGACCTGTTCGGCCCGCTGTTTGATCCCTTCGGCGTGCTGCCGCCCGGCGCGGATACCGACTTCCAGGGTGTTTATGGGCCCTACACCGCAACCAGCTGTGATGGTTACCAGTACCAGGAACGTAACCAGGAAGACCTGAGCCTCGATGCCCGACTGGTCTCACCGGGCGATGAAGGTATGCGCTGGATCGCCGGTATCTACGTGGCCGAAATCGAACGCGAGGTCGTGGTGGCCTATGGCGCCGACCAGGGCCAGGGCTTCCGCCGGCAACCCTACGTCGCCGCGGATGGTCCCAACCCGACCGACCTGCTGTTCTGGGACGATTTTGATACCACGGTGTACGCAGCCTACGGGCAACTTGAGTTCGACCTGACCGATACGCTCGAGCTTGCGCTCGCCGCACGCTACGATTACGAGGACCGCGAGGTCAGTAATAAGGTCCCCAACGTTAACGGCTCGGGTCTCAATATCAACCTGCCCGGCAAGATCAACCCGGCTCTCGAGAGCAACCCCGCCGGCATCCCCGATCGGGATGACAGCTTCAGCCACTTCCAGCCCAAGGCAACCCTGAACTGGGCCGCTTCAGACAACGTCAATCTTTACGCCAGTTATGGCGTGGGCTTCCGCAGCGGCGGCTTCAACTCCGTGGGCACGGAAGACCTGCTGAATTTCTGGTTCAACGCAGGCTTCGGCGGTGCCGGTGAGGCTGTCGATGCGCAGTTGCTGGTAACCGACGAGTACGACAAGGAAGTGTCCACAGCCTACGAAATTGGCCTGAAGTCAGAACTGTTCGACAATCGTCTGCGGCTCAACGCAGCCATCTTCCGCACCGACGTCGAAGATAACCAGTTCTTTGAATTCTTTGCCGGACCGTTCGGCCTGCTGCGCTCGGTGACCACCATCGACGAGATGTACGTGCAGGGCTTCGAGGCTGATTTCACTTTCCTGGTGACGGACGGTCTCAGCTTTTACGGCGGCATAGGCCTGCTTGACTCGGAGATCGAGGAAAACAGGAACAGGCCCCTGTCGGAAGGCAATGACGTGCCGCAGGCGCCGGATACCACCGGAAACCTGGGCGTGGAGTGGGTCCTGCCCCTGGGCAGCTTTGACCTGGTCAGCCGACTGGACTGGCAATATGTCGGGGAAACCTGGTTCCACACCCTGCAGGGTGAAGAGACGCCGACCATATGGAATGCGTTCTTCGGCCCCGGCTTCAACCAGAACTTCTCGCGCTCGTCACGTGACGCCTACGACACGCTGGACCTGCGCATCGGCCTCGAGTCGGAGCATTGGATGATTACAGCCTGGGGCCGTAACCTGACGGATGAGGATTACCTGCAAGAGGTCATTCCTGCGCCCGAATTCGGTGGCAGCTTCAATCACCAGTCAGCGCAACGCAGCTACGGACTGGACTTCTCCTACCGCTTCTAGGGCTATCGCGCCGCCAACAGCCGGGCCCCTGGGCCCGGCTTTTTTATGCCCATGGATGGGCGGTATGTTCCCGAGAGGCGGGAGAGCCTACCCCGCTTTATCGGGTAAGGCGAAGGGGCCCCGGCCGGGCCCCCTCGCAACCGGCATTGTCGTCAATGGCTTCCAGCGCAGAAAAATGCCAGGGCTTTCCGCTGTGTATTTTCTAGTATGTACTATATTTGAAAGGCGTCTTTGAATCGGTGAGAGCACTGACGTGAAAACCACTTCATTTATGAAAGGAAAATTACAATGAAAAGATTCATCTTTGCAGTACTGCTGTTGTTACCTGTAAGCCTGTTTGCCCAGGAAGACTATTCATGGGGCAGTTACTGGACGGTCACGTCGGTAGAGACCAAGCCCGGGCATTTCGATGATTACATCGCCGACCTCAAGGCGAACTGGCAGAAGTCGCTGGAGATGCAGAAAGCGGAAGGCCACGTGCTCAGCTACCGCATGTTCAGCAACGTGAACGCTCGCGAGGGCGAGCCAGACCTGTGGCTGTTCGTTGAGCACAAGTCCGCTGGCTCAGCCTATGACCTGCCGTTCGACTACTGGGAAAAACACGCCGAGAAGCTCTGGGGTTCCATGGACAAAGGCCAGAAAGCAAACGTGAAGCGCGGCGACCTCCGCACCATCAAGAGCAGCATCATGTTGCGTGAAATGAGCTTCAAATAGGCAAGTCTCTAGCTATGCCCCAGTAGGGGCGAGGCTTGACGGCATGGATCAGCACCTGTCAGGTGTCGACCATGCCTTCAGATGCCCGATTTCGTGAACTGTACCCGAAAGTAACAGACGAGGAACCGGCAATCCGCCAGGCAGCCAAAGTAGCTCCTGCGGGAGACTTCACCTGTCAAACGGCCTCAAGGCCGACCCCGTTATGTGCTGCACACCGGCTAATTTCCTGCCCGCTTGCCACAACAGGGTGCACTGGCCCGGTAATCTCGCTAAAACTGCCAACTACATCACACTTTAGATAACAAGCACTGCATTGCGTCATGTCATCATGTAGCCGTAGAGATTGTGCCTATAATGACACTAATCAGAAGTCGGCAGAGGAGGACGTTGGGTGGGCACGCAGATCAAGCCTTTAGTTTCAGTTCATCAGGAAGCACTCGTGAGCTTCCTTGAGCAACAACAGGGTGCCCCCGCCACTCACACCAGGTGGAAATATTTCGATGAGGCTTTCAATTCAGGTCGCCCGAGAGGTTATGTCGCTCTCCAGGACGACATCATCGTCGGTATGCTGGGGCTTATTCCTTTCCAGCACAGCGTGAACGGTGAGTTGGTTGACACTGCCTGGACCTGCGATTGGTTTGTCGATGCTGAAAAAGCATCAGGAGCGACGGGGATTGCCCTGCTAAAAGCTGTCACATCTTCTTACAACGCCGTTTATCACACCGGCGGTGGGGATGTAACCAAACGCCTGTTTGGGCGTCTCGCGACCGTGTCGCAGGACGATGCGATACAGGAGTACCGGATTGCCCTGCGTGCTGGTTACCTGCTGAAACGGGCGGCCCAACGCCAGCCCTGGCTGGGTCACCTGCCTTTGAACCTGGCCAGGAATATACCGTTGGTATCGAAGCGCAGCGAACAGTCTTCATCTGCCGCTTGCTCAGCCAGCCTGACAGAAACTGTGCTGGAGACGTTTGCCGAGTGTCGCTATGCCAGTCAGTTTCATCCCGCATACGATACCCAGCATGTCGAGTGGTTCTGTCGGAACCCCGACATTGTGTTCCATTCCTGCCATGTGGCGAACAATGCGTCGGCCTTACTGTGGCACCCCAGAGCTGACTATCCCCGTCAGGCAGAGAGTGAGTGGCGACTGGCCCTGTTTTCCCAGGGGGGCAGCAGCGACGATTTGTTATCCGTATTGCGCGACGTGATCGATTTTGCCCTGCGGCACAAAGCGGACTCCGTAAAAGTGCTGGCATCCAGTCAGGAGCAAGTGCTTTGCCAGGCACTTGATCAAGCAGGCTTCAGCAAGACCCGGCATTTACCGTTCTTTGCCTTTTACCAGGACACGGCCTCCATGCCCCACGAAAGTATGTCTGGACTTAGCTATCTGGACGCTGATAACGCGACCTTGTACTGATGCGAGTGATTGTGTTTGCAGAAGAGGCCGCAGGCGCTCGGGTCCTACGAACCCTGAATCAGCGCGCTGAGGATGTGGTTGCTGTGGTGACGACCTCCGGCGATACAGCGGATGCGCCGTTCAGTGTTGCCAGGGTAGCCGAGAGCTTTGGCTATCGAGTGATACCCGCAGGCACCTGGCCCGCCCGGGACCTCGTCTCCCTCATCGAGCGAGAAGAGGTCGAAGTGCTGCTAAACGTGCATTCCTTGTCTGTGCTGCCCGGCGCTGTGGTTTCGGCCCCGCGCATCGGCAGCTTTAACCTTCACCCCGGAGCCTTACCCGGGTTCGCAGGCCTTAATGCTCCAAGCTGGGCTGTTTATCTTGGCGCAGGGGAGCACGCTGTTACCTTGCACTGGATGCTGGAAGGAATCGATACAGGGCCGATAGTCTTCGCTGAATCCTTCCCACTTACGGCGCAGGATACGGGCTTCAGTGTCAGCGCCAAATGCGTGACGCTCGGTGTACCGCTTGTAGAGAGACTGCTTGATGTGGCGACGGCTTCACCCGACTTGATTCCAAGAGAGAAACAGCAAGGGGAACGCAGGTTTTTCAAACGTTCACAGGTCCCGAACCGGGGCTGGATCGACTGGGACATGTCTGCCGAGAAGATTGATGCTTTCGTTCGCGCGGCTGATTATGGCCCCTTTGTGTCGCCATGGGGCGCGCCGCGTTTTCTGCTGAATGGCGAGACGTTCAGTGTGCTCAGGACACAGGTGGAAGGTAATCTGGCAGGCGAGTGCGGCAGGGTTATTGCGGTCCAGGAGGGTGATGCCCTGGTTGCGGCGGCTGATGGTACGGTGCGTCTGAAAAAGTTAAGTGTCGCGGGGCGTATCGTAGATGCTGGTGAAGTGTTGAGCGTGGGCCAGTCATTGAAATCGGCCAGTGATGCTGCGACGGAGGATTACAGTGTTTCTGGTGAGAGTTGATAGGTTCGGTGCCACGGCGATGACACGCCGTTGTGTAGTATTTGAGGTCGCCAAGATAACGGCAGGGAAGGCGAGGAGAAGACAATGAGCGCGATAAAGATTTTTTCAACCTGTCCGCAATCCAAGGATGTAGACAGCACAATCTATAGAGACCGCGTGATTGAAGTTGCCAAATGGAGTGAGCGTTTTGGTTGTGAGGGGATTCTTGTTTACACTGACAACGGCATTGTCGATCCTTGGGAAGTAGCCCAGATCGTCGTGGAGAATACAGAAACCCTGTCACCACTGGTCGCTGTTCAGCCCGCCTATATGCATCCCTATACAGTCGCGAAGAAGTTGTCCACCTTCGCTTATTTGTATGGCCGGCGTCTTTGGATCAATATGGTGGCGGGTGGTTTTGTGAACGATCTGCTGGCGTTGGGCGACGAGACACCACACGACGAGCGGTACGATCGATTGGTAGAATACACTCTCATCGTAAGACAGCTTCTGCAGAACGCCGAGCCAGTCACCGTTGATGGCAAGTACTACACGGTTAAAAACCTGAAAATGGCGCCCCCGATCCGCGAGGATCTGGTCCCCGGTGTAACCATCTCCGGATCAAGTGACGCCGGCATGGCGGCTGCCGCTGCTATTGATGCGGTGGCAATTCGCTATCCCAAGCCCCCGGATGAAGAGAGCGGTGTGCCGGAGGAGGCCCAGGGTCCTGTTGGCGTGCGTGTGGGTATCATCGCGCGAGAAACCAACGAAGAAGCATGGCAGGTGGCGCTGGCAAGGTTTCCCGAGGATAGAAAGGGGCAGCTGACCCACCAGATGGCGATGAAATCTTCTGATTCCTTATGGCACAAACAACTTTCCGAACGACCGGAGGGTGGCCCGCAGGCAGCATCCCCTTACTGGCTGGGCCCGTTTCACAACTACAAGACTTTCTGCCCCTATCTTGTTGGCACCTACGATGAAGTCAGCAATCTGATTGCGAGTTATATCGGGTTCGGTTTTGAAACGTTTATATTGGACATTCCCGACTCTATTGAGGAGTTGGAACACATATCGAAAGTATTTGATCAGGCAAGAGTGGTAGCAACGGCATGACAGTGAAGCGTCTGGAAATGTTGGTGGCTTCGCAGGCACAGCGAACACCGGATAAAGCAGCCATCGTGTGTGACGATGCAGTTGTCACCTATGCGCAGCTAGAATCACAATCGAATCGTCTGGCATCGGCACTGGAAGAAATGGGCATGGTCGAGGGTGATCGAGCCTGCTTGCTATTGCCCAAGAGCGTAGACGCGGTTATTTGCATGCTCGCCACCCTGAAAGTAGGCGGAGTGTATGTGCCGCTAGATCTCGATAGCCCTGCCGCGCGCAGCCAGAAGATCATTGATGCCTGTGAGCCGACATTGATTTTCGCCAGCGCTGAGAGTGTCAAGGTATTGTCTGAATTACGCTCCGATCAGGCAGCGCAACCTCGTGTATTTGCCGTTTCCAGTGAGCCGGCGGAGCCGGGCGCATTCACCCATGCTGGATCTTTCAAAGACCTCGTAAACTATGCATCCGAGCGCAGCACACGTGACATGTCAGTGGACGGTCCGGCACATATCCTGTTTACGTCGGGATCGACGGGTGTGCCCAAAGGGGTAATTATCACTCACCGCAACGTCAGTTCGTTCCTGAGTTGGCTGGTCGAGTACTTCGGCTATAGTGCCGATGATAGAATGTCAGGGCACCCTCCGCTGCACTTCGATCTCTCTACGATGGATATTTTTGGCACGCTGAGTGTTGGTGCAACGCTGTATCCAGTGCCGGCGCGAATGAACCTGCTTGCCCCTGCGCTGGCGTCCTGGATCGAGGAATCTGAGCTGACACAATGGTTCAGCGTGCCATCCATACTGAACTACATGGCAAAGTTTGATGCGCTACGTGACAAGGAGTTGCCGAATTTAAAACGGTTGATCTGGTGTGGAGAGGTGCTGCCAACGCCGACTCTGAGGTACTGGATGCAACGATTGCCGCATGTTGAGTTCACCAATCTCTATGGTCCCACCGAGGCCACCATAGCGAGCAGCTACTATACCTTGCCTGCCTGTCCCGCGAGTGACCAGGACGACGTACCGATCGGTACGCCCTGCGATGGCGAGCAACTTCTGGTGCTTGATGAGCGTTTCCGGATCGCCAAAGAAGGTGAGATAGGCGACCTGTATATCAGTGGTGTCGGGCTAAGCCCGGGTTACTGGCGGGATGAAGAAAAGACCAATGCAGCATTCCTGCACAATGATGCACTTGGTGTGCCCGGCGATCGCATTTACAAGACCGGAGATCTCGGGTGGTTTGATGCCGAAGGCCTGTTCCATTACTCGGGGCGTGCCGACAGCCAGGTCAAGAGTCGCGGTTATCGTATAGAGCTGGGCGAGATAGAGTCCGCACTGCATTCGCTGAAGTATCTTGGTGAACTGGCAGTGGTGGGTGTAGAAGCAGAGGGCTTTGAAGGTACCACGATCTGTTGTGCCTATACATCAAACGAGCTGCCGCCCAATTCGCATGCCCTTGTCAGGCAGGATCTCATGCAGATTGTTCCCAACTACATGTTACCGTCAAAATGGGAGCGACTCGAAGTTCTGCCGAAGAACGTGAATGGGAAGATAGACCGACCGCGATTGAGACAAATTTTCATTGATAACGCGAATCGGGAAGATGATAGGAGATAGAGAGACATGAATGTCACCGTAGAAGCCATCAACGGTATAACGGACCTGTTTGAGCAGCAGCTGAATATAAGGGTTCCGAGCTCCGACACGGACCTGATCGAGACCGGATTAATCGATTCCCTGATGCTGGTGGAACTGATAATGCATCTCGAGAGAGAGTTTAATATTTCGGTTGCCTTTGAGGACATTGATCTGGACAACTTCCGCACAGTCAACGCGATTGAGCAATTTGTCAAACAGCGCTCAAGCTGATTGTAGCAGCGTCGCCCGGTCTGATATCAGGCGCCCTGCTTATCCCGGTATCCCGGTTCAGGGGCGGAATGATTTGACTCGCCGGCGATCTGCTTGACGTAAAATCCGTAGGGTGTGCAGGCTTTTTGCGCCCTGATGATGTATTTTCCAAACGGCTTGGCGATGGTGACCTTGCCGAAATTCCTGTAACCCATCCTCTCGCAGGAGTGCAGCGATCGATAGTTTGAGGTTTCTACATAGGAAATCAGGCCCTTTGCGCCCTGTTTGGTGAACGCCTCCAGAGCCAGTGCCATTCCGACCGCGTGCAGCCGCTGCCCTCGGTGCGAGGAGCGTGTGTAGCCCTTGTACATGTACGTCCAATCGCCATTGAAGTGAAGCTCCAACTCATCGGAAATAGGTGTCGGAATGACGGAGTACCAACCGTAACTCGCCAGCACCTCACCTTCCTTGATGCCAAAGCACTGATCACCTCGCGACAGTGCATCTTCCACAAAGCTTGGCGGCATCTCGCAGGATTCGTCCTCAGCGAACAGGCGCAACTCTTCCGGGGTCAGAAAGCCGCAGGAGAAACGTTCATCGATATCCAGAAACTTCGGATCCAGGTCCTCCATGGTGATAGTCATACCCTGCAGGACCTTGAAGTAGAAGAGTTTGTTGGTGCCGGCATAGGCCAGGGAATAACTGCCTTTGGCCAGGCCAAAGCGCGAAAAGTTATCTTTGTATAATGAAAAATCCATGTCGGTACCTCACACCCCAGGTTAGCTCTCATGTTGTGCGTGTGATACGCCAACGGCATCGAGAGCCTGGACGCTTATGGCATTGAGGCGCAAACAGTTCCTTTGTTGAGCCCGCATGCCTAAGTATAGTGTCTGTGCGGTGATCAGCAAACATTTAGTCCGCGACCAATGAACCATCAGGCCTTTGGGTAGACGCTACCACAGTGCCTGCGTTCACAGCACCGTAAGCCAGATAGCGTGCAAAACCCCGGGCACCCACATCAGTATGCACAGCAGCAGATTGATAACCAGATCCTTGCCTGCACCGCGTTTGGCGTAAACAGCCAGTGGCGGGAGCAGGATGGATATGATCAGGGCGACGAGTTTGTTGTCCATGGCGCAGAGCCTCTGTTTCGTGTCGTTGCACTACACTATAACGCGTCACTCAGGTTTTACACCATCGCGGAAAGACTGTGGCGAGCAGCCATACCAGCGTCGGAAGGCACGGCGAAAGTTGGCGCTGTCATGGTAACCCAGTAATACGGCAATGGATTCCACGCTGAGCTGGCCCTGGCGCAGCTGCACGGCCGCCATTTCTGCCATCATATCTTCCCGTATGCGCCGGTAGCTGGAGCCTTCCGCCTGCAATCGCCGGGCGAGGGTGCGACGCGAGATATACAGTGACCGAGCCACATTCTCTTCATTGACGCTGCCTGCGGGTTGCGCCAGCAGGAAACGTTTCACGCGGTCGGTCATCGACAGCGCGGTAACAGGCACCTGTTCAAGTAGTGCAGCGCACATGTCCCTTGCGGCGGCGTAGGAATTGGCATCGCCTTCCGGGTTGGCCTCGGTTAGCAGGTGTGCTGGCAATACGACGCGGCTGGCAGGCTGGGCAAAGTGCAGTTCCGAGTGAATATATTTTTCGTAACGGTCGCCGTAGGCCGGGCGATCGTACTCGAAGTGTATGCTGGCCTCGCGCAGTTCCCTGCCAAGGAAACTTTCTACCAGGGATTGAATCACCAGCGCGAAACACTCGACCAGCATGCGCAGTTGCGTCGTCGGTGCCGGCAGCAGTATGGTCAGGTCACAGGCCATTGACTGGCCCTGCTCGTGCAGGTCGACCTGGGCAAACGGGATACGGATAGGCAGGAAATCACGCAGCGATTTCAGCGCCGTCAGCAGGTCTGGGCTGGACAGGGCGAGATAACCGATCGGGCCGTGGGAGCGGGGGGTCAGCTGGCTGCCGAGGCGCAGGCCAAACGCGGGGTCGTTGCTGATACGCCGGGCATTGGTCATCACCTGCAACTGCTGCTGTCCGCTAATGCGGCTCTCATCACCGGCCAGCAACACATGGGGAGGCAGGCCAGTGCCCTCCAGTAGTCGTGGCAGTTCGCGTTCCTGCAGGCCGAGTTCCCGCGCCACAATACGCGAGTAACTGGTGGGGATCAGGTAGTTGCCGAGCGAATCTGGCATGGCGTCTTTCGTCGATGATCGTACGATATTGTCACAAAATGACCCCTGCATGTCAAAAAATGACCTCCCCAAATCAACCGGCGCGACTACACTGTGTACAACATAACCAGTGGAGACCTGACATGCCCAGAATCACTCTCGTCGAGTTCAACGGGACTGACCATACAATAGATGCCGAGGTAGGCAAGTCACTGATGCTTAACGCTATCGACAACGGCATACCCGGAATCGACGCAGACTGCGGTGGCGCCTGCGCCTGCGGCACCTGCCATGTTTTCGTGGAGCCGGGCTGGCAGGCGGTTTCAGGTGAAAGTAACGGGCTGGAGAACGCCATGTTGTCCATGCGCCCGGACCAGGCCGACAACTCGCGACTGAGTTGCCAGATTGAAGTGACCGACGACATGGACGGCATGGTAGTGCGCATGCCCGAATACCAGATGTGATGGCAACGCTGCAGGAGAAAATATAATGAACCAGATAGCCCCCATGCCCGACCCCGAAAACACGCCCCTTGACCAGATTGACTTCAGTGACCCGCGTTTGCTGCGCGATGATACCTGGCACGGTTATTTTGCGCGTCTGCGCAACGAATCCCCGGTGCACTACCAGGCAGACAGCCCTTTTGGGCCTTTCTGGTCCATTACCCGTTTCGAGGACATTGTCGCCGTCGACAGTAATTTCGCAGATTTCTCTTCCGAGCCCACCATACTCATCGGTGACGTCAGTGAGGATATCCCCGCGGAGATGTTCATCGCCATGGATCCGCCAAAGCACGATGAACAACGCAGGGCAGTGCAGGGTGTGGTGGCGCCGAAGAACCTCGCCGAGATGGAAGTGCTGATTCGCAGTCGCGTCTGCAACATTCTCGATGGCCTGCCGGTGGGAGAGACGTTCGACTGGGTGGACGCGGTTTCGATAAACCTGACTACCCAGATGCTGGCGACGCTGTTTGATTTTCCTTTCGAGGACCGCGCCAAGTTGACCTACTGGTCTGATATTGCCGCCGGGCTGCCAGAGATGACTGGCGGGCAGGTCGATCCCCAGGAGCGCTATGACGGCCTGATGGACTGTCTCGCCACGTTTACCCAACTCTGGCACGAGCGCAAGGCCGCGGGAAGTGAGGGTTTCGACCTGATCAGCCTGTTACAGCGGGACGAAAACACCGCCGATATGGTGGACCGGCCCATGGAGTTTATCGGCAACCTGATGCTGCTGATCGTCGGCGGCAACGATACCACCCGCAATTCTGCTACCGGCGGTGTCCTGGCATTGAATGAGTTTCCCGCGGAATACGACAAACTGCGCGCCGACCCTGGCCTCATCCCATCCATGGTCTCGGAAATTATTCGCTGGCAGACGCCGCTGGCGCACATGCGCCGCCGTGCAACGCGCGACCTGGAATTTGGCGGCCAGCAGATCAGGAAGGATGACAAGGTGGTGATGTGGTATATGTCCGGCAACCGGGACGAGCGCACTATCGACAATCCCGACCAGTTCATCATCGACAGGGAAAATCCGCGCCACCATATCTCTTTCGGCTTCGGCGTGCACCGCTGTATGGGCAATCGCCTTGCCGAGATGCAGTTGCGCATCCTGTGGGAAGAAATCATGCAGCGATTCCGTTTCGTAGAAGTCGTTGGCGAACCGCAGCGTGTGCATTCCAATTTCGTGAAAGGCTATGAATCCCTGCCCGTGCGCCTGCATCCGCTGTAAGCAGGTTCAATTCAGGTAGTTTGAACAGGCCCCTGGCCGGGCATATCGCCAGGCCGGTCGACATCGAGGACAATGCCCGGATCTGTCACCGGGATGTATTGGACCGATTCGCTGTACCGGGCGAGTATCGCGCGTGCGCCGCGATCTCCACTGAGCGCGGTGATAGCTGGATAGAAGTCGCGGCCAAAACCCACGGGATGGCCGCTCTGCCGGCGCCACTGCGGTAGGCAGATGTTGTGGGGCGTGAGCTTTTCCGCCACTGCGCCGAAAGTGGCTGGGCGGATGCAGGGCATGTCGCCCAGCGCGACCAGTAATCCTGTGTTACCCGGTAGGGGCAATATGCCTTTGCTGACGCCTTCCGCGAGAGTATGTGCCATGCCTTTATCACTACTTGCGCACAGCAGCGCCCGGGCGCCGAGGCTGGCTATTTCGCTTGCCATCCCGGTGTCATCGGCGCGCAGGCAGACCCACACCTCCAGGCCGCTGGCCAGTGCATTGTCAATCGATTGCCTGAGTAGTGTCACACCGTTGTGCAGTGTTGCGCGGCGTTTGTCGGTGCCATAGCGCCGGGATCGACCACCCGCCAGGAGCAGGACAGCGACGCTCATCCCGGCGTTCCGTAGCCGGGGAATATGTTATTCATGCCAGTGGGTGAACTGTGCGGGAAGAGAGATGGCCGGGTCGCAGGCTTTTTCGGCAGGCATAAAAAAGCCCCGCAAATGGCGGGGCTTTGCTGCGGCGTGCAGGTCAACGTTCCAGCAGTGCCAGCTTGTTGGGCTTGCCTTTCCACTCCTCGGCATCGGGCATCGCGTCTTTCATCTCGGTAATACAGGGCCATACTTCTGCGAGTTCGGCATTGAGTTCGAGGAACACCTGCTGGTCTTCCGGGAGTTCATCTTCAGAGAAAATGGCATCGATAGGGCATTCAGGCTCACAGAGGGCGCAGTCGATACACTCGTCCGGGTGAATTACCAGAAAATTGGGGCCCTCGTAGAAACAGTCTACCGGGCAAACTTCCACACAGTCCGTGTGCTTACAGTTGATACAATCTTCGCCTACAACAAATGTCATGCTCTCAATGCCTCTTGAATAGTGGGGCTCATTCGCGGCGCTCAGTTTACCCGCAAGGCCCGGTGATTTGAAGGGGTGGGCAGAGACTATCTGGCGCTAAAAACGATAGTCCGCCGCGGCACAGCGGCAGCCGCCCGGTGTTCAGTTATGCTGGCCTGAGGAGTGCCCCGTGTCGGTCCCGGTTGTGGTGCTGTCCGCCGGTGCGGCGGACTCCTGTGCAGCTTCGGCGCCGGCGTTCTGGTGCTTCATTTTCGAGTGGTCCATCGCCCCGTGGCCCATGCCGGAATGGTCCATTTGGGAGTGGTCCATCATCGGCTCTGCTCCCGGCGCCCGGTGACGCAGGTGGTCACCGTGAGCGGCTACCAGGTAGAGTGTCCAGACGCCGGAAACGATCAGCATGATCGCGATGAACAGCTTCAGGCCGCGACGACGCAGGAAACCCTGTAGCCTGTCGGCCCCGAGGCTCACTGCGAGCATGGCGGGCAAGGTGCCCAGGCCGAAGAAGAACATCAGGCTGGCGGCGGTCAACGCATCCTGGGACGTGGCTGACCAGGCCAGTGCCGAGTAGATCAGTCCGCAGGGCATCAGTCCCCAGCAGAGCCCCAGGGCCAGCCCCTGTGCAGGATTGCGTATTGGCAGCAACCGCGAAGAGTAGCGCTGCACGGGCCGCCACAGTGCGCTGCCCGCTCTTTCCAGCCACTGCATGCCCTGCCACCAGTTGGCCACCGACAGGCCCATGCCGATCAGCAGGATTCCGGCCAGGTAGCGTAAGGCTATGGTCCATGCCACCAGGTCGATACTGCCGGCGATCAGCCCGAGCAGCCCACCGAGCAAGGTGTAGCTGAGGATGCGCCCGCTGTGATAGGAGAGGGTGACGGGCAGGGAGCGCTGCCCGCCGAGGTTAAGTGCTGCGGCGATGCCGCCGCACATGCCCAGGCAGTGACCGCTGCCGGCGAGTCCCAATGCGAAGGCGCTGACCAGGGTGACTTCATTCACGGTTGTTGCCGCTTGCCTTCTTCAGGTTGATGTTTTGCATCGTGTTTCTGCTCTTCGGCGATAATTCGCCAGGCCTCTTTGTCGAGATCGTCATACTGGCCATTGTCGATTGCCCATAGCAACAGCTTGATGCCCACGGCGACAAACACCAGGGCAACGGGTATCAGCAGGTAGAGACTGTCCACGAATTGGCTCCTCTCAGCCTGAGTCGCGATTCAGGCGCAGTGAATTGGCCACCACCAGCAGGGAACTCAGTGACATGCCGATTGCGGCGGCCCACGGCGGCACGTAGCCCATGGCTGCCAGCGGGATAGCGCTCAGATTGTACCCCAGGGCCCAGCCGAAATTCTGCAATATGATACGGCGACAGGCGCGGGCTTTGCGCCAGGTGCTGGTCACAGCACTCAAATCACCGCCTACAATGACGAAATCTGCCTGGGTACGCGCCAGGTCAGTGGCGCCGGCAACGGCGAAAGAGGCATCGGCAAGGCTCAATACAGGGGCGTCATTGAGTCCATCACCGACCATGCCGACCACTGCACCATCCGCCTGCAAAGCCTGCACATGCTGCATTTTCTGCTGCGGCTCCAGGCCGATGTCCACCCTGTCTATGCCCAGTTGGGCTGCCAGCAGTGGACCTTGCGCGGAACTGTCACCGGTAAGCAGCCCCACTTCAAGTTCCGCTTGCTTCGCTGTCCGGATCACCTCGGCGGCCTCATCGCGCACCTTGTCGCTGAGCCCGATCCACGCCAACTGCCTGTCTGCCGTGCACAGCGCTACCCAGTACAGCGGCGCCTCGGGGGCGGGTGACAGGGCAGGGCAGAAGGCGCGACAGAAAGCCTCACTGCCCATCCGGTAGGCGATCCCGCCCTGCCTGCCGCTCAGGCCCTGGCCGACGTGGTAGTTGACCTGTTCGAAGCCGGGAGCGCCCTCAATGCCCTGGAAGGCCTGGCTGATGGGATGGTTGGACCAACGTTGCAGGCTCGCTGCGATGGCCAGTACCTGCTCGCGCTCGACATCTGACAGCAACTCCACCCGGGCGACTTCCAACTGCCCCTCGGTCAGTGTGCCGGTCTTGTCGAACAGCAAATGCGTGGTACGTGAGAGCGCCTCCAGGGCGTTTTCCCCGCGCACGATCACGCCACTGCCGCGCAGCGAACTGGCCGCAGCAGTCAGCGCCGCTGGTGTGGCCAGGGCCAGTGCACAGGGGCAACTGATAACCAGCACCGAGAGTGCCACCCACAGCGCCTGGGACGAATCGATTTGCAGCCACGCCAGTGCTGTGGCCGATGTCACCAGCAATACGCCCGCAACAAACCAGGAGGCCACGCGGTCCGCCAGTCGGGCCAGGCGGGGTTTCTCGGTTTGGGCGACTTCCACGGATTGCTGCAGGGCAGCGAGACGGCTTTCCAGGTAACTTCCCAGTACCCGCGCTTCCAGTGCGCCCTCCACGTTCACCGTGCCTGCGTAAACGGTGTCGCCCGTGGTCACGGCCCGCGGCAGGTGTTCACCGTTGAATGTGTCTTCACGCACGGCGCTGTCGCCGGAAAGGATTTCCGCGTCTACCGCTATGGTTTCCCCGGGACGCAGCAACACGCGCTCGCCTGCGCCAACCTGGGTCCTGGGCACGGTGACCCAGCTGCCATCGCGCTCACAGCTCACCGCATCGGGCAGGGCGCTCTCGGCATCAAACCAGGTCAGGCTGTGCTTCTGGCGTACCCTGGCTTCCATGAAGCGCCCCAGGAGCAGGAAGAAGGTGAACATCACCACGGAATCAAAATAGACCTGGCCACTGTTGGTGATCGTGGCCCAGGCGCTGGCCAGCCAGGCCAGGCCGATCGCCAGCGCGACCGGGAGGTCCATCACCAGGGCGCCCTGGCGCAGATGGCGCCAGGCTGTGGTAAAAAAGGTGCTTGCCGAGTAATAGACGACAAAACTCGAGACCAGCAGGCTGAACCAGCGCAGCAAGCCCTGGTACTGCTCCTGAATGCCCTGTATGTCGCCGGCATGCAGGGCCACGGCGAACATGCCCACCTGCATCATGCCAAAGCCGGCGACCCCGAGACGGCGCAGGTCGCGTCGGTAGTCGGCTGACATCTGGTCACGCTGGGTGCTGGCGTGGAAAGGGCGAGGCCGATAACCCAGTGACTCTACCCGGGAAAATATTTCGCTCAGCTTGATAGTGGCGGGATCGAAACGCACATCCAGCCGGCTCTGTTGGAGGTTGACCAGCGCGCTGCCCACGCCAGTGACCGGTGCCAGGGAGTTTTCGATCAGCCAGGTACAGGCGGCGCAGGTGATGCCACCGAGCAGCAGCCGCGCGGTGACGGTGCCGTCTGTCTCGCGCTGGCAGAAGCGTTCCGCCATGTCTTCATCATCGTAGATCAGGTATTGATCGTTGAGGCTGAATTCAGCGGCAGCGGGCCGCTCGCTGTAGGCGGTGCGCTGCTGGTAGAAGCTTTCCAGGCCGTTGGCGGCAATCATGCCGGCCACGGCGCGACAGCCAGGACAGCACATCGGCCGCGACTCGCCGCCGATTTCTATCTCGAAACGCGCGCCGGCGGGTACTGGTTCGCCGCAATGGTAACAGGGGTCGATGCCCGATGCGGCGGCGTGAAGGGGCTCAGCCACCGTGCCCGGCGCTTAGATTTGCGCGGGTGATAGAACCGTCCAGGCGCCAGGCTTCCTCACCCTCGAAGATCAGGGTCCAGTGCCAACGCTCAGCGACGGGGTATTGCAGGCGCCCCCGGTACTCACCGGGGGTGCTCTGTACCAGGGCCACTTCGAAATCACGATTCGACTCCAGCGGGTGAGACAGCAGCAGGGTGAGCTGTTCTGCCTGCACCGGACCCCGGGTCGTAACGACGACATCACTGCTGGTCAGGGCAACATCGGCGCTGATGCCGAGTTCCTCGGCGCGTTGTTTTTTCTCCAGCTTGCGATTGATGGCCAGGCCATCCTTGTAGTACTCGTCGACGACCAGGTCATCGGCGCCCTCGTGGGCTATGAAGACCATGTTGATGCCGGCCACGACCACGAATGCGGGTAGGGCAATCAGGAACCAGGGCCAGAACTGCCGGTACCAGGGTTGGGTGTCCTCACGAGGGAACTGGTTACTCATAGTTTTCCTACAACGGTTTCACAAACCGGGATTCATGACTGATTTGCAGGGACTCCCTGTCCGTTGCCTGGGCCCGGAAATCAAAGGCGGTACTGGGTTTATCCAGTGCATCAGGACGCGCCCTGACCCGCAGGCTGATGGAGCGAACCTCGCCGCCGTTGAGCTCATAACGCGTGTCACCGATGATCTCGCCCGCATCCAGACCTTCTATGCTGATCTCGAATACGTGGCTCTCCGGGTCCATGTTGACCAGCTGCAGGGTGTATATGTTATCAACAGCGCCGCTGTCTGTCGTCACATACAGCTGGTTGCGATCACGGATAATGGTCAATTCCAGTGGAATGCGTGAAAACATATTGTAAGAGAAAACCCCGATCATCACGCACAGCACGACCACGTAGCCGATGATGCGCGGGCGCAGCCAGTGCGTGGTACCACCACCCAGTTCATGTTCACTGGTGTAACGTACCAGGCCGCGCGGGTAGTCCATCTTGTCCATAACGGAGTTGCAGGCGTCGACGCACAGGGCACAGCCGATGCATTCATATTGCAGCCCGTCACGGATATCGATACCGGTAGGGCAGACCTGTACGCACAGCTCGCAGTCGATGCAGTGGCCCAGGCCCAGATCTTTCGGGTCTGCTGTCTTCTTGCGGCTGCCGCGCGGGTCGCCGCGTTGCTTGTCGTAGGACACAATCAGTGTGTCCTGGTCGAACATCACTGACTGGAAACGGGCATAGGGGCACATGTACTTGCACACCTGCTCACGCATATAGCCTGCGTTGATGTAGGTGGCCACGGTGAAGAAAAGTGTCCAGAACAGGCCCCAACCGGCTACCTGCAGCGTGGCCAGGTCAACTGCCAGTTCCTTGATGCCGTAAAAATAGCCGACGAAGGTCATGCCGGTCATGAAGGCAATGAACAGCCAGCCCGCGTGCTTCATGAATTTCCTGGTGAATTTTTGCAGCGACATGGGCGCTTTGTCGAGTTTGATGCGCTGGTTGCGACTGCCCTCGGTTTTCTGCTCCACCCACATGAACATGGTGGTCCACACGGTTTGCGGACAGGTATAGCCGCACCAGATGCGGCCGGCAAACGTGGTCACCGCGAATAGCGAGTACGCCGCAATGATCAGCAGGAAGGCCAGCATGGGAAAATCCTGCGGCCAGAAGGTTAGCCCGAGTATGTGGAACTTGCGTTCCGGCAGGTCAAACAGCACTGCCTGCTGTCCATTCCAACTGAGCCAGGGCAGCAGGAAATAACCGAGCAGTAGTGGCCAGCCCGTGTAGAGACGGACTTTCTGGAAAAAGCCCTCCACTTTGCGCGTGTAGATTCGTTCGCGCCGCTGGTAGAGGTCAACTTCGCCGACTTCTGCAGGCGCGACTTCCTGAAGATCGATCAGATCTTTGTCAGTCTGGGACATAATGCTTCACATCCGGGGTGGTGAGAGGAGGGGCCTCTTGTGAGGCCCCGCTACAACGTGGTTTGGCTAGAGTGCAGCCGTCTTAGTGGGAGAGGCTGTACACGTAGGCGGTGAGGATATGGATTTTGTCCTCGCTGAGCGTATCTGCAAAGGCTGGCATGACGCCGTTGCGGCCCTTGCGCAGGGTGTGGCTGATCTGCTCGGTGCTGCCGCCGTACAACCAGATGCCATTGGCCAGGTTGGGCGCGCCCAGTGCATAGTTGCCCTTGCCGTCGGCACCGTGACAGGCCGCGCAATAGGTCTGGAAGTGCTTGGCGCCGGCCTCGGCAAGGCCCTCGTCCACGACACGACCGCTCAGCGACTGGACATAGGCCGTCGCTTCGGCAATGCCCTGGTCTCCCAGTATGGCTTCCCAGCCTGGCATCGCTGCCTTGCGGCCCTGGATCAGGGTGGTCTTGATAGCCTCGGGTGAGCCGCCATACAGCCAGTCATCGTCGGTCAGGTTGGGGAATCCGTAGGCTCCCTTGGCGTCACTGCCGTGGCAGACCGCGCAATTGTTGGCGAAAATACGTCCGCCCATCTTGCGCACCGCGGGGTCCTTGGCAATTTCCTCTACCGGCATCGCCAGGTAGCGGTCGCGCATATCGCGATAGCGGGCCTCGGCAGCGGCGACCTCTTTCTCATGCTGCTCGATTTGCGTCCAGCCCAACAGGCCAGGGTAGTTGCCCATGCCGGGGTAGACAATCAGGTAGCCGATGCCGAACACGATGGTGAGCACGAACATCATGAACCACCAGGCGGGGAGGGGATTGTCGTACTCCTCGATGCCGTCATAGATATGACCGGTGGTTTTGCCCTCGGTATTCTGCTCGCGGGTGCGGTTGGCGAACAGCACCCACGTGATCAGAACGATGGTGATGGATGTGAGGATGATTACCCACAAACTCCAGAAACTAGCCATTCCTTCCTTCCTCCTGCATGGTGCGTTGATTCAGCTCCTCGTCTGCGAATGGCAAGTTGGCGGCTTCATCAAATGATTTTTTGCGTTTTTTGCTGTAAGCCCAGAAGCACATCCCGATGAATGTCACCATCAGGAGTAACGTGCTCAGGCCTCTGAGGTCGTTGATATCCATAGCTTCTAGCGCCTTGTCTGCAGCAGGGTGCCCAGTTGTTGCAGGTAGGCAACCAGGGCATCGATTTCTTTCCTGCCTTCAACCGCCGCCTTGGCTCCGGCGATGTCCTCGTCGGTGTAGGGAACCCCTACGGCACGCAGGGCGGCCATTTTCTTGCCGGTTTTATCGCCGGACAGTTCCTTGTCGAAAAGCCAGGGGAAGGCGGGCATGTTGGACTCGGGGACCACGTCACGCGGGTTGTACATGTGCGCGCGGTGCCAGTCGTCACTGTAACGCTGGCCCACCCGAGCCAGGTCCGGGCCGGTGCGCTTGGAGCCCCAAAGGAAGGGGTGCTCGTACACGTGTTCACCGGCAACGGAGTAGTGTCCGTAGCGCTCGGTCTCCGCGCGCAGGGGGCGAATCATTTGCGAGTGGCAGGTATTGCAGCCCTCGCGTATGTAGATGTCACGACCCTCCAGCTCCAGCGCAGGCAGTGGCTTGAGGCCGGCGATGGGCTCGTTGGTTTCCTTGATGAACATCAGCGGAACCAGCTCTACCAGGGTGCCAAAGCTCAGGGCAATGACAATCCCGATCATCATCAGGCCGACATTGGTTTCAATTGCTTCATGTTTCATTGCTTGTCGCTCCTCAGGCTGCGCTGGCTGCGGCAGGTGCCGGCTGCAGTTCAACATTCTTGCGGGTGGTCATATAGACGTTGTAAGCCATGACCAGCATGCCGGCGAAGAAGATGCCGCCGCCCAGTACGCGAACCACGTAACCGGGGTAGGAGGCCGCCACCGACTCTACGAAGTTGTAGGTCAGGGTGCCGTCCTGGTTGTAGGCGCGCCACATGAGGCCCTGCATGATGCCGTTCACCCACATTGAGGCGATGTAAAGCACTGTGCCGATGGTGGACATCCAGAAGTGGACGTTGATCAGTTCGACGCTGTACATGCGCTCTTTGCCGAACAGGATCGGAATCAGGTGATACAGCGAGCCGATGGAAATCATCGCCACCCAGCCCAGGGCACCAGAGTGCACGTGGCCGATAGTCCAGTCGGTGTAGTGAGACAGTGCGTTCACGGTCTTGATGGACATCATCGGGCCTTCGAAGGTGGACATGCCGTAGAACGACAGGCTCACCACCAGGAAGCGCAGGATCGGGTCGGTGCGCAGTTTGTGCCAGGCACCGGAGAGGGTCATCATGCCGTTGATCATGCCACCCCAGGAGGGCGCCAGCAGGATCAGGGACATCACCATGCCCAGGCTCTGTGCCCAGTCGGGCAGGGCGGTATAGTGCAGGTGGTGCGGACCGGCCCAGATGTAGACGGCCACCAGGGCCCAGAAGTGCACAATGGACAGGCGATAGGAGTAAACCGGACGCTCGGCCTGCTTGGGTACGAAGTAGTACATCATGCCCAGGAAACCCGCGGTCAGGAAGAAGCCCACAGCGTTGTGCCCGTACCACCACTGCACCATGGCGTCCACGGTGCCGGCGTATACCGAGTAAGACTTGGTGGCAGAGACCGGGATGGCGGCGCTGTTCATCAGGTGCAGGATCGCTACCGCAATGATGAACGAACCCAGGAACCAGTTGGCCACGTAGATGTGTTGCACCTTGCGTTTAACGATGGTGCCGAAGAACACGATGGCGTAGGACACCCACACCAGGGTGATAAGGATGTCAATTGGCCACTCCAGTTCGGCGTATTCCTTGCCGCTGGTCCAGCCCATTGGCAGGGAAATGGCCGCCGCGAGGATGACCGCCTGCCAGCCCCAGAAGGTAAACGCGGCCAGCTTGTCCGAGAGCAGCCGGGCCTGGGTCGTGCGCTGCACGATGTAGTAGGAGGTGGCAAATAGCGCACAGCCGCCGAAGGCGAAAATCACTGCATTGGTATGCAGGGGGCGCAGGCGCCCGAAGTGCAGCCATTCCAGGCCGGGGTTCAGCTGGGGCCAGGCCAGCTGGGCGGCGATCAGTACGCCCACCAGCATGCCCACAATGCCCCATACGACTGTCATAATTGCAAACTGGCGTACCACCTTGTAGTTATAGGTGGGATGTTCCAGTGCAGAGTTAAGCTCGCTCATGGTTTCATTCCAAAGTCAGATTTCTAAAAACAACAAAATCGTTCTGGCCCGAAGGCCTTGCTATCAATCGGTAAAGGCCGGTGCCGCACCGAAGTCCCAGAGAATCACCGCACCCACCATCAGGCAGATGAGTATCACCAGGGCCACACCCATCACCGCGCTCGAGAACAGGAAACCGCGCTCTTCGGGGATATCCATGACGATGGGAATGCCGAGGTACATCAGGTAGACCGCCCAGCAGACCGCGACGATACCGATGAGCAGGTCCAGCCACAGGATGGGATAAAAGCCCACGGCGCCGAACAGGAACAGGGGGGTGGCAGCCAGTGAGGCGATGATGATGCCCTTGGTGATAGTGGATTCGGCGCCGTAGGTGTCTGACATCCAGTGGATGAAGTAGCCGATGGCGGCCAGGCAGACGACCTGGGTGATATAGAACAGAATACAGATGGTCATGGCGCTGTCTTTGGTCAGCTTGATGGTTTCGCCATCACCGACCGTCCAGCCCACGTGCGTGGTGCCGTAGTACCAGGCTACCGCTGGAATGATCGCCAGAATCCAGGGGTATAACAGAAGAGTCCGAAACGAGCTTTCAGACAACTCGCCGACGGTCTTCCACTGGGAACTGGGCTTAACTAACAAGCCGAAGGTATGCTGAATCATTAGGTTATGGTCTCCCCAAAGGTACTCTGGTTGTTTGCGCTAGCATTCTAGGACTTCCAGCGGCAATCACCTTGATGTGAATCAAGGTAGCAGGGCACCAGCAACGAGGGTCATTGTCCCAGGTTGGCGATGCTCCTGAGACCGTCCGGGTCCAGAATCTCGATTTCCTTGTTATCTACCCGCAGAACCTCCATTTTCTGCATGCGGCTGAACACCCGGGACACGGTTTCCACCGTGAGCCCGAGATAGTTGCCGATGTCGACGCGCGACATGGGTAGGCGAAATTGTGTGGCGCTGAGCTTGCGTCGGGCGTTGCGCCCGGAGATGCTGAGCATCAGCGCCGCCACACGTTCGTCGGCGGAGTTTTTACTCAGCAGCGTGATCAGTTGCTGGTCTTCGGTGATTTCGTGGCTCATCAACTGGAAGAAATGGCGCTGCAGGTTGGGCATCAGCGCGCTGAGCTTCTCCAGCGAAACAAACGGGATCTCGCAAATGGCGGCGGTCTCCAGGGCTTTGGCCGAGGATGCATGGGCGTTGTTGCTGATGCCGTCCATGCCCAGGATCTCTCCCGGGAAGTAGAAGCCGGTGACCTGCTCGCGACCGTCATCCGTGGTCTTGTAGGCCTTGAGGGTGCCGGAACGTACCGCGAACACAGATTGGAACTCATCGCCCTCGCGATACAGGTGCTGGTTTTTTTGCAGGGGTTTACTGCGCTGGATGATGTCGTCCAGTTGCTGTATGTCATCGCTTTCCAGCGCCAGTGGTAGACAGATGCTGTTAAGGCGACAATTGCCACAATTAACCTGGTAATCGTGGGTGCAAGGCTTCAACGCGGCGTCCCCGGACTGGGCGATGTTGGTCATACTACTTCCCCTGGCATATTGCAGGGGCAATTATAGTCGAAAACCCTAAAGTGCTGTAACTCTGTTTTGTTGGTGAATATTTATACAGTTGCAGAGAAGTTGGGTGGCGGTTCGTCGCCTTTGTGGGCGCCCAGGTAGGCATCGAAGAGCATGCAGATATTGCGCAGGAACGGCCTGCCGCGTGGTGTGATCTCGATGGCAGAGTCGGACAAAGTCAGCAGATCGTCCGCTATCATCGGCGCCAGGCCCGCCAGTTCACGTGCGAACTGCTGCTCGAAATCGATCCCGAACTGGCGGTTGCAGTCGATGATATCCAGCCTCAACTCGGAGATCAGCGTCATGATGATGTGGCGCCGCAGCTTGTCGTCGTCGCTGACCTTGCAGCCTCTTGTGATCGGCAGTTCACCCTCGTCGAGCAATTTGTAGTAGCCATTCAGCTCGCGTTCGTTCTGCAGGTAGAAGTCGCCGATCTGGCTGATAGCGGACACGCCCAGTCCGAGCAGGTCGTCGGCCATCTTCAGTGAATAACCCTGGAAATTGCGCTGTAACCGACCCTCGACCTGCGCCAGTGCCAGTTCGTCCTCTGGCAGCACGAAGTGGTCCATGCCGATGTGGAGATAACCGGCCTCCTGCAGGGTGTGACTGATGATCTCGTGCAGCAGCAGTTTTTCGTCGGGTTCAGGCAGTGTGAGTCGATCGATCGCACGCTGGCTGGAGAAACGTTCCGGCAGGTGCGCATAGTTGTAGCAGGCAATCCGGTCAGGGCGTAATTCGATCACCTTGCGCAGGGTCTCTGCCATGCTGTAGCGGTCCTGGTGGGGCAGGCCATAGATCAGGTCGAAGCTGAGTGAGCGGAAATCGTGGCTGCGGATGCTGTTGACCAGAGCGGCAATCTGGGAGAAAGGCTGAATACGATTCACAGATTTCTGCACCAGTGGGTCAAAATCCTGTATGCCCAGGCTGATGCGGTTGAATCCCACCCCTTTGAGCAGCGCAATGGTGCTGGTCTCGATGGTGCGCGGGTCTATCTCAATGGAGTACTCGCGGTAGCCCTTGTCCAGCAGCCTGAAGTGGCTCGCCAGCAAGTGCATCAGCTCGGTGATCTGGGCGTTATCAAGATAGGTGGGCGTGCCACCTCCCCAGTGCATCTGGGTAATGGGTCGCTGGTTGCCGACCAGTTCTGCCTGCATGGCAATTTCGCGTTGCAGGTGACCCAGGTAATTCTGGGCCACGTTTTTCTCGCGAGTAACAATTTTGTTGCAGGCGCAGTAGTAACAGATGTCGTTACAGAAGGGAATGTGCAGGTAAAGCGACAGGGGCTCTCTCTTGTGATCACCATCCTGACCCTGCCAGTCGCGGTAGCCCTGCAGCGGAAAATCCTGCCGGAACTGCGGTGCGGTTGGGTAAGAAGTGTAGCGCGGCCCCTGACTCGCGTATTTGCGTGCGAGGTCCATTTCCGCCTGGTGCTTCGCTGGTAAAGCGGTAGAAGCGACGAGGTCTTTGGGCATTATGGTCATCTGGGTACAGCTTCCGGTTGCAATGAAGCGGACCTTATCAGGAACCGGATCAGCGGGTGTTGATCCACGTCAACCGTGTCATTCAACCCAGGGACGCGACGCTTTTGATGACCAGGCGCACCAGTTCTGCCTGGCGCGATACGCCGGTCTTGGCAAATATGGATTTGAGTTGGGCCCTGGCAGTGTGCTGGGAAATACTCTGCGCAGCCGATGCTTCAGCGAGACTGAGCCCTCGTGCCAGCAGGATCGCCAGGTTGCACTCCGCGGGTGTTAACTCGAACAGTTCACCCAGTGCCCGCCGGTCTGCGGATTCGTGCAGGTCGGGGTCGGAGATAAAAATGGCCGCACAGGGGCTGGACTGCCCCTCGCGCCCCTGCGACGGCGGCACCGGCCGCACCAACAGCCCCAGCGGCGAGTGCCCCGCAGCTCGCGGCACGCGCAGCGCACGCACCACACTGGCTTCTCCACGATGCTGGGCACGGATGATGTCCTGCACCGCCTGCTGCAATTCCCGATTGGTATTGCGTCCCGCCACTTGCAGGTGCTGGTCCTTGAGCCACAGCCCATCCTGTTGCTCCAGCAGGGCCTGGGCAACGGGATTGGCGCTGATGACCCGGGCCTGTTCGTCGAGAATGATGCTGGCCACGGCCAGTTGCGACACAGCGCCCGCGTAGATGTCGCGTTCCGATGTAGTGCGGTTGAGCGTGGCGTAGATCTGGATGGCGCGGCGCAGGTGCGGGGCTACCAGGCTTAGCAGATTGCGCTCGTCGTCATTGAAGTCGCCTTCTTCCCGGCGTCTGGAAAAGCGCAGGCGCGCCAGCATGCCCCCGGGTTCGCCGGTATCGACGCCCAGTATATGGAACAAGCCGACCGGTTCCAGGTACTGTCGATAGTATTCTGAGGCCAGTAATTCCTGCTCGGTGAGCATGTCGCTGAGTGCGACTACCTGGTCCTGGGGCAGGTTGATGAAGGGATCAAGGGTAAAAAACTCTTCCTGGTAAGCGGCCGATTGCCAGGCATCGGGATCGGCCAGGGTGTCTTCGACATCGCCGGGTTCCGGTCGCACGCAGTTGAGTATGGCGCCGCGATCCTGTTCCGAGGGCGGACGCAGGACCAGTGAAGCCACTTGTGCATCAAGCACCCCGCGCAGCCGGGGCAGTGCGCTTTGCCAGGGCCTGGGTTCCAGGGCCCCCTGGTATATCAGTCCGACCAGTTCGTCGTAACGGGGGTCGACCGGGAGGGGGGGCATGCTCATGCCTACTTGGCGATGGTGGAGAGGTCCTCGGTGACCTCAGCCAGGGGTTTCGGCCTGGCGATGCCCCAGCCCTGCAGGTAGTCTACGCCGATTTCCTTCAGTTTCTGGATGATTTCCTCGTTTTCCACGGATTCGGCGATGGTCTCCTGGCCGAGGAAATGCGCAAGATCATTGATCGAGCGCGCCATGGCGTAATCGGAGCGATTCTGGTGGATGCCGGTCACAAACGTGCCATCAATCTTGACGTAATCCACCGGCAGTTCGCGCAGGTAGTTGTGACTGGCCAGCCCGGTGCCGAAGTCGTCGATAGAAAACTTGCAGCCGATATTGCGGAATGCGCGCACAAAATCCGCGGCTTTTACCAGGTTTGAAATCGTGCCCGTCTCGGTGATTTCGAAGCAGATGCGGCTGGTGCCCACGCCAAATTCGGATATCTCTTCCAGCAGGTATTCGAGGAAGTCGTCATCGGTAATACTGTTGCCCGACAGGTTGATAGACAGGTGCGGCACCTCTTTTTCCTCGTCCATCAGGTGACTGACCCAGGTGAACGCCTCGCGCACCACCCAGCGATCCACCAGGTTCATGAAGCCATAGCGCTCCGCGCTGCTGATGAAGTCCGACGGGGATGACAGCGTTCCATCCGGGTTGGACAGCGCCAGCAATAGCTCGTAGTGACGGCTCACCGGTTGGTCGCTGTCTATGGCCACCTGCACGATGGGCTGCGCCTGCAGGACAAAGCGGTCGGTGGCAAGTGCCTGTTCCAGGCTTTCCCGGGTGAGATTCTTTTCCTGGCGGAAACTCGCTGCCAGTGACTGGTCCTCGTTGTAAACCTGCACCCGGTTACGGCCCTGTTCCTTGGCGTGTTCCATCGCTGAACGCGCCGATTCCAGTACCTGGTCAACGGAGGGGCTGTACTCGAGTATCGGGGCCACGCCAATGGAGACCGTGAACGTGACGTTCTCACCCTCGATTTCCATACTGCCGCTTTCGATATCTTCCCGGATCTTGCTGGCCACCGCTTCGGCCTGTTCCAGGCTGCGATCAATCAGCAGCACGGCGAACTGGTCTCCCTCTATGCGCGCCGAGGAGGATTTCTTGCTATGCAATTGCGCCAACAGGTTGCTGAATTCCTGTAGCACCGCGTCACCTGTGACCTCGTCGTAGATGTCATTCACCAGGTTGAACTGGTCGATGTCGAGATAGAGAACGGCGTGTTGGGAACTCTTGACCTGGGCATGGCGCAGGGCCCTGCCCATCTGGTCGAGCAGAGTCTCGCGGTTGATCAGGCGGGTGAGGCTGTCGTGATTGCGGGTGAAGCTCAGGGTTTTCTGCACATGCTCCAGGGTCTGGTACAGGCTCTGGTCGAGCACAGAGAGTGTATCGGCGGGGGCGGGTGGTTGTACCCCCGTGCTGAGCTTGCGAGCCAATTGCACGGCGGTCAGGTCGGCTATTTTCTGTCCGCGCTCGTTAACGAAAATGTAGCGGTCTTTGCTTGAATTGACCCACGCCAGTTGCATACGCCGCTTCTGGCCCTTCTTGTCGCGGTAGGTCAGCCAGCAGCCCTGCTCCAATTGCTCGACACGCCGCACCCAGCGACGCAGGCGAGGCAGGTCTTCCACCTTGGCGCGGGTTTTTTCTGCTGACCCGGTGTCCTGCTGCTCGGGCACCTCGGCAGAGTCGACTTCCTTATTGCCGGCAAGTATCGCGCGTAGCTCATCGAGGACTTTCTGGTGACTCAGGTTGGTGGGCAGCGCCGCAGCCAGCTGCTGGTCGACCATGTCGATCAGCGTCTCGGCCTCGAGGCCGCGCTGCATCATCATGTCTTCGTCGAGATCACCGTTGCGCTTGTCCTCCAGCCATTGCGACAGCTGGTCAAGTGTCTTGATATGGTCAGCCCAGGTAGCACTGTCAGGCCCTTCCTTGACGTGGGTGAGCACCAGCAGGTCGCGCCAGCCGCTCTCGACAAGATCGAGCAGCACCCGGGGAGCGGCGGGAGGTTTGACCCGTTCGTTGATCACATCGGCCACCGCGCGCCGTGCCTGCTGCAGCTTTTCCTGTCCTTCCTGTATGCGCACCACGCGCTCGATGTTGCGGGACAGGGCGCGCTCCTGCTGCGAACTGAGCTTTTGTATCTTGGTCAGGGCGCGATCGAAAACCGCTGTGTCGTCCTCATACTCGGTGACGATTTCATCGACAATCTTGTTGATACGGCCTTCCAGTGCCGGGTTGGGGAAGTTGGCGCTGGTGGCCAGTGCAGCGAGCTGGTCGACGACGGCGCGGGCCACATGATCCCTGTCCAGGAAGAAACGCTGGTCCAGTAAAGCAAGCCGTGCCAGTGGAATCTGCAGGTTATCCAGTGTTGGTCGCAGCTCCGGCGTGACGTCCGTTTGTGAGCGTATGGTGCCAAACAGGTTGTCCACGAGGTCGAGCTGGTTGAGGCTGTCGGCGGTCAGGCCACTGGTTTCACGCAGCTGGTTTAGCTGGTCGCGGTGTTGTGCGAGGTAGGCACGCAATGAATTGGCTTCCTGCAGGCGCGCCTGCAGGTTGCGGTCGCCCTGCAGGCCGCGCAGGGCATCGGCGATGGTGTGCGCATCGGCGAGCGCCTCTTCATCCAGGTCGGAAGTGGCCACCGTGGCGCCTTCCCAGGTGCCGCTAACCGGGGTGCCAGCGGCGAGTGCCTCGCCGTCGGCCAGCCCTTCCGCCTCGCGGCGAAAGTTGAGCGCGTCGACGACAGACTGGTATACGTTCTGGGAGGTGAGCCCGCTCTGGCGCAGTGCCGCAGCGGCCTCAACCAGCATTTCTCCGTCTTGCGCGCTGAGCCCGGATGCCGTGGCGTCCGCCGCTGGGGGTTCGCCGGGGCTGTCTGTCGGCTCATTGGGTGCCGCGGTGCGCTGCGCTGCGGCCGTCTCGTCCTGCCGCGAGTGTGAGCGCTCAGGCTGGTGCACCTGGCTTTCCTTTCGCAGCAGCGTTCCCTTGGCCTGTATCAGTTCCTCGAGCTCCGGCCTGATGCCATGCTCGGAGAGTTCAGCGTTGAGTGACTGGTAAAAGCTGTCGAGGGGGCGGATAAGGTGCTCGGTAAAGTACTCGAAGACCACGTTGGACAACTCTGCAGCGATGCCGTTGACGTCCATCGCCTGCTGGAAGGCTGTACAGATCTGGCGTACGTGCACCGGAAGGCGCACTGCCAGCGGATCTGCATCCAGTAGCGTGGCCACACGAATCAGCAGGGCTTCCAGGGCAACATGGTGGATATCCTCGGCGACGCTGGCCCAGCGATCCAGCGCCAGGTCCCCCTCGAACTCTTCCAGGTCGACCAGTCCCAGATGATTGGCGTTTTCATTGCCCTGCTGCCAGCTCTGGTCGCCGCTGTCAGGGACCATCTCCTCGAAATAGGTTTCCACTTTATCGAGCAGGGTGAAGCCGATATCGTCCTTGCGTTGGCGCAGGGTCACGGCGGTCTCGTAGAGGCGATTGCGTCCTTTGGAGTCCGGTCGGGTGCGGGTGGACAGTTCGAGCAGGTCCAACTGCATGCTTTCGATGGCGCGGGGCAGGCGTGCGACCAGGTCGTCGATAGCCCGGTCATGGAAGGCTCGCAAGAGGCGCGTGTAGTCGTCATTGGCGCCAGTCAGTTCAGATGGGGCGCGCTCGGCGCTGATGCTTTCGCCGGAGAGGGTTTTCAGGAAACGGTCAGTCAGCGGTGAGTCCGGGTGACGCGGCGATAGCGTCAGGGCGCCCTTGTCGACGCCACTGATACTTACCTCAATCGGCCCGCACCAGGGTTTGCCGGGCAAAGACAGCTCTGCACGCATGCCCTTATGCAGGCTGACCTTGCCGCTGCGGGCGGTGCCGGCCTTGAGCTTGAATTGCTGCAGCTGGATAGCGCCGTCTGGCAGGCAGATGACGTCGCCAAGCAACAGCGCGCCGCCAGAAAGCGACAGCCGGGCTGGTTGCTGGGTATCCCTGGGATGAGGACTGGACATCGCTCTCCTGCGCTGGTGATGCTGGCCCGGCGGGCTCGGCTTAACGTTTTGAGTATAACCGCAATGCCGTGGCGCTAAAACCGCCCCGCCTGGGTCACTGGCGGGAGCGTTTACGCTTGCCTTTCAGGGCCTTCTTCCATGACTGCTTCTGATCATAATACCAGAACGGGATTCGCCATAGTGGCGACAAGGCCTTGCCGTGATGCTCCTCGTAGCACTCCATGAAGCGGGTCCGGTCATGCCAGTCGAGCTTGTAGGCGATGCGGATGAGGTCCAGCATGCGATCACGTTGCCGCACGCGCGACCCGGGGCCCGACCAGATGCGGGCCCGGCCGATATCGATAACCATCGGTGTGACCGCGCCATCGTCGGCCTGGGTAAACATCAGGTTGCCGGAGGACAGGTCGCGGTGTATGACCTGCATGTCGTGCATGTGGCAGACGAAACCGGCGATAAGGTCAAACCACCGTTGGCTGGAGAGCCCGGCGAATTCGCCGCCCCCATTGCGCAGCCCGGCGTACACGTCGCGGCAGGAGAAAGCGTTCGGAATAAACTGGCAAAGGTACCAGGAGTCGCGCACTCCCGGGCTTTTTGGCGCCTCGAAGAAGGCCAGCGGCAGGGGGGTGTTGATATCGCGACGCAACATGTCGCAGGCGTTATTCCAGTGCCGCCGCCCCTTGCTCGGATAAAAGCGGTAGGTCAGGCGTTTGAAACCCTTGACCCGATT
Source organism: Pseudohalioglobus sediminis (assembly GCF_008370495.1). Taxonomy (GTDB): domain Bacteria; phylum Pseudomonadota; class Gammaproteobacteria; order Pseudomonadales; family Halieaceae; genus Halioglobus. Next base: position 418,244 of record NZ_VTUX01000002.1, on the reverse strand, counting down.
GAGCTTCACCGTGATCTCTGACTCCGCTGCGCTGGGGTCAGCGATGTTCCAGAGGCGGTTGCGCGCGTCGCGCAAGACCCGCGTCTCCGCGGCTGCAGCGATGTCTGAGGGGTGCAGGCCGCGACTGGCGGCCTGTGGCGAAGCCGCGCTGGCATCACGCAGCATCACGGCGCCGTGCCAGTTTGTATCGTTGAACGGCAACGACTGGTGCGTGGGGCTCGACAGGTGAACAACCTTGCTGATGCGGCTGGTAGCGACGTCCTGGCACATCGCTACATCGAACGGAGTGGACAATTCGATGAACAGCGGGTGTTCTGTTGCCACCAACGGTGCCTGCACGGCTTCGCCAAATGTATCCATAAAGCGCGCTGTTTCCAGCAGCTGTGCGGGTAACAGCTGCTGCAGAGGCCAGGCCTGTGCGTCCCTCGTCCACACCAGAAGGCACTGTTTGTCGTCACGGCATTGGAAGTGAAACAGGCTGAGCCCGGCCGGATCATGTCGCGCGCCCAGGCACCTGGCCCCGCGCAGCCTGGACGTCGTATGCGCCAGCGCGCGATACGCTGCTGTCGGCACAAAGTCAGCGGCTTCGCCGCGTATGCGCTCGTAGAAACTCACCTGATCCACGATGGGGTAGTCATCGGCGCCATCATCGATAAGCCCGTCTCGTGAGCACACCAATGGTCCCCAGTAAACGCGATCGAGTTCACCGCTGGAGGCCGCCAGCACCAGGTAGCGGACCAGGTAGTCCACGCGCTTTTGCTCGGGCCAGGCCGAGCGTCGGCGCAGTCGCTTTATCGTCCAGCAGGTGTAGGTGCAGTAAAAGCCCCCGGCGCCAACGCGACGACCCATGCGGTTGAGCATGCGTGCTTTCTTGATGAGGTTCAGCTTGAGTGGTTCGCGCAGGAGCCAGCCGAGCACGCGATGGTCGTAGGCTTCGGGTTCTACCACGCGCTCCACGAACAGGTTGTCACTGTGGATGACGGGTACGGCACCCAGGCGACGCATCAGGCGCAGATAGCTGGCGTTATACAGGGGTTCGAAATCCGACACATTCGGCCCGACCAGGCACACCTGCGGCTGCACCTGGCTGGTGACCTGGCGGGCGATGTCGAGGGCGGTGATGAAGCTGCGTGAGGAAAACCCCGACCACTTGCCGCGGTTGGGTGTGTTGCCGATTTCAAACCTGGCCACAGTGCCGGCATATTGCTGCAATACGTCGGTGAGGAAGCGTTGCCAGCGGTGCTGGGCTTCGGGGTCATGGTAAAGCAGTTGCGCTTCAGCCATGGGTGGCAACAGGTCCAGGGTGACATCGATTCCCGCCTGCAACAGGCGCTGCAGCAGGCGCTCGGCCTGGCTTCCCGGGCTACCGTAGCTGAAGTCCATGCGCACCTGCCCGATACCCAGTTCAGCCAGGCGTTCAAGGATGTAGTCGTCGGTGGCGGGCGCGTCGCCCGGTGCGACATTCACACCGAAGAAATCGTCACCGATGGTAAAGGCCTCAAGGGGGCGATGATCGGTGCCCAGCAGGCGCAGGTTGTCAGCAAGCGCGCACAGGAAATCCCAGGCAGCCGTGGGATAGCCGTAAAGGGGGTGGAGCAGTTTATTCAAAGCAGCGAGGTCCCGTGGCGCCAGTCAAGGCGCGAGTATAACAGGCAGTGGCCGCACGGCTTACTGTCCAGCGTTGGCCGCGTCGAGGAATGCGGGTTTTTCGCCGCCACCGTGCACGGCAATACTGGTGCCACTGACATAGGATGCCATCGGCGAAGCCAGGAACAGGCAGGCATTGCCTACATCATCGGGTACGGCCATACGGCCGAGGGGAATGGTCGAACCGACTGCGGCGATACCGGCTTCGTCGCCGTAATGCAGGTGCGACTGCTCGGTTTGGGTCAGGCCGACGATGATGGCATTAACGCGTACCCTGGGTGCCCACTCCACCGCCAGGGATGTGCCGAGATTCACCAGTCCGGCCTTGGCTGCACCGTACGCGGCTGTGCCGGGGGAGGGGCGAATGGTGCTGACACTGGCAATATTGATGATGCTGCCGCCGCTGTCCTGCTGTTGCATGACGCGGTTGGCCACCTGGCTGAAATTCAGCGGGGCGATCAGGTTGAGCCGTATGATCGCCTCGGAAAACCGGGGTGAAGCGGTTGCGGCATCGGCGTGCGGCGCGCCGCCGGCGTTGTTCACTAACACATCGAGGCGACCAAACCGGGAAACGGCGTATTCCACGCAGGCCTCGATCTGCTCAAAATCACGTACATCGCAGGCAGTGAACAGCGCGCACTTGCCGCCTGCCTCGGGCAGAGTCTCCGGAGCAGAGCGACCGCAAATAAGCACATCCGCGCCAGCCGCCAGGAAGCACTCGCTGATGCCGCGGCCGATTCCCTTGCCTCCCCCGGTAACAATCACGGCTTTTCCGGAAAAGTCCATCGCTTCTGCGGGGCTAATTTGTACTGCATTGTCCATATATGTTTACTCGGGGCGTCGGCCCGCCGGGGGCGCTTGTGGTGGTTGGCCTAAAGCCATAATATGCTGGCGGCGGCGCCAATGCTAACTGAAGCCCGACAGGGCTGGAAAGCGGCTATCGGCAAGGGTGCCCCGGGCAGATTATACAAACGGGAGTTGGTCATAATTGCTGTACTCCCCACCATGCAAACCTCATCAGGATAAACACTATGACAACAGATACACTTCCGGTTCTGGCGATTCTCGGTGGCACTGGCGATCTTGGCACCGGTCTCGCGCGCCGCTGGGCGCAAGCCGGGTATGAGGTCATTATCGGTTCGCGCACGCTGGACAAGGCCGAGACCGCGGTCGCTGACCTGCACGAGGTGATGGCGGAGCGTGGCGTCGCCGAGGTCAGCGTTCGCGCCATGGAAAACCTGGCCGCCGCCGAGGCCGGAGATATCGTTGCCATTACTGTTCCCTTCAGTCATCAGGCCGCCACCCTGGAACTGGTGAAGCCCGCCCTGCAGGGCAAGATTCTGGTCGATGTCACCGTGCCGCTGGTGCCCCCCCGCGTGGGGCGTGTGCAGTTACCGGAGGGCGGTAGCGCCGGGCAGATCGCCCAGGACCTCCTTGGCGAGGACGTTGCCGTGGTGTCGGCGTTCCAGAATGTGGCAGCAGCCCACCTGCAGGAAGGCAGCGGTGTCGACTGCGATGTGCTGGTTTGTGGCAATAAGAAGGATGCCCGCGAGCAGGTCATCAAACTGGTTGAAGCGGCCGGTATGCGTGGATTCCACGCCGGCATGATCAACAATGCCGCAGCCGCCGAGGCGCTCACCTCGGTGCTGATCGTCATTAACAAACAGTACAGCTGCCACGCCGGGATTCGCATTACCGGCATTGGTGACTGATTCCAGACCGCTTTTTAGCATGGCAAATTCCGTGCAGCTGTTAGCGCTGGACGATTTTCCCCTGGTGAGTCCCGGGGATGACCTGGCGGCGCTGTTGCTCGACTGCCTGGGCAGCAACCAGCTGTGCCTGCAGGCAGGCGACGTGCTGGTGCTGGCGCAGAAGATCGTATCCAAGGCAGAAGGGCGCTATGTGCGCCTGGCTGATGTGCAACCCTCGCCAGCGGCGCGGGAACTCGCCCGGCGTGCTGACAAGGATCCGCGTCAGGCGGAACTCGTGCTGCAGGAGAGTCGCGAGGTGCTGCGGGTGCGACCCGGAGTGGTGATCGTAGAACATCGCAATGGCTATGTAATGGCCAATGCCGGCATCGACAAGTCCAACATTGAGAACTCTCCCGAGGATCCAACGGTGCTGCTGCTGCCGGATGACCCCGACCAGTCCGCGGCCAGTTTGCGTCGTCAACTCGGCCAGCGCAGCGGCGTTTACCCACAGGTGATCATCAATGACAGCGTGGGACGCGCCTGGCGCAACGGCACTGTGGGTATGGCCATCGGCACCGCAGGCCTGCAGCCGACGCACAACCAGGTGGGCGAGCGTGACCTGTTCGGCAATGTGCTTGAGGTGACTGAGCCGGCGGTGGCCGATGAGTTGGCAGCGGCGGCCTCACTGGTCATGGGGCAGGCGGCCGAGGGCTGCCCCGTGGTGCTGGTACGCGGGCTGAAGCTGTCCGAGGCCAGTGTGGGTTCACAAAGCCTGTTGCGTGAGCGGCACATGGATATGTTTCGCTGATGCCGCCGGGGGACACAGCGCAGGATAAACCGGCGGAAACTTGTGTGCTGGCGCTATCGGGTGGTGTGGGCGGCGCCAAGCTGGCGCTGGGGCTAGACCGCATCCTGCCCGCGGGTGCCCTGCACGTTCTGGTCAACACCGGTGATGATTTCCAGCACCTGGGCCTGCATATCAGCCCCGATATCGATACGCTTCTATATACGCTTTCCGACCGTGCCAACCCGGAACAGGGCTGGGGGCTGGCCGGTGAGACCTGGCAGGTGATGGCAGCCCTGGAAGCGCTGGGTGGCGAGACCTGGTTCCAGCTTGGCGACAGCGACCTGGCGACCCACCTCTGGCGCAGCAGCCAGCTGCTTGCCGGCGTTGACCTGATCTCGGTGACGCGGGAGCTGGCCTCACGCATGGGAGTACACAGCCATGTTCACCCCATGAGCGCGCAGCCAGTGCGTACCACGGTGCACTGTGCAGAGGGCGACCTGCCATTCCAGCATTATTTCGTGCGCCGGCGCTGCCAGCCCCGGGTGCACGGGTTTTCCTTCGCCGGGCTGGACCAGGCACAAGCCAATCCGGATGTCATGGCGTTGCTGGCCGGCAAGGAGCTCAGTCACATCGTGGTCTGTCCTTCCAATCCCTATGTCAGCATCGATCCGATACTCAAGCTGCCCGGAATGTGGCAGGCTCTGCGCGATCACCCGGCGCCGGTCATTCTGGTGTCACCTATCATCCAGGGCGCGGCGATAAAGGGGCCGGCGGCAAAAATGATGGCCGAACTGCAGGTGCCGGTCACCGCGGCAGGCGTGGCCCGGCACTACGCGGACAACTATCCTGGCCTGGTTGACTACTTCCTGCTGGATCATGCGGACGCTACACTGGCACAGGAAGTTGAAGCCGTCGGCTTGCGCCCGCACACTGCGCGCACCCTGATGCATGATATTTACGACAAAACGCAACTGGCGAAAACTTGCCTGGCCCTGGAGTCCCCGTGAACAAAGTCCACGCCCTGGTTCCACTCAACTGTTTCAGCGCGGCGAAAACCCGCCTGTCGACCTGGCTGACGCCGGCGGAGCGTGCGGGCCTGGTGGTGGCCATGGCCAGGGACGTGCTTACTGTCCTGCGACGCCATCCCCGCATCGCTGCGGTGACCCTGCTTTCGCCCGATCCGGCGGCAGCTGAGATAGCGGCTGAGCTGGATATTGATTTCGTGGATGAGACTGGTCTAAACCATCGTGGCCTCAATGGTGCGCTGGCGGAGACGGCGGCCGGGTTGAGAGGCCAGGGCGCGCAGGCGCTGCTGGTGTGCCACGCAGACCTGCCGCTGATGCGCGCGGGTGACGTGGACGCGGCGCTGGACGCCTTGCCCCCGCAGCGGGGTGTGGTGATTGCTACCGACGTGGCGGGCCAGGGCACCAATATGCTGTTGTTTAGCGCCGACTACCTGCCGCAGTTCGAATTTGGCGAGGACAGCCAACGGCGCCACGCCGACGCCGCACACGTAGATGGCATGACGGTTGAAGTATTGCAGCGCGAAGGATTGGCTCTCGATGTCGATGAGCTTGCGGATATCGCCCACCTTATCAGACACGAGGATGCCGGCCTGCATACCCGGCAGTTCCTGCTCGATAGCGGACTGGCGCAACGCATGGCGCCCCTCCCGGAGAGCCAGTGGCAAACCTTGCGCAAGGACATGCTCGCTGGAGAACTGCCCAGCGCTAGCGCGGCCCTTTCGCTGGCAGCGTGTGACGATACCCCTGCGCTGATGGCGCTGGCAGGCGAACTGCGAGACCGTGGGCACGGTAATCTGGTGACGTACTCGCGCAAGGTGTTTATTCCCCTGACCCAGCTCTGCCGTGACGTGTGTCACTACTGCACTTTTGCACAGACGCCAAAACGCATCGACAGCCCCTTCATGCCGGTAGAAGAGGTGCTGGAACTGTGCCGGCGCGGTGCCGCCATGGGTTGCCAGGAAGCGCTGTTTACCCTCGGTGAGAGACCCGAACTACGCTATAACGCCGCCCGCGCAGCGCTGGCGGAGATGGGCTATGGCACCACGCTGGAATACCTGCGCGATGTGGCCGCCCGGGTATTGCAGGAGACCGGGCTATTGCCGCATATCAATGCCGGTTGCATGACGGCAGAGGAACTCGCTTCGCTGCGCCAGGTCAGTGCCTCCATGGGAATCATGCTGGAATCCTCGGCACCGCGATTGTGTGACAAGGGTATGCCGCATTACGGGTCCCCGGACAAGCAGCCCGAGCGCCGCCTGGAGACGCTGGAGCTGGCGGGCCAGGCTGCGGTGCCGTTCACCTCCGGCATTCTGATCGGTATTGGTGAGACACGCCGGGAGCGTATCGAATCCATGCTGGCGCTGCGCGACGTGCACGCGCGTCACGGCCACCTGCAGGAAGTGATCATCCAAAATTTTCGCGCCAAACCAGGCACCCTGATGGCCGAGGCTCCGGAGCCTGACCTCGAGGAACTGCTCTGGACCATTGCCGTGGCGCGGCTCGTCTTTGGTGCCCGGATGAGCATCCAGGCGCCGCCGAACCTCAGCCCTGGTGTCCTGCAGCAACTGGTCGCGGCGGGCATCAACGACTGGGGCGGTGTGTCGCCGCTGACGCCTGATCATGTCAATCCTGAGGCGCCGTGGCCACACCTGGATAAACTGGCACGTGAGACCGCGGCTGCGGGAAAATTCCTGGATCAGCGGCTCACCATCTATCCGGCCTATGTGGCCGGGCGAGCGCGCTGGTTGGATCCTGCCGTGCACACGGCGGTGCTGAACCACAGTGACAGCATGGGCTTTGCGCGTCGCGACCCATGGGTGCCCGGTGAAGAGCGCGACATACCCGAAGTGGAGCGGGGTCTACTGGCGCTGGATCCGGCGCCTGCAGCGGTTTCCCCCGAACTCCGGGAAATCGTCAAACGCTGTCGAGCGCAGGCGCAACTTGCTGATGCGGACATCGAGCGGCTGTTCCAGAGCCGCGGCGCCGATTTCGCCTACCTGGTAAAGCAGGCTGACGACTTGCGCGCGAGCACCGTGGGTGACAGCGTGAGCTATGTGGTGAACCGCAACATTAACTACACCAATGTGTGTTATTTCAAATGCCAGTTCTGCGCGTTTTCCAAGGGCAAGGCCAGCGAAAACCTGCGCGGTCGCCCCTACGATATCAGCGGTGAGGAGATAGCGCGTCGCTGCACCGAGGCCTGGGAACGTGGCGCGACCGAGGTCTGCATGCAGGGTGGTATCCACCCGGATTACACCGGCCAGACCTACCTGGACATCCTGCACACGGTGCACCTGGCAACCCCGGGGATGCATGTGCACGCATTTTCACCACTGGAGGTATGGCAGGGGGCGCAGACGCTGGGAATCGAGGTCCGGGACTACCTGCGCCAGCTGCGTGACGCCGGGCTGGGCACGCTGCCGGGTACAGCTGCGGAAATTCTCCACGACGAGGTGCGGGCCGTCCTGTGCCCGGATAAGCTCGACACGGCGCAATGGTTACACGTTATGGAGGCGGCGCACGAGCTTGGGCTGCGCACCACGGCCACGATCATGTACGGCCATGTGGAGGCGCCGCGCCACTGGGCAAGGCACTTGCGCCTGGTGCGCGAACTGCAGCAGCGCACCGGCGGTTTCACCGAGTTCGTACCGCTGCCCTTTGTGCACATGGAAGCGCCTCTGTATCTCAAGGGCAACGCCCGCCGCGGGCCGACTTTCCGCGAAGCGGTGCTGATGCATGCGGTAGCGCGGTTGGTGTTCCACGGCCTTATCGACAATATCCAGACATCCTGGGTGAAGATGGGAGCGGAGGGTGTCGCCACCTGCCTGGCAGCCGGTGCCAATGACCTCGGCGGAACCCTGATGAATGAAAGTATCACCCGTGCGGCAGGGTCCGGCCACGGCCAGGAGTGGTCACCAACGCAAATGGAACAGCAGATCAGGCGTTTGCACAGGGAGCCGCGCATGCGCACCACGCTTTACGCGGACGCGCCGGAGGCACAGCGTGACGCGGCGTTTGCCGCTGCGCCACTTGCTGCGGCGCGCAATGCCAGCGCCGGCAAGCGTCAGCGTGACAAGCTGATCCCCACGCTGCAACTGGCAGCCAGTGGGCAGCCTCGCTCGCCGGTGCCTGCGGACGGTGAACCCCAGGTATTTTTGCTGGCGGCCTGTGACTAGGGCCGGCGCCGTGTGTGCAGTGAGGCTGGCGTGACAACGGCAGATATCAGGCTCGAACGCAGCTGGCTGGACAAGCTGGGCGCCGAATTCCAGCAACCCTACATGCAGCAGCTGGCTGAGTTTTTGCGCAGTGAAAAACGCCAGGGCAAGCGTATCTTTCCAGCGGGCAGTGAAATCTTCAGTGCTTTCGAGCACACGCCGCTGCACGCGGTGAAGGTGGTGATTCTGGGGCAGGATCCCTATCACGGTGAAGGCCAGGCACACGGCCTGTGTTTTTCGGTAAAGCCCGGAGTAAAGGTGCCGCCGTCCCTGCAGAACATTTACAAGGAGATTAACGCGGAGCTTGGCCTGCCGGTGCCCAGCCACGGTTATCTGACCAGCTGGGCGGACCAGGGCGTTCTGCTGTTGAACAGTGTGCTCTCCGTGGAGTGTGCCAGGGCGGCATCCCACCAGGGCAAAGGCTGGGAAACGTTTACTGACCGCGTGATCGAACTGGTCAACCGCGAACGTGAAGGCGTGGTATTTATGCTCTGGGGCAGCTACGCCCAGCGCAAGGGCGCCATCATCGACAGCAATCGGCACTGCGTGCTGAAGGCACCGCACCCTTCACCCCTGAGCGCCCACCGGGGATTCTTTGGCTGCGGGCATTTTCGCGCTGCCAACGATTACCTGCAGCAACGCGGTGAGGCACCGATCGACTGGTCACTGCCGGAGCAGGGCTGACGGGTGTCGCGCTAAAGCGCCTGGCGATGGCGCAGGATGCGGTCACGCAGGTGCCCGAGCCCGGGTTTCTGCTCGGCGATTTCGCTGTCGCTGAGGCCGTCCAGTTCGTGCGGAAACACCAGCCATTCATCGCGCTCATGCAGATAGAAATCGGGCTCCAGGCTGGTGAGGTTGTTGGCTGGCTTGAAGTAGGGGGTGGCTATCTTCACCTGTGGCATGTTTTCACCGCAGCGACGCTCAAGGTCGAGGATGACCTGTTCCACGCTGCGCCCGGTGTCGAAGACATCATCCACCAGCAGCAGCCTGCTGTCGGCCTTGACCCGCTTCACGAGATACCCCAGCCCATGCACGCTCACTGAAGCAGCAGTCTGGCCAATCCCAGTGTAGTGGGAGGTGCGAATCGCGATATGATCCGTTTGCAGCCCGAGAAAATGCAGTAGCTCCTGTATGGCGATGCCAACCGGTGCGCCACCACGCCATACGCCAACAATGTAGTCGGGCGTGTAAGAACTCTCCAAAACATGCAGGGCCAGTTCATAGGAATCCAGTAGTAGCTGGTTGGCGTCGATGTAGGTTTTCTGCACTGGCATGGTGTCACCGTCGTCTGTGGTGGTATTGATCCGCCGCGAATACTACCAGACTTGGCCACAAGCGAGAGCTGCTGCCTGCGCTGGTGTGCAGACGCCTGCAACAGCCCCGGGCGCAGTTGGCGTGCTCGATACAGGATGTCATCATGCGAGCTTGCGTGCAGGAGGGTGGGCGATGAAAAAGTGGTTGCTGGCAGTGATCCCGGTGCTGGTGGTGGTGCTGGGCGCCTGGTTTGTGGTGCCGGCCCCATTGAAGCGGGATGCGCCGCGACAACTGCCCTGGGTGCTGCCCGATTACCGTCAGGCATCGGTGCACTGGTATGTGGATGATTATGGGCGTATCAGGAACGAGGTCGAGCACCTGTTCCTGCGTGATATCAGTCCGCAAATGGTGGCGTGGTTCTATCGCCAGCTGCCAATTTCCACCATTGACTATGCTGGTACCAGGTACCCGCTCTATCATATTTTTCATCCCACCGAACACGGGCGTATCCGGGTGCTGGACCCCGCTGAAAACGGGGTGGCGGGAATGGGTCGTGGCGCCATGATCATGCGTGAAGAATGGTTTGGTCCCTATGACAGTCGCGGCAGGGCGCGCCTGCGATCATTCTCCGACCAGGGCATGCTGGCGGTGCCGCAGTTTGCCGGGCTTGATATGGGGCGCGTCGAACACCACTGGCAGGCCGAAGCGGGGGGCACCCGTTACCGCGTCGACGCGATCATCGGGGTGGACTGGCCACTGCTGGGGCCGCTGGTGAACCTGGCGATCCGTACGTGGGTATTCCATCCACAGTTTATGGCGCAGTGGCAGCGGCATCAGGTAGAAGAAGTAGGCAGCCTGCAGTTTTTCCTCCCGGCGCTGTATGCCCAGCGCGATCGCGGCAATCATTTTCAGTTGGAGGCTGAGGGGGGCGTCCGCAGGTAAAAGGCCCATGCTGCCAGCGCACTGGCGGCCAGTGTGTAGAGCACACCGCCCAGGGCCATGCTATCCATGCTGGTGCCGTGATCAATCAGCCAGCCCATCAGCACCGGGGCGATAGCGGTTGCGAATACCATTGCCGCTGTGGTCAGGGACTTGATGGAACCGAGGTGCAGGGTGCCGTACATCTCGGCAAAGAAGGGTGAAGACAGGGTGGAGTAGAAGCCGACCGAGACCCCCATCAGGCCCATGAACAGGATCGCGAGCAGGAAACTGTCGCCTGTCGACAGGCCCAGCAGGCCGGCTCCCAGCGGCAGGCAGACCAGCGGTACCAGGCGCACGGCCCCGTAGCGGTCCACCACCAGGCCCGCCAGCAATTTGCACAGCGTGCTGATCAGCGCATAGAACAGGTACAGTCCGCCCCACGCCGCGAAGCTCCAGCCTTTCTCGTCCACCAGCTGGACCTGGTGAAACATGAAACCGGTGAACAGCAGGGGTTGTGCCAGCAGTGCCGGCAGGAACAGGTAGAAGTTCGGGTCCCGTATGACCTCGTCTCGCCGCCACTGGCGTTGCTGGCGGGTCTCGTCCCCGGCGGGGCCGTGATTGATGCTGGCGAGGTAGGCATCGTGGCGTTGCCGGTGCCCGCGCAGCAACCAGAGCACCAGTGGCGGCAGTAGAACCAGCAGCGCACCCCAGAACACCCAGGACACACGCCACCCCCACAGCGCCAGCAGTGCAATGGCGAGCGAGGGCAGCAACGCTTCGGAAAAGGAGTAGCCCATGCCGCCCAGGGCATTGGCCTTGCCCTTCTGGTGCTCCAGATACCGTACCATCGCGGTACTGCCGGCCAGGCTCATCAGTCCCTGTCCCAGGTGCCGCAGGGCAAACAGCGCGAAGAACAGTATGAGCGCATTGGGTGTTGCCGCCATCAGCCAGCAGGCCAGGGCGAGGCCCAGACTCACGCTGCAGGCGTACCGGGGCAGCGACATCCGGTCCACCAGGGAGCCGGTCCATAGCAGCAGTAACGCACTGGCCAGCGTCGCCGCGGAGTAGAGCGTGCCGAAGTCACCGTGGGATAGGTCAAGGTCGTCCCGGATTGCGCCGCTGAACAGTCCGATGAAGTAGGTCTGCCCCATGCTGGAGGCAAATGCCATCAGGAAACCGAAAAGCAGCAAGCGCCATTCCGCGCGCACTAGAGGTAGGAAGGATTTCATGGGCCGCGATTATGGCAGGGCACGGCAGGCGCTGACAGCGGTCTTTCGACTAAAATCGACTGGTCTCGCCGCAGCAAAGCCTTTACAGTTGCGGCTTTTCGCCGGGTTGGACCTTTTCACGGTCCCATACGCCCGGTTAACCAGCCGGGAGGAAGCATGAGTTCTAGGATCAAAGTCGAAAAGCCACTGGTCATTCTGCATGGGGATGAGATGGCGCAGATCGCTTTCGAGCGCATCCTGGAGCAGTTCGTCACCTCGCGCCTCGACATTGAACTGGTCGAAGTGGACCTGACCGCAGAGAATCGCCTGGTGACGAATGGCCAGGCGGTGCGGGAGGCGATCGATGCCCTGAAAACGCACGGAGTGGGTGTCAAGAATGCCGGGATGACGGTGAATCGCGCGCAACTGGACGAGTTGATGGCAAAGCACCCGGATATCCGCGAGGCGGAACTGGACAAGCTGGCGACCAAGTCGCCCAACGGTGCCATTCGCAAGGGCATCGGCGGCAATATCACGCGGGAGGATATCGAGTTCCGCAACCTGAGAAGTGTGCGTCCGGACTGGGTCGATCGCGACATCGAAGTCGATACCATGGACAGTGGCGGCCTCGATTTCAGTTACAGTGAATTGTCCGCGGCCACCGGCGTGGCCAAGGTCATGTTTGTCGGCAGCAGCGGCGACCCACAGGAATTGCACCGTCGTACCCTGAAGAAGGGCGATCCCTGGATGCTTGCCACCAACAGCGTGGAAGAAGTGAAGGCCTGGGCGCACCGGTTTTTCCAGCGTGCCCTCGATGAGAAACGCGACATATACCTGGGGCTGAAGGACACCGTGGTGCCAGGCTATGACGGTGTCATGCGGGCAGCCATCGAAGACATCTACGAAAGCGATTACAAGGACAAGGTTGCTGCGGCCGGCCTCAGCTACCACTATGAACTTATCGATGCCCAGGCGGCGCGCATTATTTCCAACCCGCCAGAACGCGCGCTGTGGGGCGTGCCCGACAACGTCAGCGGGATGAAACTCTACAAGCTGGTGCAACAGCTGAAGCGCTACGGTTTGCCGGAACGCAAGGCACATGTCTCCATCTCCCGCATGAGTGCAGGCGGCGGAGACCAGTATGGTAGCTACAATACCCCTGCCAGCGAGGACGGCATCATCAAGGTGGTGGTGGACGGGCAGGAAAAGCATGCCCGCTTCGTCAAGGCCAATGACCCGATCCTGTTCATGTCCAATGACCGCGACGCCATCAAGGACTGGGTCAAGCAGGTGTTTCGCGATGCCTCGTTGAACAAGAAAGAAGTGTACTTCGGCCTCAAGCGTGAGTTTGTTAATTACGACGAAGTCTTCAGCTCCATTATCCTGGAAATTCGCAAGGAACTGGCAGCACTGGATACGCCGCCGCCGTCGTTCATGATAATGCGGCCCTCGCGCCAGCTCAGCAAGATGATCTGCGATCCCCCGCGCTGGGGCCTGTACCCTGCGCAGAACCTTGACGGCGATATTTTTTCCGACATTTCCGCCGCCCTCGGCGGCAGTCTTGCCACGGCCAGTTCGGTCATCGAGAGCAAGGACGGGACCATGCTTTACGAGGCGCCGCACGGTACGGCCCACGATCTTTACCTGCGCTACCTCGAAACCGATGGCAAGGAAGCCAACTTCAATTCCTCGGCGCTGATCTTTGCCGTGGGCAATGCACTCGAGGAACTCGGCCGCAGGGAAGACAACCAGCCGCTCTGTGACTATGCCAGCAGCCTGAAGACGGCGTTGATCGAAACTGTTGCACAGGGCACCATCACCGGCGACCTCAAGGGCAAGACCACGGATCCCGCTGCCGAGAAGGTAGTGGATATGTGCGGATTCCTCGATGCCGTCGAGGCCAACCTCTAGCCTTCCGCCCCGGTAGCGCCGGGCGCAGCGGTGCAGGGCGCGCTAGGCGCCGTCTTCCGCCAGCGTGTAGGGTAGCGAAGCCAGTATGAGTAAGCTGTCTGTGCCTTCAGGGTACAGGCCGCTGGCGATACCTGACTCGGTGGCGCTGACCAGGCACAGGCATTTGTGTTCGTCTACGCTGCTGTTGACCACGGTGCCCGTGGCCTGATCCGAGCCAGGGCTGTACAGTGACGTACCCGCAGGTATGGGTGCTGCTGCGTTCAGGCCGGCCAGGTACATGCGGCGTTTGGCCTTGCCGCGATAGTGCAGGCGCGCGACGATTTCCTGGCCGGTATAGCATCCCTTGTTGAAGCTCACGTGTCCGGTGACATCGTAGTTCAGCATTTGTGGCAGGAACTCTTCTATCGTTGCCGCCTCCACGCGGCCGATGCCCGCCCTGATCTGCTGTGCCTGCCAGGCGCTCTCGGTGCCCGCCTGCAGGGCGTCCTCAAGCGCGGCGAAATGTTCGGCGTGCTGTTGCATGTCGATATAGGCCTCATACTGCGTACCGGCGTCGTCAAGCTGCACCAGTACGTAGCCCTCGCCGGCGCTCACCCCGTAGCGCTCGCCGGGGCTGGTGATGCCCAGCCTGTTCAGGCGGTCCTTGAGTTCGTCCCCCCAGCAGCCGATCACCTGCCAGTCTGTTCGCTGCGTTTCGATTTCCGCCTTGGAGAAGACGATGTACTTGCCAAAAGTGGCGGCGGCGTGGTCGAGGATGTCCCTGCGCATGCGCAGCGCGTGGTGATCCGGGCCCAGTTGCAGCAGCAGGAAATCGCAAACCATGCGCCCCTTGGGTGTGCAATAGGCACCGGGTGTGGCCTGACCGGCATCGACCTTGCGTGTGTCGCAGGTGGTCTGGCCCTGCAGAAATGCCAGGGCGTCGGGGCCATTGATGTGCAGCAGTGCTTCCTGTTGCAGTGGAGCGTAGAAGGCAGTCACAGTGAGTTCCTCGCTGGGGTAGGGGGCTAATGATAGGGCCTGTACCGGGGCCTGTCAGCAGTCGCCACGGTGATACCTGATGGGGGTATAATGTGGGCCTCTGATCTGTATAGTTCAAGGCAAGACTGGCATGGTATCCAATGAAGAAATCAACCGTATGCGCTGGGCGGCCCGTCGCGGCATGCTCGAACTCGACCTGGTGTTGGAGCCATTTGTGCAGATGCGTTACGCCGGGCTGGATGCAGCAGATCGCGATCGCTTCCAGGCATTGATGCGTTGCGAGGACCAGGAGCTGTTCGGCTGGTTCCTGCGCCGGGAACAACCTGAGGACGGAGAACTGGCAGCCATTGTCGGCAAGATACTCGATTTCACCCACACTGCGCCTGAGGATCGCTGAGTCACCCACCCGGCGCATCGCGGCGGCAGTGCTGGTGGTGGCTTTCGCGGCTGCCGTGCTGCATACCGCCCTGTATGGTTATCCCTGGCTGGCGCTCGCGCTGCTAATATTGCAGAGCGGTGTCTTGATCCGCGCGCGTCAGTCCAATGTCGAAGGCGCGGTGCTGGCCTGGAACGCAGGGCGCTGGACGCTGGAGCGGGGCAGTGACTGTCGCAGTATTGCCCTGCGGCGGGCGCATTGCCTGCCCTGGGTGACCTATCTGTGCTGGCGCGAGGACAATGGCCTGCACGGGCAGCTGTGGCTATTTGCCGACGCCTCAGATCGGCAGCAGCTAAGGCGCTTGCGCGTGCGCCTGGCTCTCGAGGGGTGAGTTTTCCGGCTTGAGTACCGTGTCAACGGCTTCAGCGAGCAGTTCGGGGTAGTCCAGTGTGTAGTGCAGGCCGCGGCTCTCCTTGCGCTCGATGGCGCAGCGAATCATCAGCTCCGCGACCATGGCGAGATTGCGCAGTTCCAGCAGGTCGTTGCTGACCTTGTAATTGCCGTAGTACTCGGCGATTTCAGACTGCAACAGCGTGACCCGGTGCAGGGCCCGTTGCAGCCGCTTGTTGGTGCGCACGATGCCCACGTAATCCCACATGAAGCGACGCAGCTCGTCCCAGTTGTGAGAGATGACGACATCCTCATCGGAATCGGTAACCTGGCTTTCATCCCACGGCGGCGCAGCGGCGGGTGTCGCGCCACGCTGCAGTGCACCGGCAATGTCTCCGGCAGCGGACTCGGCGTACACGATGCATTCCAGCAGCGAATTGGATGCCATGCGGTTGGCTCCGTGCAGGCCCGTGCAGGATGCTTCTCCAATGGCATAGAGACCGGGTAGGTCTGTGCGCCCCGCGGTGTCGACAATAATGCCGCCACAGGTGTAGTGCGCCGCAGGCACTACCGGTATCGGTTCCTTGCTCATATCCATACCGAGTTCGAGGCAGCGCTGCATTACAGTCGGGAAGTGGCTTTCCAGGAATTCCCTGGGGCGGTGTGAAATGTCCAGGTACACGCAGTCAGCACCCAGGCGCTTCATTTCGTGGTCGATCGCGCGCGCGACGACGTCGCGCGGCGCCAGTTCGCCGCGGCTGTCGAACTTGTCCATAAACCGGCTGCCGTCAGGCAGCAGCAGGCGGCCGCCTTCACCGCGGACAGCTTCGGTCACCAGGAATGACTTGGCCTCGGGATGGTACAGGCAGGTCGGGTGGAACTGGTTGAATTCCAGGTTGGCCACGCGACAGCCCGCGCGCCAGGCCATGGCGATACCGTCGCCACTGGCGCCATCGGGGTTACTCGTATAAAGGTAGGCCTTGCTGGCGCCACCTGTGGCCAGCACGACAGCCTGCGCCTGGAACAGGTCCACGCGTTCGTTTTCCCGGTTGAGGATGTAGGCCCCGCTGCAGCGATTGTCCTCGTTGACGAGGTCGACGGCAACGCGATGGGTAAAAACTTCGATGTTGTCCGCTGCCAGTGCTCTTTCCGTCAGTACCTCGGATATGGCCCGCCCGGTGCGGTCGGCGGAATGAATGATGCGGCGATGACTGTGCCCCCCTTCCATGGTCAGGTGGAACTCACGCCCCTGGGTCTCCGGGCGATCCTGGCGCAGGTCGAAATCCACGCCCTGGCTGACCAGCCATTCCACGCAGCGGCGGCTATTGCGCACGGTGAATTCCACGGCTTCCCGTTTGCACAGGCCCGCTCCGGCGGTGAGCGTATCCTCGACATGTGCGTCAACCGTGTCCCGGTCATGCAGCACCGCCGCCATGCCACCCTGGGCCCAGTAGGTGGAGCCCTGGTTCAGGTCGGCCTTGGAAAGCAGTGCTACCCTGTAGTGAGAGGGCAGGTGCAGGGCCAGGCTCAGTCCTGCAGCGCCACTGCCGATGATCAGTACGTCGTGTTGGTAGGTTTTGGGCACGGGCCTCTTCGCTTGCCGCTGTGGGGAGTCAAATATATTATATGGCTCAACAACTTAGCGCCACTGAACATCACCCTGGAAGTCAATTATTACGACTTCCGCCTGAACAAGGAATCACCACCGTGTGGTCTGCATCGCGGCACTTTTTCGCACTTTCCCACAACTTTCCCGTTGTCAGTGAACTCAGGCACGTCCTTGCGGTCTATGTTGGCGGATACGAGAGCAGAGTCAGCGCAGCAATGCCGTTGGCCACGGAGGGGTTAGGGGCGTGACGGCTGCCGAAACGGACCAGCAGCTCGTCGCCAGAGTACAACAAGGCGACTCGAGAGCATTTGACATGCTGGTGCTGAAATACCAGCACAAGATTTTCAGTCTCATTGGTCGCTATGTACACGACGCCGATGAAGTACAGGATGTCGCACAGGAAGCCTTTATCAAGGCCTATCGCGCCCTGCCCAGGTTTCGCGGTGACAGTCAGTTCTATACCTGGTTATACCGGATTGCTGTGAATACGGCGAAAAATCACCTGGTTTCGCGCTCGCGGCGCCCCCCTGGTTCCGACGTGGAAGTGGAGGATGCCGAGTATTACGAAGGCGGCAGTGCACTGCGGGATATCGAATCGCCGGAAAATGCACTGTTCGGGGCCGAGTTAAAAGAGGTTGTGGAGGCCGCGATAAGGGATTTGCCTGATGACCTGCGCAGTGCGGTAACTTTGCGCGAGTTTGATGGTCTCAGTTATGAGGACATCGCCGAAATCATGGATTGTCCGGTTGGTACGGTGCGCTCGCGAATATTCCGCGCGCGTGAGGCCATAGACACCAAGGTAAGAGAACAGATCGACGGTTAGCGCCCTGGGCGTGTCGATTATCAAGCGGGGTGATTGCAGGCCCTGCGTTGAAACAAGTAAACGCACCCGGTGCGGAGGAACAACAATGAGTGAGCAATTGCGGGAATCGCTTTCAGCGTTAATGGACGACGAGGCCAATGAGCTGGAACTGCAGCGTCTGCTAAAAAAGCTGGATGGCGATGCCGAGCTGCGATCAACCTGGGTTCGCTATAACGCCGTGCGCTCGGTCATGGCTGGCCAGGACGTAAGTCACATGCAGCTGGATATTTCGGCCCGCGTACGCGAGGCAATCGCCACCGAGCCGGCCGCAAAGCCCTCGTTGCGTGAGAGACTGTTTCGCCCTGTTGCCAGTTTCGCAGTGGCCGCCTCAGTGGCCGCAACCGTGGTGATCGGCGGGCAGCAACTGTCGCAGCTGGGCGCCGATCCCCAGGGCGCCAATGCGTTCGCCGGTGGCGGGGTATCGCCGGTAGGCATGGTCAACAGCCTCGGGGCGACCACAGTGCAGGCCAGCTACGGAACTGAGGCGGTGCCCGTGCTGGAGCCGGCTGCGCGCACCGCATACAAGGAGCTGGCGCGCCAGCGTATGCAGATGTATATGCAGGAACACGCGGAGCACGCCGCCCTGAATTCGCCGCACGGTCTGATTCCTTTTGCCCGCGTCCCGGAAATACGCGAGTAAGCAGCGCATGCCAGTTTTGCCCAACATCGGCGCGGTGCGTGGAGCGTTTTTTGCCATCACCCTGTTGCTGTCCGCAGCGGCCAGCGCTGACACCTGTCCCGAAGTAGACCGTGAAGCACTGGAGTGGCTGGACAGGATGTCCCGCAGCGTGCACGAAGTCAGCTATCACGGTGTGGTCACCTACCAGCGTGGCGACATGGACATGCAGGTCATGCAGGTGTCCCACTCCGTCACCGGTGATACCAGCTCCGAGCGCTTGACCCAGCTGACGGGGCAGGGCGCACAAATAGTGCGTCCTGAGCATCCCCTGGACTGCGTACACCCCGGACACAAGCTGCTGCGGCTGAGCAACCAGATTGATGGCGGGTATTGTGGCGTCGCCGCGCAATACCGCTTCCAGGTGACAGACGGCGAGCGCGTGGCCGGTCGCAAGGCGGTGAGGGTGCTGATCAGCCCTCGCGACATGTATCGCTACGGCTATGCCATGGATCTCGATCGCAAGACCGGCCTGTTGCTCAAGACAACGACACTGGGTCGTGGCAACCGGGTCCTGGAGCAGTTCCAGTTCGCCGAGATTTCCTATAACAAGCGCGTTCCCGAAGGTGTCGATATCAATGTCGTGCACGAGGCCGAGCACCCGGCCCCGGGCGCCGTGCAGCAACCGGCGCGACTGCCACAGGGATGGCGCCTGGGTTGGTTGCCGCAGGGCTTTGTGGCCACCGCCAGCGAGCCGGCGAATGCCGGACGCAAGACCTTTACCGATGGCCTGGCCGTGTTTTCTGTGTTCGTTGAAGTCCTGGACCGGGAGATCCGTCCCGGAGAGGGCCTTGTGCGCGAGGGCAGCACCACATCCTACAGCCGCGGCCTGAGCCTCACCGGTTCGCCGCTGTTGATTACCGTGGTTGGCGAAGTGCCGGTCAACACCGCTAGAATGGTGGCCGATTCGGTAAGGTGGGTACGCTGACGTGTTGTTGGAAACGGGACGAGTGGTGGCAGTGGAGGCCGACAGTGTCTGGGTCGAAACCATCCGGCAGTCGACCTGTGGTGCCTGTGCCGCGCAGAAGGGCTGTGGTCATGGCCTGCTCAACCGGATATCCGACGGGCATCGCTCGCTGATACGCGTGCTGCCCGGCAAGGTCGCTGCCAGCGATTGCGCGGTGGACGACGAGGTGCGCATAGCCATTCCGGAAGATGTCATTCTTCGAGGCTCGCTGATCGTCTATATCCTGCCGCTGCTGCTTATGCTCGCGGGGGCATTCTTCGGTAGTACCTGGGTTGCAGCCAACGCCGATCTTGGCGCGGCGCTGGGCGCGGTAGCGGGATTTGTCGCCGGCTTCATGCTGGTGCGGGCCCACGCACACCGGCACCGCAACGACGACTCCCTGCAACCGACACTGGAAGGTATTCTGCACCGCCGCGTGCAGGCTCTACACGTCGGCTGAACCGGCCGGCAGTAACAACTCAAGCTGATTGGACGCTGGAATGACTGTATTGACACGATTGACCTCCGTACTGGTTTTTGGCATCACCGTGCTCTGCGCCCTGCAGGTCAGGGCCGCTGAACTTCCCGATTTTCGCAATATCGTCAAGCAAAGTTCGCCCGCCGTGGTGAAGATTATCGTCGAGGCCAGCGGGCCCAGGCCGGGCAGTGGCCAGCCGGGGCCGGAGGAGATTCCCGAGTACCTGCGACGTTTCTTTGAATTCCGCGGTGCACCACCGGCACCTCACCAGCGTATGGGCATGGGTTCCGGATTTGTCATTTCCGGTGACGGTTATATCGTCACCAACAATCACGTGGTGGAAGGCGCCGACAGTGTGCTGGTGCGCCTGAGCGACCGCCGCGAGTTCGAAGCGGAGGTGATTGGCACCGACCCGCGATCAGACCTCGCGTTGTTGAAAATTGATGCCGAAGATCTGCCCACCCTGCGGCTCGCTAAAAACGACGAGCTTGAAGTGGGTGAATGGGTGCTGGCAATCGGTTCGCCGTTCGGCCTCGATTATTCCGTTACTGCGGGTATTGTCTCGGCCAAGGGGCGCAGCCTGCCCACGGAGAACAACGAGAACTACGTGCCGTTTATCCAGACTGACGTGGCGATCAATCCCGGCAACTCAGGCGGTCCGCTCTTCAATCTGGCCGGCGAGGTGGTCGGAGTGAACTCACAGATATTTACCCGCAGTGGCGGTTCTATCGGGCTGTCTTTCGCGATTCCGGTGAGCGTGGTGCGCAATGTCGTTGATCAGCTGAAAGCAGACGGCAAAGTGACACGCGGCTGGCTGGGTGTGACTATCCAGGATGTGGACAAGAACCTGGCAGAGTCTTTTGGTCTCGATCGCCCGCGCGGTGCGCTGGTGGTACAGGTGGCCGAGGACGGGCCCGCTGACGATGCTGGCCTGCGCGAGGGCGACGTTATCGTTCGCTTTGATGGCAAGGACATTCCCACCTCATCCCACCTGCCTCACGTGGTCGGCCTGATTGCACCGGGTTCACGTGTGCCCGTAGAAATCATGCGCGATAAAAAGCGCAAGACTATCAAGGTGGAAGTAGGGGGCCTGAATGCGGATGACAGCTTCAGCTTGCGCGGCGGCGACAGCGCCGAGGGCCAGGGCGGCAAGCTGGGTGTGATTGTGGCCGAGGCGCCGCAGGAGCAACTGGAGCGCTGGAGCCTGTCCGGCGGCGTGCAGGTGCGCGAGGTTGTGCCGGGCTCACCGGCTGCCGAGGCGGGTATCCGGCCTGGCGATATCATTACCCTGGTGGGCAATTCCCCGGTCAAGTCTGTCGATGCGTTTGAACAGGCAGAAGAGAAATTGCGCGGGGGCAGTTCCGTGCCGCTGCGCCTCATGCGCCGGGGCTCGCCCATGTTCATCGGGATCAAGTTGCCCGACTAGTCCTGCAGGCTGAGTCCGGGACGCGCAGTCCGGGACGCGCAGTCCGGGACGCGCAGCCGGCGACGCGCCAGGGTGTGGCGATAGCCGCAGCGGGCGCTTTCAGGTACAATCCGGCGTTTTTTGGCGGCCCTCAATGAGTGCCGCCTTATTTTGTCTGGACCCAAGCATTGAGCGATCTCCAACACATTCGGAATTTTTCCATCATCGCCCACATCGACCATGGCAAGTCGACGTTGGCCGACCGTTTCATACAGCACTGTGGCGGGCTCTCTGATCGCGAGATGGACGAGCAGGTACTCGATTCCATGGACATCGAGCGCGAGCGGGGCATCACCATCAAGGCCCAGAGCGTCACCCTCGACTATCCAGCCCGCAATGGCGAGATCTATCAGCTGAATTTCATCGACACACCTGGCCACGTGGATTTTTCCTACGAGGTGTCCCGCTCCCTGGCCGCCTGCGAGGGCGCCTTGCTGGTGGTCGATGCGGGGCAGGGTGTGGAAGCCCAGTCCGTGGCCAACTGCTACACCGCCATCGAGCAGGGGCTGGAAGTCTTGCCCATACTCAACAAGATGGACCTGCCGCAGGCGGATCCTGATCGGGTGAAGCAGGAGATCGAGGAGATTATCGGCATTGACGCCACCGAGGCGTGCCCGGTCAGCGCCAAGTCAGGCCTGGGTATAGAGGATGCGCTGGAGTACCTGGTTGAGTCTATCCCGCCACCAGAGGGCGACCGCGATGCCCCGTTGCAGGCACTGATTATCGACTCCTGGTTCGACAACTACCTGGGCGTGGTGTCCCTGGTGCGCGTGAAACAGGGTGTATTGCGCAAACGGGACAAAATCGTCGCCAAATCGATAGGCAAGGCGCACCAGGTCGACAGCGTCGGTATTTTCACCCCCAAGAGGCAGGAACGCGATTGCCTCCAGGCCGGCGAGGTAGGCTTTGTTGTCGCTGGCATCAAGGATATTCACGGTGCGCCGGTGGGCGACACCCTGGTGCACGACAAGAGCCCCGACGTACCCGCTTTGCCGGGATTCAAAACCGTCAAGCCGCAGGTATACGCCGGCATTTTCACTATCTCCTCGGACGATTACGAGGATTTTCGCGACGCGCTTGGCAAACTCACGCTGAATGACGCCTCGCTGTTCTACGAGCCCGAGACTTCTGACGCGCTGGGTTTTGGTTTCCGCTGCGGCTTTCTGGGCATGCTGCATATGGAGATCATCCAGGAGCGGCTGGAACGCGAGTACGATCTCGACCTGATCACCACCGCACCGACGGTTATCTACGAGGTGGTCAAGAAGAACGGTGATGTGATCAAGGTCGACAACCCGTCGAAACTGCCCGATGTGGCTGATATCGAGGAAATGCGCGAACCGATCGCTCGCTGCAATATCCTGGTGCCGCAGGATTACCTGGGTAATGTCATTACCCTTTGTGTGGAAAAGCGCGGTGCCCAGGTGGATATGCAGTTCCTTGGCGCCCAGGTACAGGTGACCTATGACATTCCCATGGCGGAAGTCGTGCTGGATTTCTTCGACAGGCTGAAGTCCGTCAGCCGTGGTTATGCATCCCTGGACTACAGCTTCGAGCGCTTCGAGGCGGCAGCCCTGTCACGCCTGGATGTGCTGATCAATGGCGAGCGGGTCGATGCGCTGGCAGTGATCGTGCATCGCGATCATGTCCAGTATCGCGGGCGCGCGCTGACCGAAAAGATGAAAGAGCTGATCCCCAGGCAAATGTTTGATGTGGCGATCCAGGCCGCGGTGGGAGGCAAGATCGTGGCCCGTACCACGGTCAAGGCGCTGCGCAAGAACGTGACGGCGAAATGTTATGGCGGCGACGCCACCCGCAAGAAGAAGTTGCTGGAGAAGCAGAAAGAAGGGAAGAAGCGTATGAAACAGGTGGGACGGGTTGAAATACCCCAGTCAGCGTTTCTGGCGGTGCTGAAGGTGGACGGTTAATGGGTGGGGTAACAATAGATTTTCCGTTGATACTGGTCATTCTCGTGGCCGGCTCCGGGCTCATTTGGCTGCTCGATACCTTGTTTCTGGCCCCCGGGCGTAAACAGACCATTGCCGATCTGCAGCAGCAATACCCGAACTGGGACCAGGAGGGCAACCCCCAGGAACAACAGTACGCAGCCAGGGTGAAGGACAGTGCCAGGGAGCCCCTGGTCGTTGAATACGCGCGCTCGTTTTTCCCGGTGTTGTTCGTGGTATTCGTACTGCGCTCCTTCATGGTCGAACCTTTCCAGATTCCATCCTCGTCCATGGTGCCGACCCTGCAGGTGGGCGACTATATACTGGTCAACAAGTATACCTATGGTCTTCGCCTCCCGGTCACTCGTACCAAGGTACTGGACCTGAACGAACCCCAGCGCGGAGATGTGATGGTGTTTTTCCCGCCACACATGAATGACACCTATTATATCAAGCGGGTGATTGGTCTCCCCGGGGATACGGTGTCCTATCGCAACAAACGTCTTTACGTGAATGGTGAAGCGGTAGCTCATGAAGAGGTGGCTGTGGTGCCAGGCCCCAATGGTCGCTATCGCATGGGCCAGGAAGTACTGGGCGATGCCAGCTTCATGATGCAGGTCAACGACGCCAGACGGCCACTGAACTTCTCGGTGGTGGTGAAGCCCGGACACTACTTCATGATGGGCGATAATCGCGACAACAGCGCGGATTCACGTATTTGGGGTCAGGTCCCGGAAAAGGATATAGTAGGCAAGGCCTTCGCGGTATGGATGCACTGGGACTCATTCTTCAGCCTGCCCAGCTTCAGCCGCGTTGGCGCCATAGAATGATATAAGACAGTCAGGGGAGACAGGGATATGCGCACACCGCAGCGTCAGAGGGGGATGTCCATTCCGGGCATGTTGATCATCGCCATCATGGCCGGTTTTTACGTTATGTGCTTTGTAAAGATGGTCCCGCATTACTTCGAATACACGTCGGTCAAAAACATTGTCCAGACTGTGGCGGATGAGCACGAACCGGGCAGCACCACCGTGGGCCAGGTCAGACGGCGCATCGATCGCCTGTTCAACACCAACCAGATTTATGCCCTGAAGGTCGGCGACGTGGATATCTATCGGGAGAAGGGTGTCACCTACATCGATGCCCGGTATGAAGCGCGGGTTCCGCTGGCCTGGCGTATCGACGCAGTCATGAAGTTCGACGACCTGCTGATCGAGGCGGGGAAGCCTGAGCCCAGGTGACGGACCGCCAGCAGCAACTCGGGCGCCTGCAGCGCGCCCTGGGCCATGTGTTCACTGACACCGGTTTGCTGGAACTGGCGTTGACACATCGCAGCGCGGGAGGCCGCAACAATGAGCGCCTCGAGTTTCTCGGTGACTCCATCATCAATCACATTGTCGCAGAGGCCCTTTACCACCAGTTCGCGCGCGCCAGCGAGGGCGAACTGAGCCGCATGCGCGCGTCGCTGGTCAAGGGAGATACTCTGGCGAGGATTGCCCGCGAACTGGATATCGGCGACTACCTTGTGCTCGGTACCGGTGAACGCAAGAGTGGTGGCAAACGCCGCGGGTCCATACTCGCCGATGCGCTGGAGGCCATTGCCGGGGCCATCCTGCTCGACGCGGGCGCTGAAACCTGCCGCCGCTGTGTACACACCTGGTTTGATGGTCGCCTGGAGGATCTGGATCCTGCCAGTGCGCATAAAGACGCCAAGACGCAGCTACAGGAATACCTGCAGGGTCGCGGTCGACCACTGCCCAACTACGAACTGCTGGGCACTACCGGCGCCGATCATGACCAGCAGTTCCAGGTTGCCTGTCGACTCACCAGCCCCGAGATGGTCGTGGAGGGTGCCGGCAGCAGCAGACGCAAGGCCGAGCAGGCCGCTGCCGGCCAAGCACTGGAGAGCCTGGGTGTCCCAAGAAGAGACTAAACACTGCGGTTACGTCGCCATCGTTGGCAGACCCAACGTGGGCAAGTCGACCCTGTTGAACTATCTGCTGGGCCAGAAAATCAGCATCACCTCACGCAAACCACAGACCACCCGTCACCAGGTCCTGGGTATCAAGACCGAGGGTGGCTGCCAGATAATCTTTGTCGACACGCCCGGGCTACACCAGGGTGGTGAAAAAGCGATAAACCGCTTCATGAATCGCGCCGCCAGCAGCGCCATACGTGATGTGGACCTGGTGCTTTTTCTGGTAGATCGCACAGCGTGGACAGAAGAAGACCAGATGGTGCTCGAGCAGGTGCAGCAGTCGGGCCGGCCAGTGCTGCTGGTGGTAAACAAGGTTGACCTGTTGCAGGACAAGAACAGCCTGTTGCCGCACCTCCAGTCACTGGCCGAGCGCGGGGATTTCGCGGCGATCATACCGGTGTCGGCCTTGCGCCAGCGCAACATAGACCTCCTGGAACAGGAGATCCGCAAATACCTGCCCGAGTCGGAATTTTTCTTTCCCGAAGAGCAGATCACGGACCGCAGCCAGCGTTTTCTCGCTGCGGAGATCGTGCGGGAAAAAATCATGCGCCAACTCGGGGATGAACTGCCTTACGCGGTCACGGTGGAGATCGAGGAGTTTGGCTTTGAGAATAACGTGGCACACATCTCAGCACTGATCCTGGTTGAGCGCAACGGCCAGAAAAAAATCATCATCGGCGACAAGGGCAGTCGACTGCGCTCCATCGGTACCGAAGCGCGACAGGATATGGAGCGACTGTTCGACTGCAAGGTGATGCTGCGCCTGTGGGTCAAGGTCAAGAGCGGTTGGTCCGACGATGAACGGGCCCTGCGCAGCCTGGGCTACGACGACCCCTGAGGCGCCTGGCCAGCATGCGTGTTTCCCTGCAGCCCGCCTATATCCTGCACGGTCGACCATACCGGGACAGCAGTCTGATACTGGAGGCGTTTACCGCCGAACACGGCAGGATCAGCCTGGTCGCCAAAGGCGCGCGGCGCAGGGCCCGCGGTGGCAGCACGTCTGCCTTGTTGCAACCCTTCACCCCCTTGCTACTGTCTTTCAGTGGCCGCAGCGAGTTGAAAACCCTGACCCAGGTAGAGCCCGCCGGGCTGGCGCAAGCCTTGCGCGGCCAAAACCTGTACAGCGCACTGTATGTTAATGAGTTGCTGATGCGCCTGCTGCACAAACATGATCCACACCCCCGGCTTTTTGCCGACTACACGCTGGTGGTGGAAGAACTCGCTGCCGAGGCAGACGTTGAGGTTGTATTGCGCCGTTTCGAGCTGGGTTTGCTGGAACAGTTGGGCTACAGTTTCTCCCTCTGCCATGATGGACACAGTGGTGAGGGCCTGGACCCGGAAGCCTGGTATCAATTTCATCCTGATCACGGCATGGTGGCGAGTGCCGGTGCATACAGGACTGTGCAGCCCGCATACCGGGGGGATGAGTTGCTGGCCATGTCACGCGGTGAGTTTGCCGGCGAAAACCGCCTGGCCGCACGCCGCCTGATGCGACAGGTGCTTGCTGTGCACCTGGGGGATGCGCCATTGCGCAGCCGGGAACTGTTTCGGGCGCGAACCCGCGGAAAGGGGGAATAGCGGTGATAGGAGTGGGTACTGACATTCTCAAGTTTGCACGCATCGACTCCGTGGTCGAACGCCAGGGGGAGCGTTTTGTAAAGCGCATACTGTGCCCGGCCGAGTGCGAGGAGTATGCGCTCAGCGGGCGTCCTGGAAACCTGCTGGCCAAACGTTTCGCCGCCAAGGAAGCGGTCGCCAAGGCGCTGGGCACCGGCATAGGCCGCGGCGTCAGCTGGCAGGATATATTGATCACGCACGACGCCAGCGGTGCGCCGCAGGTGGAGCTCAGCGGCGGTGCTCTGCGCGTTGCCAGTGAACAAGGCGGCACGCGGGTGGCCCTGAGCCTGGCGGACGAGGAAGACTGTGTGATCGCTTTTGCAGTGCTGGTTTAAAGGCCTGAATCCCGCCCCGGACATGCACAGGCCGGCGTGAAGCGGTACACTGCTGCACGGGCAACACGATGTAGAGTAGTCATGCGCGAATACCCCACCATTGAACAGTGTGTCGGCAATACACCATTGATCCGGCTGCAACGCATGCAGGGACAAACCAGTAACACCATCCTGCTGAAACTAGAGGGCAATAACCCGGCCGGTTCGGTCAAGGACCGGCCGGCTATGAGCATGATTGCGCGTGCGGAAGAGCGCGGCGAAATCAAGCCCGGCGACACGCTTATCGAGGCCACCAGCGGCAACACCGGTATTGCCCTGGCCATGGCCGCAGCCATTCGCGGATACCGTATGGTGCTGATCATGCCCAGTCACATGAGTGATGAGCGCAAGCAAGCCATGTCGGCATACGGTGCGGTACTGATTGAAGTGTCCCAGGAAGAGGGCATGGAAGGCGCACGTGACCTGGCTATGGCCATGCAGGCCCGCGGTGAGGGCCGCGTACTCGACCAGTTCGGCAACGCCGACAATCCACATGCTCACTTGACCAGCACAGGGCCGGAAATCTGGTCCCAGACCGGCGGTACCATCACCCACTTTGTCAGCTCTATGGGTACAACGGGCACGATCATGGGTTGCTCGGCTTACCTGAAGGGCCAGAACCCTGACGTGCAGATCGTGGGCCTGCAACCCGAAGATGGTTCCAGCATACCCGGAATCAGGCGCTGGCCGCAGGCCTACCTGCCTGCCATTTATAATGCCGCGAGGGTGGACCGGGTTATGGATATCTCACAGCGCGAGTCGGAGCAGACCATGCGCCGGTTGGCATCGGAAGAGGGGATATTTTGTGGTGTGTCTTCCGGTGGTGCGGTCGCTTCAGCGTTGCGACTGTCAGCTGAACTGGAAAATGCGGTGATTGTGGCGATCATCTGTGATCGCGGTGATCGCTACCTCTCCACGGGCGTATTCGCGGCGCACTGACATGGTCCAGGTACGCCATCAATCCCATCACAATGCCGAGCCCGAGAAAGTAGATCTCGAGCTCTGGCTGGACAGCCTGCCGGTGCAACTGGAGCAGGAAGAGCGCCAGCGCCTGCTTCAGACCGCCGGGCGTGTGCGTGAGCTTTGTGCAGTTCCCGGTGTCGACCAGGGCGACTGGGCACTGGAAAGTGATCCGTTTCGCGCCGGTCTCGATATCGCCCTGATAATGGCCGAACTGCACGTGGGCACGGATTGCCTGGTTGCGGGATTGCTCTACCGGGTGGTGCGTGAGCAGCGTATCTCGCTGGCCGAGGTTAACGAAGAGTTTGGCACCACAGCGGGTGACCTGCTGTGTGGTGTGCTGCGTATGGCTGCGATCGGCGAACTGCGATTGCAGCAGGATCGCCCTGTGCTGGGCCAGGCGCACGCACAGAAAGACAACATCCGCAAAATGTTGATCGCCCTGGTTGATGACGTGCGCGTGGCCCTGATAAAACTGGCGGAGCGGACCTGCGCCATCCGCGCAGTGAAGAATGACGAGGCGCGTCGCGAACACGTCGCCAGGGAAGTGTTTGATGTGTATGCCCCGCTGGCCCATCGCCTGGGCATAGGTCACCTGAAGTGGGAACTGGAGGACCTGTCCTTCCGTTACATATACGCAGACGCGTACCGCAAGATAGCCCGGTTACTCGATGGTAAACGCCTGGAGCGGGACCAGTTTATTGTCGACGTGAAAGCCATACTGACGAAAGTGCTGGGCAATGCCGGCCTGGAGTTCCAGATTGATGGTCGCGCCAAGCATATCTACAGCATATGGCGAAAGATGCAGCGCAAGGGTATCGGCTTTTCGCAAGTCTATGACATACGCGCGGTGCGCATACTGGTACCCGAGATCAAGGACTGCTACGCCACCCTGGGGCTGGTTCATGGCCTGTGGCGCAATATTCCCAACGAGTTCGATGACTATATCGCCAATCCCAAGGAAAACGGCTATCGCTCCCTGCACACGGCGGTGATCGGGCCGGAGGGAAAGATTCTCGAGGTGCAGATCCGCACCCGGCAGATGCACGAGGAAGCGGAACTGGGCGTGTGTGCGCACTGGCGCTACAAGGGCTCAGATGCCGGCGAGGGCATGGCCAGCACCTACGAGGAAAAGATCGCCTGGCTGCGCCAGGTTCTCGACTGGCACGATGAAACCGGCGATACCGGCAGCGTGGCCGAACAGTTCAGTTTTAACGTCGCGCAGGATCGTGTTTACGTGTTTACCCCCGAGGGCGATGTGGTCAACCTGGCTCAGGGTGCCACGCCGCTGGATTTCGCCTACCACGTGCATACCGAGGTTGGGCATCGCTGCCGTGGTGCCAAGGTAAACGGGGCCATTGTGCCGCTCACGTATGTCCTGCAGACCGGCGAGCGCGTGGAGATACTGACCAGCAAGGACGGCTCCCCCAAGCGCGACTGGCTGCAGCCCGGCCTGGGTTACCTGCGCACCTCCCGCGCCCGCGCCAAGGTGCAGCACTGGTTTCGTACCCAGGCGCGTGAGGAAAATGTCGATGCCGGTCGTCATCTGCTGGAGCGTGAGTTCAAGCGCCTGGCGCTCACCAGCGTGGATTACCAGCGTGTGGCCCGCAAAGTGCATATGCGGACGGTGGAGGACATGTATGCAGCGGTGGGTTACGGCGACCTGCCATCAGCACAGGTGTTAAACGCGGCGCAGGGCCTGGTCGAACGGCGGCAGGAACCGCAGCTGAAGCTGGCACGCCCGGGCGCCACGCGTTACCGGCGCGAAGTGCAGGTGCAGGGTGTCGGTAATCTGCTCAACCATATGGCCGGGTGTTGTAAGCCACTGCCCGGGGATGCGATTACCGGATTTATCACCCAGGGCAGGGGTGTGAGTATTCATCGCACAGACTGCGCCCGACTGGTGAAGCTCGCCGAGGCCACGCCGGAGCGTGTCATAGATGTAGAGTGGGGCACCACACCCACAGATAACTATGAAGTTGACGTGGCCATCGAAGCGTATGACCGGCATGGGCTGCTGCGGGATATCACCGGCCTGTTCGCCAATGCGCACATTAACGTGTTGTCGATCAACACCCAGACCAACAAGAAGAGCCATACGGCGACCATGCGGCTGCGTGTTGAAGTGCCGAACCTGGCTTCCCTGTCGAAAATGCTGGAGCGCATAAACCGGCTGCACAACGTGATTTCCGCGACAAGGGTGAGCCAGTGAGCGCGGAGCAGCCGGTGGTGTATGGCATTGACGACCTGCTGCGTGTCATGGAGCGTTTGCGCGATCCCGAACACGGATGCCCCTGGGACCTGGAGCAGGATTTCCGCAGCATCGTGCCCTCGACGCTGGAGGAATGTTACGAACTCGCCAATGCCATAGAACAGGAAGACTTTCATCATGTGGGTGAAGAGTTGGGAGACGTACTGTTCCAGGTGGTTTTCTATGCCCAGCTGGGGCGTGAGCAGGGTCTGTTCAGTTTCGACGCCATCGTCAATACGCTGGTGGAAAAACTGGTGCGTCGCCATCCGCACGTGTTTGCCGGTGGCGCGATAGAAGGTGTGGTCGATGCCGCCGCAGATGTCGAACAGGTCAATGCGACCTGGGAGGCGATCAAGAAACAGGAACGCAGCGGGCGCGCGCAGCATGGTGTCCTGGACGATGTGCCGGTGGCGCTGCCGGCGCTGCCGCGCGCACAGAAATTACAGAAACGCGCTGCCGGAGTCGGCTTCGACTGGCCGGACAGTGCGCCGGTGCTGGAAAAAATTGCCGAGGAACTCGACGAGTTGCGCCAGGCCATGGACAGCGGGGATAGCGCATCGGTGCGTGAGGAAATGGGCGACCTGCTGTTCAGCTGTGTCAACCTGTGCCGTCACCTGCGCCTTGATGCGGAGACCACCCTGCGTGATTCTGCCGGTAAGTTCGAAAGACGATTCCGCCTCATGGAAGCCCTGGCGGAGGCTCAAGGGACGAATGTGGATTCGCTCGATGAGGCCGCCCTCGACGCGCTGTGGGAACGCGCAAAGCGCTCTGATACTCGCCAAAAGTAGGGGTTGTATCCTGCTGGAGCGCTGTGTATCGTGTTCGCCCTTCGTAATCCCAGAACCACTCTTTTACGCGGTTTAGCCGCAAACCAGAAGATCGAGGTAGTTCGCTTATGCGATTGATACTGTTGGGCGCCCCGGGCGCAGGTAAGGGCACCCAGGCCCAATTCATCACCGAAAAGTACGACATTCCGCAAATATCGACCGGTGACATGCTGCGCGCCGCAGTGAAGGCACAGACAGAGCTCGGTTTGCAGGCGAAAGAAGTCATGGACGCGGGTGGCCTGGTTTCCGATGACATCATCATCGGGCTGGTCAAAGAGCGTATTACCGAGGATGACTGCAGTCGGGGTTTCCTGTTTGATGGTTTCCCGCGCACAATCCCCCAGGCACAGGCCATGGTAGAGGCCGGCGTGGCGATTGATCATGTTGTAGAGATTGCCGTGGAAGACGATGAGATCGTGGCGCGGCTCAGTGGCCGGCGCGTGCATCCGGGATCGGGGCGTGTTTACCACGTTCGTTACAATCCGCCGCAGCAGGAAGGCGTGGACGACGTTACCGGTGAGCCGCTTGTACAACGCGACGATGACCAGGAAGAGACGGTGCGCAAGCGCCTTGAGGTGTATCATTCACAAACCAGTCCGCTGATTGATTTCTACCAGAATATGGTGGGCGACGACGCACCCGCCTATCATCGTGTGGCCGGTGTGGGCGGCGTTGAAGAGATTCGCGACGCGGTATTCGCCGAGTTGGAAGAGTAGCCCGTTCGGGCATTCCGAGAGGGGAGCTTTTGCTCCCCTTTTTTGTATCTGCATGTCCGTGGCGCAGTTCACACGTCGGCCAGAAAACGACGTTCACATTCGCGTATCGGCGTATCTGGAAAAAGCGTTGCAGTAAGCAGGGTGTCGGGAATCATCAGCGAATGTAGCGTTTTTTCTGTGGCAGCAGAGTAATCGGTGATGCGGCCAAAGCACTGTTTCTTGTTCCACTGACCGTCGCAACTTGCGCCAGACAACAGGCAAAGCTGTCAAAACAGCGTTAAATTCCTGTTTTCGCGAGGATTTTCTGCACGGGAGTTGTTGTAAGCCCGGTTTAATGTTGCTATTTTTGAGTTGCGTTACCTGACAAACTATTTCGGAGACGAGCGTAATGGCACAGGCAAAAAAGAAAACACCTGCAAAGAAGGCGTCTACTGCGCGTAAAAAGGCACCTGCGAAGAAGAAAGCCGCCGCCAGCAAGACGACGGTTTCACCCGCTGTGAAACGAGCTAACGAGGCTTTGGCCAAGCTGCAAAAAGCGGTGGATTCTGAAAAGAAAGCATTGCAAAGCGCTCGCAAGAAACTGGAAGCCGCGCGTAAACAGGCTGCCAAGAATGCCACGGCAGCTAACAAGCGTGCAGTGAAGGCAGCGCAAAACGCTTCGGCTAAGAGTTCGGCCCGCATCAAGGCAATGCGTGAAAAAGTGGCCGACGCAAAACATCGTGCAGCCGAGGTCGCTGAAGCTGCCAGGTTGAAGGCCGTCAAGATGGCAGCTGAGGAGAAAAAGCTCGCGCACAAGGCCGAGTTGGCTGCCAAAGCGGAAATGGATAAAGCCAAGGCAATGGCAAAGCATGCCGAGTCCTGGATGAAGAAGCGGGCCAAGCAAGACAAGAAAAAACTGGCCGCATTGGAGAAGCGCCTGGCCAAGCAGATAGCTGCCGCAGAGAAGAAGGCAATGGCCAAAGCCAAGGCAGCGGAAAAGAAAGCAGAGGCTAAAGCACGCGCTGCGGCCAAGAAAATCGAATCCATGGTAAGTGGAGGCAAGCCGGCCAAGAAGAAGGCAAGCGCCAAGAAAAAGGCCGCGCCCAAGAAGAAGGCCGCCGCCAAGAAAAAAGCCGCACCCAAGAAAAAAGCTGCAGCCAAGAAAAAGGCGGCGCCAAAGAAAAAGGCCGTAGCCAGGAAAAAGGCAGCTCCCAAAAAGAAGGCCGCCGCAAAGAAGTAGCATCCAGCAGGCGCTGAACACCAGTGCCAGAAACAGCCCGCAGTTGTTTACGACTGCGGGTTTTTTTTGCTCCCCAATCAGGTGGCTGTCGTCTGGCCTGTAGCGGGCGTTTCCATGGCGTTAATATTGAGGAAACACTCGCGCTGGTCGTCAAAACTCACCGCCACTGCGCCCATTTGCGCAAACCACCGGTGTACGGCACGTTCACCGCTATCGAGAAAGGCAGTGAGTGAGGTCAGGGCTTCCCGGCGCAACAGGGCACACAGGTAGTGGGCCTTATCCCCTGTACTGGCATAACAGACCTGCGCGTCGGGAACGCTTTCCAGCTTGCTCAACAGCCTGGCGGCGAGATCCTGTGGCAGGCGGGGGGTGTCGCAAGGTACCAGTAGCACGCGTGCATGGTGTAAAACAGCTTGTGCCGCTTCCAGTCCGGCGAGTGGTCCCTGGTAATCCTGGCGCAGGTCCGGCGGTGTCAACGGCGCATGTCGGGCATAGACATGTCGATTGCGGTTACAACTGATGTGCAGGGAACAGACCTGGGGGCTTATCCGTTCAATAACGTGTTCAATCAGTGGCCTGCCATGCCAGGGTAGCAGGCCCTTGTCCTGGCCGCCGACGCGCCGGCCTGCGCCGCCCGCCAGTACCAGCGCCTCGATGCCGTGAAGGTTTGGCCTATCTATCGACAAAACGGACTCGCAACGGTTCTTACCTGCAGGCGGCTGTGGGATAATCGCAGCTTAGCACGCACTACCGGGGCCGATCACGATCGCCATGAAAACCATTCTCGCTATCGAGACAGCGACAGAGGCCTGTTCGCTCGCCCTGGCACGTGGCGATGTTGTCGAACAGCGGCACGAGATTACGCCGAGGCAGCACAGCCAGCGGCTGCTGGCGATGCTGGAAGAGCTGCTCCCCGGCGGCGGCCTGCAGCGCCATGGCGTAGATGCCATAGCCTACGGGGCCGGCCCGGGTTCTTTCACTGGTCTGCGCATTGCCTCCAGTGCGGTGCAGGGGCTGGCCTACAGCGCAGCACTGCCCGCAATACCGGTGTCCACGCTGGCGGCGCAGGCACAAACGGCTTTGCGTCTCGGGCTGGCCGCTCCCGGCCAGTTCGTGTTCAGTGCCATCGATGCGCGTATCAACGAGATTTACTATGCCTGGTACCAGTTTGAAAAAGGGCTGGCTGTACCGTTGACGCAGGCACTGGCATGTTCGCCCAAGCAGGTAACGTTACCCGATGCCATAGTGGCCGCAGTTGGCATAGGCAGTGGCTGCCGCTTTCTCGAGCATATGCCGGCAAACGTGCGACAGGCCCTGGGTGTTGTGGCGCCTGATCTGTTGCCCGAGGCCCGGGATCTGGTGCCTCTGGCCCGACACAGTGCGGCCAGGGGAGAGACTCAACTTGCCCGTGATGTGCAACCCGTTTATGTGCGTGACGAGATCAACTGGAAGAAGATTCCAGAGCAGGGAAAACGCAAGTGATAGATTGGTTCCAGGCTGTGGCACTGGCTATTGTGCAGGGGCTGACAGAGTTTCTGCCGATCTCCAGTTCTGCCCACCTGGTGATCCCCTCACTGGTATTAAACTGGCCTGACCAGGGCCTGGCCTTTGATGTTGCCGTGCATGTGGGTACGCTGGCGGCGGTCATCGTCTACTACCGGCGTGACCTGCTGGACATCGTCACGGCCTGGGCCGCTTCACTGAGGGGTAGTCCTGCGACAGCGCAAAGCCGTATGGTCTGGTATCTGCTCCTGGCGTCGGTGCCAGCCGGTTTGATGGGCTTTTTCCAGGGCGACTTTATTGAAGCGCAGGCACGCAACTTGCCGGTTATTGCGACCACCACACTGGTCTTCGGGCTGTTGCTGGGCTTTGCTGATCGCCATGCGGCACGCAAACCGGGAAAACGTACGCTGGATTTCAAGGTCGCGATGCTGATCGGTCTCGCCCAGGCGATGGCGCCGGTGCCGGGGGTGTCGCGCTCGGGTGCGACCATCACCGCTGCCTTACTGCTCAATATGAGTCGACAGGACGCCGCGCGCTTTTCGTTCCTGTTGTCGATACCGGTTATAACGGGCGCCGGCCTGCTCAAGGGAGCGCAACTGGCCGCAGGTGCCGCAGCGGTGGACTGGGCGCTGATGCTGGTGGCCGCGGCCATATCCGGTGTCACCGCTTATCTGTGCATCGCCGTGTTCCTGCGCCTGCTGGATCGGGTGGGTATGATGCCGTTTGTTTATTACCGGATCGCGCTGGCGGGCGTACTGTACTTTTTCTGGCTGGCTTGAACAGGGAGTGATGCAATGAAACTGGCTTTCATCGGGCTTGGCGTGATGGGATATCCCATGGCGGGACATTTACAACGCGCCGGTCACGAGGTCACGGTCTACAACCGCAGCGCCGACAAGGCGGCAAGTTGGGTTGAAGAATACGGTGGTGCCCGTGCGAGCACCCCGGGACAGGCCGCGAGTGCTGCGGATATTGTTTGCCTTTGCGTGGGCAATGACGACGACGTGCGCAGTGTGATGCTGGGCGACGACGGCGTTATTGCCGGTATGCGTGCCGGCGGAGTGGTTGTCGATCACACCACCGCATCGGCTGGTTTGGCTCGTGAGTTGGCAGAAACCACGCGGGCGCAGGGGCTGGGCTTTCTCGACGCGCCGGTATCGGGTGGCCAGGCCGGCGCCGAAAACGGCGCCCTGACCATCATGGTAGGCGGAGATGCAGACGTGTTTACGCGAGTGCAGCCCGTCCTGGAATCCTACGCACGTTGTGTACGTCTGCTGGGTCCCGCTGGCAGTGGACAATTGGCCAAGATGGTCAACCAGATCTGTATCGCAGGAATCGTGCAGGGCCTGGCCGAGGGCCTGGAGTTCTCCGAGCGTGCCGGGCTGGACACGGCTGCGGTGATCGAGGTGATTTCACAGGGTGCGGCCCAGTCCTGGCAGATGGTAAATCGCTACCAGACCATGCTGGCCGGGGAATACGATCACGGCTTCGCCGTTGACTGGATGCGCAAGGACCTTGGCATGGTGCTGGAACAGGCAGAAGAACTGCAATTGTCCCTGCCGGTGACTGAACTGGTGGATACCTACTATGCCGATGTGCAGTCGATGGGTGGAGGGCGCTGGGACACATCCAGCCTGTTCGCCCGCATGCGGTCCATGGGCGGCCATGCCGCAGAGGGAAATGAGTGATGTCAGAACGCGAACAGTTCAACCAGGGCCTGTGTGAGTTCATAAGTCGCGCTACCACGCCTTTCCACGCCGTGTCAGAGATGGTGCAGCGCCTGGACGCATCGGGTTACCAACGACTGCACGAGGACGCCGAGTGGGCACTGGAGCCCGGCGGCCGCTACTATCTCACCCGCAATGGCAGTTCGCTGATCGCCTTTGGCATGGGCCGGGATGCAGCGCCGGAACGAGGTATGCGCATGGTGGGCGCACACACTGACAGCCCCTGCCTGATGGTGAAGCCAGTGCCCGAAGTGCGCCAACAGGGCTATATGCAATTGGGCGTGGAAGTATATGGCGGCGCCTTACTCAACCCCTGGTACGATCGCGACCTGTCCATTGCCGGTCGCCTCAGTTACCAGTGTCGGGACGGCGTGCTGCGTACCGCGCTGATCGATTTTCGCGACCCGATTGCCGTTATTCCCAGCCTGGCGATACACCTTGATCGCGAGGCCAACAAAAGCCGCTCGATCAATCCCCAGAAAGA
Source organism: Pseudohalioglobus sediminis (assembly GCF_008370495.1). Taxonomy (GTDB): domain Bacteria; phylum Pseudomonadota; class Gammaproteobacteria; order Pseudomonadales; family Halieaceae; genus Halioglobus. The sequence continues at coordinate 381,200 of NZ_VTUX01000002.1, read as the reverse complement.
CATCGTGCCGCTGCTGTGCCAGTTGCAGGGTGAGGAAGTGCTGGACTTCCGCCAGCTGCTACTGGAGCGGCTGTGCGAGGAGCATCCCGGGTGTGCTGCAGACAGGGTGCTGGATTACGAGCTGTGCCTGTACGATACCCAGCGTCCGGCCGTGGTCGGTTTGCGCGGCGATTTTGTCGCCGCTGCGCGCCTGGACAACCTGTTGAGCTGTTATACCGGGTTGCAGGCTTTGCAGCGCTGGGACGGCGCCACAAGTGTCCTGCTGGTGTGCAATGATCATGAAGAAGTGGGCTCCCTGTCCGCCGCTGGCGCCAACGGCCCGTTCCTGTCTGCCACGCTGAAGCGCATTGCAAACAGCCAGACCGGATATGCGGCGTTGACCGAACGCTCCATGATGGTGTCCGCAGACAATGCCCACGGCATTCACCCCAACTATGCCGACCGCCACGACGCCAACCACGGTCCATTGCTCAATCGTGGGCCGGTGCTGAAAATCAATGCCAATCAGCGCTACGCCTCGAACAGCGAGACCAGCGGTCTGTTTCGTATGTTGGCCGCAGAGGAGGGGGTATCGCTGCAGTCCTTTGTAGTGCGCACGGATATGGCCTGCGGCAGCACCATCGGGCCGATCACGGCGGGTGAGGTAGGGGTCAAGACGCTGGATATCGGTGTGCCCACCTTCGCCATGCATTCGGTGCGTGAACTCGCCGGTAGTGCCGATGCGCATGATCTGGCCCGCCTGCTGGCACGATTCTACAATTACCCGGGCAATCTCGGCGCGGCCTGAGCAGCGGATGCGGGTATTGCTGCTGTCAGCCTACGCCGCACAGAGCCACCGCTACTGGCAGGCAGCCCTGCAGCAGATGTTCCCCCGCTGGTCGTGGACCGTGCTGGAATTACCGCCACGCTACTTCAGTTGGCGGGTGCGGGGTAACCCGCTGTACTGGAGTATCGCCGAGCGCGAACTGTTGCAGGCGCCCCATGATCTGTTGATCGCTACCTCGATGTCCGACCTGGCCACGCTGCGCGGGCTGGTGCCCGCCCTGGGGGAGATCCCGGCGCTGCTGTATTTTCACGAAAACCAGTTCGCCTATCCGCAGGACAAACAGCAGCACAGCCTGCTGGAAGCGCAGATGGTGAGTCTGTATGGCGCGCTGGCTGCGGATACCATCGCCTTTAATTCGCGGTTCAATCGCGACACGTTCCTGGATGGCTGTGACGCACTGCTGGCGCGCTTACCGGATCGGGTGCCAGCGGGAGTGGTGACGTCACTGCGTGACAAGTCATGCATATTGCCGGTGCCGCTGATGCCGGCCGAACCGCGCGCGGGGCAGGGCGCTGCCACGCCTGACCGGCGTGCAGGAATACGCCTGTTGTGGAGCGCCCGCTTCGAACACGACAAGGGCGGCGAGGGGCTGCTGCGGATTCTGCACAATCTCGAAGCGGCACAGGAGGACTTCGAGGTCGCGGTGACCGGACAGCAATTCAGGCGCTCGCCGCCAGTGTTCGCAGAGATCGAGCGAGAATTCTCCCACCGACTGGTGCAGTTCGGTTACGTCGACAGCGAGGCCCGCTATACCGAACTGATGCAGTGGGCCAATGTGGCGTTGTCCACGGCCCTGCACGAGTTCCAGGGCCTGGCGCTGATGCGGGCAGTGCAATGCGGCTGCGTCCCGGTGGTGCCCGACCGCCTGGTCTACCGCGAAATCTATGACCCGCTGTATCGTTATCCATCCAGTCCACAAACGCCGGCCAGCGAGGCTGCTGCCGCTGCCGAGCTGATCTGCGCTTTCGGAAAGGCGCTGCCACCGCCACCGGACCTGTCCGCATATTTTCCGCAGGTGCTGTCTGGCAGATACGAACGCACGATCCGCGCCCTGCAGGATAGCAACCGCTAGCCAAGCTGGTATGATTGGCGGCTTTTCCCAGACCAGAAAAAACACTATGGCAAAGCAACGGGTACTCACCGGGATCACCACCACAGGCACACCGCACCTGGGTAATTACGTGGGCGCTATCCGCCCGGCAATTGCGGCTTCTCGCGATGAGACACTGGATTCATTTTTCTTCCTCGCCGACTACCATGCGCTGATCAAGTGCCATGACCCCGACATGGTGCGGCAGTCGACCAAGGAAATCGCGGCAACGTGGCTGGCGTTAGGCCTGGATACTGACAAGGCGCTGTTTTACCGGCAGTCCGATATTCCGGAGATCCCGGAACTGACCTGGATCCTGAACTGCAACGCGGCCAAGGGGCTGATGAATCGCGCGCATGCCTACAAAGCTGCCGTGCAGGCCAATGAAGAGGCTGGAGAGGACCCCGATCACGCGATCACCATGGGCCTGTTCAGCTACCCGGTGCTGATGGCGGCCGACATACTCATGTTCAATGCACATCGTATTCCCGTCGGGCGTGACCAGATACAGCACGTGGAGATGGCAAGGGATATCGCGGCGCGCTTCAACCATAACTTCCGCGATGTCTTTACCCTGCCGGAGGCGGTGGTGGATGACAGCGTCGCTGTGCTGCAGGGGCTCGATGGCCGCAAGATGTCCAAGAGCTATAACAACACCATACCGTTGTTCCTCGCCGAAAAGCCCTTGCGCAAGCACATCAACAAGATCAAGACCAATCTGCTTGAACCCGGTGAGCCCAAGGACCCGGATACCTCCACCGTGTTCCAGATGTGGGCCGCCTTTGCCGACGAGAGCGAGACCGCGCGTATGCGCGAGGAATTCGCCAATGGCATAGCCTGGGGCGAAGCCAAGAAACAGCTGTTCGAACTGGTGAACAGTGAGTTGGCGGAGGCGCGTGAGCGTTACGACCAGCTGATGGAAGATCCCGGGTATATTGAAAACGAGCTGCAAAAGGGCGCCGAGCGCGCGCGCGAATACAGCGCGCCGCTGATGCGCTCGGTTCGTGACGCGGTGGGCATTTCCACTATTCGCTAGGCGGGCTCAGCGGCTGTGGCTTCGATTGTTGTTTGCCAGGTTCATTGCGGCTGCATCGTTGCGCGAACGCTGGCAGGAAGGCGGCGTCGATTGCCCGCCGCGCGCGAAGGGACGGCGTCAGCCGCCCCTCCGGCCTGGCGATACCCTAGAAGTTGTAGCGTGCGGTGATGCCGTAAGAACGCTCGGCCAGCACATTGGGCTGGGTGTAGGACCCACCGGAGATCGCGATATCGAACTGGTCCGGGCCGCGCTGGTAGATGATTTCGTCTTCATCCAGCAGGTTTTTCGCCCATAGCGACACATCCCAGGTCTGCTCACTGCTGCGCCAGCCGACGTAACCGTTGAGCAGGTGATAGGCCTCAAATTCGTCCAGTACCTCGCCAATGCCGGCGGAAGCGTCAGTGTTGTCCCGTTCGCCCGTGTACTTGTACAGGCCGCGAAGGTAAATTTCAGTGGACTGCAGCGGGAAGTAGTACTCCGTATTGAGGCTCGCAGACCACTCTGGCTCGCCACCGATATTGTCCCCATCCACGTCACAGGTGCCAAACACTTCGCCGGGTTCGCGTTCGTTGCAGGGTGCTTCAGCACCGTCCCAGGTCGCGTTCACGTAAGACAGGGCACCACCCATTATCCAGGTTTCCGTGAGCCGGAGCTGGCCCTCCAACTCGGCACCCCAGACCACAGCATCGCCGTTGTAGATAATGCCGCCGGGCAATTCCGCCTGCACGTTACCCGTATCCGGGTCAGCCAGTTGCAGGCTGCGCACGAAGCCGAGGTAGCCGTCATATTTCTGGTAGTAGAGCGCGCCGTTCAGCGACGCCTGCCCGTCCATTAGCCGGCTCTTGAAGCCCAGTTCAATGGAATCGCTGGTTTCCTCGTCGTGCTTGACGTCATTGGGGAAATCCGGGAACAGGCGCAGGTTCGGGTCCGGGTTGATGGATATACCACTGGGGCGGTAACCGCGGTTGTAGTTGGTGTACAGCGCCGTGTCGTCGGTCCAGTCCCAGCGCAGGGTCAGGGAGCCGGTCACCGCGTTCTCGTCACTGTCGACCTCATCTTCCGGGATGGCCTCGTAGGGGAAACGTGAGCCGGCTCCCGCATCAATGATCGACACGCCTGTGGGGTTGGAGCCCTCGGCAACGTAGGTGAGGCCACCGTAGAACAGGTCAGCGCGGCGCGAATTCTCATAGTCGGTGTAACGCAGGCCAAACTCGAGGGTCAAGTCATCGGTCAGGAACAGGCTGTTGGCAGTAAACACGCTCCACTGCTTGGAGGCCACTGGAATCTCGCCGTTCGAACCCAGGCTGATTACTGCCCCCAGAGCCGCGACCGGTGTATTGGTGAAGAAGGTAGTGTCGGTTTTGCGATCCTGGTAGTAAACACCGAGCATCCAGTCCCAGAAATCATTGTTCAGGGAAGCCAGGCGCACTTCCTGCATCAGGTCCTCGTATTCGGTGACCGAGGTTTGTGTGGAATTCGCCTGCGGGTCCTCGAAGTAGGCGGCGCGGTCGCGCTGTTCGTTATTTTCCTTGTCAGTGGTGTAGTAGGAGGTGATTGACGTGACCTCCAGGTTTTCACCGATGGCCCAGTTCAGCGTGAGGTTGTAAAGATCGAAGGAAAAGTCACCGGGGTTGTCTGTCCTGCCCAGTGCGGTGCGGTCCGCCGGCTTCAGGGAGGGCCTTTCCCCGAGCTTGTCGACCCCGGCAACCGCGGCGGGGCTTTCGTAGTCACGATCAAAATACTGGTAAGCGAAGTCTGCGGACAAGTCGTCGGTGATCTGCCACAGGCCGCTCAAGCGCGCCGAAGTGGCATCGCGGTTCGCATCGGTGCCGGTGACGGCGTTCTCTGCGCCCCCGATATCATCCTCGTCGTAGACTGCCGCGACCCGCAGGCCAAATACGTTTTCCACGATGGGCCCGCCCCAGGCGACCTGGCCGTTGAGCACGTCGGCATCGCCCGCAGTCAGTTGCACATAGCCGCTGGCTTCGGTCAGGTCGGGTTTGCGGGTAATGATGTTGATCGCGCCACCGGGGGAGGTGCGCGCCTGCAGGGTTCCCTGCGGCCCGCGCAGGACCTCTACACGTTCCAGGTCATACAGTTCACTGAAGGCGACATCGGCGGCGATCACCATGTCGTTCCAGTAGGTATCAACGGTAGCCGCCGCGCCCGATTCAGGGTCCACCGAGACACCACGCAGGGCGAGGGTAGAGGTGCGCGCATTTGGCGTGCCCAATGATAATCCAGCGGTCTGGTCTTCCAGGTCACTGAAGGTAAAGGCACTGAAGCGGTCCACGTCTTCACCGGTTACCACGTTCACCGTGGCGGCGATATCCTGCACCGTCGCGGCACGCTTGGTGGCAGTGACAATAACCTCCTCCAACGCGAGCTGCTGCGCTAGCGAGGGCGCGGTCGCAGCTGCCAGGGCAGTGGCGAGTATTGTCTTGCGAAAGGAAACAGTCTGTTGCATCGGGCACCTCACTTGCGGACGAACATCCATGGGGACGTTGGTTCCCATATTGTCCGTTCATTTTTTATGTCTATTGGGTCGGTCATATCGCCGGCCGTACGCGCAACAATATCAGTTGCCTCGAGCCCGGAGTAAAGGCAGGCCGGGCCTCCGGGTCAGGAAAATCTCGCATCGGCCAACTATTCATGCCATGGCTCTAGTCAGGCCCCGACTTTCGCCATAGCCGGTGCGCGCCGACCAGACTGGCGACCACAACCGCCATGTAGAAAGAGCCTATCATCGCCTGCAGATAGGCCAGTGTTCGGCTAATAGGCATGGCAGGGGTGATCTCACCGTAACCGACCGAAGTCATGGTGATGTAACTGAAATACAGCGCATTGGAGAAATTGTCCGCCCAGTAGATGTGCTCCATGCCGTTGATGGCCTGCGGGAACACTTCAAGTACCAGCAGGTACAGTGTGGCCCAGATCAGGCCCAGGAGCATGTAGATTGCCAGTGCGCCGACCACAATGTTGGCGTTGACGTGCCCCGGGAACAGTACCCGTCTCGCCACCATAAAGGCGACACCGACGAAAAATGCCAGGGTCAGGGTCAAGGTGATCGGCGCGGCTCCCGGCCAGTCCGTGGCGCGATGTACGCTGTTTGCCAGCGCGATCAGCAGCAGCGTTACCACGACAAATACACGCCACCGCCTGCCGAAATGCAGGCTCATGTAAGCGACGACCTGGGTGACCAGGATAACGCCCTCAACCACCATCATTCCCCGGCCGTCAGCAACTGAAGCGACGATGGCGCTGGTCAGCAGGAGGAGCAGGAGCGCCAGGGTGAAAAAGATAAAATTGTTCTCCTCGTGGACTCGCCTACCCATGCCCGTTCCCTCTCTTTGCGATGCTGTGATGGCGATAAAGTCTAGCACGGCGTCGCCTCGCCTTTTGGTGCCATCGTTGATGAAATCCCTTAGAATCGTGGCAACTTCCCAGTCCGGATTTTCACTGTGCCCGTTCTTCCCCGCTTGTTTGTTGTGCCGGTTTTCTTCGTCTTGAGCTGCCTTGCCATCCCGGTGCTGGCAAATGAGCCTGAGCCAGGCCGCGAGGCCGCCATACCCGGGATGACCGAGGCAATCGAGAGAGATATACAGGAGTTGGGCCGGCTTGATGCACAGATTGCAGCTGCCGGCGCGCTTGATCGTGAGGCGCTGGTATACCGGCGGGATCAGCGCAACCTGCACCTGGTGAAGGATATGGGCAAGCTGGTATCCGCGGTGACCCAGTTGCCTGAAGATGACCCCGGCAGGGAGTCAGTTGCGGCGAGCCTGGCCGCATACCTGCAGGCGGGAGAGGAAGTCCTGTTGCGGCGCATCGAGGAATTGGAAAAGCGCATAGAGAGCCTGCGGACGGCGTATGCGGAGCAGAGCGGTGCGGCACAGATCGCCACCGAGGCACACCTGCAGAGCCTGCAGTCATCGTGGTTCCGCTACTATGAAGCCCTGATGGACCTGGTGGAGTATCGACAGAAACTTGGGCAGTCGGAGACGGGCCTGCGCGAGCGCCTGCTGCCGCAGCTCTACCAGCAGGCAGAAACACTGGCGGGTCGTATCGATGCCAATGGCGCGGCACTGAAAATACTTCAGCAACGCAAGTCAGACGCCGCGGATAATACCGACCTGAACGCTGCCGTGGACGAACTGCTTCGCGCCCAGTCAATCGATATGGGCAATCTGGAAAGCACGGTCGGCCTGCTGGAACGGCTCGGGGACGACCCGGTCGCGTACCGTGCGGTACTGCTTGAACAGGGCCAGGGCCTGTCGATCGCCACCCTGGAAACCGGGGCACTGGGCAGCCTGCTCGATGACAGCTGGACAGCACTTAAGGAGTCACTGGCGGCAAATGCACCGGATTTCCTGCTGAACCTGCTGCTCTTTGCCGTAATTGTACTGGTATTCCGCGCTCTCGCCAGGTTGGTGAAGCGAGCCGTCAGGTCTGCATGTGAGCGACCGGGGACGGATATATCCACCTTGCTGAAGGAGGTGCTGGTGTCTGTCTGCGGTAGCGTGGTGATGGTGGTAGGTATTCTGATTGGCCTGGCACAGGTCGGGATTTCCCTCGGGCCCATGCTCGCCGGTCTCGGTGTCGCCGGCTTTGTGGTGGGTTTCGCGCTGCAGGATACGCTGTCCAACTTCGCTGCGGGAGGCATGATTCTCGCCTACAGACCTTACGATGTGGACGACTACGTCGAGGTCGCCGGCGCGTCAGGCCTGGTGAAAAAGATGAGCCTGGTCTCGACAACCATTACCACATTCGACAACCAGACACTGGTGGTGCCCAACAGCAAGATATGGGGCGATGTCATCAAGAACGTGACCGCGCAGAAAGTGCGTCGCGTAGACCTGGTGTTTGGTATCGGTTATGGCGACGATATCCCCACCGCTGAGCAGATACTGCAGGACGTGGTGACCGGGCATGACAAGGTGCTGGAGAAACCCGAGACCATGATCAAGGTGCATGAGCTGGCCGATTCCTCGGTCAATTTCGTGGTCAGGCCCTGGGTGAAAACAGAGGACTACTGGGACGTATACTGGGACATCACCCGAGAAGTCAAAATGCGCTTCGACAGGGAAGGGGTTTCCATACCGTTCCCGCAGCGCGATGTGCATGTCTACCGCGAAGACGCCTGACGCCGGTTCAGGATCATCAGTAAGTCCAGCCCACGCCAGTGGTGATCGCGTAGTCAACCGTATTGTCGTTCTCCGCCTGGTTGTCTGTGGTCACCCAGGCGGTGATGTCCCAGTACAGGTCGCTGACCAGTTCCCAGCGGATGCGCAGGTTACCGTCGCTGCGCACGCGGCCGGAATCGGTCAGGCTGGGGTACAGGCTGAAACTGAGGTCGATATCCAGTTCCGGTGTGGTGAATTTCCAGGTTGCAAAAGACGTGGTCAGGATCAGTTCCACGTCCTGGTTGTCTTCCTCGCCAGCGAAACGTTCGCTGATAAGCTGCAGTCCGGCAACGCCATTCAACCGGCTTCTGTGTGTGTCCACGAAGTAACGGCCGATCCCGGCGCCCACGCCAATCCGCCGGTTGAGCCCGAGCTCGTCGTTATCCTCGTAGTTGGCAAAGAGCGCGCGGAAGGCGTCGGCGCGATCACCGCGCCAGGTGGCGCGGCTGACATCGAAGCGCGTGCTCTGGCTGCGTTCCTCGTTGGAGTCCACAATATCGGTGCGCCCGGTCAGGCGATTGCGCGAGTCCTCGTTCTCGTAGCTGATGTCGGTGTTGAGGGAAACCTGGCCGATATTGCTGGCCCGGGTGTAAGAGAAGGTAGTGGATAGATACAGGTCGAGTCGCTCGAGAAAGTCGTCCTCTATCGCCCGGATTTCCACCACCTCCAGCCATTCGATGTCTTGTTTTCCGAACAGGGTGACCAGGTCGATCTGGCCGGGGCGGGCGCTCTCGTCAAACGAGCCGTAGAGCCGCTCGCCGTTGCTCAGCCGCAGTTCATAGTGGTACTCGCTGGTCAAGGAGGCCACTTCCGGCCACTCGATGTTCAGGGTCCCCATGGCATCCGTTTTCACTTTAAGTATACCGCCGTACAGGGTGACGATCTCCCCGGTGATCCTGTCGCCGTTGTACATATTGATGATGTCCGTCTTGCGACTGGCCAGGGCGCCGGGGCTGAGCAGCAACAGTGCCAAGGTCAGGATTTCTATTCGCTTTATAAACAGCACGAAAAGCCTCGCGGGGTGCCTGAATGTGGGTCGAGTACCAATAGTAGTGGAAATGGATGGGGTCACGCCAATCACCCCCGATGCGGCGGTGTCCATGCCCAGCTGCCATGATATGCTGCGCACACCTACATAACAAAATTCATATAGATGCTGACCCCATCGAACCTGCTCAGCCTGGCGCTGCTATATATCTGTATCCTGTTTGCCGTGGCCTGGTATGCAGACCGGCAGGCCACAGAGAAGCAGGGCGTCGTTCGACGCTACTTCGGTTCGCCGGCCTGGCGAGGCACCTTCTACGCGCTCTCACTGGCCGTCTACTGCAGTTCATGGACCTTCTACGGTGCTGTTGGCAGTGCCACCGAATCGGCCTGGAGCCACGCGCCGATATATCTCGGCCCCATTCTGATGTTTGTGTTTGGCTGGCCCATCATCGAGCGCATGCTGACTGTCGGCGCGCGCCACCGCGTGACTTCTATCGCCGATTACATTGGCGCCCGCTACGGTAAACGCCAGTCCCTCGCCGTACTGGTGACCCTGGTTGCGGCAGCGGCCGTGCTTCCCTATATCGCCCTGCAGTTCAAGGCACTGGCACAGGCCTGGGCAATTGTCGGCGGCAGCATCACCATGGAGGAGGTGGAGGCAATGGGTGGCGATACTGCCCTGCTGGTGGCGATCATCCTGGCGGTATTCACCATCCTCTTCGGTGCGCGACGGCTCGATGGCCGCGAGCGTCACCAGGGCATGATGGCGGCCATTGCGGTGGAATCCGTGGTCAAGCTGGTGGCCTTCGCCGCCGTGGCAGTGCTGGCCCTGGGCTACCTCATCGACCTGCCGGATGGCGCGGCGCAGGATCACGGTTCACAGGCGCTGGGCGAGGTGACGATCTCGGCAGACTTTATCGCCCGTACACTGATCAGTGCCCTGGCAGTACTGTGCCTGCCGCGACAGTTTCACGTGATGGTGGTGGAGGCCCAACCCGGCACGGATACGCGCATAGCCCGCTGGATGTTTCCTGCCTACCTGGCCCTGTTCATGTTCATGGTGGTACCCATCAGCCTGGCAGGCGCCAGTGTCTTTGTGGTTGCCGATAACATCAGTCCCGATGTCTACGTGCAGCTGCTGCCCGTTTCACTGGATGCCTCCTGGGTGACCGTCGCCGCATTTATCGGTGGGATTTCCGCGGCGACGGGTATGGTTATCGTGGCCACGGTGAGCCTGGCCATCATGATCACCAACGAGGTCGTTGCGCCTATTGTGCTGCGCGCCAGCGCACAGTCGCCTGCAGCGGTGCTCAAGCTGGGCGATAGCTTGCGGCGGATCCGACAGATAACCATTGCCGTGATACTGTTTTGCGCGTGGCTGGTCACGCAGTTGATCATGGATATCCCCTGGCTGGCGCAGATTGGCTTTATTTCCTTCCTCGCCGCCGCGCAATTGGCGCCGGCGTTGCTGGCCGGTCTGTACTGGCGTCGTGCACATGGTGTAGGTGTGATTGCAGGCCTGGTTGTCGGCCTGGCGCTGTGGTTCTATTGCGCCGTTCTCCCTGCGGTGTTGCCGGCTGGCGCCTCCTTACTCACCGAGGGCCTTTTCGGCTTTGATTGGTTGCGTCCGACGCAGCTGCTGGGCATCAGTGGCGAGTCACGCCTGAGTTATGCCACCATCTGGAGCCTGTGCGGCAACGTCATGGCCCTGGTGTCCCTGTCGCTGTTATTGCGGCCGTCCCGTGCTGATGAGCGGCAGGCGCGCCTCTTCATCGAGGAAGCGAGCAATACCCCCAGCGATGAGGACCGGGATTTTGAATTGAGCCTGATCCGCATCAGCCAGCTACAGGCCCTGTTGCCGCCGTTTATGGAAGCGGAGGAGTTCGATGCCACCTGGCGGCGTTTCGAGGAAACCTACCAGCAGCGCCTGCTCCCCGGCGACCGCGCGCCCGTGTTTGTTGTCAACCAGGTGGAGTCGGCGCTGGCGAGAATAATTGGTGCCACCTCGGCACACCAGGCCATGGAACAACTGGAGCGCAGCCAGCAGCTGGAGTTCAGCGATCTTGCCGGCATGGTGACAGACGCAAGTCGTCTGCACACCTTCAATCGCGAGCTGTTGCAGACCACCGTCGAGAGCCTGTTACAGGGCGTCTCTGTGGTCGACAAGGAACTGCGCCTGGTGGCGTGGAACAAGCAGTACGAGTCCCTGTTCCACTATCCGGAGCGCTTTCTCTATGTCGGTTGTCCCATTGAACGCGTTTACCGCTTCAATGCAGAGCGCGGCATCCTCGGCAGCGGCGATCGCCCGGTTGAGGAAGAGGTGCAACGACGGCTGCAGTGGCTGCGGGAAGGCAGTCCCCATCGCCTTGAGCGAGTGATGCCGGACGGCAAGGTGGTCGACATTCGCGGTAATCCCTTACCTCACGGTGGCTTTGTCACCACCTACATCGACATTACCGACTATCGCGAAGTGCTGGCACAGTTGGAAGAGACCAAGCTGGAGCTCGAACAGAAAGTAGCCAGCGACACACAAACCCTGAGCGAGACCAATGCCAGGCTGCGGCAGGAGAACCGCCTGCGTGCCCAGGTCGAATCGAGCCTGAGGGATGCGCACCAGAGTAAAACCCGGTTCATGTCCGCGACCAGCCACGATCTGCTGCAACCGATCAACGCGGCGCGACTGTTCACCGCCGCGCTGAAACCAAAGCTGGGCGAGGGCGTCGATGCCGACACACGGCGTATTGTCGACCAGATCGATAGTTCGCTGCACCGTGCCGAGCAACTGATCGCCGAACTGCGGGAGATATCGCGCCTCGATTCCGGTCGGCAGCTGCCAAGGCGCAGCCACTTCCCATTGGCGGATGTGTTTGAGGCCCTGCATCGCGAGTTCCAGCCAATGAGCACCCTGAAGAACCTGTCCCTGATCATGCAGAACAGTTCTTTGTGGCTGTATTCAGACCAGTCCCTGGTCACACGCATCCTGCAGAATTTCCTTTCAAATGCGATCAAGTACACTGCCGAGGGCCGGGTGCTGCTGGGGGTGCGACGGCGAGCCGACGGTGCGGAAATCCAGGTGTGGGATACCGGCCCCGGTATCGCCGAGGCGGACCAGGTCAAAGTGTTCCAGGAATTTGAGCGCCTGCAGAACCAGGTCACCAAGGGTGAGGAGGGTCTCGGCCTCGGCCTGGCTATCGTTTCCCGTTACGCTGAATTGCTTGGCCATCCCATCAAGTTGCGCTCTGTCCAGGGACGCGGCACGCTGTTTTCAATCACTGTGACCTACGGCCAGCGGCAGGCGCAGGGCAGGGGCGAGCAGGCCGTCAGCACCGCCCGTGACCTGGAGGGCCTGCGCATTCTCTGTCTGGACAACGATCCCCTGATTCTCGACGGTATGCAGCAGTTGCTGATGACCATGGGTGCAGAGGCTGAAGGGGTATCCAGCCGCGCCCAGTTGCTGCAGCGCCTGGGCAATGGCACGCGCCCTGATATCGTGCTCGCAGACTATCATCTCGACGAGGGTGACACGGGCGTGAACGCGGTTGTTGAAGCCCGGAAGCTGAGCGGCAGCGAGATTCCCTGCGTGATTATCAGCGCCGACGACAGTGACGTGATCAAGGATCGGGCCAAGGCAGTGGGCTTCCGTTTCCTGGCCAAGCCGGTCAACGCGGCGCGTTTGCGGGCGCTGGTCCTCGCGCTGACCCGTTAGCCTGAACCTTCCGGCAGCGAACCCGAATAAACCGCAGCTATTGCCGGGCAGGCCGGGTTGGATTGCCGCGCGGAAAACAGGTTGCCAGAGCCGCTGGCGTAATGTCCGCTCGGATCAATCGACGCCGAGCAGCTGTGCAATATGTTGCAGGTAGGGCAGGTACTCCGTGCTGACGTCAGCCTCGTCGCCGCCGCCACCCGGTTGTGCGGAGCGCCCGAGTGTACTGAGGGTAAAACGGCCCTTGGTGCGGCCCCACTGCATTTCGGTATAGCGATAGGGATGGCCGAAGGGATCGGCTGGTACGGATTTCAGGTAACCCCCTTCCCGGTACCGTGGCAGTGGGCGTCCGCCCTCGGGCTTGCTGACCAGTGCTGCCAGCCCCTGCGCTGCAGTGGGGTATACATGATTGTCTGTGTAGTAGGTTTCCAGCGCGGCTGTAAGCAAGGTCATGTCCCGGGTGATCTGCGCCAGGGCGTCATTGTCAGCGGTGAATGGTCCGATTCCGGACATCTCGAGCAGGCTGTTGCTGTGATCCGTGCTGCAATAGAACTTGAGGTCCCTCGCCGACGGGGCCTTGTCCACGGTGCCACGGAGATAGAGAAAGGGCTGGTGCTCAACGCGTGGCTCGCTGTAAGAGGTATAGGCGCTGAAACTGCCGCAGACAACGTCACCCGGGAAGGCCTCCAGTTCGTGAAATTCAAGGTCGGTGTGGATTACCAGGCTGTCTGTGACGGCCTCCCTGGCGCGATCCACATCGGACGAACATCCGGCCAGCAGCATTGCGGCAAGGAGGTAACATAGGTGGCGGTTCAAGCGGGGTGGCTCCATTGCATGGTAAACAGGGCGCAAGTATGCCCCCATTGACCGCGGCGCACAATTAGCGCGCGGACGCCGTTGCGATCAGCGCTGTCACCCGGTTAGTGGCAGGTAAAGCCACCGTCAATCACCAGTTCGGAGCCGGTCATGTAGCGTGATTCATCACTGGCGAGGAACAGGCAGCCATTGGCGATATCTTCGGGAGAGCCCATAGCACCCAGTGGTATCTCGTGGATGATGCGCTGGTGGGCCTCCTCGCGGACGCCATCGGGAAGTGCGGCGATGCCTTGCTCCACCATGGCGGTGAGTATGAACCCCGGATGCACCGAGTTGACCCGCACCGGGTAGCCCTGCGCGGCGCAGTGCAGGGCGGCCGATTTGGTGAAAATACGCACGCCCCCCTTGCTGTAATTGTACGCGGGGGCGCTGGGCTCGCCGACAATGCCCTCGATGGAAGAGATGTTGATGATCGATCCGCCGCTCGCCTGCATCACCTTGATGGCAGCGCGGGTGCCCAGGAAAACACTTTCCCCATTGACTGCCTGGGTGGTGCGCCAGTCAGCCAGCGATGTTTCCTCCACGTTGTCGGTGAGCGCTATGCCGGCATTGTTGACCAGTATGTGCAGGGCACCGCAGCGGTCGAGGATCTCTGCCGTGACCTCATCCCAGCGCGCCTCGTCGGTGACGTCCTGTGCGAGGGCATGCCCCTGGCCGCCGGAACTTGCGATCGCTTCCACGACTGCGCTCGCGGCGTCGAAGTTGATGTCGCTGACAAACACGATCGCGCCTTCCTCTGCGAAGCGTTTGGCGGTGGCTTCACCGATGCCGGCGCCACCACCGGTGACCAGGGCAACTTTACTTTCCAGGCGTGCGGACATTTTGATCTCCTTCTTGCGGATGTTGTGCTTGCTGTCGTTATGGGTGCTGGCGTCGACCCGGTCATGCACCCGTGAGGTAGCGGGTAAGCAGGTGGCGCAGGGGATTAGGCAGCAACCGATCCACAAGGTACCAGCATCGCGTCGCCAGGCCCATGGGATAGGATGTGCCGCTGCCCTCGGCGGCGTGTTGTATCCATGCGGCCACATCGCTGGCATTCAGATCCATGCCTAGTTTTTGCGGAATCTCGTCCGCAACAGCCTGGCCCATGGCCGTGTTGATCACGGGAGGTTTTACGCAGGTCACACGGATATCGTAATCACGCCACTCCAGGTCCAGTGCTTCGGTGAGTCCGTCGATGTAGAACTTGCTGGCGCTGTACACGGCGAGGTGGGGTATGCCGTGAATACTGGAAGCGGAACACAGGTTGACGACCGTTGCCCCCGGTGTCTCGCGTAGCAGCGGGAACGCGGCGTGCAAGGTGTTGGTAGCTCCGCGCACATTGACATCGGCGATGGCATCGTGGGCCGCGCTGTCGATGGCTTCAAAACGCCCGGCACTGAGCACGCCCGCGTTGTTGACCAGTAAGTGCAATTTACCGCCGGAGTGGTCGGCGAGCTGGCGATACATCGCCTGCAGCGAGGCATAGTCGGTGACATCACAATGTCCGCCGCAGGCGTGTTCAAATTCGCCCGAGTCCAGCAGGTTTTGCACGGCGTCGCCGTTGATGTCATACAGGCCTACGAACCATCCCTGGCTGGCATAGTGTCTCGCGGTGGCCAGGCCGATGCCCTGTGCAGCGCCGGTGATCAATACGGTTTTCATGGCAACTCCTTGCCGTGCTGACGGTTTATATTTGTTTCGGGTCGGGAGCGTTGTTGTCCACCAGACTGTTGCGGCTGGTGTAGCCACGGGAACAGTACATCCTGGTTTACGCAAAGCCCACTGATTGTAGCGCGTATTGGGTTCCCGGGCGTGTGTCACCGGGCCACAAATTTGTGATATTCGGCCAGTGTGCTACATTGCTTGCAAGTCGCCCCTTAGTTATTAGAAGAATAATATGACCAAGTCTGCGCAGCATTTTCCCTTGCGCCACCCGGCCAGGGCACTGCTCCCTCCGCTGGAGGTACTGGAGCAGATGGGTTATGCGCAACAGCAGTGCCTGCGCGGAACCGGTGTGACGGCGTCACAGTTGTCTGACCCGGGTGCGCTGATCACCCTGCAGCAGGAGCTGCGCTTTTACCGCAATGTGCTCGAAGTATCCGATGACCCCCTCATCGGCTTGCGCCTGGGGGAACCTTTTGTGCCCCAGCGCTATGGCCTGTTCGGGTACGCGCTGCTCAGTGCAGAGACGTTTCGCCATGCCCTCGCAGTGGCCGAGCACTTCGGGCGCCTGACCTTCAGCCTGTTCAGTTTCTATTTCGGTGTGGAGGGGCGCAGCGCCTGGTTTGCGCTGCGCGACCCGCCAGTCATGGAGCCGGAGCTGATCAATCTCTACCTGGATCGGGACCTGGCTGCGGCGCGGGTGGACTTTACCGAGATACTGGGCAAACAGTTCGCGATCGCCTGCCTGCACCTGCCCCATGACGGCAGGGGTTGCGTGGACCGGTATCGCCAGTATTTCGCTTGCGACCTTGAACTCAACCGGCCCGACGCCCGCTTTCACTTCAGCTCGGAAATACTTGACCAGCCCCTGCCGCAGAGCGACCCGGACTCATCGCGACACCTGCAGCAGCAGTGTCATATGCTGATTGCCAAGCTGACCTCACAGGGCAGTTTCGTAGACCAGGTCCGCATGCTGATACTGGCGCGCCCGGGCTACTTTCCGGATGTCGATTATGTTGCAGAAAAAATGGAACTGTCGACGCGAACCCTGCGCCGCAGACTGAAAAACGAGGGCACCAGCTTTCGCGATCTGCTGGAGGAGATACGTTATGGGCTCGCCCGGGAGTACCTCACTGATACTGACCTGCCGATGGAGGAGATTTCTTCGCTGCTGGGGTATACGGAGTCCGGCAATTTCAGCCACGCCTTTCGTCGCTGGGCGGGGCTCGCGCCCTCGGCCTGGCGGCAGCAGGCTGCGCAGGCGAGGAGGGTGAGTCCCTGACGCGCCCCAGATCGATACCCCTTTAACCGGCTGTTGGAGCCTGCTAAATGATGAAAGTCCCACTGATGTTTTGCCTGGCTATATTGGCCACGACTGTCGCCCATGCCGACAATGCATCCGATTACACTGAACAGCGCCAGCCTTGTGCCAATTTCGATTCCCAGCGCCAGGTGTTTTTCGGTGACCTGCATGTACATACACGTTATTCACTTGATGCCAGCACCCAGGGCACGAGGACCACGCCGGCACAGGCATACGCGTTTGCGCAGGGGGCGAAGATCGGCATCCAGCCCTGGGACGAGGAGGGCAATGCTGCGCGCAGCCTGCAACTGCGGCGCCCGCTGGACTTCGCCATGGTTTCAGATCACGCCGAATTGATCGGCGAGGTGCAGATGTGTAATACGCCGGAAACAGACGGCTATAACAGCTGGCAATGCCTGCTTTACCGATATATTCCCCGCGGCGCCTATTATCTCTTCAATTACATGGCGACCATGCGCGCCTCGCACCTGGGCATGTGTGGTGAAGCGGGAGAGAAGTGCCGTCTCGCCGCGCTGCAGCCCTGGGGGGAAATGCAGGATGCGGCAGAGCAAGCCTATGACCGCAGTGACACCTGCGCATTCACGTCTTTTGTCGGCTACGAATGGACCGGCATGCAGAGTTCCAGCGGTGGCAACTTGCACCGCAACGTGGTCTTTCGCAATGCCGACGTGCCGCGCCTGCCCGCCGGCTATATCCAGACACCGGGCGCGAATTTGCTGTGGCAGGCGCTGGAGCGGGACTGCCTGCAGGGCGAAGGTCGTTGCGATGCGCTGGTGATCCCGCACAATTCCAACCTCAGTGCCGGTTACATGTTCTCCGGAGAACTGGATGGTGGTGGTGTGATGACGCCCGAGTACGCGGCGAACCGCCGGCGCTTTGAGCCACTGGTGGAGATCATGCAGCACAAGGGGGCTTCTGAGTGCTTCTATGCCGCGGTTGCCGGCAGCGACGAGCTCTGTGCTTTCGAGCAGTTACCCAAAGACAATATAGCCGGATACGACTCTCCTCCCGGGCGCGGTACCGGCTTCGTTCGCCAGGTGCTTGCTGACGGGCTGGCGCTGGAACGTGATCTGGGTGTGAATCCCTACCAGTTCGGGGTGATCGCCAGTACCGATACCCACCTCGGCGCACCCGGTGCGGTGGCTGAAGATGGCTTCCCCGGGCACGGTGGTGCCGGCGTGCCCGCCCGTGACGAAATTCCGCCGGGGCTGCCGGACAAGCTCGAGTACAACCCAGGCGGGCTGGCTGCGGTATGGGCCGAGGAAAACAGCCGCGATGCGCTGTTCGCGGCCATGCGTCGTCGGGAAACGTACGCCACCAGCGGGCCGCGTATCGTTACCCGGTTCTTTGGCGGCTGGGATTACCCGCAGGATCTCTGTGCACAGCCCGAGGCGACACGCCTGGCCTATGAACGTGGCGTGCCCATGGGTGGTGTGCTGACGCCGCGGCCGGAGCGTGCGGCACCGGTTTTCATGGTGGCAGCCAGCCAGGATTCGGGCACCGCGGCGTCACCGGGTATACCGCTGCAGCGCGTGCAGGTGATCAAGGGCTGGGTGGATGAGCGCGGCGAGACCCACCAGCGCGTTATTGACGTGGCAGGAGATGCCGACAACGGCGCTTCAGTTGATTTAAAGACCTGCGCTACCCGTGGCGAGGGTCACGCGCAATTGTGCCAGGTTTGGCGTGACGACAACTTTGATCCCGGGCAGGCGGCGTTTTATTACACCCGGGTACTGGAAAACCCCAGTTGCCGATGGAGCCAGCGCCAGTGCGTGGCCGCGGGAGTAGATTGTGCGGACCCGGCAACCATCACCGAAGGCTATAGCGGTTGCTGCGCAGAAACCCATCGACCGGTGGTTCAGGAGCGCGCCTGGTCTTCGCCTATCTGGTATACGCCGGACAATGGCAGTGGGCAGGCTCAGGCCGATGCCAGCGCCCCGGAAGGCTGATCAGCCCGTTGCCCTGTGAAATCCGTGCCTGCTGCCACATTGACGTAGGTGTTGGAGTGGAATCCATTGAAGCGTGTTGATGTCGCCGATCCGTAGGCACCCAGCAGGCCAAATTCCAGGTAGTCTCCTGCACGCAGTCCCTCCGGCAGTCCTGTCTCGCGCGAGAGTCGGTCGACAGGGTCGCAGGTGGGCCCGAAAATCCGGTACTGCCTTGAAGGCCCGGCAAGCAGTTTGCCGTCGCGCCAGGCACGCACCGGCAGTTGCAGATCGACCAGGCTCTGTTCCTGCATGCCACCATAGACGCCGTCATTGATGAACAGGTTCACGCCGCAGTCACGCACATGGATAACCCGCGTGAGCAGGGACACGGACGAACCCACCATGGCGCGACCGGGTTCACAGATCAGTGGCGTGTTGCTGTGCAGGTATTTGCTGGCGGCGTCGCCAATGTGCGAGAAATACGTGGCCAGGTCCGGCAGCGTCTGCCCCGGGTAGTATTCAGGGAAACCGCCCCCCACATTGATAAAATCCACCTGCACCCCGGCCCGCGTGACGATGCGCGCCGCGGCGCGGATATAGCGCGCATACATTGCCGGCTCTGTGCATTGCGATCCGGGGTGAAAGGTCAGGGCAGCGCGCGCGCCGAGTTGCTTGATGGCGCGCAGAAGTGCCACGGCGGCCTCTTCATCGGCACCGAACTTGCTCCCGAAGTCGTAAGCTGCTGCCGTGTGGGGCAGTTTAAAACGCACTGCATAAGTCACCGTGGGGTCAGCGCCGGTGCAGCGCCGGATCTTGTCGACCTCCTGCAATTCGTCGACAGCAAACGACCGGACACCGTGGCGCAGGTAGGCCTCGGCGACGGCTTCTTCCGCCTTGATTGGATTGTTGAAATGCACAGTGGCGTGCGGCGCGGTTGCAGTCACGCAACGTACTTCCTCCAGCGAGGCAACATCAAAGTGCCGCAGTCCGCTTGCTGCCAGCGTGGCCAGCACCCGTTGCTCAGGGTTGGCTTTCACAGCGTAGCTGACCTGTCCGGGAAAGCCGTCGAGGAACGCGGCTGCCCGACCTTGTAATGTTGCCGGGCAGTAAAGATACAGTGGGTCTGTCGGTTTCAGTTCGCCGGTGATCTGCGCGCAGTCGCGATAGGAACCGGCAGTCTCCGGTCGCTGGAATACCCTTGCATTGCTACCTGTCATGGCACCACCTCGGTGTTGTTATAGGGCAATTCTGGCCGAGACGCGTGTTCAGCGAACAGTTGCAAAAACTGGTTAATTTGATGCTTATGTGGTCAAATTGACCAGTGAGTGAGTCATAGTGAGACATCATGGACCTGATCCGTAATGACCGGCGACTGCTACAGGCGCTGCAACGCAATGCCCGGCAAACCATATCCGAGCTGGCCCGGGAACTTGGCCTGTCGCGCACTACCGTGCAAAAACGCCTGGGTCACCTCGAAACCAGCGGTGTGATTGCCGGTTACCAGGTCAAGCTGGGCAGCAGCTACCAGTCGGCGACCTTCCAGGCCTATGTCAACCTGGTGGTCGATCCGCACTACAGCACGCCCATTGTCGCCGCCCTGCAGCGTATGCCCGAGGTAGAAGCGCTCTATACGGTCAGCGGCAAAATTGACCTGGTTGCTATCATGCGGGTCGGATCGCCGGCCGAACTGGACGCCAGCCTGGACCGTATCGGAGCGCTTGAGGGCGTACGTGATACGGATTCTGCGATTGTCCTGTCTACCAAGTTCGACCGCCGGCAGGGCTGACAGCGTTCAGTCCGCGTCTTCGCCAAACAGCGCCAGCTGCTCGTGGTCATCGGCGCGTCGCGGCGCCAGGCGCAACCCGGCACCGAGCAGTCGCACCGGTTTGCGCCCTCGCTCCCAGGCTTGTCGCAGCAGGGCGTGGTAGGCACCGGTGTTGAGCCAGTGGTCGCCGTTCTCGGGAATCAGTTCCTCAACGGTGGTGCGGGAGAAGTCGTTAAAACGTACCTTGACCAGGCGCTTGCTGGGCCGGTACTGCTCTTCGATCCGGTGAAAGCGGGTCTCCAGTTCATCCAGTAGCGCCGCCAGCGCCGCATCCATCGCCTGCGGCGAATCGATGTCCTCGCGGTAAGTATTCTCAACCGAGATCGACTTGCGGATACGGCTGGTTTTTACCTCCCGGTTGTCGATTCCCTGCGCCAGTTGCGCCAGCCTGGAACCATACTTGCCGAAGTGCCGCAGCAACAGGGTCAACGGGACCTGCTGCAGTTCGCCACAGGTGCGGGCCCCCAGCTTTGCCAGTCGGGACGCGGTGACGGCGCCCACGCCGTTGATACGCGAGACCGGCAGGTCACGCACGAAGTCCGCCACATCCTGCGGCGCGATGGTGAAGCACCCGTCGGGCTTGTCCCAGTCACTGCCGACCTTGGCCAGAAACTTGTTGGGCGCGACACCGGCAGAAACGGTGAGCTGGAGTTCTTCCCTGATCTGTCTGCGGATGGCCTCGGCAATGCGTGTGGCGCTGCCCTGGCAGTCCGTGCAGTCGCTCACGTCCAGGTAGGCCTCGTCCAGGCTGAGCGGTTCGATGCGGTCGGTATAGCGCCTGAACACGTCGTGGAACTGGCGGGACACCTGTCGGTACAGCTCAAAGCGCGGCTTCACGATCACTAGCTGTGGGCAGCGGCGCAACGCCACCCGGCTGGACATGGCCGAGTGCACACCGAAGGCGCGCGCCTCGTAGTTGCAGGTGGCGATCACGCCACGTCCCTCTGCACTGCCTCCGACTGCGAGGGGCCTGTTGCGCAACGAGGGATCTTCCCGCATCTCTACCGAGGCGTAGAATGAGTCGGCGTCGACGTGAATGATCTTGCGGGTATTCGCCATGCTAGTCGCGCGCGGGGGCGGCCATCAGTGCGCTGATACAGGCGATGACCTGTTGCAGTAATGCCGAACGCTCGCGCCTTCCGGCAGCGCTGTTCCCGGGCGCGGCCCTGCAGCTGTCGGCAATGCCGTGAAAGGTAATGCTGATCACCAGGAACAGTCGCCTGCGCGCCTCGGCGGGTTCGAGATGCGCCATGGCGCCACCCATTAGTCGCTCCAGCTCGGGGATATCACGGAAAGTCAGCCTGGATCGTGACTGCGGATTGGTCCGGTTACTGTTGGTCGCCGCCAGTTGGGACAGTATCTGCACGTAGTAGACACCCTCCGGGTGCGCGTCCAGGTATTGTTGCAGCGGTATTACCAGGACCCGCGCGGCCGCCTCTGCAGGTGTCAGTGCAGACAGGTTGGTAGCACTGGTGTAGGCCCGGCGTAGCTCGCCGACGGCATCGGCGTGGGTGTCCAGGATTGCCTGGACCAGGCCTTCCTTGCCGCCGAAATGGTACTGCAGGGCGTTGCGGTTTCTCTGGCCGGCTGCCGCGGTCAGCTGGTTCACGGAGACGCCGTCGATGCTGCGCGTTGCAAACAGTTTTTGCGCAGTGGCAATGAAGCGGCGCCGGGTTTCTGCCGACCTCTGGGCATGCCTGTTCGCCGCGGCTGTCATCAGTTGTCGGGTCCTGGATAAAACCCCGATTCTAATACGAATGCATTACGCCGTGTTAGCCCCGCTCGTTCGCGCTGCCGCAGGCCGGACGGGGCAGGGGGCATGGCCAGTAGTCTTGCCCTAGGCGTCCAGGGAGCGGCAGTTGTCCATCCAGAACTGTACCGATTCCAGTGGGTAGCGCTTGCGCGGCAGGGCAAAGTAGAAGGTGCGGCGCATGTCCCGTCGCGGCAGGGCCAGTGGCACCAGGTCTCCGTTGTCGAAGTTACGCTGCAGCACAATGCGCGACAGGCAGCCTATACCGAGGCCGGATTCCACCGCATTCTTGATCGCTTCGTTGTGGTGAAACTCCATGTACACGTTGAGATCGGGCAGCAGGCCGGCCATGGCCTTGTCGAAGGTCTGGCGCGCGCCCGAATCCGGTTCCCGCAGTATCCAGGCAGCCTCCTTGATGTCGCGCGTAGACAGGCTGCGCTGCTGGGCCAGGGGATGGTGCGCGGCGCAAAACACCACCAGTTCGTCCTGTCGCCAGGGGATGAGTTGCAACTCACGGTGCTGCACTTCACCCTCGATCATGCCGATATCGACCTGGTAATCCAGCACTTTGGCGACGATCTCGGGGGTGTTGGCGATTTCCAGCCCGACGTCCGCCTGCGGGTATTGCGACAGGTAACCCGCCAGGTAGCGGGTAGCGAGGTGATTGCCAATGGTAAAGCTGGCGCCCACCTTTATGTGGCCCAGCTCTTTATGCGACTTCAGGACCTCTTCAAAACTGAGCGCGTGATCAAGCAGTGATTGCGCCTCCTTGCGCACGGTCTGGCCCACCGCGTTCAGTGCCAGCTTGTTGCGGGCCCGGTCGAAGAGGGCGATCTCGTAGGCGTGTTCAAGCGACTGCAAGGCCTCGCTGGCCGCGGACTGTGACATGTGCAGGTTTTTTGCCGCCCCGGAGATGCTTTGCAGGCGCGCCACTTCGATGAAAATCTGTAATTGTCGCAAGGTGTATTTCATTGCTGGCCCGGTTTGGTATGACTATCGGAAAATCCGATGGCGCTTTCCATAATATCCTGTTTTACATATGGCTCCAATGGCCGTACCCTGCGCTTCGGAATGCAGTTGGCCGGTATGCCGGGCGCGCTGTAGCTAGCAATCATAAGAGGACAGTATTCATGGCAGAGCAAAAAGCCACCAACGTACACTGGCACGAGGGAGACATCACCCGTGCGCATCGTGAAAAACTGCTGGGACACCGCGGCGCCACGCTCTGGTTCACCGGCTTGTCCGGCTCCGGCAAGAGCACCGTTGCGGTCGAACTGGAAGGGACACTGCATGAGATGGGTATCCTGTCCTACCGCCTCGATGGCGACAATGTGCGCATGGGTATCAACAAGAACCTGGGCTTTTCCGCCGAGGACCGCACCGAGAACATTCGCCGTATCGGCGAGGTGGCGAAGCTTTTCGTCGATGCCGGGCAGATAGCCCTGTCCAGTTTCATCAGCCCCTACCGTGCCGATCGCGACCAGGTTCGCCAGTTGCATGAAGATGCCGGCATGGATTTCATCGAGATTTTCGTCGACTGCTCGCTCGAGGCAGCCGAGGCACGTGACCCGAAAGGTCTGTACAAGAAAGCCCGTGCTGGCGAGATCAAGAATTTCACCGGTATTGATGATCCCTACGAGGCGCCTGCAAACCCTGAAATTCACCTGCATTCCGACAAGCAGTCGCTGCAGGAAGAGGTCGAACAGATTCTGGCTGTGCTGCGAGAGCGCGGCATCGTCAACAAGTAACAGGAGATAATAATGATCAAGCCCCATGGGTCAGACGAACTCAATCCGCTGTTTGTGTATGACAGTGACCGGCGCCACGCACTTGTAGCGGAAGCGGAAAACCTGCCGGCGCTGTTGCTCAATTCAGCCGCCGCCGCCAATGCCGTGATGCTCGGTGGTGGTTACTTCAACCCCCTGGCAGGCTATATGAACCTGGCAGACGCCATGTCAGTGGCCGAGAACATGCACACTGCTTCGGGCCTGTTTTTCCCGGTGCCCGTGGTAAACCTGACCGATGAAAGCGGCGTTGAAGCAGGTTCCCGGATTGCGCTGCGAGACCCCAATGTCGAGGGTCACCCGGTGCTGGCCATCATGGACGTGGAATCCGTGGAGAGCGTGTCCGACGAACAGATCGATTTCATGGCTGAGAAGATTTTCCGTACCCTCGACCCGGAACATCCCGGCGTGGCCACATTCAAGTCACTGGGCAGGACCATGCTGTCGGGCCCTATCCAGGTGCTGAATTTTTCCTATTTCCAGACTGACTTCCCCGATACCTTCCGCACCGCGGTGGAAATTCGCAACGAGATTGCCGAGCGCGGCTGGGACAAGGTTGTGGCCTTCCAGACGCGCAACCCGATGCACCGCGCCCACGAGGAACTCTGCCGCATGGCCATGGATGACCTCGGCGCAGATGGAATCCTGGTGCACATGCTGTTGGGCAAACTGAAGCCGGGTGATATTCCCGCCGATGTGCGCGACGCCGCCATCCGCAAGATGGTAGAGGTGTATTTCCCACCCAATACCGTGATGGTGACCGGGTATGGCTTCGACATGCTGTACGCCGGCCCGCGCGAAGCCGTCCTGCATGCCGTGTTCCGCCAGAACTGCGGCTGCTCACACCTTATCGTCGGGCGTGACCACGCCGGTGTCGGTGATTATTACGGCGGCTTCGACGCGCAGACTATCTTTGACGAAGAAGTGCCGGACGACGCCCTGGAGCTGGAAATCTACAAGGCCGATCACACTGCCTACAGCAAGAAGCTCAACAAGGTGGTGATGATGCGCGACGCGCCCGACCATGAGAAAGAGGATTTCGTGCTGCTGTCCGGTACCGCTGTGCGGGAAATGCTGGGCAAGGGCATTGCGCCGCCGCCTGAGTTTTCACGGCCTGAAGTCGCCAAAATCCTCTCCGACTACTACCAGTCTCTGGATAGCTAGGCACCTGCACAAGCCCGCTGACGCCGCCGGCATGGTGGCGTCGGCTTCCTCACGGGAGAAACCATGGATTACGATCTGTTCAACGGTGATGCCGACGGCATCTGTGCACTGCTGCAACTGCGCCTGGCTGAGCCCCGGGATGCCAAACTGGTTACCGGAGTCAAGCGCGACATCAACCTGATGAAGCGTGTACAGGCGGAGCCCGGGGATCGCATTACGGTTCTCGATGTTTCGATGGACAAGAACAAGGCCGATCTGGAGCAGGCGTTAAACAACGATGCACAGGTGTTTTACGTGGACCACCACTACCCCGGTGATATCCCGGAGCACCCCGGCCTGACCAGCCTTATCAATGAGGCGCCCGATGTCTGCACCGCAGTGCTGGTTAACGGTCACCTTGATGGCGCCCATGCGCAGTGGGCCGTTGCCGGTGCCTTCGGCGATAACCTCAAGGACACGGCACGCAAGTTGGGTAAAACCCTGGCGCTGGCAGAGGCTGACCTCACGGCGCTGGAGCGCCTGGGTATCTGTATCAATTACAACGGTTACGGACCGTCCATCGAGGACCTGCACTTCGACCCCGAGGAGCTCTATCGCAAACTCTACGAAGCGGGTTCACCCCTGGCATTCGTGCATGAATCCGCTGATTTCCAGCGCCTCAGCCTTGGCTATGATGAGGACATGGCCGCCGCAGAAGCGCTGCAGCCAACCCATGTGAATGACTCGGTTGCCGTATTCATGTTGCCTGACGAGGCCTGGGCGCGCCGCGTCAGCGGCGTTTTCAGTAACGACCTGGCCACAGGGAACCCGCAACGGGCCCACGCGGTACTGACGCAAAAAGCCAATGGCAATTACCTGGTGAGTGTGCGCGCGCCACTCAGCAACAAGCAGGGTGCGGCAGAGTTGTGCATGCAGTTCCCCACGGGTGGGGGCAGGGCGGCCGCGGCTGGCATCAATGACCTGCCGGTCGACAGCCTGGACGGGTTTGTCAGTGCCATCAATGCAGCCTACGGTGCCTAGGCGACCTTCTGCCGGGGGCGTCAGCCAAGCTAGTCGGCCGCTGCCGCAGCAAGGCTTTGCAGCTGGTCTACGAAATGCCAGGGCGACAGCATGGGTTTGAGCGCTTCCGCCGAGACCGGCTTGCTGAACAGGTAACCCTGTATCAGGCTGGCGCCGTGGGCGGTAAGAAAGTGGAACTGCGACTCTGTCTCCACGCCCGTGGCCAGCACTCGCAACCCCAGGCTGTGCGCCATCGCGATGATCGCCACCACCAGGTTGGCGCCGGTCTTTGAACGCCCCGCCTCGAGCAGGAAGCTGCGATCGATTTTCAATTCGTCCAGGGGGTACTGGCTCAGGTAGTTCAGCGGTGAGTAGCCGGTGCCGAAATCGTCCACGGATAAATAAATACCGCTTTCCTTCAGGCTGCGCAGGGCACTGACGGTTTCCGGCGCATTGCTGCTCATGACCGCTTCGGTCAGACCCAGTTCCAGCTGCCCGGGGTCGATCCCGGTTTCATCAATGGTGGCGCGCACACTGTCGACAAAGGCAGGGGAAAATTGCTCGGCGGAGATGTTGATCGCGACTTTGCCCAGTTTGACGCCTTCGCGATTGAATTCGCTGACCTGCCGACAGGCCTTGCGCAGCACCCAGTCGCCCAGCTCATTCATCATGCCCGCGTCCTCGGCAAGACTGACAAAGCGGCCGGGGGGAATGTCGCCAAGCTGCGGGTGTGTCCAGCGCAGCAGCGCCTCTGCGCCCACTACTGATCCGGAATTGGTGTCTACCTGCGGCTGGTAATGCAGGCTCAGGCCGTCCTCCTGCAGGGCCTGGCGAAGGTCCGATTCCAGGCGCAGGCGCTCTGCTCCCTGTTGCCCCATGTTACTGCGGTAGACAGCGAAGCGTTCGTCGCTGCCGCTGCGAGCGGCGTGATGCCGGGCAGTGCTCGCCGCTTTGAGCAGGCTCTCGACATCCTTGCCGTCCGTGGGGGCAATGGCAATCCCCATGGTGGGCTGCAGCGATAGCCGGTGTCCGTCGACCTCCAGCGGCTGGGTCAGGCTGGCGATCAGTCGCCGGGCGACAATGGTCGCCGATTCAGGCGCATCCAGCTGGTTCAGAATAACCGTGAATTCATCGCCCCCGAGTCGCGCTACATCAATGCCGGTGCCACTATGAGTGAAAAAGCCGATGCTGTCACTGTCACGCACGGCGCTGGCCAGTCGTGTACCCACCTCAACCAGCATCTGGTCACCGGCACTGATACCCAGTGAATCGTTGACGCGCTTGAAATCGTCCACGTCGATGAACAGCAGCGCCAGCGTATGCCCGTGTCGCTGGTTTAATTTCAGCAACAACTCGAGCTGCTCGGTAAACAGGCGGCGGTTGGGCAGGTTGGTGAGACTGTCATAGTTGGCCAGGTGCTGCAGTTGGTCGCGGGTCTCGTTCGCTTCCTCGACTGCGCGGCTCAGTGCCGCATCGCGTTGCGTGAGCTGTGAGCTGCGTTCCTGTACCTTCAGGCTCAGCAGTCGCCTGTCGGTCTCCATGACTTTCTGTGAGTCCTTGATGCCTTCTATCACGCTGTTGAACAGTCGGGCAATGTCCTGCAACTCACCACTGCCGTCAACCTGGATGGGGTCGCTGATCTCACCGGCGGCCACGGCGTCGGCCATACCGGCCAGTTCGCGCAGCGGGCGGGTGATTTTTTGTGTCAGGAACCAGGTGGCCAGGGCGCACACCAGGGCCAGCCCCGAATAAAGCAGCAGTACCACTGCGCCGGCTCTCACTGCAGGTGCGTTCAGTACCCCGGGGTCAGCGAGCACATGGATATAACCGGCGATGCGCTGGCTGTCATTGCCGCTGCCGCTGACCAGGGCACTGGCGAAATCAGCGGCGCTCAGGCCCGCTGCTCCGGTATTGGCTTCTGTCAGCACCGGCAGGCTCAGGTAGAGGGGAGCATCAGCATTGAGCAGGGTGCGCAGCAGGCTGACTGGCTCGCGCGCGCCGCTGTCGCTGTCGAAAAACAGTACACCGCTGTCGAGACTGAGCAGGTCGCGACGCACCACGGGAAATGGCGCTGGCTGGAATGTCCTCGACCCGGGGCGCTTGACGGTGGTGATCAGTTCGCCCAGTCCGTCGAAGGCCTGCGCTGTGGTGACAGGCCCTGACTCCAGGAAGGGTTGCAGCGATCGCTGCAGTGACTCGCCGTCAGCCTTGTAGATAAAAAACTGCAGCCCAGGATTGCCGGTCAAACGCGCCTGCGTGCGCAGGGTGAGATCGGCCAGGCCGGCGGCGAATTCCCGCTGTGCGGCAAACACGGCAGCCAATACGCCGATCAGCAGCACCACGCCGGCCAGCAGGACGCTGAATCGAGCAGCGATACTCAAGGCGTCCGCCCCCGGTCACACAGCGCGTTTAGGGCGATGATGGATGTCATATTATTGAGTCCCACAATCACCAGCACGAGATTCCTGGGTTCACGTCATTGTTCTGCCGGGCGTCCTCGTTGCTTGCCCTGGCTTGCTTATGTCACTGAAACTAGCATGACACCTCGCGCAGGGACAATGTAAAACCGGCATTTTCAGCGCTTTTCATCACTGTATTGTGAACGTCCTGGCAGTCCGGCCGGGGCCTCGCCGCGGTGCGAGCGAGCCTATTCATAGCGCGCGCAACACAGTATGCTTACCCCAGAAAAAAACAGGGGCGTCGTACATTAAATGATCGATCAGTTGTTGATCGTCGGGCTGTTCACCGGGCTGGTCGCCAGCTTGGTTTTTACAGACTGGCCTGCTGTCTGGGTGTTCACCTGCACCATGCTGGCAGCGTATTTTATCGGCCTTGTAGATACCGCCGACGTACTGTCGAAGGCATCCAATAGCGGTCTGATTACGCTGGTGCTCTTGTTACTGGTGTCTGTCGGTCTGGAGAAACTGTCCTGGCTGACACACCTCTCTGGCAAGCTCATCACGCCGAGTTACACGGCCAGCCTCCTGCGCCTCGGGACGGTGACCGCGTTTTTTTCCGCTTTCGTTAATAACACGGCAGTGGTCGCTACACTGGCGCACACCGTGCGCAGCAACAAACACCATCCAGCGTCGCGCCTGCTGATACCACTCTCCTATGCCGCCATCCTCGGCGGTACCATGACCCTGATCGGCACCTCAACCAACCTTATCGTCAGCAGTTTCCTGGAGGATGCGACGGGTACCGGGCTGGCGTTCTTCGATTTTCTCCTCATCGGCGGCCTGGCCACGGTGCTGGGCCTGGTGATGCTGTTGCTCAGTGCACGCCTGCTCCCGGCACGCGACGACGAGAAAATGGATATCAATGAGTACCTCATTGAGGCCGAGGTCACTGCGGAGTCAGCGCTGGTGGGGAAGAGCATTCTCAGCAACGGCTTGCGCGACATGGAGGACCTGTTCCTGGTTGAGCTCGTGCGGGGCGAACACCTGATCAGTCCGGTGGGACCCTACGAGTACATCGAGGCCGGGGATAAACTGATTTTTTCCGGTGATATCAACCAGGTCGCGGTGCTGGAGTCTATCGATGGCCTGAAACTGTTCGCGGTGGAAGAGGGCCTGTTGCGCGAAAATATGATGGAAGTGATTGTCATGCCCAACGCATCCATTGAGGGCAAGACGATCAAGGATAGCGGTTTTCGCTCCCTGTTTGATGCCGCGGTGGTGGGTATGCGTCGGGGTGGTAAGCGACTCTCCGGCAAGTTAGGCAACATTACCATACAGGCCGGCGACAACATGATGCTGGCGGTCGGGCCGGACTTCAACGAGCGCAAGAACCTGGGCAAGAATTTCGTGGTTGTCGACGACTCGGTAGGCGGTATCAAGACCACGCCGTTCCAGAATTATTTCACCACCGGTGCACTGGTGACCGTGATTGCGCTGGCGACCACCGGCGTCGTGCCGCTGATCAAGGGCATGGCGTTTTTGCTGGTGTCGATGCTCATCCTGGGCGTGGTGCGAGGTTCGGAATTGCGCCGCCGGTTTCCCTTTGAGCTGTGGTTGATCATTACCTCGGCACTGACTCTCTCGCAGGCCCTGGGCAACACCGGGGTAGTCGAACTGATGGCGGATTTCCTGCACGATCACCTCGCTGCACTGGGGCCCTGGGCTGCGCTTGCGGGGATCTATCTCGGCACCTTGATGCTGACCGAGATGATGACCAATAACGCGGCAGCGGCGCTGGCGTTCCCCATCGCTTTCGGTCTGGCCGAGAGTTACGGACTCTCCCCCATGCCTTTCGTTATGGCGGTGGCTTACGGTGCCAGCGCCAGTTTCCTCACGCCTTATGGTTATACCACCAATCTCATGGTGCAGAACCTGGGGGGTTACGGGCTGAATGATTATTTCCGCGCGGGACTGCCATTGTCGCTGGTGTACTCCGCGGTTGTACTGCTGCTGATTCCCAGGGTATTTCCTTTCTAACTGCGCGGGAACTGCGTATCAAGCCAGGCGCCGATGGCTGCAGCGGCACCATCGGGTTGTTTTGCCCAGCCGGTATGGCCGAGATACGTTCCCTGCTCGCGCTCACCCAGTTCCACGCGCATGACCGTGGCCCCGGTGAAAGGGGACAGGGCGCGTGCGACCGCCGCGGGTGTGCTGAAATCGTCCCGTTCAAAACTCACTGACAAAACCGGGCCGTCGAATGCGGCCACCGCTGCTGCGAGATCGTGCTTATCCTCGTAGTCAAAATCCCCGCTCAGCGCCCATTGCCGCCATTGCGACATGAGGCGAGCCGATTCCCTGTCGCCAAAACCGATGAGATGACCGGGGTAATATCCGGGAAGCAGGCCGAAAAGCGGAATCAGGGCGCAAAGTAGGCGCAGTGTTCGGCGTTGCCTGTCAGCGTAATCACCCAGGTACGGGAATGCGCAGGCCAGGTGGATAACACCGTCTACCTGGTGCGGTTGCATACCCGCATAGATTGTAGACAGGTGGCCGCCAAGGCTGTGGCCGCCGAGCAATCGCGGTGCTGTTGGTACCTGCTGCTTTATCCACTCCATAACCGCGGGAATGTCCAGGTACAGGAACTCGTCAAAGCCGAAGCGAACGCCATACCCGGGCTTGACCTTGCTCAGGCCGTGCCCGCGTTGTTCCATGATCGCAGTGGCGCAGCCCTGTGCTGCCAGCGCGCTGGCGAGTTGCCGGTACAGTCGCGCCTGTATGCCCAGGGCCGGCAACAGCAGGAGCGTGACACGCGGCTGCTGCTCCGGCATGGTCCAATAGATCGGTACATCGCAGTCGTCAGCGGCCTTTATGTAGAGGGTTTCCATGATCACTTTATAGCACAGGCGATGGCGGTCGGGCCTGTCAGCGTGCTGACCGTTAAAGCCGATCAATTTGAACCGTGGTGTTGTTGACCAGGTGGTGGCGGCAACCCTAAGCTGCCGATACGAACTTTTCCTGAAGGAGTGTCTTTATGCCGGAGACAGATTTGCTGGCGCGCATTGATCGACTCGAATCGCTTGATGAGATCCGGCAATTGCCGGCGAAGTACGCGCTGTCCCTGGATATGCGTGATCTCGATGCGCACGTGAATCTGTTTGCCCATGATATCCGGGTAAGCCGGGACAAGGTTGGCCGGGCGTGCCTGAAACGCTGGCTCGACGACACCCTGCGCCTGCAGTTCACCGGCACCTCGCATCACATTGGCAACCACATTATCGAATTCGATGATCCGGACCACGCCCACGGCGTGGTGTACAGCAAGAACGAGCACGAGACCCCGCGTAGTGACGGTGGCACTGAATGGGTCATCATGCAGATGCTGTACTGGGATAACTACGAGCGCATCGACGGGCGCTGGTATTTTCGGCGCAGGCTGCCCTGCTACTGGTATGCGACGGATATCAACAAACCGCCGGTCGGTGACAACAAGATGCGCTGGCCGGACAGGGAGCCCTACGCCGGCGCATATCATGACCTGTGGCCGTCCTGGCAGGCATTCTGGGACTCTCCCCCCGATACCGACGAACCCGAAGTGGCGCCACCGGCGCCACTGGAAACTTTTTTAACCACCATGCGCCGCGATGCCGGCGAGCCCAGAATCAAGGTGCGCTGAACGATGACTACTGATCTGTTTACTCCCCTCGAACTCGGTCGATTACAGCTGCGTAATCGCATCGTAATGGCACCCATGACCCGCAGTCGCGCCGACGAGGCCGGCCTGCCCAATGCGCTGATGCAGGAATATTATCGCCAGCGTGCCGGTGCCGGCATGATTATCTCCGAGGGCATTGCGCCCAGTGCCGCGGGACTGGGCTATTGTCGCACTCCGGGGCTGTATAACGCAGAGCAGGTTGCGGGATGGCGGCGGATAACCGATGCCGTGCACGCCGAGGGCGGTACCATGGTTGCGCAGATCATGCACGTTGGCCGTGTCTCCAGCCACTACAACAAGCCGGCGGGAGCCGGCACCGTGGCGCCGTCGGCGATTACGGCAAAGGGTGAGATCTACACCGATGCTGCGGGCATGCAGCCCATGGACGCGCCGCGTGCACTGGCCATCGAGGAAATAGCCGAGGTGGTTGAGGAGTACCGGCAGGCGACTATCAATGCCTATGCGGCGGGTTTCGACGGGGTCGAGCTGCACTGTACCAGTGGCTATCTCCCCGCCCAGTTCCTTTCCACAGGCACCAACCACCGGGATGACCAGTACGGCGGTTCTGTCGCCAACCGCTGCCGTTTTGTACTGGAGGTGTTGCAGGCCATGATTGGCGTGGATGGTCCCGGCAGGGTAGGCATGCGTATCTGCCCCGATAATCCATTCAACGATCTGTCGGATGCTGACCCGGGGGAGACGTTTGAGACCCTGCTCAGGGCTGCGCGCGCAATGGATCCGGCCTACCTGCACGTGATCCGCATGCCCGGGGGGCGAGTGGATAACCTGGGACTGTGCAGGGCGCATTTCGGTGAACGCCTGATTGGTAATGATAGTTATACCTATGCAGAGGCGGAAGCGGCGCTGGCCAATGGAGAATTGACGGCTGTTTCATTTGGTCGTTACTTTATAGCCAACCCCGATCTGCCACAGCGCTGGCGTCTCGGTAAACAGCTGGCGGACTTCGACCCCAAAACACTTTATACGCAGGGGGAGGAGGGCTACACCAGCTATCCGGCGGCCTGAGTCCGCCTCGCAAGGAGATAGTCATGCCCGTAACACCCGTCGACGTCAAAGGCAGCAAGATGCTGATCACCGGCCCCACCGGCCAGGTGGCACTCCCCGTGGTAGAGCATTTTGCCCGCATTGCCGATGTGTATGCACTGGCCCGTTTCAGCAAGCAGGAAGATCGCGATCAGATCGAGGCGATGGGCGCTACGGTCATTGCAGCGGACCTCGCCAGGCCGGAGACGCTGGCGGCAATTCCGGACGATATTGACTACGTGCTGAACTTTGCCGTCGTCAAGAGCGGTGATTTCGAGTACGACCTTGCCGCCAATGGCGAAGGCGTCGGCAATCTGATGATGCGCTGTGCCAGTGCCAGGGCCTTTGTGCACTTTTCCTCGACCGCAGTCTACGAGTATGCCGGGCAGGAACCGCGCAAGGAAAATGCGCCACTGGGCGACAACCACCGCATTATGTTTCCCACCTACAGCATCTCCAAGATTGCGGCGGAGACTGTGTGCCGCTTTGTCGCCCATCAGCAGAACATCCCTACCACCATAGCGCGCCTCAGCGTGCCCTACGGCGACAACGGCGGCTGGATGTATTTTCACATGCTGATGATGCAGCAGGGCGCGCCCATAGAAATACACCCCGATGGGCCCAATTACTACAACCCGTTACACGCCGATGACTACATCGACAAGATTCCCTACCTGCTGGGCGCGGCGACGCCGGAGGTGACCACCACCAATTTCGGCGGCTCGCAGAAGGTGAGCATCGAGGAATGGTGCGACTATATCAGTGAGTTGACAGGATTCGAGGCAAAATTCAGCGAGAACCCCAAGGCTTTCGGCAGCCTCGCCATCGACACGGAACGCATGCATGAGCTGATCGGCCGCACCAGCGTCGACTGGCATGATGGCGTGCGACGCCAGTTGCAGAACCTGGCGCCGGATGTGTTGAGCAACTGACTGCACGCCGGCAGCAGCCGGCGTGGCGTTTACTTGACGGCGCTGCCGCCGTCCACACTGAGCAGCTGGCCGGTGATAAAAGATGCCCGATCGCTGCACAGGAATACGACTGCCTGGGCTATTTCCTCGGGTTCGCCGAGGCGATTCATCACGGCTGCGCGTTTCAGGCCTTCCGCCACCTTGGGCTGCTCTTCGAAGTAGGCCTCAAGCCCCGGTGTGCGGATCACCCCGGGCGACACCGCATTGATGCGGATTCCCTGGCCGCCATACTCGGCAGCGGAACTCTTGGTCAGCAAATTGACGCCGCCCTTGGCTGCTGCGTAGGCGGTATTGAAGGCCTGCCCGCGCAGGGAGGCGTTGGAGGAAATATTCACAATCGCGCCCCCGCCATTGGCGAGCATGGCGGGGACCTCATACTTCATGCACAACCAGGTGTTGGTCAGGCACATCTCCAGGGTCTGGTCGAAGATTTCCCGGCTGTACTCGTGAATCGGGCCCGAACCCCGGCTCAGAGCAGCACTGTTGCAAGCAATGTCCAGGCGCCCGAAACGTTCGATCACGGTATCGATCATCGCCTTTACCGACGCCTCGTCGCTAACATCACCGTAGGCAAAGCAGGCCTCTCCGCCCTGTTGCTGGATCAGGTTCTCGGTTTCTTCACCGGCCTCGCGATTGAAGTCGGCTACCACTACGCGCGCCCCCTCGGCCGCGAACGCCAGGGCGATAGCGCGGCCGATGCCCTGACCGGCCCCCGTGACCACGCCAACTTTGTTTTCCAGAAGTCCCATGTCGTTTTCCTTGTGTTATGAATTCGTGGGTGTTGCGCGCAGCGCCACCAGTACCATGGGAATCACCAGTACGCCGGCCATGGCGCCTGCCCAGATACCCTTGAACAGAGCGTAGTTGCCGGGCGCCACCTGCTCAACGCCCAGCAGGTAGAAGCCCGACAGCGTAAGCGGTGCCACCAGTAACAGGCCGACAAGCCCGAACAGCAAAGCGCTTTTGCCGGCGCCGGAGGGGAAGCGGTCGGCCAGCGCCTGTATAGAGGAAGAGGGCCCCAGCGCTATTGGCTGTAGCTTGCCTTTGCGCAATTTGCTGCGCTGCAGGGGAATAACAATCAGCGCTACAATCAACGGTAGCAACAACGCGGTAGCGGCGATGTCCATGACAAAGCTGTGCTCTCCCCACCACGCCAGCGCCGGGCCACTGCGCAGCAGCAACCACGCTATGAGCCCGTTGAACACGGCATTGGATATACCACCTACCAGGACCTCGTGGCGCAGGTGATGGTAAGCGGTATTGTTCATGGCGTGGTTCCCGGCTTGTTCAGTCAGCCGTTTATGATAGGCTGATGGCGAGCTTAGTGAAGGGCTCGACCAACCATATTTATAAACATTATCCGCCGCTACCCGCATGAACGAAGTTAACATCGCCGCGAAGAAGTTTCTGCGCCTGCTGGATTACCTGCAACACCTGGGGCTGGATGCGGATGGCATCGCCGACAGGGCAGGGCTCAGCGCCCGGCGGCTGGCCGCGCTGGCACCGGATGATCCGCTCTCTGGCCGGCAATATTCCGCCCTGTACAAGGAAGCGGTGCAGGAAATGCAAACGCTCAAACAGCCGCTGCCCTGGGCTGCCGGCGTGGGCAGCGAAGCGTTCGCGTTGATGTGCCACTGCATGATTGGCGAGCGCACCCTGGGTGATGCCCTGGCGATTGCAGCGCGCTATGAAAAAATGCTGTACCCGATGATCGGTCACCGGGTCGAACTGGAGGCCGACGCAGATGTGGCCTCTCTCGCCTACCATATCAAGTTTACCGAGCGGGGCGCGGCGCTGGCGCCCGAGCACTGGGACAGGGCAGATTTCCAGGACACCGTGGCTAAGGCGTCGGGTTTGCTGGTGTGGCACTCGCTCTGTGGCTGGCTCGTCGGTGAGTCCCTGGATATCTCCAGTGTGGAAGTCTCCGCCCCCTACCTCAACGATGCCTACCGCGACCGCCTGGCGGCGAGCTTCCGCTGCCCGGTCGCGTTCGACGCAACCCACAATCGTTTCCGTTTTCCGGCGGCACAGCTAGAGCGGCGCGTGGTGCATACCACGGAGTCCCTGCGCGAGTTCCTGGACAATACGATTTACCAGTTGATCCTCATTGAGCGAGAGCCCACCAGTACCAGTGCAGCGATCAAGTCGCTGATCAGCATAGACCTGCCCACCGGTTTGCCCTCGTTTACCGAGGTGGCGCGACAACTGCACATGTCTGAATCCAGCCTGCGCCGGCGCCTGCAGCACGAGGAGACCACCTACCAACAGTTAAAGGACGAGGTTCGCTGCCAGGTGGCAATTGATAAGCTGCTGCACGAAAATTCCAAGGTTGCCGAGTTGTCTGATTTCCTCGGCTTTACCGAGCCCAGTTCCTTTGTGCGCTCGTTCAAGAACTGGACCGGGGAGACGCCGCGTAGCTACCGCGACAAGATTCTGGCGCTGCGAAACCAGGACGGCTGAACGCAAATGTCAGCAGAAAAGGCCAGCCGGGTTTACCCGGCTATCGAATGCTCGGGTGATACTGGCCGGCAAGTCTTAAACAGAAAGGTGTACGGCTATGATGCTTAAAGACAAGGTGGCACTGGTAACGGGCGCCGGGCAGGGTGTAGGGCAGGGCATTGCCCTGGCATTGGCTGCAGAGGGCGCCCGGGTTGCGGTGACCGGGCGCACGCTGGAGAAGTTGCAGGCTACCTGTGAACTGATCCGGCAGCGCGGCGGTGATGCGCTGCCGGTGCAATGCGAGGTCAAATCGCTGGATTCGCTGAGTGCGTGTGTGGACTCAGTCCTGCAGCATTACGGCGGCCTGCAGATACTGGTCAACAACGCACAGGAAGTGCCCCTGGGTACCTTGCACGAGGTCAGTGACGAGGCGTTTACAGCCGGTTTTGAATCCGGCCCCCTGGCCACCATGCGCATGATGAAACTCTGCTACCCGCACCTGAAGGGCGACGGCTGCATCATCAATCTCGCCAGTGCCGCAGGCAAGCGCTGGGATATGAGTGGCTATGGCGCCTATGCCGCCACCAAGGAAGCGATTCGCTCGCTCACCCGTGCCGCTGCCTGCGAGTGGGGAGGCGAGGGCATCCGCACTAACGTGATCATGCCCCATGCAACGTCGCCCGGGCTGAAGTGGTGGATCGAAAACCAACCAGAGGAAGCCGAGGCATTCATCGCCACGATTCCCCAGCGCCGAGTCGGTGACTGCGAACAGGATATCGGTCGCTTTGTGGCCTTGCTGTGTAGCGAGGGTTCGGGTTATGTGAATGGGCAGACCATTGCCCTGGATGGCGGACAGGCCCTGGTGGGGTAGGGAAGAGTATGAAACGGGTCATGGTGACAGGCGGAACCGGGTTTATCGGCTATCACACGGTGCAGGCCCTGCTTGCTGCCGGGCTTGAGGTCAGCCTGCTGGTACGCAGCGAGGAAAAGCTGAACAAGGTTTACGGTGAAGGCGTAATCCGTCACTTCACCTGTGGCGATATTGCCGACCCGGATTCAGTGCAGCGCGCAATGCAGGGCTGTGACGCCGTCATCCATGTCGCCGCTTTGGTATCCACCCGTGCAGCCGACGCCGAGCGCGTGTATCGCATCAACCTTGAAGGTACCCGCAATGTGCTCGGCGGCGCCGTCGACGCCGGCGTAGGCCGGGTGGTGCATGTCTCCAGCGTCACCGCGCTTTATGACCCGAAAGCAGAGATACTCACTGAAGAGAGCCCGCCGTCGCCCGATGCGCGTGGCTACGGCCGTTCCAAGGTGGCCTGCGAAAAGTACGCGCGGGCCCTGCAGGACCAGGGGGCTCCGGTGACGATTGTCTACCCGGCCTCGGTGTTGGGTCCCGATGCGCCGGAACTCACCGAGCCGCACGTCGGCCTGCAGACCTACCTCGGCCAGTTTGTGCCGCAGATGACGTCGGGTAACCAGTATGTGGACGCCCGGGACATCGCTCGCGCGCATTTGCAGATATTGCGGGAGGATACCGGCAGCCAGCGCTACATACTGGGAGGGCACTATATTCCCTGGCGCGAACTGGGCCCCATTTTGCGCAAACTGACCGGACGGCGCATTCTCGAAGTCCCCCTGAACGGCGCCGCGATGCGCTTTGCCGGTGGCCTGGCCGAGCGTGTCGCGCCGCTGCTGAAGCTCGACCTGCCGCTGACCCGGGAGGGCCTGACCTATGCCACGCGCTGGGTGCAGATGGATAATTCACGCATCATCTCACGCTTTGGTTTCGAGTTTATGCCGGTGGAGCAATCGCTGGCGGACTCGATCAACTGGCTTTACCGCGCCGGTTATATTTCGGCCAGGCAGGCGGGAAAGCTCGCTTACTAGTCCGGCGCAGCACAAATATTCCTGT
Organism: Pseudohalioglobus sediminis; assembly: GCF_008370495.1. Lineage (GTDB taxonomy): Bacteria > Pseudomonadota > Gammaproteobacteria > Pseudomonadales > Halieaceae > Halioglobus. The sequence continues at coordinate 342,604 of NZ_VTUX01000002.1, read as the reverse complement.
CGCGACTTTCGATCTTGTGAAAAATGGCCTAAACTCACAAAAGCATGTCCCGAACGAATACGTGGCATCCTATCGACTGATGTAATATCGTGGGCTGTGCATTCGCGTTCCGTGGCGACCATACAACATATAAAGGTTGTCCAGGGGAGAAAGCTTTCGCCGACACAGGCGACAGACTTTGCGCGGCATGATTGCTGGCAACTGCCAGTGTTAGCACCCGGTACCCGACGGGCACCGTTGGCCAATGTAAAACAATACCAATACAGGGGGCATACCCCTTGAAGACAAAACGCACTACAACACTCGCAGAGGGAAGCACTATGAAGAAGAAGCTGCTAGCCGTGTCGGTTCTCGCCGCCATCAGCACGCAAGCTAATGCGTTTCAATTTGACACGTCGCCAGACTGGGAAGTTCGCTGGGACAACACCGTTAAACTCAACATCGCCTCCCGCGTCGAAGCACAGGATGACGATGTGGTGACCGCCCAGCGCGGGGCCGCATTCTTTCTCGCTGACGATGCCGACCTCTCGGTAGACCGCAGCGGTGGCGGCCTGATCAGTACCCGCATCGACGTACTCTCCGAGTTCGATGTGATCTGGAAGCAGGATTTCGGCTTCCGCATCAGTGCCTCCGGCTGGTACGACCACGCCTACAAGGATTCGGATCACCCCGGTGACCGTATCTATACCTGGGCCTCGCCCAGCGTGGACCCGGGCGAGTACACCGACGCTGCAGATGACCTGCATTACTTCGGCGGTGAAATCCTCGACGCGTTTGTCTTCGGTAACTGGACCATTGGTGATACCTCTCTGGGTGTGCGCGCCGGTCGCCACACCATCTACTGGGGTAACAGCCTGCTGGCTACCGGTGCGATAGCCGGTGTAGGTGGCGCCATGGCGCCGCTGGACTTCTCCAAGGCGCTGTCTGTTCCCGGTTCAGAAGCCAAGGAACTGTTCATGCCCACGGCGAAGATCTCCGCCGTGTTCCAGCCCAGCGACAACCTGACCCTGAACGCCTTCTACAATTTCGAGCACCGGCGTTATCGCCTGCCCGAAACCGGCACCTACTTCAGCCCGGCCGAAGGCCTGACCGAAGACACTGAATTCATCACCTTGCCGCCCGGTTCGCCCGATGCGCCTTTCCGCACTGGTATTAGTGGAAACAAAGACAAGCACGACAGTGGTGATTGGGGTTTTAACCTGCAGTACTGGGTTGATGCCTGGTCCCTGGAAACCAGCTTTATCTATATGAATTACGTGGATAAAAACCTGCACGGCCTGCACGCCGGTTTTGACACCGGTCAGCTGGCGGCCGTTCAGGCACAAGCGGGCAACCCGCTCGCCGGTGTATTGCTGGGGGCCTGGAACGCAGGTTGTGCCGCGGGCGCACTGGAGCCCTGTCCGCCCAATGATCCCATTGTTAACCCGGGCGATGGCACCATCATCTACGGCCAGGGCGGCTGGTTGTTCAAGGATGATATCGACCTCTACGCCATCTCCCTTGCCAAGGAAATCGGCGGCATCAGTGTCGGTGCCGACATTGTCTACCGGGTAGATACTGGACTAGCACCAGATCTTGCAATTGGATTGCAACGCTTTTACGGGGCTCCGGAGGCTTTCCAAGATACTGTTGAAGGCGCTTTAGGACTTTTCCCAATACAAGGTAACTATGATGACTACGATTCCGACAATTACTTAGGCCCCGTGGGTGACGTTCTTTCTGTAGTTGTTAATGGCGTGGGCTTGTTACAAAGCGGCCGTTTCTGGGATGGTGGTTCCTATATTGTCGAAGCGACATTTCAGATGCTTACAGATTGCGGAACTAACTGTAACACCAAACAGTTCGACAAGAATGGAGAGTTAACTAAAGAGTGGGCCCGTGGCGAAAGACCTCTAGAGGACTATCGCGTTTACGAAGACCGCGTTGTATCAACAATAGCAGCGGTATTCCGCCCGACCTGGTACCAGGTCCGCCCGGGCTGGGATTTGACCCTGCCGATGGCCGTGTCCTACACCATCGATGGCGAGAAGAGCCCCTTCACCTTTGGCGGCGACGAGGAACGCGGCAGCGGCAGTATCGGAGCTGAGTTGTCCATCGACCAGACCTGGACAGTCACGGCGCGGTACAACGCGTACTTCGGTCCGGTCAACGCCGGCATCGGCGGTCTGCTGAAGGATCGGGACAATGTCTCCCTGACGGTCAAGCGAACCTTCTAGGAATGGTCTAGTCTACTGGAATAACGATACCAAGATCGTATAAGAGGAAATAACTATGATGTACAAGAAAACCCTCGCTGCCCTCTGTCTCGGCAGCCTTGTTGCCGGCAGTGCCCTGGCCGCGATTTCCCCCGAGGAAGCAGCGCGCCTGGGGCAGGACCTGACGCCCATGGGCGCCGAGGCCGCCGGTAACGCCGACGGCAGCATCCCCGCGTGGAATGCCAGCGGCACCCCCATACCGGCCAACTTCGTGGCCGGTTCCGATAATTACGTCGATCCCTATGCGGGCGAGAAGCCCCTTTACACGATCGATGTGAACAACTACAAGGACTATGCCGACGTACTGACCGAAGGCTCCAAGGCCATTTTCGAAAAGATGGGTGCAGACGGTTTCAAGATGCATGTCTACCCCACCAAGCGTGACTTCGTGGTGCCCGACTGGATTTACGCGAACACCATGAAGAACGCCACCGGTGCTACCCTGGAAGACGGTGGCCAGCGTGTTGCCAATGCCTTGCCCGGCGTGCCTTTCCCGCTACCGCAAAACGGCCTCGAGGTGCTGTGGAATCACCTCACGCGCTACCTCACCGACCACACCATTACCTATGACACGTACTATGTCAGCTCCAATGGTAAGCCCATTCTTTCTACTACCGGCTACATGACCAATGTCCTGCCGATGTACAAGGAACAGGACCAGGTGATAGGCGACATTCCCTGGGTAAAACTGCGTATCAACTACAAGGCACCGGCTCGCCGCGCGGGTGAAATCCTGCTGGTACACGAGCCCGGCGCGGACTTCACCGCCGGTAAGGGCCGTAAAGCCTGGCAGTACCTGACCGGCCAGCGTCGCGTGCGCCTTGCACCCGCCGTGTCATTCGATACGCCCAACCCCGGTGTTGCCGGTACCTCTACTTACGATGACTCCTTCATCTTCAACGGCTCGCCTGAGCGTTTTGACTGGAAACTGGTCGGCAAGAAGGAAATGATTATTCCCTATTCCTGCTATGACTTCGTCTTCCACCAGGACGTCAAGGACACCCTGGGTGAGAAGTTCATCAACCCGGATGTGATTCGCTGGGAGAAGCACCGCGTGTGGATTGTTGAGGCGAACCTGAAAGAGGGTAGCCGTCACCTGTACAGCAAGCGTCGTTTCTACATCGACGAGGACAGCTGGCAGGGGCTCGCGGCCGAGAACTATGACGGCCAGGGCAACATGTGGCGCGTGCAGTACGCCTACGGCGCGAACCTGTACGACATCAAGTCCAACTACCACTTCGCGTACGGCGCCTATGACCTGATCCAGGGCCTCTACAACATCAACACCAAGCCCGCTCCCGGTGGGTTCAAGAATGGCGTTGCAGAGGATGATCGCTGGTTCACGCCCAAAGGCATGGCACGTAGCGGTGTTCGCTAAGTGAGTCTGGAACCGGGGGCGCTGTGTTAACGGCGCCCCTTTTTTTGTTTCAAACAACGGATAACAACGGGAAACAGCCCCATGGGAATAAGAAGAGCGCTGATCGGAGTCTGTCTCGCCGCCGCACTGATGCCGGCCTCGGCAAGCCTGTACGCGAAAACCTATGACGTACTCGAACTGCCCGCGGTGCCAAGCGAGCTCGCTGCAAAGTCGCTGATTTTCAGCATCAGTAAGTTTTACGACACCTGGTACGCAACCGGCCACCACGGTCATATCCTGTACTCGACAGATGGCGAGAACTGGTCACAGGCCGAAGTACCCGTGCGTAGCAGTCTCCTCGACATTTACTTCGCGTCACCCCAGCTCGGCTGGGCGGTGGGCCATGAGGGCGTCATCCTGCACTCCTCCGACGGTGGCAAGACCTGGGTCAAGCAGTACGACGGCCTGCGCTACGGCGAGGAAGGTCGGGCCTACTACAGTAAACTCGCGAAAGAAAATCCCGACAATGAAATGTACCCCTTCCTGGTTGAGGAGATGGACTTCGCCATCTCCCAGGGTGCGGACAAGCCCTTGTTTGCCGTCGATTTTCACGACGAGAGCTACGGGCACGTTCTGGGGGCCTATGGCATGATCCTCAAGACCGAGGATGGGGGCAAGAACTGGGTTCATGTGCTGGAAACCACAGAGAACGATTCGTTCTATCACGTCTTCGACGTGGCCAACCTGGCGGGTAAAAACCGCTTCTTCATGAGCGGTGAAGCCGGGCTGTTCATGATCGGTGACGCCGAGGCCGAGACCGCCACCCTGGTGGAAACGGTGCCCTGGGAAGGTAGTTTCTTCACCGCTTCGGCAACCCCGGACGGCGCGGTGGTGCTGGGTGGCCTGCGCGGCCGTATGTTCCGCAGCGATGACGAGGGCCAGAGCTGGGAGGAGGTCAAGAAGCGTCCAACCAGTTCCATCGTCGATTCAACCCTGCTGGAGAACGGTACCCTGATTTTCGTCGGTATTGCCGGCGAGATTCTCGCCAGCAATGACGACGGCAGGACCTTTGCCATGCTGCCGGTGACCAGTGGCAACCGTATCTATGCGGTAGAGGAGGGGCCGGACGGCAGCCTGCTCGTTGCTGGCCCTGCAGGTATCCAGAAGCTCGGGCTTCCTAAATAAACAAAAATTATCGGAGATAAAACATGGCGCATGCGGAACAGTCAGACCTGCCGGTAATTTCGGATCTGAATGAATTTGACCATAACTCCGGGACTTTCCTGGAGAAGCTGGTGTTCAACCACCGCGCTACAGTCATGGCGCTTTGTGCGCTGGTGACGGTAGTGCTTGGATACTATGCCGTGCAGATCAAGTTGCAGGCAGGCTTCGAAAAGACCCTGCCCAAGGCACACGAGTACGTGATCAACTACCAGGCCAACCGGAACGAGTTGAAGGGGCTGGGAAATAATCTACGGGTGGTGGTAGCCGTGAAAGACGGCACCATATTCACCAAGGAAAACCTGAAGTTCTTCGAGGAGGTAAACGACGAGATCTTCTTCATCCCCGGCGTTAACCGCAACGGGATGAAGTCGCTGTTTACGCCCAATACACGCTGGCGCGTGGTGACCGAACAGGGCTTCGAGGGCGGGCCGGTGATTCCGGGCGACTTCGACGGATCGGAACGTTCCATCGCCGAGGTCAAGCGCAATATCCTGCGCGCGGGCATTATGGGCGACCTGGTGGCCAACGATGAGAAATCGGCGGCTATCATCATCCCGCTGATGGACCGGCACCCCGAGACCGGGGAGAGACTCGACTACTCCGACCTGGGCAAGAAGCTCGAGGAAATCCGCGACAAATACACCAAGGACAATCCCGATCGTTCGATTCACATTATCGGCTTCGCCAAGCTGATTGCTGATCTCATCGACGGCCTGTTCGCAGTCATGACCTTCTTCGCGGTAGCCGTGGTCATCGCCACTTTGCTGTTGTTCTGGTACACGCGCTGTTTACGCTCTACGGTGATGGTTATCGCTTGTACCTTGATTGCGGTGATGTGGCAGCTGGGTATTCTCTCTATCCTCGGCTATGAACTGGATCCTTTCTCTATCCTGGTGCCGTTCCTGGTATTCGCCATTGGCGTGAGCCACGGCGCGCAGAAACTCAACGGCGTGATGCAGGATATTGGCCGCGGTACGCACCGTTACATTGCGGCCCGCTATACATTCCGCCGGCTGTTCCTCGCCGGCGTGACGGCACTGCTTTCAGATGGCGTGGGCTTTGCGGTACTCATGATCATCCAGATTCAGGTGATCCAGGACCTTGCCATAACCGCCAGTATCGGCGTGGTGGTCCTTATCTTCACCAACCTGATTCTCATTCCTATCGTGCTGTCCTATACCGGTGTAGGCAGGACGAGCGCAGAGCGTGCCTCGCGGCCGCCCAAGAGCATGGAGGAAATGCACTGGTTGTGGCGTTTCCTGCTGGCCTTTACCAAGCCCGGACCGGCTGCGGCAGCGATTGCCACCGGGGTGGTACTGGCCGGGGTCGGCTTATGGGTTGCACAGGATCTGCAAATCGGTGACCTCGATGAGGGTGCTCCTGAGTTACGCGCGAACTCGCGCTATAACAACGATGTGCGTTTCATGATCCAGAACTACTCGGTCAGCACAGACGTGTTCGCGGTCATCGTCAAGACACCGGCGGACGGTTGTATCGACCACGAGAGCCTGAGCCTGGCCAACGAACTGGAATGGCGGCTGCGCCAGGTGAAAGGCGTGGAAGATGTGCGCGGACTGAACGTGCGGACCCGCGAGATCATGATGGGTATCAACGAGGGCTTCCCCAAGTGGCAGTCCCTGTTCCGCAACCAGGATACGGTCAATTACGCGGTCAGCGAACTGGTAACGCTTGAGTATGTCGACCCGGGCTGTTCCATATGGCCAATGCTGATCTACCTGGCGGATCACAAGGCGGCGACGCTGAACCGGGTGGTGGATACGCTCGACCAGTTCAACGTGGACTGGGGCGAGAATCCCAAGGCCGAGTTCCTGGGCGCCGCAGGCAGTTCCGGCTTTGAAGCGGCCACCAACATTGTGGTCAAGAAGGCCAACCGCGAGATGTTGTTCTATGTATACGGCGCGGTGACCCTGCTGTGTCTGTTGACCTTCCGCTCTATCCCCGGCGTAATCTGCGCCGTGCTGCCCCTCATGCTCACCTCGATCTTGTGTGAAGCACTGATGGTGTGGCTGGGTATCGGTGTGAAGGTGGCGACGCTGCCTGTTATCGCGCTCGGTGTGGGTATCGGTGTCGACTATGCGCTATACGTGTTGACGGTGATACTGGCAAAAGAGAAACAGGGAATGCCTCTCACCCAGGCCTACTATGAAACCCTGAACTTTACCGGTCGCGTTGTGGCGCTGATCGGGGTCACGCTGGCCGCAGGTGTAATCACCTGGGTTGCGTCGCCGATCAAGTTCCAGGCCGATATGGGTATCCTGCTGACCTTCATGTTTATCTGGAATATGTTCGGTGCGCTGATACTGATGCCCGCACTGGCCTGCTTCCTGATCAAGCCGAAAAAGCCGGCAACCCAGGATGCCACCGCGGCATAGTCGCCCCGGTAGCCTGACGTAGCTGTAACTGACGGCCACCGGGGTTTCCCGCTGGCCGTTTTTTTGTCTCCGGAGAATATCGTGAAACTATGCTTGTACAGATGGGCTTGCCTGTTGCTGCTGTTTTCAGTGGCCGGCTGCACCACGCCCGAACTCACTGAAAGCCCGGCCGCAGAGTTCGCTGCTGAGGAACTGTATATCGTGCGCAACAGCGGCTTTGAAGAAGCCTATGTCGCCAGGGATGCCAACCTGCCAGGTTATGCCGAGATCGAGTTTGCGCGCTTCAGTTCTGCAGCGGTGCAGGTTACCCAGACAACGGTCTCGGGCACGACCCGCAGTGACTGGCAAATGACGGCGGAAAAAGAACAACGCCTGGATGCTATCTGGGGGCAGGCCACTGCGCGCGCTTTCGCTGACTACCCGGTTGCCGGTGAAGGCAAGCTGCGCATAGCGGCGGAACTGACCAAAGTCGAGCCGCGCCGCGCCGCCAGTACTGCTACGACGGCTTCCGGGGGCATGATCGCCGGTACCGGTGATGTAGTGGAAGTGTCGGTGGAAATTCACATCTTCGACGCATCCAGCGGGCAGTTATTGTCCGTGGTTCGGGATAAGAGGCAGATTGCCTCCTTGCAATGGGGCAGGGCTGCGGGTGCGGATCTGGTCAATCTGTTTAACAGCTGGGCCAGTTTGCTCCACACCCGCGTAACGGGCAGGTAGTACTCAGTTTTGGCCGCATTCAGGGCAGTCCGCGTCGCCAGCGCCCAGACCCATTTCGTCGTGGGCGGAACCGGTGTTTTCCTGCCATACAGCCAAAGCCAGTATTGCGGTAAAGATGCCGATGATATAAGCCATGATGTTCACCTTTTCAAAGTCGCCGGGCAGTTGCTCCGGCCTCGTCAGTAAATGTATGGGCGGGACAACTATTCTTCAAATGGCATCGCGTCATAAGTAAGATGAATGTAATTCATAATAATGAGAAATAAAGAGTGGTGATCGGATGGAGATTCGCGACCTCGGTCGTCTTGACCTCAATCTGCTGGTAGCGCTGGAGGCGATGCTGGAGGAGCGCAGCGTGTCCCGTGCCGCCGAGCGCCTGTTCATTACCCAGTCTGCCATGAGCAAAACCCTCGGGCGCCTGCGTGAGCTGTTCAATGACCCCCTGTTTGTGCGCAAAGGCGCTGCCATGGTGCCGACGCCCCGCGCAGAGCAGCTCGAGGCCAGTTTGCCGCAGGTCCTACAAGCGGTTCAGGCCATGGTCCGCCCGCTCGACTTCGATCCCCTCACTTATGATGGCCAGCTGAATATCCTCATTCAGGGGCACATGGGGGTCTGGTTCCTGCCGCCGCTGATGGCGCGGCTACGGGACAGTGCGCCCAATATGCGGGTGCGGGCGTATTCAAGGGCGGACGAAGCCTTTGAACAGCTGGCTAATGGCAAGCTGGATTTCGCGCTGCAGATCGAGCGTGAGTATTATCCGCCCGACCTCGAGCTGACCACCCTGGCGTTCGCGCGGCCCGTTTTGCTCGCGCGCAAGAGCCATCCGCTGCACAAACTCGAGAGCTTTGACCTGGAAGATGTGACCCGTTATCCGCAGCTGGCGCTGTTGTCTACCGATCTTTCCGAACTGAAGTTTCACGAGGGCGATGCGGAGGCGGTGAGAGAGTACCAGCGGCGCACCGAGCCACACTACGAAACGGACGATCTGCAAACAGCTCTGCAGATCGTGCGCACCACCGATTGCCTGTTTCCGGCGCCGCCCATGTTTATTGAACAATTTAACCTGTCGCGCTATATCGCCGCGCTGCCCTTGCCGGACCTCGGCGACGTCAGTATCAAGTATGTGGTGGTGCGCCCTCAGCGGGTCATCGGTTCGCCCGCGCATGATTTTTTCTACCAGCAGATACTGGAGCTGACAGAGGAATTCCGTGCGCGACTGGATCTGCCGAGCCTGCCCGAGCTGCGGCGCAAGCGCCAGCTGGCCTACTGAAGCGCGCAGTCCGCAGCCAGTACTGAAACGAAAATGGGGGAATCCAGCACTTGAACTCATATCGCTCCCGGCTTATCGCCGTTATCGGTGCCGCCGCGGTATCGTTAATGCCTGTGACAACAAGCACTGCCGACGATTTGCAAAAGAGCCTCGATGTGGTTGAGGCAACCAACCGCAGCGCCGAGCGTTCACAACAGAAGATCGATGCGCTGTCGCGGGAAACCCGCATCATGCTCGAGGAATACCGCAGCCTCAAAGAGAGCAGCGAGTACCAGGACGCCTACCAGCGCGAGCTGGAACTGCTCGATGCCAGCCAGCAGGCGCGCATTGAGTCGCTCAATCGAGAGATCGCGCAGGCGCGCATCACCCGCCAGCGGATCCTGCCGCTGATGCGCTCCATGGTTGATGCCCTGGAGCAGTTTGTGGTGCTGGACCTGCCGTTTCATCATGAGGATCGTATCGCCGCCGTCATGCAACTCAGGCAGCGGCTGGATCGACCGGACCTGAGTGTGTCGGCGCGTTTTCGTCTGCTGCTGGAAGGCTTCCAGATCGAACAGAACTATAGCCAGACGGTAGAGGCATGGCGCGGGCCGCTGCAGCGGGAACAGGACCAGTTGTCGGTAGAATTCCTGCGCCTGGGCAGGGTGGCGCTGTACTACCAGACGCTTGATCGCGAGCAGAGTGCCTACTGGGACAACAACGAACAGCGCTGGCAGCCATTGGCCTCAGAGTACAATCGCTCACTGGCGGCGGCCATGCGCGTTGCCCGCAGCGAAGCGGCGCCCGCACTACTGGAGTTGCCATTTCCGGGGAGGGGCTCGTGATGCGCTACCTGGTAAGCGGCTTGCTGTTACTACTCTCCCTCCATGGGCAGGCACAGACACCCGAGCCGCAAAACCTCGACCAGTTATTGCAGGCGGTAAAGGCGGAGCAGGCCCGGCAACGGGATATCAACCGCCAGCGCGAACAACAGTTCCTGGCCGACAAGCGCGAGCAGCAGCGCCTGTTGGAGTCCGCGCGCAGGGATTTCGCGGCACAGCAACAGCGCAACCAGCCACTACTTGCCGTTACCGAGCGCAACCAGCAGGAGATTGCCCGGCTGGAGCAGGAGTTGCAGTCGGTGGTGGAGGACATGGGGGACCTGTCCAGCACCTTCCGGGAATTCGCTGGCGACTTCGCCGCGGTTTTCCAGCAGTCCATGCTCAGTGCACAGTTGCCAGAGCGCACAGAGGCGATAAAGTCACTGGCAGACGAGAATGCCCAGGTCATTATAGAAGAGATCCAGTCCCTGTGGCTGATGCTGCAGGAAGACATGACCGAGGCGGGGAAAGTGCGCACGTTCACTGCCCCGGTCATCAGTACGGCGGGCGTGGCCCAGCCCGCCGAAGTGCTGCGCCTGGGCGCATTCAATGCCTGGCACGAGCGCGACTACCTGCGCTACGTCCCGGAAACAGGCGAGTTGCTGACCCTGAGCCGCCAACCGCCACAACGCTTCCGCGATGCCGTGCTTGCTTTCCGCAGCGGCGACGGTGGCTTGCACACGCTGGCTGTTGACCCCACTCGCGGCAGCCTGCTCGGCATGCTCAGTTTTACGCCTGACCTGCGCGAGCGGATAGAGCAGGGCGGCACCATAGGACTGATCATTATTGCCCTGGGCATATTCGGCCTGCTGTTGACTGCCTGGCGGCTTCTATACCTGCTCTGGGTTGCCGGGCGTATCAGGGCGCAGCTGTCCGCTGCGGATAATCCGCGCGCGAACAACCCGCTGGGGCGGGTGTTGCTGGCGGTGCGCGGTATCCCGATCGAGCAGGAAGAGACACTGCAGTTCAAACTGGATGAGGCGGTGCTGGCGGAGATGCCCGCACTGGAACGAGGCAATGGCCTGATCAAGCTGTTGGCGGCCACTTCGCCGCTGCTGGGGCTGCTGGGCACGGTAACCGGCATGATACTGACCTTCCAGGCTATTAGCCTGTATGGCACCGGCGACCCCAAGCTGATGGCCGGTGGGATATCCCAGGCGCTGGTCACCACCGTGCTGGGGCTGGTGGTGGCAATCCCCCTCCTGTTTGGCCACAGTGTGGTGGCCTATCTCGCGAGGTCGACGGTGCAGCGCCTGGATGAACAGTGTGCAGGAGTGCTGGCACGTCTTGCGGAAGGTGAGCAGGTATGACCTGGTGGTATGCCGTGGGTGATCTGGTGGCCCAGGGAGGGAACGTACTCTGGGTGCTGTTCGCGACCTGCCTGTTGCTGTGGATGCTGATTCTCGAGCGCGCATGGTTTCTGCGCGTGACCTGGCCGCGACGGGCCCAGAACCTCGTTGCAGCATGGGGCAGGCGAGCAGATCGACACTCCTGGCGCGCGCGCAAGATTCGCGAATCGCTGCTTTGCGACGCCTCCCTGACCCTGCACGCCAACCTGCCACTGGTAAAAGTGCTGGTGGCGCTGTGCCCACTGCTGGGGCTGCTGGGCACCGTCCTGGGCATGATCAGTGTGTTTGAGGTGATCGCCATCTCCGGCAATGACGACGCCCAGGCCATGGCGCGGGGCGTGTATCGCGCCACCATACCCACCATGGCCGGCCTGGTGGTGGCGCTCACCGGTCTCTATTTCACCGTGCGCCTCAGGCAGCTGGCGTTGCGCCGGCGCAGCGCGCTGCGCGACGCGATGCCGCTTGAGAGTGGGGCGGAGCTGTCATGAGCGCGCGCCGCCACCTGCCGGAGTCTGACGAGACAGAGCTGGATATGACGCCGATGTTGGACATCGTGTTCATCATGCTCATCTTTTTCATCGTCACCACGTCCTTCGTCAAGGAGTCGGGTGTGACCGTGGCCACACCCAGGGCCGAATCCGCATCGCCGCAGGATAATGCAAATATTTTCATTGCGATCACAGCAGAGGGGGAAGTGTGGATTGATCGTCGTCCCGTCGATCCACGCAGCGTACGCGCCATTGTCGCGCGCCTGCACGCCGACAACCCCGAGGGCTCGGTGATCATCCAGTCCGATGAAGAGGCCTCTACACGCATGTTGGTGGACGTCATGGACCAGGTCAGGCTCGCCGGTGTCGAAGGTATCGCCATTGCCGCGGAGAAGGGCGTGCAATGATGCGACTGCCGCCGCCGCGCGTGGTCCCCGCCTTCCTGGGCGCCCTGTGCATTACGGTTGCGGTGTTCCTGTTTATGCAGGGGCTGATCCAGCGCGGGCAGGGCGAGCAGGTCGAACTGGTGGTCTACGAGCAGGTAGAGATACTGCGGCCAAAGCCCGAGCAGCCGGAGCCGGAGGAGCGCGAGGCGAAGCCGGATGAGGCCCCTGAGGAGCCGCAACTCGATACCCTGCAAGTGGCACCGCCCTCACCGCAACCGTCGCAGGCGCTGTCCATGCCCACTCTGGATCTCGCCACCGGGGAGATTTCCATACAGTCCGTGGGTGACAGCTTCAAGGCGCCGGTGGGTGTAGGTGGTGTCAATATTGCCGGGGGCGGGCAGGATGCCCAGGGCTTTGTCGAGGTCGTGCCCTACAACACGCGCAAGCCCAACGTGCCGGAGGTGGCCTGGCAAAACAAGATCAGCGGCTGGGTGCTGGTGGCATTCTCAGTGACACCACAGGGGACCACGCGCAACGTCAGGGTGCTGGATGCCAGGCCCAGGGGTGTCTTTGAAGAAAAGGTGATTGCCGCTGTGGAGGACTGGCGCTATTCGGTCAACTTTACCGGCCGCACCGTCGCCGACGTGGTGCTGACCCAGCGCGTCAATGTTAGCTGGCAGGATTACCCCAAAAATTTGCCCAATGTCGACTAGCTTACGTTCTCTTTTCCTCTGTTCACTACTGCTCGCCGCCTCGTCACAGGCACAGGAGCAGGGTCAGTATCGCAGCAAAATACTCCTCGACCCCCTCGGTGAGATGGGCAAGGGTTCGGAAATGTCCGTGGCGGAACTCGAGGCGCAGATTGACAGCATCGAGCAACCCTATGCCCGCTCCAGCGCGGGCCGCTTTCTCGCGCGGCACTATGTCCAGCAGGGTGACTATGACAGCGCCGTGGCGTATTACCGGCAAGCGCTGGCAGCGCGCGGGCTTGCCGACGTTGCCAATCGAGAGATGCTGCGTGAACTTGCACAGGTGTACCTGCTCAAGGAGGATTACCAGCAGGCAGCGCGCACCCTGCAGCGAGCCCTGGATATCGACCTGGTGCCGGAAGCCACGGACTTCCTGTTGCTGGCACAGGCACAGTACCGCCTGGGCAACTACGTGGCGGTGGTTGCCGCGCTGGATGGTATCGCGGCGCACGACCTGAAGCTGGATACCGGTCAGTTGCGCCAGGCACTGGCGCTGTATTACCGTGCCGGCGCGTTTGAGCAGTCTGCGGCGATTCTGCGCCAGCTGTTGCAGCTTGAGCCGGATCACGCCGAGCACTGGCATCACCTGGCTGCTGTTTATCTGCAGCAGAACAAGCAACGTCTTGCGCTGGATACGCTGACGCTGGCGCAGGAAAAGCGGATCCCGTTCACTGCCGAACAACTGCTGTTGCTGGTCGATCTGCAAGCCGCGACGGGCAATCCCTACGGCGCGGCGACCACCCTGCAGCAAGCCATGGCAGATGACGGCGTGCCCGCTACCAGTATGCACCAGCGTAAACTGTTTGAACTGTGGTTGCAGGCACGTGAACGCAAGCGGGCCATTACGGCCCTGCGCAGCGCCGCGCGCAGTAGCGGCGACACCGAACTCTACCTTTACCTGGCGCAGTTACAGGCGGAGGACAGGCAGTGGCAGCAAGTGGAGGAAACGGTGCTGTCGGCCTGTGCCGCGCCCCTGGCGGACCGTTATGTCAGCCGCGCCAACCTGTTGCTGGGATTGAGCCAGCTGAAGCGGGATCGCCTCGAGGCGGCCCGGCGGCTTTTCATCAACGCCACACTCGTTGGCGGCGCCAACGCGCAGGCGGCACAGTGGCTGCAATTCATGGAGGCGGCACCGGCGACGGAAGAGGAATTGAGGCGGGTGGTCGGGCCCTGTTATGACAGCCCTGGCAAGAAGGTGTCGCTTGCTGCCCTGTCTACAACAGCGGCCACGCCGGCCCCGGTCGACGGCGAGGAGGTCGCGCCAGCGAGCACAGCGCCCGTCGCTGAGGTGGCGCTGAAAACCGTGGAGGCATTGCGCTTCTACACGTCTACACAAGAGGAAACACTGGAGCAGCTGCTGCCGCGTGTGCGTTCACTTGCAGTGGGTATGAACGTCAGCCTGGTCAAAGCCGGCGGCACAGCAAATGGTCCCCTGTCGGTGTTGTCGCTGCCCGAAGAGAATGCACTGCGGCTGGCGATGCCGGTGCGCGGCGCGCCGCATGCACGGGGACGTTACGACCTGTATAACGCTCCGGCCTTCAAATGCGCCTGGATCCGTATACCTCAGGCTGAACAGCAGCCGTTACAGGTGGTGTCCGGGCTGCGGGAACGGGTTATAGCAGCGGGGTATGAACTGACCGGGGAGTACCGCTTGCTCTTCCTCAACGATGGTGAGCCCGGGGTGGAGGTTCAGTTGGGCGTGCGCTAGGCCACTACCATCCTTGATGCGGGTCTGCTGGCCTTGTTCGTTATAAGACATTGACTGGCAGACAGGGAACATAACATGCATTGGATGCAAAAAGTGCTGGCCATCGTGCTGGTTTCAACCATGGCCGCAGTATCACTTGCCGCTGATGAAAGCGAGCGCCTCAACCGCTGGCTGGATGAACAATACGAACTGGAACTGCAGCGTAGCCCATTGACGCTTGCGGTTCATGGCCGCAAGGAGCAATACGACAAGGTCGATGATTTCAGCGTTGCGGCTGAACTTGACTGGCTCGACTGGCTTGCCGCCAGCGCCGCGGCAATGCAGACGCAGTTCGACTACGCAAAGCTTTCGCCCCAGGCCCGGCTTTCCTACGACTTCTGGTTGTTTCGCGCTCGCAGTGAAGCGGCATCGCGGCCCTATCTCTACCACGACTATGTGTTCGACCAGTTCGGTTCGACCCAGACTTACCCTGTAAGGTTTTTGCTCAATTACCATGTTGTTGACACGGTCGCCGACATGGAGGCTTACGTGGCACGTGTACGCGGTTTTTCGCGCGCCATCGGGCAATGGCTGGCGACAACGAAGAAAGCTGCGGACCTGGGCATCCGGCCCCCGCGTTTTGCCTATGAAGTGGTGCTGCAGCAGTCTCGCGGCGTTATCGCTGGCAAGCCCTTTGACGATGCCGAGACCGACTCGGCGCTGTGGGCCGACGGTAGCGCCAAGATTGCTGACCTCAAACAACGCGGCCTGACAGATGACGAGCAGGCCGCGCGGCTGCGCCTGTCCTTGCAAGAGGCTCTGCTAAATGACTTGATGCCTGCCTATAACGATCTCATTGCCTGGCACAGTGAAGATATCGGCAACGCTCGCGCGCAGGCGCGCGGTGCCGCCAGCTTGCCCCAGGGTGATGCGTACTACGAGGAACGCCTGCGTCATTACACGCATTCCGACCTGAGCGCGGAGGCCATCCATAAACTGGGTCTTGATGAGGTGGCACGCATCCAGCGCGAAATGCAGGTCATCATGCGTTCGCTAGGTTATGAAGGCAGCTTGCAGTCCTTTTTCGCCTTCGTGCGTGATGACCCACGCTTCTATTACCCCGATACGGATGCCGGGCGTGAGGCTTACCTGGCCCGGACCCGGGCGCTGCTCACGAAAATGGACGGCATGCTACCCGAGTATTTCGGCCTGCTGCCCCGATCCAGTCTCGTTGTAAAGCGGGTCGAAGCTTATCGGGAGCGTGACGGCGCGGTGCAATTCTACGAGGTCGGTACCGCCGATGGCTCTCGCCCGGGGGTCTACTATGTGCATCTGTCTGATATCGGTGCCTACAACAAGACTGACCTGGAAACCACCGCCTACCACGAGGGCAGTCCCGGCCACCATATGCAATTGTCTATTGCCAAGGAGCTGACCGGCGTACCGCGGTTCCGCACCAATGTGACGTATTCCGCCTATACCGAGGGTTGGGCACTGTACTCGGAATACCTGGCCAGGGAGATGGGCGCGTTTGAGGATCCCTACAACGATTTTGGCCGCCTGGTGGCGGAAATCTGGCGCGCGATTCGCCTGGTAGTGGACACGGGGCTGCATGCCAAAGGGTGGACGGAAGAGCAGGCTGTGCAGTACATGCTGGACAACTCCGCCATTCCGGAAGCGGCCGTGCGCTCCGAGATCCGCCGCTACCTGGTCGCGCCGGGACAGGCTACCTCCTACAAGGTGGGGATGTTGAAGATACAGTCATTGCGCGCCCGGGCCGAGGCTGAGCTGGGGGATGATTTCGATATCCGTGGCTTCCATGACGTCGTGCTGGGCGGCGGATCGCTGCCACTGCCGATCCTGGAACAGGCTGTCACTGACTGGGTGGAAAGCGTGCGTCAGGCGCGCTGAATCGCGTTGACCACCTCGCGGGCCGAGTGAATGGCACCGTCGATGTAGGACACTTCGCGGCAGTCGCCGATGCGGTGCACCTCGGCCTCCGTGCCTGCAAGCTGGCTGGCGAGGCTGTCATCGGCCTCTGCGCCGAGGGCGATAATGACCTGTTTCGCCGGTATGGAATGTGTTTCGCCATCCAATTCACAGACGACAGCCTGTGCCGTGATTTGATGTACCGGCGCATTCTTGTGGATAGTCGCGCCGTGCTCGCGCAGGAGATGCAGCACGCGCGCGCGACGCACGATGGCGAGTTCAGCGCCCAGTGCAGGTCCGGGTTCAAGTACCGTGACTTTGCGCTTGCGCTCCACCAGGTATTCAGCCAGTTCCAGGCCGACAAGGCCGCCGCCGATGATCACTACCTCATCCGCGATAGGCATCCAGTAGCGTGAGGCAAAACGCAGCAGAGAAATACTGCGCAGTGCGCCGGTAAGCCTTCCCACCCGGATCGCCAGCCTGGCGAAAACGGACAGTTTCGCAGCGGCCTGTTTGTCGGTGCCGAAGAGCACACCGCGCAGTTGCTCACCGTCGAATACATGGCGCAATTCCTTGCCGGGAATCTCGGGTGCGCGGCGCAACGCCCCCGTGGCGAGGATCACGTGATCAGCCTGCTGCTTGCGAATGGCGTCCGCGTCGGCGCGCTTGCCCATGTGCAGGTCAATCGGCAGGCGGTGTATTTCCGCTGCCAGGTAGTCGATCAGGCGCTCGTTTGGCTGGTAGGCTAGGGCGGCGATGCGCGCGGTGCCTCCCAGATCCTTGCTGCCTTCCCATAGCGTTACCTGGTGCCCCTGTGAAGCCAGCAAGCGGGCCGCCTCCATGCCACCCGGGCCGCCACCCACGACCAGTACCCTGCGTGCCCCCCGGGTGCTGGCAATGACATCCTGCTCTTGTTCCCATTCGCGGCCCATCTCGCTGTTGACGGCGCACATCATGGCCTGGTTGATGAATATCTGGCTGACACAGATATAACAGTAGATACAGGGGCGCACAGCAGCGGGGTCCTGCCCAGCCAGTTTGTTGGGGAGGTCCGGGTCCGCCAGCAGTTTGCGGCCCATGGCGAGAAAGTCGAAGTCGCCGGCAGCCAGGTGGTTCTCGGCGACCTCAGGCTCAATACGGCCGACCCCGATCACGGGTATGTTCACGGCGCGCTTGACCTGCATGGCAAAGTCGACGAAGCCGCCGGGCTCGTGCACCAGCGGCGCTTCCGTGAAGGCAATGGCATGGGCCACATTGCCATAGGCGCTAACGTCGATGGCATCGGCACCAGCCTGCTCACACAGTTGCGCTGTCGTCACACAGTCTGCCGGCGTGATGCCGCCCTCGATGCGGTACTCCCTGGCGTCCAGCCGGACCAGGACAGGAAAGCCGCCGCCAGTGGCCTCTCGGGTCGCCGTGATGACCTCAGTCAGGAAACGGGCGCGATTTTCGCGACTGCCGCCGTAGCGGTCAGTCCGCCGGTTGGTATAGGGCGAGAGAAAACTGGCCAGCATGTAGCCGTGACCGGCGTGAATCTCGACGCCATCAAAACCGGCGCGCTGCGCACGGGCCGCCGCACTGGCGAAACCCTGCACCACATCGGCGATGTCGGCCTCGGTCATCTCGTAGTACTGGGGGCCCTTGCCATCCGGTCCCGCCGCCTTGATAAAGTGCCTTACTTCCTGGCGCGTCAGAACGTGAAACATATCACTGGGAGATGGTTTCATAAGCGAGGGCAGGGGTATTGGCCTGCCGGCCGCTGTGTCTTCCTGGGCCATTTTGCCGCCGTGATTTAGCTGGGCCACGATGCTGGCACCGTGCTGGTGCACCCGCTGGGCGAGTTCGGTCAGCCCCGGCAGGAACTCATCGGCGGAGAACGCCACGGTATTGGGCATGGTCGAGCCGCTGGGAAAGCAGGCCGCCGAGGTCTCCAGCACCAGCAGGCCGGCACCACCCCTGGCACGGGCCTCGTAATAGCTAATCAGGCGCTCGGAGCAGTGACCGCTGGCCTCGGCAAAATTCGAGCCCATGGCGGCCAACACCACACGGTTGCGCAGCTGCATGGAGCCTATCTGGCCCGGGGAGAGTAGGTGGGGGAAAGACTGTGCCATCTGGCCCGCTCCTTGTGGTTATTCTGGCGCCCACTATGGCCCAGTCGCGGCCTGCGTCACAGGACTGCTGAAACCAGTCTTATAGACATCTGCGGTCTTGCCTGCGCAGGTGAGCGGAAATGCACATAAAGTTGAAGGCGCTGGTTCTGTCACAGGTCGAGCTGGCTTCCCATAATAGCTGCATGCGAATACCGTTCTGCACCGCAAGAGGCTTTCCCGGTAGCGCATGTGATAACAAATAATGAGGAGCACTACACAATGCACAAGCCATTCAAACAAACATTCCTGAGCTTGGCCGTGATCGCTGCCGTGGGCGCAACCGATTACGCCGCCGCCCAGCTCGAAGAGGTCGTGGTCACCGCCCGGAAGCGCTCGGAGAGCCTGCAGGACGTGCCCATGGCTGTCTCTGCGTTTAATACTGCACAGCTCCAGGACGCGCAGGTCGACCGCATAGAAGACCTGGAACGCATGACCCCGAATATCACGCTCACAGAGACCGGTGGCCTGCAGGCAGGTTCTGTGGTGGTGTTCATGCGCGGTATCGGTAACGACCCGCAGTTTGCCCAGGGTGTGGGTATTTACGTTGATGACGTGTACATGAACCGCGCTACCGGCTCGCTGCTGGAAGTCTATGACGTTGAGCGCATCGAAATGCTCAAGGGCCCCCAGGGTAACCTGTACGGGCGCAACACCATCGGCGGCGCCATCAAGTACGTCTCTCGTGAGCCGACCGACGAACTCACCGGTGACATCGAGTTCA
This sequence comes from Pseudohalioglobus sediminis, assembly GCF_008370495.1. Lineage (GTDB taxonomy): Bacteria > Pseudomonadota > Gammaproteobacteria > Pseudomonadales > Halieaceae > Halioglobus. The sequence goes on along the minus strand of NZ_VTUX01000002.1, from coordinate 323,069 downwards.
AAACCGGTGAATTTGACCTGATGCAGGTCAAGGGCAATATTTCTGGCCCCATCATCGGCGATACCCTGCTGGGCAACTTTGGTGCCCTGTATCGTGAGCGCGATGGCATACAGGAAAACACCCTTGATGGTGAAGAGTACTGGGACCAGGACGTGTCGGCCTACCGCGGTGCCCTGGTCTGGAATGCGACAGATAACCTGCGCTTCAAGCTGGCTGGCGACTACAACAAGGATGAGTCGGCTCCACGTGTTCCCAATCGCAGTGGTGTGGCGGCGGACATCATGGCGCAGCTGGACTTCTTCACCAATGGCGCCAATTTCTTCCTGGCCCCGGGTACCGGACTGCTGCAGACGCCTAATGATGTGTCCCTGCCTTCCGATCCGGATGAAATCTCCACGGAGCAGGGCGCCCTGCTGAACCAGTACGAGATCGAGTCGACCACGCTGTCGCTGACCATCGACTGGGATATCGGTGATCGCTGGGCACTGAAGTCCATCACTGCACAGCGCGACACTGATCACGTGCAGCCCTTTGACTTTGACGGCAGTGAGCAGCGCTTCATCCACACTATCAATGATCGTGAGTTCGAGGATTTCAGCCAGGAATTCCAGTTGAACTACACCGGGGATTCCCTGGCCGCGGTCATGGGTGTTTACTACCTTGATGGCAGCGCCGCGATAAGCGGTTCCACCACCCAGTACCCGCGTCTGCTCGGTTCGACCCTGCAGGTCAAGGATACCTTCGTTGACGACCGCGATATTGAATCCATGTCGGTCTACGCGAACGTGGACTGGGATTTCGCGGAAAGCTGGCAGTTGTCCCTGGGTGGCCGTTACACCAAGGACGAAAAAGAAGAGCGCCAGGAAGCCACGGTCAACCAGCAAATCTATGCGGTGGCTCTCGCGAACGCACCCTTCGGCATCGTACCGCTGGCTATTGCGCCGGGGCAGGGTGACGCTGCTGCCGCCAGCCCGAACTTTGCTGGCTGGGCCACACCGTTCACTGATGCCATCAACATTTCCTTCCCCGAGCCTACCTATGCCAAGGACGACTGGACCGAGTTCTCTCCCAGCGCCCGTCTGACCTGGTTCACTACGGATGACGTGATGGTCTACGCCGGCTTCTCCAGCGGCTTCAAGTCCGGTGGTTTCCAGAACCAGAGCGGCAAGAGCACGGCTTACGACCCTGAAACAGTCGATTCCTACACCCTGGGCATGAAGACGACCTGGCTGGACGGCAGCCTGCGCGCCAACGGTGAGATCTTCTTCAACGACTACCAGGACAAGCAGCTGGCTACTATCGGCCTGCGCGACGGGAACCTGGAGGAGTTCGTGGACAACGTTGGTGAGCTGGAAACCAGCGGTGCTGAAATCGAGCTGACCTGGCTGCCGGCTATCAGCGGCCTGACCCTCGGCCTGAACGTGGGTTACCTGGATGTGGATGTGAAGAAATTTGACTCCGCCGAGGGTGATCTCGCCGACACCACCGCAATCGGTTTCTCGCCTGAGTGGACGGTGCAGGGCCGGGTCAGCTATGACTTCGACCTGTCAGACTGGGGCAGCATGATGGTGGGTACCGATGTGTCTTACCGCACCGAGTCCTACACCAACTCGCCTATCGACCTGACCAGCCCGGCAGCTGATGCGCAGATCCAGGAAGAGCACGCCATATGGAACGCCATCGCAGCTTTCCGCAGTGCCAACGGGCACTGGCGTGTAGCGCTGGAGGGTAAGAACCTGGAAGACAAGCGGGTGATTACCAATACCTTCGACCTGACCCTGTTCCAGACCGCCGGCTACAACATGCCGCGTACCTGGGCCGTTTCAGTAGGCTACGAGTTCTGATCCCTGTGTAGTGTGGTGCCCATGAGGGCCTCTATTGCCGCGCCGCTATCACCGGCGCGGCTTTTTTGTGCCTGTTTTTGCTGTTGGTTGCGACCTGCGGCGTTGCAGCCACAGGAAGCACCCCGGAAGGCGCTATTCAATGCCAGGGGCTAAGCCGTTCTCGACACGAAAGATACGGCCAGCAACAAGTTTGCCGGGCTGGAACGGGCGTCTATACTTTTGTCGGTGACGATTCGTCCGATAACCAAACAACCTCGAGGTAATCATGAAAAAAGCCATAGCGGTAATACTGTCTTCACTCTGTCTCTCTGTGCCCGTGTTCGCGGAGGATGAAAGCCACATGGACAATGCCAAGGAAGCGACGGGCGATGCGTGGGAGAGCACCAAGGAAGCATCCAGTGAAACCTGGGAAGCAACCAAGGAAGGCAGTGAAAAAGCCTGGGATGCGACCAAGGAGGGCACTGAAAAAGCCTGGGACGCTACCAAGGAAGGCAGTGAAAAAGCGTGGGACGCCACCAAGGACGGCACTGAAAAAGCCTGGGACGCCACCAAGGAAGGCAGTGAAAAGGCCTGGGACGCGACCAAGGAAGGCAGTGAAAAGGCCTGGGACGCGACCAAGGAAGGCAGTGAAAAAGCCTGGGATGCCACCAAGGAAGCTGTCGGCTCAGAGTGACAGCTCACCTGGGTTGCCTGCATACGGCAACAGGAAAGCAGCGGTAGCCGTTGCCCTGATCAGCTGACCGGCTACGGCGCTGTCGCGAGGTCACGGCGTTGCCCCCGTGTTTCGCGATCGCCCGTCTCCCGTCTCCTTCCCGGGCAGACCCGGGGCAGTGGCTGCGGGTCGACGCCCTGTTACAGTGCGTCGGGTCGCATCATCGCGTCGTGCCCGCCGTCAACATAGAGCATGGCGCCGCAGATAAAACTGGCGCGCTCGCTGAGCAGGAAGCTGGCCGCCTCGGCCATGTCCTCCGGTTGCCCGGGCCTGCCGATAGGGATAGTGGCGATGAACTGTTTGATCGCCTCGCCATACTGGGGGTGGTCTTCGGCAGCCAGACTCAGTGGTGTACGGGTGTAACCCGGCCCGATCGCATTAATGCGAATACCTGCCTCGGCACAGGCGACGGTGTGCCTGCGCATCCAGCGCGTCACCGCCTGCTTGGTCCCGGAATAGACCTGCTGGCCATGCATTGACTCGGCGAGTGCCCTGGCTGCCTCCCGGTCGCCATCGAGCAGCCTGTCGACGAAGTCGTCATTGGTCGGCATGGGTGCGGAATTGGATGAGACCAGCAGCACGCTCGCCCTGTTGCGTGCAAGTAACGGGCGCAGTGCTTCGACGAGTTCCACGGTGCCAAAGTAATTGACCTCGGTGATCAGCCCCATGTCGGGTAGGTGTGAGCCGACGCCCGCGCTGGTAACCAGCCCGCTCAGTTCGCCAGCGGTGGCGGCTTCGATATCCTTTGCCGCCTGCTGGCGCCCCGCAGGCGAGGACAGGTCGGCAACGATGTCAGCCGTCTGCAGGTCGAGGCTGAGACAGTTGTGACCGTCGTCGCGCAGTTTGTCGGCTATGGCCTTGCCGATACCGCTGGCACCGCCGGTAATAACAAAAGTTCCCATCAGTAGTCTCCTGCTCGTTGATCGCGTGTATTCGCAGCTGTGCCCTCTACAGTGTGCATCAGCGGTCTTCGTTATGTTCCGTCGGTGCGCTGCGCGCGGGCAGCGCGAAGGCCAGGTAGCTGTCTCCGGTGGCGGTACCGAGTTTGCCGCCGCTGCAGGTAATTACCAGGTACTGGCGGCCTGCTATGGCGTAGGTGGCCGGTGTGGCATAGCCCGCCGCCGGTAGCTTGTACTGCCACAATAATTCGCCGTTGTGCTTGTCGAAAATGCGCAGCATTTCGTCAGAGGTAGCGGCGATCACCAGCAGGTCACCCGCGGTGACCAGCGGCCCGCCGTAATTCCGCGTCCCGGTGGGCGGCACGCCCTCGCGGGTCAACTCCTCGTACTCCCCGAGTGGTATCTGCCAGCTGCGTTTACCCGTCGCCAGATCAATGGCAGTGAGCGTGCCCCACGGCGGTTTTACGGCGGGATAGTAACGCTCGTCGACGAAGTCGTTATAACCGGCGAAGACGTATGCGGTCTCGGTCTCACCACCGGCGGCGGGTTTTTCCCCGGCATCAAAGGCGAACAGGTAGTCCACCAGTGCTTCCAGGTCGTGACGGGGCAGTTGCGCAAAAGGCATCATGCGGCCCTTGCCGGCGCGGATGATCCGCATGGCCTCGGCCTTGCTGGTGCGCTCTGCGATGCCGGTGAGGGCAGGGGCATAAGGGTAGAAGCCCTGCAGTTCCAGGCCGTGACAGCCGCTACACTGCTGGCGAAACAGGAAGGCGCCGCGACCGAAGCTGCTACCCTTGTCCACTTCAACCGCCTGCACCTGCACGATGTGCGGGGCTTCAATCGCGTTGATGTAATACTGGTTGGTGGCCGGGTCATAAGCGCCGCCGCCCCAGTTGGCGCCGCCGTAAAACCCGGGAAACAATACCGATTTCCTGAGGCCGGGCGGGCGCATGTAGGCGAAGGGCTCGGTATCTTCCAGCTGTTGCTTCACATAGGCGTGAGTGCGCGGGTTGATGTCACTGAGGTCCGCGGCGGAAAACGACTGCCGGGTAAAGGGCTCTGGCAGCGTAACGCGCAGCTGCGTTGGAAAGGCCCTCTCGCCCGGTACATCGGAAGCGGGTACAGCCACTTCTTCAATGGGAAATACCGGCTTGCCGCTGTCACGATCCAGCAGGTAGAGCACGCCCTGCTTGGAAGCCTGGGCCACCACGTCGCGTTGCTTGCCCTGCATCGTCACCGTGGCCAGGGTAGGGGCAGAGCTCAGGTCGCGATCCCAGAGGTCGTGGCGCACGGCCTGGAAGTGCCAGATGCGTTTACCCGTGCGCGCGTCGAGGGCGAGCAGGGTATTGCCGAACAGGTTGGCGCCGTGGCGCTGGGAACCGTCGAAGTCCGGTGTCGGTGAGCCGGTGGGTACATAGACCACACCGCGCGCCGAATCCAGGCTCATCCCGGCCCAGGCGTTGGCGCCGCCCGCTGTCTTCCAGGCGTCGGCAGGCCAGGTCTCATGTCCCGTTTCACCGGGTCTGGGGATGGTATGGAACTGCCAGACCAGGGAGCCATCGATCACGCTGTAAGCGCGAATATCCCCCGGGGCAGCCCCCGCCGTCTCGGTCACCGCCGAGCCCATGATGATCAGGTCCTCGAAAATGACGCCGGGGGAGGGGGCGTTAATGCTGACCACTTCGGGGTCACGACCCAGGCCCTGGCGGAGATCCACGCGTCCCTTGTCGCCGAATGCCGTGATTGGTTTGCCAGTCTCGGCGTCGAGCGCCATGAGAAAGTGCCCGGTAGTGAAGAACAGGCGCTTGTCGCGTTCGCCCTGCCACAGGCTGAGGCCGCGCATATTGGACAGCCCCACGTGCGACAGCGGCGGGTCATAGGTCCAGCGTGGTGCGCCCGTTGCCGCATTCAGCGCGAATACGTTGTACAGCGGGTTGCGTCCGTAGAGTATGCCGTCAACAACGATCGGGTTGAGTTGCAGTTCCGACGTGGCCGGCAACGGTGCCCCGCGCGCGCTGTCATAGCGCCATGCCAGGCGCAGTTGATCCACATTCTCGCGGTTGATCTGCGTCAGTTCGGAGTAGTGGGTATTGCCCTCGTCACCGCCGTAGGTCTGCCAGCCCGCAAAATCGCCGGCCCCGGCCAGGCCGCTCAGCAGACTGAACAGGAGGGCAAGGGCACTGAGCTTGCGGGGTGTCACTTGACGTCCCGGTTGTCCAGGGTCAGTTCCCAGTCTGGGACATGCAGTTGCGGCGTTTTGCCTCCGTCAACCGGCAGTACCACACCGGTGATAAAGGCCGCATCGTCCGAGGCCAGGAAACAGATGCTGTGGGCCAGGTCCTCGGGGGTACCCAGGCGCTCCATGGGGATGGAACTGGCCATCAGTTGCTTCATGGCCTCGTTCTTCATCACCGAGGCGTCGAGTCCCGGTGTTTCCACCGCTCCCGGGGCGATCACGTTAACGCGGACCCCGTGGGGTGCCGCTTCCATGGCGGCGCACATGCTGAACTGGTTCACCGCCGCTTTGGCTGCGGAGTAGGCGCCCGCGGCGAGGCCGGCGCGAAGGCTGCTGACCGATGATATGTTAATGATGGAACCGCTGCCCTGGGGCTGCATCACTTTCAGCGCTGCCTGTACACCGATAAACACGCTCTCGACCGAGACGCCGAAGTTGGCGCGCCAGTCCTCGATGCTCTGGTCGAGGATCATGCCGCCAATCACTGACGGTGCGTTGTTGACCAGTACATCGAGGCGCCCGAACTCCTCGGCTGTATCGGCGATCATTGCGGCAAAGGCATCGATGTCGCCGATATCCAGTTCCACGCCCTTGAACTTGCCACCGAATGCGGAAATCTCGTCGGCAAGGCTGTCGAGACGCGGCATGCGGCGGGCACAGGCCACTACCTGCGCGCCCTCCCGGGCGAGTTGCAGCGCGGTAGCGCGCCCTATGCCCATGCTGCCTCCGGTGACGATAGCGACTTTTCCGTCAAATCGATGCGTTGTCATAGTGTTTTATTCCTGGTGTGGTTGTTGCACCCGGCCCCGTTGCGAGGCGGCCGGGCATAATTACATGATTAGCGTGGCGGCGCCTGTTACATGGAACCCGCGGCCGTTGCGCCCGGCAAACTGCACCTCGACGCTGCCCTCGTGGATGGCGCTCACCTGACCCTGCATCTCCATGGTGTCCCCGGGTACGTTGGGTGCCATCAGTTTCAGGCTCAGCTTTTGCAGCCTGCTGGCCGGACCAGCCCAGTCACTCAGGTAGCGCGCACAGAGCCCGCAGGTAGTCAGTATATTCATGAAGATGTCGGGCATCGCTGCTGCCCGCGCGGCCGGGGCGTTATGGTGCACATCGATGAAGTCCTGTGTCGCCACCGCACCGCTGACAATCAGCTTGTGGGTGATGGGGATACACAGGCTGGGCAGGGCCTTGCCCTCGGTGAGCAGCGTGCGGTCGAGGTCATTGAAATCCGGCGTCCATGACGATGCCGGCGTAACTTCGCTGGCCGTAGTTTCCGTATTCCGGCTTTGCGGTTCCGGCTGCTCCTGGTCAGTCGCCGCTGGCCGATACTGCAGATAGGTGATCAGGGCTTCAGCGAACAGTTGCTCATCCTGGTCGAGGTACTCCACACGCTCGGTCACAAAATGGCCTTCGCCGAGAGCCGTGGTTTTCAGGTCACTGATATTCACCACTGTGGTGTAGTGGTGGGCGCGCTCGCCCTCACGCAGGTAGCGATGGAAGCTGATGTCATAGCTCACCGCCACGTTGGCCGGGAAGCCGTGATCGCTCAGCGTATCAAATACCTGGTAAGGGGCGGCGTCAGTCGAGCCCGGCGCATACTGCATATTCACATCGCGCATGGTCCACATCTGCATCATCGCTGGCGGTGCCAGCGGGCCGTCGATGCCGGCTTCGGCGTGATAACGCTCATTGAGATACAGCGGATTGCGGTCTCCCATGGCGCTGCACCACTGCCATATCTGCACGCGACTTACCGGGTTGAAACTGTTGTAGGGGCCCAGCCGTTGCCCCGTCAGGGCCTGCAGATCCAGCTCCGTTTGCGCGGTGGCGGCATGATTCATAACACGGCCTCTTGCTGATAATTCATTGCAGCATAGGACGTCGACGGCACCACGGCCAGCACCGCAGGGTTCGAATTCATGTGCACAAGCCTTCACTGATCATTGTGCGAATAACCAATCACGGTGCTGCAGCTGAATGGGCACGCCGGGCCGCAATTGATTTTCGGTGACAATGCAGGCTCCCCCCCCCGGGCAGGGATGGAGCCTGTTTTATTAATGTTATGCCGGTCTCACAGTGGATGGCCGCGATGCGTGAGCTTGTTATGATGGCTCCCGGGTAGTCGCCTAAACCGGCGGTACGGAAAAACCTCCCCACACCGGCATGTAATTGTCGTCGTAGTGGCTGGCCATGGTCTCGTGCAGGTCTTCCAGTTCCCACCTGGTTTCGCCCTTGGGGTTGACGAAGGCATCGCGCAGGGTAGGGCGCTGCGCAACCTGTACCTGGTTGCCCCAGACCACAAAAACTTCACCGGAAATCTTGCCGGCCTCAGGCGATGCCAGGTAGCCGACGAGTGGCGCGACATTGGCCGGGTCAAACGCATGGAAGCCCCCGCCCTCGGGTGGTGCGAACAGGTCTGCAGTCTGGCCCCCGGCGGTCATGTCGGTCAGTGCGCGGGGCATGATCACGTTGGCAGTGATGCCGTACTTGATCAACAGTTGCGCCGCACCCATGGTCATGGCGATGATGCCAGCCTTGGCGGCGGCATAGTTCGGTTGCCCGGCGGAGCCATAAAAAGCCGCCTCGGATGAGGTGCTGATCAGGCGCCCGTAGACCTCGTCGCCCTGTTTCGCTTTCTCGCGCCAGTAGGCGGTGACATTGCGCATATTGACGAAGTGTCCGCGCAGGTGGACGCGCACTACCGAGTCGAACTCCTCATCCGACATGCCGAAGATGGTCTTGTCGCGGCAAAAGCCTGCATTGTTGACCATGATGTTGATGTCACCAAAGGTTTCCAGGGTCTGCTTCATCAGATTTTCAGCGTCGGTGCTGTCTGCGCAATCACCGTATACCGCAATCGCCTCGCCGCCGAAGGCCTTGATTTCCTCAACAGCCGACTCTGCCGCTTCCTGCGCATCGGGCAGGCCGATATCGTTTATCACCACGCGTGCGCCTTGCCTGGCCAGCTGGATCGCTTCCTCGCGCCCCAGGCCGCGACCGGCACCAGTGATGACGGCGACTTTTCCGTTCAGGTCTCCCATGAAACTCTCCTTAGATTCTCTCGATGATGGTTCCGGTGCCAACGGATGATCCGCAGCACATGGCAATCAGTGCTGTATTCTTGTCGGCGCGTTCCAGTTCATGCAGCGCAGTGGTAATGAGTCGTGCGCCGGTTGAGCCAACGGGGTGGCCAAGGGCGATGGCGCCGCCATTCACATTGACCTTGTCCAGGTCAGCGTCGTACACCTTGGCCCAGGACAGTACCACGGCGGCAAAGGCCTCGTTGATTTCAACCAGGTCGATGTCGCCCATGTTCATACCCGTTTTTGCGAACAGCTTCGCGGTGGCATCCACCGGGCCATCCAGCAGGTAGTATGGGTCGGTGCCGACTACCACGTCGGAAATAATACGTGCGCGGGGCTTCAGGCCGCGGGCCCTGGCCTCTTCCGCTGTCATCCACAGCAGGGCGGCGGAACCGTCAGAAATTTGCGAGGAATTGCCGGCCGTATGGATGAAGTTCTCGTTGCCCACGGGTTTCAGTTCGGCAAGCCCCTCGCGCGTGGTCTCGCGCAGGCCCTGGTCGCGACTAACTGTGCGTGTGTCGCCTGTGGGCTTGCCATCCTCGCCGAGAATCGGGGCCTCCACCGAGAATACTTCCCGATCAAAGCGACCCTCGGCCCAGGCCTGCGCGGCCCGCTGCTGGGACTGGAAGCCCAGGTCGTCTGCTTCTTCACGGGTGATGCCGCGGTTGTCGGCGATGCGCTGGGCACTGGAAAACTGGTCCGGTGTTGAATCCCAGGGCCAGCTTTCCGGCACGAAGTAGCCCGGACCGTTGTAGACGTTCATGCCCAGCCCGACCCGGCTCATGGCCTCCACCCCGCAGGCGATGCCTATATTGATGGAGCCACTGCCGATCATGGATGAAATCATGTGGTTGGCCGTTTGCGCAGAACCACACTGGTTGTCCAGCGTGGTGCCGCCAGCGGTGTAATCCTTGCCCAGGTTGAGCCAGGCATTACGTACGATGTTACCGGCCTGTTCACCCGCCTGGGTGACACAGCCGCCGGCGATGTAATCCACGTCACTGTATTCCAGCCCGCTGCGTTTGATGAGTTCAGCGAGCGACAGGCCCAGCAGTTCAACCGCGTGAAATCCGTGCAGGTCACCTACACCGGGTTTACCACGGGCGATGGGCGTGCGGACGGCTTCTACTATGACGGCTTCGCGTAGTGCTTGGGGCATGATCAAACCTCGTTGACTGGGCGCCGGGGCGCCAAAGGGAAAATGACAAGGCGCACAGTCTACTCCAGCTCCCGCAGCGAGCAATGACAGATTGCGCCATAAACGTGGGCGTATTGTGCCGCTTTCAGCATTCTGGCTACAGCGCGGAAAACCGATACGGGACAACGGTTTAGCTGGTTAGCCCAGGGCGCCGCGTGTGCCGGTACAGGCTCGCGGGCGATACTGGTCCACGTAGAATACAGGGCCTTTAACAGCACGGGAGAGATGGCGATGAAAACATACCGATATGACGATATCGAGGGCATGCAGGAACTGGTGGCGGAGGAATTCGGGCCATGGAGCAGCGAGGTGGAGATTACCCAGGAGATGGTGAACCAGTTTGCCGAGCTCACCGGTGACGACTACTGGCTGCATACGGATCCGGAAAAGGCCAAAACCGACAGCCCGTTCGGTTGCACCGTGGCCCACGGTTTCCTTACCCTGGTGCTGATGCCGAAAATGCGCGGCGAGACCACCTATGAGGTCACTGGTTTCAATAATATGCTCAACTACGGTTCCGACAAGTTGCGCTTCACCGGCGTCGTGCCGGTCGGCTGCAGCATACGCAGTCGCAGCCGCATCAAGGAAGTCAGTGCCACCGCCAAGGGCACCAAGATGGTGATGGAGCAACATATCCACGTGGTCGGGCAGGACGAGCGTCCCGCGGTGATCTATGAGTTGATTTTTATCTACATGTAGTCAGCGCGGGGACGCGTGGCAGCGAGGTCAAAGATGAAGAACGCGGGATTGTTGTTGTTGGCGGCACTGTTGTGCCTGGGTGCCTACGGGCTCGGTTCACTCAATGCCCGCAAGGTGATCGAGCTGCCTCCGGTAGAGTGGGCGCAGCACAGCGATGCGGCGCAGGCGTGGCGCGAATTTACCGTCAGCCTGGAGGCGGCTGCCGCGCGCATCTACCAGGGCGAGGTGCCGGCGCCGGAACAAACCGAGGGCCTGCAGTATCTTTCGCAACTCGCCGCCGCATCCCTGGAAATGAAACTGGCCAGGGGGGACCGCGAGGTCCCGCAATTCACCGACTGGATGAGTGACTATCGACGCTTCCTCGGTGACAGTCCCGATGCGATCTACCACACCGCGGAAATCTCCCATGAATATCGCTACCGGATCAGCGGTAATCGCGGCGCTGCGCGTTACCTCGGGTTCATGCTTTACGGCCGGCAGCTTAACGGCTGGAACAGGGCGGCGGCAAACCTGTCCAGCGCCTCGTTACGCTTCGATGAGCAGGGAGACTTCAGTATTCTGCTCAGTGCGGAGCCCCCCGCGGACGGGCAGGATTGGCTGCAACTGGAAGAGGACGTGCACATGGTCATGGTGCGCCAGTACTACCATGAGCGCAAAGACAGCGAGACTGCGCGCTTCAGCATCCGGAATCTCGATGCCGCTGCTGTGCCTGCGCCGATGACCGACGCGGTTGTTGCCGAGCGCCTGCGCGCCGCCACCGGTTTCTTTAATGCCACGGTGGACGGTGCCGTCGCATTGGCGGACATGTTGGCAGACGCGCCAAATACGACTGAACCACCAGCACGCTACAGCGCCGATTTCGGTGGCGTGTTTTACCCGACCTTCGACAACCAGTACTTTGGTGGTTGGTTCAAGCTGGCCGCGGATGAAGCGCTGGTGATAGAGGGTGAGGTGCCCGACGCCCCGTACTGGTCGGTTTCTTTGCAGAATCGGTGGCTGCAGTCTCTCGGTGGCAGCGCTCAGCAGAGTGCCCTTAACGACCAACAGATAGTGACCGCCAATGGCCGCTACCGTTTGGTCGTGTCGCACGTTCGGCCTCCCGGTGAAAACTGGCTGGATACGGGCGGGCGTGAACAGGGCCTGCTGGCCATTCGCTATCAGCTGGCTGCGGACAGCGAACCCCCGCAGCTGCGCGTCGTTAAGCTTGATGCCTTGTGAGTCTCAGCTGCGGCGGGCGTGATCGAGGCGCAGTGGCAGGATCATCAGCGCCGCCGCGACACAGAAACCGGTGAACAGGTACAGGCCAGGTGTGTAGCTGCCCAGGTTGTCGTACAGGCGTCCAATGATAGTGAAACCCGGCATGACACACAGGGTAATCAATGGGCCCATCAGGCCCATCGCGCGACCGTAGCTGAGTAAACCGAAAACCTGTGCCATGAGCGCGCCCCAGACCGGCAGCATGCCCCCGGCGGCGAGCCCCAGGATGGATGCTCCCAGCAGCATCAGCGGGTGCGAAGAAGCCTGCGCCAGCAGCAGGAAAGCGCCAGCCACCAGCGCCTGCGCCAGCCAGAGCGCCGAGCGCAGGCTGAGTTTGTCGGCGGCCAGGCCGAACAGAATCTTGCCGATAAAACCGGTAATGGCCACTGCCATAATCAGGGTGGACGCCTGTTCCTTGCTACTCCCCAGGTCGATCGCATAGGGCGTCAGGTTTGATAGCACCGAGGTGTAGGCGCTGAACAGCAGGCCCAGGCTCAGGCCGATGTACCAGAACGCCGGGATACGCAGGATTGCGCCCATGCCCATGTCCTGGTCCGCGGCGCCGGTCGCGGCGTGTGGATCCAGCTCTGCCTGCAGGCCCACGTCGGCAGGTGCACTGCGAATGCCAAGTATGACCACGGGCAACATGACCACCAGCACCAGTAGTGACAGGTTCTCCAGTGCGCCGCGCCAGCTGTGGCTGTCGAGCCAGTGGCTGATCAGGGCGGGAATCACCACGCCGCCGACAGAGGTGCCGATGGCGGCAATGCCCAGGGCGCGGCCGCGACTGGCGGTGAACCACCGGGAGATGACGGCCGATGCCGACATCGCGCCGGTCAGCGTATTGGCCAGTGCCATGGTGAGGGCAAAGAAGGCGATGTATTGCCAGATGCTGGTGCTGGCGCTGATGGCATACAGCCCTGCTGCATAGAGCAGGGCGCCTGCCGACATCAACACGCGCATCGAATAGCGATCAATCAGTACGCCGCCCAGCGGCTGCAAAAACAGGCCCAGAAATGTCGCCGCCGTCAGGCTGTACATCACCTGTTCCAGCGATACACCGAATTCCGTACGCACCGGTTCCACCAACAGGCTTACTGCATAGGTGAAGAAACCGATAACAAACAGTTGCGCCGTGAACGCGCTGCCAACGATGCGCCAACCATAATACATAGCGTTTACCTGTTATATTGGCCGGGCCGTTAATGACCTTGCGGCGCGTGCCGTTGCCGACAGCGCGCCTGACCTGTGCTCAGTCCAGCCTGCCCAATAGCGCGCCGCCGGTGGGAATGCCGACACCGGAGGTGACCAGGACGTGGTCAACCTGCTTGTCCGGTTGGTTCACGGACTGGCCGCGGACCAGTCTGGTTGCCTCTACCAGCCCATTGACGCCGTGAATGTAGGCCTCGGAGAGCTGTCCGCCATGGGTGTTGGTGGGCAAGCGGCCATCGGGTCGCAGGGCACCGCCCAGAACAAACTCCCCGGCCTCGCCATAGTCGCAAAACTGCCAGGCCTCCAACTGCAGCAGCACATTGGAGCTGAAGGCGTCATACAGCACGGCGGCATCGATGTCCGCCGGGGTCAGGTCGGCCATCGCATAACAATTCTTCGCGGCGATACGGTGCTCGGTAATAGCCGCCAGCTCCTCCCGGTAGAACGAGGTCATCTGCTCTTGTTCTTCCCCTGCGGCCTGGGCCACCCCACGTACGGCAACGCCGGGCTGTTTCAGGTCGCGGGCACGCTCTGGTGTGGTGACAATGACACAGGAGCCGCCATCGCTTTCCTGGCAACAGTCGAACAGCTGCAGGGGATCGGCGATCATGCGCGCGTTGAAGTAATCGTCACGCGACAGCGGTTGCTGGTAGAAAAACGCCGCGGGATTGTTGACGGCATAATTGCGCGTGGTGCTGGCCACCTCGAACATCGCCTCCTTGGTCACGCCGGTCTGGTGCATCCAGCGCTGGGTCAGCATCGCGGTCCAGGAGGCCGGGGTCAGCAAGCCGTAGGGCATGTACCAGCCCCAGTGGATGGCGTCTGCAGTAAGGATATTGCCGGACACACCCTGGGAGTAGCGTTGGCCTGAGCGTCCGTTGAGTGCGCGGAACACCGCCACACACTCGGCCATACCGGTTGCGACAGCCATCACCGCCTGGTGCAGGCTGCCGGTAGCGGCGCCGCCGCCGTAGTGTGACCGCCCCCAGAAGGTCAGGTCGCCGCAGCCCAGCGTTCGGGCCACCTCAATCTCGTCGTTGTGGTCCAGGGTGAAGGTGGCGAACCCGTCCAAATCAGCAGGACTCAGGCCGGCATCGTCCAATGCCGCCTTGATGGCCTGCACCGCGAGGCTGAGTTCCGATACACCGGAATCCTTGGAAAACGCGGTGTTGCCAACCCCGACTATGACAGACTTGTTCCTGATATTTGCCGTCATGCCTGATCCCCCCGTGGCAGCGCCACTTGCACGCTGCCCTGCATGTGCATACCCCAGATATTGTTTTCACCCGTTACCGCGACCTCGACCACGCCGGTGGCGGCATCGCATGCGGTGACTTCCCCGTTGATGGTCATCACCATCCCGGGCAGGTTGGGCGCACCCAGTTTCACGTCGAGAGACTTGATCACGGCTTCCGGGCCGCTCCAGTCGGTGACGAAGCGGCTCATCAGCCCCTGGCTGGTGAGAATGTTCATGAAGATATCCGGCAATCCGGCGGCCTGGGCCACAGACTTGTCGTGATGCACGGGTTCAAAGTCCCGCGTGGCCAGTGCACCGCCCACAATGAGACCGCTGGTCACATCGATGTCGAGGGATGGAAGTTTGTCGCCCACGCTGACGTCGGCGACATGCAATGTCTTGTACTCTGTCACTGCTGCACTCATTGTTATGCTCCTGCCTGCGCCGGGTAAAACTGCGGCAGCATGGTCTTTTCATCGACCTGTTCCACCTTGCCGGTAACCTTCATGCCGATGTGCACGTCCTCGAAGTCGCAGCCGACCACGTTGGAGACGATGTTGGTGCCCTCAGCCAGTTTGATTACTGCGCAGATGGGGTCTGCCGGGTAGCCCGGTATCTTTGGATGGCGCAGGCAGGTGAAGCTCATGACTTCGCCATCAAGGGTGGACTCAATCGAGTCCCAGGCCATGGACTGGCATTCCCCGCACATCGGTCTCGGCGGATGGCGCAAGGTCTGGCAGTCCGTGCAGCGCTGTATCAGTACCTTGCCTTCATCCACGGCATTCCACCACCAGCCGTTGTCGTGGCCGCGAGGGGAGGGGATGCGAGTCGGGACTTCGAGCTTGTCGTCCGCTGCGGCGGCGGCAGGCTGTTCCTGCGGAATGAACTTGAGCACCCGGAAACGCTGGGTACCGAGTTTATCGCCGTTCTGGTCACTGAAGGTGGCCAGGGTTTCGAAGAAGTAGCCGGCACCCCTTGCGGTCGCCTTGCGTTCGGAAATGTTGTCAATAACCATTTCCACGTACACGGTGTCGCCGGGGCTGGCCTCCTTGAAATATTCCTGCTTGACGTTGGTGCCGAGCACGCCGGTGAAGCCGTGCTCGGTCAACATCTCTACCATGTCCGTCTGCGGGTCTGAAGCACGACCGGTGCTGGCGACGGAGTAGCCTTCCTGGTTCCATACATACATCATCGCCGGCGGCGCGATGGTCTTGCCGCGGCGACTCTGGGCCGCCCACTGTGCATCCGTGTAGGCGGGGTTGTTGTCACCCATTACCTCAGTCCAGTGGCGGATCATGGTCTCGTTGACCGCGTCCTTTGCCGGTTTTCGAGAACACACTTCAACGCCCACGTAGGCGTAGAGTTTGTCCTCGAAGGCTTTCTGCTCTTCTGGTGTCATATCCTGAGATCCCTTTTATTGTTCCCGGTAACGGGCCCGCTATAGCGGGCCGTCAAGGAAATCACCGTGTCGTTATCTTTTGGTGCCGCAGGCCCTGGTCGGGCGACTGTGGCCAAACAGTTTTCCTATCGATGCTGCGGCATGCCCAGGCCATGGGTCGCCACGAGACCGCGGAGCACTTCCACCACGCCGCCGCCAAAGGTATTGATTGTGGCCCGGCGGTGTTCGTGCTCCAGGTTGCCATGCAGTACCGCGCCCTCGCTGCCCGCGGCAATCAATGCGTGAGGTCCCACGACGTCCATCAGCAGGCGACAGATCTCGAGCATGATCTCTGTAGAGTAAACCTTGATGGCGGAGGGGAATACCGCATCCATTTCCTGCTGGTCCAGTGACCAGGACATGCGGGCATTCATTACCCGCATGGCCTCAAGGTGCGCGTACACCTCGGCCAGGTTGCGCTGGGCGATAGGCTCATCGATCACGCGCTTGCCGTCGGCGCCACGGGTGTTGCGCGCCCAGGCCAGGGCATCATGGAACAGCTTCCAGCCCTGTATACCCCAGGCAGCCAGGCCCACACGTTCGTGGTTGAGCTGCTCGGTGATCAGGCGCCAGCCGCCATTCTCCTCGCCGATAATCATATCCAGCGGCACTTTGATATTTTCGTAATAGGTGACGTTGGTGTGCACACCGCCCATGGTGTTGATATCACCGCGGGAAAACCCCGGGTCCTTGGTGTCTACCACGAGGATGGATATGCCCTTGTGCTTGGGAACATCGGGGTTGGTTCGCGCGGCTAGCCAGATGTAGTCGGCGCCTTCCGCGCCACTGGTATAAACCTTGCTGCCATTGACCAGGTAGTGGTCATCCTGCCTCACCGCTGAGGTCGTCAGTGCCGCGAGGTCAGTGCCCGCGCTGGGCTCGCTGTAGCCGATGGAAAAGTGCAGTTCACCTGCGGCGATGCCCGGCAGAAAGCGTTTTTTCTGTTCTTCCGTGCCCCGGCTGATAATCGAAGGGCCGACTGTGTTCAGGGTGACAAACGGGGTGGGTGCCCCGGCCAGCAGCGACTCCTCGTAGCGAATCAATTGCTCTGACTCGCTCAGGCCACGGCCGCCGTACTCTTCGGGCCAGCCCACGGCGAGCATGCCGTCTTTACCCTGCTGGCGAATGAGTTCCTTGTACAGGTCGCCGCTTTCCGCGTTGCGCAACTCCTCGCGGTACTCAGGCTTGATCAGATTGCTGAAGTAAGCCCGGAACTCACGGCGGAGTTCTCTCTGGGCATCGGTGTAATCGACAAACATGTGTCTGCTCCTCGTATCTATCTCCAACAATAATATTGAAATTGAATTCAAATTCAACTAATTTATTGTCATGGTCAAGGCAACACACAGTGCAGACGCA
Source organism: Pseudohalioglobus sediminis (assembly GCF_008370495.1). Classification (GTDB taxonomy): domain Bacteria; phylum Pseudomonadota; class Gammaproteobacteria; order Pseudomonadales; family Halieaceae; genus Halioglobus. The sequence goes on along the minus strand of NZ_VTUX01000002.1, from coordinate 305,889 downwards.
AACCAGCGGGCGCTCAGTCCCCGCGGGGAGAAGGCGCGCGCCAAGCTGATGCGTGCAGCCCTGACGGTGCTGGAGCGCGACGGTTTTCACCGCATGCGCATTGCTGATGTCACCCGCGAGGCCGGTGTGGCCCAGGGGCTGTTCTACCATTACTTCAAGGACCTCAAGTCGCTCACGGTTGAGGTGCTCACGGATTTCGCCCGCGCCAGTGAAGACGCGCAAGCTATCGAGAAAGGCGTTGAGCCGGGGGACTGGTACGGCAGGATCTATGCGCACAACCTGCTGGTGGTGCGCAGTTACGCCCAGCGCCCGGGCGTGATGCGCTGCCTGCTGCAGCTGGCAGACGAGGACCTGGAGTTCGGGCGCATGCTGCGCGATGCCTACCGGGCCCAGTTGATGTGGCTGGTGGAGCTGATGCCAAGGATGTTTCCCGAGGTGAAGTTCCAGCCGCAACAGGCGCTGATGGTGGTGTATGCGCTGGCCGGCATCGGCGAAGGGCTGCTGCGGGAGTATTTCATCAACCGCAGTGACTCCCTGCGCAAGGCGGATCTGACGGTTGAGCAGTTCGCGGAGCTGTTGACCACCATGTTTTACCGGGGGCTGTTCCTCGAACACCCCGATGCATCGAGACTCGAATACACACGCAATATGGCCACGATGGTCAGGCAACACTGAGGCACAAGCTTATGGACTTTAATTTCACCGAAGACCAGACCGCGATCCGCGAACTGGCCTACCAGATATTTACTGACCGGGCGACAGACGAGTTCCTGCTCGCTTTCTCCCGCGGTGATCAGACCTACGATGATCAGCTGTGGCAGACCCTCGCGGATCAGGGGCTGCTGGGCATAGCCGTTCCGGAAGCGGCTGGTGGCAGTGGCCTGGGGCTGGTTGAGTTGTGCATGGTTCTGGAAGAGCAGGGGCGCCGCGTCGCGCCCGTGCCGCTTTACGCAACACTGGTTCTGGGCGGGCTGCCGATAGCGGAATTTGGCTCCGAGGCGCAGCAGGCGCAGTGGCTCGAGCCCATGGCCACGGGGAAGGCAAAATTCAGCGCCGCGGTGGCTGACATCGGCATGCCCGGTGCGCTGGCGACGACGGTAAAAGCGACCCGGGATGCAGACGGCTGGACGCTTGCCGGCGACAAGGCGGCCGTGCCCGATGGGGGCGTGGCCGATTTTATCCTGGTGCCGGCGGAGACCGAGTCCGGTTACAGCGTGTTTGTGGTCGACACCCGTGCCAGCGGCGTGACGGTGACGCCGGAGACCGTCGGTATTTCCGGCGAGCGCGTAGCGCAGCTGTCCCTGGCGGGCGTGCGTATAGCCAGCGATGCCCTGCTGGGCGCCGATGGCCAGGGCGATGAGATTCTCGACTGGCTGGAGCAGCGCGCCAACGTATGTCATTGCGCGATGCAGGTCGGCGTCACCGAGGAAGCGATGAAGCGCACCGCGGCCTACGTCAGCGAGCGCAAGCAGTTCGGTGTGCCCCTGGGTAGCTTCCAGGCCCTGGCCATGCGCATGGCCGACAGTTATATCGACGTGGAGGGTATCCGCTCAACCTACTGGCTGGCGATGTGGCGGCTCAGCGAGGGCCTGGACGCGCGCGCGGAAGTGCGTGCCGCCAAGTGGTGGGCCTGTGACGCCGCCCACCGTGTGGTGTGCACAGCACAGCATCTGCACGGCGGCATGGGCGCGGATGTGGAATACCCGATTCACCGTTTTTACCTGCTGGCCAAGCAGATCAGTTACTCACTGGGTAACGCCTCGCAGCAGCTGGAAAAACTCGGTCAGCTGCTGGCGCAGGACGACTCCCTCGGCTTTCGCGCGCTGGAGGTGTAAGGCGTGGCCGGGCAGCCCTCTCGCATCAAGCCGCCCCTGGGCCCGGACAATGCCTGGTGGTGGGAGATGGCCGCCGAGGACAAGCTGGGGATACAGCGCTGTCGCGGCTGCAAGACCCTGCGTCACCCGCCGCAGCCCATGTGCGGCGAGTGTCGCTCCCTTGAATGGGATGCGGTTGAGGCCAGCGGGCGCGGCACGATTTGCAGCTTCACGGTACTGACCCACCCGCAGTTTCCGGGCTACGACTACCCGCTGGTTATCGTGCTGGTTGATCTGGAAGAGGGTACCCGCGTGACCTCCCAACTGGTGCAGTGTGACCCGCAGGAAGTTGATTTCGGCCTGCCGGTGGAAATGGTGATTCACACCGACCCGGATGGCTTCAAACTGCCCGTGTTCCGCCTGACGGGGGCGACAGCATGACGTTTTCACTCAAGGACCAGGCGGCCATTGCCGGAATCGGCGTGACGCCGTTCTCCAAATCCTCTGGCGTATCCGAGCTCAGCCTGGCCGCGCAATGTGTGGTGGCGGCCTGTGACGACGCCGGTATCAGCCCCGGCGATATAGACGGCCTGGTCAGCTATACCCTCGATCACAACGAGGAGGTGGACGTGGCGCGTGCCGTCGGCGCCCGTGACCTGACGTTTTTCAGCCGCGTGCACTACGGCGGCGGCGCTGCCGTGGGCACGATCCTGCAGGCGGTGATGGCGGTTGCCAGCGGGCAGGCGGAAAACGTGGTGTGCTACCGCGCCATGAACGGGCGTTCCGGCAAGCGCATGGGGCAGGGCGTCTCCGGCCAGATCATTACCTCTTCCTACATCCACTACTCCTGGTATATGGCCTACGGCATGCTGGTACCAGGCAGCTGGATCGCCATGATCGCCAACAAGTATATGCATGAGTACGGCGTAACCCGGGAGGACCTGGGGCGGGTGGCTATTTCGCAACGCAATTACGCGCAGCAGAATCCGCGTGCCTATGGCTATGGCAAGCCGCTGGATATGGAGACTTACCTGGCGTCAGACCCCATCGCCTCACCCCTGTGCCTGTACGATTTCTGCCAGGAGACTGACGGCGGCTGCGCTATCCTGGTGACTTCTGCTGATCGCGCCCGCAGCCTGCAACGCAAGCCCGCCATCATTCGCGGTGTCAGCCAGGCTTCCACCCGTGGCCAGGAAGAGATGACCAGTTTCTATCGCGAGGAACTGACATCCCTGCCTGAAATGCAACTGGCGGGAGAGCGTGCCTATGCGATGGCGGGACTGGGCCCCGACGATATCGACGCCGCCTGCCTGTACGATGCGTTCACCTCCGAGGTCATCATGCAGTTGGAGAGTTTCGGTTTCTGCGGGCCTGGCGAGGGCAAGGACATGGTCCGTGACGGCGCCCTCGACAGGGACGGCCGCCTGCCCAATAACACCCACGGCGGCCTGATCTCCGAGGCCTACATCCACGGTATGAACAATATTGCCGAAGGCGTGCGCCTGGTGCGCGGGGAATCCACCGGCCAGCCCGACAAGGCTGTCGAGCATGTGCTGGTGAGTAGCGGTGTCGGTGTGCCGACGGGCGCGCTGATACTGGGGCGCGATTGAGCGACAGCGCTCAGCCCGGGTAAAGCAGGTCGAAAGCGCCCAGCAATATCGCATAGCGGGCGGTCTTGCCCACCGCTGTGAGCAGGAAAAACAGCCAGAAGCGCACACGCATCATGCCGGCGATAAAGGTCAGCGCGTCACCGCCGATCGGCATCCAGGCCAGCAGCAGCGACCATACTCCCCACTTGTTGAACCAGCGCTGGGCGGCGCCCAGGCTGTCGGTCTTGAACGGAAACCATTTGCGATCCTGGAAGTGAAGCAGGTACCTGCCGAGCAGCCAGTTGACCGCTGCCCCCAGCGTGTTGCCGGCGGAAGCCCACGCCAGCAGTAACAGCGGGTCATAACCCGCCTGCAACAGACCGGCGAACAGGATTTCGGAGTAGGCGGGCAGCAGGGTCGCAGCCAGAAAGGCGCTGGCAAACAGGCCGAGATAAGCTTCCACGCCTAACGCGCCTTTGCCGCGTGCACCAGCTGCTGGAACAGGCGCTGTTGCGGCCGATACTGCGGCAGGTATTCGGGGTGCCACTGCACGCCCAGGACCAGTTGGGAACCTTGTCGCTCGATACCCTGTATGACACCGTTTTCCTCGCGTGCACTCACTACCAGGCCGTCACCCAGATCGCGGATCGATTGCTCGTGCAAGGCATTTACCCGGGCGTGTTCACTGCCCAGCAATGTGCGCAGGCGGCTGCCCGGGGCCAGGGCCACGGTCTTGCGCGGCAGGATACTGCGCGGGTTGGATGTACCCTCCTGGTAGAAGTGCTCGATGCTCTGGTACAGGGTGCCACCGAGGGTGACGTTGATCAGTTGCGCGCCGCGACAGATGCCCAGCAGGGGCTTGCCCGCGTACAGGGCATGCCGAATCAGTGTCTGTTCCAGCTTGTCGCGCTCGGGGTCAAAATTCTGGGTTTCGCGATCGTGGCGGGCAAATACGGCACGCATGGCCGACACCAGCAGCCCCACGGTCCAGTCCAGTATGCTGGTGCGACCGCGATCGGCATCCGCCTGCAGGGGTTCCTCGCCGTAGTGAAACGGATCGACGTCGGTGCCGCCGCCGATGACGATACCGTCGAGCTGGTCGGCATCGCCGGGTCGCTCGGCTGTTAAGCGGCAGGCCCTGCCGCCAGCGCGACGAATTGCCAGCGCGGTCATCAGCCAGGCCGCGAGGCCGCCGTTGACGGGGCCGGTCACGCCGATAAGGGGTTTCGTGTCCGGGGTCATTTATCGGTGAGGTATTGCTCGGCAATCAGTGAGGTGAGGTGCCTTACCCAGCGCGTATTCTGCGCCAGCTTGAAGTCAGCGTAGTGCTCCTGCCAGTGCGCTATCAACCGTTCCAGCAGTGCGCTGTCATGGGCCAGCTTCTCGATGAATACCCAGTGATTCCAGGGCGTGGCCACAGACCAGCCCGGCACGTTGACCTTGCAGTCGGGCAGGCGGTAGTGGAATGCCGGCCGTGCTGACACCAGCTTGCGCTCATCCGCAGGCAGCCCGGCAAGCACGCGCTCACGGTCCAGATCGCAGAAGATCGGCAGCATGTCCAGGGCCCGGTTCCGGGTCGGGTTGAAGTGCAGGTAATCGTCTATCAACTGGTCCGTGTCGGGCTGGTAGTCCACCTGCAACACGTGCTCCATGTAGTGCTGGGGGAACGGGTCAATGTACGGCGTCAGGTAGCGACGGGTGCGGTCTGTTCCCGCCATGTCCACCAGCCAGGCATGCAGTAGCAGAAAGGCCTGCAGGTGGCGCAGGATATCCAGGCTGTCCCGGGAAGGTATGGATGCGTTGATATGCAGGCCAAAGGCGTAAATGATGGAATGCTGCGTGCCCTCGGCGCCAAGCTGGTTGAGGGTGTCGACGAGGGTGTCCAGCATTGCCATGTCGGCAAAGGCGACCGGCTGGGTGACCACCTCGCAGGGAATCAGGATACGGCTGGCGCTATCGATATTGGTCTCGATTTCGTGGGCGAGTGACCCCGGGGTGAACTCCACACCGAGGGTTTCCAGCAGTTTGCGGTAGCGTGTTGACTTGAGCAGGTTGGCGTCGCGCTCGACCTTGAGCCTGCCCAGTTGCGACTCGTGAATAACGGCTTCAAACGGCGAGATATCTTCCAGCTCGCCACCCAGCGCTTGCTGCAGGGAGCGGGCGGTGGCGGTAATCGGCAGGTTGCCGAACTCGAATTCAAAGCCGGCCCGTCGTGGCTGGCCGCTGTCATCGGTGAGTCGCGGTGGTAGCAGGTAGGTTTCGCTCATGTGCGCTTTGGTCTCAGTAGGGCTTGTCGCCGTCAATGGTGATGCGTTCCATGCGCCGGTGCGCAGGGAAGTAGTCGTTGACCGGCTTGTGCTGCGTACAGCGGTTATCCCAGATTGCCAGGCTGTTAGGCCGCCACTGGAAGCGACAGGTAAATTCGTCGGTGGTGACGTGCTGGAACAGGAATTCAAGCAGTGCCTGGCTTTCCCGCGGCCGCAGTCCCTCGATATGGGTGGTAAACAGTGCGTTGACGAAGATGCCCTTCTTGCCGGTTTCCGGGTGAGTGCGAATCACCGGGTGACGCACCGGGGGATTGGCGGCTACCGCGTCGGCCAGGCGTTCGCTGCCGCCGGGCTCGGCCAGGCTTTCCTTGAAGCCCCAGGAAAAATCGTGAATCGCGTTGAGCTCCTCGAGGAATTTCTGCATGTGGTAGGAGAGGGCGTCATAGGCCGCGGTCATGCTGGACCAGAGCGTGTCGCCGCCCTTGGGTGGCGTGATATCGGCCTTGAGCATGGTGGCCATGGGCGGATGCTGGCGAAAGGTCATGTCTGTGTGCCATGCCTCGATCCGTGTCGGCTTTTCCGGCGTGCTCTCGAGAATGGTGATCTCCGGGAAGCCGGCCACCGTGTCATAGGCCGGGTGCGTCTGCACCGGCCCAAAAGACAGGGCCAGCGCGCGCATGTTCTCCGGGCTGATCTGCTGGTCGCGAAAAAAGATCACCTGGTATTCGTTGAGCAGTTTACGAATACGCAGAAAGTCCTCCTGTCCGATATCACCAGACAGGTCCAGGCCATGGATTTCCGCGCCCAGGGCGCCGGCCACAGGATGTATCTCAAGCATTGCGGTTTCACTCCGTGTAAGACGCGCAAGTTTAGCACTAGCGCGGGCGACAGACACCGTTTTCAGGACTTCAGCGGCAGCGTCGCAGTCACGCGCAGGCCCGCTGGGGTATTGGCTGCGCGCAGCGTGCCCCCGTGCTGCTCAATTCCCCGTTTGGCGATAGCCAGCCCCAGCCCGTAACCACCCTGGCCGGGCGAGCGCGCTTTGTCCACGCGATAGAAGGCCTCAAAAATACGTTGAAGTTCTGCCTCCTGCAGTCCTGGTCCCCGATCCTCGACGCTGACCTCGATACTGTTTTTGTCCGCCGTCAGTGCCACTGTCACCGTGGAGCCAGCCGGGGTGTGTTGCAGGGCGTTGCGGATGATATTGTCGAAGCTTTTCAGCAGCAGGTCCTCGTGGGTGGCAATGACCGCCTGCTGCGCCTGGGTTGCAAGCACAACGCGCTTGTTCTCGCTGGCCCCCTCAAAGCTGGCGTCGGCGCACAGGTCACGCAACAGGCGGACGAGGTCCACATGCCTGTCCATCGACAGGTCGCGCTGCTGGCTGCTCAACAGCTGGCTGATGAGTTCCTCCAGCCGGGCCGTTTCCTTGTCCATGCGTTGCAGGTAATCATCCCGCTTGCCATCTGCGTCCTGGGCCAGCGCCAGCGCTACCCGCAGGCGTGCCAGTGGCGAGCGCAATTCGTGTGACACGTCCGCGAGCATCTGTTTCTGCGCCTGCATCCGCTGTGACAACTGGTCTGCCATGCTGTTGAAATCCCGCGCCAGTTGGTCGGTTTCATCGCCACCGCGTTCGCGTACGCTGATGCGCGCGCTGAGGTCACCACTGGCCAGTTGGCCCGAAGCTGCGCGCAGGGCCTGCAGGCGATTGGTCAGCAGCCTCGACAACCACCAGCAGGCGAGGCCGCTCACCAGTGCTGCCAGTAGCAGGCGCAGCCCGGGGCTGGTGCCCAGCGCGCCGAGAAAGCGTGAGCGGGGAGCGGGCCGCGCTATGGCCAGGCGCCAGTTCTCTGCACCCGGCCTGTTGATGACATGGGCAAATACGTGCCGCCGTTTGCCCGGTTCAAATGCCCTGCGGCTGCCGTGCAGCAGGCGCTCAGCCACAGCCTGCACCTCCTGCGGCACCGGTCGGGCGTTGATGTCCAGACCCTGTGCGTCCAGCAACCAGACCTCGGCGCGTCGGTCCTGGTCATTGGCGCGTCGCACCAGCGCCCCCAGTTGTGCCGACGGCGTGTTCTCCAGTGCCCATATGAGGCGCAGCACCTGCCGCTGGGGTGGCCCTTTTTCGCGCTCGCCGGGGGCTTCGCTGAACACGCGCGATTCGAAGTACTGGCTGCTCAGTTGCCAGCTGCCCAGAACGGCGATGATCACCAGCCAGAAGCCGAGGAAGATTTTCAGGAACAGGGACGCGCGCATCAGGCGGAGGCGTCCACAGCGAACTGGTAGCCCTGGCCCCGAACGCTGACAATCAGGTCTGTGGCGCCAGCGGCAGCGAGCTTGCGGCGGATTTTGCTGATGTGCACGTCCACGCTGCGGTCATAGGCCGAAAGCGGCCGGCCCAGGGCCTCGCGGCTGAGCGTCTCCTTGTCCACGGCCCTGCCGGCCCGCGACACCAGCAGGCGCAGCAGGTTGAATTCGGCACTGGTCAGGGCGAGGTTGTGTTGACCATGGCTGGCTTCGCGGGTGGCGCTGTTCAGCCGGGTGTCGCCGGCGCTTATCTCCACGGCAGCGGATGTGCCCCTGTTGTCTTCGCCGCCACTGCGCCGGAGTACAGCACGAAGCCTTGCTACCAGTTCGCGGGGATTGCAGGGTTTGGGCAGGTAATCATCGGCGCCCAGTTCCAGGCCGACTATGCGATCGGTGTCTTCGCCCCTCGCAGTCAACATGATTACCGGGATGTGGCTGGACTCGCGCAGCTTGCGCAGTATGTCCAGCCCCTGTGTTCCCGGCAGCATGATGTCGAGCACCACGGCGTCGTAAGCTTGTCTTTCGATTTCTGGCAGTGCTGTGTCGCCGTCGTGCACGGCGTGCACCTGAAAGCCCTGCTGTTGCAGATAGTCCGCCAGCAGTTCACAGAGTTCCTGGTCGTCATCGACCAGCAGTACACGTGATTCCATAGCGCAATTGTGAACGCGGCCTTTACCCATGTCACCCGTCGTTAACAATTCTTTACCGCGGCCGTGCAGAGCTTAACAGGGTCCGTCGCTAGAGTAATCGTCACGGCGTTCACAAACAGGTGGCGCCTGTTAACAGCCCCATGAGGAGAGACACAGATGAAAACATCAATGAAAACACTGTTTGGCGGCGCGTTGCTGACTGGCGTGTTGTCCCTGTCCACTGCCACGCTGGCGATGGCCCAGCCCGGCGGACACAGTCCCGAGCGCATGTTGCAGCACATGACGGAAAAGCTCGACCTGAACGCTACGCAGCAGCAGCAGGTGGAGGCCATACTGGAGCAGCGTCGCGCGGATGCCAGCGCAGACCACCAGCGTATGGGTGAAATCCGTACTGCATTGCGGGACATGCGCGCAGACTTCGACGCCGATGAAGCGCGCCGCCTCAGCGACGAGCTTGGACAGATCGCGGCACGCACTTCGTACAGCATGACTGAAGCCACTGCCGAGATCTATGCCATCCTGACGCCGGAACAGCAGGCTGACATGGAGCGGCTGTCGGCCAGCCGCGAACAGCGTGCTAAAAAACGCCCCTTTCGCTAACGTCCGGGCTGCAACATCTCTACTTTCAGGCCCAGCTCAGCCACCAGTGTGGCGTTGTTGTCCAGTGTAGAGGTGTTGCTGACCACCGCAGTGCTGGCCCGCTCCGGGCGCAGGTAGGTTTCGCCCACGCGTCGCAGGTCCTCCAGCGTCACCGCAAGGATCTGCTGGCGGAAGGCTTCGCGTTGCGCATGGCTGCGGCCGAACAGCCTGTTGTGGAAATGCTGTTTGGCTTCGCCGGCAGGAGAGCTGGGTTTGTCGAGACTACCGATGACGCCCAGTATGCTTTCTTCGAGCGCCTGGCCGGAATGCTTCTCCCGCAGCAGCCAGGCGACTGATGCATCAAAGTCAGCGAGCGTGTCTGCGAGCCGTGGATCGCGATAGGAGTAGAAGCGAAACGCTGCGATGCTGGAGTCCTGGGAGGCGCCGCCGCCATAGGCGCCGCCCTGTTCACGCACTGCGCGGTGCAGGAAGCCGTTGCGCAGGAATCCACCCAATACCGTCAGCGCCGCGGCGTCCGGGTGGCCTACAGGCACGGTGGGGTAAGCGCGCGCGCAGAAATTCACCTGCGTATTGGCGACCCAGAACTCGGCGCGCGATTCCTGCACCGGCACTGCGCTGAATGTAGCGGTGTCCACTGGATCTATCGTGTTCCAGGTGTTGGCTGCGGTGCTGACAACATCATCGATCGCGTCCGCTTCCGCCACCGCCAGCAGCTGACGTGGCATCGCGGTCACCTGGCGGTGTAACGACGCCAGTTCCGCCGCAAACGCCTCCGCTGCATCCGCAGCATCCAGGGATTCGTCCAGCTGGCGCAGCTGGCGAATTCCCGCCAGTCCACTGAGTTCGTGGTTGAGTTTTGCCAGCGGGCTCATGCCGGCGCAACAGGCGGCCATGGCCAGGCCGTGTCCGTTGCCGGTCACTGATTGCTCCCGGCGAGCACGCTGCTGGCTGACCAGTTCGCGCATGCGCGCAACCTCGTCGAAACGCACGCTGTGCAGGGTGTCTGACATGAGTTGTGATTGCTGCTCGAGGTTACGCAGCAGCGCCTTGGAGGACAGCACAAAGTTCGCCCGCAGCGACTGGGCGTCGCTCACGGCGCCGCGCATCGAAGTGAAGGCGTGGATGGAACCGACCTCGGCCGATTGCCGATGCTGGGTTTCTGCATAACCACTGTCGCCCAGGCCCAGTTCGCTGAGGAAGCTGCTGTAAAGCGGCAGCACCCTGCGCTGGGATTCGGTAATGGCGGGCAGGGGGCTGACCACCTGCTGGTACACCAGGCCATTGGTGCCCTGTGCGTAGGTGGTCAGGTTAACGCCGCCGAGGTCGTGTTCACGGTACGCCAGTTCGGGCAGGCTCGCCGGCACGTCCGCCAGTTCGACGCGCGGCAGGATGCTGTCGTCGTCCTGCTGTTGCTGTCGTGCTTCCAGGTCCTTCGCCAGCTTGATGGTGGCCTGTTCGTCGGCAGGACTCATCCCGGCGCGCAGCGCGGCGAGACGCTCGCGCTCGCGACGCATGCGTTCGCTGGAGAGTGTCTGGTCCGGTTCCATCACCAGGGTCACCCGGTGCGTGTTGTCTACCAGCAGTTGCCGTGCCAGTCGCTTGATGTAATCCGGGTCTTCGATGCGTTCGCGCAACGTTGCCATGACCGGGTCGATATCAAGCATCGGCACCGGGTCGCTGTAATGTGTGGCGCAGCCCAGCGCCTGCAGGATAAGCTGCAGCCCATAGGGGTAGCCGTCGCCGCTGACCTCGCGCTGGTGTAACTCCAGTTGATGCAGAATCGCCTGCAGCCTGTCGTGGCCGACGCCGTTCTCGACCAGGTCCTGCAATACGTCCAGCACCATTTCTTCGAAAGCATCCCGGTGTTCGGCTTCGCTGCCTTCGAGCCCGCATACGAAAACCATTTCGCGCATGGAGTCCTCCAGCCCGCAGAGCGGCGAGGGCGCCTGGCCAAGCGACGTGGTTTCCAGCGCCTGCTGTAATGGCGAGCCGCTATTCTCCAGTAGTACGCTGGACAGCAGCTGTGCTTCCAGCATCTGCTCCAGGTCCGTGCTTTCCCCGAGCATCCATCCCATTACCAGGTGAGTCCGGTTGCTGAGGTCGTCGCCGTCGTCGAAGGCATAGCGATCGTGCACCCGCTGTGGGCTGGGCAGGCGTTGCTCCGCGGGAACCTGGATGCGCAGGTCCTGTCGCGTGAAACGGTGAAGCGCGCGCTCTTCGAATACCTGTTGGTGCTCGGCGGCGCTGATGTCACCGAAGGTCATGAAAATAGCATTGGTGGGATGGTAGTGGCTGCGGTAAAAAGCCAGCAATTGCTCATAACTCAGGTCGGGAATGTGTTCGGGTTCACCGCCGCTGTTGTAGTGGTAGGTGGTATTGGGAAACAGGTGCTCACACAGTTTTCCCCACAGCACGCTGGGTATGGAGCTCATGGCGCCTTTCATTTCATTGAATACCACGCCCTTGAACACCAGCTCACTCTGCGGGTCGTCAGCGCTGGCGAACTCCACGCGGTGGCCTTCCTGGGCAAAATCGAGCGGGTCGAGCCGGGAGAAGAACACCGCGTCCAGGTAGACCTCGAGCAGGTTCCTGAAATCCTTGCGGTTCTGGCTGGCAAAGGGGTAGGCGGTCCAGTCCGAGCTGGTGAAGGCGTTCATAAACGTGTTCAGTGAGCGGCGCAGCATCATGAAAAAGGGGTCGCGGACCGGGTAGCGCTCACTGCCACACAGCGCCGTGTGCTCAAGTATATGGGCGACCCCGGTGGAGTCCTCCGGCACCGTGCGCAACGCCACCAGGAACACGTTTTCACTGCTGCTGGCGGCAAGATGATAGTGCATCGCCCCGGTTTCGCGGTGTCGGAACTCCTGTACCGTCAGGTTCAGTGCGTCGACACGGTGTTGGCGTACGGGTTCAAAGGCGTCATGTGCCTCGGGGAGTGGCATACTCATCAGTGGTCTCTGTGGAAAAAAACGAAGGGGGCTATTCTAGCGCGATTCAGCCGACGGCGGCCGGTTTTTACTCACCAGTTCAATCCGGTAGAGCCAGGGCCAGCGCTTGCCTGTTACCCAGATGGCGCCGTCGACAGGGTCACGGGCGATGCCGTTGAGTACGTCGGTGTCGCCCCGCCGGTCGCTGGTAGCCAGCAGGTCACGGAGATCGATGCTGGCGGTAACCACGCCGGTGTCAGGGTCAATCACGACTACACGCTCGGTCTGCCAGACGTTGGCCCAGATTTTTCCGTCGATCCACTCCAGCTCATTGATTCGGCGCAGCGGCCGGCCGTTCTCGGTGACGGTCACCGTGCGCGCGAACTGTTGCGTCGCCGGGTCCAGGAAAAACAGGCGGTCACTGCCGTCGCTGTAGATCAGGTGCTCGCCGTTGTTGGTCAGGCCCCAGCCTTCACCGGGCAAGGGGTGGGTCCTGAGCGGTTCCATGGTGTCGCGGTCGAACACCAGCAGCAGGCGCTCGCGCCAGGTCAGCTGGTAGATAGAATTACCGAACAGGGTCAGCCCCTCGGCGAACAGTCTGGGATGCAGCCGCTTGCTCACTTCCAGTTCGCCGCTGGCGAAGTCGTAGCGCATCAGCCGCGACTGGCCGTAGTTCCCGGAGCTGACGTACAGCTTGCCGTCCTGGATTTCCAGGCCCTGGACGAAGTTGGCACGGTCGTGGGGTTTGCGCTCCAGTACACGGTAGCCATATTGTTCAACGGCAGCCGCCGGCAGTGACAACAGCAGGCACAGCAGTATGAGGGGAGCGCGGCGCATCAGATACGGTTTCGCGACAGGTCGCGTATCAGGAAACGGGCGGGCGAGAGCGCACGTAACAATTCCCGGGACAGCGGTGGCGCCTCATGGCAGATTGCAGAGGCGAGGACCTGCGCGCACAAGGGAGCGGAGGTGAGCCCCCGGGAACCGTGGGCGGTGCTGACGTAGAGACCGGGCATGTAACTGCCTCGCTGATTGACGAGCTGACGCGCATTCTTACGCAGAGACGCGAACTGTTGCAAGAACCCGGTGCGGTCCGGTACCGGACCGGCAATGGGCAGGTAGTCCGGCGAGGCGCAGCGAAAACCGACCCGGCCAGACAGTTGCCGAACGTCCAGTGCACCCAGTTCGGCCTCCAGCCGGGGCAGGGCGGCGATCAGTTTGTCGATGTTTTCACGGTGCTCTGCCTCGCGTTCGCCGCTGTCCGGGTCGCGCAGCTTGAAACTGGCGCCGATGCAGTGCGTGCCGAGGCGCGGTGGCGAGATGTAACCCCGGTGACAGACTGCGGCGCGCAGGCCCTCGCTCCCCGGTACCGCCGGGATGAGTGTGGTTTGACCGCGTATGGACTGGATCGGCAGCCAGTGCAGGCCGGTGAAGAGCTGGCTTGCCACCCCGGTGCAGACAATGGCGACATCAGCTGTCGCGAGGGTACGCCCGTTGACGTCCTGCGTTCTCCAGCCGTCACTGCCGCGCGCCAGCTGCAGGCTGCCGCAGTGCTCCAGCACATTGATGCCCGGTGACTGCAGCAGACCCCGGCAAACTGCCGGCGGATTCAGCCAGCCGGACGCCGGGAACCAGTAGCCCGCTGCCGCCGGCTGCGCCCCCAGAAGCTCTGTAGCCTGGTTCCTGTCCACCACGCTGGCGAGGTCTTCAAGGCCCTGCAACTGGTCGTGCATCTGCGCCAGCTCTGCCGGGTTTTCATGCAGGTGGAAACTGCCGCAGAGTTCGCCATCGCGGTCTGCTGCAAGCACCCCGCTGGCGAACAACTGGCGATAGAAGTGGCTGGCATGACGAAAGCTCTGCAGCGCGAAATCGGTGAGTTGGGAGTGCTTCGGTGACAAGCGGGTGTAGAGGATTCCCTGCGCGTTCCCTGAAGCTGCGCCGGCAATGCCGGCACTGTCCGCCACGGTGACCTTTACGCCGCGGGCCGCCAGGGCGTGGGCAAGCGTCGCGCCGGCGAGACCTGCGCCAATAATCAGTGCCGTTTCTGGCCTTGATGCGGGGGTGGCTGCCAGGTCCCAGGGTGTTTCCACGTGCGCCGCAGGGCGCGCGACAGTTTCTGCAATACCCGTCAGAGAGTCGCGCTTGCGGCCGTAGCCAGGTGTCTTGCGCATGCCAAAGCCAGCAGCCTGCAGGCCCCTGCGTACCGCGCCGGCCGCGGTAAAGGTGCTTACCGTCGCTTGCGGCCGCGACAGCCTCGACATGTCCAGGAACAGTTCAGGTTGCCACATCTGGCCGTTGCGTGATGGTGCGAAGCCGTCGAGATACCAGGCGTCCACCAGCGGCCCATGGGACGCGAGATCGGCCAGCGCGGCATTGGCTTCTTCCCACCACAGGTCGAGTGTCAGCGCACCCCCAGCCAGGCAGATCCGGTGTTGCCCGCGCAGACGGCCTGGCCAGGCCGCGAACAGTTGCTCCGCCAGCGGTGCCAGTTCCGTCCAGGGGCGCAGTGCTCGCGCCAGTTGCCGGGCATCCAGTGGGTACTTCTCTATGGAAATATAGTGCAGGCGCGGGCGCGGCTCCGCCAGCGCATCCCAGGCCTGCCAGGTAAGCAGGAAATTCAGCCCGGTGCCAAATCCGGTTTCGGCGATGCAGAAGCTGTCACCCGTGAAGCCCCGCCAGCGAGCAGGCAGGTCATTGCCGTGGAGGAAGACGTGGCGACTTTCCTCCAGGCCATGGTCCCGGGCGAAGTAGACGTCTTCGAAACGGGTGGAAAAAGGTTCACCGTTGGCACGCCACTCCAGCGCCGCTGCCGGCGTTGGCCCCCAAGGGGTGTTGTCACGCTTCATCCAGGGCGCTTGATCTGCAGGTCGTTCGGCAGCCAGGCGGGGATGTGGGCATCGTCTGCCGCCAGCAGGTCTGCCACCGGGAACACGTGGAACTGAGGTTCAGTGCCGGGAGGTTTGTACAGCGTGATCAGGTAGGCCTGGCTGTGGCTGTCCTCGGGTATGTGCACTTCCCAGCTGTGGCCGGCGATACTGAGCGTGGTTTTGCCCGGCTGCAGGTTGTGCTTAAGTAGGTAGTGATGCTTGCCCACGGGGCGCAGGCTGCGGCTTTCGCCGGCTATCAGGTTGCCGAACAGGTAGGTGCGAATGGCGCATACCGGGCTGTTGTCGCGGCGGCTCTCGGGAATGCCCGGATCGGCAAGGCGGCGCGTGATTTCAGCCAGCGCCATGCTGCCTTCGACACCACTCAGGTAGACCTTGCTGACGTTGTAGGGGATGCGGTCCAGTCCGGCTGCCGCTTCGCTGGCCTGCACCCGGGCATCGAGTTCCTCGGCGGTCGGCTGGGAATGGGCGGCTTCCTGCTGTTCGCGGTGGTAGGAGCGCAGCAGGTTCTGTAGGCGCGAAACATGGGCGTCTTCCAGTTCCTGGCTGTAGTCGGGCACTGTTTCGCGCAGGGGTTTGCTCTCGTAACCCTGTTGCGATTCGGCGCCGACGTTGCCATGGGCCGCACCCAGGCACAACGCCACGAACCATCCCGCACGGCTGGGTGCGCGCTGGCGGAGGCGGTATTGTCCTGTAGCAGGACCCTTGCGCATGGTCAGTTTGCCAGTCAGAATTCGGGCGGAAATAATAACAAAAACAGTCAACTGGCAGCCACCGTAAACAGGCAATATCAACAGATAGTTGGCGCCGGGGCAGGCCGCCTGAGTGGCTGTGGCGGTTGGCGGCGGTGATCGCCCCCGGCCAGGAGACCGGTGCGGGGCCTGGCGATTGCCTGCGGCGGGCGCTGCCAGTAGACTTGCCACCTTTCAAGCACAGAGGTAGACATGGCCGAGATCGAAACACAGACCCTGCCCAGGGACCAGTTCCTGACCATATCCGTAAACCTGCTGCATCGCGCCTTCATGCAGGAAAACCGGACCAAGGCCAAGAACCTGTTCAAGGACATAGCCTCGGGCAAGCGAGTGGCCCTGACCAACGTGCAAATGGAGGACAAGTCCACCGTGCGCTTTGACCTGTCCCTGGATCACAGCGAATACCAGGGCACGCTGAATTTCGGCGCCTTCAAGTCCAGCCTGAGCGTACTGCTCGCTAATCTGGCCAACGCGGTACAGCAACAGCAGAACATCAACACCTACGGTGCCGAGGGGAACCCGGATAACATAATTTTCGGTATCACCGGCGTTACGGTGGAGCGCGAAGTACCCTCGGTGATGGTGTTGTCGGCTAACACCGCCGGGCGGGATGCGGCGGTGATGCTGCGCCTGATGTACCTGGACTACCAGCAGTTTCTGCACGACCAGGAACAGGCCCGGCAGGAGGACGCCTGAGTCGCTTCAACCGAAGTCCGGTGCTTTGGGCATCGGCAGGGCGAGCTTCTCCGTTGGCGCCATGACCACCGCAGTGCCCGTCAGCACCAGCTTGTCATTGTCGTTGTAGGCTTTGCAGTCCAGGGTGACCGTTTTGCGGCGATCCTGTTTCTCGATCACGCTGAGTTCCACGCGCACCGTGTCACCGATACAGACCGGAAGCCTGAATTTCACGGTTTGTTCCATGAAGATACAGCCCGGCCCCGGCAGTTTCATGGCCAGTGCCGCGGAGATAAAGGACGCTGTCAGCATGCCGTGGGCGATGCGCTCGCCGAAGCGGGTCTGGCTGGCGAAGTCTGCATCGAGGTGCAATGGGTTGATATCCCCGGAGGCGGCGGCGAACAACTGAATGTCCAGTTCGCGCACGGTCTTGGCATACGTAGCGCTTTGCCCTATGGTGATTTCGTCGTAGGTGAAGTTGGTCAGTTGCGACATAGGCGATAGGTCCCGGTTCTCACGTGCGTGAAGCATAGCCGATTTCCCCCATACTTGAACGACATCATGACGAACAGCCCGGCTGGCGCCCCCATTACTATTCACTACCCGGAGGAGCTCCCGGTCTCCGCCCGCCGGGACGAAATCGCGCGCGCTATCGCCGAACACCAGGTGGTGATCGTCGCCGGAGAGACCGGCTCGGGTAAAACCACGCAGCTGCCCAAGATTTGCCTGCAGGCCGGTCGCGGCAGTGCCGGTCTCATCGGCCACACCCAGCCGCGACGACTGGCCGCGCGCACCGTGGCGCAACGTATCGCCCAGGAACTCGGCGGCGAACTGGGTGGGCTGGTGGGTTACCAGGTGCGCTTTACTGACCGGGTGTCCGAGGATACCGCGATCAAGCTGATGACCGATGGTATCCTGCTCGCGGAGATGCAGCGCGATCGCCTGCTCAAACGCTACGACACACTCATCATCGACGAGGCCCACGAACGCAGCCTGAACATCGACTTCCTGCTCGGGTATCTCAAGCGCCTGCTGCCCAGGCGCCCCGACCTGAAGCTCATTATCACCTCCGCGACCATTGATGTGCAGAGCTTCTCCCGTCACTTTGATGATGCCCCGATCATCGAGGTGTCGGGGCGTACTTTCCCGGTGGAGACACACTACCTGGAAAACACCCCGGAAGATGAAAGCAGCGCAGAGCGCATCTCGCGGCTGGTCGCGGATATTGACGCTGGCGACTACGGTAAGCGCGGTGATGTACTGGTGTTCCTTCCGGGGGAACGCGACATTCGCGAAGTCGCCAAACAACTGCGCCAGGATACGGAGCTGGATATCCTCCCGCTGTATGCCCGGCTGAGCCAGGCCGAACAGAACCGGGTATTTGACCTGTCAAAACGTCGCGGCCTGCGCGTGGTACTGGCAACCAATGTGGCGGAAACCTCGATCACCGTGCCGGGTATCCGCTATGTGATCGACCCCGGTGAGGCGCGCATCAGTCGCTACAGTTATCGCACCAAGGTGCAGCGCCTGCCGATCGAGCCCATCTCCCAGGCCAGTGCCAATCAGCGCCAGGGTCGGTGCGGCCGAGTGGAATCAGGAGTTTGCCTGCGCCTCTACAGTGAGCAGGACTTCCAGGGGCGCCCTGAATTCACCGACCCGGAAATCCTGCGCACCAACCTGGCATCCGTGGTGCTGCAAATGCTCACCCTGGGTCTCGGTAAAGTGGACGCCTTTCCCTTTATCGATCCTCCCGACCCGCGCATGGTGCGCGATGGTTACAAGTTGCTACAGGAGCTGGGCGCGGTCACCGCAGAGGGTCAACTGACGGCAGTTGGCCGGCAACTGGCGCGCCTGCCTATCGATCCGCGCCTCGGTCGCATGGTACTGGCCGCCGCCACCCATCACTGCCTGGCCGAGGTGCTGGTGATTGCCAGTGCACTGGCAATCCAGGACCCGCGGGAGCGGCCGGCGGACCAGCGCTCGCAATCCGACCAGTCGCATGCTCGCTTCAAACACGAAAAATCGGATTTCATGGCGTGGCTCAACCTGTGGCGCTATTACGAGGAACAGCGCCAGGCACTGAGCCAGAACCAGCTGCGCAAGCTGTGTAAGCGCGAGTTCCTGTCATTCCAGCGCATGCGCGAGTGGCGTGATATACATATGCAGCTCACCATTGCCTGTCGCCAGCAAAAGCTGCGCCCGGCAACGCAACTGCCGGAGGAAGAAAACTATGAGGGCGTGCATCGCGCGCTGCTGGCCGGCTTGCTGGGCAATATTGCGCAGCACCAGGAAGACCGTGAATACCTCGGTGCGCGCAATCGCAAGATGCAGATATTCCCCGGCTCGTCGCAGGCGCGCAAGAAGCCGAAGTGGCTGGTGGCCGCGGAGATCGTGGAGACCTCGCGGGTGTTCGCACGGACTGTCGGCACAATCGATCCGCAGTGGGTTATCGACGTCAATCCCGGCCTGCTCAAGCATCACTATTACCAGCCGCGATGGCAGTCCCGCAGCGGTCGGGTGATGGCCTGGGAGCGCCTGACCCTTTATGGCCTCACCGTCTCTGACAAGCGTTCGGTGCACTATGGCCCGATCAACCCGGCGGAAGCGCGCGAGTTGCTGATTCGCGAAGGCCTGGTGGCGGGCAAGTACCGGCAGCATCCCGGCTTCCTCAAGCACAACCAGCGCCTCGTCCGCGAACTTGAGGAACTGGAATCGCGGGTCAGGCGTCGGGATATCCTGGTAGATGAAGAAGTCCTGTTCAGCTTTTACGATGAGCGCCTGCCCGCAGACTGTTACACGGCAAACCACCTGCGCGCCTGGTTGAAAAAGCACTCCCAGGCCGATGGGGAACTGCGCCTTCAGCGCGAGATGCTGCTGGCACGGGACCCCGGCGCCCACTGGGAAGAGCAATTCCCGGACCAGCTGCAGTGGCACGACCTGCAGTTGCGCCTGAGCTATCAGTTCGAGCCCGGTCGCGAGACGGACGGGGTCTCGGTGACCGTCCCTGTCGCCCTGCTCAACAGGGTGCCGCGCTACCTGTTTGATTGGCTGGTACCCGGCCTGTTGCGCGAGAAATGTATCGCACTGGTCAAGGCGCTGCCCAAGGACAAGCGCAAGAAACTGGTCCCGGTGCCAAATTACGTTGACCGTGCCCTGGCAGAGCTGGCCCCCTGCGACAAGGACCTGCGCGTCGAGTTGGCGCGGGTGCTGGGTAAGCTGGGGGGCGTGTCCCTGACCGTCGACGACTGGCGTATGGATAAACTCGACGATTATTACCGCATGAATATTCGCGTGGTGGACGGCGAGGGTCGCCTGCTGGAGCAGAGCCGCGATTTGCAGCGCCTTATCGAGCAGTACCGCAGTGATACCCGCCAGAGTCTCAGTAGCGATGAGCGCGAGTCACCCGCGCGGGCTGGAATTACCCGCTGGGACTTCGACGCGCTGCCGCGAGAGTGGCGCTTCCGCCAGGCCGGTATAGAGATTCTCTCGTTTCCCGCGCTGGTTGATCACCGCGACACGGTGGCAATCGAGCTCTGTGACTACCCCGAGGCCGCACGACAGGCGCATCGCCTGGGCGTGCTGCGCCTGCTGCGCCTGCACAGCGCGCAATCGGTCAAGTACCTGCGCAAGCAAATGCTGCGCGGGAATGAATTCAACCTGATGCTGGCGGGAGCGGCGGTGGAGCGCACTGTGCTGGTTGACGACCTGGTGGACGCCGCGTTTGTGCGCGCCATGCAACTGGATGCAGAGTTGCCGTACACGGAAGAGGCGTTCCAGCAGCTGTTGCAGCGTGGCAAGGGCGCCATTGTTACCGAGGCCAACGATATCGAAAATGTGCTGCAGGCCAGCTTGCCGGTGGCTGCGCGTATTCGCCAGCTGCTCGCCAGTATGGACTCAAAAAAGTGGCAGGGGAGTCTACCGGACATGGCGCAGCAACTGGCGGCGCTGTTGCGGCCCGGTTGCCTGCGCGACACCCCGGCGAGCTGGCTGGCGCAGTATCCCCGCTACCTCAAGGCCTTGCTCAACCGGCTGGAGCGCCTGCCGGGCCAGTATGCCAAGGATCTCAAGTACACTGATATGCTCAGTGCGTTGGCGACGCCACTCGCGACGGCGCAGACCGAGCGTGAGGGACTGTTGCGCGCCTGCCCCGCGGCACAGACGTTTCGCTGGATGCTGGAGGAATTTCGCGTGTCGCTGTTCGCGCAGAATCTCGGCACCCGCCAGGCGGTATCCGAGAAGCGCCTGCGCCAGCAGTGGTCGGAGGTGGAAACCTGGTTGCAGGCCAATCCTGGCTGAGGGGCAGTTTGCGGCAACCCCGACCGCTTGTAAAAAATTGCTGACTAATTCACTGGGGTATTGAAACTTCCTCGACCGGGCCCTGTCACAACAGGTGTCACGTGGAGCCCCGGAGGGTTGTATCAGCTCCGCGCGGCGTGCTAAGACAACAAACTCGACTACCAACAGGGAACCTATCATGGCTCATTCCAAAAAAACTCTGGCCGCCGCCCTCGGCGCAGCCTTCCTGGCAACTTCTGTAGCACCGATGGCGTCTGCGGAAGTGAATCCGTTTTCTGCCCAGCAACTGAGCGGCGGCTATGACCTGGCCAACTATGGCAAGCACGGCGAAGGCAAGTGTGGTGAAGGCAAGTGCGGCGGTGAGAAAGCCGACGGCGAAGGCAAGTGCGGCGAAGGCAAATGCGGTGACAAGAAAGCCGACGGCGAAGGTAAGTGCGGCGAAGGCAAGTGCGGCGACAAGAAAGCCGACGGCGAAGGCAAGTGCGGCGAAGGTAAATGCGGCGGTGAGAAATCATCCGGCGAAGGCAAATGCGGCGAAGGTAAGTGCGGCGGCTGATGCCAATGCAAGATGCCGGGTTCCACGGAGCGGGACTCGGCCTGCGGCGGGCCCTGTTGGGCCCGATGCTCGACATGGACCAGGGAGCGGTCGATTTCCTGGAGCTTGCGCCTGAAAACTGGATAGGCGTGGGTGGGCGCTTCGGTCGCCAGTTGCGGCAGATGGCGGAGCGCTACCCCATAGTACTGCACGGCCTGTCGCTGGACATTGGCGGCCCTGACCCCCTGGACATGGAACTGGTCAGCGCGGTGCGCGCATTCATGACCGAGTTTAATGTGCCACTGTACAGTGAGCACCTGACCTACTGTGCGGCGGAAGGCCACCTTTACGACCTGCTGCCGATCCCTTTTACCGAGGAGGCGGTGGACTACGTGGTCGCGCGGATTGTCCAGGTACAGGACATCATCGGCGCGCCGATCGCGCTTGAAAATGCCTCCTACTACGCGCAACCGCACCAGGACATGACGGAAGCGGCGTTTATCAATGCTGTCCTGGATGGCAGTGGCTGTGACCTGCTGCTCGACGTCAACAATATCTACGTGAACAGTATCAATCACGGGTATGACCCCATTACTTTTATGGAATCGCTGCCACTCCAGCGTGCCCGCTATATCCACGTGGCCGGGCACTACGACGAGGCTGAAGACCTCAAGGTGGATACGCATGGCGCTGATGTAATCGACCCGGTCTGGCAGTTGCTGGCACAGGCTTATCAGCGCGTTGGCAACTTGCCGACACTGCTGGAGCGCGACTTCAACCTGCCGCCACTGACCGATCTGCTGCAGGAAGTGGAGCAGGTGCGCGCCCTGCAAGGGCATGCGCAAGCCACGGGTGTGGCCTCCGGAGGGGGGTCGTGAGTGGCGCCGGCCTCAGACAGGCGCAGCTACGCATGGCCGCCCACCTGCGCGACCCGCGACACCCGGCACCGGAAGGTGTGGAGGAGCGGCGCCTGCAGGTATACCGGGATCTGATCTACAACAATGTGGAAGGTTTCATCAGTGGCGGTTTTCCCGTGCTGCGCAGCCTGTATGACGACGCCCAGTGGCAACAACTCGTGCGCCTGTTTATGGATCGACACCGTTGTCGCTCGCCTTATTTCCTCGAGATCAGCCAGGAATTCATTGCCTACCTGATGGACGAACACCAGGCGCGGGAATGTGATCCCCCGTTTATGGCTGAGCTGGCCCACTACGAGTGGGTGGAACTGGCCCTCGACGTGGCCGAGGAAACATTGCCGGCGGAAGCGCCCGTGGCGGAGCTATCGCAGGCCGTGTTGACCCTGTCACCGTTGGCCTGGGTGCTGCATTACGCTTTCCCGGTGCATGAAATCGGGCCGGGTTATCAACCGACCGAGGCGGCAGCGCCTACTTTCCTGGTGGTGTATCGTGATCGTCAGGACAAGGTGCAGTTCATGGCGCTCAATGCGGCTACCGCCAGGCTGCTCGAGTTGCTGCGAGACAACCGCTCCGCTGCCACCGCCGCCGTGATCGATACACTTGCCGCGGAGATGGGCGTGGATAGCCAGCAAATAGCCGGTTTTGCACTGGAGCAAATCGGTAAGCTGCTGGCCAGTTCGGTGCTGCTGCCGGTGGGCGATAATTGACAAGGCTTGCCCGCCTGCCATAGTGAGCGTAACATTTCCGCCTCTTATTCCGGTCCGCCATGCCATGAAATTCGCCCCCTTACTGCTGCTCATTGTGTTTGCGCTTGCCCCGCCAGTAGCCGTAGCGGAGGAGAAGGCACCTAATCCGGACCCGCTGGAAGCGATTAACCGGCCCTTGTTCGCTCTCAACAACACCTTCGATAAGTACCTGCTGCGGCCAGTGGCGAAAGGCTATGACTGGGTCATGCCGGGTTTTGCCAAGCGGGGCGTGGGTAACCTGTTTGCCAACATGTACGACTTCAACTCGGCCATCAACGGCGTGCTGCAGGGGCGTTTTGTCGGCGCCGCACAGGGAGGAGGGCGCTTCCTGGTAAACAGCACACTGGGCCTTGCCGGCCTGTTTGACGTGGCGACGCCGATGGGTATTCGACCCTACCGGACCGACTTCGGCCACACGCTGGCAATCTGGGGGGTAAAACCCGGGCCTTACATCATGGTGCCGTTCTTCGGTCCACGTACTTTCCGCAGTGGTACCGGGACCATATTCGATACCTATACCTCAATCCCCACGTATATCGATAACGTGCGTGTGCGCAACTCCCTCTGGGGCCTGGAACTCATTGACGGCAGGGCGAGGCTGCTGCAGGCAGACGAACTGTTGAGTGGTGACGAGTATATCTTTGTCCGCGATGCCTACCTGCAGCAGCGTGAGACCTTCGTCAACGATGGCGTGGTGACAGACAACTTCTCCGATTTCGACCGCGGTGAGGACTGGGAGGACTTCTGATCCGCCCGCGCCCTGGTTCAGCACCGTGCCGTTTGCCTGCGCCGGTACCCGGCCGATGAAGGGGGCACTCGGGTCCGGAATCCAAAAGTGTGAAATCCTGCCCAATCCGGTGTAAGCATGGTTGCCTGCCTATGGTGATGGGCGTAGTGTCGCTGATAACCCTATAACGAACATCACCCGCATGGAATTGATTGGTACCGCACTGGTGGTTGACCACGATGAGGATCGCCTCAGGTCGCTGGCAGCGTTAGTCGAGACCCTGGGCTATGCCACCGAGGTGTACACGGATGCCAACGCGGCACGTGAATACCTTCACCATCGCCCCGACCTCGACGTTATTCTGTGTGAAATGGACATGGAAGGCCTGAGCTGGGACTTCGCCAGCCGCACGCTCAAGGAAATGGACGTGCAGATCCCGGTTATCCTTATCAGCGACGAGGCCCAGGCCGACCGCATGATGCGGGCCCTGCGCGTTGGCGCCAGCGACTTTTTTGTGCGGCCCATTGCCGATGTCGATGCCCTCAAGCGCTCCATGGACCGCTGCATGCGTCAGCGCCAGGTGCGCCGTGAACTGGAACAGTCACGGCACAGTCTGGAAGCCGCCAATACGGAACTGCGCGGCACGATCAAGATGCTGGAGCAGGACCAGCAGGCCGGACGCCAGGTGCAGATGCGGATGCTGCCGGCAACGCCGCTTATCCTTGATGATTACGTGTTCAGCCACACGGTTATCCCGTCTCTCTACCTCAGTGGTGATTTCACCGACTACTTCACGGTCGGCGATCACTTTGTCACCTTTTTTATGGCCGATGTGTCCGGCCATGGCAGTTCGTCCGCGTTTGCCACCGTGTTGCTGAAAAACCTGTTTGCACGCAAGCGTTCCGACCTGCTGCGCCGTAGCGACGATACCATTCTCAGTCCCTCGGCCCTGCTCAAGCGCGCCAACCGGGAGCTGATGGACCTGGAGGTGGGCAAGTTCGCCACCATGGTGGTCGGGGTACTCGATATGCAGACCAACACGCTGCGTTACAGCGTGGCCGGGCACCTGCCGCAGCCGGTGCTGGTGAGTGGGGAGGGTGCCCGCTACCTGCGTGGCGAAGGTTCTGCGGTGGGTATCATGGAAGACGCCCATTATGAGGAGCACCTGATCGACCTGCCGGACAGCTTCATGCTGGCGCTGTTTTCAGACGGCATCCTCGAAATCCTGCCGCCGAAGAACCTGATAGAAAAAGAAAAGTACTTCCTTGAGGTATTTGAGCAAGCTGCCGCCTCACCCGAAGAAATGGTGACCCGATTGGGGCTTGACCGGGTGGGCACCGCACCGGATGATATCGCAGCTCTGTTCGTCAGCAAGCGAGGCTGATATGCAGGAAGGAAAAATTCTGGCGGCCAGTCACGATGGTGCCTATGTCATTCGCCTTGAAGGCGACGTGCGCCTCACTCTGTCTACGACGATCGATGAGTACATCCAGCGTATGTTCGAAGACCCGGCATTCGCCAGCGTGTGGGTGGACCTGTGTGAGGCCGAGGGCATCGACTCTACCACCCTGGGACTGCTCGCCAAGCTGGCGCTGGAGGTCAATGACAAGTTTGGCTTTCAGCCCGCGATCTACTCCTGCGACCCCGGGATCAATCGCCTGCTGAAGAGCATGGGCTTCCAGCGCCTGTTCGAACTGCATGAGGAAGCCTGCGCCAACACCGATGAAATCAGTGAAATACCCCACGTAGAGGGCAGCGAGGAGTCGGTGCGCGATAAAGTGATCGAGGCGCACCGCACGCTGATGAGCCTGTCGGAAGAGAACCGGGCCCGTTTCAAGGACCTGTTGTCAGCTTTGGAGCACAGTTAAGCCCGACCCGGGCTGTTACCCGCGGATCAGCTGTTCCAGCTTGATCTGGTCGGCAACAAAATTGCGGATACCTTCAGCGAGCTTTTCTGTCGCCATCGCATCGGCATTCAGCTGGTAGCGGAACTCGACTTCATCCGGAGTGTGCCTTGGGGTCGCCGAGCTGGCCTTGCTGGCATCCAGCTGCTGCGGCAGCGCGGCGGTGTCGGCGGCCAGTTGCTCCAGCAACGGGGGGCTGATAGTCAGCCGGTCACATCCGGCCAGCGCTTCGATCTCACCGGTGTTGCGGAAGCTGGCGCCCATCACCACGGTTTGGTAACCGTGTTGCTTGTAGTAATCGTAAATGCGGCTGACAGACTGCACGCCGGGGTCGTCCTGTGGCTTCAGCACCTGTAAATCGGTGTTGGCCAGGTGCCAGTCGAGAATACGCCCGACAAAGGGTGATATCAGGAAAACCCCCGCATCGGCGCAGGCCACGGCCTGGGTAAAACCAAACAGCAGGGTCAGGTTGCAGTTGATGCCCTCGCGTTCCAGTTCCCGCGCGGCGCAGACACCTTCCCAGGTCGAGGCAATCTTGATCAGGATGCGTTCCCGACCGATACCTGCCTGCTCATACATGCCGATCAGCTTTCTGGCCCGGGTAATGGTGGCGGCGCGATCAAATGACAGGCGGGCATCCACTTCCGTGGAGATACGTCCGGGGACGATACCCAGGATTTCACAGCCCACATCGACGGCGAAGCGGTCGCAACAGTTTGCCAGCTGCTCCGCGTCGCTACCGCCCTGGGCGCTGGCCCAGTGTTTGGCATTCTGCAGCAGCTCCGCATAGTGGGGCAGGGCGGCCGCCTTCAGTAGCAGTGAGGGGTTGGTGGTGGCATCCATGGGCTGAAAACGGCGTATCGCCTCGATGTCGCCTGTATCGGCAACGACGTCGGTCATGGTTTTCAACTGTTCGAGCTTGCTGTTCACGTCTGCTTGTCCTGTGTTGGCTGGCCGGGTGCGTTTATTCACACCCGCTCATGGGTTGGGAAGCGTTGCTGTGTTCGCCGTGGTTTCTATACGGGTGCGGTTGCGCACCTTGTCGAAGGCGTCGCTGAGTACCTCCAGGCCGGCTTCGGGCCGGTAGGCGTTTTCACTCAGGTGGCGCCGGAACTGGCGTGCGCCCGGTACGCCCTGGTAAAGGCCCAGCACGTGCCGGGTGATGTGGTTGAGGCGCGCACCCTGGTCCAGCTGGCGGCGGACATAGGGCAGCAGCCCGGCCAGCACATCATCACGCGAATCCGGACCACTGTCCATGCCGAACAGGCGCGCATCCACCTGCGCCAGCATCCACGGATTCTGGTACGCCTCGCGACCGACCATCACGCCGTCCACATGGGCCAGGTGTTGTTCGGCTTCCTCGAGGCTCCTGATGCCGCCATTGATGATGATCTCCAGTTCCGGCATGTCCTGTTTCAGGCGGTACACCCAGGGGTAGTTCAGCGGCGGGATCTCGCGGTTTTCCCTGGGAGACAACCCCTGTAGCCAGGCCTTGCGTGCATGAACGATGAAAACACCGCAGCCGGCCTCCGCTATCGGTGCCACGAAATCGAGCATCTGCTGGTAGGATTCCATGTCATCGATGCCAATGCGGTGCTTGACCGAGATGGGGATGTCACAGGCGGATTTCATGGCGCGCACGCAGTCCGCCACCAGTGCGGGCTGGGCCATCAGGCAGGCGCCGAACATACCTGACTGCACCCGGTCCGAGGGGCAGCCGCAGTTCAGGTTGACCTCATCGTAGGCCCATTCCTGCGCCCATTGCGCGCAACGGGCCAGCTCCTCCGGGTTGGAACCGCCCAGTTGCAGCGCGACCGGATGCTCCTCACTGTTGTAGTGCAGGAAGCGTTCCCTGTCCCCGTGGATCAGCGCCCCGGTGGTGACCATCTCCGTGTACAGCAATGCCTCGCGCGTGAGCAGGCGCCAGAAATAGCGGCAGTGGTGGTCAGACCAGTCCATCATCGGAGCGATGCAGAAGCGCCGGCTCTTGGAGAAGTCGGAATTGTCATTTTTATCAGGCATTTACAGTATTAATATCGAAACCCGTGTAGGCCGCAAGAGTCCATTGGTGCCGCTGGCGCACTTTAGGCCGTCTGATTTGCCAACGCACTAACGCCTTGTCCAGCTCTCATCCCGCACCGCATGAAACGCGGCAAAATGGCAATAGCCGCCAAGCCCTGTCCACGGGAAGAGTGTTGATCTGAGCGAAAACAGGGTTTGCGGTTCCAGTCCGATTTTAACATCAAGACAGTGCATCTAACGAGGCGGTGTTTTGACATAGTCGTAATCACATACTATATCTAATGTTTCTTTGTGCAGTAATGCGCAATAGTCCTCAATGCATGCAGTCAGTGCCAATACTTCCACGGAACCGGAGGAAGTGCTGTGACGAGAGACAGCTACTTGTTGGCGAACCCATCCGCCAGGGCTAACCCTATTGGCGCGGGGTCCATAGGCTCGGGTGACACTGAACACTACGGTGATACTGTCCATAAGGTGTTATTGGCAGGCAGGAACCAATTGCTGATCGAAGGGCTCTCCGCCCTCCTGGAGTCTCAAACGCAATTTACGGTCGTTGGATTGTTTCATGATGCTGAGTCAGTTCCCGCTCAGCTCAGGTCATCGGAGCCGGAAATCGCAATATTGACGGGGGAACTTCCTGCCAAAAAATGTCGCGAGCCGGGTGACTATCTGTTTGCTGCGGACTCAACGGCATTTGTCTATTTGGCTCCCTGTGATACGAAAGATGTTTTCGGCACAAAATACGACGGCTTTAGTGCGCTCCTCTCCCAGGAATGTGAATTTGGGGAGCTGCTAACTGCCTTGCAAGTCATATTAGCCGGTGGCATTTACATTTCGCCCATCATTCGAAGCAACAGCTCCTTGATCGCTGCGCAGAAGCTTCCAGTTCCACTCTCGGGGCGTGAACTGCAAGTCTTGATGCACCTGGCCCATGGTGAATCCAGCAAGCAAATAGCACGAAATCTGGAGCTGAGTCCCAAAACCGTCAGCACTTACAGATCGAGAATCATGTCCAAGTTGGACCTCCACTCCGCAGCGGAACTCACCAGCTATGCGTTCCGGCTCGGCCTTGTTAACTGAGGCGAATTACGCCCCAAACCATGTTCCCTGCTCGTGATGTAGTCTCTTCGACCTATACCGGAAGTAGTTGTAGATATCTCGTCCTACACTCCGTTACCCGCTCCTGGGTAATACGCTCTACATATGAGAAGCCGAAATTCCTACACTTTCAACCCTCTACTGGCACTCCTGAACCATTACTACACTGACTTGACCAGCCGTGACGCTTGAGCAAGTGCGCCGCGGAAGGAATGTGGATCAGCAATAGACAAGGAGTAAGGAAGATGTATGAAATTATTAATAAAGCAACAGCGGCCGCCATCTTTATTGCGCTAGCGTTCTCAGGATCGGTGTATGCTCAAAACGGCAACGCCTATGGCAAGGAACTCGTGAACATATGTCATGTAGAGGGAGACGATGAATTGCGCTTGATCAGCGTCGCATTACCAGCAGTTGACGCGCACTATGATCACGGTGATCTACCGGAGTTCAGCATCATCGATCAAACCGCACACCTGCACTACAGAAGGCCCGGTAGGTTTGGTGCCGAGAGTGTATGCCCTGCACGGTGCGACCAGATCAATGGCGAATGGACGGGTGCATGGGTAAGCACCATCCATCGCAGACCACCGAGGGGACGGGCAGGCTCCTGTGAGTGTTCTGTGAGAAACTGCGAGTAGCTTTCGGGAAGTCAATACAGCGTGCGGCTGCTTCTTTGGCTGCACGCTTTTCTCCACACAAAGTGGATGCCAGGGACACTCAAAAACCTTTATCGCTTGAGCATAGATTAGCCTCTCGAGGCGTGAAGCTCGTTATAGATCAGTCTCTCGTTTATCAGTCGCAGTGCTGAACCTGGTTCCAGACGAGTATCCGGAGCGCTTCGACAACCCAGTATGATGCCCAGCTATTGGCCTCTCTATGGACCCGACAGCAGCGCTGTCATCTTATCCGTCACATTTAATCCGCTTGTAGAGGAGTTATCCTGTGCTGCGGTAATGCTCGGCGTACTCTGGATGCCTCGTAATGTGATTCGCGGAAACGATGTACACAATTGCGCAGCCGCTAGTGCTCCCGCAACCCTTGAGCAGCGACGGCAATTCCCCGATACTCACAGCCACCGTCAACAATAGGTGGCCAATATGCGGGCTTGCTCCGGTTGACGGCCTTGACCCTGGCTCTGCTCGCCAGCGTCGCGACCCAGGCAGGAGAATCCATGAAAGCCAACGTCGTTATCCTCGCTACCGGCGGGACCATAGCCGGTGCGGCAAAATCCGGCACCCAGGCCAGCTATGATGCTGGCCAGATGGCCGTAGAAACGCTGATCGAGGCGGTGCCGCAGCTGCAGGAACGGGCCAATGTGCGCGGCGAGCAGGTCGCCAATGTTGGCAGCCAGGATATGCACGATGCCATCTGGTTGCAGTTGGCGCGGCGCAGCAATGAGCTGCTGGCCCGCGACGACGTGGATGGGCTGGTCATTACCCACGGTACAGACACCATTGAAGAGACGGCCTATTTCCTCAACCTGGTGGTGCACAGCGACAAACCCGTGGTGCTGACCGCGGCCATGCGCCCGGCCACGGCGCTGTCCGCTGACGGGCCGCTGAATATATACAATGCCGTGGCTGTGGCAGCAGACCCGGAAGCCAGTGGCCGTGGCGTGCTGGTGGTCATCAATGACGATATCCATGGCGCCCGGGGTATGACCAAGACCAGTACCACGGATGTGCAGGCTTTTGTCTCTGCCGAACGCGGGCTGATGGGTACCACGCACTATGGTGACAATCGCTATTTCCGCAAACCCTACCGCGTGCATGGCACGGCGTCTGAGTTCAGCGTGGCTGGCCACAAGACCCTGCCACGGGTCGATGTGATCTATATGCACGCGGGATTCTCGGCAGACCTGATCGATGCCGCCGTGGCCAATGGTGCCCGGGGCCTGGTCATCGCCGGTGTCGGCAACGGCAACATGACGGCCGCGGCGCTGCAGGCCGTGGCCCGGGCCACCGGGCAGGGCGTGGTGGTCGTGCGCTCCACGCGCGTTACCACCGGGCCCGTGGGGCGCAAGTTAGAGATAGACGATGATGCCCTGGGGACGGTTGCCTCCGGTGAACTCAACCCGGCCCAGTCGCGAGTGCTGCTGAAGCTGGTGCTGACACGCGGCAGTGACCCGGGCATGGTGCAGGATTACTTTGACCGCTACTGAGACGTCGCCGCTGCCGGTCCTGTACCGGGACGAGTACCTGGTTGCCGTCAACAAGCCCAGCGGACTGCTGGTTCACCGCAGCCCGATAGATCGCCATGAAACGCGCTTTGCCCTGCAAACCGTGCGCGACCAGGTCGGGCAGCATGTCTACCCGGTGCATCGCCTCGACAAACCCACCTCGGGCGTGTTGCTGTTTGCGCTGGACCCGGTCACGGCGCGGGCCCTGTCTGCCCAATTTGTCGCCCATAGCGTGGCCAAGCAATACCTGGCGGTGGTGCGTGGCTGGTGCCCTGAGTCGGGCAGTGTTGACCACGCCCTGCGTGACAAGCCAGACCCGGTTGCCGATCGCGATCGCCGTGAGGCGCGCCCGGCGCAGTCGGCTACGACCCACTACCAGTGCCTGGCCAGGGCCGAGATTCCGGTCGCCGTGGAACGTTACCCGCAAACCCGCTACTCGCTGGTCAGGCTCGAGCCAGTGCAGGGCAGGCGCCACCAGTTACGCCGGCATATGAAGCACCTGGGCTACCCGATAATTGGTGATGCCAAATACGGCAAGGGTGTTCACAATCGCTATTTCCAGCGCGCTTACCGGTGCTCCAGACTGCTGTTGCACTGCCGGCGCATGTCGGTGATACACCCCGACACCGGTCGTGCAATGGATTTCCAGGCCGAACTGGACGACGTGTTTGCCGGTGTGCTGCAGGCTTTGGGATGGTCCGAATACGAGCACGATTGAAGGCGCGGGCTGCTACACTACTGTTTTCCCACGAGTCGGAGCAGCACACATGAAACTGATTGGCGCACATCTATCACCCTATGTTCGTAAGGTGGCAACCATTCTCACCATCAAGGGCATCAGCTATGAGCCTGAAGTGGTGATTCCCGGGATGATGCCTGACGACTTTATCGAAATCAGTCCCTTGCTGAAAATCCCCGTGCTCGTTGATGGCGAAGTGACCTTGCCCGACTCCAGCGTGATCTGCGAGTACCTGAACGAAAAGTACCCGGAGCCGGCGACCATGCCCAGCGACGTTGCCGAGCGCGCGCGGGCGCGCTTCCTTGAGGAGTATGGGGATACCCGCTTACTCGAGTACATGTCGGTTCCATTTATCGAGAATGTGGTCAAGCCGGGGCTGCGCAACGAGCAGCCGGATGAAGACAGGGTGCGGCGCGTGGTGCACGAGATGCTTCCCGGTGCGCTGGATTACCTGGAAAGCCAGGTGCCCGCGCAGGGCTTCCTGTTCGGGGATTTCAGCACGGCTGATATCGCCCTGGTTTCACCGACCATCAACGCCGGACTTGGTGGCTACACGGTCGATGCCGGTCGCTGGCCGCGTTATGCCGGTTTCGTGGAGCGGGTCAAGGCGTTTCCGCCGGTGGTTGCAGTGTTGCAGGCGGAGCAGGAAGCGATGGGTAGCCTGCTGGGCTGATGCCCGGCCGACAGGCACCGCGATCGGTGGGATTTGCCCTGTAGAGCCCGTATAATCGCCGCTCTTTTCACATAGCCAGGATCGTTATGACCGTTCGCACGCGCGTTGCGCCATCACCCACCGGTGACCCCCACGTCGGCACCGCCTATATCGCCTTGTTCAACATGTGCTTTGCCCGCGCACACGGCGGGCAGTTCATACTGCGTATCGAGGACACCGACCAGGCGCGCAGTACACCGGAATCGGAGCGCGCCATACTGGACTCGCTTAACTGGCTGGGGCTGACCTGGGATGAAGGTCCCGATGTCGGCGGCGAGCACGGACCCTACCGCCAGAGTGAGCGTATGGCGCTCTACGGGCAATACGCCCGTCAGCTGGTAGACGAGGGCAAGGCTTTCGTTTGTTACCGCACCGCCGAGGAGCTCGACGCGCTGCGCGAGGCTCGCCGCGAGGCGGGTAACAGCAGTGCGCTGAAACCCTCGGACCTGCGCCTGCCTGAAGACGAGGCAGCCCGTCGCGAAGCGGCCGGCGCCCCCTACGTCATCCGCATGGTGGTGCCCGAGGAGGAGGGTGCCTGCGTTGTCGATGACATGCTGCGCGGCAGTATCGAGCTGGACTGGGGCATGGTGGATGCCCAGATACTGCTCAAGTCCGACGGCATGCCCACCTACCACCTGGCCAACGTGGTAGATGACCACCTGATGGGGATTACCCACGTGATCCGCGGTGAGGAGTGGATCAACTCTGCGCCCAAGCACAAACTGCTGTACCAGTATTTCGGCTGGGATATGCCCCAGCTGTGCCACCTGCCGTTGCTGCGCAACCCCGACAAATCCAAATTGTCCAAACGCAAGAACCCCACCAGCATCCTGTATTACCAGCGCATGGGATATCTCCCGGAAGCGCTGCTCAATTACCTTGGCAGAATGGGCTGGTCCATGCCCGACGAGAGTGAGAAATTTTCGCTGCAGCAGATGCAGGATAATTTCGACATACACCGGGTGTCACTGGGTGGCCCGATTTTTGATGTGGAGAAACTGTCCTGGCTGAACGGCCTGTGGATACGCGAGGACCTGGACGAGCAACAACTCGCCGAGCGCCTGGTCAACTGGGCGTACAACGAGGACATGTTGATGCAGGTGTTGCCCCACGCCCGCAAGCGCATGGAAACACTCAGCGACTTTGCGCCCCTGGCGGCTTTCCTGGTCTCGGGTACGCTGCCGATCAGTGAGACAGATTTCGACTCCGTCCGCGGTGAGCGTGACGACGTGGTCAAGGGGCTGCAGTTTGCCCTGTGGCGCATGGAATCCCTGCGCCACTGGGAGCGCGACATGATCTGGGACGAGTTGAAGGCGCTGGCCGATACGCTCGGTATCAAGGTGAAGGATTTCCTGGCGCCGATCTTTATCGCGATAGCCGGCACCAGCGCGTCGTTCTCGGTGGTGGATTCCATGGCCATGCTCGGGCCCGACATGAGTCGCGCGCGCCTGCGTCACGCCATCAGCGTGCTCGGCGGCGTTTCCAAGAAGGCAATGAAGCGCCTGGAGAAGGAATACCAGGCGCTGTAAATCCCCACTATCTGTTACCGCGAGGCGTGAACGCCCGTTAACAAGGAAAAGCGTGATGGCACTGAATCTGGCAACATCCCTGGTCTCCACCCTGGTGCGCAGCAGCAACGGCATCGCTGTCAATCGGGTGGGCGAGAAACCGGCTGAACTGCTGCAGCTGTACGATATCGAGAACTGCCCCTACTGCAGGCTGGTGCGGGAAGCCCTGACCGAACTGGACCTCGATGTCGTTATCCTGCCATGCCCCAAACAGGGGCAGCGCTTTCGCCCGGAACTGGTTGCGCGCGCGGGCAAGGCCCAGTTTCCCTACCTGGTAGATCCCAATACCGGCACGGAAATGTACGAGTCGCTTGATATCGTTGCCTACCTGTACGACACCTACGCCAATGGACTGCCGATGAAGTGGAAGTTCGGCTCCCTGCAGACCGTAGGCTCCATGCTGGCCAGTGCGCCACGCACGTTCCAGAGCATGCAGGCTCACCCCGGCGAAATGCCGGAGCAGTTGCTGGAGCTGTACAGTTTCGAGTCCAGTCCCTATGCGCGCCCGGTGCGCGAGAAACTGTGCATAATGGAAATCCCCTATGTGGTGCGCAATTGCGGCCGTTCCGAGCTGGCCGAGTGGTTGTTGCCGCCGGTGCGCAAAGCGCTCAACGTGACCCCCGACAGCCGCCTGGAAAACCGCCGCCAGTTACAGCATGTAGAGGGCAAGGTATCCATTCCCTACCTGTTTGATCCCAATACGGAAGCGGGCATGTTTGAGTCGGAGGACATTCTCGCCTATCTGGATGTGCAGTACGGCGGTGGCCAGTGAATGCTGCTGCATGAGGCGATCAGTATTGTCGATCTTGTCGCCACGGCCGTGTTTGCCGTCAGTGGCGCCCTGGCAGCGGCAGAGCAGAAGCACGACATTCTCGGTTTTATCCTGTTCGGCACCATTACCGGCATAGGCGGTGGTACGGTGCGCGACCTGCTGTTGGGCGCCGACGCCGTGTTCTGGTTCGAGCAGACCAGGTACCTGTGGGTCTGCCTCGCTGCCGCCGTCGCCACCTGGTTTATGGCGCCCCTGTTCCATTCCCTGCATCGCGTGCTGTTGTGGGCCGATGCAGTGGGCATGTCTCTGTTCAGCGTGCTGGGTGCCATCAAGGCGACACAATTTGATGCGCCGATGATCGTCGCGGTGGGCATGGGCGTCATGACCGCCACCTTCGGCTCCATGATCCGCGATACCTTGCTGAACCAGGAGCCCGTACTCCTCGGGCCGGAGATCTATGTCACCGCGGCGGTGCTCGGAGCGGCCTGTTATACCACTATGCAAAGTTTTGCAGTGCCGGATTCGGTGGCTATCCCGGTTGCCATTGCCGCGGCATTTACCCTGCGTGCCTGCGCGATTCTGTTTGACCTGCGGTTGCCGAAATATGCGGGGCCTGATGAGCAAAGCTAAGCCGGCAGAGCCTGGCTGCCCCTGTGGCAGTGGCGCTGACTACCGCGCCTGTTGCGGTCGTTATCTGGAAGGCGGGGCGACGGCGCCGACCGCTGCAGCACTCATGCGCTCCCGCTATACCGCGTTCGCCGTAGGGCAGGCCGACTACCTGCTGGCCACCTGGCATCCGCAGACGCGGCCTTCACGGGTGCGCCTGGACCCGCAGCAGAAATGGATAGGACTGTCCATCAAGGACACCGAAGCGGGCCTGGAGACGGACACCAGGGGCAAGGTGGAGTTTGTGGCGCGTTTCAAGATTGACGGCAAGGGCCATCGCCTGCGCGAACGCAGTCGCTTTGAGCGCATCGACGGCAGCTGGTACTACCTCGACGGTGAGCACCTCTAGGGCGCGCCGGGGGCTTGGGGGCCAACGCGGGTAAAAACGCGGGTTCGTGCGTCAGTGCTGGTGCCCGCCCGGGCCGTGGGCGTGGCCGTGGGCCACTTCCTCCTCGGTGGCCGCGCGCACATCCACCACCTCGATATCAAAACTGAGCGCCTGGCCGGCCAGTGGGTGATTGGTGTCGATATCCGCACTGTGGCGGCCAACCTTGACTACTGTCACCGGGATGCGCCCGTCGCTGGTGTTGAGTTGCACCACCATGCCGGGCCTCAGTTTGCCTTTGAACAACAGGTGTTTTACCGGGACCCGCTGTTGCCGCTGGGGGTCCACCTCGCCGTAGGCGTCCCCTGGTGCAACACTGGCTGTGAACACGTCACCGCTTGCCTTGCCCGCCAAGGCGGCCTCCAGGCCGGGGATAATATTGCTGGCGCCGAAAAGAAACGCGCTGGGCTCAGCGCCACGGGAGGTTTCCAGCTCTTCGCCGGCCTCGTTGCGCAGGGTGTAATGAAAGACAGCGACGGTGTTGGGACCGATATTCACGATGGCATTCTCGTCAGGTGATAATTGGCGGATAGGATACACATATGGTGTCAATCGCGCCGCAAGGCGACACCCGCGAGCACCGCTGTGACCACTTCATAGGCCAGTGCGCCCCAGGTATAGCCACCCACCATCCAGTCCGCATCCCAGGCAGAGACCAGGCGCGCCAGCGCAAGGCAGCCGATGCCCATGCATAGCAGCGTCAGTCCCGGGCGCGTATACACAGGCAGGGCAGCACACAGCAGGCAGAACAGGCCGACACCCAGTTGCAGGCCCCCATACATGGCGCCCAGTTCAGCGAAGCCGTCACCGCTAACGATAGCCAGCCCGGCGAGGTCCGCGGGTAACTGTGGGTTCATCAGGCAGGCCGTGCCGTAGCCAGTGAAAATCAGCCCGCTGACAACCAGTAGAATCTTTCCCAGCATGTTCAATGCTCCTGATATTGGCGCGTGGTGCGTTTGGTGTGATACTCGAAGTTTACGCCAACGCGGCGAGCTTTGGTTCAGCGCTGGTACGTATAACAATACTGCCGGCTGAGCGGATGCGATGCTGTGCGAGGATTTTCGACTTGGTTGCCAACCATTACTTCCGTTTTATAGAGCAGACCCTGCATTACTTCGATCGCCCACATGAACAGGTGCCGACCGCGCCGGTGCTTTGTGAGGCGGCATGGCGCGGCGACGAGCTGCCGCCGCTGGCGGAACTGGCCTATACACTGGATGAGGCCGAGGTGGCCGAACTGCAGGCAGCCGTGACCACGGCGGAAAACCGTGGCGTGCCTGTGCGCGAGCTCACCGCGGAGGATTTTCCCCTGCCGCGCCTCGCCGGGCGTTTCCCCGTGTGGCGTGAAACCATCAAACGGGGTCTCGGCTTCCAGGTCATACGCGGCGTACCGGTGGCCGGGTGGACCCAGTCACAAAGCGAAATCTTCTTCTGGTGCTTCGGCCTGCACCTGGGGCGACCGGGAGAGCAGAATCCCGAGGGCCACCTGTTAGGGCACGTTATCGATACCGGGGCGCAGCAGCAGGATGAGAACGCGCGCCTCTACAAAACAGCAGCCAATATTGATTACCACTGTGATGCCGCCGACGTGGTGGGCTTGCTGTGCCTGAACAAGGCGAAGCAGGGTGGTGAGAGTCGTATCGTCAGCTCGGTGGCCGTATTCAATGAGTTGTTGCAGCGCAGGCCGGAGCTCATCGCACGCCTGTTTGAACCGGTGCACCTGGACGTGCGCGACAAGGGCGTGAACGAAGTGGGCAGTAGCCTGCAAGTGCCGCCGTGCTGTTATGCCGATGGCGTCCTGCGCACGTTTTATCACGCGGATTATTTCCGCTCGGCGGTGCGCCACGATGACGTGCCCCCGCTAACGCCCCGGGAGCAAGAGCTGTTCGCGACCTACGAGGCGATAGCGATGGAGGAGGGCATGTACCTGGATATGGACTTGCAACCCGGTGATATCCAGTTGCTCTCCAATCACAGCAACCTGCATGCGCGTACTGAATACGAGGATCATGCTGACCCGGCGCGCAAGCGCCACCTGTTGCGGCTGTGGTTGTCGCTGTAGGCGAAATTTCTGCGGGCCAATGCCTTGACAGCTGCGGCCCAGCTAAATAGAATGCGGTCCACTTAATTGATCGTGCTTCGGCAAAAAACCAGACGGATCAATAAGTTAGCACAAGTTCTTGGGGCTATAGCTCAGCTGGGAGAGCGCAACACTGGCAGTGTTGAGGTCAGCGGTTCGATCCCGCTTAGCTCCACCAATTAAGCCTTGAAATACAGGCGCTTAGAAGGGTCACCGAGGGGTGGCCCTTTTTTGTTTCTGCCCAAAATCGCTTGACCTGACCCCCTAGATCGGCTCCAGCTTGTGAGAGAGACTTTCATTAGCAATAAGCACGTCACCGTAGTATGCCAACTGCAGCAAAAACATAAGCTCTTTGCTTCCGGGACCAATCAGTACGTCCTCTGCCGTCACCTGGAAACCGTCACGCTGGCGGTGATAGGTCGCCACCGCGTCGCGCAGCGCCAGCAAGCCAGTCACCGGCAGGTAGTCCTTCTGGTGAGCATTGACTCTCAGTTGCTCGACCACACACTCCGGCACCGGGAAAGGCGACTGCCCCAATCCCAACTTGAGAATGTCGCGGCCTTCGCGCAACAACTCATTGCAACGCTCGTTAATGGCCACCGTCGCAGAACGGCGCATGCCGCGCACATTCAGGTTGATATGAACATCCGGGGTCGAAGCATTACTCATTGTATTGTCTTGCTTGAATTTGGCAGATGATCGGCATGGTCGACCTCGCTGCAGAATCGGTCAACGTAAATAGTGCAGCATACCTATTGCCGGGGGGCAAAAAAGAGTTTGGTTGGTGCGGAGAAATGGGCATAGTATCCCCGTACTATTAACGCTGGCTCATTGCATGCCCGCAGCGTTATGACTGCTCAATCATTGTTGGTGCATAGTGCACCCAAAAGTACTCAATAGACCCAAATCCCTGATCAAGTCCTCGTAGCTTCCTGATTGTAAATAAATAATTACGTATTTTTCTCACCGTTTTGGTGTCTCGCTGCCAGAGTGAGATAACCGGCCTTTGTATTGACATAATAAATGCCAATAAGATATGTTGCGGCTCAGTGCGATACGCGGAGAGAAACTGAATGAAAACACGGATTACAGAATTACTGGGCATCGATGCCCCCATCGTCTGCGGCGGCATGATGCGGGTGGGCACTGCCGATCTCGCGGCGGCAGCTTCCAATGCCGGTGCTCTTGGCGTGATGACCGCGCTCACCCAGCTCACGCCTGAAGGTCTGGAGGTGGAGATCGCTCGCTGCCGTTCCCTGACTGACAAGCCATTCGGCGTTAACCTGACTGTGGGCGTTGTCGCCAGCGAGATCAACTATGACGACTACGTGGACGTGATCATCAAAAGTGGCGTGAAGATTGTTGAGACGGCCGGTCGCAGCCCGGAGCCTTTTATGGAGCGCTTCAAGCAAGCGGGCATCAAGGTAATTCACAAATGCGTGGCGGTACGCCATGCCCTGAAGGCTGAGCGCATCGGCGTTGACGTGGTCAGCATCGACGGCTTTGAATGTGCAGGGCACCCCGGTGAGCAGGATGTCGGTGGCCTCGTATTGTTCCCTGCCGCCACACAAGCGTTGAAGATTCCTGTGCTGGCATCCGGTGGAATCGCAGACGGCCGCGGACTGGCTGCGGCGCTGGCACTGGGCTGCGAGGGTATCAACATGGGTACCCGTTTTCTCGTTACCCAGGAGGCACCCATTCATGAGGGTATAAAGCAGAAAGTGGTCGAGATGGACGAGAACCAGACCCGCCTCATCTTCCGCACCTACAAGAACACCGCGCGAGTGTATCGCAATGGCATAGCCGATGAAGTGGCGGCGATTGAAGCAAGAGGTGGAGAGTTCGGCCAGGTGCACCACCTGGTGTCCGGCGCCAACCAGGAGAAGGCCTGGAGCACTGGTGATATCGAGGCGGGTATGGTCACCGTGGGTATGTGCGGGGGGCTAATCAACGATATTCCGAGTTGCGAGGAGCTGGTTCGCAATATTGTCAGCGATGCCGATAAGATCATTAGCGAGCGTCTGGCATCCATCAGTGCTGCCTGATGCCCTGACGAGGATATCCCAGAAGGTGGTGCAGTCAGGTTCCGGGGTGTGTCATTCGTGGTGGTGGAAAAACCCAGCAAATTACGGCATACTCAATGTCATTATATTAATGTTATCAAAGGGTAATTCGAGACCATCATGTCAAAGAATCAGAGTGCCGAAGCTGTAGACGGACGCCGCCTTCGCAGCGAACGTAGTCGACTCGCCATCGTAGAAGCGGCATTGGCTCTGCAGGAGGAGGGCGTACTGGTCCCCACAGCCCAGCAGATCTCCGATCGTGCAGGTGTTGGTATTCGCTCCTTTTTTCGCCATTTCGAGGATATGGAGACCCTTTTTGAAGCAGCCGACGATCATATTCGCGGCTCCTATGAAGCGCTATTTCTCGGCGGGGATCGGGACGGAACTCTGGAGGAGCGGATTGACCACGCGGTGAAACGGCACGCCGATGCCTATGAAAGCGTAAGTAATATTGTCCTGGGTACCCACGCCCAACTCTGGCGCTATGAAATATTGCGCAAGAATTATGCCCGTAACCAGCGTGGCCTGCGCAAGGACCTGGACGACTGGCTGCCGGAGTTGAAATCTGTACCCCGAGATACTCGTGAATCCATCGATGCTATAAGTTCCTTCGAAATGTGGCACAGGCTGCGCTATCACCAGGGGCTGAGCAAAACGGCCAGTATCAATATTATCAAGGCTTTGCTGAACAGCCTGATGGTCGACGACTGAGAGGGCCGGATCGTCTCTGGCTTTCTTCGCGCGAAATTCAGCGGCAGCTAAGCCATTTCTGAACCTGAGCTACTACTGCGAGCTTGCATTGCATCTTAATATGGCATAAATTGTGCCATATAAAACTATTGGTTGTGTCCGATGCAGCAGCCAGTTTGCCCACGTTGCAGGATTTTTCCATGGCGTTTACCTCCTCCACACTTTCACTCGAAATTACCAGTCACGTAGCCACCCTGTGGCTGGACCGGCCGGACAAGCTGAATGCCATCTGTTTCGATATGTGGGGCGATTTTATTCGCGCCATGGACGCAGTGGCTGCCAACGAGGACATACGCGCAGTGGTGATCGCCGGTCGGGGCAAGAGCTTCTGCGTGGGAATTGACCTGGCCAGCCTGGGTAGTGCGCCGGACCTGTCCACCACCAGCGGCTGCCTGGAGCAGCTACAGCATACCCGCCTGTGCCAGGACGGTATCACGGCGATCGCCCGCTGCCCGGTCCCGGTGATCGCCGCCATTCACTCCCACTGCCTGGGGGCCGGTGTCGATCTTGCCACCGCCTGTGACATCCGCCTGGCCTCAGAGGACGCGTTGTTCGGTGTGCGTGAAACCAGGATCGGTATCGTCGCCGATGTGGGCACCCTGCAGCGCCTGCCGGGGGTGGTCAGCGCTGGGCATGTCGCCGAACTGGCCTATACGGGCAAGGATATATCGGCGGCGCGCGCGGAGAAAATCGGCCTGGTGAACGATGTCTACACAGACGCCGATGCGGTGTACCAGGCAGCCCTGGCGCTCGCCGGGGAAATTGCCGCTAACGCGCCACTGGCGGTGCGCGGCACCAAGTTTGTGCTGCAGCAAAGCGAAGGTATGACAACCGACCAGAGCCTGTTGCTCAATGGGCTGTGGACCATGATCAGTTCACTGAAATCCAACGACCTGAAGGAAGCCATGCAGGCTTTTATGGAAAAACGCCCACCTGAATTCAGCGGCAGCTGACAGCGCGATCCAAGGGGAGTAAACCACTGTGAAAAAAGTTTTGTTGTCGCTACTGGCACTGGTTCTTGTGCTGGGCGGCCTGGCCTACCAGAACCAGACTGCGCTGCTGCTCGCGCTGGTCAAGTACAAGTCAGCCAATGAGTATGAGGTTGGGCCTCCCAGGGATCTACCCTGGAGTGCGGGTCCTGCGCAGGCCGGCGAGGAGCCCGGCGAACGCCCCCCCAACATTATCCTGATTGTCGCTGACGACCTGGGCTACAACGATATCTCCACCTTTGGCGGCGGTGTTGCCGGTGGGCGTGTGCAGACGCCCCACATCGATCAACTGGCGGCCGAGGGCGCGGTATTCACCCAGTCTTATTCGGGCGCCGGTACCTGTGCCCCTTCCCGGGCGATGATGATGACCGGTCGCTATCCAACCCGAACCGGCTTTGAGTTCACCCCGACGCCCTCCGGAATGGCGCCCGTGGTATCGCGCATTTCCGCGGATATGGACAGCGTCCTGCCGCCGGCAATCTATGACGCGGAACTCGACGCAAGCAGGCCGCCTTACGAGGAGCAGGGCCTGCCGGCGGAGGAGGTGACGATCGCCGAGATTCTGCGCGAACGCGGTTACCAGACGTTCCATATCGGTAAGTGGCACCTGGGGCGACAGAACGGCATGGCCCCGCACGAGCAGGGTTTTGACCAGAGCCTGTTGATGGCCAGCGGCCTGTTCCTGCCGGAGGATGACCCCAATGTGGTCAATGCCAAACTGGAGTTTGACCCCATCGACCAGTTCCTGTGGGCGCGCATGGTCTATGCGAACAGCTTCAATACCGGCGATGAGGATCGTTTCGAGCCCGGCGGCTACCTGACGGACTACTGGACTGATGAATCGATCAAAATCATCGAGGCCAACAAGAATCGCCCATTCTTTCTCTATCTCGCGCATTGGGGGGTTCACACGCCCCTGCAGGCGACCCGGGAGGATTACGAGGCGGTTGGGGATATCCAGCCCCACCGCCTGCGCGTCTACGCAGCGATGATTCGCGCCCTCGACCGCAGCGTGGGTCGCATCAATGCCGCGCTGGGGGATGCGGGGCTGGCGGACAACACTATCGTTCTGTTTACCAGTGACAATGGCGGCCCCGGCTATATCGGCCTGCCCGACATCAACCACCCCTTCCGCGGCTGGAAGATCAGCCAGTTTGAGGGTGGCATACGCGTGCCACTATTTGTGAAGTGGCCGGCGCGCATTGCTGCCGGCACGGTCTCCGAGGAGCCGGTGGCACATATCGATATGATGCCGACCCTGGCCGCGGCAGCTGAAGCCCCGCAGCCCGAGGGTGTGGTGATTGATGGTGAAAACCTGTTGCCGCTGGCCACCGGGGATGGGGCGGAGCAATGGGACAGGGAAACCCTGTTCTGGCAGAGCGGCCACTACCGGGTGGTGCGACACGGTGACTGGAAACTGCAGGTGGCCGCGCGACCGGACAAGCAGTGGTTGTTCAACCTCGCCGAAGACCCCACTGAGCAAAATAACCTGGCAGCGACAGAACCGCAGAAGCTGGCGCAACTGCAGGCTCTCCTCGATGCGCATGCCGCGAGTGCCAGGCCGCCGCTGTACCCCGCCGCCACGGAGTTGTCGATTGCCATCGATAAGACTCTGGCAGAGCCCTTTGCCGAGGGCGACGAATACATCTACTGGCCTAACTAGTTGGCAACTTGCTCTCTACTCCTGGTCTGTCCCGATTGATTAAAGCCCGTCACTGGTCTTGATGATTTCTGTCGAGTTTGCCGGCAGTGAGAAGGCCACGCCATCCTGGCCGATGGTGTAGTCCGGGAAGATATCTTCAGCCCCGTTCAGGTACAGCAGGTCCTGGCCGGGAATAACCAGTGGCGGGACGATGTGGTAGTACAGCAGGTGGCCGACACCGGCATCGCGGGCCGTTTCCGCGGCTTCCACCGGGCTGGCGTGGTAGTCGAGAATGTCGTAGGTGATCTTGGCCATGATCTCATTGCCCAGTTTCTTCGCGGTCGCATTCATCATGTTGACCAGGTTGGGGGCCAGGGCCTCGTGCACCAGCAGGTCGATGCCCTCGGAGAACTTCTGGATGTTGGCCTGCTTGGTGGTGTCACCGGTTATCAGCAGTGAGCGCCCCTTGTAGCTGAAACGATACCCCACTGCAGGCTCCACCGGCGAGTGGTCCACCGCCAGCATTTCTACCCTGAGACCTTCACCCTCATACACCAGGGTCAGTTCACCCATGGGCGGCTTGTCAAAAGGCACGGCCTGCATGCCGGCAGCACTCATGGGGGCCACCAGGTCTCCGTGGTGCTCATGGCGATAGGTGAAATCCTGGGCATAGGCGGCGTTGAAGCCGTCCACGACCTGCTCCACCCCCCTGGGGCCATAGACGGGGAGGGGAGCGGCGTTGTCACCCCCGGCCCAGCGTATGGTGCTGATTTCGCCCAGGCCGTCGATATGGTCAGAGTGAAAGTGGGTAAGAAACACGCCTTGTACATTGCCGGGCTGGTAGCCCATACGGGCCAGGTTGCGTGGGCCGTCGGTGCCAGCGTCCACCATGAACAGTTGCTTGCCGGCAACCACCGCAACGCAAGGGCCGGAGGCCTTGGGAGCTGGCAACGGACCACCGGCACCGCACAACGCCAGGTGCAGGCCGTCTTCCAGTTCCGCGACAGTGTCTGCACCCATGCGGGATTCCAGGCCTCTTTCCATTATCCGGGAGGCGATGGTTGCTCGTTGGCTGTAGGCAATGACGAAAACGACCGCCAGTATGGCGGCTACGGTGAGTAGTTTTTTCATGATCAGATTCCCCTGGGCAAGAGTGACTGGGCTTGATGTGCCATAGTTAATTATGACATACTATATGACATATTAATATGGCGTAGCCTCCAGGGCTCAGTTTACATGCGAAAGAGGTCTTACTTATGAAGAAATTGCTCAAACTGGGTGCAGTACTGGTTGTGCTGGCCGGCGTATTTTTGCTTTCACTACCCACGATATTGCACAAGGCGGGCCTGCATCCCGAATACACCGGGCCGACCACAACACTACCGGGCAAGCGCGCCCTGATCATCGCCACCAGCCATGGCGTGCTGGCTGCGCCGGGGGAAACCGAGGGCCCGGCCACCGGGGTGATGGCCTCTGAGTTGACCCATCCGTACTATACATTCCTCGACGGTGGCATGGAGGTG
This sequence comes from Pseudohalioglobus sediminis, assembly GCF_008370495.1. Classification (GTDB taxonomy): domain Bacteria; phylum Pseudomonadota; class Gammaproteobacteria; order Pseudomonadales; family Halieaceae; genus Halioglobus. The sequence continues at coordinate 261,110 of NZ_VTUX01000002.1, read as the reverse complement.
GACGTAGCCAGTATCCGGGGCGGTGAAATCCCTATCGACCCACAGACATTGCAGTTCATGATCATCTCTCCGGAAGACAAGCGCTACCTTGATGATGCCACTGCACAGGCCAAGGTGAAGAACTCCATCCCCATTGCCGACGTGGATATCGAGCAGTATGACATTGTGTTCATATCCGGTGGCTGGGGCGCAGCCTACGACCTGGCGCAATCCCCTGAGTTGGCGGCGAAGGTGAGCGAGTCCTACTACGGTGATAAGGCTGCAATGATTGGTGGCGTCTGCCACGGTGTACTGGGCCTGGTGAATGCGCGCGACCGAGACGGCAAGCTGTTGATTGCCGGGCGCCGCATGACCGGGGTGACTGACAAGCAAATCAGGGAACTTGGCATAGAGCTGACACCGCTGCACCCGGAGACGGAACTGCGCAAGGCAGGTGCCATATTCGAAAGCGAGACCGCATTCAGGGATTTGTTTGCCACACATGTCACTGTCGACGACGAGCAGCGCTTTGTCACCGGCCAGAACCAGAACTCCGGCCTCGAAACCGCCAATGTAATGATGCAGGTGCTGGCAGCGCGGACTAAATAGGGGGCAGGCCACAATCAAGTGTATTGTGTGGTCGGCCCCCAATTAACGAAAGTGAGATCACTATGAACAGGATACTTGGACTGTTGGTGCTGTTGCCGGCCATCCTCTTTGTCGTCACCGGTGTTCGCTGGCTGGTGGCTCCAGCGGGCATTGCCCCTGAGTTCGGGTTGGTGCTGGGCGAGGGGCTGGGGCTCAGCTCGCAGGTGGGCGATATGTCGGGCTTTTTCCTGACGCTGGGCATCTGCATGCTGGCCGCCCTGGTGAGCGGCCGTCGCACCTGGTACTACCCCGCGATGCTGTTGCTCTTTCTGACGGCGATAGGTCGGGTGATTGCCTGGCTGATTCATGACGCCGCCCTTGCGCCCCAGATCGGGGTGGAGATAGTCGTGACGCTGATTCTGTTGGTGGCCTCAAGACGGCTCGCCAGGGAACCCTGAGCTGTGTACGTAAGAGCTGCCTTCAGCGCCGCTGTGGCCGCACTGGCGCTGCTGGCGCCCTGGGGCTACGCCGGGAACCCGGAGAGTATTCCATCTCCAACAACCCCCGCTGCCGAGCGACCCAATATCGTCCTCGTACTGGCTGATGACCTCGGCTTTACCGATCTCGGCTCATACGGCAGTGAAATCAACACCCCCACGCTCGATGCGCTTGCGCAGGAGGGCGTCCGCTTTACCAACTATCACACAGCGGCCAATTGTGCGCCGGCCCGGGCCATGTTGCTCACCGGTGTGGATGCCCATATTGCCGGCGTGCCCAATATTCCAGAGATGCTGGCGCCGGAGCAGAAGCGTCACAGCCATTACCAGGGGGTACTGGGCAACAATGTGGTGACCGTAGCGACCCTGTTGGAGGGGGCCGGCTATCACACCTATATGGCGGGCAAATGGCACCTGGGCGCGGGCCCCGGGCAATTGCCCAGTGAACGCGGTTTTAAGCGCACGGTTGCCCTGGCGGATTCCGGTGCTGACAACTGGGAGCAGCGTCCCTACATCCCGCTTTATGAGAAGGCCAGCTGGTATGCGGATGGCAAGGAGTACCAGCTGCCCGACGATTTTTACTCCTCCCGGTTCCTGGTGGACAAAACCATTGAGTTCATCGACAGCAATATCGATGACGGCACCCCCTTTTTCGCCTACCTGCCGTTCCAGGCGGTGCACATACCGGTGCAGGCACCGCAGGAATTCATAGACCGTTACATGGGCGTTTACGACGGCGGCTGGGATGAGTTGCGGGAGCAGCGCCGGCAGAAGGCTGTAGAGCTTGGCATTATTCCCGCCGACAGCGGCATCGGGCGCATGTCGACCACGGACGACTGGAATGCGCTCGACGCCGATCAGCGGCGTTACCAGGCCAAGCGTATGGCAGTGTACGGCGCTATGGTAGAAGCCATGGACTACCATCTCGGCCGCCTGGTGGATTACCTCAAGGAGCGGGAACAGTACCACAACACAATCATCATCTTTACGTCGGATAATGGTGCTGAGGCCAGCGGCCCGGCGGATCCTGGGTCTTTCATCGCGCGACGCGGGCCGACGGCCCTGGGCTATCACACTGACTATGAACGCCTGGGCCTGAAAGGCAGCTACAACAGTATTAGCCCCAGCTTTGCCAGCGCGGCCGCCAGTCCTCTGGCGTTTTACAAGTTCTATGCGGGGGAGGGCGGTATGCGCGTGCCGCTGATTGTGGCCGGGGCGGAACTAGCCGATAAGGGCGGGCTGAACCACGCTTTTTCCTTTGTTACCGATATTACACCGACCATACTTTCATTCGCCGGTGTGGAACCGCCGGAGCGGAGATACCGCGGTCGACCGGTGGAGCCGATTATCGGTCGTGACCTGGGTCCGCTGTTGCGGCAGGAGGTCGATCGAGTGTACGGCCCTGAGGATGCAGTGGGCTATGAGCTCGCAGGCCATGCAGCCCTGTTCCAGGGCGATTACAAACTTGTGCTCAACCGGGGGCCACTGGGTGACGGGCAGTGGCGCCTGTACGATATTGTGCGTGACCCGGGTGAAACCTCGGACCTGGCATCGCAGCAGCCAGCGCGCCTGCAGCGCATGCTGTCTGCCTATGAGCGGTACGCGAGGGACAACAAGGTACTGGCGGTTCCGCCGGGATATGATCACCTGAAGCAGCTGGTGATAAATACACTCTACCAGCGCTTGCGGACCCCAATCCTGGTGGCGTTGCTGACCGCTCTTGTACTACTCCCGTTTCTGATGACCTGGCGAAATACCCGAAAGGATGCATAGCATGGCCGGTACACACAGGCTCTACGCCATTACCCACTCCCTGTACTCGGGCCGCGCCCGCAGCTACCTGATCAAGCACCAGATTCCCTTCCGGGAATTGTCCACCGGTCACGAGAGCTTCAAGGCGGAAGTGCTCCCCAAAGGCAAGCTGGCGACCATTCCCACTCTGGTGACACCTGAGGGCGAGGTGATTCGTGACGGCGCTGCGATTATCGAGCACTTCGAGGCGGCGAGCGGTAGGCCCTGTCGCCCGGCGGGCCCACGCCAGCAGATTATCAGTGCCCTGTTTGATGTGATTGGCACCGATGGTCTGCTGCGGCCGGCTATGCACTATCGTTGGAACTTCCCAGAAGACAACCTTGAGTTCATACGCTATCACTTCCTCCACTCCCAGCGGGACACGCCCGAGCGTGAGGAGAAAACCGAGGCGATGATGAATCGCATGCGTCACGCAGGGATGATTTTCGGTGTGACCGAGCAAAGCCGGGAGGTGGTGGAGAGCCTTTACCTGGAATACCTGGACGCCCTCGACGCCCACTTTGAACTGTACCCTTATCTCCTCGGCTGGCGCCCCTGTGTTGGCGATTTCGGACTGCTGGCGCCGATGTATGCGCACCTGGGCCGCGATCCTCACCCGGCCCGGCTGATGCAGCAACGCGCCACCCGGGTGTACCGGTGGGTGGAGCGCATGAACCGTGCCGACCAGGATGTTCCCGAGTATTTCAATGCCGGGACCGATTTCCTGGCAGATGACGACGTGCCTGACACACTGGTGGCGGTATTGCGGGTACTGGCGGAGGACTTTGTCCCGGAAACCCTGGCGGCGGCGGAATTCATCAATACCTGGCTGGCGGAAAACCAGCCCGAAGCCGGCTCGGTGGCAGTGGGGCGCCTGGCTCAGGCCATGGGTACCGCCCAGTTCAATCTGCGCGGAGAAGCCATCACAGCCCTGGCCCAGCCCCACCGCTTCTACCTGCTGCAGCGTGTGCAGGACACCTACTCTGCCCTGTCAGGTGATGACAAGGCTGATGTGGATAGTCTGCTGGCCGGTTGCGGCATGACGCCCGTTCTCAGTGCCACGCTCAACCGCCGCATTGTTCGCGCCGACAATCTGGAAGTATGGGAATAAAATGGGGGACAGACCACAACTTCTGTAAATTGTGGTCTGTCCCCTATTTTTTACCGGTGCGAGGAAGTGAAGTTTGTAGCAGCCGTAGTTCATGCCCATCAATTGTTAGCCCAGGCAGAATGCGCTGGGCTAAATGGCAGGAGCGGCCCGCGCAACTAGAAGTCGTAGCGCAGGGTTGCTCCATAGGTTCTCGGTGGTGCGAGGAAGTACGCGTCCATATCGGTGATGGGATAAGGCACCAGAGTTTGAACGGCATATTCTTCGTCCGTCAGGTTTTTACCCCACAGGCTGATGTTCCAGTTGTCATTGCGCCAACCCAATACCATGTTCAGGTTCTGGCGATCCTGTTTATCCTTGTCTTCCAGCTGTGAGGCCGGGGCAGGGTTGGTCGTGTGGTCGCCCATGAAACTGTAATCGCCGCGCAGGTAGACCCCGCCATCGGCCAGGGGGAACACAAGCGTCGCAGCCAGGCTGCCACTGAGCTCAGCGGCAAAAGCCAGATCGAGTCCCTCGTCAGGCCCGTCGGTGAACTCGTACTTGTCGAGGTACTGCAGGCCAAGTGTGACTGTCAGGTTTGGCAGGGGCAGTGCATCCAGTTGAAAGTCCAGTCCCGCGACTTCCGCCTCCCCCTGGTTGGAGGTGAACTGCCCCAGACCGCTTGAGGCCTGCTGGTTGGTCTGCATGTCTTCGACCAGGGTAAAGAACAGGGTGGAGTTGATCCGCAGCCGCGAGTCCATCAGGGTGGTCTTGATACCCAGCTCGTAGCTGGTGGTTTCCTCGTCGTCGAATTCCCGTTCCTCGGGCTCACCGGCGACGCCATTGAAGCCGCCTGACTTGGTGCCGGTGGACGCGCTGGCGAATAGCAGGGTGTCCATGTTCAGGTCGTAGCTTACACTGGCCAGCCAGTCGACATTGTCACTGCTGCGGTTAAAGGACTCGTCAATTTCAGGGCGAGCAGAGGAAAGTAATGAGAAAGGTGGAAAGATGCCCTGCTGCGCCAGCAAGGCGAGTATTGGCGGTGGAATGTTTTCCGGATCCTGGGCGGTGAGGGCTGTTGATTCCACATCGACAAACAGGTCAGCGTCTTTTTCCTCGTCGCTCCAGCGCAGGCCGCCGGTAAGGTGCCAGTTATCACCGACATGCCAGGTGGCGCGTCCGAACACCGCTATGGTTTCGGTCTCGAACAGGCTGTCCTGGTAGCTCTCATCTCCCGGGGCCACGATGAGTGCTAATTGTGGACCAAAGATCTGTGCGCCAATCGGTACATCATCGCCAATCACCGACGACAGCTTGTTTTCAAACTCCCGGGTTTCCTGGTCGAAGTAATACAGCCCGGCCATATAATCGACGTTGTCAGTGCTGTTGCTGAAACGCAGTTCCTGGGAGAAGCTATTGCCCGATTGAGGCTGGTCCAGCCAGGTCGCGTCGAGTACCGAGCGGCTGGCTTCCTGGGAGGATTCGAGGTCATAGTCATCCCAGGCGGTGATGGATTCGATTTTGCCCCAGTCGGCGTCATAGTCTATGTGCAGCGATGCCGCGGTAGATTCCTGCTTGAAAGGGCTGGGCACATCCTGTGACGTTTTGTGATCGAAAGGATCGTCTCCCAGGGGCGCCTGCCCGCGATCGATAATGGCCTGGTCGGCTATAGGGTCGTGCACCGAATCCGGTGAGCAGCAGTTCATATCGCGTTCCACCCGGCTGGCCTTGAACAAAATCGACAATTCGTCGGTCGGCTGCCAGGCCAGCTTTCCGACCACATTCCACTCATCGGCATCATTGAGGTCCGGACCCGAAAGATTCTCGAGGTATCCGTCCCTCTCGTGGTAATTACCTGCGATGCGATAGGCCAGGTTGTCAGCGATTGGGCCTGACAGCGAGCCAGTGATGCGCTGCATGGAATAGTTGCCGGCGGTGGCCTCCAGGTGGCCTTCAGTCTCCTCGAAATTGGGAGATTGCGTGGTAATGCTGATGGCTCCGGCGTTGGTGTTCTTGCCGTAGAGAGTGCCCTGTGGGCCCTGCAGCACCTCGATACGTTCTATATCCACCAGGTCTGAAACGGCGAGGCCTGAGCGATTGAGGTAGACACCGTCCACAAAGGTGCCGACGGAGGGCTCAAGGAAGGTGGAGCCTGTAGTGCCGATGCCGCGTACGGTAACCCGTGTACTGAACGGGCTGATATTGGCGTTGATGTTAAGCGAGGGGGTCAGCACAGCCACATCGCCAGCATCGCGAATATTGGCTTCCCGGATAGTGTATTCGTTGAAGGCGGTCACCGTGACCGCGATATCCTGCAGGCTTTCGGCTCTTTTGGTGGCGGTGACAATCACCTCTTCCAGTGCGCCGGTCTGGGCGAGTGTGCCTGCGCCATAAGTGGCGAGAACAAGAGCGGAAGCGAGCGGCCTCATTTTTATCATTGTGATACTCCTCTAAAATTATGTTGTAATGGCATTGAGTATGACATAAGGTTGTGGCATAAGATATGACGATAACTAATGGAATGCAAGAAAATCACATTATGATTTCACAAGTAATCGCTAACATAAATTGCGCCACGCGCAGGTAGACCAAGAAGAGATTCCGCAGTATGCAATGCAAACGTACACCCGATGAGCGCTTCGACAACCTGGTCGATTACCCATTTCAGCCCAACTACCTGCAAGTTGATGACGGGGAGGGCGGTGAACTGCGTATCCACTATCTGGATGAGGGGCCAGCCGACGGCGATGTGGTGTTGTTGATGCACGGCCAGCCCGTCTGGAGCTACCTGTACCGCCACATGATTCCGCCGCTGGTTGAGTCCGGTTTCAGGGTTGTTGCCCCCGATTTCGTCGGCTTCGGGCGTTCGGATAAGCCCACCCGGCCTGAAGACTATACCTATGCCCGTCATGTCGCCTGGATGAGTGATTGGCTGGCCCAGCTCGACCTGCGAGGCGTCACTGTGTTCTTGCAGGACTGGGGTAGCCTCATCGGTCTGCGCCTTGTGGCGGCCTTTCCGGAGCGTTTTTCACATGTAGTACTTTCCAATGGTGGTTTACCCGCAGGGCCGGTTCCGAAAGACTTTGCTGCACCCCTGCGCGAGGCATACAAGACCCTGCCAGTGGTTCCTGCCACAGAGTTGGATGCACGTTTCCGTGACACCTCGGGTCTTCCGGGCTTCCTGTACTGGCGCAAGTTTTGCGCCGAGAGCCGCCAGGCACAGCAGCCGGGCAATTTCCTGCACCTGATCGGCAAGGCCAAACACCTCACAGAGGCCGAGCAGGCAGCCTTCAATGCGCCGTACCCGGATGAATCCTACCTGGCAGGGGTGCGGCGTTTCCCTTCGCTGCTTCCACTGTTTGAGGATGAACCGGAAGTCGAGGAGAACCGGGCTGCCTGGCAGGTACTGAAGCAGTTCGATAAACCCTTTATGTTGGCCTTTGCCGATGACGATCCGGTCACGGCTAATATGGCCCAGCCGTTCCTGGACAGGGTGCCGGGCTGTAAGGGTGTCGAACACAGAACCATTGCCCCGGCGGGGCACTTTGTCCAGCAGGACCAGCCCGGGCAATGCGTACAGGCCATCCTGGATATTACTGGTCGAGTTTAATAAAGGAGTTATTTGTGGATACACGTTTTACTGATGAAGAGCTCGCATTTCAGGCTGAAGTCCGGAATTTTTTTGCCGAGGTCCTGGACGAGGAACTGAAAGCCATGTTGCACGGCGGCGAAGCATCGACGCAGCTCGAGGAGGGCATGATCGAGTATCAAAAACGCCTCAATGCCAGGGGCTGGATGGCACCCGGGTGGCCTGTCGAGTACGGGGGGCAGGACTGGACCATGACCCGGCATTTCATCTTCAATGCAGAGCGCGCCAAAGCGGGTTTGCCGGCCCCCATCCCCTTCGGCGTGACCATGGTGGCGCCGGTGATCTACACCTATGGCACTGAAGAGCAGAAGGAGCGCTTCCTGCCACGTATTCTCAACAGTGAGGACTGGTGGTGCCAGGGCTATTCCGAGCCCGGTGCCGGGTCTGACCTGGCTTCACTGCAATGCAAAGCCGAGCGCGATGGGGATGAATACGTGGTCAATGGCAGCAAGATCTGGACCTCCTTCGCCCAGGCCGCAGACTGGATTTTCTGTCTGGTGCGCACCGATAACAGTGGCCGTAAGCAGGACGGCATCAGCTTCCTTTTGATCGATATGAACACGCCGGGGGTGACCGTCAGCCCCATTGAAACCATCGACGGTATTTATCACCTGAATGAGGTTCACTTCGACAATGCACGGGTACCCATGGACAACCGCATTGGGGAAGAGGGCAAGGGCTGGACCTACGCCAAGTCCCTGCTGGTGCACGAGCGCCTGTCCATCGCCGAGGTGGCCGAATCGAAGCGCAACCTGGAGCAGGTGCGAGAGTTGGCCCGTGCCGAAGTCAACGGTGGTGAATCTCTGTTGGATGATCCCCTGTTCGCCAATCGCCTGGCAGAGGTAGAAATTGACCTGATGGCGCTGGAGTTTACCGAGCTGCGCGTTCTCGCTGCTGCCGCTGAAGGTGGCATGCCCGGGCCTGAGTCCTCGCTGCTGAAACTGCAGGGAACGACGATACAGAAGGCCATACAGGAACTGCGCATGGATGTGGCCGGCTACTACTCCCAGGCGCAGCAGGGTGATTTGAGTTCGAGCCAGGTGGGACATGATTTTGCCGATGTTGCGCAGAAGTTGTACTTCCGTGGCCGCGCTTCATCGATCTATGGCGGATCGGATGAAGTGCAGAAAAACGTTACTGCCAAGCACGTACTGGGACTGTAGGAGATACGCAATGAACTTCAATCTATCTGAAGAACAGACCATGATCCAGGACAGCATCGCCCGCTTTGTCCAGGACAATTACGACTACGATCAGCGCAACAAAGTAGTGGCTCTGGAGCATGGTTTTAGCGCCGAGCACTGGCAGCAATTCGCTGAACTGGGCTGGCTGTCTATTCCTTTTGCCGAGGAGTACGGTGGTTTTGGAGGTGGCCCGGTGGATACCATGGTCATCATGCAGGAGCTGGGTCGCGGCCTGGTGGCTGAGCCTTTCCTGCCAACTGTACTGCTGTTTGGTGGGCTGTTGCAGGCTGGCGGCAGCGAGGAGGTGAAGCATGAATTGATCCCGCAGATCATCGCCGGCCAGTTACAGGGTGCATTCGCCTTCCTGGAACGCCAGAGCCGCTATGCGTTGACCGACATCAAAACCCGCGCTCGCCAGGACGGGGTGAGCTGGGTGCTGAATGGGGAGAAAACCGTGGTGCTCAACGGCGGGGCCGCAGAGAAGCTGGTGGTGCTCGCGCGCAGCTCCGGCGAGCAGGCCGATAAAAACGGCCTGAGCCTGTTCCTGGTGGATAGTTCTGCCGCCGGTGTAACGGCCACCAGCTACAAGATGACCGATGGCCGCGACGCGGCCAATGTCAAACTGGATAATGTCACGGCCGAAGCACTTATCGGTGGGCCGGGTGAAGGCTATGCCCTGATGGGCCCGGTAATAGAGCGGGCCACGCTGGCAGTGGCGGCTGATGCCCTGGGTGCGATGGAGTCCCTCAACGCCCAGACCCTGGAATACCTGAAAACGCGCAAACAATTCGGTGCGCACATCGGTTCATTCCAGGCCCTGCAGCATCGCATGGTGGATATGTTCGCCGCCTGTGAGAATACCAGGTCCCTGCTTTATCGCGCCGTGTGCGCGCTGGATGCCCGTGACGAGGACGCCCGGCGCAGCCTGCTGGCGCTGAAAGTCATGGTGGGTCGTTCAGGGCGCAAGATCGGCGGTGAGGGAATCCAGATGCACGGCGGCATGGGTATGACTGAAGAGCTTTCAGTGGGCGCCTATGTCAAGCGGCTGATGATTGCCAACACGCTGTTTGGTGACGCCGACTATCAGCAGCAGCGTTTCTCAGCGCTGGTGAATGCGCCCGTCAAGGCCGCGGCCGCAGTAGAGGCTGCGTGATCGTGATCGATTACCAAAAGCAGGGTGAACTGCATCTGGTGACGATGAATGAGGGGCAGAATACCATCTGCCCTGACTGGCAGCAGCGCATGCTGGAAATCCTCGATGCGGTGGAGGCCGATTGTGGTCAGGGTGCCTCGCTGGTGCTCACCGGCGTCGATAAATTCTTCTGCAACGGCCTCAACCTCGAAAAGCTGATGACGCTTCAGCCACAAGAGATGGAGCTGTTCGGCCAGCGTATGGCGAAGATTCACAGTCGGTTCCTGGTATTGCCCTGCCCGACCGTGGCGGCGATGAACGGCCACGCTTTTGCCGGCGGTGCGTTCCTGGCACTGTCCTGCGACTACCGCATCATGCGCGAGGACCGGGGCTGGTTCTCTGTCTCCGAAGTGGATGTGGGAGTACCCATACCGACGCCCATGATGGGCATATTGCGGGGCAAGTTACCGGCCAGTACCGCCCGGGATGCCCTGTTCACCGGCAAACGCTACACCGCGGATGAGGCAGTGGCGGCAGGCATCGCCGATGGCAAGGCCTCCCGGGAAGAACTCCTCGATCAGGCCAGGACCCTGGCCACCCAACTGGGTACCAAGGAGCCAGGTATTTTCAAAACCTTAAAGCAGACCTGGTTCGGCCCCATGGCCAACGCACTGGTTGCAAACACGGGTTAAGAGTAAAGCTCTGACCCCATGTTCTCGCCAGAGTCTCAATGAACGGGAGATGTACACTGCGATGAAGAAGCTGTTATTAACACTTTTAGTACTGCCGTTGTGCCTGGCTTTGTTCCTGTTCTGGCTGGCTTACTTTTCTTCCCGGCCGCCACTGACTACCGATCCTGCCACACTGGCGGGGGACGGCAGTACCCTCGACTACTGTGAGCTGCCCGAGCTTGATGGCAGTGGAAAAATGGCTGCGGATATTCCCAAAGGCAATACGCCGGGCTGTGGCTATTCCCACTTTCCACTGCCGATACTGGCCGAGTGTACCGAGCCACTGCCGGACGGCGCCGACGATATCAGGGGTTTGTGGCTTGGTGTTGAGGGCGGCCATACGGGTCACGTGGAGCGGGTTGAGCAGTGCGGCAGTCGTACGGTGGTCACGGCCAGTGGAATCATTCACGACTACGGCCCAAATAGTACTGCCGGCCTGAACACCGATGATACCGAGGGGTCGGTGCTATTCACCATTGGCGAACAAGAGTATTGCATGCGCAGCACGGCTTCCATGATCTGGGAGGAGGGCGTGCTCAACTTCCATGTCTTTGGTTGGGGCCCGGTGGTAGTGAAGCGCTACATGGAAGGTGAACAGCTGGTGTGGGAATATGCCGATGGCAGTACCACTTATATGGACAGGATCTGCACCCTGCCCGAGGAGCACAGGGCGCCCCAACCCAGGGGCAGGCGATATTCCTTTTTCAATAGCGAGGATTCGTAATGTCATCAGTAGCCATGCTTGATGAAGCCGTGTTGGCCGCTTACCTGGAAGCCAATGTGCCGGGCTTCAAGGGGCCGCTGAGCGCCAGCAAATTTCCTGGCGGCCAGTCCAATCCGACCTTCAGGATCGACGCAGACTCCGGCACCTATGTGTTGCGTCGGCAACCGCCCGGAAAGTTGCTCAAGTCGGCCCATGCGGTCGACCGGGAGTATCGTGTACTGGCTGCGCTGCGGGACACAGATGTGCCCGTAGCCGAGGTTTATCACCTGTGTGAGGACACCGCGGTGATCGGCTCCATGTTCTACCTGATGCAATACTGCGACGGCAATGTCTATTGGAATCCGGCGCTGGGCGAGATAGATGATCCCAATACGCGCGGCGCCATGTATGACCAGATGGCGCGCACCCTGGCGAGCATTCACAGTGTAGATCTCGAGTCAGCGGGGCTGGCAGATTACGGCCGTCCCGGTAATTACTTCCAGCGGCAGCTGGGACGTTGGACCAGCCAGTACCGTGCATCGGAGCTGGGAAAAATTGAGTCAATGAACCGGTTGATCAGCTATCTGGAGGCGAACCTGCCCGCCGATGACGGCCAGGTGGCCCTGGTGCACGGTGACTTCAGGCTGGATAACCTGATGTACGCCAAGGACAACAGTCGGGTAATCGCGGTACTGGACTGGGAGCTGTCCACCCTCGGGCACCCCTGCGCAGACCTGGCCTACCAATGCATGGCCATGCGCCTGCCGGCGAGTGAGCGGCAGCAGATGGCGCCTGTCGGCCTTGCAGGACTCGATCTGCAACCGCTTGGCCTGCCTGGTGAAGAGCAATATATAGCAAGTTATTGCCAATATATGGGCATAGATCACATCGACAATTGGAACTTCTTCCTGGCGTTCAGTTTCTTTCGCCTGGCAGCTATCGCCCAGGGTGTGGCCAAGCGTGCAACCCAGGGCAATGCTTCAAACGCATCGGCCCGCGAGGTGGGTGATATGGTGGACCCGCTGGCGAGCATGGCGCTTGAAATTGTCGCCTAGGCTGATAGACATAAAGGGGACGGGCCACGTTTACTTGCACGAGGTCCGTCCCCGATAGTAAAGGAGAGCCAAGTGGGTATAGCGACACAGTTACAGGCCAAGCGAGCATTGAAAGGTGCAGGCAGCTACCAGGAATGGCGCGAGGCGGCCGAAGCCTATGATATACGCACGGGGCGTGATCGCTGGCGCAGACGTGACCACAGCCAGCAGTACGATTATGTTTCCATACGAACTCGGCTGGATCGCCTGCGCAGCCTCAAGGCCAGGCACGATCACCGCGGACTGTTGTATACCCTCAATGAGGGCATACACGGCAATATGGGTGGTATGGGTAAGGCGGGCCTGTATGGTCACGCGCTTACCGGTACCAAACTGCTAATAGAAGACTACATTGAGGAAATCGTCCATACCCTGGAGCACCTGGCCGGGGAAGATACGGGCGATATCAGTCCCGAAGAAAAACTCGATTTCTTCCGCCGGGCCAGTCATTGCTTCGGCCACACCGCATTCATGATGAGCGGCTCCGGTTCGCTGCTGTATTTTCATATGGGAGTTGCGCGAGCGCTATTTGAAGCGGACCTGCTTCCATCTGTTATGTCGGGCTCCAGTGGCGGTTCTATCATCGGCAGTATTGTCAGCAGCCACACGGACGAGGAGTTGCGTGAGTTAATGGAGCCTGAGGTATTTCTGCAGCAAATGCCGGAATCCTCCAAGCGCGGGGGTACCGCTGACCCGGCAGATATGGAGGAGAACCTGAAGCATTATCTACCCGATGACATGACTTTCCAGAAGGCGTTTGAAAGAACCGGCAGGGCGATGAATGTCTCTATTGCCCCCGCGGAAACGCACCAGACATCCCGCCTGCTTAATGCCACGACCTCACCCACAGTATTGATGCGCAGTGCTGTGATGGCCTCTGCTGCCGTGCCGGGTATATTCCCGCCGGTGACGCTGCAGGCGTTGGATGACGATGGTCAGCTAAAGAGCTACCTGCCGTCGCGGCGCTGGGTAGACGGTTCCGTGAGTGACGATATGCCGGCCAAGCGCCTGGCGCGGCTGTATGGTGTTAATCACTATATCGTCAGCCAGACCAATCCCCATGTGTTGCCCTTTGTGACAGATGGGCACCGCAAGCAGACATCGCTGGGGCTGCTGCAGAATGCGGGTCTGCGCTCGACCCGTGAATGGTTCAATGCAATCACCATGATTATTGACCGGGCGGACAGGAAAAATGGTGCGGTTACACAGGTCGCCAGCTTGATGCGCTCGATCATCAACCAGGACTACGTGGGCGATATCAATATTCTGCCCGACTACCGCTTGATCAATCCCAAAAATTTGCTCGGCTTTCCCGGCGAGAAACAGGTGTTGAAATTGATCGCCTCGGGCGAGCGCTGTACCTGGCCAAAACTGGAGATGATACGCCTGCAGACAAGGGTCAGCCGCACCCTGCGCGAGATATTACAGCGCTATGAAAACAGCGCCGTTGTTTAAATGCCGGACCAAAGACTGTGGCCAGGTAGTGACCTACGATGTAGTGGAGAGCCTCAGCAATGTGCCCTCGACGTTCTGACCCAAAAAGGCTATACCGCCATTGCAGCTCTTGCCGTGGAACTTGAGGGGCAACTTGAAATGAAGTTTCACCGGGGCGCCCAGGTCTGTGCCAACGTCTGGCACGATGTGCTGGACAACGAGATCTCCGGTCAGCAGGGCATTATGGTGTCGTTGCAGGACTCGGCAGGTCTGGCGATTGACAGGCTCCATAAATACAAAATTGCTTGAGAAAAGGAAATGACGATGGAAGTCATCAACAAAGTGTACCCCAACAAAGAGCAGATACAGGGCTTTCTTGAGCCCGGCGCCGAGGGCCCGATCTGTATGGTCAATCTGCTCAAATTTAAAGTAAAGGCAGAGTATGAGGATGGCCGTGAAACAGATCTCACCGGGGGAGAGGCTTATGCTCTGTATGAAAAGGGCGTAAAGAAATTGCTGCAAGGCGTTGGTGGGTGTATTGGCTTCGAGGGTGACGTGGAGCGCCTGGCGTTGGGTGAAGTAGAGGAGCTGTGGGACCTGGTCGCGCTGGCGGTTTGGCCCTCGCGTAAGGTCATGCTCGAGGTGATGCAGTCAGCAGAGATGCAGGAAATCGGGGTGCACCGCACCGCAGGGTTGGCAGGCCAGTTGAACATTGAGACACGCAAACTTTCAGGCAAGTGGTTGCAGGCAGGATCACAATGAAAGTACTGCAGGAATTGATGAAAGCACAATTTCCCAAGAGTGGCGCTGTCCACGCCAACCGTCGCCTTCTTTTACTTCGGCTTCTCCGGCATGCGCAGCTTCCAGGTTCCGTTCCACAGTAATAGTCGAAAAATACGCTGTTACTGGTACCTTTTCCAAGCCCTAGATCAGTAGGGCACAGCACTGTTAAGTGTCAACGGAGTTCCGCATGAGCGAAAAAAATCCCTACGCAAATGTGTGTCTCTGGGCTTGGACATGCCGCCTCAAATCACCCCATGCATCTGGTTCGTAACGGCGCGCTAACGGGTTAAATGGACCTCGTTTCCAGGTTAGGCCAAAACCCCAGCCTCTTGCTGCGACAGGTCGGGCTTACACCTTGCAACTGCATAGTCCCAATACCTGCGTCTCCCACCCCCCAAAAAAAGGGACGGCGGCAGACAACGATTTATACATCACGAAATTGTGGTCTGTCCCCGGTTTCTGAAACCGGCACGCAATATCTGGTGATGCCTTATAGCCCCAGCGCTTTGGCCTCTTTCTCCAGCACGGCCGCGACCTGCGGCTGCGCCTTGACCCGGGTGAGCAGGCCGGACACTGAGGGCCAGCGTTGGTCATCGACCTCGTAGCGCGCGTAGGCGGCATTGATAAAGGGGCTGACAATACTCAGGTCAGCCATGGTGAACTCGCCGAATACAAAGCCAGCGGCGGGTATTTTGCTCTCCAGATAGTCAAGCATCGGCGGCAGGCGCTTTTCTATGATTTTGGCGACCAGTTCCTCATCCGGTTCCTGCTTGAACGCGAAAGGCCGCATAAAGCGCTGAAAGAAAATGCCAGCGGCCATCTCGGCCACCGCGCCGCCGCACAGGTCCTCGAACCAGTCCGCCATGGCGTTGTCGACGATATCAGCGGGGTAGAGCGCCGGCTCCGGGTAGGCTTTTTCGAGATACCGGCATATCACCTTGGAGTCACCTAGCGTCAGCTTTCCGTCCACCAGAGTGGGAATCTTGCCGAGGGGATTGATCTCCAGGTACTTTTCGTCGCCGGAAAAGGGCATCTGCGGAACAATTTCATAGGGAATGTTCTTAAAGTCCAACGCGACAAAAACCTTGCGTACGAACGGTGATCCGTGCACACCGTACACCTTTATCATGGTCTGCTCCTGAAATATGACATTTTGACTGGATCGGCTTTCCTTATCCTGAGCTGTCCCCGTTTTTTAGCGGGGTGGCAAGCCATGCACCATGGTCAGTGACACCAGGCTTGTACCAGCCCGGCGGTGTTCTGACAGGGCTTGATATTCCGGGTCGTTGTACCAGGCGTCGGCAGCGGCTGCGGAGGGAAATTGAAATATCACCGTGCGGCCTTGCCTGGGATCGGAACCCTCAAGGTGTACGGTATTATCGTCATAGGTGAAAAATGTACCGCCGTGTTTTTTCAATATCGTGAAAAATCCCTTCTCGTACTCCCTATAAACATCCTTATCGTGAATGGTGAAGTTTCCGATAACATACGCGGGCGCATCTGACATGGTCTGTTTCCTTTTGCTTGCTTGAATATTGAACTAGATGGTTTTCAACCAATTGGCGACGGCCTGGCCGATCTCAACCGGCGAGTCTTCCTGAATAAAATGCAGGCCTTTTACCGTGACTTCCTGTTGGTTTGGCCAGCTGCGGCAGAATTCGCGTTGCGGGCCGACCAGAATGGAACCCGGCTCTGCATTGATAAATAGCTTGGGCATTTCGCTGCCAGCCATGAAGGCACCGTATTCGTTCACCAGGGCGACCATATCCTCGGGCTCGCCTTCAATGGGAATCTGCCGTGGCCAGTTCAGCAGGGGTTGGCGGTCGTCGCTGTTGGGATACGGTGCCCGGTAGGCATCCATTTCGGTTTCGCTGAGTTCGCGTATTATCGAGGTGGGCAGTACGGCCTCAATGAACATGTTGCGGTTCAGGATCAGGTCTTCCCCTTTGTCGGAGCGGAAGCCTTTGAAAATGCCCACGGCACCCTCCGGCCAGTCTGCCCAGTTCATCGGCTTAACGATGCCCTCCATATAGGCCACGCCCCTGACGTCATCCGGGTGGCGCATGGCCCAGAGGAAGCCGATGGCGCTGCCCCAGTCGTGAATGACCAGGGTGACGCGCTTGGTGGCGCCGATGGCTGCCAGCAGGCCATCTACGTAGGCGTAGGCTACTTCCAGTGTGTAGCGGTCTGGGCCTTCACTGGCCGGTAGTTTTTCAGACTCGCCCTGGCCGATCAGGTCGGGAACAATCACTCTTCCCGACTCGACCAGTTCAGGCACGACATTGCGCCAAAGGAAAGAGGAGGTGGGGTTACCGTGCAGCAACACGATAGGGTCGCCGCTGCCTTCTTCAAGGTAGGCGATTCGTTTGCCGTTTACGCTGGCAAAATTTTTCTCAAAGGGCATGGTCTCAGACAACATGATAAGTTGCTCGTGTATCCTGTGATTAGTCGTTAGGCAGCCAGCCCAAGCATGGACAGGCTGTTATCGATGATTGTTCTGATTTGCTCCGGGGATCGCATCTGGCGGCTTTGAACTCGTAGGCCGAAATTGATCGTCATCACAATACTGGCCAGTTCCTGCGCGCTGCGCCTGGTGTCAAGTTGGCCTTCTTGCTGCGCCCGCTCAAAAGCCAGCGCAAAAGCGTTTTCAATGGCTTCGAGTTTCAACGTCGCCAGTTGATTGAGTTCATGATCTACATCGGCCAGTTCCAGTACCGTATTGACCATCATGCAACCCCGCTTTGCCTTACGTCGGGACACATGAAGCAAGGTCGCTTCAAAAAAAGCACGGGGCAGGGCAGCAGCGGGAATCTTGCCGGCATCCCTGTCGACAATGTCCAGGGTGCGGTCACCGAACAGTTCAAGGCATTCGACGAAAAGCCCGCGCTTGGTTTTGAAACTGGCATAAAAACTTGAGCGGGCAATGCCCATGGCCGCCAGCAAATCAGGCAGTGATGTTGCGGTATACCCGCGGGCCCAGAATAGCTTCATAGCAGCTTCCAGGGCTTGGGTGCGGTCGAACTCGGCGGGACGTGCCATATCCGCTCTCAATCTTGGAGGTCAGAGAGTTTAATAATGTACCATTTAGTACAGAATAGCAAATGAAACAGGGACAGACCGCGTTTTATACACTGTGGGCTGTCTCTTTTTTTTGCCTGGCCTTTTTGGACAAACTGAAGCTGTCGATTAGTGCGGTGATTGCCAGCAGGATCAGCCCCAGCAAGAGCCTGGGATCGCCGAGATAAAGGTCGGTTTCTATCGGGTAAGCGATGGTTTTCTCCAGCGCCGCAGTTTTAAAGTGATGTTTTCCCCTGAAAGCGGGATTGGTAACAATTTCAAGAAAGGCACGGCGGCTGCGATAGCGAAACAGGGCGGCCTGGTCCCAGTTCTCAGCTCCCTCGATACCGACCAGGTCCATGGCGGGATAGATTGCAGAGCCCATAAGCACCGGGTGGCAGGCGCGGGCCAGTAACGCGGGAATCATGTGCTCCATGTAGCGTGCCATGAGGCTTGATGCGCTTTCGCCGGGTTCGGCGCCTTCGACATCCGGTGGATTCTCGTTCATGTCGATGTTGTTCACCATCAGGAATTGGCGTCCGCTGTCTTGTCGAGCAAACTTTTCGATGAAAGCTGTGACTTCGGTGTCGCTGCCGTTGGTTTGCATGGTGGCCACGAATTCACCGATCTCAGCATCGCTCAAGGGGCCGCCGAAGTCGGTGTACCAGTAGAAAAAGGCAGCGTAGAACAGTGCGGGAAGCAGCCAAATTTTGAAGCGTGTGGACATTGTGATTGCCTTTTGCGTTAAAACCGTGTCAGACCACGATTATTGGGGTCACAATTCGTGGTCTGTCCCTGGTTTTCCTGGTTTTCAGTTTTAAGCCATGTAGTGCTGTAGGATGCCACGGCTGGCGAACAGTGCCTGGATGTCGGCATTTTCGCCTGCCCCCAGCCGCTGCAGTTCGTCCTGTACATGCAGTCTGGCCAGGTTCAGACGTTTTTGGGTGCGCGCCCGCGTGGTACCGAAACCGTAGTCGAACTCGTAATATTTCTCACCGGCAAGGCCAGCGGCGATATTAGCTGGCGCTGACTGGTAGTAGCTGCCTTGCAGGTAATCCAGCACGATTTGCAGGCTATCCGGTACCCGGTCGTGCGCAGGCCAGGGGACGAGTTCACCCTGCCAGTCACTGAAGAAGCGTCCGGTATATTCATGCAGCATGGCACTGTGCTCCCCCAGCCAGCTTTTCGGCTCCGGGTCGCATATAAAGTGGGCCTTGCTGGCGCCGGCCAGGGCGAAATCAGCCAGGCAGGGTCGCTCGCCCAGCAGGAAATCGTTGTTGGCAAAGTGTACTGCCAGGGCGTCCAGCATGTTCCTGAAGTCACCCTGAACGGCGGCGGCCTGGTCTGGTCCTGCGCCATTCACCTCGCACACGCCTTTACCGAATCCTTCGTACATCATCGGGCCGATAGGGGCGAACTGTTCCAGTTCCGCTTCTGAGAAAGGCTCTTCAATGGAGCGGTCCAGCATCAGATTGGCGCCGAAGCGGGGGCCGATCCAGGCAACGTTGTCCGGGTAGCACCAGCGGGAATGCACGCAGACGCGCCCCAGCCAGTGGTTGAAGGCATCCTCCAATATATAGCAGCAGGTGCGTTGTAGCGGCGTTTCAGGTACGACCCCGCGCGCCCTGAAGCGCTGGCTAAGCATGGGGCCGATGGCGATAGTGTCTTGTATCAGCCACTTGTCAGGGGTCAACAGCAGTGGAATAAAGTGGGTGCCGGCCCTGGCTTCCAGCTCAGCCTTTCGCTGTTCGGTTTTGAACAGGTAGCGCCAGGGCACTTGCTGACATCGCAACTGGGCCTCGAGTTTTCGCGTAAAGAAGCTCATCTCGCTGCCAACGAGCTGGTATTCCCCTGGGTACATACTCTCTCCATAAACTGGGAACAGAAAATCGGGGACAACCCGCGATTCTCAAGTATCGTCAGCTGCGCCCTTTTTATGCACGGTGGCCGATCAATTTACTACAGTGGCAGGTTTACATAATGGCAGTTTATGTGTCAATATGTTTTGCCTGGCGTGCGCGGGTTTTACCCTGCTAATTTCACTTGAGATAGAGGAGAAGTGCATATGACGGCACAGCAACCGATCCGCCTGGTGGGCGGCACAGCCTCGCCCTATACGCAGAAAATGGTGGCGTTGCTGCGCTACCGCCGCGTGCCCTACGCGGTGACATGGGACCAGCCGGACCAGGTTTGTGATGCGCTGGGGGTGGAGAAGCCGAAGCCCATTTTTCATCCCACGTTCTTTTTTGACGGGGACCAGGGGCTTAAAGCCGAGTGTGATTCCACGCCGATTATCCGCCGTCTGGAACAGATGTACCCGGGCCGCTCGGTGCTGCCTGGTGATCCAGCGCTGGCCTTTATCGATTACCTGATTGAAGACTTTGGCGACGAGTGGTGTACCAAGTATATGTTTCACTATCGCTGGTACCCTGAAGCGGACGCGGATAATGCGGGCACCCTGTTGCCGCTGGGTATGGATGTGAGCCTGCCACCGGAGGCGCTCCAGCAGTTCAAGCAATATTTTACGGATCGCCAGGTCGGCCGTTTGTACGTTGTGGGATCCAATGACACCACTGCGCCGGTGATCGATGCCAGCTATCGGCGCTTTCTGGCAGCCATGGAGAACCACCTGGCCAACCAGAAATTCATGCTGGGTGATCGCCCGGGGGCTGGCGATTTCGGACTCTATGGCCAGTTGACTCAGCTGGTGGGCTTTGATCCCACACCCCGTGCCATTGCCCACGAGGTATCCCTGCGCACTGTTGCCTGGGTCGACCAAATGAGCGACCAGAGTGGGCACGAGCCATCAGAACAGGACTGGATCGCACTGGATGACCAACCCGAGAGCCTGCGTGGTTTGATGGAAGAGATAGGCCGGGTCTACGCCCCTGCCCAGCTGGCGAATGCCCGCGCAGTTCAGGCGGGTGAAAAAACCTGGGAGTCCGAGATCGATGGCGCCCGCTGGACCCAGCAGACCTTTCCCTACCAGGCTAAATGCCTGCAGTGGACTAATGAGCGCTACCGTGCCCTTGGTGATGCCGATCGCTCGCGGGTGGATGCACTGCTGCAGGGCACCGGTGTGGAAACGATGCTTTCCCTCACGTAATCAGACACAGCTACTAGAGGAACAATATGACCACAGCACGCCCTATCAAAAACCGCGTCACCGAAATGACCGGTACCGACTATCCCATCATCCAGGCGCCCATGGGCTGGATTGCCCGCGCTCAGCTGGCTTCCGCGGTGAGCAATGCCGGCGGCATGGGAGTTATCGAAACCGCCTCCGGTGAGTTCGACAATATCCGCAATGAGGTGGCGAAAATGCGCGACCTCACCGACAAGCCTTTCGGCATGAACGTGGCCCTGTCTTACGTCAAAGGCACCAACGTTGTCGACTTTGTGATCAAGCAGGGTATCAAGTTCGTCACCACCTCATCGGGCAGCCCCAGTGTTTGCACGCAGGCGTTTCAGGAGGCGGGTATCAAGGTGTTTCACGTGGTGCCGACGCTGGATATGGCGCTGAAGGCCATCGACTGCGGCGTGGACGGCCTGGTAGTGGAAGGCGGGGAGGGCGGCGGCTTCAAGAACCCGAGCCCGGTATCAACCATGGTGCTATTGCCGCTGATCCGCTCACGCACAGATCTTCCCATTATTGCGGCGGGCGGCATGTGCGACGGACTTTCTATGGCCGGTGCCTTTGCCATGGGCGCCGAGGGGGTGCAGATGGGTACCCGTATGCTCAGTAGTTCTGACTCGCCGGTGCACGACAACTGGAAACAGTCGATTGTCGCAGCAAAGGAAACGGATACGGTATTTCTCAACCAGCAATCGCGTCCCGCCCTGCGTGCACTGCGCACGCAGCGTACTGAAATGCTGGAACCACTGGGTGCGTTCAACGCGATGGAACACCTTGCGGGGATACCCGAGCTCTATTTCGGCGGTGAAATGGAAGCGGCTATTCCCTTATCCGGGCAGGTGGTCGGGCGCATTGATGAAATAAAGAGTGCGGCGGATATTGTCCACAGCACAGTGAATGAATTTTATGAAGCGGTAAATCGATTGGCCACCCGCTACACAGACTGAGGAGAAGGAATATGGGATTTGAAGTCAGCGAAAAGGTGATGGCCCTGAATGCCAAACTCGAAGCGTTCATGGAGGAGCATGTTTACCCCCGCGAGCACGACTGGCACGAGTGGACACTCAACCAGGACAATCTCTGGGAGACGCCCCCCTGGTTTGACGAACTGCGAGAATTGGCCAGGGCGCAGGGGCTTTGGAACTTGTTTCTCCCGCGCGAATATGAACCCTGGAGCCCGGGCCTCAGCAACGTGGAAATTGCCCCGCTGTTCGAAACCATGAGCAAGGTGATCTGGGCGCAGGCTGTCTTTAATTGCAACGCGCCAGACCGCGGCAATATGGAAGTGTTGGCGAAATACGGCACTCAAGAGCAACAGGAGCAGTGGTTGAAGCCCCTGCTGGCGGGTGAGATCCGCAGCGCCTATGCGATGACCGAGCCCCAGGTAGCGTCTTCCGATGCCACCAATATGGAGCTGGAGATTGTCCGCGACGGCGACGACTATGTGCTCAATGGCCGCAAGTGGTGGACGACCAATGCGGTTAATCCGCGCTGCAAGATCATGCTGGTAATGGGAAAGTCGAACCCCGAGAATGAGCGTCACCGCCAGCACTCCACTATTCTGGTACCCCGCGATACCCCTGGGGTGAAGCTGGTGCGAGAACTTCGCGTATTCGACAACCTCCACTCCCCGGGCGGCGAAGCGGAATTCCTGTTCGACAACGTGCGCGTGCCGGTGAGCAATATGATCAAGGGAGAGGGCTGCGGTTTCGAAATTGCCCAGGGTCGTCTGGGCCCCGGCCGATTCCAGTACGCCATGGGGCTGGTAGGTAATGCCCAGCGCTGCCTGGAGCTGATGTGTGCCCGTGCCGACGAGCGTGTAGCCTTTGGCGAGAAGTTGATCAAGAAAACCAGCGTACAACACGAGATCGCCCGCTGTCGCTGCGATATCGAGCAGGCCCGCTTGCTGACCCTGCAGGCCGCTCACGTGATGGACACCCAGGGTATGAAAGCGGCGATACCCTATATCTCCATGGTCAAGATCGTCGCACCCAATATGGCGCAGCAGGTGGCCGATCGCGCCATGCAGGTGTTCGGCGGTATGGGGGTGTGCCAGGACACCATGATCCCGGATGTATTCACCCTGGCGCGGTTCTCACGCATTGCCGATGGTCCCGATGAGGTGCACATGTCGCAGCTGGGCAAGCTGACCGCGCGTGAGCTTAACGGCTAGTTAACAGGGGAACAGAGATGAATCGTATCGCAGTATTTTTGTGTGCCATGCTCACGGCACCCCTGTCCTTGGCGGGTGATATCTCAGGTTTCTGGAAACATGCCGACGAACCGGGCTGGATCGAAATCAGCCTGGATGAGGGCGAAGGCACCGTGCTACGCAATGACAAGTTTCCCGAACGTGTCGGCCGCCAGATCATCAGGGAACTGGAGGCCGATGGGGCCAGTGAGAACGTGTGGCGAGGCCAGGTCTATGCCGAGAAATTGGGCGAGTACAAGGACGCTGAGATATCCCTGAAGGAGCCTGACCTGATGCAGTTCAAGGTCAAGGTCGGCTTCATGAGCCGCACCATTGAGTGGGTGCGGGTCGACGCGGTTCCTGCAACGGCTTCTTTGCAGGAAGGCGCACCGAAATAATTGATTGGTGCAGCGCCGGTCGACTGTGTCAGCCGCCAGTCTGCGCTGCCGTTTTTCCTTCCAGTTCCATCGGGTGCGTCTCCAGCGTCCCGAACAGCCAGTCATAGAGCAGGGTGATGGTGGCGTAGTTGCCTCTGTGCATATCGAGGTGGTGGGCGTCGTGCTTCATGGCAATCCAGTTGAGGGTTTTCCAGGGTGCCGTGTGCAGGTCGATGCGACAGTGATTGATCTGGTTCAGCTGTGTATAGATGACCGAGGTGATCACGATGGTCGCGACATGGAAAGGTCCGCCATTCACCAGCGCCATGACGACCGTCACCACGTAAAAAAGTGCGACGCCGATGAAGAGTTCCCATGGGTGGAGCAGGTGGGAGTCGATCGAACTGACCCGGCTCCGAGCCTGGTGGTGCACAGCGTGAACGCGGCGGAAATAACCCTGTCCATGAAACAGGAAGCGGTGGATTAAATAGTAAAAGAAGTCGTAAACCATCAGTATCAGAAAACTGTCCAGCAGGATTTTCCAGATCGGCTCCGCATCCAGTGTGACAATAAACGGCTGTACCAGGATGTAGAAGCCGAGGGTTAGCCCCAGGCCTATCTTCTGGCTGGGCTGCACTCTCGGGCGGTATTTACTGGCCTTGTTGCGCCACTTGTCGATGTTCTGGGCCTTGTCCGCCGCGCGCGCTGCGGCGATGGCCGGTATGCGAAAAGCGATAGCCCGGCCCAGGACAGTGACCGCAATTATGCCGACTACCGTGACCAGGCCCGCTAGCCAATCATAGTGCTCAATAATGCTGCTCATTCTGAGGCCCCCTCGGCTGCAACGTCCCCGGGTTTTTCTTGTGCTTCAGCGATTGCGGTTTCCATGGGTGTGATCAGTGCCGCCGCTGTCGGGTAGCCGCAATACTGGGCAATGAATAAATGCAGCTCACGGACTTCGTCCGCCGTGAGTTCGCCTCGCTTGAGCGCTGCCTTGACCTGTATTTTGAAGGTGTCGTGTTGTGACTGTGCCGCCAACATGCCGAGGAGGAGAATGCGCCTGTCGCGCATGGATAGGGTGTCACGGGTCCAGACTTCGGCAAACAGTGTTTCCAGCATCACGTCGGTGAACGCATAGCCCTCAGCCGGCACGGTTACATCACCGGCATAGACTTCCTCCATTTTTCTGGCGCCGATTTTGCGGCGTTCACTTGAACTCATAACGATACCCTTGCTGGTTCATCTGGATCAGCTGCAAGAATCACCCTCGCGAGTGCACGCGCGCGCTCATCTCCCAATTGCCGTGTAAGTTGCCGGGCGATGCTGCCGATGTCATCGTCGCCGACGTGGCCAAATATCTCTTCGCCCAGGTTCAGCGACTGGTACAGCGCGGCAAGCGTGGATGCTGCCTGCCTGAACGCTCGCTTCCCGACAAGAGCCTCGAGTTCGCTATAGAGCTGCGCAGTGGACGCGACCGAATCCTCAATGAGCCGGCGCCCCGCGGCGGTGAACACCAGAATCACCTGTCGGGCGTCTCCGGGATCGGGCAGACGCGCGATATAACGCAGTTCTTCCAGCTCTGATGCGATCGCGCTGATGGCCTGTTTGCTCACATCATGCGCATCGGCGATCTGTTGAATGCGGCCCCCAGCCGGGCCAATTGACATCAGCACTGAACCAAAACTGCGCTTCAGTCCAGGGTGCCCCCGGGCCATGGTGAGTTCCTGCAGTCGGGTGCTGATATGGTCAGACAGCCTTGGCAGGACTGCAGCCAGTGATAAGTCACCGCCTTCCCGTGCGACAAGTAATGCCAGGTGCTTGTTCAGTTGCGCGAGCGTGAGGGTTGTCTTCTCCACATCCCCGGCAGCAGTAAGTGCCGCGAACCGCGCCTGCAGGCGCGCTGCCTCCGAGGCGCCCTGTTCAACCAGGGCGCGTGCGCGCGGGGTGCGAGTGAGCAATTTGGCCCTGCCGTCACTGCGGTCTGCCGTGCGCCGCAGATAGCCAGCAGCCTCGATCTGGTTGGCAATCTGGTTGGCTGCCTGGCGGCTGATACCCAGTGTTTCTGCGATGTCCGACAAGCGCGCACCGTCGTGACCAGCCAGGGTGATATAGGGTGCAAAGTTCAGCCGTAGGTTGCTGTGCCCGTGTTTGAGTGTCAGCGCAGCCATGATCTCGGCCTGAATATAGAGCGTGACACTCAGGAAGTGCCTTGCGAAATTGTCGCGGTATTGACGCTGCGTCTCAAGGTCGAGCCCACAATGTTCGATAGCCGTGTTCATGATGCGTAAAGTAAAGCCATATTGCCTAGTAGTCAATCTGGCTTGACAATAAAAATGCTCGAAACTACTCTGGCCGCTGACCCTAACCAGCAAGGCTGTTCGCGCTGATGAATAAGCAAAAAAAGCAAGTGGGCTTTATCGGTCTTGGCAACATCGGCAGGCACTGTGCGCAGCGCCTCATCGTTGAACCTTACGAGGTATGGGTCTATGACACATACCAACCGGCAGTGAAGGAACTGGTAGAGCATGGCGCGCTTGCAGGTGAGTCGGTGCGGGATATCGCCTCGCGCTGCACTCATATCGGTATCTGTGTCCGTGACGATCAGCAGGTAGAGGAACTGCTCTACGGCCCCGGCGGTATTTTCACCAACGCCGCGAGCGGAACACTCGTGGCCGTGCACAGCACTGTCACCCAGGCCAATCTGCTGAAGTGGGCGCAACAGGCCGCGGATGCGGGTATTGTGCTTGTCGATGCGCCCATCACCGGCGGCGCACACAAGGCTGAAGCCGGGACGCTGTGTTATATGGTCGGCGGCGCGGAAGCAGTAGTCCGGGCCGCAGCCCCGGTGTTTGAGACGTCTGCAGAAAAAGTGGTTCACGCCGGGGCGGTTGGCGCCGGTATTGCGCTGAAGCTGTGCAATAACTTTATCCAATTCACGGAGTTCGTGGCCATGGCCGAAGCCACCCGCCTGGCCCACGCCTGTGGATTGTCCGCGGAGGTGCTGCGTGAGGTCGGGTTGTCCAACGGCGTCGTCAACGAGCAGATGCACATGTTCATATCCGGTCGTAATGGCATGGCAGCAAGCTGCAGCGAGGAAGAGATGGCAAGGCTGTTTGGTCCCATGGGCACGCTTGGGCGCAAGGACCTGCAGTGCGCGCTGGATACTGCAGCAGGCCATGGGGTGACCATGCCTACCGCAGTGTATGTACGTGACCGGATTGAAGACGTTTTTCTGGCACGGGATGAGTCCCGATTGCCGCAAGACTGAGGGCCAGGAGATGAATCCGGAGACACGCCTGCTCATAGACGGTGAGCTGGTAAACGCCGCGGAGTGTAAAACCTACCCTAATATCAACCCGGCTACCGAGGAAGTAATGGGGCACGTGGCCGATGCCGGGCCCGAGGACATGGATCGCGCCATCGCTGCGGCGCGACGCGCTTTTGACGACACCGATTGGTCGACCAACCACGCCTTTCGATTGCATTGCCTGCAGCAGCTGAAAGCGGGGCTGCTCGCGAACATGGAAGAGCTGAAGCGGCAGATTTCCGCGGAGACAGGCGCACCCCTGGGCATCTGTGGCCAGGCCGGCCCGCAATGTGAATTGCCCATTGAATTTATAGACTACACACTTGCAAGCCTGCCGCGGTATCAATGGCACAGGAATATCGGGACCAACGAAATCATGGGTGGCAACAACGAGCGCCTGGTCGAGAAGGAAGCCATAGGCGTGGTGGCGGCCATCACACCGTGGAACGTGCCGCTGCAGATCAACCTGGCCAAGTGCGTGCCAGCGCTGGCGGCGGGCTGCACCGTGGTCCTGAAAGCAGCGCCGGATACGCCCTGGTGCGCCTCTGCACTCGGCAGGATCGTCGCCGAGCATACCGATATGCCCGCCGGCGTTTTCAACGTGATTACCGCGCAGGACCCCGTACAGGTAGGCGAGCAACTGGTCACCGACCCGCGCGTTGATATGGTTTCCTTCACCGGTTCGACTGCCGTTGGCAAACATATTATGGCGAGCGCTGCGCAGACGGTGAAGAAGGTATTTCTCGAACTGGGCGGCAAGTCTGCGAATATCATCCTCGAAGACGCTGATCTGGCGGGCAGCCTGCTCAGCGCCCTCGCGGTGTGCTTTCACGCCGGGCAGGGCTGTGCTCTCAATACCCGGCTGCTGGTTCCCCGCGCCAGGCAGGCCGAGGTGGAAGCATTGCTGAAAACCTATTTCGGCCTGATTCACTACGGGGACCAGTCTTCAGAGCAGGACATCATGGGCCCGCTGGTGAATGCGCGACAGCGCGATCGGGTGCTGTCCTATATAGAAAAAGGTAAACAGGAGGGCGCCCGGCTCCTGCTCGGTGGCGGTATCCCCGAAAACCTGCCCAAAGGCTATTACGTGCAGCCTACTGTATTCGTCGACGTCACCAATGATATGACCATCGCGCGCGAGGAAATCTTTGGCCCCGTGCTGTGTGTCATTGCCTACGATAATGAGGACGAGGCAGTGCGTATTGCCAACGATTCGCCCTTCGGGCTCTCTGGCAGTGTCTGGGCAGGCACCCTGGATAGAGGGCTGGAGGTTGCCAGGCGCTTGCGAGTCGGCACTGTGAACGTCAACGGTGGCAATTTCTACGGCCCGGACGCTCCCTTTGGCGGCTACAAGCAAAGCGGCATCGGCCGGGAGATGGGAACAGAGGGATTTGAGGAATACCTGGAAACCAAGACCATAGCGATAGCGGTATGAAGATGGAACTGGTTGATCGCGTTTATATTGTCACCGGTGGCTCGAAGGGCTTTGGCCTGGCTATAGCCAGGGCGCTGGTGGCTGCAGGCGCGCGCGTGGGCCTGGTCAGCCGAAATCAGCAGGGGCTTGAGCAAGCGGTGAGCGAACTTGGCGCGGACCGTGCCTATGGCGTCGCCGCCGACGTGGGTCAACGCACTGGCATCACGGGAGCTATTGCGGCTATCGCGCAGCACTTTGGCCGTTTGGATGGTTTGGTTAATAACGCCGGCGCCGCCAGGCCCAACACGGTTGAGAATCTGGTGGAAGAGGAGGTGCTGATGCAGGTCAATACCAACTTCCTCGGTACGGTTTTCGCCTGCCAGGCGGTGATACCGCAGTTACGAGAGCATGGCAGTGACAACCCGCGCATTATCAATATCTCTTCCGCCTCGGCGTTTCATTTCGATGAAATGAGCCATCTTTCGATCTACGCCGCCTCCAAGGCGGCGGTGGAGCGCTTCACTCGCGACCTGGCCACGGAGTGCCAGGCGGAGGAAATCGGCGTGTCCTGTATTCGTCCCGGGGGCGCGGATTCCAGCATCGCTGAGGCCTGGGACATGGACGTGACTATGGCGGCCTTCGCAGCCTGGCGCGAAGAAGGCAGTTATATGGCGGTCGGTATGACCGTGGATGATGTCGCCAACGCGGTTGTGTTCGCATTGGCCCAGCCCAGGGGCGTGTCAGTGGATCTACTCGAGTTGCGGCCACAGCGACGGTCACCAAAGGGTTAAGCAGAGGGAAAAAGAATGCAGGATATTCTGGGATACCGAGGCAGGAATGTGGTCATTACAGGCGCCGCTTCGGGCATGGGGCAGGCCGCGGCCCAGCAGCTGGTTGAATTGGGAGCGGAGGTCCATGCGCTCGACATTGCGCCGGTCTCGGTTGCTGTCAAGCGTTGCATTCAAGTTGATATGAGCGACCCCGCCAGCATTGACGCCGCGCTGAACGAATTACCCGGAGAGGTATACGCTTTATTCAACTGCGCAGGTGTGCCCAGCCCGCCGTTCAGTGCTCGCGATACCATACGCGTTAATTTTGTCGGCCTGCGTTACCTCACCGAGGCCTTGCTTCCGCGTTTGCAGGAGGGTGGTTCCATAACCTCGATTGCGTCGACCGCGGGCATGGCCTGGAAATCCAGGCTGGATAGCGTCACGGCATTCCTGAACAGGCCGCCGTCTTTTGCCGCGGCAGACGAGTGGCTGGATGCCAACCCGGAGTCCTGCGCCGACGGTTACGGTTTTTCCAAGCAGTGCTTGATCGTGTACACCATGGCTAAAGCCAGGCTGCTGGCACAGCGCAATATCCGCATCAACTGTATTTCACCATCGCCCACCGACAGCGCGTTCATGGAGAAGCTCAAGGGAGAAGGGCAGATGCCCGATGCAGCGATAGACCTGTTCCTGCCAGCCAACGGCCGCTATGCCGAGGCCGGGGATATGGCCGGGCCGCTGGTGCTATTGGGCAGCACGCTCGCTGCTTTTGTCAGCGGGGTCAACCTGCCGGTGGACTATGGCTACTGTGCCGAGATCTATATGGCACAGCGCGATGACCTCCTGGGTATCGGCGCCTGAAACCGGCAGTTGATCGGATTCTGGAGACTAACGCAGGTCCAACGGCTACTACGTCCTCCCAGCAATAGTTTTAGCGCTTGCTGTCATAAGTAAACGAACCGCGAATGCGCTTCATCACCTCATCAAACCTTCGAGTGGTTTCTGGGGATTACTGACATGCTCGCCGATGGCACAATGGGCCGTATGGTCGGTGCCCCGTGTTGTGTGCTGAATCAACGCGCGCAGACCCGATGCCCTGCGAATGTTGTGCCATGACTTCACCCCATACGCAGCAAAGGGGGAGAGGCATCGCCAGCCCTGTGCATACATGCGAACCATGGCCGCGCCACGCTGTGTGGCGACGGGGCGGCTACTGCCAAATTACCTACAGGAACGTGAGATGACCAGTCAGGCCTACAAACAAGAGCCCGATAACAGGGATCTGGACCATATCCCCGGCAGCGATGGTCTGCCGTATTTTGGCCGAGGTCTCGATGCCGTGTTCCGCCTGAAAGACCTCGCTGACGAGCACTACCGGAAGTGGGGCGAGGTCTCGCGGATCAAGATCCTGGATCAGCGCGGCGTGTTGGTGCTCGGCGCGGACAACTACCAGCGCATTTACCTGGACCGCGATAAAAATTTCTCTGCTGAAATGGGCTATGACGCCAACCTGGGCCAGTTCTACAAGGGCGGCCTGTTGCTGCGGGATTTCGAAGAGCACAAATTCCAGCGCCGCATCATGCAGAGCGCTTTCAAGACCGCGGTGATGGGTAACTACGTCGCGGAGATGAATCCCATTATCGAGGCGCACCTCGATAGTTGGAGCCAGCACGGTCGCATCGAGTTTGGCGCCAGTATCAAGGAACTGCTGCTGGCCGTTGGCGCCCGGGTATTCATCGGCGTTGAAGCCAGCGGCGCTGAAGCCGAAGCGCTGAACAGGGCGTTTACGGATATCAATGAAGGCCTGGTCGGGCAGGTGAAAAAAGAGCTGCCTTTTACCAAGTTCAGGAAAGGCAAGCAGGGAGAACGCTTCCTGGCCCGTTACTTCGCCGAGCTGATCCCCCGGCGCCGGGGTAGTGACGGCACCGATATGCTGACCTACATGTGCAACGAAAAACAGGAGGACGGCCGCTTCTTTGATGAGCAGGATATCATTGCCCATGCCTCTTTCCTGCTTTTTGCTGCTCACGATACGACCACGTCTGTGCTGAATCACCTGGTGATGTACTCGGCGATGGATCCATCATGGCAGCGCAAAATGCGCGCAGAAGTGGAAAGCCTGGGCAAGGACACGCTCGAGTACGAAGACCTGGCCAGTCTGGAGCTCATAGATCGCTGTTTTCATGAGTGCCTGCGCCTGCATCCTTCGGTACCGTTGATGACGCGGCGGACCATCAGGGAGTGCGAACTGGGCGCTTATACCATTCCGCCCAACACCATGCTATTCCTGCCGCCCATGTTCAATCACCGCGATCCCAGGTACTGGAGCAACCCGGACCAGTTTGACCCGGACCGGTTTTTGCCCGAGCGCGCGGAGCACAAGCAGCACAGCTTCTGCTACCACCCCTTCGGTGGCGGGGCACATAAGTGCATTGGTATGCATTTCGCGGTCATGCTGGCCAAGGCTTTCATGTTCCAGTTCCTCAAGCGTTTTGACTATCAAACCCCGAAGGGATTCAAGCCCAGGCTGTTGTGGGTGCCCTTGCCCAAGCCGGCCAGGTTGCCGCTCGATATCAGTCCACGCCACTAGAGCACTGAGCCCGCGAGCGCCGCAGCACTGACAACTGATACTACAAAATGAGAGATGTACACCCGATGTCACAGCAAGAATTTCCTGAACTGAGTTGTTACCTGCTTCCGGGGCACACCCGCACACCTGTCGATGCCCTCGACGAGGTCAGGCGGGCGGAGGACCTTGGTCTGGGTAAGGCCTGGTTGTCCGAGCGTTTCGATGTGAAAGACGCCGGCGTGATCTGCTCGGCGGCACTGGCAGTAACCGAGCGCATTCATGTCGCCACCGCGGCGACCAATATCCATACCCGCCACCCGATGGTGCTGGCGACCATGTGCAGTTCGCTGCACTATATGTCCGCAGGTCGATTCGAGCTGGGCCTGGCTCGCGGCGTCGCCATTCGCAACCAGCTGATGGGGCTCGGTACCGTGACCAACAGGCAAATGGTGGACGGGCTCGATATCCTGCGCCGTCTGTGGCGGGGGGAGAAGATCGTCTCCTACGAGGGGCCGATGGGCAATCTTCCCTATCTCAGCCCGGGAGACTGGCTGGATGCACATATCCCGATCTACTTTGTCGGCTTTGGCCCCAAGAGCCTGGTGTTCGCCGGCAAGCATTTTGACGGCGTGCACCTGCATACCTTTATCACCCCTGATGGCCTCCACAGGGCGAAGCAGGCGGTTCAACAGGGAGCAGAACAAGCGGGTCGTTGCATCGATGATGTGAAAATCTGCACGGTAATGGCCACCGTGGTGAACCCGTCCCGGGAGGACTACCTGCGTAAGATAGTGGCGCGGATGGCCACCTATATGCAGGCACCCGGGTATGCGGAATTATTGGTGGAGTTGAACGACTGGGATGCCGAAGTGCTGACGCAGTTCAGGGCCGACGCCCTGGTGAGCTCCATGCTCGGTGGCATCGACAGCGTGGCGACGCTCGAACAACTCGAAGCGCTGGAGAAGTTGATCCCGCAAGAGTGGTTGTCAGCGGTGGCCACAGGGACGCCGGAGGCATGTGCGCGCCGTATTCACGAGGAGTTAGGGCACGGCGCTGACGAGGTCTGCATCCACGCCTCCACGCCGGATGAATTTGCTCCGGTGATAGAAGAATACCGAAGAATCAAGACAGCAGAGGCGTAATCGCAATGGTAGATATCGTGACAAAACCCGCGGAAATCACTGCGGAATGGTTTACGCGCGCTTTGCATGAATCCGGCCGGCTCCCTGAAGGCCGCGTCACCGACGTGGACTACACGATCATCGGTACCGGCAAGATGGGCGATAACGCGCGTTTCCAGCTCTGCTATGAGGGCCTTGAGACTGAGGCCCCGGCCTCGGTGATCGTCAAGTTCCCGGCTGCAGATGAAACCGCGCGAATGATGGCGGGTGCGCAGGGCGCCTATTTCAACGAGGTGATGTTTTACCGCCATCTCGCCGACAAAACCAGCATCCGCACGCCGGAAATCTTTGCCAACGAAATCAGCGAAGACCGCATGGATTTCATTATCGTGATGGAAGACATGGCACCGGCGGAGCCCGGTAGCCAGCTTGTCGGCGAGACACTGGCCCGCACACAGGTAGCGTTGAAACAGGCAGCCAGGCTGGCGTCGGCCTTCTACGACGACGACAGCCTCAAGGCCTGCGATTTCGTGGTGAAGAGTACCGAACCGGAAGGCGCAAAGGTCGGGCAGGACTTTCTGCAACAGTTCTGGCCGACGTTCCTGCAGCGTTTCGGTGATTCACTGGATGCCAGCGCGAAACAGTTCGGCGAGCATTACGTTAACAATCACGTCAGGTTCGCGTGCCACTATGCCGGCCCCAAGACCCTGGTGCACGGGGATTTCCGTAGCGAAAACATCCTCTTCGATGGCGATATGGCATGTACCGTGGACTGGCAGACCATCTCGGAACACAGTCCGCTCACCGATCTCGCCTACTTTATGGGCGGCAGTGTCGACACGGCGCAGCGGCGGCAGTGGGAGCGGGATGTTGTCGCCGAGTACCGCGATGAACTCGCGCGTCTGGGCGTGAAGTTGAGCCTCGATGACTGCTGGAATCAGTACCGGCTACAGTCAATGCACGGATTGATGATCACCATCCTGGGAGCCTGCTTCGCGGCGGCGGGAGAGCGCAGCGACAGGATGTTCCTGACCATGGCGCAGCGTCATTTCCAGCATTGCCTGGACCTGGATGCGATGGACTTCCTGGGCTGAACTCCACGCTGAGGCGTCCACATACGCTTGGTTTACATGCGGCCGCGGTGGCCAGGCGGTTTGAACCGGGCTGGGCCGCCCGGCGTACCAAACTGGTTGGGGAGATGCACGCTCGCGTTCCCGGCAGGCCAGGTTGCCACGGCACAGGGCCATAAGCAGGGCACGCGCTTGATCCGCAGGCAACAGTACCTGTAACCTCCCCGACAGTCCGAATTTCCTAATGACCAAGCGGAGAAATACACAATGAGAACAAGGATTTTTGCTGCACTGCTGGCAATTGCCATAATGCCGGCGGTTCACGCTGACGACGCCGCACTGGAGGCAGCGGTCGCCGGCGAACATCGCGCCGAGGCCAATAAAGCGCGCGACAAGTACCGCAATCCCGTGCAAACCCTGAAATTGTTCGACATCCAGCCCGGGCATACCGTGGTTGAAGTCTGGCCGGGCGGCGGTTGGTATACGGAAATTCTAGCGCCTTACCTGCGCGATAACGGCAAGTTGATCGCTGCGCACTACGACAGCAGTGATACCCAGGCAGATTACCGTCCGCGTGGGCGCGAGCGCTTTGAACAGAAGATGAAAGATACGCCGGACGTTTACGGCAAGGTCGAGGTCACCTCGCTCATGTTCGATGAGGAGGCCGATACGCTGGTCAAGCCCGCGGCGGCGGATAACAGTGTCGACCGCGTCGTGACCTTCCGCAGCGCCCACGGTATGGTGCGCTCCGGTATCGCGCCGGCG
This sequence comes from Pseudohalioglobus sediminis, assembly GCF_008370495.1. Classification (GTDB taxonomy): domain Bacteria; phylum Pseudomonadota; class Gammaproteobacteria; order Pseudomonadales; family Halieaceae; genus Halioglobus. Next base: position 226,681 of record NZ_VTUX01000002.1, on the reverse strand, counting down.
GCCTTTGAACACTTCTACGCTATCCTCAAGCCAGGCGGCAAGCTGGGCGTGGTGCAGCACATGGCCGATGCGGACCAGGACTGGATGTCGCGCAATATTGGCTACGTCGGTCGCGACTACGTTGTGGCAATGGCTACCCGTGCCGGCTTCGTCCTCGAAGCTGAGGGTTTCTTCAACCGTAACCCGCTGGACACCAAGCGCCACGAGCACGGCGTCTGGAGCCTGCCGCCAACGCTGCACAAAGTTGAATCGGATGCGCAAAAGGCCGCGTTGACGGCGGCGGGCGAGAGTGAACGCATGACACTGGTCTTCCGCAAGCCCTAGCTCGCGGCAGCAAAGACGTGCAGATCTACACCACGCTGGTGCAGGATGAGCTGCGAGCCGTAGCCGGCGAGATCCAGCGCCTCGAGCACGCCGGCTACGACGGCGTGCTCACCCAGGAAAACCGTCACGACCCGTTCCTGCCGCTGGGTGTAGCGGCGGTAAACAGTGATCGACTGCGCCTGGGTACCGGTGTGGCGATTGCGTTCCCGCGCAGTCCCATGGTCATGGCCAATCTCGGCTGGGACCTGCAAGCGGCCAGTAAAGGGCGTTTCGAGCTTGGACTGGGCACGCAGGTAAAGGGGCATAACGAGCGACGTTTTTCCGTGCCGTGGTCTGCCCCGGTGCCGCGCCTGAAAGAGTACATCGGCGCACTGCGGGCGATATGGCGGAGCTGGAAAACAGGTGCGCCGCTGGCATTTGATGGCGAGCACTACCGCTTTACCCTGATGACGCCGAATTTCACCCCGGAGGCAATGCCGTTTTCGCCACCGCCTGTCACCATGGCGGCGGTGGGGCCAGCCATGTTGCGGCTCGCCGGCGAGGTGGCAGACGGGGTGCGCTTGCATGCGTTTTGCACGCGCAAGTATTTCCAGAACGCCGTACTGCCGCAGCTGCAGACCGGCCTTGACCGGGCCGGTCGCAACCGGGCATCGCTGCAGGTCAGTGGTGGTGGTTTCGTGGTAACCGGCGCGACGGACGCAGAGGTTGAGCGCAGCATAGAGTTCCACCGCCAGCGCATCGCCTTCTATGGCTCCACCCGCGCCTACTGGCCGGTGCTGGAGCAGCATGACCTGCTGGACGTGGGCGAACAACTCAATGCCATGGCCAGGCAGTCACAGTGGCGCGATATGCCTGCGGTCATAAGCGATGACGTGTTGCAACTGTTTTGCGCCATCGGTCGCCATGACCAGATCGCTACGCAGATTGAAAGCCGGTTTGCCGGTCTGGCCGACGCCGTATCCGACAGCGCGTCTTACGAGATGCCGGGCAGGCTGCCCGCGCAGGTGATCGAAGATATCAGGGCGATACCGATGGCGTTCCAGGGCTTTTCTGCAGGGGCCTGATGCGCACCACCGCGCCGCTGTTTCCCGTAGCGCCGCGGTTGACGGCCCTCAGACGAAGCTCGCTATCTCATCCAGCGATTTTTTTTGCAGTGCGGCGCCCGGTACCGTGGCGTCATCAGCCGGGTGGCCCACCACCAGCAGCATATAGGGCCGCTCTGTCGCTGGCCGTTGCAGTATTTCCGAGAGGAACTTCATCGGGTTGGGCGTGTGGGTCAGCGTGGCCAGTCCGGCGCGATGCAGTGCGTTGAGGAGAAAGCCGGTGGCGATACCCACGGATTCCGACATGTAATAGTTTTTCTGTTTATTGCCATCCGCATCCACGCCGGATCGTTGCAGGAATATGGCGATTAACCACGGTGCAGTTTCCAGGAAGGGCTTGTGCTGGTCCGTGCCCAGCTTGTCCAGGTCCTCCAGCCAGTCCTCCCCGGCGCGACCGCTGTAGAATTCGGCCTCTTCGTGCTCGGCGGCGATACGTATCTTGCGCCGGGTCTCCGCGTCTGAAACACAAACGAAGTGCCATGGCTGGTGGTTTGCGCCGCTCGGTGCCGAGCCGGCGGCGCGTATGCAGGCCTCAATGATGTCCCTGGGCACGGGTTTATCGCTGAAGGCCCGCACCGAGTGGCGGCGCTGGATATCTTCGAGATAGTCTTTGGCGCGCCGGCGCATCTCGTCATCGCTGTAACTTTGCCAGTCTGGCAGTGGCACGGGTTGGTAATCCGGCATGTTTTCTATCCTGTTTTCTGCGCCCGCTGGCGGTAGTGGTTGGGTGTGCAGCCCTCATTGTTGCGAAAGGCGCGACGGAAATTGGCGGTGTCCTGGTAACCAAGCGTTGCCGCGATGGACTCGATGCTGTCGTTGCTGTTGCGGAGATAGTGCCTGGCCCGCGCCGCCAGCGCCTCGGTCTTCAATTGCCGAAAACTCTGCCCCTCCTGCTGCAATCGCCGGTTCAGGGTGCGTTCCGAGACGCAGAGTGAGGAGGCCACCGTGACCAGGTCAGGAAGCGGTGGTTCACTGCTGCGCAGCAAGGCAGCGACGTGGTCACTGTAGGGTGCTGCGTTGGCACTGGCGGTGTCCGCCAGCCGGCGTGAAAGGTCAAGGCAGGCCTGCCGCCAGAGTTCGGGGTGGAAATAGGGGGAGGGCAGGTCGAGCCAGCGGCGTGGAATGTCCACCTCGTTCGCCGCTGCTGCGAAACTGACGCTTCCGTGCAGTGCACTGCGGTACACGTGACTGTTGTCAGGTTCCGCTATGGTCAGGCGATAGCTGGCATCCGCCAGCACATGGTCAAGTAGTGACTCGGCGTAGCGCTGCAGAATCAGCATTGCCGTTTCTGTATGAAAGCGCTCAAGGTTATCCGTGTCTTGATGGTAGCCGATGGATGCTGTCAGTCCGTGGAAGGTCGAACGAATGCGGACAACGACGTAGCTGGCGTGCAGGCGCGAATGCGCTTCCATCAGCTGTAGGCCCTCTCGCAGTGTCGGCGCTACGGCCATGCCTGCGCCCACCTCACCGAGGGCAAATACCGGCATGTTGCGCCCCAGTATAAAACCCAGCTGATCGTCACCGGTGATCTCGTGCCCGGTGCGCAGTATGTGCAGGAAGTCCGCCATGCTGATATCGCCACCGCCAAGCAGCTGCTCCCGCGTTATCGAGGCGCCGCAGAATAGCGGGGCGGGGTTTATATCGCGACGCACTACCTCTCGCAAAATCAGGCGTGCGTACACAGGGCTGATCTTTTCCAATGCTTGGACTCCGCTTTTGGCGAATTATGACACCTTTCTGGCGAGTTCTGCACTCACAAGGCGGAGGCAGCTACGGCAAAGTCTTTACTCATAGCCAAATGAGCGGGGAGCAGGTTGATGAGCAAACAAGAGAGTGCGGATGCGGCAGCGCTGGCGCGAGCACGGCACTATATGGGTGACTTCGCCTGGCCCACGGTGCTGCTGGCACTGGCGACGTTCTTCGGCTACCTGGCAACGGTGGCGCTGGCCGTGACAGGCACGCTCTCACTGTGGCTGGCCACGCCGATGATCGCCGGCCTGACCTATTGCGCCTACACCGTCGCCCACGAGTCGGTGCACGGTTGTATCAGTGGCAGCCACCCGCGATTGCGCTGGGTGAATGAGGCCCTCGGCTACGGCGCCGCCTGGATTATGATGATCCCCCTGACCGCGCATCGCCACGAGCACCTGGCACATCACCGGCATACCAACGAGCCGGAACAGGACCCGGACTATCACGTGGCGCAGATGCGGCAGTCACCGCGCGCTGCGCTCGCAGCCGCCCTGCAGTTACTGACGGTCCAGTACCGGTATTATCTGCGCCATCGCTGGTCCAAAGGCCCCCTGCGGCAGAATGTCTACCTCTGCCTGGAAGTTGCTGCGGCGATCCTGCCGCGGGTGGCCCTGGTGCTGGCAGGCTATTGGCTGGAAGCCTTTGCCTTGTTCGTTGTCGGCTGGTCGCTGGGTATCGTACTGCTGCTGTACCTGTTCGCCTATATCGTGCATCGCCCTCACAACAAGGTAGGCCGCTACGTGGATACCTCTACTATCCTCCTACCCGGCCCGTTGCAGCAGTGGCTCACGGTCGCCTGGGGATACCAGAACTATCACTCCATTCACCATCTGTTTCCGCGCGTACCCTTCTATCGTTACGCTGACCTGTACGCGGACATAGAACCTATCATGCTGGCCCAGGGCGCGCCGGTTTACCGCCTCACCCTGAGGGGACTGGTAGAGAATGGGGGCGGGCAGTCGGGACAACCGGCATAGATCCATTACGGTGAATCGAGGCCGGCTCCTGAAGCCTCGATCAGGCGCTGCCAGATGTTGCGCCCGGCCCGATCGTAGACCAGCATCTGCGCAATCATCCGGCTGCGAGCGGCGGCGTCGACGATGGGGTCGGGCAGCAGCGGGTCGGAATTGATCTGCCTGATCACGGCCTCACCAACCTGTATTGTTTCGCGAGCGGCGTCGGCCAGTGGCAGTTTGCCCAGTCGCGCCAGGCTCGCGGTCATCGCCTCGCAGTGGTATCGGTAGGCGGATTCGATGGCATCACCCGGCCACAGTGCGAACAGTGCCTCGGCATTGACGCCGGCTATTTCCGTGGCCCGGCTGATCACGGCATCTGCTTCCATGCCCAGCGTGATCAGTCGTTGTTGTGTTGCGGTTAGGGGCTCTGCCAGGTTCGACGGCCGTATCCACAGCCCGGCGGCGTACTCTGCAAACCCGTTCAGTCGCAAAGCCCGCTCCCGGGCCCGCAGCGCCGTGCGATTGCCCCGGCCCAGGTGTGCACAGTGCGCCAGTATCCAGTCACCATCCCAGTACCCGATGCGACGTTCCACGTTAACCCAGTCCCGGGCGGTGTCGGCCATGATGCGCCCTTTCGGGCCAATCACATAGACGCCCCGGCGCGGGGACGCCAGCAGGCCCTGGCGTTTCAGCCGGCCCACGGTGACGCGGATGGCGGCCGCATCAATGTCGAACAGCGCTCCCCATTGCTCCAGCGAGGCGATGCTGGCCTCACCCAGGTCCGGCGCACTGAGCAGAGACAGGATGAGGCGTTTCGCCGCGGGCGCCTGCTGGCTGGATTGCTTCATGTCGCGTCCTGTTGCATCGCCTGATTGTAACAGTAAAGTTTCAATATGCGCGATATGTGTTACATTTAGTCTGGTGTCGAAGCAATATCAGCCCTGGAGTGACCAAATGAAAGCCAGCGACTATCTGGACAAAGAGGAAATTCGCGCATTCACCCGTCGCAGTGACGTCGCCGGGGCTTGGCTGGTCGCCTGGAACTGGCTGCTGATTGCGACCATTTTCGCTGTGACCATTGTCTGGACCAACCCTTTGACACTGCTGCTCGCTGTCATTCTGCTGGGTGGCAGGCAGCTGGGGCTGGCGGTATTGATGCACGAGGCCGGCCACAAAACCCTGTTCAGGACGCAGAAACTCAATGATCTGGTGGGGCAGTGGCTCTGTGCCTACCCGGTTCTGGGCGATGTGACGGCCTACGGTGCATCCCACCGCGAACATCACCGCCACGCGGGAACGGAAAACGATCCCGACCTGCCCAACTATCGTGCCTACCCGGTGACACGCGCCAGCTTCCTGCGCAAGATCAAGCGCGACCTGAGCGGGCAGACCGGCCTGCAGCTGATTCGCAGTGTGTTTGGCGGCAAGGGGCGCAACCTGATGCTGAGGGAAGGTGAGAGAACGCACGCCGAACGGCGCGGCCTGCTGGTCAACCTGTGCCTGCTGCTGTTGCTGGTGGCTCTGGGCTTCGGCGCCTACTACCTGTTGTGGGTGGTGGCGTACTTTACCGCCTACCCGCTGATCGCGCGCATCCGGCAGGTCGCCGAGCACGGCAATGTGCCGGACCTCTATGACCTGGACCCGCGCAGCAACACCCGTACCACCTATGCCAACCCGCTGGAGCGCCTGGTGTTTTGCCCCAATTTTGTCAATTACCACCTGGAGCATCACCTGCTGGCCAGCGTGCCGGCGCATAAACTGCCGGCATTGCACCGCCTGCTCAAGGAGCGCGGTTTTTACCAGGGGCACGAGAATGCCCTGGCTACGGGTTACCTCGCCGTGATTCGACGGGCCGTGCCGGAACTGGGCGGTGGCGCGCAGCCGGCCTAGATCCGCGCGCTGCCTGCTACACGTCTTCGAGCAGCGCAGTGGCTTTGCCGGCACCTTTGACGATAATACTGCGGCCTTCACTGACGATCAGTTGCCGTGCTTCGAGATCGCGCAGGCAGCGGCCTGCCATCTCCCTGGAGCAAGCGCTCAGGCGCGCGATCTCGGTGCGGGTGACGTTGACGCGCACGCCTTCGGCGTGGGTATAGGCATCCGGTTGTTCCGCCAGGTCAAGCAGCACGCGCGCTATGCGCCCGGTGACGTCCAGCAATGCCAGGTCGCCGGTTTTGCGTTCCGCCTGCATCAGCCTGCGCGCAAGGTGTTCGCCGAACATGCGCAGGTAATCTGCACGGCGTGACGCCAGTTCACCCTGTAACAGTTCCTGCAGCCGCGCGTATTGAATCTTCGCGAGCTTGCTCTCGGTTCGTGTCTTGACATGGACATTGCGCACGGGTGTGTCCAGGAAGACGCCCAGTTCGCCAAGGAAATCGCCCTGGTGCAGGTAGGCCAGTACAAATGCCTGCCCGCTGTCGTCACGGACCTGCACCGACAGCGAACCCTCTACCACGTAATACAGTGTGTCTGAAGGGTCACCGGGCCGGATGACATCGCAGCGCGGGGCATAGTCGCCTTGCTGGCATTGGGCCAGCAACAGTTCCAGCAGGTCCTCGTCTTTGAGCATGGTGTGGTGTTCCCTGGTGCGTCAGGTGCACGTTGCCGCAAGCGCAGGTGTCGCGCAAGCGTGATGTCGACTTTCCCGGCCTGAGCCGTTGACGACGGCGCTAACCCGGGGCTGTCGAGTATGGAGAGGGTTGGAAACGACGGATGACACACCGGATGGCTGCTCGGGGCTCCCGTTCCTGCGTCATGCCTGGGGTGCGATTATCACGTGCCTGACATGGTTCGCATGCAAGCTGTGTGCTACTTTTCGTGTTTTCCGACCCGGCCAGGGAGGGTGTAGCGTCGAGGCGCTTGCCCCCGCGCGATGGAGCGGCCTGCGGGTGAGTCGGTGCGGTTTCTTGTCAAGAGGATGATTGCAGTGAGCGAACAATTGGATGCCCTGAGGCAACAGATCCGCGCCGCCACACATGCCGCTGAACCGGAGGTCGTGCGGGAGCTGCTCGGTGCCACCTCGATCAAGGATGCGCGCGCGGCGCGCGTGCACGAGCACGCCGTGGCCCTGGTCGAACAGTGTCGCGGCAGGAGCGATCGCGCCGGTACGCTGGACGCTTTCCTGCAGGAGTTCGGTCTTTCCAACAAGGAAGGCATCGCGCTGATGTGCCTGGCGGAGTCGCTGTTGCGGGTGCCGGACGAAGACACCGCGGATCGCCTGATTGCCGAGAAAATCCGCTCCGGGGACTGGGCTGCACACAAGGGCCGGTCCGGTTCCCGTTTCGTCAACGCATCCGTCTGGGGCCTGATGCTCACCGGCAAGGTGGTCAATCTCGACGAGGATATCACCGGCAACACCGGCTCGTGGATGAAGCGCCTGGTGTCGTCCATCGGCGAGCCGGTAGTGCGCCGCGCCGTGCTGCAGGCCATGCGTATCATGGGCGGCCAGTATGTGCTGGGCAGGACCATCGAAGAAGCCATTCAGCGCGGTATTGCCGACAACCGGCCGGGCACGCGGTTTTCCTTTGACATGTTGGGGGAGGGCGCGCGCACCGACGAGGACGCGCGACGCTACTTTGACGCCTATGCCAGTGCCATCGAGCGTATCGTTGCTGCCGACAGCTCGGCCAGTGTCCTGGAAGCCAACGGGATATCGGTGAAGCTTTCTGCACTGCACCCGCGCTACGAATATCGCCAGAAGCGCAGGGTGATGAACGAGCTGTTGCCGCGAGTCAAGGCACTCGCCGTGGCGGCACGCTCCGGCAACATCGGTTTCAGTATCGATGCCGAGGAGTGTGATCGTCTGGACCTGTCGCTGGACATCTTTGCAGCACTGGCCGCCGACCCCGAGCTGGCCGGCTGGGACGGCCTCGGTTTCGTTTTGCAGGCGTACCAGAAGCGCGCCACCGAGGTGTCGCACTGGCTGGTGCAGCTGGCCAGGGAATGCAATCGGCGGCTGATGGTGCGCCTGGTCAAAGGTGCCTACTGGGACGGTGAAATCAAGCACGCACAGGAACTGGGTGTCAGCGATTACCCGGTATTCACGCGCAAGTGCCATTCCGATCTGTCCTACCAGGTCTGTGCCGAGATCCTGCTCGCGGCCCAGGACGACATCTACCCGCAGTTCGCCACACACAACGCCTACACCGTGGCCATGGTGCAGGAGCTGACGCGCGATGGAAGAGAGTTCGAGTTCCAGCGCCTGCACGGCATGGGCGATTTATTGTACGAGCAGGTGCAGGCCGGCGCGCCGGACACGGCGCTGCGCGTTTACGCACCGGTGGGCAACCATCGCGACCTGCTGCCATACCTGGTGCGTCGATTGCTGGAAAATGGCGCCAATAGTTCGTTTGTCAATCGCTTCCTCGATGCGAAGGTGGCGCCGGGGGAGCTGCTCCGGGACCCGGTTGCAGAGACGCGGGAGAACCCGCACGGGCGCCACGGACGCATTCCAGCACCCAGGGAGCTGTATCGCGATGAGACATGGCCCTGGCAGAGCGCCGCAGGCCTCGATCTCGCCGAACCACTGGTGGTGCTGCCGCTGCTGCAGGAGGTCGAGGCCAGCAGGGAGCGTGCCTTCGAGGCGGCACCAGTTGTCAACGGCAGTACACAGCCGGGCAGCAGCCGCGCAGTGATCAGTCCGGCCAGTACGCAAACACCGGTGGGGCAGGTGGTAGAGGCCGGTGCCGAAGCCATTGAGCTGGCACTGGCGACTGCATCGGCGTCACAGTTGCAATGGGACCGGGCCGGTGCAGAGCTGCGGGCCCGGGTGCTGGAGCAGGCTGCCACCCTGATGGAGCAGGAAACGGCGCAGTTGATGTCCTTGATTGTCGCCGAGGCGGGGCGAACCCTCGATGACGCCTTGTCAGAGGTACGCGAGGCGGTGGATTTCTGCCGCTACTATGCGCAACAGGCGCGCCGTCTGTTCTCTGCGCCGAGCCCGCTGCCGGGGCCAACCGGTGAGGTCAATGAGCTGTCTCTGCACGGTCGTGGTGTATTCCTGTGTATCAGCCCATGGAATTTTCCGCTGGCCATCTTCGTGGGCCAGGTGGCGGCGGCGCTCGCCGCCGGCAACAGCGTGATCGCCAAGCCTGCCGAGCAGACGCCGTTAATCGCCGCGCGTGCCGTGGCTTTACTGTTGCAGGCTGGTGTGCCGGCGGAGGTGTTGCAGCTGCTCCCGGGAGACGGTGCCCGCGTTGGTGCCGCCCTGGTCAGGGATACGCGTATCAGTGGTGTCGCCTTTACCGGCTCGACAGCGACGGCAAAGCTTATCAATCAGCAACTGGCCGAGCGCGATGGGCCGATTGTGCCGCTGATAGCGGAGACGGGCGGCCTGAATACCATGATCGTCGACGCGACGGCATTACCGGAGCAGGTGGTCGACGATGTTATCACCTCGGCTTTCCAGAGTGCGGGCCAGCGCTGCAGCGCACTGCGCGTGCTTTACCTGCAGCAGGATATCGCTGACAACGTGTTGCAGATGCTCGCCGGCGCCATGCAGGAGTTGCGGATCGGGGATCCAGCCGCCCTGAGCACGGATATCGGCCCGGTCATCGACCTGGACGCGCGACAGATGCTGGAGCGTCACCAGCTGCGCATGCGTGATGAAGGGCGTCTGGTGGCGGCCTGCAGTCTGGATGAAAGTCACACCGGGGGTTACTTCGTGCCGCCCCAGGTCTATGAAATACAGTCTTTGGCGCAGTTGCCCGGGGAAGTATTCGGACCGATCCTGCATGTTATTCGCTATGGCACCAGCGAACTGGGCAGGGTTCTGGATGAGATCAATGCCTCGGGCTACGGCCTGACGCTGGGCGTGCACAGCCGCATAGACGGATTCGCCCGCGACATCTTCGCCGCCACCCGCGTCGGCAATACCTACATTAACCGCAATACCGTCGGCGCCGTGGTCGGGGTAAACCCCTTCGGTGGCATGGGGCTTTCCGGCACCGGTCCCAAGGCCGGCGGGCCAAACTACCTGTACCGTTTCGCGACGGAGAAAACGCGCACCGACAATGTCGTGGCCAAGGGCGGCAATACGCAGCTGTTCAGTTTGCAGGAATAAGGCCCTCGCCAGACCTCGATGACGCTACAGCGGCCACCGCTGCAGGGCCGTTCCTGGCTACGAATTCTGACCGCACCCGGGCGCACCGTATTGCGATAATCGGCGTGCAAAGTGATAAACTGTTTGCTCGAGTGCTGCGACATGCAGCCTGGCCAGGGTGTTTGGGGACAAGGGGTAGTTTGTGAGCTGGAGAGCGCTGCGTAAATACGAAAAAGCCATGTTGCAGGCCGACTCCTATCAGGAGTGGCGTGAGGCGGCACTGGCGCACGATGAACGTTCCGGCAAGGCCAACTGGCGGCGCCGTGATCAGTCATCGGCTTATGACTACGTCTCTATCCGCAGCCGGCTCGACCGCTTGCGGTCGCTGCGTGCTCGCCACGACTATCCCGGGCTGTTGTTCACGCTGAACGAGGGCATCCACGGTAACGTGGGCGGGATGGGGCGCTCAGAGCTCTACCAGGTCGCCCGCTCCGGCACCAAGCAGGTCATCGAGGATTATGTCGAGGAGATTGTCGATTCGCTGCAGCTGCTCGCTACGGTCGATGACAGCGAGATAGGGGAAGAGGAGCGACTGGACTTCTTCCGTCGCGCCAATCACTGTTTCGGCCGCTCGGCGTTGATGATGAGCGGCTCCGGTATGCTGCTGTATTTCCACGTCGGTGTGGTGAAGGCGCTGCTTGAGCAGAACCTGCTGCCCGATATCCTGTCCGGCTCCAGTGGCGGGTCCTTCGTCGGCAGTATGCTCGCGACCCACAGCCGCGATGAACTGCAGAAGATGTTTGATCCCACCTATCTTGTCAGCCAGATTGAAATGGAGAAACAACGTCTCAGCGTGCTGCACCGTATCCGCCCGCAGATCCTGCAGGTGCACGAGATCCAGGGTATCGTTGAACGCCTGGTTCCCGATATGACATTCCAGGAAGCCTTCGCCAAGACGGGGATTCACATGAATATCTCCATCGCCCCCGCGGAGACGCACCAGACCTCCCGGCTGCTCAATGCCACCACCACCCCCAATGTACTGATTCGCCAGTCGATCATGGCATCGGCCGCGGTACCCGGGGTGTACCCGCCGGTCACGCTGATGGCACGCGACAAGTACGGTGATAAAAAGGAATACCTGCCCTCGCGCAAGTGGGTGGACGGTGCTGTGAGCGACGACCTGCCCGCCAAGCGACTGGCGCGGCTGTACGGGGTGAATCACTATATTGTCAGCCAGACCAACCCGCACATTATTCCCTTTGTGCGCGACTCCGGGCGGCGCAATACGCGTATCGACGTGGTCAAGACCGCGGCCACGCGCACAGCGAGGGAATGGCTCAACGCCTCGGCGGAGATCATGCAGAAACCGCTGCAGAAACGCCCGGCGCTGAACCAGTTAACCAATACCATACTGGCGATCGTCAACCAGGACTATGTCGGCGATATCAATATCATCCCGCCGTTCCGCTTCTTTAACCCGTCGCGGATACTGGCGCACCTGACCGAAGAAGAGATCTTCAACCTGATCAAGACCGGTGAGCGCTCTACCTGGCCAAAGCTGGAAATGATACGTATCCAGACGCGGATCGGCAGGACGCTGCAGAGCCTGTGCCACGACCTGGGGATTGTCGAATAGCAGCGGGCGCCTGCTGTAAAGGTTTACCGCGCACCGACCGGCATCGCCCGGTCGGCATCCTGCCCCGAGTTGTCAATAAAGCCATCCCTTTCGGCCTTTTCGGCCATGTCGCCGCCAGCGCTTATACCCCATTCTGCTGCTGTATTTTTCTGTAGGGGGCAATGCCATGCAAACTGAGCTCAGTAAAAAATTGGGGATTGAAGTCCCTGTCTTTGCGTTCACTCACTGTCGCGACGTGGTGGTCGAGGTTTCCAAGGCCGGTGGTATCGGCGTGTTGGGTGCGGTGGGCTTTTCCGTGGAGCAATTGCGCGAGGAACTGGACTGGATCGATGCGCACATTGGCGATCACATCTACGGAGTGGATACCGCCATCCCGCAGAAGTATGAAGGCATGGACAAGTCGACTCCCGAGGAACTGGTGGCGATGATCGAGGCAGCCATTCCGCAGCGGCATCGCGATTTTGCAGAGAAACTGCTCCGGGACGCTGGCGTCCCCGAGTGGCCCGACGAGAAAGACCCGGTCAGCCTGAGCTTTTCCGTGCAGCAGGCACAGGCACTGGTGGATGAGGCGCTGACCAGGCCCAAATGCGCGATGATAGTCAACGCCCTGGGTACGCCGCCCCCGGAAATCGTGCAACAGGTTCACGATGCAGGTCGCCTGATCGGCGCACTGGCCGGCCGCCTCAAGCACGGCATTGCCCACAAGGAAGCAGGGCTCGACTTTGTGGTGTGCCAGGGTTCAGAGGGCGGTGGTCACGCCGGTGAAGTCACCTCAATGGTGCTGTGGCCGCAGATGGTCGATGCGATTGCGCCCCTGCCGGTGCTGGCTGCGGGTGGTATCGGCAACGGCAGGCAGATGCTCGCCGCCATGAGTATGGGTGCCCAGGGTGTGTGGATGGGCTCACGCTGGCTGATAGCAACCGAGGCCCAGGCCGAGCCGGCGCAGCGAGAGTCTTACAAGGCGGCGAACTCCGAAGACACCGTACGCTCGCGTTCCTTCACCGGTAAAACCGCGCGTATGCTCAAGAACGAATGGACCGAGGCCTGGGAGCGGGAAGATACACCCGACGCGCTGCCGATGCCGCTGCAGGGTTACCTGACTTTCGACGCCGTGCGCCGCACGCATCGCTACGCCGGTGTGGGCGATTGCCAGAAAATCGCGTTCAACCCGGTAGGTCAGGTGGTGGGGCAGATGAACACCGAGCAGTCATGCCGCGACATCATGTTCCAGCTGCTGTCGGAATATGCCGAGGCGCTGGAGCAGGTCAATACCGTGACCACGCAGGAATAGCCGCGCTGCGCGCTCAGGGCCGCAGGCGCCAACGCGACAGCTCATCGTAATAGGGTTGCATGGCTGCGGCGAGCTGGCGATGTGCAGCGCTCAACTGCGGCCGGGAAGGCGTGTATTCCCCGAACCCGGTGGAGCGCTCCACGTTGCGGTACCAGTGACTGGCCCAGATGCCATCCGAGTCCCTGCGACCACTGGGCCAGTGCAGCATCGCCTCAGGTAAAAACGGGACTTCCAGGTAGGCGCACAGCTTACCCAGGACCGCTTCCGGGTCCATCAGTACCTCGTTTGAATCGATAACCGCCGGTGTTTCGCCGGTGAGCCCGGTGATTTCCGCAAACAGTTCCGCCTGCCGGCAGATGCCGATGGCGTCTGCATCCACTTCCGGCATCTTCTGCACATAGGAGGCGATGACCTCGGCGGGATCGCGGATCAGGAAGCAGTGCTTCATGCCCGCGCACCAGCCCATGCTCATGCCGCGCGGGATGTGGTGTGTCATCTGTTTCTGGTATTGCAGCGGCGTATTCACCGGATAGCTGGTGAGCTCTTCAATGACCTTGCCATAGTCGGTGCTCTTGGTCAGTAGTATCTCGTTCCTGCAGGGGTGCTCGAGCCCGGTGTCGGCCAGGTAGGCGGCATAGAAGGGCTCGTCCACTACCGAGCAGTCCGGCCGGTTCTCCCAGCTGCGCATCATCGCGGTAGAGATGTTGCGCGGGCCGGACCACATGGCAATGCGCAGCGTCATGCCCGGCCCCGCGCGCACTCGTTGCCGATCAGTTCCCGGTACAGTGCCTGCAAGCGGTCCACCATGGGGCCGCGACGGCCATCGCCAATGCGACGCCCATCGATATCGAACACCGGGGTCAGTCCGGCGAAGGTGCCGGTGACAAAAGCCTCATCTGCGCCGTAGGCCTGCATCACCGAAAAGTTCTTCTCGTATACCGGAATATCATTGGCCTTGCACAAATCGATCACGTTGCGCCGGGTAATGCCGTCCAGGCAGTAGTCGCCTGACGAGGTCCAGACCTCGCCATCACGGACGATAAAGAAGTGGGTGGAGTTACAGGTCGCCACGTGACCGTGCGGGTCGAGCATCAGGGCTTCGTCGGCACCGGCCTTGGCGGCCTGGATGCAGCCAAAGATGCAATTGAGCTTGGAATGACTGTTGATGCGCGGGTCCTGTACATCGGCATAGCCGCGCCTGACGTACACGGTATACAGGTTCACGCCGCGATCATTCAGCGCCGGATCGGGATTCTTGTACTCCGGTATGATGACGATGGTCGGCCCGGAGATGGTCACCGCCGGGTCCTGGTAGGGGGTCGCCTTGATGCCGCGGCTGACCATCAGCCTGATGTGCACGTGGTCGTCCATGCCGTTGGCATCGACGGTATGGTACAGGCGCGCCTGCAGCTCTTCCCTGGTCAGTGCCAGGTCGAGGTCCAGGGCCTTGGCGCCTTCCCACAGCCGCTTCATGTGCTTGTCGAGAAAGGGGATCACGCCGTTGTGCAGGCGCAGGCCCTCCCAGATGCCATCCCCGAGAATAAAGCCCGAATCGAATACCGACACCACAGCCTGGTCCCGGTGAAACAGTTCACCGTTGATATTGATCTGGATATCGGCGTTACGCGGGTCCTGCTGGTAGGTATGGGTACTGGCCATGTGTGGTGATCCTTGTGCTGGTGACGCCGTATTCGCCGGCGGCCGTAGTCGGGGTTGTTCGGTATTGTTAAGTGCTGCTTTTTAATCAATTATTTGAATTAATTCAACGCCTGAATAAAAGCTCTTAAGCTATTGATATTTAATAATATAAAATAGGGTTCAATGGCTAGAAAATAGATTAGCCTGCCCCTGCAAGTGGCTGCCTGAGGAATCTAGAACGGCTGCCCCAGACTCAGGTAGATTGCCTCGTTATCACTCTCGCCCCTGGCGTAATCCAGTCGCAGCACGATGCCGGCATCGGGCTTCAGGTCAAAAATGATGCCCGCACCGAGCATCGGATACAGGCTCTCTGATTCCCTGCAGGCCGACACTTTACTGTACAGGCATCCGACCCCGCCAAACAGCGCGGCGCCCCAGCGCCCGCGTACGTGAAAGCGCGCATCCAGGTTGAGGTGCGTGTAATGCTCGTCCAGGTAATTGCCGCGAGTATAACCGCGCATGTTCAGCGATGAATACCCCGATAGCGGCGCGTCCCCGGTCCAGCGACCACGGGCGTTGGTGGCCAGCACATGGCCGTCGCCAAAGGGCCAGTAGTTGCTGTAATTAATGGTGAAGGTGTCAAATGACTCCTCGCCACCCAGTCCTTCCCGGTAGGCAACATTGTGGGCGACGAAGCTATCGCCGGTGGTGGGATCGCGCTGGTCGTCGCGGGTATCGTACTGGGCCACCAGTCCGATGCCATTGGACTGGAATCCGGTGAGGCCAATCTGGTCGAGGATGAGCTCGAATATCCCGTCGGCACCGATCACGTAATCGCTCATGATGAACTGGCCACCCAGGTACCAGTGATCACCGACGCGGTGCTGGTAGCGTGCGAACAGGGATTCGATGTTGTCCTCGGTGCGTACGGTTCTGCCTGTGCCCAGGAAATCGTCGTATTCGTTGCGGATCTTGCCGTTGATATAGCCGAACATGACCTTGTGCGTGTCCGCGCCAAAGTACAAATCCCCGAACATGCCGCCGACGTAGGAGTCGGTATCACTGTAGGTGGCAAAGGCGGTAATCAACGACGGGCTTGAGCCCCGGTCCAGCGCGCTGACGTATCCGGCCACTGCGCCCAGTGTGGTGCCCAGCTTCGGGTCCGCACTGACGGTCGGCGTGAGCAGCCAGGGTGAAACCGCTTCCCCCGCGGTATCTTCGTCGCCCGGCTCGCTGCTGCCGGCACCGGGTTCGGCAATGGCACAGGCACAGGCGATGGCGGCAAACGCGATCGGGGCCAGGCGCGAAAAGGCGTTTGCCTTGCGCTTCATGAACAGTCCTCGGGGTCCGGTGCTATAGTTGCAGGGTGTAATTGAGTATATCAGCAGCGTACAAGAGGAAGAACTCAATGGAAGTCGAAACCGCAACAGCAGGGCAGGGTTCACTGGAACGGGGCATGGCGGGTGACTACGAGCTGGAGCTCGGCGCCCTCGCACGTGAAGCATGGGGCCGCGTCAGCGGCAACAAGGCCCTGGTATGGAAGGCGATGTTGTTCTATTTTGCCGTGGTGTTCCTGCTGAGCATCGTTTTTGGGCTGTTGGAAGGCGCGCCACCTGACCCGCAGACAGTGCAGCCGCCAAGTGCCATGCAACAGATTGGCAACGTGGTGATAACACTGGTGATGCTGCCCATGGCGGCGGGCCTGTGTTTTTTTGGTACAGCGATTGCGCTGGGTCACAAACCGGTGCCGAAGAGCCTGTTCTCCTGGTACGACAATACGCTGAAGCTGGTGCTGACCTACCTGCTGATGAGCGTGCTGGTCTTCGTTGGTTTCCTGCTGCTGGTGTTGCCGGGAATTTACCTGCTGGTCAGCTACCAGCTGGCGATGCCGCTGGCGGTAGACAAGAAACTGGGCCCCTGGCAGGCGCTGGAGGCATCGCGCAAGGTGATCGGGCACAACTGGTTCAAGGTATTGGGCTTCGATATTGGCGCTATTGTGGTGACCACCGTGTCAACGGTGTTGCTGGGCATCCCCTTCATCTGGACCGTGCCCGCGCTGCTGATTGCCTATGGCATCCTGTATCGCACGCTTGCCGGTATCGAGTCCGACACGCTGCAGCGCACCCTGGCCAGCGGCTAGCGCGATGGGCTGATCAAGCAATCACTGGCTAGAATGGCGCGGGGCCCGGGAAAGCCTCGCGCAGTTGCGGCTTGAGCAGCTTTCCCGATGGGTTGCGGGGCAGGGCGTCTACCAGTTCATAGAGTTGCGGTACTTTGTAACCCGCCAGGTGCTCCCGGCACCATTGCCGGAGGCTGTCTGCGGTCGGCATCGCCCCGGGCGCAGGGACCACCAGCGCCAGGGGCGTTTCTCCCCATTTTGTCGATGCCACGCCAATCACGGCGGCTTCCTGTACTTCGGGGCAGGCGCTGAGCACGTTTTCCAGTTCCGCGGGGTAGATATTCTCGCCGCCGGAGATAATCATGTCTTTCTTGCGATCGCATAGGGTGATGAAGCCCTCGCTGTCGGCAGTGCAGATATCCCCGGTGTGCAACCAGCCATCCTGCAGGGTTTCTGCAGTGGCCTGTGGATTGTTCCAGTAGCCCTTCATGATGTGGCGGCCCGCCAGTAGCAATTCCCCGGCTTCCGGGCTGCCAGGGGGGATCTCGTCGCCCCGGGCATCCACGATTTTTACCTCGGTATGCATTTGCGGCCGTCCACAGGAACCGGCCTTGCGTTCGGCGTCCGCTGCGAGCAGCAGCGTACCGGGCCCGCACGATTCGGTAAGGCCATAGGCCTGGTGGATGCTGATGCCCAGTTCGCGCCAGGCGCGCAGCAACGACACCGGCACCGGGGCGGCACCCGTCGCAATCCAGCGCAGTGACGACAGGTCATGATCAGGCCGTTCCGGGGCCTGCAACATGAATTGCAGCAGGGCGGGCACGGCCATGAAAATGCTGATGCGTTCGCTGGCGATACACTTAAACATTTGCGCCATATCCAGATCGCGCATGATGACCCCGGTGCCGCCCCGGTGTACCAGCAGGGAAACCGGGTTCAGGCAGCCCACATGGAACATGGGCAGAGGCAGCAGGAAGCGGTCGTCGCCGCGCATGTCCGAGGTGGCCATGCTGGTCAGCTGTGACCACAGCATGCCATCGTGGCTGTGTACGGCGCCCTTGGGATGTCCCGTGGTGCCCGAGGTATACATGATAAAAAGGTTGTCATCATCCCAGGCGCCCACCGCCGGTTCATCGTCACTGGCCCGGACGAGACACTGGTTGTAGTCCAGGCTGGTAGCCGTCATGGCGCTGGCGGGCTCATCAACTACTCGCAGCCACAGTCGACACCTGGCTGAGTCCGAGCCCTGTTGCTGTAGGGTACTGATGCTGGCATCGAACTCGGCGTCGTGCACGAGGGCGCTGGCGCCGGCGTCTTCCAGGATGTAGGCGATTTCTGCTGGCGTGAGGCGCCAGTTGACCGGCACCATGACCGCGCCAATCTTGGCAATGGCGAAGTAGGTCTCCACGAACTCGATGCCGTTTTTCAAAAGCGTCGCCACTCGCTCGCCGGGTTGTATACCCTGTTCCAGCAGGGTATTGGCCACGCGGTTGCAGCGCTGGTTGAGATCGCGGAAGGTGAAGCGTCGCTGGCGTTCCCACTCCACGAATGCCTCGTTTGCGGGTGTGATGGCGGCGCGCTTTTTCAGCAGCAGTCCAATATTGGTTTGCATGGTGTGGCCGTGGTTAAGGTGAGTGCGACCGACAGTATTTCATTGATGGCAATGCCAGAGAAGCGTCGCAGTGCGACCGGTGTCGGTATTTCTGAACTGCGGCGTAAAATTCTTCGCAGCGGGCGCTGCCATCGCGGCGGGCCTCTATACTGGGTTCTCAATATTACGGGAGAGAGCAGATGAGCCTGGAACAGACCAACAAAAATCTGACCGCGGCCTTCTTCGAGGCCATGCAGCGGGCCGATGCGGACGCAATCGCCGACGCGTACTGTGAGGACGGGCGCGTGGTGACTATGGGGAACACGCTGATTTCCGGGGCCCGGGGTAAGGAGGAGATTCGCAGCTTCGCGGCCGGTGTACTGGATGCGTTCCCCGAAGGACTGGCTTTCACCGTCCATGCCATGACGGCAGAGGGCGATCGCGTGGCGGTGGAGGCGACATCAGCGGGACGTCATGTCTCCGGGCGCGACTACAGGAATGAATACCACTTCCTGTTTACCTGGAAAGAAGGTCGGATAGTTGAACTGAAGGAGTATATGGATACCGAACTGGTAACGGACGTGCTGTGCGGTGGCGCGCGCCCCTGACGGGGCGGCGCCTGTGCCGTCCTAGACTGAACCCAGGCCAGTGGCGACGAATACCGCAAACACTGCCATGGCAGTGCTGAAAGAGATAAGTTGAGTCATTACTACACCCCGATTATTAGATAGTTGTATCGAAAAAGCAGTATCACACTCCAAGGGAGCGCGCTGAATATAACCGCAATCGGGCGTGTTGCCTAGCCCCTGGCCGCATTGCCGCAGACTTCTCTGCGTTCAGCGACGCACTTTGAAGCCGGACGCGCGCAGGTCCCAGGTCGCATCCGAGTTGCCCTGTTCGCGCAGCCGATATTTCTGCACCTTCTGCGTTGGCGTGTAGGGCAGGTTGGCAACGAAATCGAGGTAACGCGGCACGAAAAAATAGGGCGCGTGGCTGTTGATGAATTCGCAAAGTGCTTCCGCCGTCAACTCGCTGCCGGGTTTGCGCACCACGCTCAGCTTGAGCTCATCCTCACTCTCGATCTCCTTCGCCGGTATGCCATAGGCGGCGACATCGGCAACCTCCGGATGGCGGCGCACGACGCTTTCCACTTCCAGCGTGGAAATATTCCGGCCGGCAAAGCGCACTGCATCTTTCTTGCGGTCGCAGAAAAAGTAGACGCCGCTTTCCGGGTCGTATCGCGCCATGTCGCCGGTCAGGAACCACTCTTCGCGAAACGCGGCTACGGTCGCCTCGTTATCGTCAAAGTAACCCTTGAACAGCACATGAGGTGCTTTTTCGCGCAGGCACATTTCGCCGGCCTCACCGTCGGCTACCGGTTTGCCGTTGTCGTCGCACAGGGCGACATCGAGGTCTGCCGGCGGCCGGCCCAGGGCGTAGCTGAGAGTGCCAGGCGGGCATTCCAGCTGGTTCATAATGAGCAGGCACTCGCTCATACCCAGGCCCGAGGTCAGCAGGCGCACGTCAAAGCGCTGCTCGAAAGCCTGCCACAGGTCCGGCGCCATCGGCACGATCAGGGCCGTGCGCAGGGTGTTGTTCCTGTCTTCTGCGGATTCCGGCGCATTCATCAGGAATGAGCCCATGGCGCCAATGGCAAAGATTTGTGTGGCGCCAAAGTGGTTGATGCGCTCCCAGAAGGTGGATACCGAGAACTTGTCCTCCAGTACCACCGGGATACCCTCAATCAAGGCCCGGTAAACACAGGTTATCCAGGCGCCGGAGTTGTACAGCGGCAATGGACAGTAGCAGACGTCGTCGGGCGCGGAGTCATACATCCGTGCAGCCCCGTCGACAATCGCCCTAATCCAGTTGTTGTGACTCTGCATCACGCCCTTGGAGCGACCGGTGGTACCCGAAGTCCAGAGAATGGCGCTGGTATCGCCGTAATCCTGTTTGCTGTAGTCCGGTACCAGCGGCGTGTCGTGCACCAGTTGGCTGTAGGGGATAGCGCCCGCTAAAGCGGCTACGGCGTCGTCCTCCAGCATGAAACGCTGTGCCGCTGGCAGTTGCTGTTCGATCTCGGCGAGCCTTGGCGCGAGCCTGGACTCGGTGACAATCATCGCCGGCCGGCTGCGACTGACGGCATCCAGCAGCCAGTCCCCGCGAAAGTCCGTGTTGATCGGGACCCACACGGCACCGATCTTGTTGGCTGCCAGGGTCAGCAGGACCATTTCCGGGCAGTTACCGAGGAACAGCACCACCCGGTCACCGGGCCCGATACCGTGCTCAAGCAAACCCGCGGCCAGCCGGTTGGTCAGCTCGGCGGCGTCGGCGAAACTGATGCTGGTGTCATCGGTGACCAGGAATCGGGTATCCGCTGATTGTTCCGCGTGTCGATCGAGTATCTTGCCCAGAAGGCGTTCCTGCGGATGCGTCAGATCCAGTTTCATGTTCACGTCTCCTTGCCGCGCTCAGGCGACTGCTGCGCCGCCGAGATAGGCTTCTTTCACCTTGAGCTTATGTAGCTTCTCGCTGGCATTGCGGGGCAGGGGTTGTGGCCACAACACGATGCTGCGCGGGACCTTGTAGCCGGCCAGGCGAGTATTCAGGTAGTCGCGGACCTGGGTTTCGGTGAGCGTGGCGCCCGGGGCCGAGTAGATAACCATGACCAGTTCTTCACCCATGGCCTGGTCAGGCTCGCCGAATACCACGACCTCGCGGACTTCCGGCATTTCAAACGCCGCCTGCTCGATTTCGCCTGGGTAGATGTTCTCACCTCCCCGTATCACGATCTCCTTGATGCGCCCGGTGATGTGGAGAAACCCATCGTCGTCCAGCAGGCCCACGTCACCGGTTTTCATCCAACCCTCATCGGTGAAGGTGGCGGCATTCGCGTCCGGCTTCTCCCAGTACCCGGGCGTGCAACACACGCCGCGTAACTCGATTTCACCGGGTTCACCCGGCGCGGCACTGGTGCCGTCTGCGTTCACAAAGCGTATTTCCATGATCGGGGATACCACGCCGGCGCTGTCCGGTTTGGCATCAAACAGCGCGCCGCTCATGGTCGCACCGACGGCCATGGTTTCGGTCATGCCATAACCGGCGGAGCGGCTGGGCTGTGCCACGCGCGCGTCAATGAGTTCCGGCAGGCCCGCCGGCGTCGCCGCACCCGCGGCGCTGATGCGCATCAGGGAGCGGGTGTCGAAATTCTCGAACTCCGGGTGGTTGAGCAGGTCCTGCAGTATGGCGGGCACCGAAGACAGCCCCGTTACCCGCTCCGCCTCAATCAGTTTTAGCGCCTCGCCGCTGTCCCACTTGTACATCATCACCACTTTCTGGCCCAGGGTAATGGGCAGTAACAGCCCGCTGAGCAGGCCGGTTGCATGGAACAGGGGGACGGTCAGCATAGGCGTTTCGCGCTCGGCGCCGCCACGATACGCCCTGGGGCCGCCTTCGAACTCGGCGACCAGCAAGCCCAGGAACATCATATTCATCAGCGCCTGGCCAACACTGCGATGACGATGCAGTACGCCCTTGGGGAAACCGGTGCTGCCGGAAGTGTAGAGGATGAAGGCGTCGTCTTCAGGCTCTACAGGGGGCGTCTTGTACGTTTGCTCGGTCCCGGCACTGATGACATCGTCAAACAGGGCCACGTTGTCAGGACGTTGGTACTGATCTGACGTTGGTACCACGATAATCGCGACCTGCAATGTGGCCAGGCGACTCTCGACCAGTGCGTAGCGTGCCTCATCACAGACCAGTAAGCGCGCGCCACAATCAGTGATAGCGTATTCAAGTTCTTCAGTTTTACCCCAGCTGTTGATGGGCACGACCACGGCGCCAACCAGCAGTGCGGCGCAGCAGGTAATCATCCACTCCACGTTGTTGCGCATGGCGATGGCGACACGGTCTCCTTTTTCGATCTCGAAATCACCCTGCAACTGCGCCGCCAGCGCATCGACCTCGGCAAAGAAGTCGTTATAGGTATAGCGTTTGCCTGCGTACACGACGAATTCAAGGTCGCCGTGGTTGCGGGCGTTATTGAGCACCTCCACGACCGTTTTCGCAGCGTGCTTGAAGGCGTCGCAGGCTTGACCGTCCAGGATCACCTCCTCGGTCTCGAAAAACGCACCCGCTGCGGTGAGTTCGGCCTTTTTTGCCTGGATATCACTGCCACTGAAGGTCATGCGGTCTACTCCTGCTGTGTCCCTGTTCGCGTCAGGGAATATAACCCAGTTTTCCGCCTGTCGGTCGCCCGCGGGGATCAGTGAGCGGCTCGATTCAAGCAATTGAACTGACTGGCAACAGTTGCGTGTTGTGACCCCCACTGGCACCGCCCCGGCAATTGCCAGAGAGCACCGGTGGGCATAGGCTGTGGGTCCAGGCAAAAGGAGATCCCATGGCTGCGAGTATCGGTCCGCTGTTGGCGACAGATGAGCAATTCAATCACCAGGTAGTGGATACCTTTGCCTCCGTGGGACAGAGTGACCTGTCCTGGGCGGAAAAAGTCTGTGGTATGGCAGCGGCCCGAGACGGTTCCCTGCAGATTGCCTTCGGTTTCGGAAAATACACCAACCGCAACGTGGTCGACGCCTACGCCGGGATCTCGCGCGGCAAGGAGCAATGGGTGGTGCGTGCCAGCCGCGCCCTCAGCGCTGATCCCGAATCGGTGGATGTCGGGCCGATTCGCTATGAGGTGGTTGAGCCCTTGCAGCAAATCAAGGTCTCGCTGGCGCCCAACGACTGCCAGCCCATCGCCTTCGAACTGTGGTTTCATGCGGTGGCGGCCTGTGTTGTCGAGGAGCGCGAGGACCGTCGCGACCTGCACGGCTATCGCAAGTCGACCGACCAGGTGCGTTATCACCAGAGCGGCCTGGCGAGGGGGTGGCTGGAAGTAGAGGGCCAGCGCATGGAATTCAGTGACAGTGAATGGGTAGCCACGCGCGACAAGTCCTGGGGCGTCAGGCCCATGGTAGGGTTACCGGCGACTGACCTGGAGCCCGATTACCATGAAATGATCCCCAGGGCGCTGGCAATCTGGAATCCGCTGGTGTTCCAGCGCAAGGATGGTTCTCATTATGCATATCATCACTACCTGCTTAATTTCAGTGGCCCCGGCTTTTCACACCAGCGCGTCCAGGGCGGTTTTGAGTCGCCGGAGGGGCAGACCGAAACCCTGGTTGGCATGACCCCGGAACTGCGCTTTGACAGCCCCAGCAAGCGTTTGCAGGGAGGTCGCTTCCTGTTGCAGATGCAGGACGGCAGTGAACGGCCGCTGGTGTTCGAGAAGCTCTCGGAGACGGGTTTCTACCTCGGTTCGGGCCACTATCATGGCGGCGATGGACACTATCACGGGAGCTGGCGGGGTGAGCTGCATGTTGACGGGGACCATGTTGTCGATGCGGCTGAGCCAGGTGTTCTCGATCGCTATAAGCAATTCCGGGATTGCCTGATACGGGTGGAAGACCAGGTCGGCGGCGGTGTCGGTATAGGTAATTGCCAGACCTGGATCCACGGCGCGTGGCCTGATTTCGGACTTTCGGGCGATGAGCCCACCTACTGAAGGCAACTGCCGTCACCGGCAGTAGTCAAACAATAATCAAACAAGGAAACAGCTTATGCATCTTGCATTCAGCTCAATGAACACGCTCAGGGACCCGCACCCGGCCGAGCTGGCCCGGGCGCTGGAAGACAGGGGTTTTGAGTCACTCTGGTACGGGGAGCACAGTCATATTCCCTGTTCGCGGAAAACGCCGTATCCGCCGGGCGGTGAAATGCCGTTGCCGTATCGCACCATGATGGATCCCTACCTGTCGCTGATGACGGCGGCCAATGCCACTACCAGGCTGAAGCTGGGTACCGGCATTGCCCTGTTGATGGAGCGCGACCTGTTCGCGCAGGCCAAGACCATCGCCACCCTCGACCAGTTGTCCAACGGGCGCGTGATGATCGGCACCGGCGTCGGCTGGAATCAGGAAGAATTCGAGAATGCCAATCCGCATCCTTTCAACAAGCGCTACGCGGTGATGCGCGAAACCGTGGCGGCAACACGTGCCCTGTGGCGTGAGGAAGAAGCCAGCTACCAGGGGCAGTACATTCGCTTCGACCCGGTATGGGCTGATCCGAAGCCCTTGCAGCCCGGAGGCCCGAAGGTGTTCCTCGGTGCCATGGGCCCGCTTGGCAGGAAGCACGCTGCCGCCTGGGCAGATGGCTGGTACCCGGTTGATGTGGCCATGGGCGATGTCGAACAGAGCGTCAGCAGCTTTCGGGAAGAGGTCAGGGCCGCGGGTCGCGACCCCGATGATGTGGAAATCAACATCCAGATAATGGACACCGGCAACCTCGACAAACTCAAGCAGTACCGGGATATGGGCATCGAGCGCGCCACCATCGGCGTGGCCATGGATCTCTGGGATAAACCGGAGGCGGTGATGCCCATGATCGACAAGTACGCCAAAGTCATACCCGAGTTACAGGACTGATCATGGCCAGGATTCTGATTGTTGGCGGTACCGGTTTGACCGGGGCGCATGCGGCGCTTCACCTGCGCGAGCTGGGGCATGAAGTCACCCTGATGTCGCGCAGCGCACCCACGCTCGAGTGCCTGCAGGAGTTTGAGCACATCGCCGCCGACTACGTGCAGGAGCCCTTATCAGCGGCGCAGTGGTCTGGCTTTGAGCAAATGGTCTTTGCGGCCGGTGCCGATATACGCCAGTTCCCGCGCGGGCAGGATGAGGCAGCCTTTTACACCCGGGTGAACGTGGAAGCCATCCCGGCATTTTTTGCCAGCGCCAGATCGGCCGGCCTTGCGCGCGCGGTCTACATCGGCAGCTTTTACCCGCAGGTGGCGCCCGAGGCCATCGCACGCTCAGTCTATGTGCGCTCGCGCCATCTCGCGGACGAGGGCGTCAGGCAGCTGGACTGTGACAGTTTTTCCGTGTGCAGCCTGAATGCGCCATTTATCCTCGGCCATGTGCCCGGGCTGCGGCTGCCGCATGTCGCGGCGATGGTGGATTATGCCCGTGGCAAGCTGGAAGGCGTGCCGCTGCTTGCTCCGGCGGGCGGTACCAATCACATCAGCAGCGAGTCCATGTCCGCAGCGATAGCCAGCGCGCTGGAGCAGGGCAGGGGTGGCCATGACTACCTGGTGGGCGACGAAAACCTCAGCTGGAAGACTTACCTGGAACGGTTCTTCCGGGCAGCGGGTAACCCGGTGGACCTGCCTGTTTCAGAGCAGGAACACCCGTTGTTTCCTGACGTCATGATGTATGCCGGCCGCAATGCACGGGTGAGTTATGAGCCCGAGCTGGGCGAATTGAGCTACCCCCTCGGGCGTATTCAACACACCATAGAACAGGTCGTCAGTGCCTACGGCTGACGCTTTGCGGGTCGGGAGAATCGAACATGACACGATTGAGTGAACAGGTACTGAGGGCGACTGCCGAGCGCCTTATCGCGGCCCACCAGGCGGCTTCCATCAGCAACGATTGGCTGGCATTCGTCGACGAGCTCTACGCCACGGATTGCGTTTACACCTGCGAATATGCCGGGGTGATGAATGTTACCGCCAACGGCATCGAGGAGATCAAGGCTACGCATTATGGCCGCGATATGCAGGTCGGCTGGGAGGGCTGGACCTTCCCCTATGAGGGCGTCTACGTGGGCGCGCAGAACAACCTGGTGACGCACTGGCTGAACAGGGGGCCCGGTACCCGTGCCGACGGCAGCTACTTCCAGACCCCGGGTGTGTCCTTTATTACACTCAACAGCGACGCCAGGATCAGTCGCCAGTTCGATATGTTTGATCTCGCCCACCAGATGCTGCTATGCGACGAACTGGAAGATGCCGGATTGTTGTCTCCCCGTTTGAAAGCAGAGTGGGTGCTGCCGATGAAGGAAAAGCTGGCGCAGCAGCTGCAACGCAACACCTCGTAGCGGGCTGGCGCGCCAGCGCGGGGAAAAGCCCGGGTTTTTTCTGTTCCCGACAGCACATCGTCGCTGTTTCAGCGGCTGTACTGGGCTATGATGCCCCTATCGACAAACTCTATGACAAGACCATTCCCCGGAGCTGAGCATGCGTTTAACAGAGGAATTCTCGCTGGAAATAAAGTTGCATGAGCCGCTGCCCGTCGGCGCGGGGCCCTCGGGCACCCGCGTCGTGTATACGGTCGCATCCGGTGAGGTAAGCGGCGAGCGCCTGCGCGGCAGGGTACTTGCCGGCGGCGAATGGGCGCTGATCGGCCCCGATGGTTTCCTGCGGGTGGATGTTCGCCTGCAGCTGGAGACGCATGACGGCGCGCATATCTATATGCAGTACACCGGACTGATGGAAATGAACGAGGCGGTCCACGGGGCGCTGGCCAGTGGCTCGGGCACCGAGTTCGGTGAGCAGTATTTTTATACCAACCCGCGCCTGGAGACGGGCGATGAGCGTTACAGCTGGGTCAATACCACCTTCTTCGTCGGCGAGGGCCGATTGTTGCCGGATTCAGGTGTGGCCTACCGCGTCTGGCGGCCGCAGTAGTCTCCAGGGCGTAACGTTATGATCAGGCTGATGATTCTGTTGCTGGCGGCCTTCGCGCTGTCCGGCTGCAAAATAGAAATAGTGGTGCCCAATGGCGGCAACGTGGTGTCCGCCTCGGGTGCCTATGGTTGTGCCCAGGGTGAGCGCTGCATTGTCGAGGTCAGCGATATTTTCTTCGACGAGACCTTTATCGCAGAACCCAGGGCCGGATACCGCTTTGCCGGCTGGAAAAAACGTGATCGCGGGCTCTGCGGCGGACGCCTGGGCGATTGCGAACTGGAGACCAGTGCTTTCGAGGGTAACCCGGTACTGATGATGTTCCTCGAAGCGGACGAGGTGTTCTACCTCGAACCCGTTTTCGAGGTGATCCCGGTGAACAGTAACGGTCACCTGCTGTTGTACGGTGGCGTCACCTCGGACTATTACCTCGGATGCATTACCTGCACCAGGCTGGACCCGGAGTCGATCTGCAACAGCAACAGTATCTTCGGTTCGCCCAGGGCCGTGGACAGCATCTGGAACCGGTTCGGCGATTTTGGTTCGACGAGTTCCGAACTCAGCCCGTGGAACCGTTTTGCCAGCTATCCGCCGGCTATTTTTGACCAGGCCGGACTCTTTTACGGCTATCTCACCGCCAATACCGCCGATCCGCAGCGCACGCGCCTGGTCCTGTTGCAGGATCTGGCTGATTACGCCGCCGATGGTCGCTATACCTTGCAGGCGGTGCAGGACTGGTTCTGTAATTGAGGCGATTGCGTCGCGCCAGGCAGGGCCACTAGGCGTTTTCGCGCACCTCGGGCATCAGGTCAAACAGCAGTGCCGTGTCGAAAAATTCCTTCACCTCGGCAATCAGCCCGTCTTCCACGCGGTAGAGCAGGCAGTAGTCGTTCTCGTAATCCTTGCCGTTGGCGGTGGTGGCTGAGAGCGTGAACTGCATCATCACATGCGTGTCGTCAGCGAGTTGCGCATGGTAGTCGTAGCGCATGCTCTCAGGTCGGTAATAACTGTCAACGGCGCCACTAAAAAGGCCGGCGATGGCTTCCGGGCCCTGTAGCTTGTTGTGCAGCGGGCTGGTGCGCGGCAAGCACCAGCGGGCATCGGCGCTGAAGAATGCGGTCAGGTCGACGTCGGGGTCGGTCTGCTTCTGAGCCAGCGCCGCATAGAATGCCTGCACGACGGCCTGGGCAGCTGATTGGGCCATGGGGGTTGCTCCGTTTCTGGTGGTTGGCTCTTCGGGCGGTGCCCATAAATATAAAACGGGCCCCGCGGGCCCGTTCCATACACTGTCACTTCAGCGGCAACTAATCAACCGATAGCCTTGACGGTAATCTCGGCGATCTTCTCCGGCGGGATGGGGTAGAACATCGCGATCGGGTCGGTGGCTACCGCCATGACAATCTCCTCCAGGCGATCCGCGCTGACGTCCCAGCGCTTCAGGTCAGTAGCGCAGCCGATCTGCTGTTGCAGCTGGCGGATTCTGCCGATCACATCCTGCAGCAGTGCCTCACCGGAATTGCCACCGGCCTGCATATTCAGCGCCTGGGCCAGTCGCTCCGCATTGGGGATATACAGCTCCGGCAGCGCCTCCATGACGATGGGCAGGAAAACGCCGTTGGCATCGCCATGGGGGATGTGAAACAGGGCCCCGAAAGCATGAGCGCAATTGTGTACCGGTGTTGCGTTCAGGGACGCCACGTAGCCGTCGATCGCCATGCAACTGGCGGTCAGCATCTGGTGTCTGGCATCGAGGTCCTGTCCGTTGGCGACGGCGAGGGGCAGGTTCTTTTCGATCAACTGCGCGGCCATCATGCAGTGGGCGTCGGTAAACGGATTGGCGTTGGGCGAGGCTACCCCCTCCAGGGCATGAGTCAGCGCGTCCATGCCGGTAGAGGCAGTCAGGCCAGGGGGCAGCCCCAGGGTGAGTTGTGCATCCAGTACCGCGATATCGGGCTCCAGGTAAGGGGCTACGATGCCACCCTTGATACCCACTTCCTCGTTGTAGATCACCGCCGCGTTGGAGGCCTCAGCGCCGGTCCCGGCGGTCGTCGGTACGGCAAGGTGAGGGATGCCGGAGTGGGTGGCCGCCGGCCAGGACTCACTGCGAATGCCGCTCTGCAGCATGTCAGCGATATTCAGCACCTGGTGCTGCAGGGCGTATTTCACCGCCTTGGACGCATCCAGTACAGAGCCGCCGCCCACGGCAAGTATGGCGTCTGCGGCGATCTCCCTGGCATAGGCCGCGCACTGGTTTACCGCACTGCTGTGTGCGTCTGGTGGGATGTCGGTATACACGCCGGCCAGTGTCGGCATGGTGCCTGACTGCCAGTTATCGAAACAACTCACCACGCGATCGACAATACCGACGGCCTTGAGACCGGGGTCGGATATCAGCAGGACGCGACGTGCGCCCATGCCTTGCAGCAGGGCAGGGATGCGAACGATGGCACCGCAGCCGCTGTGGACCACCGTGCGCATGTTGTATTGAAAGTAACCTGTGTTGGACATGATTCTGCTCCGTCGAATGCTGTTGTTATTGGCCCAGGGTGGTGTGGACGATGCGCTGCATGCCCTTGCGCTCTGGCACGCGCTCAAAGGACATCTGTACGGCCTTGGTCTCCACGTAGGCGTCGATGCTCTGGGCGCCCAGTTCACGGCCGTATCCGCTCTGCTTGTAACCGCCAAAGGGGGCATCGGTGCGCATCATGTGCCAGTCATTAACCCACACGGAACCGGCGCGCAGTTCCCTGGCCAGTTGCTGGGCCCTGACTAGGTCGCCGGTCCAGATGCCGGCGGACAGGCCATAGTCGGTGTCGTTGGCAATCCGGACCGCCTCGTCCACATCGCTGTACTTGATGACCGAGAGCACCGGTCCGAAGATTTCCTCGCGGGCGACCTTCATGTCGTTGGTAACATCAGCCAGTACCGTGGGCTGGACGTAGAAGCCGCCTTCGCAGCCTGCCACAGTGGCGGGCTCGCCGCCGCAGACCACCCTCGCGCCCTCGGCAACACCTGACTCGATATAACCCATCACCTTGTGGAAATGCGCCTCTGTAGACATCGGGCCAACGCCGGTTGCCGGGTCCGCGGGATTGCCGACAATGACCTGGTCGGAGCGCTCTGCAAGCTTTTGCAATAGCTCGTCGTAGACATCCTCGTGTACCAGCAGCCGGGTGCCGGACTCGCAGGCCTGGCCCGCGTTCATATACACCGCCCACAGGGAGCCCTGTGCCACCATGTCCAGGTCGGCATCGGGCAGTACGATACCCGGGCCCTTGCCACCCAGTTCCAGGGTGCAGCGCTTCATGGTGGAAGCGCAGTTGGTCTGCACGATCCGTCCCACGCGGGTTGAGCCGGTGAACGATATCTTGTCGATGCCCCGGTGCAGGGTCATGGCATCGCCCACACGGGCGCCATCACCGTTGACCACATTCAGTACGCCGGGGGGCAGTACCTGCTGCAGCAACTCGGCGAGGCGGATGGACGAGGTCGGGGTCAGTTCCGATGGCTTCAACACCATGGTGTTGCCAGCGGCAAGTGCGGGACCGACTTTCCAGGAAAACAGTAGCAGCGGGAAGTTCCAGGCCGTGATCAGCCCGCACACGCCCACGGGCTCCTTGAATATCTGTGAGTGCCACTGCTCCGGCAGGGGGCGGGGAGACTGGTTGCTGACGAAGGGATAGGTCTTCACCGCCTCCGCCAGGTTCATCCACAGGTCCGCCACCGCGGGAATATCCAGGTTGCTGGCGCGATTCAGGGTGGCGCCGGAGCAAGCGATTTCCAGCTCGATCAGTTCCTGCGCGTTCTGCATCACCACGTGGGCGCAACTGTACAGCACCTTGGAGCGGTCGGCCGGTGACATCTCGCGCCAAGCGCGGTCATCGAAGGCGGCGCGCGCCGCGGCCACGGCTTTGTCCACATCGGCCTTGTCGCCCATGGCGGCCCTAGCAATGACGTTGCCGTCCGCCGGGTTGATCACGTCGGCGTATTCGCCGCTCGCGGGTTCACAGCGTTCGCCGTTGATGATTAACGGGAAGTGTTGTAGTTCCGTCATTATTGTCTCCTCTCGCCTAATCCAGGAAGTTGACGCGTCCCTTGCCCAGGTGTTGCTGGACGAGGTCGCGGTAGTGGTCTTCGATCTGCTTGCGCTTCAGTTTCATGGTCGGCGTGAGCAGGGCGTTTTCGATGGTCCATTCATCGGTGATGAACAGGTTGGACACGCGTTCATGCGCCGGCACTTCGGCATTGATCTCGTCCAGTAGCGCCTCCAGTTCAGCCGTGAGTTCCTCGCGGTCACGGCCCTTGCCCAGTTCCGACAGCGTGACCAGTATGATCGGCGCGTCCAGGCCATGGCCCATGCAACAGAATTGCGCCAGGCTGGGATTGCGCCCGAACAGGGTCTCCAGTCGCGTCGGCACGATGAACTTGCCCTTGGAGGTCTTGAATACCTCGCTGACACGCCCGGTGACCCAGAGATTCCCGTCCTCGTCGAACTTGCCCGAGTCGCCGGTGCAGTACCAGCCGTCATCGAAGACCTCTGCCGTTTTCTCGGGATTCAGGTAGTAGCCTTTCATCAGGCCCTTGCTCTTGAACTGGATTTCGCCGGAGTCGGACAGGCGCACCTGGATGCTGTCGTCCATGGGTTGGCCGACACAGCCTGAAATGGGCTGGTCGTCTTTGGTCCAGCCGATGCCGTGGATAAAATTCTCGGTCATGCCGTAGCCGTCGCGCAGGGCGATGCCCATATCCAGGAACCAGTCCTGCACGTCCCGGGGGCAGGGCGCTGAACCGGTGAGAATGAAACGCGCGCGCCCCAGTCCCAGCATCTGCGCAATGCCGGCTTTCTGCTCGGCAGTGAGACCGGCCTGGGCTTCCGGCGGAATCTTGGCGTCCACGCCCTCCTTGAACTTGACCCAGAGCCGGGGCACGGCAAAAAACAGGGTCGGTTGCACGGAGCGGATTTCGTCGCCGAATGTCTCCAGCCCCTCAGAGAAAGAGATGGTCGCATTGACGTAGAGGCTGCACATTTCCACCACGATGCGCTCGGCGGCGTGGGACATGGGCAGGAATGAGAAAAAGTCGTTCTCACCCTCGGTAAGTCTGAACGCCTTCGCCAGGCCCGGGACCACGTGCCCCGGGGTCTGGTACATATGCATGACGCCCTTGGGGTTACCGGTGGTGCCAGAGGTGTAAATAATCGTGAAGATGTCCTCGCCGTCCGGCCGGGGCGACTCCATGTAGGGTTCGTAGTTCTGGTAGATATCCTCAAGGCTGGTGTCGGTCGGGTTCTTGCAGCCCAACATTGCCACCGTCTCGCGATTGTCACCGATAGCCTCGCCGGCGCGGGCGTGCTGGTCGAAATCGCCGCAGAAGACCAGCCTGGCGTCAGAGTGATTGAGGATGTAGTTGGCCGATTCCACGTCCTGCCCGGGATAAATCGGTACGCTGATGTGGCCGGCGAGCATGATGGCGAGATCGACGATAGGCCAGTCCATACTGTTTGACGACCAGATCGCGATCCTGCTGCCGGGCTCGTAATCCCGGGATTTCAGGAACCGGGCGATGCGCCGAACGCGGTCGGCCACCTGGGCCCAGGTATACTCGCTCCATTCCAGTTTTGCCGGTTGCCGCAGGTACACTTTGTCGGGTGTTTCCTGCTCCCAGCGATAGAACATGTCCAGTGGGGTGTTGACTGTTTCAGCCATAGTGCACTCCTTTATTATCGTGTCGTGTGCGGGGTATACGCTTACTGACACTGAGTAGTGTAGTTAAAGCAGCCGTCGCCGCTTGACAATTTGTGCGCTTCTTTTGACAATTTCCGCAGCTGAACGACTAAGGCAATCTACAGGCATGCAGCTGCAATCCTACATACGAGGCGGGGTGCTGGAATATTTCGCCAGCACCGTTGAGGCGCTGGGCGGTGACGTGTCAGCGCTGTTGCGGGAGGCGGATGTGGCGCCGGAAGTCATGAGCATCCGCGGCACCTTTCTGCCTTACTCCAGCTATATGCGCCTGATGCACTGCGCTGCTGAGGCTACAGCCACGCCGCATTTTGGCCTGTTGATGGCGCGTCGCGGCAACGCCGAAACCCTCGGCACGGTGGGGATTATCATGACCCAGGCCGATACCGTGGGCGGCGCCTGGCAGACCCTGTCACAGTTTTACCGCATCCACGATACCTATGGGCGGGTGCGCATCTGGCGTTACCCGGGTTCGGTCATGCTCAGCTATGGCCTGCCGCGTAATGACCAGCCAGGCACTCGCCAGGTCTACGATGTGGCCGCGGGCATGATGGGTAATATCATGCGCCAGTTCTGCGGTGTCGATTTCATGGCCGAGGAAATCATCCTGCCAATCGCCGAACCGGCAGATGTGTCCGTCTATGCTGCACTGCCTGCGCGCCGCGTGCGCTTTGGTTCCAGCGCGGTTGAAATGCATGTGGCGCCTTCACTGATCGAACAGTCTTTGCCCGGGCGCGACCAGGAACTGCGCACAGCGCTGGGGGATTATTTCACCGCGACACCTCTGGGCAGTGCGCAATCCACCGCGCGCATGGTCGAGGATATGATCCGTCGCCTGCTGCCCACAGGGGAGTGCACATTGCCCCGTGTCGCGCAGACGCTGGCGACGACAACGCGAACCATCCAGGCGCGTCTCGAAACCGAGCAAACAAGTTTCCGCCAGATTCTGGAAAACGTGCGCAGGGAGATCGCCACCTTCCACCTGCGCCGCGGAGATATGCAGCTTACCCAGCTGGCAATGGTGTTAGGCTACAGCGAGCTGAGTGCTTTCAGCCGCAGCTTTCGTAGCTGGTATGGCGTATCACCCAGGAAATGGGCCGAACAGGGGAGCTGGTCGGCGCAAGCGAAGACTACCTGACAGGAGTATCACAATGACCAAGACAGTGCTGATCACCGGCTGCTCAAGCGGCATCGGCCGCAGCCTCGCCCTGAGCCTGCACGGGCGTGGTCACCGGGTGTATGCCACGGCCCGGCGTCCCGAGACCCTGCAGGAACTGGCGGACAAGGGCCTGCGCACACTGGCGCTGGACGTCAACGATGAACAGAGCATCAGTGCTGCCATGGATATCGTCAGCGCCGAAGCGGGGCAGTTGGATATGCTGGTCAACAACGCCGGGTTCTCGCAGGTCGGGGCAGTGTTGGACCTGCAGCGAGAGGACCTGCGTCGGCAGTACGAGACCAATGTTATCGCGCCAGTCGCCGTGACCCGCGCCGCTCTGCCGCTGTTGCGCAAGGCGGTGGCGTCCCGGGGCGTGGCCGACCTGGTGAACGTGGGCAGTATCGTGGGCCTGTTCACCACACCGTTTGCCGGTGCCTACTGTTCCAGTAAAGCCTGCCTGCACTCGCTGACTGACGCACTGCGCATGGAACTGGCCCCGCTGGGTATACGCACCATCACAATCCAGCCGGGTGGCGTACGTTCCTCCTTCGGCGATCATGCGGAGGAGGCAATTCGCCTCCCCGAGGATTCAGTCTACAAGCCCATAGAGGCCGGTGTGCGCGCCAGGGCGCAGGCCGGTCAGCAGAATGCGACGCCGACAGATGAATTTGTCGAACCGGTGGTGGATAAACTGCTGCGCCAGAACCCGCCTGCTGTGATTCGCGGCGGCGCGGGTAGCGTAAAGTTCGTCATGCTGAAACGTGTGCTGCCGATGAAGCTGTTTGACGCTATATTGAGCAAGCGTTTCGGCCTGAGCAAGCTGCGCCCGTCGTAACAGGGCTGCGGTGCCAGTGCGCTGTTCTCAATGCAGGGCGCTTGATCCCGGTTGCATGTCCGGATCCGCTTGCGCGAACAGGTAGTTCAGTTGCAGGCACTCGGCGGCGACCTGGCGGGTGACGCGGATGGTATTGGCGACAAAGTCGGCGAACTGTTCCAGGTTCAGCCCCGCGCCCCCGAGACAGGTTCCCGCCGCCACCAGCTGTGGTGTGGCATCGTCTACCACATCCTGGAACAGCTTAAGCGTGGGGTAGTCCATATTCAGCCGGCCCAGGTCCGCGGCCAGTGGCAGCAAGGCCATGGGCCTGATCTCCAGCTCTGTGGTTAACAGCAGCCCCCAGGGTTCCAGGAACAGGCGGCTGTCGATCACACCCTCGGTTTCCTGCAGCGTACTCAGGTGCAGGCCCTCACAGCGGTCGCAGGTAAAGAACTCTACTCTCGCTTCTGCCAGCCACTGCTCAACGGTTGCCTTGTCAATTGCCCGGGGTGAACTCATCTGTATATCATCGCGCTCAGGTCAAAGCGGCATTCTACGGCACATCCGTCGCCCGCCCAAGCGGGCATGGGCGCCTGCAGCCAGAAAAACCTGTTGGCTGCCGCCGCTCGAATGCTAAAGTGCTGCGAGCAGGCCAGCTCGCGGCTGGGCAGGTGCGACAGCAATAAGGAGATAACATGTTCAAACACTACTTCGCAGCAATCTGTCTGCTGCTGATCACGTCTACGGCCACGGCAGCCGGCGCCTTGCGTGTGGGCATGTCAGCTGACTATCCGCCGCTGCATTTCAAGCAGGACGGGCGTTATCTCGGCATCGAGGCGGACGCCGCCAAGGCGGTTGGTGAGATCATCTCGCGCCCGGTCGAGATTGTCGAAATACCCTTTAACCAGCTTATTCCTGCCCTGCTGGCGGGCAAGGTGGACGTGCTGATGTCAGGGTTGAGTGTTACCGCAGAGCGCAGCAGGGAGGTGCGTTTTTCCGACCCTTACCTGCGCGTGGGCCAAATGGCCATCATGCACAAGAGCAAACTGGGCCGCTTTTCGCAGCCGTGGTCGGTGTACCGAGAGGGCGTGCGTATCGGCGTCGAGCCGGGCACTACCGGCGCCGCCTTTGCCGAGCGTGAACTCCAGGATGCACAGATCAGCTTCTTCGACGACCCGGAGTCAGCCTTCAAGGGGCTGCGCAATGACATCATTGACCTCTACATCCACGATGCCCCCACCAGCTGGCAGCTGGCCAACGGCATGGACAATGATGACCTGATAAGCCTGTATTCCCCGCTTACCGAGGAGATGCTGGCCTGGGCTGTGGCGCCGGACAATACCGCGTTGCTGACAGAGCTGAACCGGGCGCTGGCCTTGATGAACCAGAACGGCACGCTGCAGTACATCCTGAACCGCTGGATACCCGTCACCGTGGAAGTGGAGTGAGGAGGGACAGCTGCACGTGAGCATGCGAAAAGACAAGATGACTGGTGCCTGGCTTCGTGGCTGCGGACTGGCAATGTGCCTGGTATTGGCGGGGTGCAGTGACAGCAGTGACGCGCCGGCGCGGCCCGGGCCCTACGCCGCAGATGATTTGTGGCTGTGCAAGCCGGGCATAGCGCAGGATCGCTGCCGCGATCTGGACCAGACCATCACCCATATCCAGGAAGACAACAGCCAGGTCGTGTACCAGCATGAAATCGCCGCTGACCCGGAATTCGACTGCTTCTACGTGTATCCCACCGTGGACCAGCGCAGTGAACCGGGCAACATGCTCGACCTCGAGGCCGGTGAAAACCTGATGTTGCGGCCACTGGTGAACCAGGCGGCGCGTTTCAACAGTGTGTGCCGCGTTTTTGCCCCCAAATACCGGCAAATGACCATTGGCAGCTACGGGGTCGAGGATGTGCGCAACAGCAGCTACTTCAGCAGCGCCTTTGCTGATGTGGAAGAGGCCTTTGAGCAGTACCTGCTGGAGAATCCCGGTCGCAACTTCGTACTCATGGGGCACTCCCAGGGGTCGCACATGCTGCTGGAGCTGCTGGCGCGGCGTTTCGAGAATAACGCCGCATTGCGTAACAGGTTGATCTCGGCGCTGGTCATCGGCCCGGTGGGCTGGCTCGAGGTGCCCGAGGGCGAGGTCGTCGGGGGCAGTTTCGCCAATATCCCGCTGTGTACACACGCAACCGATAATGCCTGCATTGTCGCCTACGACACCAATGCAGAAGGGGCCGAGCGCCCGCAGCGTGAGCAGGCCTTGCCCTGTGTCGACCCAACCCGCCTCGGTGGTGAACCCGGCTTACTCGCCAACATGATTTATAACGACCAGGAAGGTATCCCTTTCCCGGAAGGCGTGGAGACCAGCTGGATAGGCTGGCCGCAGATGCACACAGCGTCCTGCGACAGCAATGGTTACCTGTCCATTGGCACGGTGCAGCAGGAGCGGCAACCCACGGTGCCGCCGGAGCTGGTGCAACTGGTGCTGGGCGGCAGCCTGCACCAGGCGGATTTCAACTACACCATCGGCGACCTGCTGCGGCTGGTCGAGGTGCAGGCTGACAGCATGCCCTGAAGCGGTAAGGGTGACGTCACCGGCCAATGTATGCGCAAAACCCCGCCGCAGCAGAAGCCGCGCCTGCTACTGCGCCCCGGGTTTAAAAGTAAAGCCTCGGTGCAACGACTCTGACGGCGAGTGCGCTGAGGCGAGCAGGGCTCAGTCGTTCACCCCGGGAAAGCTGTACTCATGGCCCCAGAGGTCGCCTTCCGTACTGACAGTGGGCACGTGATTTTCGTAGTCGATCAACATGCCGTCATAGCCGTATTCCACCGCGATGCCCCCCGGCGCCAGCAGATACACGGAGCACATGTTGTCGTTGACATGCCGCCCCAGCGTGGCCAGGAAATGCACACCGGCTGACTTGGCCCTGTCCATGGCACCACCAACCTCATCCATACTGCTGACCTCGACCATGATATGCACCACGCCGAGGGGGTGTGGCCCATTGAACAGGGCCAGGGAATGCTGGCGCGGGTTATTGGCGTGATAGAACTGTATCTTCATGCCGTCCATGCCGGGCGGGTAGAGGGTGTCAGTGAGGCCCATGCCGATCACGTCTGTGTAGAACGCCGCTGCAGCGTCGATCTCCGGCGCGGGTAGCACCAGGTGGCCGAAGCCGAGATCACCGGTTTGCTGGTAGGTGGTCACAAAACCCGAGATACCCTGCGGTGACACCAGCGGCGTGTAGTCCAGTTCGCGTCCCCAGAACAACTCCAGGGTGTTGCCTGCAGGGTCTGAGGTGGTGGCAAAGGCGGTGACGCCGCGACGCTTCGCTTCCTCGGCTGAGCCCTGGGTTACCGGGCGACCCGCTTCTGCAGCCGCTTCGCAGGTGCGTTGCCAGGAATCGGCGCAGGGGAATTCCAGGCCAGTGGCGAGCAGGCCGTCTGCCTCCGCGGGTTCGATCATCAGCCGGAAGGGATGGTCGTCCATGCGCAGGAAGCGCGCGCCGGCGGAGTCTTCGCGCTGTGCATCCATCAGGCCGAGCACATCCGTGCCGAAATTCATCCACGCGTCCACGTCGGTGGCGCCTATACGCAAGTAGCCTGAAGCTGAGACGGACATCTGTTTCTCCTGAAGGTTGGATGTAGAGGTTCATTATCGGCATATTCTGCGGGCTGGCCACACTCTTGCGACGTTATCACGGGCACGGTTCATCATAGTGATCTGAAAAGTCACTGCGAGTTGATTAGATGGGTCATTGAGCGCTTATGTCATTCCTTTGATACTGCCTGTTCGCTTATTTCTGATCGCAGGAGGGCAACGGCAGTGCCAGAGTCCGAGATTCTCAACCAGGCTTTTGAACTGGGTTACACCTACACCCGATCTACCGGTCCCGTGGTGGGACGGTTTCTTACTGGCTTGCGTGACCGCAAGATAGTCGGCATCCGCGCCAGCGACGGACGTGTAGTCGTGCCGCCCATGGAATACGACCCCGACACGGCTGCGGAATTGTCCGAGTTCGTTGACGTGTCCAGTGAGGGCGAAATCGTCAGCTGGGCCTGGGTCAAGCATCCCAGGGAAGCGCACCCCAGCACAGAGCCGTTCGCCTGGGCAATGATTCGCCTAGATGGCGCCGATGTACCCATGGTGCACTGGGTGCAGGCCGGTGATGAAAGCGATCTGCACACCGGTGCGCGTGTGCGCGCTCGCTGGGCCGATGAAACCGTGGGTTTCATCACCGACATAGCCGGCTTTGAACTGGTATAGGGGAACTGTAATGGCGGACCAACAAGATACGATAACCGGCATCGATGTACCGGTGTACCTCAAGTATAACTTTACCGCGGGAGCGGGGCCGGCGCGGTTCCTGAGCCAGGTAAAGAATGGCAAATTGACCGGCCAGCGCTGTCCGCGTTGCCAGCAGGTGTACATACCACCACGCGGTTCCTGCGCGGCCTGTGGTGTGGCCACGGAAGAAGAACTGGTGCTGCCGGACAAGGCGACCGTGCAGTCCTTTACTATCGTATCGATACCCATACCCAACAACCCGATAAAGCCGCCCTATATCATCGCTAACCTGGTGCTCGACGGCGCCAATATTTCCTTCATTCACCTGATGAGTGAATGCGTCAACGAGGACGTCCGTATCGGCCAGCGCGTGCAGGCGGTATGGAAGCCGGAAGAAGAGTGGGACTATTCCATGGACAACATCCGTTACTTCAAGCCGCTGGACGAACCCGATGTGCCGGTGGCGCAAATCGGCAAGCTGCCGGTTAGCGGCTGGG
Organism: Pseudohalioglobus sediminis; assembly: GCF_008370495.1. Classification (GTDB taxonomy): domain Bacteria; phylum Pseudomonadota; class Gammaproteobacteria; order Pseudomonadales; family Halieaceae; genus Halioglobus. The sequence continues at coordinate 187,209 of NZ_VTUX01000002.1, read as the reverse complement.
AGGGCATGAGTGATGCGTGATATAGCTATCGTGGCTTACCACCAGTCGCGGGCCGTGGCCGACGCCGGTGCCTGCAACGAGGTGGAAATGATCATGCCGGTGCTCAATGAAGTGTACGGGCAGGTGGGTATCAACAATGCCCAGGACGTGGATTTCGTGTGTTCCGGCAGCTGTGACTATATGCAGGGCGCTGCTTTCGCCTTCGTCGCCGGTGTCGATGCCCTCGGTGCGGTGCCACCGATCAAGGAGTCGCACGTTGAAATGGATGCGGCCTGGGCTCTGTACGAATCAATCCTGAAAATCCGCATGGGCAGTGCCGAGTCGGCGCTGATCTACGGCTTTGGCAAGTCCTCACCTGGAGAGCTGCCGATCGTGCTGTCCCAGCAGCTGGATCCCTATTACCTGGCGCCACAGTGGATTGACACGGTGTCGCTGGCTGCCATGCAGGCGCGCCTGTTGCTGGAGCAGGGCGTGATTACCGAGCGCGATATGGCTGCCGTCGTTTCCCGCTCAAGACGCAATGCCCGGCAAAATCCGAATGCGCAGCTTGCCGGTGATATCAGCGTGGACGATGTGCTGGCGGAAGAGACCTACCTGTCGCCGCTGCGTCGTGTCGACTGCTGCCCGGTGTCTGACGGCGCCGCGGCAATGATCATCTGCACCGAAGACAAGGCCAGGGAGTGGGGTGTGCCGTACGCACTGATACGCGGTATCGATCACCGTATCGAGACTCACCATATCGGCATGCGAGACCTGACCGATTCCGCGTCCACACGCCTGGCCGCAGAGCGCGCTGGCGTGGGCGACGGGCCGGTTGACGTGGCTGAACTCTACGCCCCGTTCAGCCACCAGGAACTGATCCTGGCGCGTGCGCTGGGGCTCGGGGAGCAAACAGATATCAATCCCAGCGGCGGCGTCCTGGCCGGCAACCTGATGATGGCATCGGGACTGGCACGTGTAGGGGAGGTCTTCAATCGCATTGTTGCGGGCGAAGCGCAGCGCGGTGTGGCGCATGCCACGTCAGGCCCCTGCCTGCAACACAACCTGGTTACCGTAGTGGAGAAGGCGTAATGGCGAATCTGGCAGCAGTGGTCGGCATCGGCCAGACCAAGTACACCACCAAGCGCGATGATGTCTCCATAGCGGGACTGGTGCGGGAGGCGGCGCAGAACGCGCTCGACGACGCCGGTATCGGCTGGGACGATATTGACGCGGTCATTCTTGGCAAGGCACCGGATATGTTCGAGGGCGTCATCATGCCGGAGATTTATCTCACCGATGCGCTCGGTTGCAACGGCAAGCCCATGTTGCGCGTGCATACTGCGGGATCCGTCGGCGGCTCGACGGCCCTGGTTGCCGCTTCCCATGTGCAGAGCGGCGCGTTCAACAGGGTGCTGACGGTGGCTTTTGAGAAGCAGTCCGAGTCCAACGCGATGTGGGCGCTGTCCAACCCGCAACCGTTTTCCACCCACCTGAATGCGGGCGCCGGTGGCTACTTCGCCCCGATTATCCGCGAGTATATGCGCCGTTCGAACGCCCCGGACGATGTCGGCATAAAAGTCGCGGTGAAAGACCGGCTGCACGGCGCGCGCAATCCATTGGCGCATCTGCAGCGTCCGGATATCACCATGGAGGAAGTGAAGGAGTCCTTCATGTTGTGGGACCCGATTCGTTTTCTCGAGTCCTGCCCGTCCTCTGACGGTGCCTGCGCCATGGTGATCGCCAATGAAGAGCTGGCGGAGCAATCGGCCAAACCCCCGGCCTGGATTCGCGGCGTTGCAATGCGTTCAGAGCCGACAATGTATGCGGGCAGGGAAGAGGTGAATCCACAGGCGGGCAAAGACTGTGCCGCCGATGTGTATGCGCAGGCGGGCATCACTGATCCACGGCGCGACCTGGACTGTGCGGAAGTGTATGTGCCGTTCAGCTGGTACGAACCCATGTGGCTGGAGAACCTCGGATTTGCCCCGGAAGGCGAGGGCTGGAAGCTGACCATGGAGGGCGCCACCTCGCTGGACGAGGGCGGTGACATTCCCTGGAATCCCTCCGGTGGCGTATTGTCCTCCAATCCCATCGGGGCCTCTGGCATGATTCGTTTCGCAGAAGCGGCGCGACAGGTGCGCGGTGATGCCGGAGACCACCAGGTCGAGGGCGCCAGACTGGCGCTGGGCCACGCCTACGGTGGTGGCGCACAGTTCTTTGCCATGTGGGTAGTCGGCGCCGATAAAGCCTAGGAGCGGTCCATGAAGAAGCATTTCAATCTCGCAGATCTTTTCGAAATAGTTGCCGACAAGGTGCCGGCCAGGGATGCACTGGTCTGTGGTGAACAGCGGGCGACCTTCGCCGAGCTGGAGTCGCGGGCCAATCGACTTGCCCACTATCTGGCCTCTCGCGGCGTGGGTGCCGGTGATCATGTAGGCCTGTACCTGTACAACTGCAACGAGTATCTCGAGGGGATGCTGGCCTGCTTCAAGATTCGTGCGGTGCCGATTAATGTGAACTATCGCTACGTGGAGGAGGAACTCCTCTACATCTTCGACAACGCCGATTTGGTCGCCTGTATTCACAACCGGGAGTTCATCCCGTATATCGCACAGGTACGCGACAGCGCTCCCGATTTGCATACATTTGTCTATGTAGAAGACGGCAGTGATGCCGATGCTGCCAGCATTGGCGCCGCAGCATATGAAGAGGCGATCGCTCCCTGTAGTGACCAGCGCGACTTTGCAGAGCGCGCCGATGACGACCTGTTCATTCTTTACACCGGTGGCACCACCGGCATGCCGAAGGGCGTGATGTGGCCGCACAAGGCGGTATTCTATGCTGCCATGGGCGGCGGCGGCTGGTTCCATCCCGACGGGGCGATTACCCGGCCTGAACAGATTGCCGAGCGTATCGGTGATTTCCCGATCATCGGTATGGCCCTGGCCCCGCTGATGCACGGTGCCTGCTGGTGGTATGCCTGCATCCAGTTGCTGGCCGGCAACACAGTGGTGCTCAGCCCCTACCGTTCACTGGTGGGTGAGCAGATCTGGGATATCGTGGAGAAGGAGAAGGTCAACGCCATCTCCATTGTCGGTGATGCCATGGCGATCCCGCTGCTCGATGCGCTGGACGCAAACCCCGGTCGCTGGGATCTGAGTTCGGTTTTCAATGTCGGTTCTGGTGGTGCGGTGTTTTCCGAATCCAAACAGGAGGCGTTCAAGCAACACTTCCCCAACGTGTTCATCACCAATTCTTTCGGATCGTCCGAGAGTGGCAGTATGGGCATGGACGGCGGCGGCAAGAAAGGGCAGGGCCTGGGTAATGTCACCAAGAGCGAATTCATGTCGGTGATTGCAGACGTAGAGGGCGAGCCGCACCGCCATGTCGAGCGCGGAGAAATGGGTATATTCGCACGCAGCGGCCATATCCCAACCGGCTATTACAACGATGCCGAAAAAACGGCCAAAACCATCGTCGAAGTAGACGGCAAACCCTGGTTGTTGCTGGGTGACGAGGCACGCCTGGAAGAGGACGACACCATCACGGTATTTGGGCGTGGCTCCAACTGCATCAATAGCGGTGGCGAGAAAATCTTCCCCGAGGAAGTCGAACAGGCATTGAAAGCCAACCCGGATATCTTTGACTGCCTGGTGGTCGCCACACCGGACGAGCGCTTCGGTAACAAGGTCACGGCGGTCGTCTCGGTACGTGACGATGCAACACTCGATCTCGAGACGGTGCAGGCGGATGCGCGCAAGCATATCGCCGGCTACAAGGTCCCGCGCGAACTGCACATAGTGGACGAAGTGCCGCGTGCACCCAGCGGGAAACCGGCCTATCCGCAGGCACTGGCTATCGCATTATCCGGCGCTCACCGCGTCGATTGAGCAATCGGGCAGGTCCGCCGCGCAACAAACATCAGACTCTCTGGAGAACACATGGCTGAACTGGATATCAGTACCGAAACCTGCATTGTCGAGCAGGAGGGCAATGTACTGCTTGTCACCCTGAATCGCCCCGAGGCCAAGAACGCCTTCAACTCGCAGATGTTACTGGGACTTTACCGGGCCTGGCGCCTGCTGGATGAACGGGACGATCTCTACTGCGCGATTCTCACCGCAAACGGCGATACCTTCTGCGCAGGCATGGACCTGAAAGCCGGTGCGGACGACAAACACGACGCCACCGAGGAATTCATGGCGCTGATGGCGGAAGTGCCCAATGTGCACTGGCAGGCGCTGCTGCGTGACAACCGTCCCAACAAGCCCCTGATACTGGCTGTCGAGGGCTATGCGCTCGCTGGCGGCACCGAGATTCTGCAGGGTACAGACATTCGCGTCGCGGCAGACAACGCCGTGTTCGGTATCACCGAAGTCGCGCGCGGCCTGTATCCGATGTCAGGCTCCACCATCCGACTGCGCCGGCAGATTCCATACTGCCTGGCTGCGGAAATGCTGCTCTGTGGTGAACACATCACCGCGCAGCAGGCGCTGGATTACGGGCTGGTCAACAAGGTCGTGCCAGCCGGAACCGTTCTGGAAGCCGCGCGCGAGTATGCCACCAAAATTTGCGCCAATGGACCACTGGCGGTGAAGGCGGTAGTGACCTCACTGCGCCAGCACCAGGAATGCATGGCGGAGGACGAGGCGATGCTGGCCTCCGACGCACTGGCCGGGCCGGTATTTGCTTCCAGCGACGCCAAGGAAGGCATGCGCGCCTTCAAGGAGAAACGCCCTGCCAGGTTTACCGGTAGTTGAATCCTGCGCATAATGTCGCACCCTGTAGTCCCCGGAGAGACCTGTCAATGCCAGACCTGAGCAAAGCCTTTGCTGACCTTGTCGCGGCGCGCCGTTCGCTGCGCGCCTTCCTGCCAGAAGCGGTAGACGAGGCAACCATGCAGCGCGTATTTGACACAGCCTTGCGAGCCCCCAGCAATTGCAACACCCAGCCATGGCAGACTCACGTAGCCTCCGGTGACGCTATTGAAACCCTGCGCCGTGAAATGCCCCGGCAGTTCATGGAAGGGAAGTTGTCCATGGACTTCCCCTACGATGGTGTCTACCACGGTGTCTATAAGGAACGGCAGTACGGTTCGGCCCAGGCCTTGTACGATTCTGTCGGCATCACCCGTGAGGACAAAGCGGCGCGGCATGAACAATTCATGCGCAACTTCACTTTCTTCGACGCACCGCATGTGGCCTTCCTGTTCCTGCCGGAACCATTTGGCCTGCGCGAGGCCGCGGACCTTGGCATGTACGCCCAGACCCTGATGCTGGCGATGACCGCAAACGGTCTCGGCAGTTGCCCGCAGACGGCGCTCGGCTTCCAGGCTGACCTGGTGCGTGAAACGCTCGGCGTGGATGCCACCAACAAACTCATGTTTGGTATCTCTTTCGGCCACCCCGATCCCGATGCGCCGGTCAATGCCTGTACCACCGATAGGGCGGCGCTGACGGACGTCGTTCACTTCCACGGATAAGGCTCTATGACGGATCTGGTGCTCAACGAAAACCGCGACGGCGTGCTGCTGGTCACCCTGAATCGCCCAGAAAAAAAGAATGCGATCAACAACGCGATGTGGGCCGGTATTGCGGAGGTGTTCAATGCTGCGGCCATTGATGACACAGTCACCTGCGTGTTGCTTACCGGTGCTGGCGACAACTTCAGCGCGGGTGTGGACCTGGCCTCCTTCGGTGAACAGGACGTCGATCCCCAGGCATTGTTCAATGCCGCGGCGCTTGCCGTTGCTGAGTTCGATAAGCCGCTGGTAGCGGCGGCGCGTGGTGCAGCGGTCGGCGGTGGCGCCACCGTGCTGTTTCACGCAGACATGGTTTACGCCGGTGAGTCGCTGCGCATGCGCCTGCCCTTTGCCAGCCTGGGCCTGGCCCCGGAATGGGCCAGCAGTTACATGCTGCCCGCCAACATCGGCGCCCAGCGTGCCGCTGAACTGTTTTACACGGCGCAGTGGATCGACGCCGGGAAGGCGCTTGACTCTGGTGTGGTCGCCGCTGTGTTACCCGACGAGGACGTGCTGGCCCATGCAGAAGCCAGGGCAAGGGAAATCGCACAGTGGCCGGTGAACTCGCTGCGGGAGATCAAGCGTACCCTGCGCATGCATCACTTGCCCGCGATCAAGGTCGCCATGCAGGCAGAGCAGGAGGCCATGGCCAGGCAGGCCGGTTCACCGGAGAATATCGAGGCCATGACCGCATTTCTGGAAAAGCGTAAGCCCGATTTCCGTAACCTGTAGTCCCGCGCCAGCGCTTGCTGTGTCATGAGGCCAGCTGCAGGGGTGAGCGATTGATGCTGTCTCTGCTACACTGTTAATCCAAGTAAAAACAATAACCCGACCAAGAGGTGTGCCCTTGAAAACCAAACCCGTGAGCAAGCTGCGGCTTTGCCTTGTAGCAGCTGTATCTGTCTTTGCTATTGCCTGTAGTGACTCTTCTGATCGCAAGGATCCGGTAGACCCGCCAGTGCAGCCACCGGAACCCGAACTGACCTACCAGGCGGAAGTGGTCTGGACCGAATACGGCATTCCCCATGTGATCGCCGATGACTGGGGCAGCCTGGGTTATGGCGTAGGCTATGCCTATGCCCGCGACAACTACTGCACCCTGATGCGCGAGTATGTGAATGCCGCGGGCGAGTCGGCGCGTTATTTAGGTGACGACGGCGATATCAACAAGGATTTCGTATTCAAGCTGTTCAACAACGACGAACGTATCCAGAGCCTTTTCGACAGCCTGCCGGAAACGCTACAGGACAATTTCACCGGCTACGCAGCAGGGGTGAACCGCTATTTCAATGAAACCGGCGCCGACAACCTGGCCGAGGGCGATGAAGGTTGCCGTGGTGCAGAGTGGGTGCGCGAAGTCGACTACATGGATGTCACGCGCCTGCTGCACAAGACAATCCTGCGCGCGAGTTCCGATCCGCTGTCGCCCTTCAGTACATCTGTGACGCCGCCTGAAGAAACCATGGCTAGCGCCCGGCCGAGCGCCACCCCGGCCGAACTGGAAACCATGTTGGCCGGTTACGATGCAGGTGAATTGCGCGACGCGATGGGCCTGCCCGAGGGTTGGGAAATCGGCAGTAACGCCTACGCCGTGGGCGCGGACGCCTCGCAGACGGGCTCCGGCATCCTCTTCGGTAACCCGCACTTTCCCTGGCAGGGGCAGTTGCGCTTTTACGTCTTCCGGGTGAGCCTCGGTGACGAATACAACGTGATGGGTGCGGCGCTGGGTGGCCTGCCCATACCGGTCATTGGCTTCAATGAGAACGTGGCCTGGTCGCACACTGTGAGTACCGGATCACGGTTCACGTTTTACGAGCTGACGCTGAATCCGGATAACCTGATGCAGTACGAATACGACGGGGAAATGCGCGATATCACTGCGCAGACGGTGAGCGCCGAGCAGGTGGCCGCAGACGGCAGTGTGGAAACCGTCGAGTACACCTTCTACCTGTCCCACTTCGGGCCGATTATCGACCTTGGCGCCGTGTCGCCTCTGTTGTCAGGTTGGCCCAATGCGGCGGGCACGCTGGTGACCTATCGCGATGCCAACCTGGAAAACCTGCGCGGCATGGAGCAGTGGCGCAATATGGGCCAGGCGCGGGACCTGGGCGAGTTCAAGACGGCCCTGGCCGACCTGGGCATCCCCTGGGTCAACACCATCGCCGCCGACCGCAACGGCGATGCGTTCTATGGCGATATTTCCGTGGTGCCCAATGTCTCGGTGGCCCAATACAGTAACTGTGTGCGCGGCTTCCTGCAGGAGCAACTCACCGCCGCCGGGAACCTGACCCTGGACGGCTCTGATTCCGCCTGCGAATGGGGCAACGACCCGGACACCCCCGAGGGCATCTTCGGCTACGACAGCCTGCCCAAGCTGGAAACCCGCGAGTACGGCGCCAATGCCAACGACAGCTACTGGCTGTCCAATCCGCGTAACCTGCTGGAAGGTTTCTCGCCGATTATTGGCCGCGAAGGGGTGGAGCAATCTATACGCACCCGGCATACCTTCAACATGGCCGAGGATCGCCTCGCCGGGAACGACCCCTATGGGGACCCACTGTTCAACATCGACAATATTCGCGACCTGTCCTACCAGGCCACCAACCACGCTGCGGAACTGGTACTGGATGATGTGGTTGCCATTTGCGACGAGACCGCGGACTGGTCGCCGTACTCAGCCAACCCCGGGCAAGCCACGCAGGCCTGCGAGGTGCTGGGGGACTGGGACGGCGCGCACCAGCTGGATAGCGTTGGCGGGCACGTGTTCTATGAGTTCTGGCTGCGAGTACGCTCGGAACCCACACTGTGGTCCATGCCCTTCGATGTGACCATGCCAGTGACCACGCCCTCCATGCTCAACACCGACCCGGTGAACGCGGAAGCGGTGCGGGTAGCGCTGGGCGAGGCGGTGGATCGCCTGGTTGAGGCCGGCATTCCCATGGATCGCCCCTGGGGAGAAGTGCAGTATGTGGAGAAAAATGGCGAGCGCATCGGCATTCACGGCGGCTCCGGCAGCATGATGTTCAGCGTGATCACGTCCAGCCTGGTGGATGGCGAGGGCTACTCCAATATCACCCATGGCAACAGTTACATGCAGGCGATCACCTGGGACGATGGCAGCTGTCCGGACGCTTACGCCATGATTACCTATTCGCAGTCCACTGATCCGGATTCCGATCACTACGCGGATGCGACCCGGCTCTACTCGGAGGGCGGCTGGATCGACATGCCGTTCTGCGAGGCAGACCGGGACGCGCAAGAGATCCGTCGTGAGATGTTGGAAGAGTGATGTATCACGGGTCGGTGCGCATTCGCGGCGCCGACCCGTGCTTTCGCACCGGGCATGCCGGTGTAGCGCTTAACCACGGCTAGTGTTCAGGGCTGGACGAAATCCGTGACCTCGAGATTGAATCCGGACAGCGCGTTAAAGTGAACCGGCGCCGACATCAGGCGCATCTTGCCCACGCCCAGACGCTTGAGTATCTGTGAGCCAGTGCCAATGACCCGGTAGTTCTGCTGGCCGGCGCTGTCAGTAGATCCGGTCACGGTGGCCGGCTCCGGGAACTGCGCCACCTCCGCCAGGGCCTGCTCCGGAGTGATCTCCTGGCCGATCAGGACCACAGCGCCTTTACCCTCGGCGGCGATTGCCGCCATGGCGCGGCGGTAGGACCAGCCTTCAGAACCCGCTATACGTGTGCCCAGCACATCGCGCAGGGTATTGAGGGCCTGCACGCGCACCAGCACGTCCTCATCTTCTTGTATTTCGCCACAGGTCAGTGCGTAGTGCACGGTGTCGTCAATCAGGTCGATGAAGGTGTGCAACTCAAACGCGCCAAAGTCGGTATCTACCGGCTTGCTGCTGCGCAACTCCACCGATGCTTCATGCAGTGACCGGTATTCGATCAGGTCGGCGATAGTGCCCATGCGTAGATCGTGCTTCTCGGCAAATACTTCCAGTTCCGGGCGCCGCGCCATGGTGCCGTCCTCGTTCATGATCTCCACGATCAGCGCTGCCGGTTCAAACCCCGCCATGCGTGCGAGATCGACACCGGCCTCCGTGTGGCCGGCGCGCCGTAGTACGCCACCGGGCTTGGCTACCAGCGGGAATATGTGCCCGGGCTGGAGGATGTCAGCAGGCCTGGCGCCGGTAGCCACGGCAGTGCGCACGGTGTGGGCGCGCTGTATCGAGCTGATACCCGGGCCCTTGCGCTCTGCGGCGTCTATGGACACGGTGAAGTTGGTTTCATGTTGTGAGCGGTTGTCGCGAACCATCAGGGGCAATTGCAACTGGCGCGCGCGCTCCTCGGTGATGGGCATGCAGATCAGGCCGCAGGCTTCACTGGAGAAAAAAGTAATGATTTCCGGTGTGACCGCCTCGGCGGCAACGATCAGGTCGCCTTCGTTTTCCCGGTCCTCGTCGTCCATCAGGATGACCATTTTGCCATCGCGGATGTCGTCGAGAATATCGGGGATGCTGGAAAGAGCCATACGGTTGACGTCCTGAAGCTGGGGCGGGTTGAAAAGGGCGCCCATTTAGCCACAGGCGACGCCTTTCCTCAAGCAGACCCAGGGGTGAACAGTTTTCCGCGCACCGCTTCCCGGTAGCGCCCCGGTGACATGCCCACCTGTTCGCGGAACAGCCTGGCAAAGTAACTGGCATCGCTGATACCCACCTGCCAGGCCACCTCGCTGACCGATAGATTGCTGTGCCGTAACAGCTCCCTGGCCTGGCCTGTGCGCAGGCGTTGTAGCCAGCTATTCGGGCTGACGCCGGTGGCCTGGTGAAAGCGTCTGTTCAGGGTGCGTGAACTGACGCCAAACTCGCGGGCGACAGTCTCCAGGGAGGGCTTTTCAGCCAGGTGCTCACGCAGCCACTGCTGTACTTCCACTACCAGTTCATCATGGTGGCTGGCGTCACGGTCCGTCTGGTAGGCGGCGGCGCGAAATGGCCGGCGTATCTCCGGCGAGAACTGGTTTTCCACGGCCCGGGCAATCCCGGCACCGTACCAGTCTTCCACCACGTGCACCATCAGGTCGGCGATGGAGTTAACACTGCCCACGCAGTAGATATTATCCGCCTGGGTAATGAGGTGACGCGGTTTCAGCTGCACCTGCGGGTAGTGGTCAGCAAAGTGTTCCATGTAGTTCCAGTGCGTGGTGGCGGGGCGTTGATCCAGTAGCCCTGCCTCGGCCAGCAGACAAGTGCCGGTACCCACTGCACAGACCCGGGTCCCCTCGGCGGCGATGTCCCGCAATCGCGGCAGCCACTGGGCAGAATCCCTGATCACGGGCTTCGGGTTACGCCAGATCGCGGGCACGATCAGCAGGTCCAGTTGCTCCAGTTGGCTGCAGGTCTGGTCTGGTGTCAGCGAGATACCCCCGAACAGGGGCACCGGCGCCAGGGTGCTCGCCGCGAGACTGACGTCTACCGCGGGTTGCAGGCGGCGCCTGACCCTGGCCATCTGCGAGGCAGCGCGCAGAATTTCCAGCGGCAGGGTGATACTGGTAGCAAGCGCCTGGGGATAGAGCAGGGCGGCGATCCGATACATGGCCTGGCTCCCTAGTGTCTGAAATAACTTATTATATGTCAGATAAGCCATAAAGAAGCGGGCCAATCACCCTTACACTGGGTGCAGGCAATCTATTCAACTGCACAGGATCAACATGGCCAGAGAACCACTACCCGTTATCGTCAGTCTCGGCGGCATCAATTGTGCGGGGCGTGCCTCCGGCCACCACGCTGTGGCACGAATGGCCTATGACGCACTCGACAGGCCCGCACAGCAGCGCACATTGCAGTCCCTTGCCAGCATGATGGGCCTGGAGGATGCGGCCGGCCACGCCGGGTACATACTGGACCACACCTTGATACGACGCATAGAGAAGCAGCACTTCGATGTGGACAACGTACTGTGGAATCAGCGTTTCCCAACCGAGAGCAATGGCCATCCGGTCAACTTCGATATTGAGCGTCGCCACCTGCCCGACACAATCCCGCCGAGTTGGCGCGTGACCTCCAAGTCAGTGACGCACGTCAACGTCAACATCCAGGGCCATCAGGAGTTCCTGTTGCCTACCAACAGGGAATTTGAAGTGAAAGCCGCCGGGCAGCTGCCTACCGGTTATGAGCCGGGCAAGCTGTACCCCTCGCGCAGTCATCCGCGGGGCCTGCAGATGACGGTCTGTGCCGCATCCGATGCGCTGGGCAACCTCGGCCTGGACTGGGACGCGCTGCAGCGCCATGTTGCCGCCGACCAGATCAGCGTGTACGCAGGCAGCGCCATGGGACAGCTGGACAGCGCCGGTGCCGGGGGCATGCTCAAGGCGCGCTATAACGGCAAGCGGGTGACCTCCAAGTACTGCCCGCTCAGTCTCGCGGAAATGCCGGCTGATTTTATTAACGCCTATGTGCTCGGCGCGATGGGGTCTACCGGCGCCACGCTCGGTGCCTGCGCATCCTTTTTATACAACCTGAAAAACGGCATCGCCGACATACGCTCCGGCAGGTCGCGCGTCGCCTTTATCGGCTCGGCCGAGGCGCCGATCAATGCAGAAGTAATGGAAGGCTATGCGGCGATGGGCGCACTGGCGACTGACAAGGAGCTGCTCAGGCTCGATGGTCTCGAAGCCAACGGGGAACCCGATCACCGCCGAGCCTGCCGGCCCTTTGCCGAAAACTGCGGCTTTACCATTGCCGAATCGGCACAGATGCTGGTGCTGTTTGACGACCAGCTGGCCCTGGAACTGGGCGCTACCATCTATGGCGCCGCTACCGAGGTGTTTGTCAACGCCGACGGCTACAAGAAGTCCATATCCGGCCCCGGCGTCGGCAACTACATTACCATGGCCAAGGCCGTCGCCTCGGTGCGCGCCATCATCGGTGAGCAGGGGATACGCGCGGGCGGCCTGGTTCAGGCGCACGGTACGGGCACACCACAGAACCGGGTCACGGAATCCGACATTCTCAGTCGTACGGCGGCAGCTTTCGGTATCGAAGAGTGGCCAGTTGTCGCGTTGAAAAGCTACCTGGGGCATTCACTGGGTGCTGCATCGGGCGATCAGGTGACAGCCACGCTCAGCATCTGGCATCACGGTATTATTCCTGGCATCACCACAATCGACGGACTGGCTGACGATGTGCGCAGCCAGCACCTCGCGTTCAGCACCGGGCATCGAAGCTTTGACCCGGGGGCGGCGCAATATGCGGTCATCAATTCAAAAGGTTTCGGCGGCAACAATGCATCGGCGACCCTGCTCAGCCCGACGGCGACCCGGAGCCTGTTACAGCAGCGTTACACGGAGCGGGAATGGCAGGCGTGGTCGGCGGCCAATGAGCGCGTGCTGGAGTCTCAGCATGACTACGACGAAGGTATGCTGGCGGGCACGGTGGAGCCGGTGTATCGCTTTGACTACGGTGTCCTGGGCGAGGGTGATGTGGACATCGATGCCCATGCGCTGCGCGTGGGGGAGTTCAGCGTGGACCTGGATCTCGACAACCCTTTCGCCTGAGGTGTGTTACAGCAAGGCCGTGACCAGGCCGTAGAAAATCACCAGGAAGCCGCCAATCTCTGCTGCCACCAGCGACCAGAGAAAAACCTTGCCCGCGGTGTCGATGTCGCGGACCTGATTGTCGGTATCCTCGCGTATGCCATGCACGATGTACCCGGCGATGGCCAGTGCAAAGTAGGTGACCATCAGCCCGGTGGCAACCAGCTCGGTGGTATTGGGCAGCTGGCTGATCTCGGTAAAGTAAGCCAACATCGCCGAGGCAAAGGCATAGAGCAGTGATGCCCGGTGTGCGATATCGACATACGGGTGCGCGAGACCCGCTGGTCTGGAGGCCATCTGCCAGTATTTCCAGACACCCAGGAGCAGGGCGACGAGAAAGAAAGAAGCTGAGCACAGTAGTGCAAGAGTCGGTGCGGTCATGGGCTGGCGGCCTGTTATTATGCTTTACGCAGAGTATAGTGCGCGGGCTGAAGTCTGGCCACGGTTCACCGCGCTGGCGGCGCTGAACTCTCCATATCTTCCTCGAGATAGCGCAGCAGTGCTTCAAGAAAAGCCTCGCGAGGATAGTCATTGTGATTGACCAGGGTGTTGCCGGCCAGGGGATGACTGCGCGCGACCGGTACGGCTATCGCCCAGTGATCTGCATTGGTCGCTGCAATCAGGCTGGAGTTCGGAATTACCTGGTCGAAGATAATTACCTGGGTATCGTTGCGCGGGTCATTCTGCCCCAGCAGGACATAGCTTTTCTCCAGTGCCCACGAGACCCGATCCGGTGCGGGGAAGGTGATCACGCTGTAATAATTTATGTGCTCCGGCAGCACATGTTCTGCCATCCATTTTTCACGTACATCGGGCTTGAGGCTGGTTACCGCGTCGTTGTCGCCATCTTCCTTGCTGCACTTGGAGCCGGGAACGAGGGTCAGCATGTTGGCCTGGGCCTGTTTGGCATCTTCAGCCAGCGGTGAGCCATAGACCGCTCCCGAGACACTGACCACAGCCGCCACGCGCTCGCTTACCTGCGGATAGGCCGTAACCGCCTCGAGAATATCAGGCGCTCCCTTGGAGTACCCCATCAGCACCAGAGGGCGCTCGGCGTCGGCCGCCGGCAAGGCCGCGACGTAGTCGCGAATCATGCGCGCGTTGTTGGCGGTACTGGAAAGCCCGTCAACAGGCAAAAAACGCACCTCATAGCCGAACTTCGCCACGTGTTCAGTGCCCGAGTGTGAGAGGTCCAGCCAGTCTTCGAAGCAGTCCCAACCCAGGCCGGGAACGATAAGCACAAGGAAATCCGTGTTGCTCTGGCCCAGTGCGACGGTTGCGCCCGTCGCCGACTTTTCCGGACCGGTATCGCGCAGGGCTTCCTCGCAAGGGCGATAGTCGGGCAGTTCGCGACCATGCGCTTCCAGCACGGCGCAGAATATCTCGCGGAAACGACCGCGCCCGTCGGTGACACCTTGGGAACGCAGGTAGGCGCCCATCTCTGCGACGGTCTCTTCGAGTGACGGTTGTTTTGGCGCAGGGCCAGCGCAGGCCGCGAGCAGGGCAGCTGACAGAAGCAGGCAGTAGCGAATAAATGTCACGGGATGCCCCCTTGCATAGGGTGAGTCGCTGCTAAAAAAAAGCCCCGACATGCGGGGCTTTTTGGCGTATTCCCTAACCGACACGATTAAAGAACACTTTGTAATGGCGGTGGGCCAGGGATTCGAACCCCGGGAGGGGATAAACCCTCAACGGTTTTCAAGACCGCCGCTTTCGACCACTCAGCCAGCCCACCGGAAACCTAGTTGTTACATTCTTCGCCCTGCGGCGAGGAAGCCGGAATTATACAGCGATGGCAACAGGGCACAAGAGGCGAAATGCCTCAAGTGCCTGTATTTCCGTCGCTTTTAGCTGGATGCTGCCTCCTGGTGGGGCTGCACTTCGGCCAGTGGACCGCGAGGGTCGTTGCTTGCGCGGGGTGCCACGCGGCCGCTGCTCTGCGCAGCGGGGGCAACCTCATCACTGAACAGTGAAATGTGCTTGGTAACGATCTCCACGACGTCCACCGGGTTGGGCTCCACGCGCGGGTCGTTGACGGCGCGACCGTCTGCTGTCAGCCCTGTTGGAGCGGGTGCAGAGGGTGCCGCTTGCGCCGCCGCCGGCTCTGCCTTGTCGACTTCGGCCTCGGCGACTGGACGTGACTCGGGCTTCTCTGCCGCTGCAGTCGGTGCCTGGGCGGGTGCGGGCGCGATGGCAGGGGCTTGCTTAGCTGTCTCCACCTCGGCGGTAGCCGGGCTCTGGGGGCTGGCTTCCCTGGCGGGTTCTGCTATGGCCGTTACCGGCGCAGAGTCTGCTGGTGTTGCCACATTGCTGCTCTCGGCTGCCGGCTTCGATTGCGCAGGCTGCGGCGCGCTGGTTTCTGCGGCCAGGGCAGCGACATTGGTGCTGGCTGCATCCTCTGCAGGCATGCGGCTGCGGTTGCGACGCCGACGGGGTGCTTCACCGCGCTTCATGTCAGACGGACGCTTGCGCGGCTGGTCCTGGCGCTGCCCGGTTTCGGCGGGCTGATTGTCAGTGGACTGATTATCGTTGGCGGCGACGTCGGCGCTGACCTCCTGCTTGCGAGGCTGCCCACCGCGATCATTGCGCCGACGATTGCCATTGCCACGCTGTTCTTCACTGCGCTCCCGCGGCTGCTGTTTTTCCGGGCGTGCTTTCGGCTGGGTATTGCCGTTATCGTCCTGACGCTCTGCTCTCGCTTGCTGCTGCGCCTGACCGCCGCGGCGATTGCGGTTGTTCCGGTTGCGGTTGCGGCGATTGCCCTGGCCCGGTTGACCCTGACTCTGACCCTGGCCCTGACCCTGTTTCTGCCCCTGGCGCTTGGCGGGCGCGCTCTTTGCCGTACTGGCCTGCTTGGGTTGTTCTGCTTCCGCGGCGCCAAACAGTGTTGTCCATAGCCTGGTCAGCAAGCCCGGTTGCGGCGCTGGTGCCGGCTTGCGCGCGGGCTTGGCTGAGGCAGTACGGGGTTTTTTGTGGCGCTCCTCATTGGCTGTGGCAGCGGGTTCTGCGGTCGGCGTGGGCGCCTGCTGCGGCGTGACCCCCTTGACGGCAGCTTCCTGCTGGGGGATTACCGCCTTGTGGGTGTCGGAGATAGAATCAACGTCCGGTTCGGCCAGCTCGATCTTGTAACTGGTTTCGAGGTTGCCGTTGACTTCATCATCACGCAAGCGCTGCACTTCAAAGTGCGGTGTCTCCAGGTTCGGGTTGGGAACTACCAGCACCCTGACCTTCGCATCGCGTTCGATTTCGCCCAGTGCGTTCCGTTTTTCGTTGAGCAGATACGCGGCAACATCCAGCGGCACGATTGCGCGGACCTCTGCAGTGCGATCCTTGATGGCCTCTTCTTCCAGCAGGCGCAGGATCGACAGGGCGAGGGACTTGGTATGGCGGATGGTGCCCTGGCCGTTACAGCGTGGGCAGACGATGGCGCTGGTTTCACCCAGGGAAGGGCGCAGGCGCTGCCTGGACATTTCCAGCAGGCCGAAACGTGAGATGCGCCCCACCTGGACCCGCGCGCGATCAATGCTCAGAGCATCGCGCATTCTGTTCTCAACAGCGCGCTGGTTTTTTGCCGCCAACATGTCGATGAAATCGATAACAACCAGTCCACCCATATCACGCAGGCGCAGCTGCCGGGCTATTTCGTCCGCTGCTTCCAGGTTGGTCTGCAGGGCGGTGTCTTCGATGTCTTTGCCCTTGGTGGCGCGGGCAGAGTTGATGTCGATCGAAACCAGTGCCTCGGTCGGGTCGATAACGATGGAGCCGCCGGAGGGCAGGCGCACTTCGCGCTGGAAGGCGGTTTCGATCTGACTTTCGATCTGGAACCGGTTGAACATGGGAATGGCGTCTTCGTAGACGCGGAGTTTGCTCTTGTACTGCGGCATGACCAGGCCAACGAAATCCTGGGCCTGCTTGAAAGCGTCGGGAGAGTCGATGAGTACCTGGTCGATATCGTCGCGCAGGTTGTCGCGAATGGCGCGGATGATGACGTTACTCTCCTGGAACAACAGGGTAGGGGCCTTGACCTCTTCGTTGGCCTTGCAGATCTTGTCCCACAACTGCAGCAGGTAGTTCAGGTCCCACTGCAACTCCTCGGCCGAACGTCCGACGCCGGCCGTACGGATAATGACGCCCATGCCGTTGGGGATTTCCAGCGCGGACAGCGCCTCGCGCAACTCGCTGCGCTCGTCGCCCTCGATACGGCGAGAGATGCCTCCGGCACGGGGGTTGTTGGGCATCAGCACCATGTAACGTCCGGCCAGGGAAATGAATGTGGTCAACGCGGCGCCCTTGTTGCCGCGCTCTTCCTTGTTGACCTGCACGATAATTTCCGTGCCTTCCTTGATCACATCCTTGATCTTCACGCGGCCTTCGCCGTCTGACTTGCGATTGAAGTACTCGCGAGCGATTTCCTTGAGCGGGAGGAAGCCGTGCCGTTCGGCACCGAAATCAACAAACGCCGCTTCGAGGCTGGCCTCGACGCGGGTTATCTTGCCTTTATAGATGTTGGATTTTTTCTGGATACGGGTGCGATTCTCGATATCCAGGTCGTACAGACGCTGGCCATCAACCAGTGCCACGCGCAACTCTTCAGGTTGAGTTGCATTGATGAGCATTTTTTTCATAAGTTTGCCTAAGCCTTGTCGCGACAGGCCTGGCGGGGCAGGAATCAGTTGCTGGGGCTCTCGCGAGCCCTCAGGGAGGACAGTTCTGCGCGCTACCTTGCGCGTTACGCACCCTTGTGAGGCACGGCTGAATGAATGCCACTCCCGGCATCCAGGTATTCATTTCTACTACACGACAGAAATACTGTCGTGGTATCAGCACCGGGGGAATGGTACTCACTCCGCCTTTTTGTTAGTGTCGCTGCACCTGGGGCAGGCGACGGCGCTGTATTGTTCTGATTCTGTGTCCCGGCAGACGCTGCTGCTCGGTTATATATATTGTCAGTAAGCGGGGCTGGAACGGGTGGTTTGCCCGAGTAAAGACCGTCGCTTCGACCTCCATTGTGCGGCTGTTCTTTCCGGCGGTACCTTGCAGTCAAATCGGCAGGCCCAATCTTCGCCGGTATAGTTGGCTTTCCAGTTCGGGTAGAACCCGAGCGGGTGTGCCGCAACCCGGCGACTATACCAGCTAAATAAAGAAAGCTAAACAAATTCCGTGAGTTATGCCCGAGACCTCTCCCAAAAGACCCACCGTTCGCCACCTGCAAGTCGATGAAGATTCATCGGGCCAGCGGCTGGACAATTTTCTTACCCGGGAGTTGAAGGGCGTTCCCCGAACGCGGCTTTACAAGGCCCTGCGCAAAGGGGAAATCCGCGTGAACAAGGGGCGGGTCAAGCCCGACTACCGGCTTGTTGCCGGTGATACCGTGCGCATCCCCCCGCTACGCACCGCCGCTCCCGCAGATCCGCCCACCGTACCTCGCTACTGGGCTGAGCAATTGTCCGGGCGCATTATTTATGAAGACGGCGACCTGCTGGTCATAGACAAGCCGTCCGGACTGGCGGTGCACGGCGGCAGTGGCCTGAATTACGGCATGATTGAATGCCTCCGGCAATTGCGCCCGGATGATCGTTACCTGGAGTTGGTGCATCGCCTGGACCGGGATACGTCCGGCGTTATCCTGGTTGCGCGGCGGCCGGCGGCACTGCGCGAACTGCACAGGCAGTTGCGGGAAGACAAGGTGGACAAGCGCTATCTTGCCCTGGTGGCCGGAAAATGGCCGCGCACATTGAAGCGGGTGGAGGCACCCCTGCAGAAAAATGTGCTCAAATCCGGTGAGCGCATGGTGCGCGTATCTAAAGAAGGCAAGGCTTCGATAACAGAGTTTTCCGTGGTGGAGCGTTTCAACGGGGCGACCCTGGTAGAAGCCAAACCGGTGACAGGGCGCACCCACCAGATACGCGTGCACTGCCAGTATGCGGGCTACCCGCTGTTGGGTGACAGTAAGTATGGCTCGCCGCAGGGCGAGGCCCTGTGCCAGCAAATCGGCTTGCGGCGCCTGTTCCTGCATGCGCGATTATTGCGTTGTAAGCTTCCCGGTAGTGGCCTTTTGGTGCTGGAGGCGGGGCTCGATCAAGACCTTGAGAATGCTTTAAATATATTGCGCAAGATGCTGTAATATAAATGATTATATTTGATTGGGATGGCACGCTATGTGACTCCGTGAGTCACATCGTAAAGGCTGTTCAAAGTACCGCCGCAACCATGGGCCTGCCGGTGCCGGACGATGCCGCAGCTGCCAATATTATTGGCCTGGGCCTGCCACAGGCGATGGCGAAGCTGTTCCCGGAATTGGATGAGCAGGAAATCGCCGCCCTGATCGACGGGTATTCTGGTCAGTACGTGGCTACGGAATCCTCGCCACCACGGCTGTTTCGCGGCGCCATGACGACTCTGAACACACTCAAGCAAAGGGGGTTGGAGGTGGCGGTGGCCACCGGAAAGAGCCGGCGCGGGCTGGAGCGTATGCTTGATGTCCATGGCCTCACTGACTTCTTCCACGCCACCCGCTGTGCGGAGGAAACCCGTTCCAAGCCCGACCCCTTGATGATCGAGCAGATCATGGCGGAGCGAGCGGTGCTGCCCGAGCAGGTGATCGTGGTGGGAGATACCGAATACGACCTGGAGATGGCGGCCAACGCCGGCGTCGCCTCTATCGGTGTCAGCTTTGGCGCCCACAGTGCTGCCCGCCTGCGCCGCCACCAGCCACTGGCGATCGTTGATGATCTCAGGCAGCTACTTGATTTGCCTGCGTTATCAAGGCGCTAGGCAATTTTAGTCAGAAAGCACGTTAAGCCCTGCATCGCGCAACAGCTCGCATGTAGCGATTAATGGTAGCCCTTCAAGCGCAGTTGGGTCGCGGCCCTCCATGCGGGAAAACAGCGCTATGCCGAGCCCCTCGCACTTGAAACTGCCGGCGCAGTCATAGGGCTGCTCCCGATCCAGGTAGTTCTCTATTTCGCTTGCTGACAGATCTCTGAAGTGGACGGAAAACGGTTCAACTACGCTGGCGTCCACCTGCGCATCAATACCTCTTATAGCCAGCCCGGTGTAAAAGGCTACCGTTCTGCCTGAGCTGGCTGCCAACTGGGCGCGGGCCCGGTCGCGGTTGCCGGGTTTGCCCAGCAGCACACCGTCAAGGCAGGCGACCTGGTCACTGCCGATGACCAGGGCCCCGGGCTGGCGGCTCGCTATCGCATTGGCCTTGGCCCTGGCGAGCCGCAGTGCCAGTTGCTCAGGGCCTTCGCCATCGTGGGGTGTTTCGTCGACCTCGGGGGGCAGGCAGTGAAAGGGCAGTTGCAGCCTTTCCAGGAGTGAGCGCCGGTAGCGAGATGTCGAGGCGAGGATGAGTTCCATGATGTCTGTTTTGGCCTGTGAATAAGTGAGAGAACTGCTTGTATTTTATAGAATTTTTTTTGACAAAGGGGGGGCGCGTCACTATGATGCGCGCCTATGTTGACTGAGCCCCTTCCCAGCACGCTGGATGTCCGTAAGGCAGCGGCGCGAGGAGTTACCGTCAGCGGAGTGCTGAAACCCCTTGATTTACCGCGTTTCAGGCCATTATTGGCCAGTGACGACGGGTCTATACAGGCGGAATTGGCATTCTCCCGTGACGAGGAGAACAGGGCGGTGGTGGACCTGGTGCTGGAGGCAAATGTCTCGGTTACCTGCCAGCGCTGCCTGCAGGCAATGCCCCTGGCAATATCCGTTAGTAATCGACTGGGTATCGTCTGGACAGATGAGCAGGCACGCCATCTTCCTCGTCAACTGGATCCGCTGATCGCACCGGAGGAGGGCTGTGACCTGTGGTACCTGGTGGAAGAAGAGCTGATACTCGCTCTGCCGCCATTCAGTTATCACGATACAGAAGATTGTAAACAGATACTGTCCGATTTCAGCGGGCCGGCTGCTGACGAAACGCAGGGTGAGAAACAACCCAACCCGTTCGATGTGCTGGCGCAGTTGAAGAAGGGCGATTAAACCAGGAGTTAAACATGGCTGTTCAGAAAAGCAAGAAAACCCGCTCTCGTCGCGGTATGCGTCGTTCACACGATGCACTGTCCGGATCCACTCTGTCCGTGGACCAGACCTCAGGTGAAACCCATCGCCGTCATCACGTCAGTGCCGATGGCTTCTACCGCGGCAAGAAAGTAGTAGAAACCGGCGCCGAAGACTAGACATTGCTCTTGCGGTCACCCGCAACGTCGTTACTAAAAAGCAGGGCCCTATCCCTGCTGCCCCTGACAGCGCTACCAACCGGAGCGCTGTCAACATTACTCCACGCCAGTCTCTTTCGCCCACTATCTGTTAACTCGCAGTCCGGTCTCCCGCGCACGGCAGGCTGTTTTACGGGCTGTGTAACGATTTCCCTTTACGCCCCAGGATATAACCATGTCTGAACATCACACCGCTTTCGTCTTTCCCGGCCAGGGTTCACAGAAGGTTGGCATGCTCGCCGCCGCGCACGCCGAATTCGAGCCGGTGCGCGATACTTTCACCGAGGCTGCGGATACCCTCGGTTACGACATGTGGGACCTTATACAGAATGGGGACCAGGCAGCCTTGAACCTGACCGAGACGACACAGCCGGTGTTGCTGGCATCATCAGTGGCTTTGTGGCGTGCCTGGCAATCACAGGGTGGCGGCGCGCCGGCCATGATGGCGGGCCACAGTCTTGGCGAATTCTCTGCGCTGGTGTGCGCCGGATCGCTGTCTTTCACTGACGCGCTGCGCCTGGTGCGTCAACGCGGGCAATTCATGCAGACTGCAGTGCCAGTGGGAGAGGGCGCCATGGCCGCTATCATCGGCCTCGATGACGATACTATCAATACCATTTGCGCTGACACCGATGGTGTCGTTGCCGCCGTGAATTTCAATTCCCCCGGGCAGGTGGTGATAGCAGGACACACCGCTGCGGTGGACGCGGCGATTGTCGCCCTGAAGGAGGCGGGCGCCAAGCGCGCCATGCCGTTACCCGTAAGCGCACCGTTCCATACTGAATTGATGAAGCCCGCGGGTGAGCAGTTGGCCGGGGCGATTGCCGGTATCGAGATCAAGACACCGGAAATGCCGGTGGTGCACAATGTTCATGCACAGACAGAAACCGACCCGGAGCGCATTCGCGCGCTTTTGGTAGAACAGATATACAGCCCGGTACAGTGGACCGCTTGTGTCGGCAATATGCTGGCCGCAGGGGTCAGCAACGTGGTGGAGTGCGGGCCCGGGAAAGTGCTCAGCGGCCTGAATCGGCGTATCGACAAGAGCCTGACCAGCTATTCCCTGGAAGAGCCCGATGCCCTGGCTGCCGCCGTTACCGAACTCGCCTGAAAAGCATAATAATGGAGAAACAACATGTCTGATGAGAACAAGGTCGCACTGGTCACGGGCGCAAGCCGAGGAATTGGCCGGGCCATTGCCGAGCAACTCGCTGGCGACGGCTATACGGTAATAGGCACGGCCACCAGCGAGGGCGGGGCCGATAATATCACCTCCTATCTCGAGGATGGCGGCTTCAGTGGCTGTGGCATGAAGCTCAACGTGGCCGACGATGACAGCGTTAGCGAAGTGATCAAGACCATCGCGGCAGATTATGCAGCGCCGCTTGTGCTGGTGAATAACGCCGGTATTACCCGCGACAATATTTTGCTGCGCATGAAGGGTGACGAATGGCACGACGTGATCGACACCAACCTCAACGCCCTCTACCGGGTCAGTAAGGCATGTTTGCGCGGCATGACCAAGGCGCGCTGGGGACGCATCGTCAATATCACCTCGGTGGTCGGTTCAATGGGTAATATCGGGCAGAGCAATTACGCCGCCACCAAGGCCGGTGCAGAGGGCTTTTCCCGAGCCCTGGCCCGTGAGCTGGGTTCCCGCTCGGTCACGGTCAATTGCGTTGCCCCCGGTTTTATTGATACCGACATGACGCGTGAATTATCCGACGAGCAGCGCGAGTTGATGCTGGGCCAGATACCTCTCGGTCGCCTCGGGGCGGCAGCAGAGATTGCCGCTGCCGTCGGTTTTTTATGTAGCGATGCAGCGGGCTACATTACCGGTGAGACGCTGCATATAAACGGCGGCATGTATATGGCCTAACTGCCTGATAAAAAGGTAGTTGTGGCGAGGCAGGTCGCTGCCAAAAAAAAGTTTATTACTTGGGCAAAAAACAGAGTAAAATGGCGCCTCAGGCCATATCTCAGGTTTGAACTAGCACTAATCTCAGGAGTGGAAAATAATCATGAGCAGCATAGAAGAACGCGTTAAGAAAATCGTCGCAGAACAACTTGGCGTGAAAGAAGAAGAAGTCCAGACAGAGGCTTCCTTCGTCGAAGACCTGGGCGCCGACTCGTTGGATACCGTCGAACTGGTAATGGCGCTTGAAGAGGAATTCGAAACTGAGATTCCCGATGAAGAAGCGGAGAAAATTACCACGGTCAAGCTGGCGATCGATTACATTAACGAAAACCTCGCCTGACCCAAAAAGCTCCCCCGAAAAGCCGTTTCTATTTTTGATAGAGCGGCTTTTCTTCTTTATGCTTCCGGAAAACCTAATTTTGCAGAGGAGATGCTGACTTGAACGGCAGAAGAGTCGCTGTGACCGGGCTGGGCATCGTCAGCCCGGTGGGACACACCGTTGCTGAGACCTGGGAAAATATACTCGCGGGTAAAAGTGGTGCTGCACCGATTGAGGCATTTGATGTCTCCGCCTACAGCACACAGTTCAGCGCCAGCGTGCGGGATTTCGATATCACGCCATACATGACGCCCAAAGACGCCAGAAAGATGGATACCTTCGTACAATATGGTATGGCGGCAGGCATCCAGGCCATGGAAGACAGCGGCTTCGAGGTTACCGAGGAAAATGCGGCCCGTGTAGGCTGCGCAATCGGGTCCGGTATAGGTGGCATCGGCCAGATCGAAAAAAATACCGAAATAGTGAACACTGCGGGACCGCGGCGGATCTCGCCCTTCTTTGTGCCGGGATCAATTATCAACATGATATCCGGTAACCTCTCGGTCAAGTACAACATGCAGGGGCCAAACCTTGCCGTTGTGACGGCGTGCACGACCGGCACACATAACATAGGCCTTGGCGCGCGCCTGATAGCGCAGGGAGATGCCGACGCCATGCTGGTTGGTGGTGCGGAGATGGCAACCACCCCGGTGGGGCTTGGCGGTTTTGCCGCCGCGCGCGCCCTGTCCACGCGTAATGACGATCCGCAGGCCGCTTCACGCCCCTGGGATCGGGATCGGGATGGTTTTGTGCTCGGGGACGGCGCCGGGGTCATCATGCTGGAAGAACTTGAAGCGGCAAAAGCCCGCGGCGCGCGCATCTACGCAGAAGTTACCGGCTTTGGCATGAGTGGTGACGCATATCACATGACGCTGCCGCCGGAAGATGGCCGCGGAGCCGCAGCCGCAATGGCCAACGCAGTGCGCGATGCCGGTATCCCGGTTGAGCGTATTAACTACATCAATGCACATGGCACATCGACTCCGGCTGGCGATGTTGCAGAGAGCAGGGCTGTCGAGACCGTATTGGGGTCGGCTGCGGAGCACGTCGCTGTCAGTTCAACGAAGTCCATGATCGGTCATCTATTGGGCGCGGCTGGCGCCGTAGAGGCAATCTTCTCGATACTGGCGATACGTGATCAGGTATGCCCGCCAACGATCAACCTGGACAACCCGGACGAAGGCGCCAACCTGAATTACGTGCCGCATACGGCCCAGGAGCGGGAGATACACAGCGTATTGTCCAACTCGTTTGGCTTCGGCGGCACCAACGGTTCCCTGCTGTTCAGTAAAGTCGACTGACCGTTCACGGTGCGTTCTCCCGCGACCATCTGGGTTGACGGCAAACTGGCCGCTGCGTTGCCGCTGCCTGACCGCGGCCTGGACTTTGGCGACGGTGTGTTTGAGACCGTGCTGCTCTGGCACGGCAAGCCACAGTTCCTGACCTATCACCTGGCCAGGCTTGAGACAGGCCTGCAAAAGCTTTCCTTTCCCGAGTGCCGGGCTACCGCTGCGGAGCACCTGCATATGGCCGCCAGCGCGTTTACCGATACGCCCTGGGCGGTGATGCGGCTTGCGGTGACGCGTGGCAGTGGACCGCGTGGTTATGCGGCCCCAGACCAGGCCGTCCCCCGCACCATCATTTCAGCGGCGCCGTTGCAGCAGGATCGCAAACAGGCGCCATCGCCAATTGCACTTGCCTACGCCGGCATCACTTGGGCGAGTCAGCCAGCCCTCGCCGGTATCAAGCATCTGAACCGCCTCGAGCAGGTGCTCGCGGCTAACGAAGCGCGGGCGGCGCAGGTTGACGACGTGGTGGTACTGGATGGGGGCGGGCATGTCTGTTCGCTTTCCTCTGCCAACCTGTTCCTGGTCGAAGAAGGGCGCCTCGTTACTCCAGCGATTACCACAACCGGGATTGCCGGCACCCGGCGCAGGCTGGTTATTGAACAACTGGCCCCTGCACTGGGATTGACGGTAGTAGAAGAGACAGTTGCAGTATCTCGGCTGGAGCAGGCGGCCGAACTTTTCTGTTGCAACAGTATCCGTGGATTGCAGCCGGTTGCCCGACTCGGCGATACCGCCTGGTCGGAATTCCCCATCGCCCTGGCGTTGCACCAACAGTACTGCGACACCATGACATGCTGAGAAAGCTGCTGCTCCTGTTGCTGTGCCTCGGCGGAATAGCGGCTATCACCGCATGGCAGCTGCATTCGCGTTGGCAGCAGCCCCTGTCGATCACCGGTGATAGTTATTACCTGTTCATTGCGCCCGGCGCCACGCTTACGCAGGTCGCAGCCCAGTTGCGTGAGGACAATGTCTATAGGGAAGACTGGCTGTTGCGCCTATATGGGCGTTATACCCGCCTCGACCAGAAGGTGCGACACGGCGAGTATGCGGTAGCCGCCGGTACCACACCTGAGCAGTTCCTGGCGCTGGTGACCAGCGGCAAGGTGATTCACTACCAGGTGACCCTGCCCGAGGGTATTACCCTGGCCAGGGCCCTGTCCCTGCTGGCCGAGACACCTGAGCTGAAGTCGGTCCTCAAGGGTGCCGACGACCCACGAATATTGCAGATGGTCGCGCCGCGCACGGTCGCGGAGGGCTTGTTCTTTCCCGATAGTTACCGTTTTGTGCGCGGCACAACCGACCTGGATATCATGCGCCGCGCGCATGAAGCGATGGTGACGATACTGGACAGGGAGTGGCAACAGAGGTCGCCGGGGCTGCCTTACGAAACAGCTTACGAGGCCCTGATTATGGCCAGCATCATCGAGAGAGAGACCGGTTTAGAGCACGAGCGTGACGAAATAGCAGGCGTATTCGTGCGCCGGTTGCAGCGCAAGATGCGACTGCAGACTGATCCCACGGTGATTTATGGCCTGGGCGAGAGTTTCGACGGCAACCTGCGGCGGGTGCATTTGCGCGATGCCGGCAACCCATACAATACCTACCGCCACGCCGGCCTGCCGCCGTCGCCAATTGCCCTGCCGGGGCAGGCTGCGATTCACGCGGCGCTAAACCCGAAGGAGGGCACAGCGCTGTTCTTCGTTGCCCGGGGTGATGGCGGGCACTACTTTAGCGACACGCTTGCCGAGCACGAGCAGGCCGTGCGTAAATACCAGTTGCAGCGCAGGCAGGACTATCGCTCCGCACCACAAGAGGCACAGTAAAAAAGTAATGCAGGGAAGAGGACTGTTTATCACTGTCGAAGGCGGTGAGGGTGTTGGCAAATCAACCAATATCGCTTTTCTGGAGCGGCACCTGCGTGAGCGTGACATCGACCTGGTGCTGACCCGCGAGCCCGGAGGTACCGCACTGGGCGAGGATATTCGTGAGCTGCTGCTGCGCCCTCGAGACGAGGCCGTGGCACCCAGTGCCGAATTGTTGCTGGTGTTCGCAGCCAGGGCGCAGCACATAGCCCGTGTAGTCGAACCGGCGCTGGCGGCCGGGCGCTGGGTGCTCTGTGACCGGTTTACCGATGCGACCTACGCCTACCAGGGGGGCGGGAGGGAGTTGCCTGTCGCCATGATTCGCGAGCTCGAGCGCCTGGTGCAGGGTGAACTGCGTCCGGATTACACGCTGCTACTGGACGCACCAGTGGAGGTCGGGATGTCGCGCGCCACAGAACGTGGCGAACTGGACAGATTTGAGCAGGAGCAGGTTGCCTTCTTTGAAAGGGTCCGCGCCACCTACCTCCAACTGGCCGAAGAGAGTAGCGGACGTTATCGAGTGATAGATGCCTCGCTGCCGCTGGCGCAGGTGCAGGCCCAACTGGAAGAGGTGTGCGCTGAGCTGGCTGCCTGCTGGGGAGTGCGGCAACCGTGATGGATTTGACAGCCCTGCCCGCGGTGAGTGCGCCACTGCCCTGGCAGTCAGAGAACTGGAGCAGACTCGGCAGGCAGTTCCAGGAGGGTACGCTGCCGCATGCACTGATCATCGCCGGCCCCCCTGCGACCGGCAAGGCAAGGCTTGCCCTGGCGCTGGCCAGACTGTTGCTGTGCCAGGCGCCCAGTGGCGGCCTCAATTGCGGCACCTGCCATGCCTGCGAGCTGAGCGCCAGCGGCAGTCATGGCGATTTGCGCTGGCTGCAGCCGGAAGAGAAGAGCCGCAACATAAAAATTGACCAGATACGCGATGCCGTGGCTTTTGCCACCAAGACTGCGGGCTTTGGCGAACGCAAGGTGCTCGCGCTGGCACCCGCCGATAGCATGAACACGAACGCAGCAAATGCCTTGCTGAAATCACTGGAAGAACCGTCACCGGGTACCTACCTGTTGCTCGTCTGCGATCAGTTACACGCAGTTCCCGCTACTATCCGTTCACGTTGCCAGATCATCAGGCAGGCTGCGCCCGCAGCAGAGGCAGCCCTGCAATGGCTGGACCAGCTAACCGGTGACAGAGACGAGAGTGGCAGGTTGTTTGCGCTTGCTGACGGCATGCCCTTGCTGGCGGAGGCGCTTTACAATAACCCAGACGCCGGGCAAGTGGTGCAGGCACGGCTAGCCTGCGCCGGCCTGGCAGCTGGAAAGATCGGCGTTGGTGAGGCGAAAGGCCTGTTGGCGGATACCGAGGCAACAGCGGTACTGGAGCAGGTTTCGAACGCCCTGCGTCAGCACCTGAAACAACTGGATCGGGCTGCGCTGTGTGCACAGCAGGCGCGGGCCGCCTTCGAACTGCTGGATGAAATCTCCGGCTTGCAGCGTGCTGTACTGGCAGGAGCCAATCCAAATCGCCAATTGCTTACGGAAGTTTTGCTGGAAAAGCTGCATTCCGTATTGGGGGGCGTTAGCGCCAGTGGTAATATCCGGCACTGAACATTGGAGATCGGCGTTATGAACCAGCGCGGGCAGAACAGTCGCAATGGCATCCTCTCATTGACGATCAAGGACAAGGCGGTCTTGTACTCCGCCTACATGCCGTTTCTGGAAAACGGCGGGCTGTTTGTGCCTACCAACAAGCCCTATACGCTTGGAGATGAGGTGTTCATGCTGCTCACCCTGATGGATGAGCCGGAAAAAATACCCATTGCCGGTAAAGTGGTCTGGGTTACCCCCAAGGGCGCCCAGGGCAACAGAACTGCCGGTATCGGCGTGCAGTTCAGCGAGCAGGATACGGCTGCCAATGCCAAGATTGAGAATCACCTCGCAGGCTTGCTTGGATCGGACCGACCTACTCACACCATGTAGCACCTCGCCCGGATTCTAGAAAAGCATTCCAAGCTATTGATAAGCATAAATATAAGGCAAAAAAATGGGTCCCAAAGGGGACCCAAGAAGACCATTAGGAGTGAAACATAAAGGAATTGCTTCCCTTAGAGAGCATTGGGTATGCTCCCGCGACCACCCGACTAAACTAGGGGATAGGTAGTCACGCCTTAAGTATCGCTCAAATTTGGTAATTTTCCACAGCCTATTGTTTGGTTTTTTATCATTTTTAGTAATAAGTCTATATTTTTATATTCTAATCGATTGAGTCCAGGGTAGCGCGCGTTGAAGCATGCGATAGATTCGTCTCCATTTATCACGCTTGAAAAGGGCGAGCCCCTGGCCGCGCTGGCCGCCTGGTCCCGGCAGGCGCGGGTTGACGAACTGCTGCTCGTGGAGTTTTCCCTGCCGTGCTGGTGGCTTGAAGGCGGCGAGCTGCAGGCTCTTACCGCGGTATATTTCCGCGATCAGGCCGGGCGCCTGCATTGTGCGGTGACAGACCGCGCATTGAGCAGTTCGGCTGGTGTAGCAGGTGCGCAATTTAATGACTGGGTCCGGCAGCATGCGCTCGCTGTGTTTAGCCCGGGACAGTCGCTCCGTTTGCTGCCGGAGCACATTCCCAAGCCCTGGGGGCAGGAAATCTGGTTCACCGGCGTCGAGGCCCGTGGCGTGTGCCGGTTCACCGACGGTTCTGGCAGCGTGCCCATCCCCTGGCTGCAGGCAATCATGCCCGACGCCGCCGCCGGTGCCCCGGGCGCTCCGCTGGTGCTGTTAAAGATATTGGACCCGTCCCCCGAAGAGGTGGTCGGCGACCTGTATTTCGAACTGCACGAAGAAAAGCGGGAAGTCTATGTGGTTACTCACGTGGACGAACGCGCCTGGCCTGAGGGCATTGGTGGCATTCGCTACGGCTTTGACAGGGAAAAGATTTCGCAGGCTGGCGACGAGGCCACTTTTCGCCGGCAATACCTTGCCGCGGTGGAGCAATATGAAGCGGTGCGCAGGCAGATAGATGCCACGCCGCAGGGGGTGCCCGCCGAAGCAGGCCTGCTGCAGCGCGAGCGCGAGCTGCGACAGGCCATGAATGACTTCACCAGCATCCGGCCCCTGCAGGTGGGCGATGTGGTCGTTGTACCGCTGCGGATGCCGCACTCATT
The DNA here is from genome assembly GCF_008370495.1 of Pseudohalioglobus sediminis. Lineage (GTDB taxonomy): Bacteria > Pseudomonadota > Gammaproteobacteria > Pseudomonadales > Halieaceae > Halioglobus. The sequence goes on along the minus strand of NZ_VTUX01000002.1, from coordinate 157,276 downwards.
GCAGCACGGGGTGCGCACTATCGAGTTTCAGACACCCGTGTATGAGCGTCAGATACTCTCCTTTGCACAGAAGGTGCTGACCCAGGATCACTGGGATACGGCGGCGGCAGTGGACACGATGCGTCTCACGCCTCCGGAGCAAGTCGATTTCGAGAGGCTCCCGGGTGACGACTCCGTCCTTATCGAGCGTATTGTCGATTTCCCGGATTTTGAGGTCAGGCGCCTGCGGATAGGCGAGGGCGCCAGCCAGGTTTACAGCAGCAACGAGTGTTATGCCCTGATCATGGTGGTCAAGGGGCAGTTGGCGCTGGACGAAGGGCAACTGGGGCCAGAACAGGCCGCACTGTTGCCCGCAGGAGTGGTTTTCCACCTGGCCTCCGCAGAGCCTGCCGAGCCCCTGGTTTTGTTACTGGCCAGGCCACACCGCTGAGCGGTTGAACAGCACTTTCCTTTGTGGCAGAATCTGCGCCCTTGTGATACCGCTGAGCGTAGTGTTTGTGGCTTGCTTAGTTCCTTTTAATCAAGTGGTTAGAGCAGCAAACTTCTAGTGAATTCTAGATTTTGGCGGCGGTATTCATGTATGCGGAAGTGGCGAAATTGGTATACGCGCTGGATTTAGGTTCCAGTGCCGCAAGGCGTGAGAGTTCGAGTCTCTCCTTCCGCACCATATTCTGAACGGTATCGATTCCAGATCGGGCCGACATAAGCACGGAGTGACGCAACACTCCACACCATTGAGTGACGAGGAAATACCATGCAGGTTTCTATAGAGACGACTTCCGGCCTGGAGCGTCGTTTGACCGTTGGCGTACCCGCTGCACGGGTAGATAGCGAAGTTGACGAGCGCCTGAAAAAGGCGGCCAAGAACGTAAAGATGCCGGGTTTCAGACCCGGCAAGGTGCCGATGAAAGTCATGCGCCAGCGCTTCGGTGCCGGTGTTCGCCAGGAAGTGCTCGGTGAAGTGATGAGCCAGTCTTTCCAGGAAGCGGTGGTACAGGAAAACCTGCGCCCGGCCGGCCAGCCAAGCATAGAGCCAAAGTCTCTTGATGCAGGCAAGGACCTGGAGTACATCGCCACTTTTGAAGTGTTCCCGGAAGTGGAAGTTGCTGACATGGAAGGCTTTGCAGTCGAAAAGCCCGTCGCTGAAGTAACCGACGAAGACGTCGACAACATCATCGAGGTCTTTCGCAAACAGCAGGGCGAATGGCAGGCTGTCGAGCGCGCCGCAGTGGAAGGTGATCGCGTCAACATCTCTTACGTGGGCACCAAAGATGGCGAGGCATTTGAGGGTGGCAGCGCAGAGGACTCCGAACTGGAGCTGGGCTCCGGCCGCATGATACCCGGCTTCGAGGATGGCATTGTCGGCATGCAGGCGGGCGACGAGAAGACCCTGGAGCTGACATTCCCTGACGAGTACCACAACGAGGACCTCAAGGGCGCTGCCGTGGAGTTCAAGGTTACCGTCAATACGGTCGAGGAAATGGTACCCGCTGCCCTGAATGAAGAACTGTTCGAGAAGTACGGTGTCGAAGAAGGCGGTGAAGAGCAGTTCCGCAAGGAAGTCGCTGAAAACATGGCGCGCGAGCTCAAGAACGCGGTTGATGCCAAGGTCAAGCAGCAGGTTATGGACGCTGTGATCGCGGCGCATGAGAACGTGGACATCCCCAGGGCCCTGATAGCCCAGGAAGTTGACGCGCTGCGCAACCAGATGTTCCAGCAGTTCGGCGGAGCGGCCGGGCAGGACCTGGACCTCAAGTCATTGCTGCCGGACGACATGTTCACAGAGAACGCTGAAAAGCGCGTCAAACTCGGCCTGGTGCTTTCTGAGTTGATCAAGAAGCTGGAGCTGAAAGCCGAAGCGGAGCGCGTTCGCGCGACCATTGAAGAAATGGCTTCCACCTACCAGGAGCCGGAAGAAGTTATTAACTGGTATTATTCAAACCAGGAGCAGCTGGCTTCCGTAGAATCAAAGGTGCTTGAAGATCAGGTGGTTGAAAAACTGCTCGAGGGTGCCAAGATAGCAGAGAAGGCATGCAGCTATCAGGAGGCAATAGCCCCTGCAGAGCAGGAAGACGCCTGATCAAAAAATAGGGGCCATCATAAGGTGGCCTCCCGCTTATATCAGCCACAGGGACATCGATATATGTCATTTCAGCCAGACGGGCGCAATTCACAGACCATTAACAACCTTGGCCTCGTACCAATGGTGGTGGAGCAGACTTCCCGCGGGGAGCGGTCTTACGATATTTATTCCCGCCTGCTGAAGGAGCGGGTGATTTTTGCCGTGGGGCCTGTTGAGGACCATATGGCCAACCTGATTGTGGCCCAGTTGCTATTCCTGGAGTCAGAGAACCCGGACAAGGACATCCATCTTTATATCAACTCTCCGGGTGGCAGCGTCACTGCCGGGCTGTCCATTTACGACACCATGCAGTTCATCAAACCGGATGTTAGCACCATGTGCGTGGGCCAGGCTGCCTCGATGGGAGCTTTCCTGCTCTGCGGCGGAGCCAAGGGCAAGCGTTTCTGCCTGCCCAACGCCCGCACCATGATCCACCAGCCGTCAGGTGGCGCCCAGGGGCAGGCGACCGATATTGAAATCCAGGCGCGGGAGATTCTCATTATTCGCGAGAAGCTCAACCAGCTGATGGCAGAGCACACCGGTCAGCCTCTAGAGGTGATCGAGCGGGATACCGAACGCGATCGTTTCATGAACGCAGAGGAAAGCCGCGAGTACGGGCTCATTGATGAAGTTGTCAACAGCAGGAGCGCAGCGAACTAAAATCCGTTTAATCCGGTTTTTCCACCCCCGTGGCACTTGCAAAACACGGGAAAAAACATCATCTTAAACCCCATGATGATGACAATTCACGATTCTCGCGTAGGGCGGCTTAATGAGTGACGAATCCACCACAAACGGCGACGATGGCGGCAAACTGCTGTACTGCTCTTTCTGCGGCAAGAGCCAGCACGAGGTGCGGAAGCTAATAGCCGGCCCATCTGTCTTCATATGCGATGAGTGCGTTGATCTTTGCAACGACATCATCCGTGAAGAAGTTGCCGAAAGTGCCAGCGATCCGGCACAGGACCAGCTCCCGGTACCCCAGGAAATCAAGGCAATCCTCGACGAGTACGTGATCGGCCAGCAGCGTGCCAAGAAGGTGCTGTCCGTGGCCGTGTACAACCATTACAAGCGCCTGCGCCACGGCCAGGGCCGTGCCGAAGATGTGGAACTGGGTAAAAGCAATATCCTGCTGGTTGGCCCCACCGGGTCCGGTAAGACGCTGCTCGCAGAAACGCTGGCGAGATTGCTGGATGTGCCATTTACCATTGCTGATGCCACCACCCTGACTGAAGCGGGTTATGTCGGTGAGGATGTCGAAAACATCATCCAGAAGTTGCTACAGAAGTGCGATTACGATGTTGAAAAGGCACAGGTGGGCATCGTCTACATCGACGAAATAGACAAGATCTCGCGTAAATCAGACAATCCGTCGATCACCCGCGACGTGTCAGGGGAAGGCGTACAGCAGGCATTGCTGAAGCTGATCGAGGGCACCGTCGCCTCGGTTCCACCGCAGGGCGGCCGTAAGCATCCCCAGCAGGAGTTCCTGCAAGTGGATACGTCGAACATCCTGTTCATCTGTGGTGGCGCGTTCGCTGGTCTGGATAAGGTGATCCGTAATCGCTCGGAGAAGGGCGGCATTGGCTTCAACGCTGAAGTGAAAAGCAAGGATGAAACCAGCAACGTCGGCGAATTGTTGTTCGAACTCGAGCCAGAAGATCTGGTGCAGTACGGCCTGATCCCTGAGTTTGTTGGCCGCTTGCCTGTGATTGCCACACTCGAGGAACTCGATGCGGATGCCCTGGTCAAGATTTTGACGGAGCCCAAGAACTCGCTGACCAAGCAGTACAGCAAGTTGTTCGAAATGGAAGGCGTTGAGGTGGACTTCCGCGAAGACGGATTGCGCGCAGTGGCCGAGAAAGCCATGGAACGCAAGACCGGCGCGCGCGGCCTGCGCTCGATCCTGGAAGGTGTGCTGCTGGACTCCATGTACAACATCCCGTCACGTGATGACGTCAGCAAGGTGGTGATCGACGAGTCCGTGATTCGCGGTGATTCGGAGCCACTGCTGGTGTACCAGAACAACGAACCTTCCGCGCGGGCGGCCTCCACGGAGGACTAGCCACGACGATCCTGCCCGGGCACGCGAGATGGCCGGGAGGAGGCGTAGGCCGTGATTCCTTGTAATCCGGCGAATCGCCCCCATACTTGAAAGCATGAAGTGTTTTCCCCCCCCAACCCGGAGATCGTTATGGGTTCTTCCTCAGTCATTGAATTGCCTCTTCTACCACTGCGCGATGTCGTTGTTTACCCGCACATGGTGCTTCCGCTGTTCGTCGGCAGGGAAAAGTCCATAGAGGCGCTGGAGTTCGCCATGGCCAATGACAAGCAGGTACTGCTTGTGGCCCAGCGCGATGCTGCCGATGACAACCCTGGCACGGACGACATCTACCAGGTTGGTACCGTGTCCAACATCCTGCAACTGCTCAAGCTGCCAGATGGCACCATCAAGGTGCTGGTGGAAGGTGGCTTCCGCGCGGTGGTGGAAAGCGTCGATGACGATGGCGCATTCGCCGTGGCTGCCGTGCGCGAGATTGTCAGTGATGACGTGCCCGAAGCCGAGGTGGAAGGCCTTCTGCGATCAACCAATACCCAGTTCGAGAAATACGTAAACCTGAGCAAAAAGGTGCCTGCCGAGGTGCTGACCTCGTTGACCGGGATTGACGAGCCGGGCCGCCTCGCCGACACCATTGCCGCGCACATGAGTGTGGACCTCGACGAAAAACAGCGCATTCTGGAGATAGCGGGCATCCGTCCGCGCCTTGAACACCTGATGGGCCTGATGGAGGCCGAGATCGACCTGTTCCAGGTCGAGAAGCGCATTCGCGGCCGGGTCAAGAAGCAGATGGAGAAGAGCCAGCGCGAGTATTATCTCAACGAGCAGATGAAGGCCATCCAGAAAGAGCTCGGTGAAATGGATGAAGCGCCCAACGAATTGGACGAGTTGCAGGCCCGGATCGACGACGCCAAGATGCCCGCCGAGGCCAGGGAAAAGGCCGAGGCTGAACTCGGCAAGCTGAAGATGATGTCGCCGATGTCTGCAGAGGCATCGGTAGTGCGCAGCTATATAGACTGGATGGTGAGTGTGCCCTGGGCCAAGCGCAGCAAGGTCAAGCATGACCTCAAGCGGGCCACGCAGATCCTCGACGAAGATCACTATGGTCTTGAAGAGGTCAAGGACCGTATTCTCGAGTACCTGGCGGTGCAGAAGCGTGTGCGCAAGGTGAAGGGCCCGGTGCTGTGCCTGGTAGGTCCCCCCGGAGTCGGTAAGACTTCCCTGGGCGAATCGATTGCCCGGTCGACCAATCGCAAGTTCGTACGCATGGCTCTCGGCGGCGTGCGAGACGAAGCCGAAATCCGCGGCCACCGGCGTACCTATATCGGCTCAATGCCCGGAAAATTGCTGCAGAAGATGGCGAAAGCAGGCGTAAAAAACCCGCTGTTCCTGCTCGACGAGATCGACAAAATGGGTATGGACCATCGCGGCGACCCCGCGTCAGCCATGCTCGAAGTTCTGGATCCGGAACAGAACCATGCTTTCAATGACCACTACCTCGAAGTGGACTACGACCTGTCAGATGTGATGTTCGTCTGCACGTCGAATACCATGAATATCCCCGGGCCCCTGCTGGATCGCATGGAGGTCATCCGCATTCCCGGTTATACCGAGGACGAGAAGCTCAATATCGCCGAGCGCTACCTGATACCGAAACAGGTCAAGCTCAATGGCCTGAAGAAAGACGAGTTGCATATCGAGCAGGCGGCGGTAACGGATATCATTCGCTACTATACACGCGAGGCCGGTGTGCGTGCGCTGGAGCGGGAAATAGCCAAGGTATGCCGCAAGATGGTCAAGGCCATCACCCTTGAGGAAGCCGAAAGTGGCGCCACGGTGACACCGGAGATGCTGAGTGACCTGCTGGGCGTGCGCAAGTATAACTTCGGTATCGCCGAGGAAGAGAACAAGATAGGGCAGGTCACGGGACTTGCCTGGACATCTGTTGGCGGCGAGCTGTTGACGATCGAAGCCGTGGCAGTGACCGGCAAGGGCCGGCACGTGAAAACGGGTTCCCTGGGCGACGTGATGCAGGAGTCGATACAGGCCGCCACGACAGTCGTGCGCAGCCGTTCGCAGATGCTCGGGATACCGGCTGATTACCATGAGAAGCATGATGTGCACATTCACGTCCCAGAGGGTGCTACACCCAAGGACGGCCCCAGTGCGGGTATCGCTATGTGCACGGCTCTGGTGTCGGTCCTGACCAGCATACCGGTGCGCGCGGACGTGGCGATGACAGGTGAAATTACCCTGCGGGGCGAAGTGTTGCCGATAGGTGGCCTGAAAGAAAAACTGCTCGCTGCCCGGAGAGGGGGTATCAAGACCGTGATCATTCCCAAAGAGAACGAGCGCGACTTGAAAGAGGTGCCAGATAACATCAAGGAAGATCTCAATATCCGGGCGGTCAAGTGGATTGACGAGGTACTTTCGATTGCTCTGGAGTCCATGCCCGAACCGCTTAGCGACGAAGACTTCATGGCCAGTTCGGTTGCGAGCGAGCCACAGGACAGTGAAGACGAAAAAAATCGCATAAATACGCATTAACAAGGGGGTTCCGGTTGACCGGGATTCCCCCTCTGTTATACAGTCTTGCGTCTGCCAGACGGGCCCAAAAGCAGTCGTGGCAAGGGTTACAGCCCTCGAGGCTTCGATATAAATAAATGAATTCTTTGCCCTTTCCCGGGGCGATAAGACACTCCAGCTGACCAAATATTCCAAGGGGATAAGTGTGAACAAAACTGAACTAATTGATGCAATCGCCGCAGCAGCGGATCTGCCTAAGGCTTCTGCCGGCCGCGCTCTGGATGCAGTGATCGACGGTATTACCGACGCACTGAAGAAAGGTGACCAGGTCTCCCTGGTCGGCTTCGGTACTTTTTCTGTCAAGCATCGCAGCGCCCGTACCGGTCGCAACCCGCAGACAGGCGCCACAATCGAAATCGCTGCTTCCGAAGTACCCAGCTTCAAAGCGGGCAAAGCCCTCAAGGACGCGGTTAACTCCTGAGGCAATTACCGTGTAGCGCCGCCAGCAATGGTGGATGCCGCTGCGGTAACAGGAGAAGTGATAGAAAAGGCGCACTACCGGTGCGCTTTTTTTTTAGTTGTAGAGAGATATACCCATGCTCCAAGACATACGCGCAAATGCCCAGGGAACTGCGGCAAAGATCATTATTGGCCTGATTGTTATCGCCTTTTCGCTGTTTGGCATCGAGTCCATCTTGCTTGGCGGTAGCAGCAATGCGGCAGCCGAGGTCAATGGTGAGGAAATTACCCCGCAGGAACTGCAGCAGGCTGTGAATAACCAGAAGCGACAGTTGTTGGCGATGATGGGCGACGATATCGACCCCGACCTGCTTGATGACCAGTTAATCAGCCAACAGGCCCTGCAGACGCTGATTCAGCGGAAGCTGCTTATCCAGTCGGCCCGTGAAATGGGATTGACGGTGTCGGATGCGCAGATTGGCTCCATCGTAGCCAACATGGAAGAGTTCCAGGTCGACGGGCAGTTTTCCGCTGATATGTATCGTGCACGTCTCGCTGATGCAGGCTTCACACCCACGTCGTTCCGAATGACCATGAGCGACGATCTGGTGATGGGGCAGGTCCGCGCCGGCCTCGCCGCCAGTGAATTCGCGACACCGGCGGAGTTGAGCCTCAACGCACGAATTCTCGGTGAGCAGCGCGACCTTCGTTATCTCACAATTCCCATGGAGCGCTATCGTAGCGACGTGGAAGTCAGCGCCGCCGAGGTAGAGACCTACTATGCTGAAAATGCTGACGAGTTCCTTTCCGAGGAAGCGGTAGTCCTGGACTACATCGTGATCAGCGCCGACGATTTCAAACAGCCGGTCGATGAAGCGCTGATTCTTGATGCCTATGAAGCGGAGAAGCAGGGTGGGCAATATGCAACGGAGAACCGCGTTTCGCATATCCTGCTGGAGCAGCGCGAAGACGAGTCTGCTGAGGACTACGCCCAGCGCATAGCAACAGTAGAGCAGGAAATATCCTCGGGCAAGGATTTTGCCGAACTCGCAAAGCAATATTCCGATGATATCGGTTCCAGCGGCTTTGGCGGAGATCTCGGCTTTAGCAGTGGCGATGCGTTCCCGGAAGCGATGGAGCTGGCGATAGCAGAGCTGCAGGTTGGCGAGGTATCCGCACCGGTTGTGACCGAGGCTGGCACGCACATTATCCTGCTCAATGAACGCCGTGAAGGCAAAGCCCCAACACTGGAAGAAATGCGGCCTCAGCTTGAGGAACAGATCGCACTCAGCGAAGCCAGGGTGGAGCTGTTGCGTACAGTGGAAACCCTCAAGGACCTGGCTTTCAACGCCCAGGACCTCAATGAGCCCGCCGAGGAACTGGCACTCGAAGTAGCCCGTACCGGGCGCATTACTCGCGCTCACAGCGAAGGTCTGTTTGCCGACCGTGTCCTGCTCGACGCTGCCTTCTCCGATGATGTGCTCAACGCGGGTCACAACAGTGACGTGCTCGAATTGGAAGAGAACCGCTGGGTCGTGCTGCGTGTGCAGGAACACTTCCCCGCTCAGGTCATGCCGCTGGAGCAGGTGCGTGAGCAAATCGTCGCGAGAATCGCCGATGAGCGGGCCTTGCAGGCCGTAGAGCGTGAGGCCGCCATGGCGGTGCAACAGCTGCGCGGTGGAGCCGGAGTGGAGGACTATGCCGGGGACGCCGGCTTTGAGTGGCAGGTAGAACTCGGCGCAGATCGTCGCAACCCCATGGTGCCTCGCGAGATCCTGGCTTCGGCATTCCAACTCGCGCCACCCGAGGAGGGTGGTTCCGTAGTGGACTACGTGCTCAGCAGCGGCGGCGACGCGCTGGTCTATGAGGTCTCCCAGGTCACGCCCGGCGAGCTGCAGAGTCTTCCGGAAGCAGAACGCAACGTCATCCAGCAGATGGTGGGCGCCGAATACGGGCAACTTATCGATAACGAGTACCGCCAGGGTCTGCGTGAAGCAGCAGAGATAAACGTACTTTAACGCAGCAATTTCGAGGGACAAATGGCTAAACAGATTCTCACGCTTAACCAGATATCGTTGAAGGGCCTGGAGCGCTTACCCAGGGATTGCTACGAGGTCGCCAGTGAATTCGCACACCCACATGCGATTTTACTGCGAAGCCACAAGTTAAAGATCGAAGACATACCCGCGTCGGTCCTGGCGATCGGGCGTGCAGGTGCGGGCACCAATAACATTCCCGTAGCCGAATGCAGTAAGCGCGGCATCCCGGTATTCAATTCTCCCGGAGCCAACGCCAATGCGGTAAAAGAGTTGGTCGCGGCGGGCTTGCTGTTGGGTTCGCGCGGCATTATCGACGGTATCCAGTACGTCGACACGCTGGCGGACATGACCGACAAAGCCGAAATGAACAAGGTGCTTGAAGCCCAGAAGAAGCAGTTCAAGGGTAGCGAGCTGGTGGGCAAAACCCTCGGTGTGGTGGGGCTCGGTGCAATCGGCTCCCTGGTGGCTGAAATGGCCTTGACCCTGGGTATGGACGTGGTTGGCTACGATCCAGCGCTGTCGGTAGAAGCCGCCTGGCGGCTGTCATCGCAGGTGCGTAAAGCCGACAACCTCTCTGCACTGTTCGCCCGCTGTGACTACATTACCCTGCACCTGCCGGTCCTGGATGCGACGCGGGGGCTGGTCAATGCGGAGCTCTTGTCCGCTGTGCGCAAGGGTACTTGCCTGCTGAATTTTGCGCGCCAGGAAATCGTTGATGAAGAGGCGCTGGTGGCAGCGCTCGATGGCGACCAGCTGCGCCAGTACATTGCGGATTTCCCGTCTCCGGCCCTGATTGGACGCGACGACGTGATTCTCATGCCGCATATCGGTGCCAGCACTGAGGAAGCCGAGGACAACTGTGCGATCATGGCTGCCGAGCAGATTCGTGACTTCCTGGAGAACGGCAACATCAGCAACTCGGTCAATTTTCCAAACCTGACGCTGGAGCGGGTCAGTGGTTGCCGGTTATCAGTGACCAACGAGAATGTTCCCAAGATTCTCGGTAGCGTCCTGTCTATCCTGGCCGACGAGAATATCAACGTTATCGATATGCTCAACAAGAGTCGCAACGAGATTGCCTACAACCTGATCGACATCGAATCCCACGCCAGTGAATCAGTGTTAGACAAGATGCGGGCACTGGACGGTGTGGTGAACGTGCGGCTTATCGGCGACTGCGCCTGAGCAAGCGAGCCCGGATCGACCATGGCAACAAATATAGAAGGCATCGCTGCGCAGGTCGAGGGAGGCCGCAATTTCGACTCGCCGCCACTGGAACGCTGGCATCCACCCCTGTCCGGTGACATTGCCATTCGCATCACGGCAGACGGCACCTGGTACCATGATGGCGATCCTATTCGCCGTGAATCGCTGCGCAACCTGTTCGCGTCCATCCTGCGCCGAGAGCAGGATGGCGAGTACTACCTGGTCACGCCCGTTGAGAAGTGGCGTATCGAAGTGGAACTGCATCCGCTGATTGTTGTAGATGTCGAGCAGGCCGGCGACAGTCTGGAGCTGACTCTCAACACGGGCAAGCGTGTCGCGGTGGGTCAGGAGCACCCCTTATTCCTGGAAAGTCGTCTGGATAATGTCGCTGCCGTGGAACTTTGGCACGGGCTCTGCGCGGTGTTTTCACGCAGTGCGTGGTACCGCCTGGTTGAGATGGCTGACCTCGACGGCAATCTCTGTAGCGGTGATTTTCGTCTCAACCTACTGGGCCGCGCCTGACCTTTTTGTTGGACTCTCTTGCCGGTTGTGTACTGACCCCGGATGGGCGCTCACAAAAAAGGCGAGCCGTGGCTCGCCTTGCTTGGTTGACTACACCCCGTCACATATTGGGATAGTTGGGTCCACCGAAGCCTTCCGGAGTAACCCAGACAATATTCTGTGACGGATCCTTGATGTCACAGGTCTTGCAATGTACGCAATTTTGCGCATTGATCTGGAAGCGTTTGCCCTGATCATCCTCGACGATTTCGTAGACACCGGCCGGGCAGTAGCGTTGCGCCGGCTCATCCCATTTAGGCAGGTTCACCTGCAGCGGGATATTCGGGTCCTTGAGCGTCAGGTGGCAGGGCTGGTCTTCCTCGTGGTTGGTATTGGAGAGAAAAACCGAGGACAAGCGGTCGAAGCTGATCTTGTTGTCCGGTTTGGGGTAGTCGATTTCCTTGCACTCCGCAGCGGGCTTCAGGGCGGCGTAGTCGGCTTTTTCGTCCTTGACCGTGAACGGTAGTTTCCCGCCGAAGATATTCTGGTCGATCCATACCATGGCCGAACCGAGCATGAAACCGAACTTGTGCATGAAGCCGGAGAAGTTGCGGGTTGTGTAGAGTTCCTGGAAGGCCCAGGATGACTCGAAATTCTCCGCATAGGACGCCAGGTCAGCAGGGCGTGAGTCGCCCTGAGCCAGTGCGTCTACGACGGTCTCTGCTGCAACCAGGCCACTCTTCATGGCAGTGTGGTTACCCTTGATTTTCACCGAGTTGAGGGTGCCCGCATCGCAACCGATAAGCAGGCCGCCCGGGAAATGCATTTTCGGCAGCGAATTGTAACCGCCCTTGGTGATGGCCCTTGCGCCATAGGTGATACGCGTGCCGCCGTCGAGATACTTGCTTACTGTCGGATGGTGCTTCCAGCGCTGGAATTCTTCATAGGGGCTGAGGTGCGGGTTGGAATAGCTCAGGTCGGTGATCAGGCCCAGGTACACCTGATTGTTCTCGGCATGATAGAGGAAGCCACCGCCGGATGCGCCGTTTTCTGAGAGTGGCCAGCCCAGGCCGTGTTCCACCAGTCCTTCCTCGTGCTTCTCGGGCGGAATTTCCCAGATTTCCTTGATGCCGATACCATAATGCTGGGCGGTCTTCCCGGCGTCGAGGGCAAAGCGCTCGATAAGTTGCTTGCCCAGGTGGCCGCGACAGCCTTCCGCGAACAGGGTGTATTTCGCATGCAACTCCATGCCGGGCATGTAGCTGTCTTTCTGCTCGCCTTCGGCACTGATGCCCATGTCCCCTGTGGCGATACCTTTCACGCTGCCATCTTCGTGGAACAACACTTCCGCGGCAGCGAAGCCGGGGTAAACTTCCACACCCAGGCCTTCGGCCTGCTCCGCGAGCCAGCGGCAGACGTTGCCCATTGAGACAATGTAATTGCCCTCGTTGTGGGTCGGCTTGGGAATCAGGAAGTTGGGCAGGGTGATGGCGCCTGTGGCGCTGGTGTAAAAATAGAACTTGTCGCCCTTTACCTTGGTGTTGAGTGGCGCACCCATTTCCTGCCAGTTAGGGAACAACTCATTCAGTGCCCGGGGCTCCAGCACCGCGCCGGATAGGATGTGGGCGCCAACCTCAGAGCCTTTTTCCACCAGGCAGACGGTGATTTCCTGTTCCTTTTCCTGTGCCAGTTGCATGATGCGACATGCGGCGGACAGGCCTGCAGGGCCTGCGCCGACGATCACAACATCAAATTCCATAGATTCGCGTTCCACAGCGGTGTCCTCTCTCTAAACCGGGTTGGTTCAGGCGCATCGCTCATCGCCTGTAAATGAGTGTGGCGTGCTACTCGTGCCAATCGAGCCCACAACCCCAGAAGGGCGGCAAGTATATAATTTTACTAAATAAAAAACTATCACGGCTATGAATCCCGGCAATACTTGATCTGGCTCATATGGTCTATTTTCCTGTCTGCCTTTGCTATTGACCCGGGGCAGCAGAATGGGCAAGATACCCCGCCGAAGTTGCTTATACCGGGTGATATCGCGATCACTCAGGCACCGTAAACCCACCCACAATGATCATATGGAGAATCCATGAAGGTTCTTGTTGCCGTTAAGCGTGTCGTTGACTACAACGTCAAAGTGCGCGCCAAAGCCGATGGTAGTGATGTTGACTTGAATAACGTCAAAATGGCTATCAACCCCTTCTGTGAAATCGCTGTCGAGGAGGCTGTTCGCCTCAAGGAAGCGGGCACAGCCACCGAGGTTGTCGCCGTTTCAATCGGCGACAAAGCCTGTCAGGAGCAGATTCGTACTGCACTGGCGCTGGGTGCCGACCGCGGTATCCAGGTGGAAACAGAAGGCGCCGTCGAGCCGCTGGTAGTCGCCAAGCTGCTCAAGGGCGTAGTCGAGAAAGAAGAGCCGCAACTGGTCATACTCGGCAAGCAGTCCATCGACGGCGACAACAACCAGACCGGCCAGATGCTTGGCGCGCTGGCGGGCATGCCCCAGGGCACATTTGCTTCCGAAGTCGTTATCGACGGAGACAAGGTCAACGTAACGCGCGAAGTGGACGGTGGCCTGCAGACGGTAGCCCTGAATCTGCCGGCGATCGTCACCACGGACCTGCGCCTCAATGAGCCGCGCTACGCGTCCCTGCCTAATATCATGAAGGCGAAGAAGAAGCCGCTAGACGTGTTCTCACCAGCTGACCTCGGCGTCGATGTCACCACGCACCTGACGCAGGTCAGTGTGGAACCGCCGGCTGAGCGTCAGGCCGGTATCAAGGTTGAAGATGTTGATCAGCTGCTGGACAAACTGAAGAACGAGGCGAAGGTAATCTGATGAGTACCCTGGTAATTGCAGAACACGATAACGGCTCCCTGAAGGGGGCTACCCTCAACGCGGTAACCGCAGCACAGGGCCTTGGTGGCGATATCGACATCCTCGTCGCCGGTGCCGGTTGTGACGGTGCAGCCCAGGCTGCGGCAGCCGTGGCTGGCGTCAACAAAGTGCTGGTAGCGGACAACGCAGCTTATGAGCACCAGCTGGCAGAAAACGTCAGCCTGCTGGTAGCAGAGCTCGGTGCCGGCTACGACAATATCGTCGCCGCAGCAACAGCCAACGCCAAGAACACCATGCCGCGCGTCGCGGCGCTGCTGGATGTTGCGCAGATCTCTGAGATCACTTCTGTTGAATCTGCCGACACGTTCAAGCGCCCGATTTACGCCGGCAACGTGATCGCCACAGTGAAGAGCAGCGATGCCAAGAAAGTCATCACCGTTCGCGCCACGGCCTTCGACGCAGCGGCTGCAGAAGGCGGCTCAGCCAGCGTGGAAGCGGTGGACGCCGTGCACGATGCGGGCATCTCGAGCTTTGTCGGCGAAGAAGTGGCTGTATCTGACCGCCCGGAACTCACCGCTGCACCGGTTGTTATTTCCGGTGGCCGCGGCATGCAGAACGGCGAGAACTTCAAGCTGCTTGATGGCATTGCAGACAAGCTGGGTGCTGCGATTGGTGCATCACGCGCCGCCGTAGACGCTGGTTTCGTGCCCAACGACATGCAGGTTGGCCAGACAGGCAAGATCGTTGCACCGGACCTGTATATCGCCGTAGGCATCTCCGGCGCGATACAGCACCTTGCAGGCATGAAGGACTCCAAGGTCATTGTTGCAATCAACAAGGATGAGGATGCGCCGATCTTCCAGGTAGCGGATTACGGACTGGTAGCTGACCTGTTCGACGCCCTGCCGGAGATCGAAAGCAAGCTCTAGCCCTGGCGTTGCCATCGTGATCCAGGAAACCGGCCCTCGTGGCCGGTTTTTTTATGCCTTGCCCGGTGTGGCGGCCTGGCTTCCCAGGCTGCAGGCAGGTTGCCGTCAGTCACGTCGCAGGCGATCTGATATGGCGATGGGAGTAGGGTAGTTCAGTACCACGATATAAGAAGATGCCAGCAGTGTAATGATCGTGGTTGCCTGGACCAGCATGGAAGCCTCGGTGGAAATGAGGCCCGCGGCAACGGCGACATAGGCGATAAGCAGCGAGAACTCTGATGCCTGCCCGAGCCGGAAACCCAGGTCCCAGGCCATGTTGCTGGATTCGCTCATCCCCTTGAACAACCAGCGATAGGTAACCGGCTTCAGTGTCAGTACCAGCACCGCCAGCACCACCGCAGGCAGCCAGATTTGTTCCAGCATAGCGAGGTCAAAGCGGGCGCCCACGGCAAAGAAGAACAGGATCAGGAAAAAGTCTCGCAGCGGCTTCAGGTTGACGGCAATGTACTGTGAGATCGGGCTGGTGGCGATGGTGATGCCGGCGATAAAGGCGCCGATCTCTTCCGAGAGGCCTAGTGCTTTAGCGGCCTCTGCCATACCCAGGCACCAACCCAGTGCGAGCAGAAATATGTATTCGTGGAAGCGATCGAAGCGCGCGATCAGCGGCAGTAGCACGTAACGCACCACCAGCAGCGCGGCACCTCCCAGCACCGGCAGGCCAAGCATGGATAGCGCCAGGTCCATACCCATGTCGCTGCTGTCTCCCGCCGCGCTGAACAGGACCATCAACACCATGATAGCCAGCAGGTCCTGCAGCAATAGAAGCCCCACCATAAGCTCACCGATATGCTTGTGGTGCAGCACCGTGGTAGGCAGCAGCTTGATGCCGATAATAGTGGAAGAGAACATCATCGCTGCGCCCACGATGAGCGCATCGAGGTTACTGAAACCGAACAACCTGACTACTGAAAACGCCATAACCAGAAAGATCAGTGAACTGATCAGCGCTACCACGGTTGATTTTCGCAGTGTCGCCCACAGTGCCTGGGGCTGCATATCCAGGCCCAGCAGGAACAGCAGGAAGATAATGCCGATGTGGCCAATCTCCGCCAGCAGCTGCGTGTCTGTGACCATGGAGAAACCGTAGGGCCCGATACAGGCGCCCAGGGCAATGTAGGCGATAATCAGGGGTTGGCGCGTGGCCAGGGCCAGTGACGCAAAGATGGCCGCACCGGTGAAAATCAGGAAGAAGGAAAAGGTAATAGACACATCCATCACGCCAGTTTAATCAAGCAACAGGCGGATAGATACCGCCGGCGCTGGAATCTGCGTAATCAGGGCACCCGTGGGGCGGCGCGTTGGCCTAGTTGTCTGCTGCCCGGCGCCGAAACAGCGGCAGGGGCTGGTCAACAGACGCCTGGTAGTACTCGCTGAAATCAGCAAGGCTTTCCAGCGCGGCCTCAAGTTGCGACTCGTCCTCAAACTGAAACGCGTTGAAACCACAGCGTGACAGGTAAGTCAGCTGGTCACGCATGAAGTGACCGACCGCGCGCAATTCGCCGCTGTAACCGCGCTCTCGCAGTTCACGGCCATAGGAAAAGCCACGCCCGTCCATGAAGGTCGGGAAGTTAACCAGCACCAGCGGAATTTCCTCAATGTGCTCGATCAATGGTGCCAGGCTTTCTCCGGGTTCGAGAACGACTGCCCGGCTGCCGCGATCCTTTGCCGCGAGCCACTGCTCAAGGTCCAGTACTTCCGGACCGTGATCTTCAACGATCGCGCCGTTTCTGATCAACCTAGCCATACACATACTCCTTGAAGGGCTCTATTCCAACGCGGCGATAGGTGTCGATGAATGTTTCTTCGCCTTCGCGCAGTTTTACGAAGGTGGACAGCAGTTTTTCCATCACATCGGGCATATCTTCCTGCCGGAAAGACGGCCCGAGAATCTTGCCAATACTGGCATCCTTGCCCTGGTTGCCGCCAAGGCTGACCTGGAAAAATTCCTGCCCTTTTTTGTCGACGCCGAGGATGCCGATGTGGCCGATATGGTGATGACCACATGCATTCATGCAGCCACTGATATTCAAATCGAGCGGGCCCAGGTCGTAGACATAATCCATGTCATCGAAGCGCGCCTGGATTGCTTCTGCCACGGGAATGGACTTGGCATTGGCCAGGGAGCAGAAGTCGCCGCCTGGGCAGCAGATCATGTCGGTGAGGTAGCCGATGTTGGGCGTCGCCAGCCCGGCTGCCTGCAACTGCTGCCAGAGCGAATACAACTGGCCCTGTTCGACATCAGCCAGCACCAGGTTTTGTTGGTGCGTGGTACGCAACTCACCGAAGGAGTACTGCTCTGCCAGGTCTGCGACCAGCTCGAGCTGGCTATCGCTGATATCACCCGGCGCGAATCCCGTGGCCTTCAGCGATACATTGACAATCTGGTAGCCGGGGACACGGTGCGCAACCGTATTGCGTTTCAGCCAGTTGGCAAACAGTGGGTCTGCGGCGGATCGCGCCTGCAGCTCCGAGTCGGCGCCGGCTGCGTCAATTTCACGATATTCCGGTGCCGTGAAGAAACTGCGCGCGCGCTCTATTTCCGCTCCGGTCAGCGTGCCGGGGCCGTCCTTGATACGCGACCACTCCTGTGCAACGGCCTCCCGGAACGCGTCCGCACCCATCGCCTTGACCAGTATCTTGATCCTGGCCTTGTACTTGTTGTCACGCCGCCCATGCTGGTTATACACACGGAGGATCGCTTCGAGGTAGGTGAGCAGGTGCCGGCTTTGGAGCCTGGCACAGATCTCCGTGCCAATCACCGGAGTCCGACCCAGGCCGCCGCCAACGAGTACGCGAAAGGCGGTGTCGCCGTTCTCGCCGGTGACCAGTTCGAGGCCAATATCGTGTGCATAGATCGCCGCCCGGTCCTCTTCGCTGCCGCACACCGCGATCTTGAATTTGCGGGGCAGGAAGGCAAATTCCGGGTGCAGGGTGGACCACTGGCGAATGATCTCGCACCAGGGGCGGGGGTCTTCGAGTTCATCTACAGCCACACCAGCATACTGGTCTGTGGTGGTGTTGCGTATGCAGTTCCCGGACGTCTGGATGGCGTGCATCTGCACACTGGCCAACTCGGCCAGAAGCTCTGGTACTTCGGCCAGTTCCGGCCAGTTGAACTGTATGTTCTGTCGCGTGCTGATATGCACGTAGCCTTTGTCATAGTCCCGGGACAGCTGCGCTATCTTGCGTAACTGGCGGCTGCTCATTAGCCCGTAGGGCACAGCTACCCGCAACATGGGGGCGAGCCGCTGCACATAAAGGCCATTTTGCAGGCGTAGTGGGAGGAATTCGGCTTCGCTCAAGTCTCCGTCCAGAAATCGCCGGGTCTGGTCGCGAAACTGCGCTACCCGCTCATCGACAATCTTCTGGTCGTACTCGTCGTAAACGTACATCTGGGCGTCCTGTCAGTGCTGCTGCTGCGGTTTGTCCCGCGCGCGGAGGGCGGTACCTTATCAGAAAACCGGCTACATTAAATAGTCATATTATTCATAAGGTTAGAACCAGCGGTTTGCGACAAGTCGAACTTGGGATATATCAACTAACTGCTATAATGTCGCGACTTTCCCCAACCACGAATCTGGAGCTGAATATGAGCGAACAAATGCAGGACCATGACAACGGTGATGGCGCGGCCGATGCGATAGCGGCGACCGCAGTAATATCCCTGGTGGTATTCACACTGTACCTCTGGCTATCCGGCATGCCGACCTGAAAAATGCCATCAGGGGCGGTGTGGAATCATGCGGCCCCTTTCAGCACCAACTGGACTATGACCACCATCACCGCAATGAACAGCAGGGTGAAAATGAGGCCGGCGGCGATGAACACCCCGGCGCGCCCCTGTTTAAAGTCGCGTTCGCGATTCTTGCTGCTCTGCACCCCGAGTCCAGCGGCGAAAATGCTGGAGATGACCTGAAACGGCCGCAGCGGTTCTTTTTCCTTGTGACTCTCGTCTTTGTTATCTGACATGGTTCAGGCACAAACTCCTCAGTAACTCAGGTTCGGACGCAGCCAGCGTTCCACAGATTCGACGGCAACACCTTTGCGCGCTGCCAGATCAGCAACCTGGTCGCGACCAATTTTCCCCACGGCGAAGTATTTTGCCTCGGGATGCGCATAATAGAAACCACTCACCGAGGCTGCCGGGCTCATGGCGAAATGCTCTGAGAGCGTCACACCTGTCGCGGCACTGGCATCGAGAAGCTCAAACAGCGTGGCTTTTTCCGTGTGATCGGGGCAGGCGGGGTAACCGGGGGCAGGGCGTATGCCCCGGTAGCGTTCCCGGATCAGGGCGTCATTATCGAGCGCTTCGTCTGCTGCATAACCCCACAACTGCGTGCGCACAAGTCGATGCAGGTGCTCGGCAAAGGACTCTGCCAGCCGGTCGGCCAGGGCTTTCAGCATTATGCTGCTGTAGTCATCGTGCTCTTTTTCAAATTCGGCGGCCAGTTGATCCACGCCGTGACCGGTGGTGACGCAGAATCCGCCGATATAGTCCCCGTCCGGGGCGATGTAGTCGGCCAGACTCAGGTTGGGCTTGTCGCCGGGCTTGTCTGTCTGCTGTCGCAACTGGTGCAGCGTGGCCAGGTGCTGTTCGCAGGATTCGTCGTTATAGAGGTCTATATCGTCCGCACCGTTGCGGCGCGCAGGCCAGAAGCCAACCACGCCTCTTGCCGTCAGCAGTTTTTCGTCGACTATGCGGGCGAGCATCGCCTGGGCATCGCGGAACAATTCCGTCGCCTGTTGCCCGACCTTGTCATCATCGAGTATGGCCGGGAATTTTCCAGCCAGCTCCCAGGTAATGAAAAACGGGGTCCAGTCGATAGTGTCGACGAGTGCCTGTAGCGGAAAGTCATCGAACACCTTCGTACCCAGGAAACTCGGGCGGGGAGGTTGGTAGCTGCCCCAGTCCAATTGCAGGGCCCGGCTGGTGGCCTCGCTGTAGGGTAGCTGCCGCGCCCTCGGTTCACGGTTGGCAATACGCTCCCTGACCTGCTCATACTGTGCGCGGCGTTCGCTGACAAAGTTTGGCTTTGCGTCCCCTAACAGCTGTGTGGCAACCGAAACACTGCGTGAAGCGTCCGGTACGTAAGCTACCAGGTCATTGCTGTACTGCGGCTCGATTTTTACAGCGGTGTGGGCATTGGAGGTGGTCGCCCCGCCTATCAGCAGCGGCACATTGAACTCCTGCCGTTGCATCTCCGCGGCAACATGTACCATTTCATCGAGTGATGGCGTTATCAGCCCCGAAAGACCGATGATGTCGACGTTTTCCTCTCGGGCAACGCGTAAAATCTCTTCACATGCCACCATCACGCCGAGGTCGATAACTTCAAAATTGTTGCACTGCAGAACAACGCCGACAATGTTCTTGCCGATATCGTGAACGTCACCCTTGACCGTAGCCATCAGGATTTTGCCGTTGGTGTTGTTGCCCTCGCTTTTTTCTTCCTCGATATAGGGCTGCAGATAGGCCACGGCCTGTTTCATCACCCGGGCACTTTTGACCACCTGGGGTAGAAACATCTTGCCCTCACCAAACAGGTCTCCAACTACATTCATGCCGTCCATCAGCGGGCCTTCGATGACTT
This sequence comes from Pseudohalioglobus sediminis, assembly GCF_008370495.1. Taxonomy (GTDB): domain Bacteria; phylum Pseudomonadota; class Gammaproteobacteria; order Pseudomonadales; family Halieaceae; genus Halioglobus. The sequence continues at coordinate 136,939 of NZ_VTUX01000002.1, read as the reverse complement.
CGATAGGGCGGTCAAACTGCTGCCGGGCTGCCTCTGCATCCTCGAGAATGTACGTGTTTATGCCTTTTACGAGCGCGTATTCGAGGCGCTTGCCGACGTCTTCCTCACGCCAGCTCAGGTCTTCCTTGCGCGCTTCACCGCTGCCGCTGGCACGGTATTTTTCGGCCATATCCAGAAGCCGCTCGGTGCCGTCGTCGCGGCGATTAAGCACAACATCTTCGACCGCTTCGCGCAGGTCAGCGGGCAGTTCGTCATAGACCGCCAATTGACCGGCGTTGACTATGCCCATGTCCATGCCGGCGCGAATGGCATGGTAAAGAAACACCGAATGGATCGCTTCGCGCACCGGATTGTTGCCGCGGAAAGAAAACGAGACATTGGATACACCGCCGGATACCAGCGCCCCCGGAAGCTGCTCCTTGATAAACCGCGTGGCCTCAATGAAATCCACGGCATAGTTGTTGTGTTCTTCTATACCGGTGGCAACGGCAAAGATATTGGGATCGAAGATAATGTCATTGGGGTCAAAGCCCACCTCGTTCACCAGCAGATCGTAGGAGCGGCGACAGATGTCCTGCCTGCGCTGGAGATTGTCGGCCTGGCCGTCCTCGTCAAACGCCATCACCACCACCGCGGCGCCATAGCGAAGGCACAGTCTTGCCTGCTCAAGGAATTCGTCTTCACCGGCCTTGAGGCTGATGGAATTCACCACCGGCTTGCCAGGGATGCATTTGAGCCCGGCTTCGATAACAGACCACTTGGACGAGTCGACCATGATGGGTACGCGGGATATGTCAGGCTCAGACGCGACCAGGTTGAGAAAGGTGACCATTGCTTTCTCGGCATCGAGCATGCCTTCGTCCATATTGACGTCGATGATTTGCGCGCCGTCCTCTACCTGGGTGCGCGCCACATCCAGGGCTGTTTCATAGTCCTCTTCAAGTATCAGGCGCTTGAATCGCGCCGAGCCGGTGACGTTGCAGCGCTCTCCCACGTTCACGAACAGACTGTCGGCCTGGATATTGAGCGCTTCGAGGCCGCCCAGGCGGCACGCCGGTTCGCGCTCGGGCAGTGGCCTGGGTGCCACCCCGGATACCGCATCGGCAATCGCCCGGATGTGCTCCGGGGTGGTGCCACAGCAGCCGCCCGCCATGTTCAGCATCCCGCGACTGGCGAATTCATGGAAGTCATCGTGCATGATTTCCGGCGTTTCATCGAACTCGCCAAACGCATTCGGCAAGCCGGCGTTCAGGTAGGCGCCGAAATAGCAATCTGTGACATTCGACAGCTCTTCCAGGAAAGGGCGAATCTCCTTGTAACGGCGTCCACAATTGCTGCCGACGATAAGCGGTTTGGCGTGGGCGATGGCGTTGTAGAATGCCTCGGGGTTCTGCCCGGAAAGCACACGTCCGCTGACATCGGGGAATGTGACCGAGATCATCAGCGGTAATTCCTTACCAGTCCGCTCAAAGGCCTGCTTGACGGCGTAGATGGCTGCCTTGGCATTCAGCGTGTCGAAGATCGTCTCTATCAACAGAATGTCGACGCCACCTTCGATCAGTGCCAGTGATGCCTCCAGGTACGCTGCGCTGAGCTCATCGAAGCTGACGCCGCGGGCGCCGGGATCATTGACGTCGGGAGAAATCGAGGCTGTTTTAGGCGTAGGGCCCAGGGAGCCAGCGACAAAACGGGGGCGCCCGGGCTCTTTTGCCATGCACTTGTCGGCGGCAAGGCGTGCTACTTTGGCGGCAGCGAGGTTTAACTCATACGCGATTGCGCCAAGGCGATAATCATCTTGGCCGATCGATGTGGCATTAAAGCTATTGGTTTCAATGACATCCGCGCCGGCATCAAGATACGCGCTGTGGATAGCTTCGATCACCTCCGGCCGGGTGATGCACAAGAGGTCGTTATTACCCTTGAGATCCACTGCATGATCCGCGAAGCGCTCACCGCGATAGTCTGCTTCCTCCAGACCCTCCTTCTGTATCATGGTGCCCATGGCGCCATCCATGATCAGGATGCGTTCCTGCAGGGCTGAGATCAGGGCTGGGGTCGAATCTGAGGGCACTTTGTTCTCCGGGGTGCAGCTGAAAAGGAGGGCATCCTAGCAGACCGACCTATCTATATCAAAATTATTTGATATAGATATTTTGCCGCTAAATGCCTTGAATACTCGCGGGCGCGTCCCAATTTTCTTAGAATACTTGACTAAATTACTCAGAAAGCAGGTTAAGACCCATGGTCACCATTACCGAATCAGCCCAGGAGTACCTCGCTGAACTCCTCTCCAAGCAGGATGACGCCCTCGGCGTGCGCGTCTTCATCAATCAGCCCGGCACCCCCAGGGCTGAAACCTGCATCGCGTATTGCCGCGAGGGCGATGTGCAGGAAGGCGACGAAGAGCATGTCTTCGAGCAGTTCACCGCCTGGTTCGAGAGCCGTTCCCTGCCGTTCCTGGAGGACGCACTGGTCGATTACTCCAAGGACAGAATGGGCGGTCAACTGACGATCAAGGCGCCCAACGCGAAAATGCCTCGCGTGGATGAGAACAGCCCGCTGGAGGACCGCATCAACTACATCCTGTATAACGAGGTTAACCCGGCGCTGGCCGCACACGGCGGTGAAGTGAGCCTGGTAGAGCTGACAGAAGACCATTTCGCGGTATTGCGCTTTGGAGGCGGCTGCCAGGGCTGCTCCGCCGTAGACCAGACCCTGAAGGGCGGGGTAGAGAAGACCCTGCTGGAGCAGCTGCCGCAGCTGGCAGGTGTGCGGGATATGACCGACCACACAGATCGCTCGCAGGCCTATTACTGATCTGCCCCGCGATCAGCGCAGCATAGTCAGGGCCGCCAGGCTCGTTTAACGGGCGGTTCTTTGCCTAGAGGGCAGGGTAGCCCTGACGGTGTCCCGCAATTTGCGCAGGCAGGATTCGGTGCTCTCCCAATCGATACAGCCATCGGTAACTGAGACACCGTACTGGAGGTCTTCGAGGTTCTCCGGTATCGACTGGTTCCCTGCATTAATGTTGGACTCAATCATCAGGCCAACAATCGATTCGTTGCCCTCAAGTATCTGGTTACCCACGTTCTCCACGACCAGCGGTTGCAGTTCGGGCTGCTTGTTGGAATTGGCATGCGAGCAGTCCACCATGATGTTGCGCGCGAGGCCCGCTTGTTCCAGCGCCTCCTCACACAGGCGAATGTGTACCGAGTCATAGTTCGGCCCGTTACTGCCGCCGCGGAGCACGATATGACCATGGGCGTTGCCGCGGGTGGTAAATACCGATACCTGGCCCTGTCGGTTGATACCCAGAAAACGATGCGGCTTGGATACCGAATTCAGTGCGTTGGTGGCGACAGTAAGACTCCCGTCGGTACCGTTCTTGAAGCCCACAGCGGAAGACAGCCCACTGGCCATTTCCCGGTGAGTCTGCGATTCCGTGGTGCGAGCGCCGATGGCTGACCAGCTGATCAGGTCCTGCAAGTACTGGGGCGAAATCGGGTCGAGCGCTTCGGTGGAGGTGGGCAGGCCCAGTTCCAGAATGTCCAGCAACAGTTGACGACCAATATGCAGACCCTTCTCGATCTGGAAAGAGTCATCCAGGTCCGGGTCATTGATCAGCCCTTTCCAGCCGACAGTGGTCCTGGGTTTCTCGAAGTACACGCGCATCACGATATACAGTGTGTCACCGAGCTCGTCCGCCAGTGCCTTGAGGCGGCGCGCATAATCCAGGGCCGCTTCCGTATCATGAATGGAGCATGGCCCAACCACCACGAAAAGGCGGTGATCCCTGCCGTCCAGTATGTCCCAGATGATGCGGCGGCTGTCGGCCACAGTTTCTCGCACCTGGTCAGACATGGGCAGCTCGTCCCAGAGTTGTTCGGGCGTTATCAGTACGCCCTGCGAAGCGACGTTGATATTGTGGACTTGCTTGTTGCTCATGTTCGTATCCCTGATACAGTAAAAACCGGACGCGGCCGCGTGCCGAGGTGGCGCGCGCGGCGCGACATTCTATAGCAGCGGTCAAGGTTTGGGTAGGCGCCACTCGGGCGCGGCAGGAGGCAGGTAAGGCCCGCAATGGATTCACCCCGATATTTCGATTTAGACAGGCTAAGGCCCTTGCTGCAGCGGGGTTTCACCCTGATCACGCCGAACCTGCGCCTGTCCCGAGCGATCAAGCAGGCCTGGGATCGTGAGCAAATGCAGGCGGGGCAGGTGACCTGGGAGCCGGCGCCAGTGTGCGCGCTGGAGCAATGGCTGGCCGGGCAGTGGCAACAGGCCGTGCGTGCAGGAGTGGTGTCACCCGCCAAAACCATAAGCCCCTTGCAGCAGGCCGAATTGTGGCGACAGGTCATCCGTGACGATACCAGCGCCACCGATAGTGCCCCACTGCTGCGCCTTGACGCAGCGGTTGACCTGGCCCGCCAGGCACGCGAATTGATGCTGCGCTATGGCATTGATCCCGCGGATACGAAGGCTACCAGCGAGTTCGCGCTGGACGACGACTGTGCCACCTTCCTGCGCTGGTGCCGGGCCTTCACCGTTGCGCTGCAGCAGCAGTCCGCGCTCACAATTGACGACAGCGCAATACGCCTGCTGGCGCTGGATTACAGCGCAGCAACTGTGCCCATAGCGCTGGTCGACTTCGACGACATAGCGCCCTTGCATCGCGCAGTGGTCGCGTCCCGTGCCGATCCGCTGGAAGAGGTAGCCAGCGCGGATGCGTCGGCACCAATTATCGGCAAGAGCTTTGCTGAGCGACGCGCTGAATTGAGCGCAGTTGCGCGCTGGGCCGCGTCGCAATACACAAGTGATACAGGGTGCCGCCTGGGCATCCTGCTGACGGATATGCAGTCGGATCGCAACGAGTTGGAGTATCTCTTGCGCCGGCAGTTCGATTGCCTGGGAGACAACTACGGCGCCTTGCCGGTGGACTTCTCCACCGGTATTCCACTGGACAGGGCGCCGGTGATTCGCGATGCGCTGCGCATGCTGACGGTTATTGAGCCCCAGGTCAGCCAGGAGGATGTGCAGGGGCTAATCATCAGTCGCTTTGCCGCCTGCCGCGACGCGCTCACGGAAACCGGCCTGAAACTGTTGCAGGCTTTGTACCGCGACGGTGTACAGCGCATCAGCACCGCGAGACTGCGTCACCTGGCCGCGACAGTCCGCATCGATGAGCAGCGGGGCACGGCGATTGGAGACTGCCTTAAAGCGATCTCTGCGCTGCGTCTTGATCGCAGGCGGGAGCTACCGTCGCACTGGGTTGAGCACTTTTGCCAGGTACTGCAGATATTCGGCTGGCCCGGCCCGGGGCCGCTGGATTCCCTTGAATACCAGCAAGTGGAGACCTGGTACGAGGTACTGGAAGCCTTTTCCGGCTTTGACGCGCTCAGCGGTGAACTCCCTGCGAGCGAGGCCCTGGCCCTGCTGCGCCGGTGCTGCCAGCAGAGGATATCGCAGCCACAGACTGCCAGCAGCGGTATACAGGTGCTGGGGCCGCTGGAGGCAGCTGGGCTGCAGTTTGACCAGGTGTGGATGGTCGGCTTGCAGGGCAGTCGCTGGCCAGCGCCGGCGCGGCCGAACCCATTCCTTCCTGTCGCCATGCAGCGTCGCCTGTCCATGCCACACAGCTCAGCCGAGCGTGAGTGGCGCTATGCCACGGCCCTGATGCGCCAGTATCGAGCGGGCTGTCGCGTATTGATAGCGAGCTTTTCCCGACAGAATGACGGGGTCCCGGAAGTGCCCAGCGCGCTGCTCGACGGCGTGCAGATTGAACAGCACGAGCTGGCCGAGGAGCCCTGGCGCGACTGGCATGAAACATCCGGCGCTGCGCGTCTGGTAGCACAGCGCGACGACAACGCGCCGGCACTGTCTTCAGCGCAGTTGGCTGCGATCCGCGGCGGCACTGCCATCCTGCAGGCTCAGGCGAATTGTCCTTTCAGGGCCTTTGCCGTCCTGCGGCTCCAGGCGCAACCGCTGGATGAGCCACGCAGCGGGCTGCGCGCTACAGAGCGCGGTAAACTGCTGCACGATGCGCTCTACGCACTGTGGGGCGAGCTGCAGGACAGTGCAACATTGCACCGGCAGGACGAGGCAGCGCTGCACTCCATCGTAAATCGCTCCATAGATTCGGCGATGCAACAACTGCCCTCGGCATTGTCGCAGTTGGTTGGCAGGGGCTGCCTGGATCTGGAGCAACAGCGTCTCACAGCGTTGTTACATGAGTGGCTGGAGGTCGAGCGAGCGCGGGAACCGTTCACGGTGGTCTCCCGGGAGGACCCTGCCGAATACACGTTTGCCGGTCTGCGGCTCAGCTTGAAGCTGGACCGAATTGACCGTTTGGCGGACGGAGCGCAACTGGTCATTGATTACAAAAGCGGCCGCAGCAGCCTGTCCAGCTGGCTCGGAGAGCGGCCGTCGCAGCCACAGCTGCCTCTGTATGGACTGATCGGTGATGCCTCCGGACTGGCTTTTGCACAGGTGCGCGCCCGCGACTGCCGCATGATCGGTATAGGGGAAGTTGAAGGCGTTGCCGGCGTGCAGCAGGATGTCGCCAGGGCAGTACAGCGCTATTCGGAACAGCAGGACTGGCCGGGCTTACTGGCGGAGTGGCGCAGTAACCTCGAACGCCTCGCAGATGCATTCATGCAGGGGGAGGCTGCAGTGGACCCACTGCCTGCTGCCTGCACGTACTGTGGTATGCAAGCGCTCTGCCGGGTGGAGATACACGACGGAGGTCCAGTGTGAGTATCGCTGATGCTACAGAGCGCCGCAGGGCGCTGGATGTCAGCAAAAGCTTTTGCGTGACGGCCCCGGCCGGATCCGGCAAGACCGAGTTACTGATACAGCGATACCTGGCACTGCTGTCCCGGGTGACAAAGCCGGAACAGGTGCTGGCCATCACCTTCACCCGCAAGGCAGCAGCTGAAATGCGCGAGCGCGTGCTGCAGGCATTGCGCGCAGCGCAGCAGGACCTGCCAGTGAGCGATGATCACCAGCGGGTAACGCGCGAGCTGGCAAGCGCTGCCCTGGCTGCAAGCGCGGCCGGTGACTGGCATCTCGGTCGGGATATATCGCGCCTGAATATCAAGACGATCGACAGCTTTTGTGCCGGGCTGACCAGGCAGATGCCAGTGCTCAGCCGCTTTGGCGGGCAGGCGCAGGCAACTGACAACGCTGTGCCCTTATACCGGGAGGCCGTGCAGGAGCTGTTTACCCTGGTCGGCACATCAAGGCCGGAGGTGAAGGACCTGGAGGCACTGTTGTTGCACTTCGACAACAACTGGGATCGCCTGACAGAACTGCTGGTGGAGATGCTGGCCAAGCGTGAGCAGTGGCATGAATACATGGGCGCGCGCTATTCGCCGAGAGAAGCACAGGCCAGTATTGAACGGACGGTAGCCGCTGCCACGGCAGATACGCTGTCAGAATTGCGTGACCGCCTGCTGCCATGGCAGGACAAGCTCTTCGAGCTGTTGGTTTATGCGCAGTCCAATCTCCATGCACCGGTACCCGCGTCGTTTCCTGCCGCGATAGCGGATGACTTGGGGCACTGGCGCGCGCTGGCAAGCATGTTGCTCACCCAGCAGGGCATGTTTCGCAGCACGGTCAATGTGCGCAACGGATTTATTACCGGCACAGGTGAGCCCAAGGAACGCAAGGCGCAGTTCAAGGACCTGGTTGAATGCCTGGCAGCTGAGCCGGGACTGGATGCCGCGCTCGCCGAGGTGATGTGGCTACCGTTGATGGACAGCCACGAGTCCTCCTGGCAGTTAGTGGTGCACCTTTCACATGTGCTGCCACTGCTTGCGGCCTGCCTGCTGCTGGTGTTTGAGCGACGCGGTGTGGTGGACCACAGCCAGGTCACGCTTTCCGCCCTTGACGCTCTCGGTGATGATGCGGCGCCTACAGAGCTGGCCTTGCGGCTCGACTACGGTATCGAGCATATACTGGTTGACGAGTTCCAGGATACGGCGCTGAACCAGTACCGCCTCATCGAACGCCTGACCCGCGGCTGGGGCGAGCACAATGCGGTGAATGGCGAGGCCCCGCGAACGATTTTCATCGTCGGCGATGGTATGCAGTCCATTTACGGCTTTCGCAACGCCAACGTCGGCCTGTTTCTCACCGCCAGGGACCAGGGCTTCAACGGTGTCGTACCGGAGAGCGTCGAATTGCGCTGCAACTTTCGCTCGGAGGAGGGCATCGTCGAATGGGTTAACCAGAGCTTTCGCGAGGCTTTCCCGCACGAAGACAATGCCAGGAAGGGGCAGGTGGGCTTCAGCGATGCCGCAGCCGTCAAGCCCGCGGGCGCGGCCGATGCCATACAGATGCATGCCTTTTCAGGCGAGGCAGCCGCACAGCAGGAGGCCGCGTGGCTGGTGCAGCAACTGCAGGCGGGACTGGCCGATGACAACATCACCAGCATTGCCGTGCTCGGACGCAGCAGGTCACACCTGGCCCCGATTCTTGAGCAATTGCGGCGCCAGGACATACCTTTCGCCGCGCAGGACATGGACAACCTGGCCAGTTCCCCGGCCATCGTCGACCTGACGCTACTCTGTCGCGCACTGGCCAATCCCGCAGATCGCGTGGCCTGGCTGGCCTTGCTGCGTGCGCCATGGTGCGCGCTGTCACTGGCGGACCTGCAGGCCGTCGTCGGTGCCAGCGAACATCCCCGATACCAGAACCTGGCAGCCTGGCTGTTGCAGGGTGATTTCCCGGGGACGTTGAGCGAGCGCGGCAGAACCAGCCTTGCCCGGGTCAGTGAGTGCCTGCGCTGGGCGGAACAGAAGCGCGATCGGCTGGCCCTGCGTGTCTGGGTCGAACAAACCTGGGAGCACCTGGGCGGCCCCGCCTGCCTCAACCAGGCGCGCTACCTGCAGGATGCCGAGGCGTTTTTCCAGCTGCTGCAAGAGGCCGAGGCCGAAGGTGCAGGGCTGTCCATGACCTGGATGCAGGAGCGCCTGGAGCGGCTGTTTGCCAGCAGTGACACTCCGGATGCGCCGCTGCAGGTTATGACCCTGCACAAAGCCAAGGGCCTGGAGTTCGATTGGGTATTCATCCCGGCCCTGGCTCGCGCCACACGCGGCGACAGCAGGCAACTGCTGCTGTGGGACGAGTACAACAGCAGCAGTGGCGATCTCGGCATCATGCTCGCAGCGGATGACCACAGTGAGGCCAAGGCCCCGGGCCTGTACAACTATCTGCGGCGCTGTCGTAAACAAAAGGCGCGACTGGAAAATACGCGCCTGCTCTATGTCGGCACAACGCGCGCTGTCAAAAGGCTTACCCTGACCGCCTGCCTGGAGGAGAGAGAGCAGACGGAAGCCACCACACCGGCGTTCAAACCTCCCGGTGATGGATCCCTGCTGGCGCCACTGTGGCCGGTGTTCAAGCGCCAGCTGACGGCACATGCAGCCATCCCCGAGCCTGCGCAGGCGGCCGTCACTTCGCGCCCGCTGCTGCGCCTTGATAACCCACCGCCGCCACCATCCGGGCCGCAACCAGTAGCGGAAGAAGACGCCAATATACCGTCGCCGACGCTGAACTGGAACGAGCGGCATATCGGCACGGTCATTCACCAGGGCCTCGAACAACTGAGCCTGATGGTACCGCTGCCGCGCGACGTGCCCGAGCACCTGCAGGACCAGTTGCGCTGTGACCTGGCAACCCTGGGTGTGGGGCCGGGCCGGCTTGACGCCGCCGAGCAGGCAGTGATGGCGGCGTTGCGCAGAACCCTGGCTGATGACGCTGGCGGTCGCTGGTTACTGAGCGCAGAACATGCCGATGCCCACAGCGAACTGGCGCTCACGGCCCATCTGGATGACCAGGTCAGGGACCTTGTTATCGACCGCACCTTCGTGGATTCAGCCAGTGGTGTGCGTTGGATCGTGGATTACAAGAGCAGCGTACCGGCTGAGGGGATGGCGCTGGAAGACTTCCTGTGCGCGGAGCGCGAGCGTTATCGCCCGCAATTACTGGTATATCGAAACGCCCTGGCAGCCCGCGCCAGCGAGCCGGTTCGCTGCGCGCTCTATTTCACCGGCCTGGGTCTGCTGCACCCGATAGCCGAACTCGACCAGGATTAAGCCGTGGGCTGCTCAACGACTCAGTCGCTGCATTGACTGATGATGTCGTCTGAGAAGCGCTTGATTGCGTCGATCTTGTGTTCCAGGGCATCACTGGCACCGTGATAAAAGGGCCAGGGCATGGTCATGATATGCGTCACGCCGCCGTCCTCGAGGCGTTTGTAGCCGTCTGCATCCCAGGCGTCCGAGGGAGTGGCCATGACCTCGAAAGGCAAGTGGTCCCGTCCGTACTCCTTGCGCCATGCCTGTATTCTCGCCACCGACTCGAGAATTTCATCAGAGGGCTGCAGATCAGACACCCAGCCATCGCCGACGCGCGCTGCGCGGCGCATCGCCGGGTCTGATATACCGCCGATCCAGATGGGTACGGGAGCCGTCGGCGCCGGGTTCATCTCCATGGGCTCAAACTGATAGTACTTGCCCTCATAACTGACCATTTCCCCACTCCAGAGCAGCTTCATGACATCGATCATCTCATCGGCGCGCTTGCCGCGGGTATGGAAATCCTGCTGCATCAGTTCGAACTCATCTTTTGACCAGCCGACACCGAAGGCGGGGGTGATACGGTTGTTGGAAATAATTGACGCTGTGCTGATGGCCTTGGCGACCAGGTAGGGATTACGCATGGGTAACACGAAGACATTATTGGTAAAGCGCAACCGGGTGGTTATCGCTGCCAGGGCGCCGATCATTACCCAGGGGTCCGGCCAGTCTGTAAAAGGCTGCCAGCGCCGGCTGCCGTCTTCGGTATAGGGGTAGGGTGTGCGAATCGTCTCGGGGTTCACCACGTGGTCTGAAAACGACATGGCGTGCCAGCCATGCGTATCGGCTACCGGCGCCAGCTCAGTGAGATGGGCGACGGTGCTGAATGAGGTGGACAGTACAAACTTCACGAGGGTCTCCTGATACGTTTTAATGCCGGGTAAATGTAGCCTTATCCGGGGTAAAAGTCCTTGCCGCTGTTCAATGACCGCCAAATCGAACACATTGTCATACTCACCGGAGCCGGTATCTCCGCCGAATCCGGGGTCCCCACGTTTCGCGATGCCGACGGTCTATGGGAAAACCATGACCCGATGCAGATTGCCACTCCCGAGGCCTTTGCCCGTGATCCCGGCCTGGTTTATCGTTTTTATAACGCGCGCCGCAACAAACTGGGCGAGGTCGAGCCCAATAACGCCCACCGGGACATTGCGCGGCTACAGCGCGATTTTCCCGGCCGGGTGTTCCTGGTCACGCAGAATGTTGACGACCTGCACGAGCGCGGTGGCAGTGAACAGGTTTGCCATATGCATGGCGAACTGCGTTCCGCTCTTTGCCAGCTTTGTGGTGAACGCCATCGGCCGCGGCAGGATTACGATCACAGCAGCCCGTGCCCTGACTGTGGCGCAGTCGGCGGCGTCAGACCCGACGTGGTCTGGTTTGGGGAGATGCCTTACTTTATGCCACATATTGAGGGCCAGCTGGCGCGGTGCGACCTGTTCATAGCGGTCGGCACATCGGGTGTGGTGTACCCCGCTGCGGGGTTCGTACGCCAGGCCCTGGCGTACGGCGCCATGACCCTGGAAATCAACCGGGAGGTGAGTGAGGTTACAGGGGTGTTCCACCATCAGCGCAGGGGGCTGGCCACCGAGAAAGTGGCTGAAGTGGTTGAGGAAATACTGGCCGGCTAAAAACGCTGCCGGCCAGGATCAGCATGACTTACTCAGCCTTGGATACGTGCTCGAGGCTTACCGCAACCGCTTCCGTAAAGGTCAGGACGATAGTCTGCCCGAGGGTGACGCCGGACATTTTCTCGGGCTCTACATCGGCAATGACGTGCACCTTGCCGTTGGAATCCAGCACGGTCACCGTGCCCAGCAGGCGGTTCATGCCCTCGATAGTGCATACAGCATGGATGACACGGCCGGCACCGACAACATCAGTGCCCTCGACCTCTCCCTGGGCGGCATCACGAATCTCAACGAAAGGATCGGCTTTCTCTTCCTCGGTAGGGGCTCGCAGTTCTCCCTCCAGCGCAGCCAGGTAACCGACACGAAGCACGTCACCCACGCCCACGGTTTCGATGGCTATGCCGTCTTCCGGTACGGTGATGGTAAGCGACCTGCCGTCGGCTCCGGTCAGCGTAACCTGGCGTGTTTCAGCATCTACGGCGGTGACTTCGGCCTCCATTTCAATGGCCATGGCGCGACCGCCTGAGGTGGGCTCTTTTGCGTGTTCATCCGCGGTAGCGGTGAACGGGATCATGACGGCGGCAGCAATCAGTGCCGCGGTGCCTAGAATATTGTTGACGATTTTTTGCATGGGTAATCCTTTTCGAGGTGGGTTTGCCGTACCCAGGCGACGCCCGGTGTTCCGGCAGTCGTAAAGATAGCCACCCTTGCCAGCCTTAGCAACTGCGGGTTGCCTGCCACAGCCGGAATTTCCGGTTCTGGCCCGTTTGCTCGATCCGCGAGAACCGACGCTTGAGCTCCCCTGCGTAGTTGAGATGGCGGTTGGCAACCAGCAGCAGTTGTCCACCCGGGCGTAATGCGACAGCGCACTGGCGGATGAGGCGGCGCCCGGCAAATTCGTCCACGGTATGGCCAAGATGGAAAGGAGGATTGCAGAGAATCAGCTCAAATTGCTGTTCGCACTCGAGCAGGCCATCGCCGTGGTGAAAAGTGGCGGACGTCTCATTGCCGAGGATTGCCTGTACGTTGTGCCTGGCAGAAGCAATCGCCATCGCCGACTCATCGGCAAAAGTCACCGCCCCGGCGATACCCTGTTGCATCGCCGCAATGCCCAGGACACCGTTACCACAGGCCAGGTCGGCAGCCTGGTCCACCGGGGCGACGCGGTGCAGATTGTCGAGCAGGAAGCGGGTGCCGATATCGAGGCCGTCACGGCTGAAAACGTTGGCCTGTGAGAGCATCTGGTGGCCGACCGGTGCACAGAAATAGTGTGAGTCGACGTCCGCTGCGGGTGCATCGCGCACCGGCTGGCACGCCGTGAACAGCCTCGCCTTGCGCTGGCCGGGATGGCGCTCCACCACACGGAAGTACCGCTCCAGCAACTGGCCGGTTTGCCTGGGCAGGTGCTTGTCCATGCCTGCGCAGTACAGCTTCGCATCTTGCGGCAGCAGGCGAGCCAATCGGGACAACTGAAACTCGAAGTAGGCGAGTTGCTTGGGTATGCGCATGACCACCTGTGGCCAGTCTCCCTGCGGCTCTTGCGTGCTCCAGAACACAACCGGCGGGTCGCAGCCATTGCGCCGCGCATTATCGGCTACCGCTTGCGCTGACAGGGCAGAGTCCGTCCACAGAGCCTGCGCTGACAGCGGAATACTCAGTGCCCCGTGATCGTCGTTGACTACCAGGGTGTTGCCGCGGGCCTTGTCGACGGCTTCCAGCAACAGCAGATCTGCAGCGCACCAGGCCTGCAGCGTCTCGCGCCTGCGCCGCGGATGGCGGCTGAGTTCGAAGTCCCCCTGGGAGCAGGACAGCAGTGTGGGCGCCGTGGCGGGCATTCTTTATCAGCTGCCACCCACATAGAGCGTCAGGCGCTGCCCCGGTTGCAGGTAGTCGCCAGGGTTCAGGGCATTCCAGGCGATGATGTCATTGATCGATACTTTGAATTTACCCGCTATGCGATACAGCGAGTCACCGCGGCGCACCCGGTAAGTCTGTTGTTGCCGCTCGGACTTGGTGGTCATGGCCAGGCTGCTGGCCCAATCGCTGCCATACGGGATCATCATGGTGTCACCGGCGCGGATGATGTTGCCCCGGATATTGTTGACCTCGCGCAGCAGCCCTACCTCCGTGTCGAACTTGCGAGCAATGCGTATCAGGTTGTCTCCACGTTGTATTTTGTAGTGCTCCCAGCGTACGCGATCGTTTTCGGTCAGGTTGGCAATGCCGCTTTCAAAGCGGGGCGCGCGATCAACGGGCAGCAGCAGTTCCTGCGTCGCATCAGGGGAGGTGGCCCAGCGCAGTTGCCCTGGGTTGAGGGCCTCCAGCACATGCATCTCCACGGCTGCGAGTTCAGCGGCACGCGCCATTTCAATCTGGCCATCGGTCGCGGCAACAGCAAAGGCAGGTTTGTTGGGGACTCGCGGAATGTCCAGGTTGAACGCCTCGGGGTAGGCCACGATCTGGCTGAGGGCAATAAGTCGCGGCACGTACTTGCGGGTTTCACGGGGCAGGTCCAGGGACCAGTAGTCAGTCGGGCGGCCACGGTTGCGGTTTTTCTTCTGGGCGCGCATAACCCGGCCCTTGCCTGAATTATACGCAGCGAGCGTCAACATCCAGTCGCCGTCGAAGGCGTCGTTGAGGTACTCGAGGTAATCCAGTGCCGCCCGGGTCGAGTCACGAAGGTCCCTGCGTCCGTCATACCACCAGTCCTGCTGCAATCCGAGCTGCTTGCCCGTGGCGGGCATGATTTGCCACAGGCCCGCGGCCTGTTCGGAAGATGTGGCGAAAGGGTTCAGCGTGCTCTCCACCAGCGGCAGCAGCGCCAACTCCATGGGCAGGTCGCGGCGCTCGACTTCTTCGACGATGTAGTAGAGATAAAACCTGGCGCGCTCGGCGACCACCGACAGGTAGTTGGGCTGGCGCAGGTAGGCGTCGCGGGCCCTGCCGATCTGTTCATTGTGCAGGCTCTGCCAGGTCAGCCCCTGCCGGATGCGTTGCCACAGGTTCCCGGGTGGCCGGGCGACTTTCTTTGCCGGTGCGGCAACCGGTTCGAAAAAGCTTTCCTCCTCGGCGGGCTGCGGCAGTGCAGTCTCAGCTATCACAGCCTCCTCGACGGGTGCCGTTTGGCAAGCGGACAGCGCCAATGATGTAAAAATAACTAGAAGTATGTACCGTAACATCATGTATTTAATGAATAATATCTCATTTCGACTGAAGCAGGGCCGCGAATGCCCATTCTAGGTGGGTGAGGCGCTATGACCAGTGATTTTTGCTGATTACCTTAAAAACTGTCTTTCCAGCCACGCACCGTGGCAAAGACAGCGTCGGGATCATCGCTTTCGAGCCGGCCCTGCTCACGCAGCGAGGCCAACAGTTCCGGTTGCTGGCAGCGTACGAACGGGTTGGTGGACAACTCCAGCGCCACGGTAGACGGAACGGTGGGTTCACCGCGGTCACGTGTCGCCTGGGCGTCTTGCATCCGCTGGGCCAGGCGCTGGTTCCCGGGTTCCACGGCACGGGCAAACGCGAGATTGGCGAGTGTGTACTCGTGGGCACAGTAAACCTGTGTGTTTCCAGGCAGGGCTGCCAGTTGCTGCAAGGACGCGTGCATCATTGGCGGCGTGCCTTCGAATACGCGGCCGCAGCCGGCGGCGAACAGGGTGTCGCCGCAGAATAAGAGTGGTGTATTACCCTCGTGGTAGTAGGCGATGTGGTCCAGGGTGTGGCCGGGTACTTCCAGCACGGTGAAACGCTGGCCAAAAACCTCCACCTCGTCGCCGGCTCCCAAGCGCACATCGACACCCTCTATCGCCTCGTTGTGCGGACCGAAGACCTGCGCAGCGTGCCGCTGTTGCAGTTCAGCCACACCACCGGTGTGGTCAAAGTGGTGATGGGTAACGAGGATGCCGGCAAGGGACAGTTCACGCTCTGAGAGGGCGGCTTCCACCGGCGCGGCATCACCCGGATCCACCACGAAGGCACGTTTACTGTCAGGGCAACTGATCAACCAGATATAGTTGTCGTTAAATGCGGGGATAGGTTCTATGTTCAACATGGTATGGCGTTTCAATTGGATAGAAATACAGTAACATGGGCCGTGGTTCAGCAATAGGACAGGCCCGGCAAGTGAGCGATCAGTTTAACGACATTTTGACGGAACTGGAATCCTGGTACGACAGCGACCGGGGTCAATATATGCTGGGACAATTGCGCGCCAGCCTGCGACCGCACCTCGAAAACGCCTTCGGCTACCACATCCTGCAACTCGGTCCGGTGCGTGAACACGCGCTGTTCGGCGACTGCAGGATCCACCACCGCATTCACGCCAGTAACCGGCCGGCAAACAACATTGGCCTGCTGTGTGAGAGCGGCGAGATTCCCCTCGAGAGTGACAGTGTGGACGTGGTGATAGGGCATCACTGCCTGGAATTTGTCGACAATCCACACCAGGTCCTGCGCGAAATACAGCGGGTGCTCACGCCGCAGGGCCAGCTGCTGATGGTTGGCTTCAATCCGTTCAGCCTGCGCGGGCTGCTGACCGCCAGTCGTGGCCTCTCGCGGCGATCTGCCTGGCGCCAGTATGAGCCGGTGAGTGCCCGCCGCCTTACCGACTGGATGCACCTGCTGGGATGTGAGCTGCAGGACAGCCACTACCTGTACGCGCTGCCTCCGTTCGGTGGCGGCAGGCTGCGCCGGGGTATGGAGTCCATCGACATCTGGCTGGGCCAGCACAACGTGCCACTGGGCGGTGTCTATCTGCTGCACGCGGTGAAGACCGTGGTAGCACAGAACCGGCCGCGCTCACTGCTGCGTCGCCACGGTGAGAAGTTAATCGACCTTGCAGTCCCCAAACCTGCGGTGGCACCCAGCCCCACGCCCAACGTGCCATCGCGCAGCACCGGCAAGGTAGCGCGTAACCCCAGCGGAGACGTGCTGCATTGAAGAAAGTTGAAATCTTCACCGATGGGGCCTGCCGCGGCAATCCGGGGCCGGGTGGCTGGGGCGTGTTGCTGCGTTACCAGGGCAAGGAGCGCGAGCTCTACGGCGGGGAGGGGCACACCACCAATAATCGCATGGAATTACAGGCTGCCATTGAGGGCCTGCGCGCCCTCAAGGAGCCCTGCCACGTGGTGTTGACGACCGATTCTGTCTATGTCAAAAACGGAATCAGTAGCTGGCTGGACGGCTGGAAGCAGAAAGGCTGGAAAACCGCGGGCAAGAAGCCCGTCAAGAACGTGGATCTCTGGCAGGAGCTCGACCGGGAGAACCAGCGCCACCAGGTGGAGTGGCATTGGGTGAAGGGCCACAGCGGCCATCGTGAAAATGACATTGCCGACCAGTTGGCCAACCGCGGCATCGACGAACTGGCCTAGATTCAACAAAAGGAAAACGACTTGCGTCAAATAGTACTGGATACCGAAACTACAGGACTGGAGGTGTCCCAGGGCCACCGGATTATCGAGATAGGCTGCGTTGAGCTGGATAACCGCCGCCTAACCGGCAATCACTACCATCAATACATCAAGCCGGAGCGCGAGATCGACCAGGGCGCTATAGAAGTCCATGGGATCACCAATGAATTTCTCGCCAACAAGCCGCTGTTTGCGCAGATAGCCCAGGATTTCCTCGAGTTCGTTGACGGTGCGGAATTGATAATCCACAACGCGCCCTTCGACATGGGCTTTCTCAACAGTGAGTTGAAGCGACTGGACAGCGATGCGCCAGCGCTTGAGGACCGTTGCCGGGTAATCGATACCCTGGTGATGGCGCGCGGGAAACACCCCGGCCAGCGCAACAACCTTGACGCCCTGTGCCAGCGCTACGATGTCGACAACTCCCAGCGTGACCTGCACGGCGCCCTGCTGGACGCGGAGATACTGGCCGACGTCTACCTGGCCATGACCGGGGGTCAGACGACATTCCAGCTGTCGGAAAACGATTCATCTGATGGAGAGGCCAGGGTGGAGCGCATTGTCCGCCTGCCGGCCGGGCGCGCGCCGCTGCCGGTCATCCAGGCATCAGAAGAGGAGCTGGCAGCTCACCGCGCCCAGCTGGAAGCCATCGCCGGCAGCAGCGGTGGCAAAGTGCTCTGGCAGGACAGCTGAACCGGCGGATCGATCAGATAAACAGGCTCACGCACACCAGGCCCACGCCGCCCATCACCAGCGTATAGGGCAGGGCCATGATCACCATGCGCCCGTAGGACAGCCTGATCAGCGGCGCCAGTGCCGAAGTCAGCAGGAACAGGAAGGCCGCCTGGCCGTTGGGCGTGGCCACACTCGGCAGGTTGGTGCCGGTATTGATGGCGACCGCCAGCTGGTCAAATTCGGCACGCGAAATGTGCCCTGCATCGAGGGCGGTCTTGACTTCAGTAATGTAAACGGTGGCAACAAACACGTTGTCGCTGATCATCGACAGGACCCCGTTGGCGAGGAAGAACATCGCCGGGCGGATCTCGGAATCCATGGCCAGTACCGTATCGATGACCGGGGTGAACAGATGCTGGTCGTGGATCACGGCGACAATGGCAAAGAACACCACCAGCAGGGCGGTGAAGGGCAGGGCCTCTTCAAACGCGTGCCCGATCTGGTGCTCCTCCACCACGCCGTTGAACGCGGTCAGCAGCACAATCACCATCAGGCCAACCAGGCCAACCGCTGCCCAGTGCATGGCCAACGCCATCACCAGGATCAGTGCCACCAGGGCCTGAACCGCGAGGCGGGCATTGGTGCGGGTATTGCGCTGGCTCTGTTCCTTGGCTTCAAACTCTTCCAGCACCTCGCGCACACGGGCCGGAAGCTGCGCGCCGTAGCCAAATTTACCGCTCATTTCCAGCAGCATGCAGGTGCCCAACCCGGCGACCAGCACCGGCAGGGTAACCGGGGCCATGACTGTGACAAAGCGGGCGAAATCCCATTCCGCGATGGTTGCGATCAACAGGTTCTGCGGTTCTCCCACGAGGGTGCAGACGCCGCCCAGGGCAGTGCCCACTGCGCCGTGCATCAGCAGGCTGCGCAGGAAGGCGCGGAAATCTTCGAGGTCCTCGCGGCTGCTCTCCTGTACGCCGTCGTCGCTGGAGTGGTCGTGGTCATCCTGGCTCAGGCCCTTGCCGGAGGCCACCTTGTGATAGACCGAGTAAAAGCCCACGCCAACACTGATCAGAACCGCGGTTACCGTTAACGCGTCGAGGAAAGCGGACAGGAAGGCTGCAACCAGCGAGAACAGCAGCGAAAGCACGACCTTCGAGCGCACCTGCAGCAGGATCTTGGTAAATACGAACAGCAGCATCTCTTTCATGAAATAGATGCCGGCCACCATGAACATCAGCAACAGAATGACTTCGAAGTTGGCCAGCGTCTCGTGATAGACCGCTTCCGGTGAGGTCATGCCCAGCAGCACCGCCTCGATGGCCAGCAGGCCACCCGGCTGCAGCGGGTAACAGCGCAGTGCCAGCGCCAGGGTGAAGATAAATTCGGCGATCAGTAGCCAGCCGGTCACGAAGGGCCCGGCAAGCAGCAGTATCACCGGGTTGATTAGCAGGAAGGCGATGATGGTCTGCTTGTACCAGACCGGGGATGGGCCGAGGAAGTTTTTCCAGAAGGCACTGATTACTGAGTCGCTCATGGTTCGTGACAAGCCTGAAAATTTGGAGCGCGCATTCTACGCTAATTTGGCATCCTGTTGGCGGCTAAACCCGTAAAATTCTTACTGACATTGGTCTACTTGCCCGTTGGCGTTGGCACGACTACCATACGCGGTCATTTTGTCCAGATACCCCGCCATGTTCAGACCCGACAACGAGCCACCCCCGGAGGGCATCCCCCGGCTTCTGGTCGTCTTCCAGAGAGGCAAGCTGGTTAGTGATATGCGCTCGACCATGCCTTGCCTGCTGCAGGAAGAAGCGGTCCGGCTGGGCGGCTGGGATGTACGCCGCAGCCACTTTGTCGGCTACTGGGAAGAACAGCCCTGTTTTGCCCTCGAGATCGATGAAGCCCACGAACTGGAGCCAGACACCTACCAGGTCGGCAGCCTGTGGCACCTGGTCGGGCGGGTAGACGAGCAACTGTTCGCCCTTGCTGGTCGGGCAGCGCAACTGCTGGACTGGGAGCGGGATCACCAGTTCTGCGGCCGCTGCGGCGAGCGCATGCAGGCGGATACCCGCGAACGCGCCATGCGTTGCGCGCGTTGCAGTGTGACCTGTTATCCGCGTATAGCGCCCTGCGTCATCGTGCTGGTCACGCGCGGAGAGGAGCTGTTGCTGGCACGCGGCCGCAACCACCCGCAGGGCATGTACAGCACGCTTGCCGGTTTTATCGAAGCAGGTGAAAGCGTCGAAGAGTGCCTGATTCGCGAGGTAAAGGAGGAAGTCGGGGTCACAGTGGGTAATCTAAAGTACTTCCAGTCACAATCCTGGCCCTTTCCCAACCAGCTCATGCTGGGCTTTTTCGCCGAGTATGAGAGTGGAGACATCGTTTGTGACCCCAGCGAAATCGCTGAAGCCGACTGGTTTCACTTCCGGGATCTGCCGCGCGTACCGCCACCCGCCTCGGTCGCAGGTCAATTGATCGGCCATTACATCAACACGTTAGTCAAAGCGGAGTAACAGGTGGAATACATTTACGAGTTCGGGCTGTTTCTGGCCCAGGCCATCACGCTGGTCGCAGCGGTGCTGATCGTTTTTGCGGGTCTCTTTGCGATCGGGCAGCGCAGCAAGGCTGAACAGCATGAAGGTCATATTGAAATTCGCAACCTGAACGAGAAATACAAGCAGATTGGTGAAAGTATTGACCAGGTCGTCACCGATCCACAGCAGCTCAAGGTTGCGCGCAAAGCCCGACGCAAGCAGGAGAAACAGGAAGCCAAGGCCGCCAGGAAAGCGAGCAAATCCGCGACAGAGGGCAAGCAGGCTGACCGTCGCAAGCGCCTGTACGTCATGAATTTCGAGGGCGACCTCCGCGCCAGTCGCACCAACAACCTGCGCGAGGAAATCACTGCGGTACTGAACCAGGCCGAGGAAGGTGATGAAGTGCTGGTCAACGTGGAGAGCCCCGGCGGGCTGGTGCACGGCTATGGCCTGGCGGCCAGTCAACTGCGGCGCATTCGCGATGCCGGGGTGCCGCTGACCGTGTCCGTGGACAAGGTTGCCGCCAGCGGGGGCTACATGATGGCCTGTGTCGCCAACCAGATCATCGCCGCGCCGTTCGCTGTGGTCGGCTCGATTGGCGTATTGGCGCAGGTACCCAACTTTCACCGCCTGTTGAAAAAGCACGATATCGATTTCGAGCTTTATACCGCCGGTGAGTTCAAGCGCACCGTGACCATGTTTGGCGAAAATACCGACAAGGGGCGCCAGAAGTTCGTCGAGGAGTTGGAGGAAACCCACGGCCTGTTCAAGGAATTTGTTGCCGAAAACAGGCCCCAGGTCGACATTGCCGGCGTGGCCACCGGAGAGGTCTGGTACGGCAAGAAAGCCCTGGAAGAGAAACTGGTGGATACACTGCAGACGTCCGACGCCTTCATCCAGGAGAAACTGCAGGACTGGGATGTATACGACGTCCGCTTCGTGCTGAAGAAAAACTGGCAGGAAAAGCTCGGCATGGCCACCGAGGGGGCCATAGAGGGCGCGCTGCTCAAGCTATGGCAGCGCGGCCAGGGTCGCCCCCCGGTCTGATCAGTAACCGTTGTAACGATTCAGGTCGAACAGTCCAAACTCGACAGGGTCCAGCCATTGGTAACGGGCGTGGGCCTTGTCGGCAAAGCGCCAGAACCAGGACGCATTGCGCGCCACGCCATAGCGGGCGCGGAACTTGCGGTAGTCATCGGCGCTGCCAAGCGCCGCGATAGCGCTGGCAAACTGCGGTAATTCCTTCACCTCTACCTGGAAAAAATAGTTCGGATAGGCGCCGATAAAGCCGCGCACTATCGACATGGAATCCTCTGCCGGCAACCTGCGTTTGTCCTCGCGAAACAGTTGCGCAATATTCGAGTGGGCAGAGTTGCTGATCAGGGTGTAAAAGCGGTCGCGCTGCGGGCCGATCACGTTGACGAAACTGACATCGGGCATGAAGCTGTTGTGCGCGCCAACCTCTGCCTCAATAGCCGCCAACTGTGCCGCAATATCCTTGTCCTCGGGGCGCTTGTAGTCAAACTTCGCCGCTTTAGCGCCGTGGATGCGCTCACGCAGGGCCAGCAGCAATTCGGCCTTGGGGTTGTCGGTCTCGTATTTGATGTCCGTGGTTTCGCTGACCAGTGCGTTGCGTTCAATAAAGTGCTCACGGGCCCCCTTGGGCGCATCCCGATACCAGTAGTCCCACATCGGCAGGCGCTGTTCTGCTGGCATGAACAACAGGAAATTGAATTCTCCCTCCATGCGCAGGAAGTCCATGTACAAGCGGGACTCCAGCTGGTGTGAAACCGCCCCGTAAACATCAAAGCCGGCAACCAGCAGATAGTGAATTCGCTCCAGCAGCGGGTAATCGATAACCCAGGCCGTCTTGGGTACAGCGCCAAGCAGGCCCATTTCCACAGACGCGGTGTCAAAGTGACGGAATATGGTCAATGAGGCGTTGGCATTATTGCCGTCACCATCCCAGACTGAATCGAGGGTGAGCCGCTCGCCCTGCTGCGATCGCTTGCGAATGAAACGTGAGCGGGCGCGCTGGTATTTTTCATGAGCCTTGGCGTAGCGTGACCAACTGAACAGGTCGATGACTGTGCCGGTGGCCGGGGTCGGCAGGCGCATCTTGTCCATCTCGCTGGACAGGAAACGGGCATCGACATCCATATCCATACGCTCCGGGTCGGCGAAGACCACCCAGAAGTGATCGTCGATGACGTTAAGGGCGATCTGGCCACGACAGACCGGCCCCTTGATGAAGTTCATGATGGTAAAGCGCGCCTCTTCCAGCAGGAAGCGATAGCGCGAGGGCAGCGGAATGTCGACGAAGGTTTTAAAGGGATTGGAGGCAACTTCGCGCTCATAACCGGGCAGGCTCGGGACCTCGTATGCCGGCTCGAGAAACAGACCCCGGTACCAATCCATGCGCGCCTGATCGAAGCGGTAGGGCATGTGGATCTTGGCCAGCGCTTGCACCGGCATGCGCTGCAACCGGTAATACACCCGTTTGACCCCGGGATCATCGTAGGGGCGGCGCGTGGCGATCAAGTCCAGAGGCTTGCCGGGTTCGGATCGGGAGCGCACCAGACGGAACCAGACCGGCTGCTCGCCTGCCTCCAGGTAAAGACTGGCCAGGAACAGGTGTTCATAGACGTAGCGCGCCATCAGCCGCTGCTTGGGGGTGTCGCCGTTGAGAAAGGTCTCCCAGTCCGTGACCAGTTGTTGCTGTGCGGCCGGCAGCGTTGCCAGTGCGGGTGCCGGGGCACCGTCATCCAGCCACGAGGTCAGGGTCCGGTGTTGTTCCGGGTTGAGCCCTGGCAAGCCGTAGGGCATTCCCCACAGCGGCTTATCCTCAGCGTAACTGTCAAACTCGTCCTGTCTCGGGCACTGCTGGTCACGCGCCAGGGAGAAATCGAACCCCTCCGGCATCGGCCCATCTGTCGGCAAGGGGTGTGCCTGCTTCAGCTCAAGCAGCCGGTACATGACACCGCGCTCGGGCTGTTCCTTGTCCAGCACCGGGTAGAAGCCTTTCTTGCGCCAGCCTCTCTCGGTGAGCGCGTCATCGAAAAGGCGTGTCATATTGGCCTCGATCAAGCGCCCGCCGTTGTAAACCAGGTCCTTGCTGGCACCGCGCTCCAGCCCGGCCTGTGCCTCCAGTTTCAACTGGCAGGGGGCGTCGTAGCATCCATGGCAGACCATGCAGCGGTGCTGCACGATCTCGGTTGCGGTTCCAGTGGGCACCGTGACCGGAGGGGCTGCCGCCTGCGTTGTTGCCTGGTGACCCGGGTTGGCGACGGTA
The DNA here is from genome assembly GCF_008370495.1 of Pseudohalioglobus sediminis. Taxonomy (GTDB): domain Bacteria; phylum Pseudomonadota; class Gammaproteobacteria; order Pseudomonadales; family Halieaceae; genus Halioglobus. The sequence continues at coordinate 113,254 of NZ_VTUX01000002.1, read as the reverse complement.
TTGGTCGACGACAGTGGGGTAATAGGTGCCGCATTGCCCGAGGGGTCGTCGGTCGGCATGTCCTGCTGGCCGTCCCGGTCCTTGGCCTCAGCAGGGGACGCCTGCTCAGGTGCGGCACCCTGTTCCACCTGCGCGGCGGGCTTGTCGGCTTTGGTCTCCGCCGGGTTTGCCGCGCCCGTCAATGAATCGGCTGCCAGTGCCTCTGCGGCCGCGCTTGCCGCCGCGGCCTGGTCCGCATTTGCGGCTTTGGGCTGCTGGCAGCGACCACGCTGCAGGATGGCACGGTTGGCGAGCCCATCCTGGTCATGTGCCGAGTCTGCCAGGATGGCCGCGGCGACATCGCTGTCCGGGTTCGCGCAAGTATCTTTACTGTCTTCGGGCTCTTCAGTGAGGATGGCGAGCACAGCGATCAACAACACCGGCACGAGGAACGCGCCAGCCTTAAGCAGAGGGTTCATACAACCAGGCCGTTTGAATCAGGAGTCGTTGCGATGATAGCAGAGTGGGGCAGGCGTTTCAGATTATGTAGGGCTCGATCTCGTCCCGCTTCAGCGCTTTCACAGCCTGGTGGTGACTGAGAAAAACCTCGCCGGACAACTGTCGCAGGAAGTCCACGCTTTGCAGGGCGTCCATGACCGGTCCTTTCACTTCACTCAGATGCAGGCGTATGCCCTGTTCCTGCAAACGGTGATCTATTGCTTCCAGCGTCTCCAGCGCACTCATGTCGATCTCGTTGACTGCTGTGCACTGCAGTATCACGTGCTCCAGTTGGTCACTTTCGGCCACGAGGCGATATATATAGTCCTCGAGGTAACTGCTGTTTGCAAAATACAGGCTTTCATCTATTCGCAGTGAGACCAGGTTGGGATGGGTGATGACGTTGTGGCGTTCCACGTTGCGGTAATGTTCCGTCCCGGCCACGGCGCCGACGATGGCGATATGGGGCCGCGTGGTCTTGTAAAGGTGCAGCAGCACGGAAGACAGGATGCCGGCCAGCACGCCCAGCTCTATACCCAGGGTGAGCGTGGCGATGATAGTGGTGACAATGGCGATAAAGTCCGAGCGCGAGTAGTGCCAGGCGCGGCGGATCTGGCCAAAGTCCACCAGGCTGCTTACGGCGACGACAATCGTGGCGGCGAGCGTTGCCTTGGGCAGGTAGAAGAGCAGTGAGGTGAGGAACAGCGCCGCGAGGGCGATGCCCATGGCCGCCAGTATACTCGCGGCGGGGGTTTGCGCGCCGGCATCGAAATTGACAACCGAGCGGGAAAAACCGCCGGTTACCGGAAATCCGCCGGAGAATGCCGAAGCCACATTGGCACCGCCCAGCGCAACCAGCTCACGATTGGGATCTATCCGCTGGCGGCGTTTGGCGGCCAGTGTCTTGCCCACGGAAACCGATTCGACAAACCCGATAATGGAGATAAGCAGCGCTGAAACCAGTAGCTGGGACCATAGTTCAGCGTCGAAGGAGGGCAGTGCCAGGTCGGGTAGCCCGCGTGGTACTTCGCCGACCAGGGCAACTCCGTGCGCCCCTAACTGGAACAGGTAACTCAGCGCCACCGTTACCAGAATGACCAGTACGGGGCCGGCTTTGGCGAGGATGCGCGACAGCTGCTCGGGCAGCCCGAGCCGGAGCAACAGGCGCAACAGCCCCCGTCGAGACCATATCAGGAAGCCGGTGGCGCCGAGGCCGATACCCAGGGTAATCCAGTTGGTGGCGCCGATATTGGCGAAGAGCGACGCGAGCAGGGCGATGAGATTGTCGCCCTGCGCCGGAATACCCAGCAAGTGGCGGAACTGCCCCACAGCGATGATCACGGCAGAGGCGGTTATGAAACCGGACACTACCGGGTGAGACAGCAGGTTGGCGAGAAAGCCGAGGCGCAGGACGCCCATCAACAGCAACAGCACACCGGATAGCGCTGCCAGCACAATGGCGGCCTCGATGTAATGGGGCGAACCTGAAGCGGCTATATCGCCCACCGCCATCGCTGTCATCAGGGATATGACCGCCACCGGCCCCACCGAGAGTGTGCGACTGCTGCCCAGCAGTGCGTAGGCCACCAGCGGCAGGATGCTGGCATACAAACCCATCTCGGCGGGCAGACCGGCCAACAACGCATAGGCCAGCGACTGCGGTATCAGCATGATGGTGACGATAATCCCTGCCAACAGGTCGCTGACGAAGGTTTCCTTGCGATAGTCCCGTAGCCATTCCGGCGCCATCGGCATCTCCTATTTGGTAGCGCGCGGCTGCGGGTGCGAAGCGTTCAACATAATGACAACGAAACCGGAAACTCTGGCCACCGCTTACAGCGAACTGACCAGGTGGCCACCATCCACAGGGATGATCGCGCCGTTGACGAAACTGCCGGCGCCGGAGGCCAGCAGCAACAGGGGGCCGCTGAGTTCATCCAGCTCGCCCATGCGTCGGGCCGGGGTGCGTTCCAGGTAAGCCTGGCCTTCTTCCGAGTGCAGGTAATCACTGTTCATCTCAGTCGCAAAGTACCCGGGGCAGATCGCGTTCACACGAATATCCTTGGCGGCCAGTTCCAGGGCCAGGGCACGCGTGAGCTGGACCACACCTGCCTTGGACACACCATAGGCGCTTTCACCAAAGCCCACCCGCAGGCCGAGTATGGAGGCGATATTGATGATGCTGCAGGGGCGATGCGCCGCCACGCTGCGCGCGGCGACTGCCTGCGCCACGCGCCAAGCGCCCTTGAGGTTGGTGTCCATGATGTAGTCCCAGTTACGCTCATCGACGTTGAGGCAAAAGCGGGAGCCGGCTACACCGGCATTGTTCACCAGAATATCCACGGCTGCGAAAGCGTCAACTGCCTCGTCCAGCGCCGCGTTGACGCTGTCGCCATCAGTGACATCCATGGCCACTGCTGTGGCCTTGCCGCCGTTGTCAGTGATTTGCGCGACCAGCGAATCCAGTCGCTCCTGCCTGCGTGCCGCCGCCACCACGTTAGCGCCGGCTGCCGCCAGTACGCTGGCGAAGTGGGCGCCCAGGCCGCTGGATGCGCCGGTAACCAGGGCAGTTTTGCCCGCCAGGCTGAAAAGTGATTGTGTTGTTGCATGCATACTCTGGGCCTACTGTTCAGTGTGACGCTTGATGACCATTTTCCCCAACGCCATCTGGTGTACCTGGTCGGGACCATCCGCCTGGCGGCACCAGCGCGCATAATTGAAACCTTCGGCCATGCAGTAATCCTCGGTCAACCCGCCGGCGCCGTGCAACTGCATACAGCGATCAATAACCTGCTGCATCATGATAGGCACACTGATCTTGCTGGCAGCGATCATTTCCATGGCTCCTTTCGCGCCCACTTCGTCCATGCGCGCGGCAGTCTTCAGCACCAGGAGTCGAGCCATCTCGATTTCAGAGAAGCTCTTGGCAATGTCTTCGCGCACCGACTGGTGACGATCCAGGGTACGGCCAAAGGTGGTACGCGATACCGAGCGCTGGCACGCCAGCTCCAGTGAGCGCTCGGCGATGCCTATCAGCCGCATGCAGTGGTGTATGCGGCCCGGGCCCAGACGCCCCTGGGCTATTTCAAAGCCCCTGCCTTCACCCAGTAACATGTTGTCCACTGGCACGCGTACATTGTCGAAGCGCATTTCTGCATGCCCCAGCGGTGCGTCATCGTAGCCAAGAGTCGTCAGTGCACGTGTGATTTCCACCCCCGGCGTGTCGCGAGGCACCAGCACCTGGCTCTGCTGCTGGTGGCGGTTTGGGTTGTCCGGGTCGCTCTTGCCCATGACAATAAACACCGCAGTGCGCGTGTGCATGGCGTTAGAGGTAAACCACTTGCGACCGTTGAGCACCCACTCGTCAGCGTCGCGTTCAATACGCAACTCCACATTGGTCGCGTCCGAGCAGGCGACCTGTGGTTCGGTCATGGCATAGGCTGAGCGTATTTCGCCATTCAGCAGCGGCGTCAGCCATTGCTCCTGTTGCGCACGGGTACCGTACTTCATGAACACTTCCATGTTGCCGGTGTCGGGCGCGTTACAATTGAATACCTCCGGGCTCCAGAGCACGCGGCCCATGATTTCCGCCAGCGGCGCGTAGTCGAAGTTGCTGAGGCCGTCGTGATCGGCGAATTCGGCCAGCGAAGGCGGTATGAAGAGATTCCACAGGCCCGCTGCCCGTGCCTTCTCCTTGAGTTCATCCATAAGTGGCAGCGGGGCCCAGCGATCGGTAGCCTCATGCAACTGCCGGGCATAATTCTCCTCGCTGGGATAAATATGCTCCTGCATGAATTGTTTGAGCTGCGCCTGTAGCTGCTGGGAACGTTCGCTGAACTGGTACATGGTGTGAGACTCCGTCAGGTGTTAAGCGTCAATCATAGGAAGGCTGGCGCCATCACTCAAATGGTTCGGCCTGCCATCCGCTATCAGGCATCGTCTTGAGTGCTTCAATGATTGTCTGCCGGCACTGTTATTTGCCGGCTCAACCCGCATAATGCGGGTAACTGTCTACAGAGGGCAAAGACTTTATGTTGGGACCAGAAAAATCACTCGCTGATGGCGAACTGTTGCTAAGCCGTGGCGAGGGCGTGGCCTTGCTGAAACTGAATCGCCCGCAGCAGTTCAATGCACTCACCAGGACCTGTCTCGATGGCCTGCGTGATGCGATGCTGCACCTGGCAGAAGACAATGCGGTGCATGCCATTGTGCTGACGGGAACTGGTCGGGCATTCTCCGCCGGCGTCGACCTGAAAGTGCTGTCAGGCGATGGCTCGTTAATGTCCGATGGGGTGTCACTGGGGCCGAATGCACCCCTGCTGCAGGCCTTTAATGATTGCCCCAAGCCCATCATTGCGGCGGTAAATGGCGTTGCCGTGACCGGCGGCTTCGAACTGGCCCTGGCCTGCGATTTTATTTACGCGGCTGAGAGCGCGCGCTTTGCCGATACCCACGCCCGGGTCGGGCTGTTGCCCGGCTGGGGCTTATCACAAAAACTACCGCGACTGGTGGGTATCAACAGGGCCAGGGAAATCAGTTTTACCGGCAACTACTACAGCGCCGAGGAGGGCCTGCAGTGGGGTCTGGTAAATCGCGTGCTGCCGGACGATGCATTGCTCGGCGCGGCGCTGGAGACCGCTCGCGAGATCGCCACCTGCCTCCCGGAACCGCTGTACCGCATTAAACAGGTCATGAACAAGGGCTGGGAAACCAGCCTGGCGCATGGACTGGATGTGGAAGGTGATGCGGCACGGGCCTACAACAGCGCGGTGGATATGACTGCCATGGCAGAACGTTTGTCACAACTCAAGGCGCGCAGCAAGCGCAAGTAAAGGGAGGAGGGGAACATGTGGTACGCCATCATGACCCAGGATGTTGAGAACAGCCTGGCCGGCCGCAAAGCCAATCGGCAGGCACATCTGCAACGTCTGCAGGAACTTGTCGACCAGGGGCGCCTGCTGATCGCAGGGCCGCACCCGGCGGTCGACACCGAGGAGCCCGGTGAATCGGGTTTTACCGGTAGCCTGATCGTGGCTGACTTTGATTCGCTTGAGGCGGCACAGGCCTGGGCAGATTCGGATCCTTACGCCCTGAACGGGGTCACCCGCAAGGTGATCGTCAAACCTTACAAGCTGGTCCTGCCCTGATATTGGCACTTGTCCGGGCGACGGCGATCATAGACAATGACCACAACATCTGGTGCCACGCAGTAACCTGACGCAGTAGATGTACCCCTGAGTAAAACTGATGCCGCAGCACGCGGCAGGGAACAATACTTGTCGCAAACAGAGCCCGTAAGGGACGCGGAAAGCACCATCAAGCTGGAAGAGTGGCTGCCTGTGCTGCGCGAACAGACTACCCGTGTCCTGCGATCCACTGGCGAGTATGCCTCGGGCATGGCGCGCGTATATGTGGCCTTGCGGCCCCTGGCTTCACTGCTCAACCGCCATGCCGATGTCACGGAAGCCGAACTGCACGACGCCCTGGATGCGCTGTTTGAGTCGCTGCAGACCCATCCCGTTACCGCCCAGCTTACCCAACTCACACGCCGCCTGCGTGAAGACAACATCCTGCCCAATGAGCAGAGCACGGAGAACCTGCTGCGCTTTCTCATGGACCAGGTTACTGCGCGCTCTGTGTTTCCTATCCCTGAACAGGTCACCGAAGAGTTCTGGCAGTTTTTTAACGACCTGATGAGTGAACCCGAGCTCAAGGGGCTCGGGGAAGTGAGCCTGGAGGTGGCGCGCATCGTCGCCAACGCCTACGAGCCCTTGCTGGTAAGGGTGATCAATCAGCTCAAGCACATGCGGCACAGCAACAATCGGCATCTGCGTGAGATTTTCGACCAGACCGGCGTGTTGCGTTCCGACCTTGACATCTTCAGGCGACAGATCGGCGCCCTGGCGTATATCCGCGAGTTTTTCGAAACCGACCCCGAGGATTTCAAGGCGCAAGCTGCCATCGTGGCGCAAATGGTGCGGGAGTTTGGCCCCTTCTTCATCAAGATGGCGCAGGTGGCTGCCTCCGGATCGGATTTCCTGCCGGAGGAGATCAGCGCAGCGCTGGAGGTGTTCCAGGAAGACGTGGAACCGATGACGCCGGCGGAAGTCGAGCAGGCGTTCATGGAGAGTTTCGGCGAGTTGCCGGGGCAGCGTTACTACAACTTCGACGCGTCCAAACCGCTCAAGTCAGGTTCCATTGCCTCCGTGTTCGTGGCGGAAAAACCGGTGCGCAACCGACGTGGCCGCCAGGAACTGAAAACCCTGGTGGTGAAGGTGGGTCGACACAACCTCGAACGCGAGTTCATCATTGGCAAGACGGTGATCAAGCTGGCGATACTCAGCAGCCAGTACTGGGCGCCGCACTCCAAGCTGTCGCCATTCCTGTCCTCATGGCTGGACCAGGTGGACGTTTTCGTAGAGGGCTTCCGCGCCGAACTGGACTTTGAGGCCGAGGCTGCGGTGCAGGCACGCTTTGCAGAACGCGCAGGCTACACGGGCGGCTGGCACGTGCCGCAGGTGTACCAGACCACGCGACGCGTGATAGAGATGCAGTACGTTGAGGGCGCCAGCAGCCTGTCCACGGCATTTGATGCACTCGGCAAGCGCAAGGCGCAGCGCGCGCGACGCAAGGTGGGTCGCGCGTTCCTGCATACCGTGCTGTCGCACATGCTCGTGTACCGCGAGTTCCACGGCGATCTGCACCCCGGCAACCTGCTGGTCGACGACGAACAGCGCCTGTATTTCATCGACTGGGGCAACAGCGTAGACGTCGGCCCGATCTGGCGACCGGCGTTGCGCTACCTGCAGGCTGTCTTTGCCGCTGACGCCACCGCGATCGCAGACGCCATGATCGACCTGTCCAGCGACGGCGATGCACTGCTGCAGCGCCGCCAGGAAATGCTCGGGCATATCGTTGAAACACTGCAGGAGAACCCGGTTGAGCCCATCGGGCTTGATTTCCCGCTGGTGCTGTACCGGGAGGGCGTGGAGGGTCTCAAGTCCCGCTTTGACCTGGCCATTGGCCTGGGTACGGTGATGAGTCGCCAGGGTATTGTTATTGATGGCAATTACATGCACCTGACCCGGTCGATCACGGCCATGGTGGGTTCCTACCTCGGTATTTACAGCGGCGTATCGCGCCTGGCGCTGGCGCAGGACGCGATGATTGTTATGTGCCGTTTTCCCTCGCTGGAGGGTTATCGGCAGGCCACAGGATACCGCCGGCGCCTGCTGCGCCAGGTAGCCAGGGACCTGCCGGTCGGGCTGATCTGGAATCGCGAGGGAGCAACAACTGCGGGGCCGTAATCAGGCCACCACACCCGCTTCGCGCAATGCCTCAATGGACGCCGCAGAATAACCAGCGGCCTGCAGGATCGCGTCACTGTGCTCACCCAGTCGCGGTGGATGCAGGCGCAAACTGGCGGGGGTTTCGGAAAAGTGCCCCGGGTAGCGCACGTAGCGCAGGGTGCCTAACTGGGGATGCTCCGCATCGAACACCGTGCGGTTGTGTTGCGCCTGGGGGTCCTCGGCAAATTCGCGAACGGTTTTCACCTTGCCAAAGGGCACGCCGTGCTTCTCGAACCGTGACAGCAGTTCATCAGTTGGCCAGCGTGCGATCTCCGCCTCAATAGCATCCAGCCAGGGTTCGAAGTCGCTGATGCGCTCGCCGACATTGCGCATGCCTTCACGCTGCAGCAGTTGCGTACATTCCAGCGCTTCGCACAGGCCGCGGAAGTGGTTGTCCTGCAAGGCCATGCCCACCACGTAACCGTCCTGGGTGGCAAAGGTGCGCAGCACCGCAAGCGGCTCGGCATCGGGCAGCGCCGAGGGCTGGAAGCTGTCCACTGCCAGCATGTCGGGCAGGGAATTGGCCGCGTAGGCATCGATCATGGGGACGTCGACGCGCTGCCCGAGGCCGCTACCGTTACCGGCGTCGCGGGCATAAAGCGCTGCCAGCGCCACACCCGCGGCAGTGGTGGCTGTGGTCTTGTCGACAATGGCGGACTGGATCAGTTGCGGCTTGCCCCCGAAGGGCTTGCCCTGTATCGGCATCATGCCGACCAGGCCCTGTGCGATCGGGTCGTAGGCGGGGCGCTCCGCGTAGGGTCCACTGGGACCAAAGCCGGTGATGGCGACATAAATCAGCCGCGGGTTGAGGGGTCGCAGCGCGTCGTAGCCAATTCCGAGCCTGTCGGCGACACCGCCACGAAAGTTTTCAACCAGCACGTCAGCCTGCGCTGCCAGCTTTTTCAGTATCTCGACCCCCTCGGCTTGCTGCAGGTTGATGGCGATGCTGCGCTTGTTGCGGTTCATCTGGCAGTAAAAGCCGGTCAGGCCGCCGTTTTCCGGGGGCATCATCCAGCGGGCCACCTCGCCATGGGTGGGCTCCACCTTGATGACATCGGCGCCCAGGTCACCCAGCATCTGGCTGCACAGCGGACCGGTAATCATGCTGGTTACGTCGAGTACGGTAATGCCTTTGAGCGGGCCTGCGCCGTCACTGTCCAGTTCGATATCCATCACTATTGCCTCTTGCGTAGATGGGGAGTCGTTGCGTGTAAATAACCGGCGTCAGTCGCGTTGCAGTGCCGCGATAATTTCACGGCGCAGGGCAACGGGATTGATAACCTTGTCAAACGCCATCGCGTCTGCCGGCACCCAGGCGCCGGACTGGTTGGCCTGCACCTGCGCCGATTCCTCGGCACTGCTGCGCGCTGCCTGGGCACCGCCGAGGGCCGGTATGCCACCGAGATTCACCGAGGGCAGGGCGAGGCTTATTGCCTGCCTGTCCCACGGGTTCATGCCCATGACAGACGAGCCGAAGCCAAAGGCCTTGCGCAAGGTCACCACGACCTTGCGGCCACGGTAGCGACGCTGCGCGGCAAACATGCGACCCGCTGCGCGCAGTACACCCGCGCGCTCAGCCTCGGGTCCAGGCATGACCCCGGGGTTGTCCAGCAGGGACACCAGGGGCAGGCCAAAGTTATGCGCCAAGTCGATAAAATGCGTGGCTTTCTGTGCCGCTTCACAGGTGATGGCTCCGGCGAACACCATGGGCTGGTTGGCAATGACCATGGCTGCCACACCACCGAATCGGCACAGCGCGCAGACCATTGAGCGACCGTAATCGGGTTGTAACGGCATAACACTGCCTGCGTCCGCCAGGGTTGCCAGCACTTCACGTATGTCGTAGGCGCGGTCCGTGCCGGGCGGTATGATATCGAGCAGCGCATCCACGTCGTTCGCATCGGCGCCGACGCTGTCCCGGGATTGCGGCGGTGCTTCGCCTGCACGCAGTGGCAGCATGGACAGAAAGCGGCGCGCCTGGGCAAAGGCTTCCGCCTCCGTGCTTACCAGGTTATGGGCGACACCGCTTTCCGAAGTATGCATCACCGCCCCGCCAAGCTCCTCCGCTGTCACCTTGATGCCCAGTGCCGCCTCAACCAGGGGCGGCCCGGCGGTAAACAGGCTGGCGCCCTGGTTGATGATAACGAGGTCAGCGAACATGCCGGTGAGCGCTCCGTGACCGGCGGAGGACCCCAGTACCAGGGTCACCACCGGCACCTTGCCCTGCAGGTCGGCGACCAGTTGCAGATCGTTGGGGGCATTGGGGTAGCGCTCCGCGGCATTGCCCATGCGCTCTCCCGCACCGTCCAGCACGATCACCAGCGGCAGTTGCTGCTCCGATGCCAGGCGCACCAGGCGGGCGCGTTTCGCGGCATTGGCATGTCCGATGGAGCCGCCCATCACGGTAAAATCTTCCAGCAGTGCGACCACGGTGCGCCCTTCGACCAGGCCGGTACCGCCGATGACGCCATCACCGGCGAGCGGCGGGTGCCCGGCAGGGTGGTTGCCGCCGGCGAGGGCGCCGATCTCGTTGAAACTGTCCGCGTCGAACAACTGCGCCGCCCGCTCGCGAGCGTTGAGTCGCCCCTTGCTGCGCTGGCGGGTGAGCTTCTCTGCACCGCCCATGGCTTGCGCAAGCCCCTGGCGCTGTGCAAGTTCTTCCAGCAGTTGTTGCCATTGTTGTCGATGGCTGCTCAAGGGCTGCCCCCTGTATTCAATGTGCCTGTTGTCTGCCGGCGCTGCATAGCTTGCGCGCGCCCGGTCAAAATGAATATAGCGATAATCAGACGGCACGTCCCGCCTGCTAACGGTGACTAGTTAAACCAGCAGCGCTTAAACTCAGCGCTGGACACGGTTATAGTTGGCGCTCGGAAAAAGAGATAATAACCCGCCCGAGAGGAAACCTGTGTCGCTGAGCTTTGATAGTGCCCGCCTTTACAACCCACACCTGAACGAGACTCATGAAGCGTGGCGCGAACAGTTGCGTCGATTCCTGGAGCGGGAGGTCGTGCCGCATGTCGATGAATGGGATGAGCAGGGTTTTGTGCCCGATGCACTCTGGCCCAGGGCGGCAGAGTTCGGCTTGCTTGGTCTCGGCTACCCGGAAGCGTACGGCGGCACCAGCGCAGGTATCGATCTGTGGCACCAGAACATTCTCAGCGAGGAACTGGCCCGGACCAGCCTTGGTGGCCTGCCCAGCACGCTGCTTTCCCATGGTATCGGCCTGCCACCGGTGCTTGGATTTGGCAGTGAGGCGCTGAAACAGGAGGTAATTCCACCGGTGCTGGCCGGGGACAAACGTATCGCCCTGGCGATTACCGAACCATCTGGAGGCTCGGATGTCGCCAACCTGCAGACCAGGGCTGTGCGCGACGGTGACAGCTACGTCGTGAGCGGCAGTAAAACCTTTATCTCCGGCGGCATGGGCGCGGACTGGTTCACCACGGGCGTGAGAACCGGTGGTGATGGCGCCGCCGGCGTATCGGTGCTGGTGATTCCCGCCGCTGCAGAAGGTGTCAGTCGCACGCCGCTGGATAAAAAGCAGGGGTGGTGGTGTAGCGATACGGCAACGATCCATTTCGACTCTGTGCGGGTTCCGGCGGATAACTTGCTGGCAGAGGAGGGTCACGGGTTCCTGGTAATCGCCAACAATTTCAACGCCGAGCGCATGGCGATGTGCGTCATGATGGAAGCCAGCGCCAGGGTCTGCCTCGAGGAGGCGGTGAACTGGGCGCGTGACAGGCAGACCTTTGGCCAGCGCCTCGCCGATCACCAGGTGATTCGCCACAAGATCGCCGACATGAAGCAGCGGATCAACGCCTGCCAGGCGTGCATCCAGCACTTGAGCCTGGCGATGATTGAAAACCGGGCCAACTTCGGTGATATCGCATTGCTCAAGGTACAGTGTAGCCAGACCATGGAGTTCTGTGCCAGGGAAGCGATGCAGATTCTGGGCGGTATCGGATATATCCGCGGTAACAAGGTGGAACGGATTTACCGCGAGGTGCGGGTCAACGCCATTGGCGGCGGCTCCGAGGAAATCATGCGTGACCTGGCCACGCGGCAATACCAGTTGTAACTGACGGCAACGACAGGGGAATAGAATGGGAAGGTGGAGCAGGGCAGAACTCGAGCAGGCGTTTGATGACTACCAGCAAGCGGCTTTGAAAGGTGCTCAGGAGGGCGACTGGCGGGACTGGGCAGACCGGTTCACACTGGACGCCACGTACTTTGAACACCAGTATGGGCGTTTCTGGGGTCGGGAGAATATTTACCAGTGGATCAGCAAGACGATGGGCGCATTCCCGGCAAGCAGCATGACCGCATTCCCCATTCGCTGGTACAGCATCGACGAGGATAAAGGCTGGATTATCTGCGAGGTACTCAATCGTATGGAGGATCTCGGCGATGGAGAGATCTATGAGGAGCCCAATATCACCATCCTCCACTACGCCGGCAACGGTCTGTTCAGCTATGAAGAGGATGCTTACGATAGACAGCGCATGGGTGGCATGGTGGCGCGCTGGCTGAAGGCGCGGGACGCCCAGGGCAAAGGCGGCTGATGGCAGCGGCCGCAATATGCCCCCGCTAGCCATACTGCAGTTCGACCTGCGGCAGGCGCCATTCTGCCCCGATAGCGCCCAGCAGCGCATGCGCGCCTGCCTGGAGATGATTGAGTGGGCAGACCAGCAGGGGCTCTCGGTCGCCGCTTTCTCAGAGCATCACAATACCCCGGACGGCTTTCTCAGCGCGCCGCTGGCCCTGGCCATGGCGGCCGCAGCGCGCACCCGGCGCATTGCCATCAGCGTGAGCGCACTGCAACTGCCGTTACATGACCCGCTGCGGGTTGCCGAGGACGTCGTGGCGCTGGACAGCGTCAGCGAGGGCCGCTTCAACCTGACCCTTGGGCTGGGCTACCGACAGCTCGAATACGATACCTTTGGTGTTGACTGGGCCAGCCGCGGTCGCATCTTTGACGCCAAGCTAACCTTGCTGCTGCAGGCACTGTCCGGCGAAGCCTTTGATCATCACGGTACGCCATGCCAACTGGTCCCCGCGCTGGCGAGGCCGGCACGGGATATCGTCTTCGTCGGTGGCAACAGTCGCGCGGCAGCGCGCAGGGCAGCCAGGTTCGGCCTGTATTTTGCCCCGGCAATCGATGACCCCAGTCTCGGTGACTACTACCGCGAAGCCTGTGCTCAACAGGGTTTCGACAATGGCTTTATTATCTACCCGCGCGAGCCCTGCCTGACACTGATTGCGGAGGACCCTGACGCAGCCTGGGCGGAACTGGGGCCCTACCTGCTCTATGATGCGATGTCTTATGCAAAGTGGCGGCATCCCAGCCGCAGGGCATATGCGGAGTCCGCTGCAGAAGACCTGCAGCAACTCAGGGCGGAAGGTAAATACGCCATTCTCAGCCCGGACGAAGCCGCGGCGGTGATTGCCAGCAAAGGCTCAATCAATCTCGCGCCACTGTGTGGCGGCGTGCCTGTGGACGCCGCCTGGCAAAGCCTCGAGCTCTATGCGCAGAAGGTGCTGCCGTTACTGCAGTGAACCCACTACTTATCTGTTGCGCCTTGCGTCACGCGCCTAGCGCTCCCGGTTAGTATCCGCGAGCTCGTCCAGGTCCTCGGCAGGCGCCGGCTCAAGATCGTCGTTCCCCCTCGGGTCCAGCTCGAAACCGACCGGGGCACCGTCGTTGCCGGCGGCTTCAAAGGGCGTCTGCTGCTCTACGCTGATTGTGCGCGGGTGGCGCATCTGCAGTGCCAGGAAGAAACCCATGAGCAGGCAAATGGCGGCGAACGACCAGAACAAGGCCGATGCGCCGGCTACAGCCATTAACTGCCCCAGGGGCAGCGGCGCAATCGCGGCGCCTACGGCGTTCAGTAACAGGACGGAGGTGCCAATTTCAACAAACTCCTCGGGTGCCGATACATCGGCAGCCGTGGCCAGGGAAATGGCATAAATCGGCAGGACCATGGCGCCAAACAGGAACACCATGGCCAGGTACCAGGCCTGGCCGATGCTCCAGGCCACCGCTGCGGAAGTGAGCGCGCCCCCTATACACAACAATGCCAGCACCAGGCGCCGGTCGATCTTGTCAGACAGCATACCGATCGGATACTGCAACAGTGCGCCACCGCCAATGGCCGCGCTCATGAACCAGGTAATCTCCATCGCCGTGACGCTGTAAGACTTTGCGAACACTGCCCCCAGGGACCAGAAACTGCCTGCCACCAGCCCCGAGAGCAGCGCGCCCGCAAACGCTGAGCGAGAGCGCTTGTACAGCAGGGTAAAACGAATCTGCGTGGTCTCCACGGGCTGCGGTGCCATACGGCGCGTCATGCCCACCGGTAGAATCGCCAGGGCCAGGAACAGTGTAGCCAGGCTGAAGGGCACCGAGCTGTCTACAGGGCCGACGTTGATCAGGAACTGGCCGGCCAGCATCGCCACCAGCGTAATGAAGGTGTACGTGGAGAGTATGCGACCCCTGGATTCCGGCGTGGCCTGGCTGTTCAGCCAGCTTTCGATGACCGTATACAGACCGCTGATGGCGACACCGGTGAGGAAGCGCAGTACCAGCCACGCCGGCCAGTAGTCGAGCATTTCCAGCGACAACAGGCTGCAGATCATAATGGCGGTCAGCACAGCGAAGCCACGAATATGCCCGACACGGCGAATGATCAGCGGGATCAGCAGGCAGCCGGCGATGAAACCGAGGAAGTAGCTGGACGCACTCAAACCGATTATGAACTCTGACATGCCCGTGAAAGACGCACGCAGAGGGAGCAAGGTCAACTGCAGGCCGTGGCCAACGAGCAGCAAGGCCGTGGACAGGAGTAATGAAGTGACGGTTAGCAATACTTTCATCGAGACCCAGCGTCTCCTTTTGGTTAAAACCGGCGTGCCCCTGGCGAGCCCCCGGGGTGTTCCTGACAAGTCGGTAAATTGGCCGCATGATTTTGGCGCGGCGCGCCTATAGTGTGGTCTTCATAAAGTGATAACAAGAGCCTATCGAGCCAAATTTTTGTATCGCTGCGCTTGTCTTTGCGGGTCCCCCCGGACGGAGTTCGCGAACACCTACAACAGCTGTTAGCATCGCCAGACCAATAGGCACGATGCAGATGGAGCGTGGCATGACGTTACAAGGAAGAGTCGCCCTGGTGACCGGAGCGGGGCAAGGTGTCGGCGAGGGGATTGCACACAGCCTGCATCGGGAAGGTGCCAGCGTGGTGATTGCCGAGTTCGATGCGGAGAGCGGCCAGCGGTGCGCAGAGGCGCTGCCGGGCTCGCGGTTTGTTCAGACCGATGTCCGTCAACGTGAACAGGTGGAGCACGCCGTGGCAGATACGCTGGCTGCCCACGGCCGGCTGGATATACTGGTGAACAATGCCTACCCCTCGGGAACACCGCCCGCACGCCTGGAAAACCGCACTGACAGTGACTTCAACAGGGCCCTCGAGGGTGGGTTCATGGCGCCCTGGTGGGCCATGCAGGCAGCCTTCCCGGCGATGCGCGACAACGGCTGGGGCAGGATTATTAACCTGGCGTCGCTCAATGGCGTCAATGCCCATCCCTACACCGCCGAATACAATGCCGCCAAGGAGGCCCTGCGAGCGCTGTCGCGCACTGCTGCGCGGGAGTGGGCGCGGTACGGGATCTGCGTCAATATCCTGTGCCCGGCTGCGCGCACGCCTGCCTATGATCTTTTCGTGAAGCACTCCCCGGAAAACGCCAGTCTGGTACTGCAGCAGAACCCCATGGGACGTATGGGTGACCCGGTTGATGATATCGGCGGTGTCGCCGTATTCCTGGCCTCTGATGCCGCGCAATACCTCACCGGCAACACGCTGTTCGCAGACGGTGGCAGCCACCTTAACGGGGTAAACTGGGAACCGCCGGTTGCCTGACAGGCAGCGCGGCGAGTAACACTGCAACCTGGGGAGAAGAAGATGCCACAATCCAGACCGGTGATCGTCTTGTCACGGCCGTTACCAGATATGTTTACCGCCGCGCTGGAGCAGCTTGGCGAAGTGCGGGTAGGGCCTGCCGACCTGGCCGGCGCGCGCATCTACCTCGCCGCCGGCGTCGATTCGGTGCCGGCTGAACTCATCGAGCGGTTTCCGCCTGAACTCGGCTTGATAGCCAACATCGCCACCGGTATCGACAATATTGATCTCCCGGCCGCATCTGCACGCGGTATCGCGGTCAGTAACACACCGGTGGTAACGGAAGATACCGCGGACCTGGCCATGGCGCTGTTACTGGCCACGTGCCGAAAACTCAGCGCCAGCGAGCGTGCCTTGCGCGCCGGTGACTGGGGGGCGGGAGCGGGTATGCTCGGCACGCGTGTGCACGGCAAAACCCTTGGTATTGTCGGCATGGGTGGCATCGGCCAGGCACTGGCGAGGCGAGCCCGCGCTTTCAATATGACCGTGCTCTACCACGGCCCCAGGCGTAAGCCGGAAGCGGACAGCGCGCTGGATGCCACTTACTGTGAGGTGCTGGAAGACATGCTCACCCAGGCTGACGTGGTGAGCCTCAACTGCCCGTTGACGTCGCATACCCGGCATTTGCTCAATGCCAGCACACTTGCCGCCATGAAACCCGGTGCCGTGCTGATCAATACCGGACGCGGAGCACTGGTGGACGAGGCGGCACTGGTTTCCAGCCTGGCGCAGGGGCATCTTGGTGGCGCGGGGCTGGACGTATTTGAGTTCGAGCCCCGGGTAACAGAGGCCCTGTTTGACTTCGACAACGTAACCCTGCTGCCGCATATCGGCAGTGCCACGGCGGAGTGTCGAACCGATATGGCCATGCGCGCCTATGCCAACATCGAGCGCTTCCTTGAAACCGGCAGCCCGCTGGATAGCTGCACCTGAGGCCGCTGCGCTATTTGTTGGGGTAGAGTGGGGCGAATTGCTCCATGCCCAGTGCGGTCTCGTATTTTTCACCCAGTGCGGCCAGGTCATGAAAATAGACCTTGCCGTAGCGCAGCTCCACATCGCCCTCGCGCTCCAGTAACTTGAGCTCCTTGCTGACGCTTTGGCGTGAGGCTCCCAGCATATTGCTGAGCTCCTCATGTGAGGTTTCGACAAAGGTCTCACCCAGTTCGTTGTGCTTGCCGTGGCTATAGGCCAGCCGGTGCAGGACGCGAGCCAGCCTGATCTTCAACTTCAGCCCCAGCAATTCATCGTTGAGTGAATACAGGAAGCGCACGCGCCGGCAAAGCACCAGGTTGAGTTGGCGGTTGATCTCGGGGTAGCGCTGGCACAGGTCCTCGAACCGGGCCCTGGTCAGGACGCGAAGCCGGGTATCCTTGCTGGCAATGGCGTGACTGACCCGGGGCATGCCGTCGATGACGCCCATCTCGCCAAAGCAGTCGCCGGGCTGAAACTCGCCGGATATGATCTCCGCTCCATCCAGGGAAAAATTGCACAGCTTGATCGCGCCCTCGACGATTCGAAACAGTTCGTTGGGCAAATCCCCCTTGCGGTAGGCCGCCTCACCCCTGGCCAGCTGTCGTTGCGTACTGAGGTGCTCGATCTCCGCCTGAATAGCTGCAGGCAGTTCGCTGATGAAGTCGTGGAGGTGTGGAATGGCTTTCATGCTCACTTGATAGCACAGGCGGCAGCGCTTGCACAATGCTGGTGTCAGCCCCTGCCGAATTGTCGCAATGGTGACGGTATCCATCGTTGTGGCATGATCTAATCTCCCCAGATGATCCCGGGTCGAAAACGGCCTGGTCGCCAACGCGGAGAGGGAGAGATATATGGCCAGGAAAACACCGGAAACACTACGCAGCCGTCGCTGGTTTGGTGAGGGCCCCGGCTCAACCGAGCACACCAGCCATGCACTGCAGGCTGGTTACAGCCGTGAGGAATTCCAGGGGCGGCCGGTTATCGGTATCGTCAATACGTGGAGCGATATGAATCCCTGCCATGCCCACTTGCGTGATCGCGCCGAGGCGGTGAAGCGCGGTGTCTGGCAGGCAGGCGGGTTCCCGGTGGAATTGCCGGCCATGTCCCTGGGTGAAGGCTACGTCAAACCTTCCGCCATGCTGTACCGGAATTTCCTGGCCATGGAAACGGAAGAAATACTGCGCTGCCATCCTATCGACGGCGCGATTCTGCTGGGTGGCTGCGACAAGACCACACCCGGGCTGCTGATGGGTGCGATCAGCATGGATATCCCGGCGATCTATTGCCCGGCGGGTTTCACCATGGGCGCGACTTTTCGCGGCGAGCGTTTCGGCAGCGGCACGGGCCCATTCCGCTGGGCACCTGACCTCATCGCCGGGCGCCTGCCCATGGATGACTGGGAGGCGATAGAGCAAAAAATCTGGAGTTCACCCGGCACCTGCAATGTCATGGGTACCGCATCCACCATGACAGCCCTGGCTGAGGTACTGGGCATGTCGTTGACCGGCGCCTCCTCGGTACCGGCCATGGACTCACGAGGGCACCAGCAGGGGGCCGCTGCGGGTCGACGCATCGTGCAGATGGTATGGGACGATATCAAACCCAGCGACATTATCAGCGATGGCTCTGTGCACAATGCCGCCAGGGCTTGTGTAGCGCTGGGCGGCTCCACCAATGCCGCTATTCACCTTATCGCCATCGCCCGTCGCGCAGGCACTGATTTCACCCTGGAAGACTTCGATGAAATAGGGCGCCAGGTGCCGGTGCTGGCCAATGTGCAACCGTCCGGGGAATACATCATGCATGAATTCGCCGATGCCGGCGGCCTGCCGGCCATGCTCACACAGATGACCTCGGTGCTGGACCTGGATTGCGCCACCGTGACCGGCGCCACCCTGGGAGAAAATATCGCCGGCGCAAAAATTGTCGATCACGATGTTATCCGCTCCATGGACAAACCCGTGGCGCGGGAAGCGTTGGCGGTACTGAAAGGCAACCTCGCCCCCAATGGCTGTGTGATCAAGCCCAGCGCAGCGGAACAGTCCCTGCTGCAGCACCGTGGGCGAGCCCTGGTATTTGAAAACGCGGATGACCTGGCGGCGCGCATCCACGATCCTGATCTGGACGTGGATGCAGACAGCGTACTGGTGCTGCGCAACGTCGGTCCCCTGGGCGGGCCGGGGATGGCGGAGAACGGCATGATCCCCATCCCGCGCAAGCTGGCGGAGCAGGGCATACGCGACGTGGTGCGTATCAGTGACGCGCGCATGAGCGGCACCAGCTTCGGCACCTGCTTGCTGCATGTCAGCCCGGAGGCATGGATCGGCGGCCCGCTGGCCCTGGTGCAGGATGGCGATGAGATCGAGCTGGACGTGGCCAATCGCGCCATCAACCTCTGCGTTGACGAAGCAACCCTGGCCGAGCGCCGCAAGGCCTGGCAGGCGCCCGAGCCACATTACCAGCGTGGCTGGGGTTTACTGTTCTCGCAGCACGTCAACCAGGCGCACCTGGGTTGTGACTTCGACATGCTTGCAAGTCGCGAACCCACGCCGGAACCACCGGTGCACGGCAAGCTGTAGCGCATGCGCTTTGCATATCCGCAAGCAGGCGCTCCTGTACCTTGGGCGATATAGGGTTATAGAATGCCCGGGTAAAGCACACGGTAATAATAATTACGCAACGCGGGCTCAGGTCCGCCGCAATGGACGGCGATGCCTGCGCCCAGGGAGAAAGCAGCAATGCGAATCAGCCTCAGACACACCTCCATAGCCATACTCCTGGCCGCGTTTGGCAGCAGCTTGCCGCTATTGGCGGCGGAGAAGTGGCCGCCCGCGCCGGATACGGAGTGGCGGCTGCATGGCAACGACTGGGGCGAACAACGGCATTCCACGCTACAGCAGGTCGATACTGACAACGTCGACCAGCTGGGCCTGGCCTGGTCATTCAATATGTATACCCGCAGGGGCATTGAAGCCACCCCTTTGATGGTGGACGGCACCCTGTATGTCTCCGGCAGCTGGTCCATGGTTTATGCACTGGATGCCAAGTCCGGTGAGCTGAAGTGGTTCTATAACCCCGAGGTGGACCGCGCGTTCCTGGCCAAGGGCTGTTGTGATGCCGTCAACCGCGGCGTGGCCTATGCGGATGGCATGGTCTTTGTCGGCACCTATGACGGTCGCCTGGTGGCGCTCAATGCCAAAGATGGCGCAGTCATCTGGGACGTGCAGACCACTGACCGCGAACAACCCTATACGATAACGGGTGCCCCGCGCATAGCCGGCGACAAGGTTGTGATTGGTAATGGTGGTGCCGAACTGGGTGTGCGCGGTTACGTCAGCGCCTACGACATCAAGACCGGCAAAATGGCGTGGCGCTTTTACACCGTGCCCGGCAATCCCGCTGACGGCTTCGAGAGGCCGGAACTGGAGATGGCGGCGAAAACCTGGACCGGCGAATGGTGGAAGTGGGGCGGTGGCGGCACCGTCTGGGATTCCATGGTTTACGATCCGGAACTCGACCTGCTGTACATCGGCGTCGGAAATGGCTCGCCCTGGAACCAGTCCCTGCGCAGCCCCGGCGGCGGCGACAACCTGTTCCTGACCTCGATCGTCGCCCTGCGACCCGATACCGGGGAGTACGTTTGGCACTACCAGACCACGCCCGGCGAAACCTGGGACTATACCGCCACCCAGCACATGATCCTCGCCGACCTTGAAGTGGACGGCAAGTTGCGCAAGGTGCTTATGCAGGCGCCCAAGAACGGGTTTTTCTACGTACTCGACCGCAGCAGTGGTGAGCTGCTCTCGGCCGAGGCCTACTCCGCCATGACCTGGGCAAGCGGCGTGGATATGAAAACGGGGCGACCAGTTGAAACGCCAAACGCCCGGGTTTTCGACGGCAAGAACGTCAGCCTGCCCAGCAACGCCGGCGCACACAATTGGCACCCGATGTCTTTCCACCCGGGAACGGGCCTGGTCTATATCCCGCAACTCACGATCCCCATACGCTTCCTGCAGGCGACCAACGAACGCGACCGCCAGCCTGGCCAGGGCTACTGGAACACCGGCTTTGACCGCATGGGCAATGTGGTAGAAGACATCCCGAACCTGGAAGAGGTGCTGGCCCAGGTCTATACCTCGCAGTTGCTGGCATGGGACCCGCTGACCCAGTCGGCGCGCTGGTCCACCGACGTCGGCCTGCTGGGTGGAGGCGGCGTACTCAGCACGGCTGGCAACCTGGTGTTCAGTGGCAACGCCACCGGGCAACTGAATGCCTATAACGCCAGCACAGGTGAGGAGCTCTGGTCATTTGATGCTCAGACCATGGTCATGGCCGCGCCGGTAAGCTATGCCATTGACGGTGTGCAGTACGTGGCAGTCGCTGCGGGCTTCGGCGGCGGCGCGGCGGCCGAGGCCGGCCCGCTGTTCCACGGGCGTAAGATCCCTAACCTGTCCAGGGTGCTGGTATTCAAGCTGGGAGGGGAGGCCACACTGCCGCCTGTTCCGGATCAGGAACGGGCAATGCCGAAGCCGGAGCCAGTCACGGCGAGTGCGGACGCGGTGACCCAGGGCCAGGTCCTGTACCAGCGACATTGCAGCTACTGTCATGGCGACAGCATGCGCACCGGCGGCCTGACCCCGGACCTGCGTTATTCAGGCAAAGCCGTACACGATATCTGGCAGGACATCCTACTGGAAGGGGTGTTGAGCGCGCGCGGCATGATCAGTTTTGCGCCATACCTGGATGAGAAACAGTCGGAGGCCATACGCCAGTATGTGCTGACGGAAGCCAACAAGCTGTATCAGCGCCAGCAAGCGGCGGCCAGCGCCAGGCAGTAGGGGCAGGGTGCTCGGCCCGGCAGCAGCAGGGCGGGGCGTTATGGCGAAGGCCGCATAATCGCGGTGTGGCCAGCGCGCCCTGAGCGCTACATGCTGCAGCGGCATGGAAAACCGACACAGGGGCTGCGCTTCAGGCGCCTGCTGCCTGCTTATTCGCCACACCAAATCACCTGGCTAGCTCTTCAGTAACGGGCTGGTTCGTCCTGCAGGTGCAGGGGGCACAGCTTTGCAATTAGTTTCACGCAGAGGCGACCAGCCCTTCATTTAACATAATACCTTTATTTAGCGTAGGTTCAGGCACCAGGTGATATGCCCGCAAGGAAGGTCACCGGCAAAAGCCTGTTTGAGCTCAGCGCTGGGGGCGATTGAACCGGCTCAGGGATCGCAAAGTCTTGTACGAACGCCGCTATAGGCGTTTATACGATCGACGGGATGGCAGGACGCGCACACGACCCGGCCTGGGCAATACGGATATTTACGCATATTGATGGTGCCAGGCAGTTGCCTGTAATAACCCCGAAGTCATAGCCCTTGTCCAGGACAGCCGCACGGTCAGGACCACAGCAGGATAGTCAGAGCTGAAAGTACAACGCGGGCAACAGAACCAGCGCAGTACAAGCACGCCTGTGGTGCGCGTTCACGCAGCAGCAGCGCAGCGATGCATTTCCTGATCCCGCGCGCGGCAGGCGCCAGATCAACACGCGACGACAGTCATGGCCGTGCAAACCGCAGTGCATCAACTTTACGGCGCGGCGGGCGCTGACAACACGAGAGTTTCAGCCGGTGTCGGTAGAACACAAAACGTATGTCGGTAAGAGCCCTGATAAACCGCCCAAAACTGGCCTGGAGCGGGTATCGGGGCCTGTAATGGCCGTTTCAGGGCCAATATAGGCCCCACCGGATACTTATCCACATGTGCGCATAATATATATTATGTTAAATTGAGTGTTTACCCCGGTATCTATCCACAGGTGGCTGCTTGCCCCGCACCGCATCGTGCCCCCGCTGCTCCATCTGCAGGCGCCATTTCTGTGAGGCGCTCTGGGTAAGCAAATACAGCGATGCTGTCGTGCTCATCGGACGTAGCTCTCCGGGGCGCCTTATCGTGTGCTGTACGGCGCCCGTGATGCCTGTTTCGGTATGACTCCGTTTACCGTCGTCAGGCACGGCGTTCCGGGCCTGGCAAAGGCCGACGTATTGTTTCCGTGCGGTAAGTCTTTTGGGCACAATGCGCATGCAACTCAGGAGCGCAGTGCATGGATTTACAACTTCAGGGCAAGACGGCCCTGGTAACGGGAAGTGACAAACGCACCGGTGAGACCATCGCCGAGGCGCTGGCGGCCGAGGGCGCGAGCGTAATCTTCCACGGTAACGACGTATGCCCTGCCCGGCCGCTGGCCGTAGAGGGTGACGTCACCAGCGAGGCCGGATGCGAACGGGTGCTTGAGCAAGTCGCTGCGATGGGCCTGGGCATTGATATCCTGGTGAACAACTACGGCACAACTGATAACCATCGCTGGCAGGAAGCAGACACTGCCAAGTGGCTCGAGATGTACCAGGTGAATGTGCTGTCAGCGGTACGCATGTCACAGGGCTGTATAGCCGCCATGAAGGCCAGGAACTGGGGCAGGATTATCAATCTCGGTACCGTCGGCACTTTCCAGCCCGCGGCACTGCGCCCGGCGTATTATTCAGCCAAGGGCGCCCTGGCCACGATGGCAGTCAGCCTGGCGCGCGAACTGGCGGGCACAGGCATCACGGTAAATACCGTGTCCCCGGGCTTTGTGCGCACGGAGCAGGTCGAAGCGGGATATCGCAGGCTCGCCAGAAAACTGGGCCGGAGCGAAGACTGGGACGAGGTCGTCAAACTCATTGTGGAAAGAGACTTCCCCAATCCCTGCGGGCGCATTGCGGAACGGCAGGAAGTCGCCGACCTGGTGACTTTCCTGTGCAGTCCGCGGGCGGACTTTATCAACGGGCAGAACCTGCGCATCGATGGCGGCGCCCACTAGCCATGCCCGCCTCCGCTGCCACGCTGTATTACGTCCACGACCCGATGTGCAGCTGGTGCTGGGGCTACCGCCGCACCTGGGATACCTTGTGCGCCTTTCTGCCCGCTGATGTGAGCGTAGTCAGTGTGGTGGGCGGGCTCGCGCCCGACACCGATGAACCCATGCCGATAGCACAGCAGGAAACCATCGCCGGGTACTGGCGGGATGTGCAGGCGAAAACCGGGGCTGAATTCAACTTTGATTTCTGGCGGCTGTGCCAGCCGCGCCGCTCCACCTATCCGGCTTGCCGGGCTGTACTGGCCGCCCGTCTCCAGGGTGCTGAACAGGCCATGATCGACGCCGTCCAGAAGGCCTATTACCTGCGGGCTATGAACCCGTCTGACTCCTCGACCCTGATCAAGCTTGCCCGGGAAACAGGCCCCAACAAACAACAGTTTGCACAAGACCTGGACAGCCCTGCCATTCAATCCGAACTTGAAAACGAGTTTGCACTGCGTAAGCGCCTCGGTGTCTACAGCTTTCCGTCACTGGTTCTCGCTCACGCTGGAACACATTCTTCCGTGCCCATCGATTACCTGGACTATCGACCCACGCTTGCTGCCATAGCGGCACGGCTGCCAGTGTGAACCCCCTACTCCTTCTCACTGCGCCCCTGCGCGACCACGCTCTCCCGGCGCTGGGCAATCATATGCGCCATCGCCTGCCGGGCTGACTCAATGGCTTTCGCTTCCTCCCAGCGCAGCGCCTCGTCGTAGGGCTTGCAGAAACCCTCGTCTATCAGCGGCTTGTACTGGGCGAGTATCTGCGGCACGCAGCGACACATTTCTTCTGCCATGGCGATCGCCCGCGGCATAAGTTCCTCGGCGGGGACGACGTGATTGACCAGGCCCCATTCGTAGGCCTGCCTGGCAAATACGGGTGATCCGGTGAAGGAAATCTCCTTGGCGCGCGACATGCCTATCAGCCGCGGCAGTTTTTGACTGAGCCCCCATCCGGGGAGCATGCCCACGCGGGCATGGGTATCGGCAAAGCGCGCCTGCTCCGAGGCAATCAGCACATCACAGGCCAGGGCCATCTCGAAGCCGCCGGTAATGGCATGGCCGTTGACCGCGCCGATAATTGGCCCGGTGAAAGCCTCCATTGCCCGGGCAATCGTGTTGTCTGCCTCTTCCGCTGCGTCGGTGTCACTGCTGGCGAGCTCCTTGAGGTCGAAGCCGGCGCAGAACGCCCTGCCCTTGCCAGTGAGAATAACCACGCGAACCGCTTCGTCGCTTGCACACTCGGTGAATGCCTCGACGAAGTCCGCACGTAACTCCCGTGACAGGGCATTCATTTCGTCCGGGCGATTGAGCGTGACAATCGCATAGCCTTCGTGTTTTTCCAGTAATACCTTGTTCACTTCAGTCTCCCAACAGTGATGGGACCCGCAGCAGGTCCAGTTGTTTTGCAATGGCGGGGGCAGCCAGCGTCTCTTCCGGTTGCCACTCGGCGAGTGGTTCGTTCTCCGCAAGCCAGGCCACTACTGCCGCGATCGCCTGTGGCGTGCAGGGTTTGAAACGGGCCATCACTTCCTCCGTCATCCCGACAGCCTTCATTACTTCCGTGACAACGGTGCCGGGTTCGATATTGAAAATGCGCACACCGCTGCCGGCGTGTTCAACACGCAGCGCTCCCGCCATGCGGGCAAAGGCGGCCTTGGAAGACGGGTAGGCGAAGCCCCAGCCACCCCTGTCCGCCGGCGCCGGCGGGTTGTTGAACGCGGTGTAGGACACCATATTCAGCAGCGTACCTTCGCCCCGCTCCAGCATGCCGGGCAACAGGGTGCGCACCAGCGCCAGTGGGGTGAAAACATTACCCTGGTAGATGCAGTCAAGCTGTTGCCGGGTGACATCCAGCACTGATTCCTGATTCCCCTGCCCCTGGTAGACGGCGTTATTGAACAACAGGTCGACGCGACCAAAGCGGGCCAGCGCGGCCAGTGCCGCGTCAACCATGCTTTGCTCATCAAGGATGTCGGCCTTGAGGCATAAGGCTTCGCCACCAGCCGCCTCCACTGCGGCGGCCGTGGCTTCCAGGCTGCCGGGCAGGGGCGCATCACTGCCCACATGGTCATGTTTCTCGCCCTCTGCCAGGGTGCGCGCGGTAATGGCCACGCGATAACCCCGCCGGGCCAATGCGACCGCCGCTTCCGCACCGATGCCCCGGCTGGCGCCGGTAATAAATGCGACTTTTTTGCTCATTGTCCTGCCCTCTCCTGTTGGCTCAGCATCAGCATGGCGTTAAGCGAGTTCATAAGTTGCCCCAATTTTTTTTCGCCAAGCAGCCCGGCATACTGTGCCCAGACCCGCTCGGTGGATTGCGTCAGCTGTTCGATCAAGCGCTGCCCTTCCCCGGTAAACTCAATCAGCTTGGCGCGTGAATCCTCCGGGTCGGTTCTGCGACAGATCAGTCCCAGCCCCTCGAGCTCATGCACAATCTTCATCATCGATTGCGGGCGGATACCCGCAGCCTCTGCCAGCTCCACACTGCGGCTCGCGCCGTGGCTATCCAGGTGCATAAACAGCGCCCGGTGGCGCTGCGGAATCCCGGGAAAGCCGGCCTTTTCCAGGTCCCGGTCAAGCCGCCGCTGGAAGTCCTGCAAGGCCAGCATCAGCACCTGGCCGATCTCATGCTTTTCTACACTTGGCATTGCATTCCCCAATTAATAAGCTTAACTTATAATAAGCTTATCTGTTTAATAGTCAAAGAGGCAAGACATGTTCCAGGTATTCGCCGCCACACCCGAAACCATGGGGCCAGGAGAAATCGGTGCCCACGCGGCCCGCGCCGAGGCCATGGGCTTCGATGGCCTGCAGGTGCCCGATGCGATCCACGACGGCCTGTTGCTCGCCACCATGGCCCTGGCTTCCACGCAGAAATTGATTGTGGGCACAGGGGTGCTGCTCGCCTTTCCTCGCAGTCCGATGGTCACTGCCATCGCCAGCTGGGACCTGCAGAAGATGTCCGGCGGGCGCTTTGAGCTGGGGCTGGGCACGCAGATCAAGCAGAATATCGAGCAGCGCTATTCCGCGCGATGGGATTCACCAGTACCGCAGATGCGGGAGTACGTGCAGGCCATCAAGGCGATTTTCCACAGTTTCCAGACCGGTGAGCGCCTCAATTTTGAGGGCGAGCACTACCAACTCACCCGCCTGCAGCCCTTCTTTAACCCGGGTCCTATTGACCACCCGCATATCCCTGTTCTCTGTGGCGCCGTTGGCCCGGCCATGACCCGCATGGTGGGGCGCATTGCGGACGGCATGATCACCCATCCCACCAACACGCCCCCGGAGTACATCAGGGAAGTATGCCTGCCCCGTCTGCAGGCCGGCTTTGACAAGGCGGGCAGATCCGGCGATGACTTCAAGCTGGTTCTGGGCCCGCTGACGGCTACTGGCAAGGACGAGGCCACTGTCGCCGCGGAGAGGGAGAAGCAGCGCAACCTGCTGGGTTTTCTGTACTCTACGCCAGCCTACTGGCCCAGCCTGGAACTGTTCGGCTGGCAGGACAAGGGTCAGCAGTTGCTGGACATGACCCGCTCCGGCAACTGGCAGGATATGCCCACCATTATCACCGACGACATGTTGGAAAAGTTTGTACCGAGAGGCGACTACGACGACATCGTGGATATCTATCGCGCTCGCTACGGCGACCTTAGCCGGCGCATTACCTTTCCCATGCCAGAAAACCCTGCCGATGACGCGTTGGCCGCAGCGGCGATCGCCAGGCTGAAGGCATAAACCCGACAGGAATGCCACGGGAGCCCAATGTGGCGACTGGCACCTAATCCTGCAACTTTGCCATTGCCCTGCACCTGGCTGGTGGTAAACCAATCATGACCTGCAACGAGGTGGTACCGGTGGAATTTGTTATCTCGTTTGATATGCGCGCGCCGGCATTCGGTGCGCCCGCCCAGGAACTCTACGATGCTGCGCTGGATATGTGCGCCTGGGCTGACAGAATAGGATTTGATGCTGTCGGACTCGGTGAACACCATGCGTCAGAGGACGGCTACCTGCCCTCGCCTATTCCGATGGCTTCCGCCATCGGCGCCCGAACACAGCGCATTACCGTACGCCCGAATGTTATACAGGCGCCGATCTATGACCCGGTCAAGCTTGCCGAGGACTTGTCGGTTGCGCAGTTTCTCTGCCAGGGTCGCCTGGAAGTGGTGATCGGTGCGGGTTATCGACCCTATGAGTTCCAGATGTTTGGCAAGCGCCGCGAGGATCGCAAGGACCTCTACGTCAACGCGTTCACGTTCTTGCGCCAGGCCTGGTCCGGGGAAACCTTCGAATACGAAGGCCGTAGTGTCACCATCACCCCGGTTCCGCAGCCCGCCCCCAGGCTGCTTCTGGGCGGCACGCACCCGGCAGTGGCCAGGCGTGCGGCGCAGATTGCCGACGGCTACTACCCGCCTGCAGGTGAAAACTGGCACATCTACCGCCAAACCTGTCTCGACCTGGGCAAGCCCGACCCGGGTAACGCGTTCAAGGCGCTCGGCCCCATATTCACCCATGTCAGTAGAGACCCGGATGCCGACTGGAAGCGTATCGCACCCCATGTAAAGCATGTGGTCGAGTCCTATGCCGAATGGACGGTAGAGGCCTATGGCAAGGCGGCAGGTCCCTTTGCCGGCGGCATCGATGTCGACAACCTGCGTGCCGGTGGCGCTTACCAGGTGCTGACGCCGGAAGCTGCTGTGGACATGATCAAGGGCCTGGGCCGTAATCGAACGTTTATATTGACTCCCCTGCTGGGCGGACTGGACCCTGACCTGGCCTGGCAGAGCCTCAGGCTGTTTGAGGCAGAAGTGTGGCCGCAGGTCTGTGACATGCGGGACCTTTGAGGTTCACGCCCGGGCTATCAGAAGACCCGGTAGCGTTGTTGAACATGGCGCTGGCGCCCGCGAATCACCTCGCGCCTCTGCTCGAGCGTTATCACTGGCTGATCATCCGGGAAGGTTTCCTGTATAGCGTCGAAGGAAATCACCCTGCAGGAAATCTTCGGCCACTCCGCTTGCGGCGGTAGCTGCGAATACGCCCAGCGATGACTGAGGTAGCCACGGGGCAGACCAGTGGTATCGATCCAGTTCTGCACGCCCGGATCCCGATGCGCAACCACCCAGCGCTGCTTGCCATCAGCCCCGATATACATCTGTGACAGGTTCAGGCTGCTCTGGTGATTGGCATAGTCCGGCGATTCTCCCCACAGGTTGCCCAGGTGCAGGCTGGTGTAGACCGGGTTGCCGGTAAATTCCGCCTCGATGTACAGGGCTTCATCTTCGGCGAGGTCGTAAATGCCGCCGGCGTAGATATTGGTGCTCATGCCGCCACCGGTATCGCTCGACGCGGCGTTAGGCGTGTTGTACGCATTGACCGGCATGAAGTATGGGCTGCCGTTGTCCTCGTGGGTCTGGTTGCAGTTCAAAATCACGTCATAAAACTGCAGCCAGAAACGCATCTGGCCACGAATAATTCTGCCCATGTTGCGCAGGTTGGCAGCCGCTGTTGCTGCTGACAGCGGGCCGGGCCGGGTACCTGCGGTATCGAGGCACTCGATCTGCAGGTGAATGGCTTCTTCATGCTCCCAGTCGTAGAAAAGCTGTCGGCCGCTAATATATTCAGCGTAGCGATCACCGGACTCGGGGCTTTGCTTACTCGGCGCCTTGCGCGTGCAGATGAAATTTCCGTTGTAGCCTGCGGGCTTCTCAGGCCCCAGCATGAGCTCGAAGGTACCGTCACTGGCGACCTCCAGTGTGGAAGTATCGATAGTGCCAAAACCGGTACGGTAGCCGGGCATGACTTCACGCAGATCACCGGTATCCCCCGACAAGGGCCCGTTGCTCACTTCAAAAATAAGGTATTGGGGTGCAAACGGCCCTTCCCCGGAGCGCTGCCCTGCCTGCCAATGGCTGTGATTGCCTGTCCGGCCACTGACGCGATAGTTTTTACGGCCATCGATACCCGCGTAGAAATAGATCGCATCAGCGTTATCTATGGTGGACTTGTTGTACACAGAGAGCGCATTGCGAAACGCGGGAAAATCCGGGTCGTCGTGAAAACAGCGTTCTATGGCGTGATGCATAAAGCCCGACAGGTATCGATAGCCTTCAGCAAGGTTGCGCTCAGTTGGCTGTGGCGGGAAATAACGTGGGTCGTCTATGGTGTCACGTGCATCCTGCAGGGCAGCCATGAAATCGTCGAACGCGGATTTTAATTCCAGTTCCGCTGCTTTCGAGTCTTGTGCTTTATGTGTCATCGTCTTAATGCTCTTGTTTTTCAGGGAAAGTGGACAAACCTCCCCGGGATATTGGTTTTCACTGCGACCCGTTAGACCTCTGTACGCTACGTCTCCGCGCTATCTCTGGCCGGTGCGGTATGCCACTGGTAGAGATCATAAAAACGCTCCAGGCGTTGGCGAATCTCCGCGGGCGTCAGTCGATACTCCCCCAGGCTGTACTCGAATTTGCTGTGATGCTTCTTCTCTTTTTCAGCCTGGGCCTGTAGCCACCGGTCAAACTCGGCCGTGACCGACATTCCCAGAGCCTGGTAAACCGCATGCAGGGTTTCACGGGGCGCACTGGTGAGTTCGCGATAGTCCACCACGATGCTCGGGGTTTCCGGATGCGCAGCGAGCACACGCCTCGGATTGTCAAAATGCTCGAAGGATATGTCGGTCAGGATATCCAGGGAACGTTCATAGTCAGACGGCTTCCAACCCTTACCCTTCCAGGTGAGCTCCACCAGTTTGAGGCAACTGGGAATACACTCGCCGGGGTCGCGCATCATCACCACGATACGCGCATCAGGGAACTCACCGATCAGTGCATCGACCCAGCCACTCATGACCGGGTTCTTGGCGAGGTGTATCCTGTCGCCACCGTTCAGCAGTAACTGCCGCTTCACCAACTCCCGGTAGTGGTGCAGCCAGCGTTTGCGCTTGATGGGCATCTGGTCCACGTGGAAAAAATCCACCACATCCATCATTGGGATTTCCAGTGACCACTGCTGGGTGACGAAAGCCGCGCCCATGGCAAAACAGTCTTCCTCGGCACTCCACAGGCTCATGTAGTGCATGTGGCGATACGGACCAAAGGTCTTGTCATCCCAGGACTTGAGTTTGCGATGCAGAAAGCCACGCAACAGGCGTGCGTCGAGCCAGCCGAGGCCACGGATGACTTTCTTCTGCAACAGCGAGGGAAAGAACATCTCCCAGTAGAGGAAATAACTGAAACGCTCCGCGTCGGCACTCATCAAGCGATGCATCAGGGTGGTGCCGGAACGGCCGTGCCCGACGATGAATACCGGCTGCTCGACACGCTGGGACCAGAGACGCCAGAACAACAGGTAGTCCAGTAAAAAACAGATGCCGTGGAATAGACTCAACAGGGGGACCAGCACCACCAGGCGCAGCAGCATGCCAGTGCGACCATCCCAGCCTCGCAAGCCCCAAACGTGGCGCACGACCCGCCACCAGTAATCATAGTCAAAGAACATGGCGAACAGGTTAACGAGGCAGCTGCACCGGCACAACTGACGTTAGCGCATCAGGATACGGCGCATAAGGTGTTGAATCGATTGCTTTTAATGCGATTGAACAGCCCCGCCGGCGACGGACTTATATTTTGCAGGTCGACAGGACTGATGAAGAGAATGCTGCCCGCTTACAGGGTATGTGGGTTCACCATGATGCCGCCATCGACGTCCAGGGTCGTGCCAGTAATGAACGAGGCACGATCAGACACCAGATAGCACACAGCATCGGCGACCTCCTCCGGCTTACCCAGTCGGCGCATCGCATGCACTGCCTCCGTTTTCTCACGGGCGCCGGGTACTTTCTCAAAGTAGTTGCGAATGCCTTCGGTGAGAATCCCGCCGGGATTGACCGCATTGATGCGAATACCGTCTCGCGCCCACTCAGCCGCGGCGGTGCGTGTTAGTGCGATGACTCCACCCTTGGCGGCGCTGTACGGTGACTGCATTGCCTCACCGCGTACGCCTGACAGCGAAGCAATATTGACGATTGCACCGCCACCGGTTTGCAGCATGGCGGGGATCTGGTACTTGAGGCACAGCCAGACACCCTTCAGACAGATAGCCTGGGTGCGATCCCAATGCTCCTCTGACATCTCCGGGAGTGTGGCAAACTTCGCCCCTCCCGCGGCGTTGTTGGATACACAATCGAGCGATCCGTAGGTGTCGACAGCCGCCTCCACCATGGCTTTTACATCGTCGCCATTCGCCACATCGGCTTTGATCGCAAGGGCCTCCCCGCCCAGTGCATGGATCATGCCGACAGTCTCATTGGCCATGTCCAGCCGAATATCGGCAACGACGACCCTGGCGCCATCTTTCGCGAACGCGATAGACGTTGCGCGCCCTATGCCGTCACCACCACCGGTGACGAGACCAACCTTGTTTTCCAATAGCATCCTGTGCTCCATGACTCGTCTGCAAACGTTAAATCGCTACTGATTAGGCTCGCCGGGTCCGCTACAGTTTGCCGAGGGTGAATGCGTCACCGATAACTTCCCTACCAGAGAGATCATGTAGCTTGCGCCCGGACGCGTGAACAATGTTCCGGCTGTAGACCACTTCGCCAACGTGGCTGCCACAGCACAATTCCAGCGCGGCTTCCGCCATCATCTCAACTGGCTCGACCATATCCGGGCGGCGCCTGGCAATGGCCTCAACCGCCTCGCCGACATTAGTGAGAACAATATTGTTGGGAGCCAGCGCGTTGACGAAAATATTCTCATCTGCGAGTTCGTCAGCGAGTGCCTGGGTGTAGCGGTTGAGTGCTGCCTTGGTAGCACCGTAGGGGCCGATAACATGTGCCGCGACCTTTGAGTCAGGATAAGGCGGCTCTACCCGCTCAGCAGTCCGGCTGGAAACATTTAGACACCAGCCGCGGCCCTTTGCTCGCATCCCGGGCAGTGCCTGTTGCAACAGTTCAACAGGCACATTGACATTCAGGTCGAAAACACGATTTCGCGATGCCGTGGAGTTCATACTGGGCAATTCGTAATCTGCACGCGCGGCATTGTTGACCAGTATATCCACGGCGCCGAAATGCGCGCTGGCGAGCTCGACAAGGTTCGACCGCGCTTCAGCGTCCGCCAGGTCACAAGCGACGGCGGCTGCTTTTCCGCCCGCCGATTCGATCACAGCCACGGTACCCTCCAGCGTCCCTTCGAGGTCGCCGTGCGCCCCCATTCGGGAAGCGCATACCACGACCGCCGCGCCTTCAGCGGCGAAACGGCGCGCGATAGCCCTGCCGATACCGCGACTGGCCCCGGTTACCAGGGCAACGCGTCCATTCAATACAGCCATATTCGTGCTCCAGAATCATGCGGTTAATTTGCGGCCTCGATGCGACTCTTTCGAACTGCTGTTCCCACGGTCACTGGCGCGGCCTCCTGACCAGCCCCGTTTGCAGCACGCAGGCGCGCCTGTTGCGTGCTAAAGCTAAAGCATAATCCCCTATTGCCGGCGGCAACAACTGGCATTCCAGGACGCTGCGATGCCACCTATCCTGTTGATAGTTCATGAGATTTATTGCACATTCCGGAATCCATCATAACCGTCTTACATTTGCATGAGTAAGCCTGATTTACCGCAGCCGCGAAAACGCCCCAAGCAAAGCCGCTCACTCATGCTGGTAAAGGCGATCCAGGAAGCCTGCCTGAAAATACTGGAAGAGGAAGGCCCCGAGCAGCTGACCACACAGCGTATCGCCGATGTGGCAGGCATCAACATTGCCTCGCTGTATCAATACTTCCCGAACAAGGAGGCCATACTGGCGGAGGTTTTCCAGGAACAGGTCAAGCAATACAAGGCAGCGGCCCTGGAGCGTGTTGTCGAGATTGAGCGACTTTCCAGGGTCTCACTGGAAGACACGCTGGCAGCGATTGTAGACATGGAGGTCGAGCAACGGCTTATGCTGCAGCGCATGGACCCGGAGTTCTACCGCGCCTACCAGCACAGCTTTGACATTCACCGCCAGATCAATGAGTTGCAGATTTCACGCAGCCATCCCGGATGGGATGAGTGGCTTGCCAGCTTTCTACGAAGGCACAAAGCGAAGTTGAGGAGCAATGATATCGACAAGCTCAGCCGGATTGCTTCCCACGCTCTCTCAGGTGTATTGCTGTCGGCAAGCTCGGAGGAACCGGAGCTTCTCGAGCAGGCAAGTTTCAGGCAGGAACTGGTCACGCTGCTGCTGCGCTACCTGTGTAAATCAGACTAGCGCTGGTGCAGGAAGAACCGCCTCGTCGCTTGAGCGTTTCGAAATGATTGATGTGCGTCGCCAACTGTGCTGACTGCTTGAACAAGCGGCAGGCAAAGACGGGTTGAGTGCCGGTATCGCGGCGGGAAAGCCTCCTCTGCGCTGTTCCGGTTTCTATCCGGGACTGCGCTTGCCAGCAGGTGTTTCCGCGCAGCAGCGCCGCTTTTTCGGCGGTATAAAGCACTTCAGCGTGCAGAATACGTGGGTCTTTGTGCGTGGCACAAAGGGCTCGCTACAGGTCGGACACACGACGCAGTTAGCCGCGTTGGTATTTACGTCGATAATCGGTGGTGTCAGGTCAGCCACAGCATCTACCCTTCCGGGAAGCGGTCGCTGGGGGAGACAATCGTACTGCTCTCCGGGGTTCCAGCACCGCTCAATCATTCAATGGGATGTCGAGTTACCAGTCTAGGGTGATGCGGATAATTTGGAATAGCCCATAGGAGCTAACAAACCCACTTTCCCTCGAACCGCCGGGAATCGGGCAGGTCAGAATTCGGTAACCAGCCTGATGTAATATCGTGAATCAAATTCATGAAACGGCCGGTAATCCGCATAATCGTCGCCAAAAATGTTCTGGGCGATAAACTCAACTCGACCGCTGAAGCGCTCGAACTGGAATTCCTTGCGCAGGTTCACGTCCAGTCGATCATAGTCTTCAACCGGTGGGCCGCTCTTCCAGTTGATCTCAGACTGGTAATACCAGGTAAAAGCGCCGTGAAAGCCGTGTCCGAAGGCACGGTTGACCATCATGCTGGCCATGTTTTCGGCAACCGCATCGCTGCGATCACTGATCCTGTCCGGGTTGATGCGCCGCGCATGCTCTGCGTCGATGTCCATCCACGTGTACTGGGCGGTAATCAGCCAGGCCTGGTCCGGCCGCCAGTTCACGTAGGCCTCAAAACCATAGTCCTCTGATTGCAGGCTGTTGGTCATGAACGCCACCTCGTTATCCACCGACAGGGGGCCGCGGTAGTCACGATCGGTCTGCACATCAATCAGGTGTTCGTTGTCCTCGTAGAACAACTTCAAATCTGTAGTCAGCTTGCCGCCAAAGAAGTAACCGAAGTAGCCCAGTTCCGCTCCCTTGCGCTCCTCCTCGGCTATGTCCTCGTCACTGATCAGGTCCAGGTCGTAGACCACGCCGCCATTGTTGATTGTACGGAAATAGTTAGCGGTAAGTAGCGTGGGTGCACGCGTGGCGCGACTCAGGGCAAAGCGCAGCGTGTTGTTGGCGTTGACATGAAAGTTGGCAGATAAACGCCAGGAGTTATGATCCTTGACCGTATCGTTGTAGCTCAGCGAGGCACCTGCATTCAAGGTCAGCCAGTCCAGCGCATCGTATTCAGCATTACCAAACAGCCGATAGTAGTTCTCTGATACAGAGGACTCCGTGCTGAAGTGGAGTTGGCTCTTGGCCCGGTCACGCCGCGCGCTGGCACCCCAGTCGAACTTGAGTCGCTCACCCGATTCGCCCGTATGGCTGAGTTCGAGATCGTAGCGTTCCGAGTAGCCGTCGTCGATGCCCAGCACCAATTCGAAATCATCCAGTCCGGGCCAGATCAGGCCCGGGGGGAGCCCGATCAGCTCCGAAAGCAGCGCTTCCCGTTCTATGGCATTGATCTCATTGCGACTGTGGGTAAGTGCCACACGCAGCGAGTGCTGGTGATTGATTTGATGCTGCCAGTCGACGTGCTGGTATGAATACTGGATATCCCAGGGAAACAACTCGTCAAGCTCAACGTTACTGTTGCCCTGGTCGAAAGTGAAGTCGCTATCACTGTAGCCAAGTTGCACGCTGACCTTATCGCGCAGGGATGGCGTCCACAGCAGGTTACCGGTAACCGACCACGCCTCGCTGTCGTCATCCAGGTCCTGGCCCTCGAAGCTGCCGAAGCCGCTGTTCTGGCGGTGGCGCCCGGAAATACGATAGCTGACAGCCTCATGGGTCCCGCTGTAGCCGATGGACAGGTTCTCGGTATCGTTGCTTCCGGCTGCGCCACGGAGGGTGAGACCCGGTGCTGCCACAGGCGAACGCGTTACAATATTGATTGAACCGTTGATGGCGTTGGCACCGTAGGCGGAGACATTTGAGCCACGAACCACTTCTATGTAGTCGATGTCCTCCACTTCCAGACCCTGTACGATCCAGAACACGGTATTGGTAAAGGGTTCGTAGACCGATCGACCATCGATGCGCACTTCCATGCGACTGGGGAAGCCATCCGGCAGCGTATGATAATTGAACACAGGATGGTTGTAGGCAGCGGAATAGACCTGGAAACCGGGGAGCAGCCGAAACAGGTCAGGCACTTCGAGCACCCCGGCCGCCTTGATCATTTCGCGATCGATGATAATAACGCTCACCGGCGCCTTGTTCAGCGCCTGCGGGAACCGGCTGGCACCACTGGCGACGGGGACGTCGAGGAAGACATCTTCCTCGGTCAGATAATCAGCTTCCTGCGCATGTGCAGCGCTTACCTGGGCCAGCGTCAGCAGGCCAAGCGCAATGCGCCACGTGGAATTCATTGCCGGGTTCTTCTTGTCACGCATCTGCCACTTCCGCACCACCTCACACCCTCGCCTGCCGCTTCTCTTGCAGCAGTATGTTCTCCAGCTCAACGATCTTCTGTTCCGCCTGTGCTAACTCGTTATTAGCCAGAAGCGTTTTGACCTGCTGCAAACCATGCTGCAGGTCATGAATGCCGCAAAGGCCACATAATCCCTGGAGCTGGTGCAGGATCTCGCGACACTGCTCAAACGCGCCCTGCGCCAGGTCTCGTCGCAACGCGCCCAGTTGGGCCATCAATTCCGCATGCAGGGCTACATCTGTACTGTCCAGGTCCATTATACTGCGGTTCGCTCCGCCATCGTATGCCATTTCTGCGTGCCTGCAGAGCGTTTCGATGAGCGCATCCTCATTCACCGGCTTCGACAGCACTTCCACGGCCCCGGCCTGGATGAAGCGCTCATGCTCCGCGCTTGAAGTATCCGCCGTGAGGCCGACAATGACTACTTCGCGCTCCAGTCTGGCCGCTTCCTCGACGATCTGTTGGCTTGCGCGAATGCCGTCGACCTCGGGCATATGCGCATCCATCAATACCAGGGTCGCGCCTGATACACGAAAAGCCTGTAGCGCCTCGGCGCCATTGTTGGCCACCCGCACCGTGGCCCCCTCCTGTTCCAGCACCATCCTGAACAGATCCTGGTTGAACTGGTTGTCTTCTGCGATGACTATCTCGATACCATTAAGGCTGCCGCTCGCTGGGTCCAGCGGGTTCTGTACTTCCGTTTCCGCAGTATCGCCCTGCTCCAGTGAATCCAGCCATTGCAGTACACTCTGGCGGCGCGATGGCTTCGAAAGCAGCGTCATTGGCTGCAAAGCCTGGTGCCAACCCTCGCCTTCCATGTCCGGCGTTTCCAGCATATAACGCATAAGCGCGATGGGGCCCTCATAGTGCTCGCGCAGGCCGGTCAGCTTGCGCTGCAGCGCTTCATCGTGCACTGCCCCTGGTGGTTCGGATATCAGTACCGCCATCAGTTCAGGGGCAGGGTTGTCGAGCAGATCGATAAGTTCCTGTACTGATTCGAGTGCGTATACCTGGCGTGTCCAGTGTGTGACCTGGCTGCGCAGCGCGCGCCTGGACCAGCGGTTGGCGTCCACGACGGCGACCGCTGCTTCACGATGCGGGATCGGCAGGTGCTGGTTGGCACCGGTGGCCCGGCGCAGCGAAATCGAGAAGGAAGCTCGCGTGCCCTCGCCGACCTGACTCTGCAGCGAGATATCCCCCCCCAGCAAGTCCGCCAACTGCTTACAGATGACCAGCCCCAGGCCACTGCCACCGAAGCGTCGATTGATTGAGGTATCGGCCTGGGAAAAAGAGGTGAACAGTTTGTCCATGGCCTCAGGCGCAATTCCGATGCCGGTATCCTGCACGCTGATTTCCATGCCAACCCCGCTGTTTTTTTCGCCTGCTGGCGGCGACGTGCCCGACTCATCCTGCATGGCGGCATGCACCACGATTTCGCCCTGCTCAGTGAACTTCACCGCATTGGCCAACAGGTTGTTGACCACCTGCTTCAGGCGGACGACATCACCAAGGCAGTAGCGCGGGACGTCTGAATCGACAAGCAATACCAGCTCTATCGACTTCTCACTGGCACCGCTGGCATGCATGGCAACCACATCCTCCAGAGCGGTCTCGAGGTTGAATTCGATACTTTCCAACTCAAGCCCGCCATGCTGTAAACGGGAAAAGTCGAGAATATCGTTGATGACCGCCAGCAACAGCTCCGATGACTGCTGGATGGCATGGCTGAATTCGGCCTGTTCCGCGGTCAATGTCGAGCGTTCCAGGCGGTGGGTATAGCCGATAATGGTCGTCAGCGGAGTGCGCAACTCGTGGCTGACACGCGCGAGGAACTCGTCCTTTGCATTCATGGCATCGCGCAGGTCCGCGGTGGCCTCATCCACCTCCTGCTTGAGGCGAATATTGGTTTCGTTAAGGTTTGCCGCCAAGCGGTTGATCACGCGGGCAAGAATCCTGACTTCGCGTTCACCCGCAACCCGTGCCCGAACGGAAAGATCGCCCGCTTCCATGGTTTCAACAGTGGTAGTGAGATCTCGCACCGGCTGGTAAATCTGGTGCCCGATCAGCCAGGCGGCGAAGCCGGCAATGATGGTGGCAATAGCGAAGATAACAAAGCCAGCAAACAGGTTTTCCTGCTGCGCACGAAAGAGCTCGATTTGCGACAGGCCGATAACAGACCAGCCCAGCAATTCCTGCCCGCCCTCCCCGGCCTCGTCATAGTCCGTCATGGTTTCGGTTTCCAGCATCACCGGGGCGCGGAAATACCAGATCTCATCTCCCCGGTACTGATTGTTCTGCCACATATGTTCGCCGGAAAATCCCGGCACCTGGAAATCGCCGGAGTCACTTAACAACAAAACGGGTTCAGCGGACGAGTCCAGAAATGCGACTCCGGTTACGGCCGGGTTACTGGATGGGCCCAGGCCAATTTGCCTGAGACTTTCCAGGTTGTCCGCAAACAGGGCCAATTTGCCGGCAATGGCGAGGTGCTCGGCAGTAGTGTGACCAAGTAACTGCAGGTCACGCGTCAGTTGCGCCTGGCGTGTGCTGGTGAAATACCAGGTCAGGATAATACTGATACTCAACGCGGGAATGATCGCAAGCAGGAGGATTTTGCGTCGCATACCGCCACCGCTGCGCTGACGAGCCGTCATGGTCGACCCTCCGCGCGCATCAGGGCATCGCGATAATAGCCGGGGTCGCGCACAGGAATGCCCAGAACTCGCGCCACGGCGGCATTGATTTCGACTGAAAAGTGCTCCGGTGGATACACCGCTGCTGGCCCGCTGGCGAAGCCCTGCGTTCTCGTGCATACATCCGCAACCTGGTCGGCAACATCGACCGGGGAGGTATACACCGCCGCGAGCGCGCCTGATGTGGCGTATTTGCGGGAATAGGCAATGACCGGGGTGCGGGTACTGGAACCAATTTCAAGAATCCATTTCGCCGCGGACAGCGTTATCGCCCGTTTCCCTGGCAGCGCAATCACGAACGCAGAGCGCTGCATCAACGGCCCCAGAAGCTTGATGGGCTTGGCAAGATCGGTCAGCGTCACCCACTCCAGTTCAGGAGTGGTTATTGTGTCGCCCGAGATATTATCGACGATACTCGCGCTGGCAGGGTCAGTGGCAATGACGCCTACTCGATCTGCGTCGGGCACAAGTAACATGCCCAGCCGGTACAGGCGCGCTGGAGGCTGGTCCAGGTAAATCGCCGAAACCCCGGCCTCCAGCGCCTGCGCGACGGAACCATAGTGCCTGGCGGCGAGATGCTCGAAGCCGCTTTCGGTAATCAGCGCGCT
This sequence comes from Pseudohalioglobus sediminis, assembly GCF_008370495.1. Taxonomy (GTDB): domain Bacteria; phylum Pseudomonadota; class Gammaproteobacteria; order Pseudomonadales; family Halieaceae; genus Halioglobus. The sequence goes on along the minus strand of NZ_VTUX01000002.1, from coordinate 73,433 downwards.
CAATACCGGCACACTCGGCGCCAGTTCGTAGACCGCCGCTGATGCGCGCGTACCAATTGCTATTATCGAGTCTGCCTTGCGTACCGATGCTTCGCTCAACTCAGCATCGCTGAGTGATATCACTTGCTTGTCGATGGCGAAGGCCGAGCACTCTTCCAGTCGCTCGAGAATCTCGCCGTATACGCCGCTCAATGCGCTGGTCACGATCAAAGGTCGGGCGACATCGGCCTGTGCCCGCGCAGTGAAAACCAGGCTGGCCAGGACCAGTGCGAAGAGTGCCAGGCGATAGAGCTGGTTAGCCATCACTCTGCACCGTCCTGATGGCCGCCGCAGAGAATCAGTTTCCCGTTACCTGCGATGAGAGACCGATCTTCTCGCCAAGAATCGCTGCCTGGGACCGGTTGCTTAGCCCCAGCGCCTTGAATACCGCGCTCACGTGTACTTTAACCGTGTAGTTGGAGACCCCGAGATTGTTGGCTATCTGCTTATTGGTTTGTCCGTGTGCAATCAGTTCCAGAATTTCCATTTGCCGGGCCGTGAGAATATTCTCGACCTCGTTGTAGCCGTAGGACATGGACACCGGCTCTTCATCCGCAGCCGGCTCTGGCTGATGCGCTTGCAGCGCTGGCGAGGGGTAATAGGTACCACCGGCGAGCACGCGGTCTACCGCGGCAAACAGTTCAGACTGTGCAGAGGACTTCGGCACATAGCCGAGCGCACCAAGATCGATACACTTGCGAATGTGCGATGGGTTGTCTGACGACGACAGGACAATAAACGGGATATCCATATCCCTGGAGCCCAGTTCGCGAACCAGGCTGAACAGCTTTTCGCCGGGCATGAACAAGTCCACCAGTGCCAGGTCAATGCTCTGCTCACGCGCGAGACTGAGCGCAGCCTTACTGCTCTCTGCTTCCGTTATCTCAATCCCGGGATAGTGTTTGGCGAGGCTATCGCTGATGCCCGAACGGATCAGGGAATGATCGTCAACCAGCATGATATGCATGGGTACAAGTCCATATTCCTATACGCAGCATATTAGACCATCGAGAAAAAAGCGGTCAAAGAAAGCCTCAAAAAAACCCTAGTTCCTATGGGTTATTTTACTCTGGCCCAACTTTGACTAAGGTGGAACTGCAATCTGAAACACAGGATGTGATCAGGTTGGGAACTAGGGATAGTACAGTCGCACCCAGGGACAGTTGTCCCGGGCATTCCCGGGGCAGTGCGCACATCTAGGGATAGCTTGCCGCACACATGGATGTGTGCTCTTTCTTAAACTCATTACAACCGCCCTCTTACACGACACGCTGTTTCGCGGGTGCGTCGCTGTGAGCCTTTACGCTGCGCCCGTCTTTACCGCCCCCCACGCTGTTTTTCATGCTATCTGCCTGCTGCGATGCCATCTCCGCTTGCTATACTCTGCGCCTGCCAACAACGTCACAGGAGCCGCGCAGCCTCGCAAGCGAGTTTGTGCAGGGAGATTGCCATGAGTAAATCTGTATTGATTACCGGAGCCACGCGGGGACTTGGCCAGGGTATGGCCAGGCATTTTGCCCAACGTGGCTACAAACTGGCACTGACCGCACGCAAGCAGGAGGACCTGATTGAGCTGAAGACAGAGCTGGAGGCGAGTTCCCCGCAAGTTATCATCTGCGAACTGGATGTATCGCAATTCGACAGGGTGCCAGTCGTCCTGCGTGAGGCCGCTGCGGCACTGGGTGGTTTGGATATCGTGGTGGCCAACGCAGGGCTCGGTGAGCCGGCGCGAGCTGGCGAAGGCAAGTTTCAACAGATGGCGCAGATGATCGATGTCAACCTGACCGGCGCTATCGCTACTGCCGACGCGGCAATAGAATTGTTTCGGGAACAAGGCAGGGGCCAGTTTGTCGGTATCACCTCTGTGGCCGCGGTGCGGGGCATGCCCAATTCCGGCGTCTACAGCGCCACCAAGGCTGCACTGGGCAAATACCTCGAGGCACTGCGTTGTGAGGTTCACGGCCAGAATATTGTAGTCACCGAACTTGCGCCGGGGTATATCGACACTGATATCAACCGCGCCCTCGCCAGCCGTCCCTTCCTGGTAACGGCGGCGGCCGGCACCCGGGTCATGGTGGACCTGATTGAGAAGCAGGTTTCATTTCGTTACGTACCCCCCTGGCCCTGGACGCTGGTCGCGCAGGCGATGAAACTGATGCCCTCGGCACTGTTGCGCAAGATGTAACCGGGCCTGGTTCCTGCCACTACGCTGTGCGTCGCCTGCGCTTGCAATTGCCGCTGCTAACGCAAACGACGTGGTCTACCATTAAGTCACCAACTGGTCGAGGCGCCGACAATGCAACAGGCAAACCCCATCAACATCGAACTGATCGATCACGTGGTGATACGGGCCCGCGATATGGAAAAGCTGGTCGCGTTTTATTGTGATGTGCTGGGCTGCAGGCTGGAGCGCGGCCCGGGTGACATTGGCCTGGCGCAACTCCGCGCCGGCCTGTCGTTAATCGACATTGTCGATGTCTCAGGGCCGCTGGGCCGGGACGGGGGCAAGGCACCCGATCATGACGCGCCGAATATGGATCATGTGTGCCTCAGCGTCGCACCCTGGGACGCAGACGCCATACTGGATCACCTGCAGCGGCATGCAGTGGACGCGGATGAGCCGGCAACACGTTACGGCGCCGGGGGGATGGGTCCTTCCATCTACCTTCGCGACCCCGAGGGCAACACGGTTGAACTGAAAGGAACGCCCGCAAGCGCTTGAGCCAGCGGGCGCGGTCATCATTTACCGGCAAGCGATATCAGTCTGAGGTCAGGGCTTCCTTGGCCTTCTCCATGTCCACGGCTTCGACGGCTTTTTCCTTATCCACTGCGTCATAGGCCTTCTTCATATCAACGCCATCAGTAGACACGGCCTCGGTCATTTTGTCCTGGTCAACCGATTCCATCGCCTTGTCGGTGTCCACCGATTCAGCGAGTTTGCCAAGGTCCTGGCCTGAGGCCAGGGGCGCGGCAGCGACGGCTGCAAGTGCCAGTATAAGAGAGGCGGTTTTCATGTGTATCTCCATAGTTAACGCTAGTATTAACCGGGGCCGGTGGCCCGTTGTCGCTCGCGATCGAACGAGCAATAAGCATAGCACCCGCAGCGGTTTTTTCCTGCAGACAGAAAACCACAGCGCCCAGGTTTTGGCACGGTTCTTATTAGCCGCCGCCGGAGTTAACATAACGTGTACGGTATTAACCCTTGAAGGCAGGCGACCCCATGTACGAAACGCTCGAGATCGAAACCGATGGCGCCATTGGGCGCATCTGGTTGAACCGCCCACAGCGACTCAACGCGCTGTCCACCCAACTGCTCGAGGAACTGGCTGATGCCGCCAGGCAATTTGACGCCAACAGCGAAATACGCGCAGTGATTGTAGCCGGACGCGGTCGCGCTTTTTCAGCAGGCGCTGACCTGCAGGGCTTCCCCACGCTCGGTGACAGTGCGCTCAGGCAGGCCGCCGACGCCGGCCGGCGCATGGCGGAGGCCCTGGAAAACATGCGCGCTATAGCTATCGCCGCAGTGCACGGCTGGTGCGTGGGCGGAGGGCTTGTCGTTGCCGCAGCCTGCGACTTACGCCTGGCTACCACCTCTGCACGCTTTTCAATCCCCGAAGTCGACCTCGGCATTCCGCTGGCCTGGGGCGGTATACCTCGACTGGTGCGGGAGATCGGCCCGGCGCTGACCAAGGAACTGGTGATCACCTGTCGTGAATTCGATGCAGGCGAGGCCCAGTCAGCCGGTTTCCTGAACCGCGTCGTCGATGAGTCTGAGTTACAGGATGCCGCCCACGAAATGGCCGCAGCCATTGCCGCCAAGCCCGCTATCCCGGTGTTCGCCACCAAGCGTCACACCAATGCCGTGACCGCCAATATGGTAGGCACTGATCGCGCCTGGTCCGATGCAGACAGCTTGATTGCCGCGCTGGCCGATGCCGAGTGCGACGCCGCGCGGGAAGCGTATATACGTAACCGGGTCGGCTAGCGGGCTTGCTGCGGCGCGGGTAGCGTACCGACAGTGCCCTCGCGCCGAGAATCCGCGGCACCGCTCAGCTGACCGTCGGCAACCACAATCAGGTGCAGGCCGGAGTTCTCTCCCTCGCGCTGCTGCACACTGTAGCCCGCCTGTTCGAGGAGATCGGCGATCTCCTGGCCGGGTGCCACGCTGACTTCCACGCGCACGTCCTTGCCGCGCGCCACGATATTGGGATAGTCCGCGGCCTCCTGCGGCGTCATATTCCAGTCGAGCACCGCCACCAGTGACTTGAACACGTACGCCGGGATAGAGTTGCCCCCTGGCGAGCCGGTCACCATGCGCAATTCGTCCTTGGCGTCGAACACGATTATCGGCGACATTGACGAGCGCGGCCGCTTGCGCGGCGCCACGGCATTGGCCTGCGGTGCCTCGCCCGGTGTGTATTCCCGCGCAAAGTCGGTCATTTCATTGTTCAGCAGGAAGCCGGCAACCCAGCGCCCGGAACCGAAGGGCGCCTCTACCGTTGCGGTCATGGAAACCGCGTTCCCCTCGGCATCAACGATGGACAGGTGCGAAGTCCCGGCCACCTCCTCTGTCGTATCTGCACCCCACAGAAGCTGCTGAGCCGCCTGCTGCCCTGCTGCAAAGGGGTTGCCGTGGCGGGGCAGCGCGTCCGGCGCAAAACGTTGCGCTGCGCGCTGGCGCAAATAGTCGGGGGCAAGCAGAGGCTGTAGTGGCACGGACACGAAATCCGGGTCACCGTAGTAGTGATCGCGGTCCGCATAGGCGAGACGCTGGGCATCCACCATGGCGCGAAGCTGGGTGTTCCTGTCACTGTTTTGGTCGGTGAAGGCATCGTAGAGCGACAACATCATCAACTGCGCTGTCGCCGAGGAAGGCGCTACCGGGGCGCAGACGCGGTTGTCCCGGAACGGGCGGCACAGCACTTTACGTTCCCGGGTGCGATAGGCGGCGATATCCTCCACCGTTAATGTACCCGGCTCCGGCCCGGCCTGCGCCTGCTCGGCAATGGCGCGGGCGATCTCACCACTGTAGAAGGCACTGCTGCCCTCACGCGCAATGCGAGTGAGTGTGTCTGCGTACTCCGGGTTCTGCAGGTGCTGGCCCGCTTGCAGGGGTACACCATCGGGGTAAAAATAGTCCGCCGCTCCGGGGTTTTCATCCAGCCGTCCAAGTTCTGCTACCCGCGGCAGGAAGTTGGCCATCCGCGGCGAGACCACAAAGCCCTCCCGGGCAAGGTCGATAGCTGGCTGGAACAGGCTTGCCCAGGGCAATTTACCGTAACGACGGTGCGTGTCTTCATACAGGGCGACCACCCCGGGTACACCGATCGACTTGCCACTTTGCCAGGCGTCCAGGAAGCCCATGACTTTCCCGTCGCGCATGAACATGTCCACGGTGGCACCGGCGGGCGCTATCTCCCTGCCGTCGTGAAACACCATCTGCCCGTCTTCGCGCTCGTATACCAGCATGAAAGCGCCACCACCGAGTCCGGAGCTCTGCGGCTCGACGAGCCCCAACACGGCATGGGCGGCGATCGCTGCATCGACGGCATGGCCACCGGCACGCAACATAGCCATGGCTGCCTCCACGGCATGCGGGTTCGCCGCAGTTGCCATTGCACCAGCAGTCCAGGCCGACCTGCCGGCCTCCTCCTTCGGCGTATCCGGTGCTGAAGAGCACCCGGTAGTGACCAGGAATATGGCCAGGGTGAGCGATACAGAGATTGCGATTCGACAGGCGTGCATAGGTATGTTCTAAGGTATTGAAAGCGCCCATTAAAACAGAGAGTCAGCCTCTGTGCACCGTGGCAGTAGTTACTTGCTTGAAAGCGGTGCTGCGCCGATCGTGTCGCACACGTTACACTGGGGATACACAACACTGAGCCAGTTTCGACGCTGGCCTCCCCGTGGGGAGTAATACGACTTCAAGGAACCCGCATCATGTCCAGTGAATTCCTGAGCATTCCGCAGCGCTTCAACGGCCCACCCACTTCCGGCAATGGCGGTTACAGTTGCGGCATCATTGCCAACCATATAGCCGGTGCGGCCCGCGTGCGCCTGCACATCCCGCCCCCGCTGGATACCCCGCTGGCACTCGAATGCAACAGCGACGGCTCGGTCGCCCTGCGTGAGGACGGCATCCTGGTCGCCAACGGCGCGCCCTGCGAATTACAACTGGACGTGCCGCCAGCGCCTGGCCTGGACACCGCTCGCTCTGCCCGGGCGCGGTTCCCATGCTACGAGCAGCACGTTTTTGGCACCTGTTTCGTCTGCGGCCCGAACCGGCCCGAGGAAGACGGCCTCCAGTTGTTCCCCGGTCCGGTAGGCAACTGGGATCTGCTCGCCTGCCCCTGGCGACCAACAGCAGACGTGCTCAACGAAGACGGCGAGGTGCGCCCCGAGATAGTCTGGAGCGCCCTGGACTGTCCGGGCTATTTCGCGGCCGCCGGCGAGCGCCTGCTGCATGCGGTGCTGGGTGAACTCGAGGGGGAACGGCTGGCGCCGGTGCCGGGAGACCAGGAACTGGTCGTCTATTCCTGGCCCCTCGGGGAGGTTGGGCGCAAGCTGTATGCCGGCACCGCGATCGCCACTGGCGATGGCGTGGTGCTGGCCCGCGCGCGCTCCACCTGGATACTACTGGACAAGCGCTGACCGTCTCCCACAGGGTGGCCGGGGGGAACTCGCCCCTGCCGGCGGCCGGCGTCACGGCTGCAATGCGCTCCTCCAGGCGGCTTCAGCCGTGAGCCTAAAATAGAATTAGCTTTAGATTACTTCTTCATCTATATGTTTTTATTAGTTATTATATTTAATTCTCGTTTTGGGTTGCTGCCCGCAGGCAGAGGCCATGCCTGCTCTGTCGCCAGTGAACTTTTTATGGGTTCGTGTATCTGAATAAATGCATGTTCCCGCCTTGAACCGGCGGTGAGCCGCGTTACACTTACCCACTGCATTCATCACTCTGTCTGGTAGATACCATTTTGCAAAGCTTTCGTTTCATCAAGGCCGCATGCCGCCGCGTTACCCTGACTCTTGTACTTGGCGCGATCGCCCTGCCTGCCTCCGCGCTGATAGAATATTCGGATACACAGCGCGACACGATTATCGAACTGATCGATCAACTCGAGGAACGCCATTACGCCAAGCTGCGTTATGACGACACCCTCTCCTCCCAGCACCTCGACGCCTATATCAGTAGCCTCGACGGCAGCAAAATGTTCTTCACCGCTGCTGACATTGCCGATTTCGAGCGCTATCGCTCGGTAATGGACGAACAATTGCCCGAGGGTAACCTCGACGCCGGTTTCACCATCTTCAACCGTTTCCAGGAGCGCTTACAGGCCCGGCTGGAAACGGTACTGGAATCGCTGCCGGAAACCATTGCGGCCATGGATTTCACCGCTGACGAATACTACGAACTCAATACCGATGACCGCCAGTGGGCCAAAGACAACGCCGAACTGGATGAGCGCTGGCGCAAACACCTGAAGAACCAGGTGCTCAGTCTCCGCCTCGCCGACAAACCGGCGGAGGAGATACCGGAGACCCTGTCGCGCCGCTACAGCAACCAGCTCAAGCGCGTCGCCCAATACAACAGCCAGGACGTTTTCCAGATTTACGCCAATGCCCTGACCGAGCTCTATGACCCGCACACCAATTACTTCTCGCCACGGCGATCGGAGAATTTCAACATCAATATGAGCCTGTCGCTGGAGGGCATCGGCGCTGTGCTGCAGGCGGAAGACGAATACACCAAGGTCGTGCGCCTGGTCCCCAAAGGTCCAGCGGACAAACAAGGTGAATTGCAACCCTCTGACCGCATCGTCGCTGTCGGCCAGGGTGACGACGGCGAAATGGTGGATGTGATCGGCTGGAGACTGGACGAAGTGGTGGAACTGGTTCGGGGCCCCAAAGGCTCAACAGTGCGCCTGGAAGTCATCCCGGCAAAATCCAAGGCTACGGATGAGCGCAAGCGCTTCGCCATCGTGCGCAATGAAGTCAAGCTGGAAGAGCAATCGGCGCAGAAAGAGATCCTGGAGATTCCCAACGGTGAACAGACGCTGAAGGTCGGGGTGATCGATATTCCCGCTTTCTATATCGACTTCGAGGCCATGCGCCGTGGAGACAAGGACTACAAGAGCACCACGCGTGACGTCAAACGCCTGCTCACCGAATTGCAGGATGAGAATATCGACGGCCTGGTTATCGACCTGCGCAATAACGGCGGCGGCTCTCTGCAGGAGGCCAACGAATTGACCGGCCTGTTTATCGAATACGGGCCCACAGTGCAGATACGCCACTCCTCGCGCCGTGTCTGGCGCGACGGCAAACGCCTCAAGGGCGACTATTACCAGGGCCCCCTGGTGGTGCTTATCAACCGCCTCAGCGCCTCGGCGTCGGAAATTTTCGCCGGTGCCATCCAGGACTATGAGCGCGGAATCATTGTCGGTGACCGCTCTTTCGGCAAGGGCACGGTGCAAACCCTGACCCCGCTTACCGAAGGCCAACTGAAAATTACCGAGAGCAAGTTCTACCGGATATCCGGTGACAGCACGCAGCACCGGGGCGTGGTGCCCGACATCGAGTTCCCCACCATGTTCGATACCGAGGAAATCGGCGAGAGCGCGCTGGAGCACGCTTTGAACTGGGACCAGATCAACTCGGTTCGCCACCGTCGGTATGACGACCTGAGCACAGTGCTGCCCCACGTGACCGAACTGTTTGAGGAGCGCAGTCTCAGCAACCCTGATTTCATCTACCTGCAGGACCGCATAGCGCTGGCTGCCGAAACCCGCAAACTGGAAAAATTGCCGCTGAACGAAAAAGCCCGGCTCGCACTGCGCGACAGCCAGAAAGACAGGGCCCTGGAAATAGAGAACAAGCGCCGCAAAGCCAAGGGTGAGGAACCGCTGGCGTCACTCGAGGAAGATGAAGAAGACGTCGAGGCTGAAGGTGATGGCGCTGACCTCGCCAGCGAGGAGGAGGAAGATGACGAGCCGGATGTACTGCTCAGCGAGGCCGGTAATGTGCTGGTGGACGCACTGGTCCTGAAACAGCAGCGCTTCGCACTCAACGCCGGCGAGAAGGAGTAACCCTGCAGAGCGAGGCCTGGCGCTACTCCCCGTACCAGCGCAACTGCGGGTGCAGGGTCACGACATCGCCGACGATTATCAGCGTGGGCGCCTGTGGGTTTTCGCTGGCGACGATATCCACCATCGTGGCCAGTGTGCCAGTCAGCACCCGTTGCTCTTCGCGGGTTGCCCTCTCCACCAGCGCCATCGGCGTGTCCGGTCGCCGGCCGTGCGCCCGCAACTGTTCACAGATCACCGGCAATCCAACCAGCCCCATATAGAAAACCAGCGTCTCTGACTCAGACTGCATGCCGCCCCAGTCCAGGTTGCTGCTGTTGTCTTTCAGGTGGCCGGCAACGAAGCGTACTGACTGGGCGTAATCGCGGTGTGTCAGCGGGATACCGGCATAGCATGCAGCCGCATTAGCCGCGGTAATACCGGGCACTACCTGGAAAGGCACGCCATGCCGGGCCAGTAATTCGATTTCCTCACCTCCGCGCCCGAACACGAAAGGGTCCCCACCCTTGAGGCGCACAACGCGCTTGCCCTCCCTGGCCAGGTCCAGCAACTGCTGGTTGATCTGCCCCTGGGGTACCGCGTGGTCGCCCCTGCGCTTGCCGACATAAATGCGCTGTGCATCGCGCCTCGCCATGTCCACTATCGGCGTCGATACCAGGCGGTCATACAGCACCACGTCGGCGCTCTGCAACAAACGTGCGGCCTTGAATGTCATCAGGTCGGGGTCACCGGGGCCGGCCCCGATAAGGTAGACCTCGCCCTGCGACTGCTTCGCCCCGCTCGCGATCGCCTCGTCGAACAAGGCCTCAGCTCGCGCCTCGTTACCGGCCAGCACCTGTTCGGCAACCGCACCCTGCAACAACTTTTCCCAGAACAGGCGCCGGGCCGACTCATCCGGGATGGCCTGTTTAACACGATCGCGCAGGCCGCCTGCAAAGGCCGCCAGGCGTCCCAGTGCCGCCGGCAACATGGCGTCTATGCGATGGCGTAACTGGCGCGCCAGAACCGGACTGCTGCCGCTGCTACTGATGGCGACTACCAGTGGATCGCGGTCGACAATGGAAGGGAATATAAAATTACAATACGCCGGCGCATCCACGACATTGACCGGCACTCCCAGGGCGCAGGCATCTTCATAAACGCGATAATTGACTTCAGCCACCGGTGTGGCGGCGACCACCAGTGTTTTGCCCTCGAGGTCGGCTGTGTCGTAGCACCCCTGTCGCCAATGCCCGCCATGCTCCTGCAGCAGTGCCTGCAGCTCTGCGCAGGCCTCCGGCGCAACTGCGGTGACATCTGCTCCGGCGCGCAGCAGCAAGCGCGCCTTGCGCGTTGCCACCGTACCCGCGCCCACCAGTAAAACCGGCGCTCCATGGAGTTTCAGACAAATGGGCAGGTATTGCATGCTGGGCCTCGCTAACGCCGTTTTACCCGGCCCCGGGGGCCAGGGTGTCAAGCCCGCCCATATAGGGTTGCAGCACCTCCGGAATAGCGACGCTGCCGTCCGCTTGCTGGTAGTTCTCCATGATCGCCACCAAGGTGCGACCCACGGCGAGGCCGGAACCGTTCAGCGTGTGCAGTAGTTCCGGCTTGCCGGTATCCGGGTTACGCCAGCGCGCCTGCATCCTTCGCGCCTGGTAATCGCCAAAATTGCTGCAGGAGGATATTTCACGGTAGGTATCCTGTGCCGGCAGCCACACCTCGAGGTCGTAGGTCTTGCGCGCCCCGAAGCCGATATCGCCGCCACACAGGATCACCTTGCGGTAAGGCAGCTCCAGGCGTTGCAATACCACCTCGGCATGCCCGGTCAGCTGTTCCAGCGCGGCATCAGACTGTGACGGACGCACCAGTTGCACCAGTTCTACCTTCTCGAACTGGTGTTGGCGGATGATGCCGCGGGTATCACGCCCATAGCTGCCCGCCTCACTGCGGAAGCACGGCGTGTGACAGGCGAAGCGGACACCATCGGCACCGAGTTCGGAGTCTTCGAATATCCGCTCCCTGCCGACATTGGTCACCGGAACTTCGGCGGTGGGAATCAGGTAATAACCCTGTTCGCCTTCCAGTTTGAACAGGTCTGCTTCAAATTTCGGCAGCTGGCCGGTACCGCGCAGGGAGTCCCGGTTGACAATGTAGGGCACATAGATCTCACGGTAACCATGCTCGGATGTATGCAGGTTGAGCATGAACTGGATCAGTGCCCGGTGCAGGCGCGCGAGATCGCCATACATCACGTTGAACCGGGAGCCGGTAATCTTGCCCGCAGTTTCGAAATCCATCTCACCCAGTGCTTCACCGAGGGCAACGTGATCCTTTACTGCAAAGCTGTAGGCCGCGGGCTCACCCCAGCGCGCGACCTCGACATTGTCCTCCTCCGAGCTACCCTCGGGGACTTCGTCGGCAGGAATGTTCGGCGTGGACAGCAACAACTCGTCCAGTGCCGCCTGGGCAGCCTTTGCTGCATCTGTGGCGCAGTCGAGCTGTGCGGCGATCTTTTCGAGGGTTTCATTTACCTGAGCCTTGGCGTCATCGACACTCATGCCCTGCCCGACCAGGACGCCGATCTGCTTGGAGGCCGCTTTACGCTCGGCCAGCAGGCCCTGGCTGTCGATGTCAGCCTGGCGGCGGCTGGCGTCTAGCGCCTGGAACTCCGCGACATCGAAAACGAAACCGCGCTTCGCCAGCGCCTGTGCAACCCCTTGTGGGTCTTGCCTGACGGCCTTGATATCCAACATGTTGTATAAATCCCGTTACAGAAAAACTGAAAATACCGACTGGCGCTAAACCATTGCCCTGGTCAGGTGGATAGACAGCCCCGCCATGAGCACGCAACTCAGTGCGCTGACAACCATATAGGCCATGGCCTGCAGGACATGTCCCTCCTCCAGCAGGGCGATGGTTTCCAGCGAAAACGTGGAAAAGGTGGTAAACGCACCCAGAAAACCCACCATCAGCACACTGCGCCAGTCGGGATGCATGATCTGCCTCTCGATAAGCACAAAAACCACGCCGATCAGGAACGAACCCAGCATGTTCACCAGCAAGGTGCCCACGGGCCAGCGCCCTTCCCAGAGCGCGTGCGCCCAGCTGGATACCAGGTATCTGGCTACGGCACCGGAGGCACCGCCCAGGGCAATGAATAGCAGGTACTTCATAGTCGTGCGGCAGCGCGTCAGTCGTAGCGGCGTATTGTACTGGTTTTGTCGCGCTCGCGCAGGTACTGCAGCTTTTCGGCGATGCGTTTCTCGAGGCCGCGATCTACTGGATGGTAATAGCGGCGTTCACTCAGCGCCGCAGGAAAATAGTTTTCACCGGCCGCATAGCCCTCTTCCTCGTCGTGGGCATAGCGATAGCCTTCGCCGTGCTCCATGTCCCGCATCAACGCCGTGGGAGCGTTGCGCAGGTGCATTGGCACCTCCTCGCTGTCACCCTCATCCACGTCGGCGCTGGCGAGTTTGTAGGCGTTATAGACCGCGTTACTCTTCGGCGCACAGGCCAGGTAGAGGATCGCCTGCGCCAGGGCCAACTCACCCTCCGGGCTGCCGAGGCGCTCCTGCACCTGCCAGGCATCAAGCGCCAGGGACAGCGCCCTGGGGTCGGCGTTGCCGATATCCTCGCTGGCCATGCGCATGACTCGCCGCGCGATGTAAAGCGGCTCACAGCCGCCGTCCAGCATGCGGCAGAACCAGTACAGGGCGGCATCGGGAGCGCTGCCCCTGACGGCTTTATGCAGCGCGCTTATCTGGTCGTAAAACAGGTCACCGCCCTTGTCGAAACGGCGCAAAGAACCCTGCAGCACTTCCTCCAGTGTCGCCTGCGTAATCTCATCCTGCTCGGCGAGGTCTGCCGCCAGTTCCAGCAGGTTGAGGGCGCGGCGCGCATCACCGTCGGCCTGGGCAGCGATCATTGCCAGGCACTCGGTTGAGGCTTGCATTCCCGGCAGGGCCTCGAGACCGCGTTGCAGAACGTGTTCAAGCTCTGCGCGCTCCAACTGGCGAAGTTTGTACACCCTGGAGCGGGAGAGCAGCGCATTGTTGAGTTCGAAGGACGGGTTTTCCGTGGTCGCGCCGACGAAAATCACCGTGCCGTCTTCCACGTAGGGCAGGAATGCGTCCTGCTGTGATTTATTGAAGCGGTGCACCTCGTCCACGAAGAGCACGGTATCCCGCCCGGAGGCCTTGTGCTGTTTCGCCTGCGCCACGGCTTCGCGGATTTCCTTGACCCCGGAAAGTACGGCGGAAAGCTGCAGGAAATGGGCGTCGGCCGCCTCAGCCGCGATGCGCGCCAGGGTGGTTTTGCCAACGCCAGGCGGCCCCCAGAAGATCATCGAATGCAGCTGGCGCCGCTCGATGGATTCACGCAACGGCTTCCCGGGGGCCAGCAGGTGCTGTTGCCCTGCGTAGGTATCCAGGTCGTGGGGCCTCAGGCGCGCCGCCAGCGGTTGATACCCGCTGCTGTCGGTGCTGCCTTCGAACAGGTCACTGGTCATGGAAGAATAGATCGGCGCCTGCGGGAGGAGTAAAGTTAAAGTCAGCGGGGCGCAGCACCGGCGTGGTCTGCACGTCGACAAGTTCAATGAACAGACGCTGGCCCAGGTTGTCGACTATTTCCATACCGGAAACCGTGCTGTCGCTAAAAATAAGGGTGAGCTCCCGAAACCCCGGATTGCCCGCGGTGGGCTGCAATCGAAACCGGCCTTTACCGGTAACACTGATGTCGAAATCACTGCGCAGGATATCGGTATCGCCACCCAGCACCTGCAACGGCGACACCGCATCCTGCGAGGACAGCGGTCGCCGGGTCACGGTTTCCAGGTCCAGGTCGTGATGCCAGATGAACTCACCGTCGGCGAGGACCAGCTGGCGATCAGGGTCCTCGATGCGCCAGGAAAAGTAGCGCGGCTTCAACAGGCGGAACGTGCCCCTGCTGGTGGCGACCGCTGCCTCCTCATCGGGGCCGTATTGCGTCTGGACGAAGCCGCCCTGCAATTGCTCAAAACCCTGGAGCAAAGCAATCAGCTGCTCATCGGCGCCCTGCTCCGCGCGCACCCCACCCGCGAATATGCCCACAATCAGGGCACAGATCATCGTCAGTGATTTCATAGTGACCGCCGTCAATCTTCAACAGGTGGAGGCGCCAGCACTTCGCGCTGGCCGTTAGTGCCCATTTCGCTTACCACGCCAGCCGCTTCCATTGCCTCGATGAGCCGCGCGGCGCGGTTGTAGCCAATACGCAGTTTGCGCTGGACACTGGAGATTGAGGCGCGACGGCTCTTGGTGACGTAGTGCACGGCCTCATCATAGAGTGCATCGCTCTCATCATCTTCGTCAGATGAACTGGCTTTAAGTTCCCCGGCCGTGACCGGCGTCTGCCCACCCTCATCAAGCAGGCCTTCGATATACAGCGGGTCACCGCGCTTCTTCCAGTCCGCCACGACCCGGTGCACCTCCTCGTCTGAACAGAAGGCGCCATGCACACGATTGGGCACGCCTGACCCCGGCGGCAGGTAGAGCATGTCCCCGTGCCCGAGCAACTGCTCGGCACCGCCCTGGTCGAGAATGGTCCGCGAGTCCACCTTGGAAGAGACCTGAAAAGCAATACGGGTCGGTACGTTGGCCTTGATCAGTCCCGTGATGACGTCCACCGAGGGGCGCTGGGTCGCCAGGATAAGGTGAATACCGGCGGCGCGGGCCTTCTGGGCGATACGGGCTATCAGCTCTTCGACCTTTTTGCCGACAATCATCATCATGTCGGCGAACTCATCGATTACCACCACGATGGCCGGCAGTTTTTCCAGGTTGGGCGGCGTCTGTTCCTCATCGGTCTCGGCAAATATCGGATCCGGCGTCCACAGCGGGTCGGCTATCGGCGTGCCGGCCTTGCTTGACTCCTGTATTTTTCGGTTATACCCGGCGAGGTTGCGCACACCCAGCGCAGCCATCAGCTTGTAGCGCCGCTCCATCTCGGCCACGCACCAGCGCAGGCCGTTGGCGGCATCCTTCATATCGGTGATAACCGGTGTCAGCAAATGCGGGATACCGTCGTATACCGAGAGTTCCAGCATCTTCGGATCAACCAGTATCAGCCTGACGTCCTCAGGGCCTGATTTATACAGCAGGCTCAGCAACATCGCGTTCACACCGACCGATTTACCCGAGCCCGTGGTGCCTGCCACCAGCAGGTGCGGCATCTTGGCCAGGTCAGCCACCACCGGCTGCCCCGAGATATCGTGCCCGAGTGCCAGCGTCAGCGGAGACCTGGACTGGTCGAAGGCCTTGGAGGCAAGCACCTCCCTGAAGTTGACGATCTCACGGTCCTCGTTGGGAATTTCGATGCCGACCACCGATTTCCCCGGGATCACCTCCACCACGCGCACGGAGATAACCGCCAGTGAACGCGCCAGGTCTTTCGCGAGATTGGATATCCGCGACACCTTGACCCCCGCCGCCGGCTGGATTTCGAAGCGCGTGATCACCGGGCCGGGATAGACCGCCGTGACCTCGGCCGTAACGCCGAAATCCGCCAGTTTCAGTTCCAGCAACTTGGACAGGGCTTCCAGCGCCTCCTTGGAATAGCCCTTGGTAGGGTCTTTCACTTCTTCATCAAGCAGTTCCAGGGGCGGCAACTCGCCGGTAACCGGGGCATCGAACAGCGGTTGCTGTTTCTCTTTTTCAACACGCTCGGACTTCTCTGCCCTGGGCTTCAGGGGCTTGATCTTGGGCGGTTTGCGCTTCTTTTCCTTTTCGACATGTTCTTCGATCACCACTTTGCGCGCTTCCACCGCTTTGTCGCGTTGGCGCTTGTCCCGGAACTCGTCGATGGCTTTTTGCACGCGCGTCCGCGTGGCTTCAAATGCGCTGATGGCCCACTGACCCAGCCGATCCATCAGCTTCAACCAGCTCAGGTCAGTAAATATCGTCATGCCAAACAGGAACACCGATAGCAGGATCAGCCGGCTGCCGACCGCGCTGAAGGCGACCGTGAAGGAATCTCCGATGGCCTGCCCGAGAATACCGCCCGCGCCCTGCGGCAGTGGTGAGTTGCCGCTGTCGTTCATGGCCGCCAGCGCCGTACCGGCTATCATCACCAGCACCAGCCCAAGGGTACGGATTCCGAAGGTAAGCCAGTCGAAGCCCTTGTCGTCATTGCGCTCCAGCAGGATGATAACCGCCCGGTATGCCAGCATCAGCGGGAACAGGTAGGCGGCGTAGCCGACCAGAGAGAAAAACACATCGGCAAGCCAGGCACCGGTGGGGCCGCCAAGATTGCGGATGCCGCCGCCGGCGCCACTGGCAGACCAGCCGGGGTCCTGGGGGCTATAGGTCAGCAACGCCAGCATCAGGTAGAGGCAGACGGCACTCACGCCAATAAAGGCGCCCTCGCGCAGGCGCGGCCCCATGAATGATTCAGTTTCAGTCGTGTCTGGCACGGTTGCTACGGTCCTTACCGGGCTGTGTCTGTAAATCGCCTATACAGCGCTGCTATGGCACTTATAGGGAAGAGCAATTGTCGCCTCAATCTGTATTTTTATCAAAGGCTTATACAATCTTTTTAGAATCGTCCTAGCCTTTGCCGGATTCAGGCCTTTAAAGTACCATAGTCGACCCCAATTACAGACCAAGTTTTCCACTTGACATCACACCAGAGCAAAAGGAATCGCGACCGATGAGCGAAGCACGCCATATCCCCCTGATTATCCTGGGCAGCGGCCCCGCGGGTTACACTGCCGCCGTTTACGCCGCCCGCGCCAACCTGAATCCGGTGGTGATCACCGGCATGCAGCAGGGTGGGCAATTGACTACAACCACCGAAGTGGAAAACTGGCCCGGCGGACACGCCGAACTCCAGGGTCCCGAACTGATGCAGGACATGCAGAAGCATGTTGAGCGCTTCGGTACTGAAGTCCTGTTTGACCATATCGAAGACGTTGACCTCAGCGCCCGCCCCATGGTGCTGAAGGGCACCGGGTCCTACACCTGTGATGCGCTCATTATCGCCACCGGCGCATCGGCACAATACCTGGGCCTGCCTTCGGAGCAGGCGTTCATGGGCAAAGGCGTCAGTGCCTGCGCGACCTGTGATGGCTTTTTCTACCGCGGTAAGAAGGTAGCCGTTATTGGCGGTGGCAATACGGCCGTGGAAGAGGCTTTGTACCTGGCCAATATCGCCGAGCACGTGGTCGTGGTGCATCGCCGCGACGCACTGCGCTCGGAGAAGGTCTTGCAGGATCGCCTGTTCGCCCGTGAGAAGGAAGGCAAAGTCACTATAATGTGGGACCACGTACTCGACGAGGTGCTCGGCGATGACAGCGGCGTAACCGGCATGCGTGTGCGCTCGGTCAAGGACGACAGCACCACTGACGTGGATCTGGCCGGCGTATTTATCGCTATCGGCCACAAGCCCAACACAGACATGTTTGCCGGCCAACTGGAGATGAAAGATGGCTATATCGTCATCAAGAGCGGCCTCGAGGGCAATGCCACCAGCACCAGTTTGCCCGGCGTATTTGCCGCCGGTGATGTGGGCGATCATATCTACCGGCAGGCAGTCACCTCCGCTGGCTTCGGATGCATGGCCGCCCTCGATGCGGAGAAGTACCTGGATAACCTGTGATATCCCGGGCGACATGCCTCGCTGCGCAATGATCGTGCGGGCCGGCTGAACCAATGCAGGCACTGCCCCAGCTGCGAGGGGACTCGCCCTTTCCCCCCACCGACCAGGCCCTGGAGTACCCCAATGGCCTGCTCGCTGTGGGCGGCGATCTTTCTGCCGGGCGCTTGCTGGAAGCCTATCGCCGCGGCATCTTCCCCTGGTATGAAGAGCCGCAGCCGGTGCTGTGGTGGACCCCGCAGCCGCGCTCGGTGCTGTTTCCGGAAAAGCTGCATATCTCGCGCTCCCTGCGCAAAACGCTGCGGCGAGCAAACTATGCCCTCAGCGTGGACCAAGACTTTGAGGCGGTAATGCGCCAGTGTGCACAACTGCGCGGCGACGGACTGGGCACCTGGATTGGCGACGACATGCTCGCCGCCTACTGCGATCTCCACTACATCGGCCACGCGCACTCTATCGAAGTATTGAATCAGCAGGGCGATCTGGTTGGCGGCCTTTACGGCGTAGCGCTCGGCGGGGTGTTCTTTGGCGAGTCCATGTTCAGCGCTGAAACCGACACCTCCAAGATCGCGCTGGTCGGGCTCGTCCACATCATGCGACGCGGCGGCTTTCGCCTGATCGATTGCCAGGTTGAGAGTGAGCACATGAACTCGCTCGGCGCCGAGTCGATCAGCCGGCTGGACTTCGAGGCGCACCTTGACCAAACTATAGATGCTGCCCATGACCCCGGCCTGTGGCGGCTGCCGGCGAATTGCGGAGAACTGTTGTGACTTCTTCCCTGCGGGACCTAAAGGTCTATACGACCTACCCCCATAGTTGTAGCTACCTGGAAGATCGGGAAGCCACCACCCTGTTTGTCGACCCGCGCCAGGAGGTCGACCAGACGCTGTACAGCAACCTGTCCGTCATCGGCTTCCGTCGCAGCGGCAATCACCTCTACCGCCCGCACTGCGAGGGCTGTGAAGCCTGCATACCGGCGCGTATCCCGGTCAATCACTTTGCCCCCAATCGCAGCCAGCGTCGCACTCTGTCCCGCAACCGCGACCTGGAAGTGGAACTGACTGCAGACATCCGCGACGAGGCTGCCTTCGAGCTCTATCGACGCTACATCGAGCAACGGCATCACGACGGTGACATGTACCCGCCGGATCGCGAGCAGTATCTTTCATTCCTCGACAACGCCTGGGAATGCACCCGGTATTTTCGCTTCTACGAGCAGGGACGCCTGGTCGGCGTATCCGTGGTCGATGAACTGCTGGACGGCCTCTCCGCCATCTACACGTTTTTTGCCCCCGATGCCGAGAAGCGCAGCCTGGGACGCTACGCCGTGTTGTGGCAGGTAGAAAAGGCCCGGGAACTGAATCTCGATTACCTGTATCTGGGCTACTGGATTCGCGGCTGCCGGAAAATGGCTTACAAATCCGAGTACCGTCCGCTGCAGCTGTACCTGAACGGGCGCTGGTCGGATCTGCGCTGACTGCGCCGCTGAGCCGGGTGCTAACCACGGCGCTGCCCGCCATGCGCACGGCGCTTGATAACATGGTCGCCCGCGGCCACCCCTGACAAACAGTCGACCACCGGCAGCACCGCAGCGGCGCTGCCGGGCCCAGAATTACCAAGAAATAAGCTAGCAACGATTCCCTGTTTCAGGCAAAATGCGCGCTGTTTTTTTAGCGAGGACTGCCACTACATGGCAAAAGAAGACCAAATCGAGATGGAAGGTGAGGTGATCGACACCCTGCCTAACACCACGTTCCGCGTACAACTGGAAAACGGTCACGTGGTGACCGCGCACATTTCCGGCAAAATGCGCAAGAACTACATCCGCATCCTCACCGGCGACAAAGTTCGCGTCGAATTGACGCCCTACGACCTGAGCAAGGGCCGCATCACTTATCGCGAGCGCTAGGCGCTACCCGGTGCGCTCTCATGCACCGGATCCGCACTGAGAAAATCTTCCAGGAACCATGCCGAAAATGCGTGGCGTCCATCCAGCCCTGATTTCCCGTAAATGGAAGAAGCCTGTTGGCGCACCGTCTTTTCCCTGGTGTCGCGTACCACGGCGATCTCCCTGAAGCTCAAGCCCTTGAGCAGCAGCATGGCGACCTGCTGCTCGCTCAGGGTGAGCCCCCAATCCTGGAACTGCTGCTGAATACTCTCGCTGAAATTGCTCCGGGCCCGGCGCATCTCTTCGGTGATGTCCTGTAGCTGCTGTCCGGCACTGTTCAGGCTATGAGTCAGTGCCTGCATTTCCCTGCTGCGGCGGCGCATTTCCCAGAGCAGGTAGATAAAACCTATGCCGGAGGCGAGCACAATCATGCTCTCTTCCACGATGTGCCAGCGCGGCACGCCAAGACCGATATCCGTCACCACATCCAGCGCGTTAAGTATCATGATCACGCCGAGTACACCGGCAATCAGGTAGTCTCTCATTTTTCCTTAATAAACAGTCGGTTATAAAGCATAGGACAAGTGTACCATAAGCCCAAGAGAGACACTTGCCCGATGCCCCGCGGGCCGCACGGGCGTACATTTGGCGCTATGATCCTCGCTTACAAAATCTCCACACCGCCCCGAAAGCGCCTGTTGTCGCCGTGGTCACTCCTGGCCGCCACACTGTTGGCATGCGGCGTCCATGGCAGCGAAGCCGGCAACGGCAATGCTGTCACGGCCAGCAGCATCCAGGCCTCAGAACTGGTGGACATTGTGGCCGCGAAGCAGCAGAGCGGATACGGAGATACTGCCGTCACCCCACCCTTTCAATCCTCCACCTGGTTGGCTGCCCTGCCCTCGGTCTCACTGAGCTACCTGCAGAGTGATGAGAGAGCGGGTACCGACGAGACCGAGGTCAGCGTCAATTTCCCGGTGAAATCGCCCTTTCTCGCCGCCAGGGACAAAAACCTGCGCCAGATTGGCGAACAGCTACAGCAGCTGGAACAGGAACGGCGCCGACTTTACCTGTCTGGCCTGATCAGGGAAGCGCTCTGGTCACATAAGCTGGCCAGCACCAGGGTCGCCTTCAGCGA
Source organism: Pseudohalioglobus sediminis (assembly GCF_008370495.1). GTDB lineage: Bacteria > Pseudomonadota > Gammaproteobacteria > Pseudomonadales > Halieaceae > Halioglobus. The sequence continues at coordinate 52,672 of NZ_VTUX01000002.1, read as the reverse complement.
AAAGAAAGTGACACAGCTTGCCAGCCTGCTCTCGCGCCAACAGGCACTGTTCGATGCGCGCAGCGCAAGTCGCTACAGCCTGCTCCTGCTGCAGCAGGAGATAGCCGATGCGAACTTGCTGCTGGCAGAGCAGCGCGCAGACAGGCGTCGCTGGCACGCTCGCTACAGGCAACTCACAGGGCTGGGAAACCTCCCTGCAGACATCGAGGAAATGCCAGCGCCAGTGGGTGAAGCATGGCAGGCACATCCGCTACTACGCATGCTCGATCTCGACTGGGAACGACAGCGCAGCGTGATTGCTGCTTCCAGTGCGCGCGCGCAGCCGTGGCAGGTTTCCCTGCATGCAAAGCAGGTTGATAGCCCGGCGTTCACAGAGGACCAGTACGGGGTCGCCGTGGACGTACCGCTCTCATTCCTCGATACGGCTGCCGAATCCAGCACAAGTGACTGGCGAGCCAGCCGACGCAGTTACTGGCAGCAGCGCGACGAGTTGCAGTTGCAGCTCGCGCAGCGATGGCAGGCCCTGCAAACCGAGGCAGTCTATCTGCGAGAACGACAATCGCTGCTCGAGTCAGCAGCCAGCGCCAGCCAGGAACTGGTGCGCGAGACACGCACGCTGATGGGCGAGAACGAGTTGGGCCGTGAAATCTGGTTGCGCCGTGAACTCGCGTACCTGGACCGGCAGGCCGAGGTCGCCATCAACCAGTTACGCATTGGCGAAAACCGCGCCATGAGCCGACACGCAGCAGGATTACCCCTTTGAAACTATTCACTTCGCTTCTCTTGTTTACCGGACTGCTGGGCACCATCGCCCGGGCCGACACCATACCCCTTGGCGCGCTGGGTGACCTGGCCGTTGACTTCGCCAAAGTAGTGTCAACCGACACTTACCCGGGCCGCCCCCTGTCGGCACGTGCGAGTTTTCGCCAGGGCGAGGCGGTGAATCTGGTCACGCCCTATGCCGTCAGGCAGATACGCTTCCAGCACCCGCCCGGCGCCCTGGTTGCCCGTGGCGACATCATTGCCCGCCTGGCCGGCCCTGAGATACACCACTTCATGACCGAGTTCACTATCCTGCAGTCGCGCCTGGCCAGTGCAAGCCGGCGTTACGAGAGAAATCGTGAACTGTATGAGCGACAGGCCATTGACGAGTCCACCTGGCTGGACATCAGCGATAGCTATTACGCGCTGCGCCTGGAGCACGAACACATGCGCCACTTTTATGAGCTGTTGGAGCCTGCGGGCGAGGACGACGCGCTCTGGCTCAAGTCACCGGCCAGCGGGTTGCTGCAGTACAGGCAACCCGAACCCGGGCTCGCTGCCGGGCAACAACTTGCGTTAATCATCCCACAGGATGCATTGCGACTGCGGGTATCGCTGCCAATCGACATGGGACAGCAAACGCAGTCTCTGCGGATACCGGGTTGCACCCTGGCGGTTGAATCGCTCAGCGGCATCGCTGATGACTATTTCATTGAGGCATGGAGCGCGCCGCTGACAAGCGCCTGCCAACTATTGCCCGGACAACGGGTTATGGCCAGGCCGCTATTGGGCGTTACGGGCTACCTGGTACCCCGCAGCGCACTGATCGAATGGCAGGGTAAATCTGTTGTACTGATGAAGGCAGGAACGGCGCTGGAAACTGTCTTGGTGCAGATTCTCGGCAGCGTGAATAGCAGCTACTTCGTCACCTCTGCGCGAGACCTGTCTGGCCGCGAGGTGCTGTCCACCTCGGCAAGCGCCGTTCAGGGCATGCTCAATGGCCTGGGGGGCGAATAGTGCTGTTGCAGTCCGTGGTGCATTTTTCCCTGACCCAGCGCCTGTTCGTACTGCTGCTGGCCACCGTGGTTTGTGTGCTGGGTGTGCGTTCCTGGCTGCAAATACCGATTGATGCCTTTCCGGATATCTCCCCGACCCAGGTGAAGATCATCCTCAAAGCGCCCGGAATGACGGCTGAGGAAATCGAGCAACAGGTAACCCAGCCAATAGAGACCGAACTACTGGGTATCCCGCGTCAGCAAATTCTGCGCTCGACGACCAAATACGCGATCACTGACATCACCCTGGACTTCGCCGACGGCACAGATATCTACTGGGCCAGGCAGCAGGTCAACGAAAGACTGCTCAACATCTGGGATACCCTGCCGGATGACATCAGCGGCGGCATCGCCCCGATGAGCACACCGCTATCCGAGATGTTCATGTTTACCCTGGAGAACCCTGCCCTGTCACTGATGCAACGGCGCGAGTTGCTGGACTGGGAAATACGCCCGGCGTTGCGGTCTGTACCCGGGGTCGCCGATGTCAACGTGCTTGGCGGCTACGCCAGGACCTACCAGGTATCTCCGGACCCGGAGCGCATGGCAGCACTGGGAATCGACCTGGACAGGCTGCGCAACATACTCTCGCAGAATAACCGGAACACCGGCACCGGCAGAATCGTGCAGGGCAACGACACACTTATCGTACGGACATCCGGACGCATGCTCAGCGCGGAAGACATTGCCAACCAGGTGGTGCACAGCGACGGTGCGACAGTCTATCGGGTGCGCGACATCGCCACCGTGAGTGTCGGCCATTTGAGCCGCTACGGTTCTGTTACCCGAGATGGCGAGGAGACCACGGAGGCACTGGTTATTGCACTGAAGGACAGCAACGCCGCCGAGGTCATCAGTGCGGTAAAGGACAAGCTGGCAGAACTGGTACCAACTTTGCCCAAGGGCACCGAGATCAACGTGTTCTACGACCGCTCCGTGCTGATCAACACGGCGGTAGCCACCCTTTCCAGTGCCTTGTTCCAGGCTGTCGTTATTGTTATCGCACTGCTGGCCCTGTTCCTGGGAGACCTGCGCGCGTCCCTGGTGGTGTCCCTGTCCCTGCCGCTGGCGGCACTGGCCACCTTTACGCTGATGCGTCTCTACGGCCTGTCTGCAAACCTGATGAGCCTGGGTGGCCTGGTTATCGCCATTGGCATGATCGTCGATTCCTCTGTGGTAGTGGTTGAGAGCATCGCCACGCGCCTGACAGGAAAGCCGGGGCTGCCGCGACTGCATATCATCTATCGGGCAGTCAAGGATGTGGCCGTGCCGGTAGTGTCCGGCACACTGATTGTGCTTATTGTGTTTTCTCCACTGCTGACCCTCACCGGCCTCGAGGGCAAGCTGTTTACCCCGGTGGCGCTTACCATTGTATTTGCGATGCTTTCGGCGCTGCTGTTTTCGCTCACGGTCATACCCATTCTCGCTTCGCTGCTGCTGAACGATAAGACGGTCGCCGTGCCGGGTTATATCGCGCGACTGCAACGCGCCTATCGATCCCTGCTCGAGCGGGTGCTGAAACGCCCGGCCTTCCTGCTGCTGGTCACTTTTGCCACCTTGGTTGTCGCCCTGGTGCTGTTCGCGTTCACCGGCAAGACCTTCATGCCGTCGCTGGACGAGGGTGACCTTATCGTGCAGTTGGAGAAGTCGCCAAGCATCTCCCTGCAGGCATCAACGGAGCTAGACAAACAGGTTGAACTCGCACTGCTGCAGCAAATCCCTGAAATTCGCCAGATCGTTGCGCGCACCGGTTCGGACGAGATCGGCCTCGACCCCATGGGGCTGAATGAAACCGATATCTTCATGGAATTGAAACCGATGGAGCAGTGGCGGTTTGGCAGCAAGGACGCATTGACCGACGCTATCCGCGAGGTACTGCTGCAGTTTCCCGGTATTAACTTCGGCTTCACCCAGCCCATCGATATGCGCGTGTCAGAGATGCTCTCCGGTTCCAGTGGCGACCTGGCGATCAAGGTGTTCGGCGATGACATAGCCACGCTTGCTAGTGCGGTCGAAGCAATTAAAGCCATTACCCGCGACACAGAGGGTGCTGTTGATGTGCAAAGCGCCGTGATAGAGGGCGGTCGTTTCCTGGACCTGCGCGTAAAGCAGGACCTGGTGGCTGGCCGCGGTATGAGCGTGACCGACCTTGGGGATGCCGTCCGCGCGCAACTGGAAGGGGTGGTGGTGGCGGAGGTGATTGAGGGTAAACGGCGCTTTCCCCTGACCCTGGCCAGTCGGGGAAGTGCCTTTGACCCGTCTGCGAGCATTGCCGAGTTGCAGCAGCAGCTAGTTATCCTGCCCGACGGCAGCAAGGCTCCGTTACAGGCTATTGCCGACATCCAGTTTCGCGAAGGGCCGCTGTTGATTGAGCGGGAGATGGGTAACCGTTTTGGCGTGGTGACCAGCAATATCAGTGGCCGCGACGTGGTCAGTTTTGTCGAGGAACTGGATCGCCGCATCAGCGAGGAGCTTGTCCTGCCGGCGGGCTACTATGTCAGCTTTGGTGGCGAATTCGAGAACCAGCGCCGGGCCACTTTTAACCTGTTGATGGTAGTGCCGGCAGCGCTATTGCTCATACTCGTCATCCTGTTCACCACATTTCGCTCCTTACTTACCGCCGCGATGATTCTCGGCAATATCCCTTTTGCGCTGATGGGTGGGGCCATCGCCCTGTTTATCAGTGGTGAGTACCTGTCTGTGCCGGCATCGGTTGGCTTTATCGCCCTGCTGGGCGTCGCTGTGCTCAATGCCGTGGTGATGATCAGTCACTTTGAGCAGAGCCGCCCCTACTTTCCCGACGCCGGTGACCGTGTGCTGAGTGGCGCTGCCACGCGCTTGCGCCCTATTCTCATGACAGCAACCACCGCCATGTTCGGCTTGCTACCGCTGGTTTTTGCCAGCGGCCCCGGAGCTGAAATCCAGCGCCCCCTGGCGATTGTGGTGATTGGTGGCCTGCTCACATCAACCGCCACCACGCTCTTCCTGCTGCCGCTGGCCTACCTGCGAATTGAGAACCGAAAAGCATGAATAAACAGATACTTACGGCTGTCTTCTCAGAAGAAATAAAAGATGAAATCATCGATACAATGATGAGTCTGGAGGTGGTTTCCGGCTTCACGCTGGGTGCGGTTCACGGCTATAGCAGGGAACACAGCCGCTACGATATAAAGGAACAGGTTGCCGGCCACAGGCGCATGTGCCGTATCGAGGTCATGCACGGCGAAGATCAGGAGCAGGTGCTGCTCGCGGCCCTGCAGGACGCTGGCAAGGCCAGCCACGTGCGCTACTGGATAAGCCCCGTCTCCGGGAGCGGCGTCATCCCGGACAGCGGGGAGCCTCACTGACTGCCCCGCCTGCCCTCAGGGAGGGCCAGGCAGCCTGTGGCAGTCAGTCGCTTTTTTCCAGCACTCCCTCTTCTTCTTCCACGGTGACGTCGAGCCTGTCCTCGGCCTTGTTCAGGCGTACCCTGGCAGTGCCCCCCGAGCGCGCGAGGTCGCCGAACAGCACCATCTCCGCCAGCGGCTTCTTGATGTGCTCCTGTATAACGCGCTCCATGGGCCTGGCACCCATGTGTTGATCGTAGCCTTTTTCCACCAGCCACAGGCGCGCGTCCTCATCGACATCCAGCGTGACCCGCTTCTCGTCGAGCTGCCCCTGCAGTTCGGTAAGGAATTTGTCGACCACGGTGAGGATGACATCTTCGCCGAGGGGCTCGAACTGTACTATGGCGTCCAGGCGGTTGCGGAACTCCGGGGTGAACATCTTGTTGATAGCTTCCATGCCATCGGTACTGTGGTCCTGCTGGGTAAAACCAATGCTGCGGCGGCTGATACTCTCCGCTCCCGCGTTCGTGGTCATGACCAGGATCACGTTGCGGAAATCAGCCTTGCGGCCGTTGTTATCCGTGAGTGTGCCGTGATCCATTACCTGCAGCAGCAGGTTGAATACTTCCGGGTGCGCTTTTTCGATTTCGTCCAGCAGTACCACCGCGTGTGGATGCTTGGTGACCGCGTCCGTTAACAAGCCCCCCTGGTCAAAGCCGACATAGCCCGGTGGGGCGCCGATAAGCCGCGACACCGTGTGCCGCTCCATATACTCGGACATATCGAAACGAATCAGTTCCAGGCCCAGTTGCATGGCGAGTTGCCGCGTCACCTCGGTCTTGCCCACGCCCGTAGGACCTGCGAGCAGGAAGGAACCGATCGGTTTGTCGCCTGCCCGCAGCCCCGCACGCGCCATCTTGATGGACGTCGACAGACTGGATATGGCACTGTCCTGCCCGAAAACTACCATCTGCAGGTTCTGCTCGAGCTTCGCCAGGGTGTCCTTGTCGTCGGCACTCACCGATTTTGGCGGAATGCGCGCAATCTTCGCTATCACCGTTTCGATGTCACCGACGCCCACGACTTTTTTGCGCTTTGACGGTGGCTGCAACTGCTGGAAGGCCCCTGCTTCATCGATCACGTCTATGGCCTTGTCAGGCAGGAAGCGATCGGTAATGTAGCGCGCGGAAAGGTCGGTTGCCACTTTCAGCGCCTTGTCGGTGTAGCGCAGGCCATGGTGCTCCTCAAAGCGCGATTTCAGCCCCTTGAGGATCTTGTAGGCGTCTTCGGTACTGGGTTCCAGCACATCGACCTTCTGGAAACGCCGGCTGAGGGCCTTGTCCTTGTCGAAGATGCCCCGGTATTCCTGGAAGGTGGTGGAGCCGATACAGCGCAATTTGCCAGAGCTGAGCAGTGGCTTGAGCAGGTTGCTGGCATCCATGACGCCGCCCGAAGCCGCCCCGGCGCCGATAATGGTATGCACCTCGTCGATAAACAGGATGGCATGATCCCGCTTTTTGAGCTCGGCCAGCAGGCCCTTGAAACGTTTCTCAAAGTCTCCGCGGTACTTGGTGCCAGCCAGCAGGGAGCCGAGGTCAAGTGAGTACACCACCGCGTCCTGCAGCATGTCAGGCACGTCGCCCTCTACAATCTTCTTGGCCAGGCCTTCAACGATAGCCGTCTTGCCAACGCCGGACTCGCCTACCAGCAGGGGATTGTTCTTGCGCCTGCGGGCCAGTATCTGTGCAACGCGTTCGACTTCCGGCACGCGCCCTATCAGCGGGTCGATATGGCCCTCTGCGGCCTCGCGATTCAGGTTGGTTGCATAACTGTCGAGGGGGTTGCTTTCGCCCTCCTCTGACGCCGCGCCATCGTTCTCCAGTGAATGGGGTATTTCACCCTGCTCATCCTCGCCGGCAACCTTGGAGATGCCGTGGGTGATGTAGTTCACCACGTCCAGGCGGGCGATATTCTGGGTCTTGAGAAAGAATACCGCCTGGCTTTCGGCTTCACTGAAAATGGCTACCAGCACATTGGCCCCGGTCACTTCACTCTTGCCGGAAGACTGCACATGAAAGACGGCTCGCTGCAGTACGCGCTGGAAACCCAGCGTCGGCTGCGTATCGCGGTCTTCATCGTCTTCCGGGATCAGTGGCGTGGTCGCGTCCACAAACTCCACGAGATCGCCGCGCAGGCCGCCGATATCGGCGCCACATGATTTGAGCACTCGAATCGCATCGTTATTGTCCAATAGCGCCAGCAACAGGTGCTCCACCGTCATGAACTCATGACGCTTGGCACGTGCGTTGCGGAAGGCGTCGTTCAGTGCCTGTTCCAGATCTTTACTCAGCATACTTGGCTACTCCCGGGCCTTAGCCCTCCGACGCCTCGATTTCACACAACAGGGGATGTTCGTTTTCACGGGCGTACTGGTTTACCTGTGCCGCCTTGGTTTCGGCAATATCGCGGGTGAAAATCCCGCATACGCCTTTGCCCTGGGTGTGTACCGTCAACATCACATGTGTTGCCTGCTCACGGTTCATACGAAAAAACAGTTCCAGCACCTCGACCACAAATTCCATGGGCGTGTAATCATCATTCAGCAGCACGACCTTGAACAACGGCGGTTTCTTTAACTCGGGTTTGGACTCCTGCAGAGCCAGGCCGCCTTCGGAGTCGCGCTGCTCATCAGCCATACGCCAGTCAAGGTGCTTCTGGATGTATTCCACGGTGCTACTCATACCTGCAAATGGGGTTCGACTACTGGATATGGATACAATACTCGTGTTTTCAAGGGCTCGCAACGCGAGACTGAAAAGCCTGAATGGTTGCAGGGATATACGCTGAATAGCGCTTTTAAGATTACTGCAGCACACACCTGTGTGACGCCATGTGCGCCTGCTGCCCCGCCCCTCCGCCGTGGCTCCGGCGTGCAGGCGAGTCAGCCCTGCTCACTATTACCCTGCTGGCACTGCGACAAGGCAATGTAGCGGACAGGGTCAAGTTGATGCCGTGGCGGTCACGTACTTTGGTGCCGCGCGCAGAAACAGGAGCCCACCAACCACGACCAGGCTCAGGCTGATGGCCATGGCGTAGCGCAGGCTGTCGCTGCCATACGCCGGCTCCAGCAAGTCGCTCAACGCGCCGATAAGCAGCGGACCCAGGCCCATGCCCACCAGGTTGAACATAAACAGGAATATCGCGGCAGCCTGTGCTCGCATACTACCGGGCGACAGCGTCTGTATGGCAGCGTAGGTGGGCCCCAGCCAGAACGCCGCCACAATGCCACCGAGAAAGGTGAACAGGATGGCAACCGGGATCATGGATCCACCCACCGCAAACTGCTGTGACTCAGGCCACAGCAGAAAGCCGAGCATCAGCGGAGCCGTCGCGAACGCACCCAGTGCGGGCAACCACAGCTGCCAGCGCTTGTCGCGCTGGCACAGTCGGTCACACATCAAGCCACCGCTTATCGCACCGATAATGCCGCTGACGGCGCCCGCGCCACCGAGTAGCAAACCGGTCTCCACCAGGCTGAGTCCGTGTGAACGCATCAGGAAGCTGGGAGACCAGGTACCCAGGCCGTAGGCGGCCAATGCCGTGCTTGCGCCGGCGGTGGCAATCAGTGCAAAACCGGGCAGGGCCCAGATGTGTTTTATGTCTGCCAGCATGCTGCTGGTGCCCAGCGGGCTTTCACGGCGCGGCTCCTTTACGGTAAACGCCACCAGCAGGCCGACGACAATACCCGGGATACCAAAGAAGATAAACGCCATGCGCCAACCATATTGGGCCGCCACCACAGCACCGCCCAGCATGCCGATAAGAATGCCGAACTGTGTGGCGGTGGCGTGAATGCTCAAGGCCGTGGCGCGCTGCTCAACAGGAAAATAGTCCGCGATAAGGCTATGGGACGGCGGTGTCCCCCCCGCCTCGCCGATACCCACGCCCACGCGCGCCAGCGCCAACTGCCAGAAACTGCCGGCGAGACCGCAGAACGCCGTCATGGCGCTCCACAAGCCAACGGATATGGCGATGACATTGCGCCTCGACCAACGGTCTGCCAGGCGCGCTACCGGCACACCCAGGCTGGCGTAAAACAGGGCGAAGGCAAAACCGCTCAAAAAACCCATAGCGGTGTCGCTGACTTCAAACTCGAGCTTGATCGGCTCCAGCAGAATGGTGATCAACTGCCGGTCGACGAAATTGAGGATATAGGTAATCCAGAGTATGAAGAGGACGTAGGCGCGGTATCTGGGACTGAATGCGGATTGCATGGCTGCGACACAACTCGTGGGTTAGCCAGCGAGAATAGTCATGCTGCGCGCCCAAGTCCACATATTCACCCCCCAGGCTTGCATGGCAATACAGAGGCTGCAGGGACGGCTGCGCCAGCAGGCCGGCACTCACGGCATCCGGTAATGTGCGGAACAAAAAAAGGGGCAACGCCAAACGTTGCCCCTGTCTTTAGACTGCGCTGCCGTGCTACATGGCCTTGACGATGGCCTTGCCGAAATCAGAGCAACTCAACAGCGTTGCACCGTCCATCAGGCGCTCGAAATCGTAGGTGACGGTACCAGCCTGAATCGCGCCGTTCATGCCGTCTATGATCAGGTCTGCCGCTTCGTTCCAACCCATGTGGCGGAGCATCATTTCCGCCGACAGGATCAGCGAGCCGGGGTTGACCTTGTCCTGGCCGGCGTACTTGGGCGCGGTACCGTGCGTGGCTTCGAACAAGGCCACGGTATCGGAAAGGTTGGCGCCCGGCGCGATGCCGATACCGCCGACCTGTGCGGCCAGCGCATCGGACAGGTAATCGCCGTTCAGGTTCAGTGTGGCCACCACACTGTATTCCTTGGGCCGGGTCAACACCTGCTGCAACATGGCATCGGCGATCACATCCTTGATGATAATCTCCTTGCCGGTGTTGGGGTTCTTGATCGACACCCAGGGACCGCCGTCCAGCAACTCGCCGCCGAACTCTTCCTGCGCCAGTTCATAACCCCAGTCGCGGAAAGCGCCCTCGGTGAACTTCATGATGTTGCCCTTGTGCACCAGTGTTACCGAGGGCAGGTCCTGGTCGATCGCGTACTGGATGGCCTTGCGCACGAGACGCTTGGTACCCTCAGCTGAAACCGGCTTGATACCGATGCCGACGTTCTGGGGGAAGCGGATCTTGGTGGCGCCCATTTCATTGATGATGAAATCGACCACTTTCTGCGCTTCCTGACTGCCGGCCTGGTACTCGATGCCGGCATAGATGTCTTCCGAGTTCTCCCGGAAAATAACCATGTTGCAGGCGCCCGGGTCTTTCACGGGAGACGGGACGCCCTCGAACCAGCGCACGGGACGCAGGCAGGTGTAGAGGTCAAGCTCCTGGCGCAGTGCCACGTTGAGGGAGCGGAAACCGCCGCCTACCGGCGTGGTCAGGGGGCCCTTGATGGCAACCGAGTATTCCTTGATCGCATCGAGTGTCTCTTCAGGAAACCAGTCGCCATCGTACAGTTCGGCGGCTTTTTCACCGGTGAAGATTTCCATCCAGGAAATCTTCCTGGCACCACCGTAGGCCTTCTCCACGGCGGCGTCTACCACGTCTATCATCACCGGGCTGATATCAACGCCGATGCCGTCACCTTCGATGTAAGGAATGACGGGATTGTCCGGGACGTTCAGGCTGTTATCTTCGTTAACGGTGATTTTGTCACCTGTAGAGGGAACCTGAATATGCTTGTAGCCCATATATCTACTCCATTGCTGCTTTAGTTCTTGGAATAATTGGGGAAATCCTGTGGGACGCCCCGTTTGAAGCGGCGGAAATTGTAGCACGTTTGCAGGCGTTTCTGCGCAGCCTGGCGCCTTTTTTCGCTCGTGCAGGACCAAATCATTACACCGCACGGCGCCATTTGACGTAGCATTCACAAGGTCATGGCAAAAATCATCCTCTTCAACAAACCCTTCCGGGTGCTCAGCCAGTTCACTGACGCCGAAGGCCGGGATACGCTGGCGGACTACCTCGATGCGCCCGGTTTTCGAGCCGCCGGCAGGCTGGATTACGATTCCGAGGGCCTGCTGCTGTTAACGGATAATGGCCGCCTGCAACAGCAGATTGCCAACCCGCGACACAAGCAGTGGAAGACCTACTGGGTGCAGGTCGAGGGCAATGTTGACGCTGCTGCCATCGCGGCACTGGCAAAGGGGGTCGAGCTCAAGGACGGCCCCACGCTGCCTGCGCGCGCCAGGCGCATGGACCCACCCGCGCTCTGGCCACGGACGCCGCCCGTGCGCAGCCGCAAGACGGTTCCCGACAGTTGGCTGGAGCTGTCTATACGAGAGGGACGCAATCGGCAGGTACGCAGGATGACAGCAGCTGTGGGCCTTCCCACACTGCGCCTGGTGCGCACGCGCATAGCCGACTGGCACCTGGGTGAACTGGGGCCGGGACAATACCGTATCGAAGACGTAGCCGCACCGACTGCACCGCGCCGGCGTCGGCCGCCACCGAAGAGGAGAAAACAGTGACCCCAGCCCGTGATTGGCCACCCCATGTCACCGTCGCGGTTGTCGTTGAACGCGATGGCCACTACCTGATGGTAGAAGAGAGAGATGAACTCGCAGGGGGACTGGTATTCAACCAGCCTGCCGGCCACCTGGAGCCCGGCGAAGGGCTGTTGCAGGCCGCCCTGCGTGAAACGCTGGAGGAGACCGGTTGGTCGGTGCAACTGACTGGCGTGATCGGTGTATCGCTGGCGACCGCACCCAATGGCATTACCTATTACCGAACCAGCTTTGCTGCGCAGCCAGTGACAGAGGTGGAAGGCGCGATAATCGATGCTGATATCGAACGCGTGCACTGGCTCAGCTACGAGGAAATCGTGGCGAATTCTGCTAGACTGCGCAGCCCGCTGGTACTGCCCACCATTGAGCAATACCGCAAGGGACACCACTACCCCCTGGACTTTGTATACATCGATGAGCCTCAACGCTTCCAGTAAAGTCATTGTCGGCATGTCCGGCGGTGTCGACTCCTCGGTCGCCGCCCTGCTTCTCAGGGAGCAGGGCTATGCCGTGGAAGGCCTGTTCATGAAGAACTGGGAGGAAGACGACGGCACCGAATACTGCACCGCCAAGGAAGACTTCGCCGACGCCCAGGCGGTAGCCGACAAATTGGGTATCACCCTGCACGGCGCCAACTTTGCCGCTGAATACTGGGACCACGTATTCGAGCATTTCCTCGCTGAATACCGCGCCGGGCGCACACCTAACCCGGACATCCTCTGCAACCGCGAAATCAAGTTCAAGGCGTTTCTCGATTACGCACTGGAATTGGGAGCGGACATGATCGCCACCGGCCACTATGCCCGCAGGGGCACGTCCGGCGGCAAAGCCACCCTGCTCAAGGGCCTGGATGGCAACAAGGACCAAAGCTATTTCCTGCACGCTGTAGGCCACGAGGAACTCGCCAGAACCCTGTTCCCGGTGGGTGATATCGAGAAGCCGCTGGTGCGGGAACTGGCGGCACAGCACGGCCTGGCCACGGCGCGAAAAAAAGACTCCACCGGCATCTGCTTTATCGGCGAGCGGCGCTTTCGCGATTTCCTGCAACAGTACCTGCCGGCCCAGCCCGGTGAAATACGCAGCATCGACAACGAGTTGCTGGGCCGCCACCAGGGGCTGATGTACCACACTATCGGTCAGCGCCAGGGGCTGGGCATCGGCGGCCTGGCCAACCATTCCGAGGCGCCCTGGTACGTGGTTGAGAAGGACCTGGAGCACAATGTGCTGCTGGTGGCACAGGGCAATGAGCACCCGGCCCTGTTCCGGCAGGCCCTGGCCTGCAGCCACATATTCTGGGTGGCGGACGAACCCCCTGCCCTGCCCCTGTCGTGCCACGCCAAGGTGCGCTATCGCCAGGCTGACCAGGCCTGCACCCTGCTGCGCGACGGCCAGGGCTACCGCGTTGAATTCGCGCAGCCCCAGCGCGCCGTCACGCCCGGCCAGTCAGTCGTGTTCTACCAGGGCGAACAGTGTCTTGGCGGCGGCGTTATAGAGAGTACCGCCTGAATGCGCAGTCATCTTGAACAGCAGACCCTGGCGCTGGCCGGCGTGGCACAGGCGGCCCGACTGGTAGACCAGGTTTCAAAAACCGGCACCTACCCCGTGGAGTTTCTCGAGTCCTCCCTGCACAGCCTGTTCACCTTCGAAATCGACGATGCAGCCGACCTGTTTGGCGGCGTCGGCGGCGTCAAACTCGGTCTCGACAACCTCAGTGCCATGCTGTCCAATCGACAGGGCGAGGAAAACCGCGACACCATACGCTACGTGTTCAACCTGCTTTACCTGGAGCGCAAGTTCGCTGCCAGCGATGAAATGATGTCGGTGGTGAGATCCCGGCTGGAGCATGCCAGCTTCAATGCAGAGCATTTCGCCAGCCACGTCAATGACACCTGTCACGCCGTCTCGGGCATCTACCAGGACACCCTCAGCAAGTTGCGTTTTCGCGTCAAGGTCACCGGGGCGGCGCAACACCTGCAGGACCCCAGGAACGCCGACATCATCCGTGCCGTGCTGCTCGCCGGCCTGCGTTCGGCCTTCCTGTGGCGCCAGCTGGGCGGCCGGCGCTGGAAGTTGCTGTTCCAGCGCAAACAACTGCTGCAGACAGCACAAAACCTGTCGCGCGATCTTCCGCTGGTGTAAAATCCGGCCTCTTTCAATCCGGAGTCAGGCATGGACCTCACAGCCCTCAGCGCAATATCCCCCATTGATGGCCGATACGGCAGCAAAACTGCGCCACTGCGCGACGTGTTCAGTGAATACGGGCTGATCAAGCGCCGCGTCCAGGTGGAAGTTCGCTGGTTGCAGTGCCTGGCCAATCATCCCGGCATTCCCGAGGTGCCTGCGTTCTCGCCCTCCGCCAATGCCGAACTCGAAGCCATTCTCGATAACTTTGCCGAGGTCGATGCCCGCCGCATCAAGGATATCGAAGCGACAACCAACCACGATGTAAAAGCCGTGGAATACTTTCTCAAGGAGCGTTTTGCCGGCCAGGAGGAACTCGAGTCCGTGGCTGAGTTCGTGCACTTTGCGTGCACCTCGGAAGACATCAACAACCTGTCCCACGCACTGATGCTGCGCGATGGCATCCACGGGGTGCTGTTGCCGCAAATGCAAAACGTCATCAATGCGCTGGCAGACCTGGCCCGTGATGCCGCCGCCGTGCCCATGCTCTCGCGGACGCATGGCCAGACCGCCAGCCCGACCACGATGGGCAAGGAGATCGCCAACGTGGTGGCGCGCCTACAGCGCCAACTGGCTGAGGTGGAAAGAGTCCCCTACCTGGGCAAGATCAACGGCGCGGTAGGTAACTACAACGCGCATTTCTCCGCCTACCCCGACGTGGACTGGCAGGCCAACGCCGAGGCGTTCGTCACCTCGCTGGGCCTGAGCTGGAACCCCTATACCACACAGATTGAGCCGCACGACTACATGGCCGAACTGTTCGATGCGATCGCCCGCTTCAACACGGTGCTGATCGACTTCGATCGCGATGTCTGGGGCTATATCTCCCTGGGCTATTTCAAGCAGCGGACCATCGCCGGCGAAGTGGGCTCGTCGACCATGCCGCACAAGGTCAACCCCATCGATTTCGAAAACTCCGAAGGCAACCTTGGTCTAGCCAATGCCCTGTTCCAGCACCTGGCGGCAAAGCTGCCAGTCAGCCGCTGGCAGCGCGACCTGACCGACTCTACCGTACTGCGCAATATGGGGGTTGGCGCGGGTTACAGCCTGATCGCCTACCAGGCCAGCCTGAAGGGGATCAGCAAACTGCAGCTCAATGAACAGCGCCTGGCGGAAGATCTCGACAACAGCTGGGAAGTGCTGGCTGAGCCGATCCAGACGGTGATGCGCCGCTACGGTATCGACAAGCCCTATGAAAAGCTCAAGGAACTGACGCGCGGCCAGGACATGAGCAAGGAAGTCATCCAGGACTTTGTCAACCGACTGGACATCCCCGAACATGCCCGCGAAGCCCTGCTGGCCCTGACTCCCGCCAACTATATTGGCAACGCGGTCAGCCAGGCCGAGAAAATAGCCTAGTTCCCATGTCTACGGGCCAGGAACTACACCTCGATCGGGAACAATTCCTGGCCCGGTACTGGCAACAGAAACCGCTGCTGGTGCGCCAGGCGGTACCCGGCTTCAAACCCCCGATTTCCAGCCATGAACTCGCAGGACTGGCGTTTGAAGACGCGGTCGAGTCGCGCATCATAGAACACCGCGACGGCCACTGGCACCTCGAGCACGGCCCCTTCAACAACGCGGATTACCAGCGCAGTGCGCCCTGGACCCTGCTGGTGCAGGCCGTAGATCACTACGTGGACGAAGTGGCCGCACTGCGGCGCCTGGTGGATTTCCTGCCCCAGTGGCGAGTGGATGACGTGATGGTCAGCTACGCTGTCGACGGCGGCAGCGTGGGTCCGCATTACGACAACTACGACGTATTCCTGCTGCAGGGGGAAGGCCGGCGACGCTGGCGGACCGGGCAATTCTGCAACGCTGACACACCCCTGCTGGACCATGAGTCCCTGCGCCTGCTGGCCCTGTTTGAAAGCGAAGAGGAATACCTGCTCGAGACCGGCGACATGTTGTACCTGCCGCCTGGTGTAGCGCACTGGGGTATTGCCGAGGGCGAGTGTACGACATTCTCTATAGGCTTTCGTGCCCCGCGCATCAACGACATGGTCTCGCGCTTTGCCGACGCCCTGCTGGCCTCTATGGAACCCGACCAGTTTTATCATGACGCCAGGATCGAGCCGAGCACCCGCGCCGGGGAAATACGCACCAGAGACCTGCAGCGCGTGCGCGCCCAACTCGAGGCGGCACTGGACCAGGCTGGCGAGGACAACTGGTTCGGCGAACTGGTAACGGAGCCGCGCTATGAACAGTTGCCGGACGACGATGATCTCGCCGAGGCCAGGGCTCTGCTACATCACAAGGGCGAGTCAGTCACCGTGTCGCCGGCCGCGAAGCTGGCATGGCAGCATACCGAGCAGGATGTTCTGGTGTTTGCCAACGGCGACAGCAGGCGTTTTTCTGCCCGGCAGATCGATCTGCTGACCACGCTGTGTGGCGACCGGGCCCTCACCGGGCCGGAACTGCAGGCGTCACTGGAGGATGCCGAGTCCGCGAGCCTGCTGGATTACCTGCTGGAAACGGGGTGCATTTATGTCCGCTGAAGAGTTTGTGCGCGAGCTGGCCTACCCGCATCCATTCGATGACTACGCGGTGTCACTGTGTGAGGGCGCCTCACGCTACGTCTGCATTCTCAGCCCCGATCTCGATCACGCCGCGTTCGACAATACCGCGCTGGCAGATGCCCTCAGCAAACTAGCGCGAGGTGGGCGCCAATCGGAAGTGCGGATACTGGTTGCCCGCAGCACCGGCATCGTCAGCCGCGGTCACCGGCTGCTCAGCCTTGCCAGGCGCATACCCAGCTCCATACACCTGCGTGTGCTGCAGGAACACCCCGACTGGAACGGCGAGACACTGGTCATCCGTGATCGTGATGGCGTGCTGTACAAGCCGGGCGGATCTGAGCGTGACGGGTTCTACGAACCAGACTCGCGCGCCTCAACGCAACGCCATCTCGAGCTTTTCGAGGAGCTGTGGCGGCACAGCGAACAGGACCCGAACCTGCGCACTCTGAGTATCTAGCGCCTAGGGCCACTCTTCGCGCAGCAGCCCGAAGAGCTGCAAATCACAGTCCTGCTGCCACTGTCGCAAGCAGCCCTCTGAGCTGAAACCAAGGCGCTGCAGCAGCCGCGCGGAGGCCACGTTTCGCGTGTCTACCCTGGCCTCAATGCGTCGCAGGGCCAGGCGGGAAAAGGCGAAATCGAGTAGCCCGTGCACCGCTTCCCCGCCGAGTTTGCGGCCCCAATAGGCCTGCCCGAGTACATACCCTACTTCGGCCCGGCGCGCGGGTTCGTCGTAGGCGAACAGGGTACAGCTGCCAATCAACTCGCCATTCTGGCGCAGGCCTATGACAAACTGGATCCCGGTACCACTGTCCATGCGCTCACTGGTACGCTGCCACCATTTCTCGGCATCTTCGAAAGATTGCCAGGTTTCATAGGGCAGGAAACGGTTTACCGCGTCCACCGAATGCACCGGGTACAGGGCGGCCAGGTCTGACTGGTCAATCTTGCGCATGAACAATCTGTCTGTGAGCAGCACATCCTGCGGGTAGCTCAGCATGGGATTACTGCTGGCTGGTGATATACGCGAGAATGCTGACCACCTGCTCGACATCGCTTGCCCATGCCAGGGCGGCGGCATCTACTTCCTTGAGCGGGTGAATAAGCGCCTCGTCGTGCAGGGTAATGTAGGGCTTGCCCAGCGCAGCGCACTGGCCGGCGTCGAAGGCGGCGTTCCACTGTTTATACTTGTCGCCAAAACGCACAATAGCGATATCACAACGACCGATCAGGGTGCTGGTGCGTATGGCGTTGACCTTTGCCGACTTGTGATCACGCCAGAAGTTATCCTGCTCCGGCCCCAGCACGTCACCTGCTGCGTCGCTGGCCTCGTGATCCGTGACGGCGGAACTGAAGCTCACATCCAGCGCGCGCTCGCTGCAACCTTGCTTGATCTGCTCGCGCCAGTCCGTATGAATCTCGCCGGACAGGTAAATGTTCCAGGTCATGTTCGGTACCTCCAGGTGTTAACCCATAATTTGATTAGCCCTTACTGAATCCGGGCACGCTACGCCATGCTCACCTTATTCGCCCCTGGCGCTCAGTCCGGCAGCATAACGCCGATTTCATTGCCCTCGTAAACCAGTGGCCAGACCCGAAGTGCCCGGCAATGCTCAACCTGCTGTAGCGGCGTACCGTCCTGCAGCGAGAAGCGATAATTGTGGCGTGGGCAACGCATGACGCCATCGGCTATTTCACCCTCACTGAGGGGGTGACCGCGATGCGGGCAGGCCGCCTCCAGCAGATGCACGCTACCTTCCCTCTGGACCAGCAGTAACTGTAGCGCGTCTATCTTGAACTGGCGCGTGTATCCGTCCTCGAGGTTCATCATTTTCTCAAGCGGGTAGAAGCGCATAAACGGCTGACTCCGGACGCTAACGGCAATGCCGGATTATCGACTCGGCAAACTGTTCCATCAATCTCTTCTTCTCGTCCAGCGAGGAACGCGCGCCAAGGGCAAACTTGAATGGATACGAGACGCCGGCGGTCATGCCGGCCGCCTCAAGGCGCTTGAAGGTATCCACATCGGGTGGCGTGGTCAGGCCTACTATGGTCTCAAAGGGTTGGTCCTGGCGCTGGTATTCGGCACGGTATTGCGCAATTTCCTGCAGCACCGCCGGCACCTCTTCCGGCGCGCTGCCGGCACCCAGCCAGCCATCGTTGCGCGCTGCACGCCGCAGGGCCGCCTTGTTGCCACCGCCCACAAGCACAGGAACCTGGCGCCCGGGAGCCGGCGAGACCTGTAATGCCGGAAAATCATAGTATTCGCCCTGGTGCTCCACCCAACCCCCCTGCCACAATTTGCGCAGGATGGTGATCATCTCGTCCATACGCTTACCGCGCTGGCGAAAGGGGACACCGTAAATATCGAACTCATCCTCCATCCAGCCCGCGCCCACGCCAAACAGGAAACGACCGTCACTGAATAAATCCAGGGACCCGGTAGCCCTGGCTACCTCAAATACGTTGCGCAAAGGCAGCACGTACACAGAAACACTGAACTTCAGGGTGGAGGTCGCGGCGGAGAGTGCGCCCAGGGTTACCCAGCAGTCCGGGTACGGGTCTTCGGGAGCCATTGGCGGCAGCCCATCTGTCGAGTAAGGGTAGCGGGCGGTGACCTGCTGCGGGTAGACGCCATGGTCGCCGAGAAAGACGCCTTCGAAGCCAACTTCCTCGGCAAACTTCGCTGCCTCCAGCAGTTGCTCCGGCTCAATCCACGTCAAGGCCTGCCAAAACTTCATCACTGCTCTCCCGGCACATCCGGTGCCTGATCCAGCCTGCCCGCCCGCATGGGGCTAAGGCAGACAGCGGCTACAACAATGCAATAATTTCCCTGGCCGCAGTGTAAGCGGTTTTACGGTCTGCCTCGACCTCCTGTTCCAACACCGGCAAAAGTTGTTTCACCTCCGCGCTGCGGCTCAGCTTCAACAACAGCATCTCGTTGATGAGCTGGTGCAGCCAGTCCCGGTTTTGCTGGGCACGCTTCTGGTAAAACCCGCCCTCATCCAGAGCGCGAAAGTAATACTCTACGACCATGCCCCAGATCGCGTCGATATTGATCTGTTTGAGAGCGCTGCAGGTCATCACTCGCGGCGTCCAGAAACTGGTATGTCGCAGCAGGTTCATGGCACTGGTATATTGCTGGCGCGCCAGCTGTGCCAGATTCTCGCTGTCACCATCGGCCTTGTTGATGACCAGCGCATCGGCGAGCTCCATAATCCCCTTCTTGATGCCCTGCAGTTCGTCGCCGCCACCGGGCAGCATCAGCACCATGAAAAAATCGACCATGCCCGCGACCTGGTATTCGCTCTGCCCCACGCCAACAGTCTCTACAAGGATGACGTCGTAGCCGGCCGCCTCGCACAGCAGCATGGTTTCGCGGGTTTTCTGTGCTACGCCGCCGAGGGCGCCTTCAGAGGGTGAGGGGCGGATAAACGCCTCCTCACGGCGGGACAGTTCTTCCATGCGGGTCTTGTCACCCAGGATAGAGCCACCTGCGATAGGCGAGCTTGGGTCGACCGCCAGAACAGCCACGCGTTTGCCCTGCTCGATGAGATAGAGCCCGAAGGCTTCGATAAAGGTGGACTTGCCGACGCCGGGCACCCCGGTTATGCCCACGCGGATGCTGTTGCCGCTGTGTGGGAGGACCTGTTCGAGAACGTCCTGGGCCTGTTCGCGGTGCGTATCCAGCTTGCTTTCCACCAGGGTGATCGCCTTGGCCAATGCGCGGCGGTTACCGGCGAGTAGCTTATCGAGGTCGATGTTGTTCATTGCGATCCAGTATACCTGAGCGTCGGAGATGGCACGTGATGCTCGCCAGGCGTGCCCCGCGCCGCGAAAGAATTCGCTCTATTACCCCTGCGCCGAGTTAACGGCATCAAGCACCTCTCGCGCACAAACCGGAATCGGTGTCCCTGGCCCAAAAATACATTTCACCCCGGCCTCGTAAAGGAAGTCGTAATCCTGACGCGGAATCACGCCGCCAGCGATGACCACAATATCGTCCGCGCCCTGCTTCCTCAGTTCCTCAACAAGCTCCGGGACCAAGGTCTTGTGACCCGCAGCAAGAGACGAAGCCCCCACCACGTGCACGTCATTCTCGATCGCCTGTCGTGCCACTTCTTCAGGGGTGGAGAACATCGGGGACAGGTCGATATCGAAGCCGACATCGGCGAAAGCTGTGGCAACAACCTTGGCGCCGCGATCGTGGCCGTCCTGGCCCATTTTGCATACCAGCATGCGCGGCCTGCGCCCGTGCTGATCAACGAACGCGTCGATATCCTTGCTGATCGCCTGCCAGTCGTCGTCTTCCTGGAAGGCGCTGCCATAGACGCCGGACACGGTTTGCGCCTGGGCGTTGAAGCGGCCGAACTCACGCTCCATGGCGAAGGAAATCTCCCCGACCGTGGCGCGGCGACGGGTGGCCTCCACGGCCAGCGCCAGCAGGTTGCCGTCTCCGGACACCGCCGCCTGATAAATGTCCTCGAGAATCGCCTCTACCGCAGCCTCGTCGCGAGACTCCCTGACTTTGGCGAGCCGTGCCAGCTGTGCCTCGCGCACGGCATTGTTGTCGATCTCCAGCACATCGACGTCGTCTTCCTGGTCCTGTACATATTTGTTGACGCCCACTATGACGTCGTCGCCGCGATCAATACGCGCCTGCTTACGAGCCGCTGCCTCTTCGATGCGCAGCTTGGGCATACCGGTTTCGATCGCCTTGGCCATACCGCCGGCCTCCTCGATCTCCTCGATCAGTTCCCAGGCCTTGTCCGCAATATCCTGGGTCAGGCTCTCCATCATGTAGGAGCCACCCCAGGGATCCACCACATTGGTGATGCCGGTTTCTTCCTGGATGATCAACTGGGTGTTACGGGCAATACGTGCGGAGAACTCGGTGGGCAGCGCGATCGCTTCATCCAGCGCATTGGTGTGCAGCGACTGGGTGCCGCCGAAGACCGCCGCCATGGCCTCGATGGTCGTGCGCACCACGTTGTTATAGGGATCCTGCTCGGTAAGCGACCAGCCGGATGTCTGGCAGTGGGTACGCAGCATGGAGCTCTTGGGATTTTGCGGGTTGAATTGCCCCACGATCCGCGCCCACAACAGGCGCGCGGCGCGCATCTTGGCGATCTCCATATAGAAGTTCATGCCGATGCCCCAGAAGAAGGACAGGCGCGGAGCAAACTGATCGATATCCAGGCCCGCAGCCAGTGCCGTGCGGATGTATTCCTTGCCGTCCGCCAGCGTGTACGCCAGTTCCAGCGCGGCATTGGCCCCGGCTTCCTGGATGTGATACCCGGAAATGGAAATGGTGTTGAAGCGCGGCATGTTTTCCGAGCAATAGGCGATGATATCGCCAATGATTTTCATGCTCGGTGCGGGCGGGTAAATGTAGGTATTGCGCACCATGAATTCTTTCAGGATGTCATTCTGGATAGTGCCGGCGAGGTCGGCCTGACTAACGCCCTGCTCTTCAGCTGCGACGATATAGCCCGCCAGCACCGGGAGCACGGCGCCGTTCATGGTCATGGATACGGATACCTTGTCCAACGGGATATCATCGAACAGGATTTTCATGTCCTCGACGGAGTCGATCGCCACACCGGCTTTACCGACATCTCCTGACACGCGCGGATGATCCGAGTCGTAACCGCGATGCGTGGCCAGGTCAAAGGCGACGGAAACGCCCTGCCCGCCGGCTGCGAGGGCCTTGCGATAGAAGGCGTTGGACTCCTCCGCCGTGGAGAAACCGGCGTACTGGCGGATTGTCCAGGGTCTACCGGCATACATGGTGGCCTGTGGGCCGCGTATGTAGGGCGACATGCCAGGCATGGTATCGGCGAAATCCAGCTGCTCGGTGTCGGCGGCTGTGTACAGCGGCTTTACGTCAATATCTTCTGGCGTATGCCAGGTCAGGTCCTCGAGCGGCTTGCCGCGCAATTGCTTGCTCGCCAGTTCAGCCCAGGCTTGCGGTGTCGCTTTCGCTTTGTCGTAGATATTGTCGCTCATACTGTTGTCCCGCTGTTCTGTTGGTCGCTACCGGATGTAATGGTTACCCGTTTCAGTGCCCGTCGGCAGGCTGATTGATCTCGATCAGCACGCCGTCGCAACTCTTTGGATGAATGAAAATCACCTTTGAGCCGTGCGCGCCCGGGGTGGGAGCGTCTGCGAGGAACTGGTATCCCTTGGCCTTGAGTCGCTCAACGTCTTCCTCGATGTTATCGGAGCGGAAGCAGATGTGGTGCAAGCCACCACCCTTCTTCTCCAGGTAACCCGCTATGGGGCCTTCACCGTTCAAAGGATGCACCAGTTCAATACTGGTGGGGGGTACCGGGAAAAAAGCCGTCGAGGTTTTGGCAGCCGGCACGTCCTCGGTACCTTCAAAGTTAAGACCGAAGTCCTCCATAAAGCGCTTGATAGCCTTGTCGAAGTCAGGCACTGCAATCGCAATGTGGTCCAGGGCTGTGATCATGGTGTGTCTCCCTAAATCAATTGTTCGAGGAATACGCTGGTGGAGGCGCGCCGGCGCGCCGCGATCTCTTCCGGGGACTCCACCTCGATCTTCTCGTCAGGCGTGATCTTGAACAGCGGCTGCCCCTTGCTGATGATGACACCGTCGGTATCGATGAGGACCTGGTCTACGGTGCCGGCGAAGGGCGCATACACCTTGTTGAACATTTTCATCACTTCCACGATGTAGAGCGGGTCGCCGGCCTCGAAGTGATCACCTTCCTGGATGTAAAGCTCTGCTTCCGGCGTTTCGCGGCCATAAAACATACCGCCGCTCTCAGCCAGTATCTCATCGCTCTTGGCCACCGGCGGGGGTACCAGGACCTTGGCCATGGCATCCTGGAGGTTCTCGTCCAGGAGGCGTTCGGGTATGTGAATGGTCAGGTCGTCGTTGACGCTCAACTCGTAGAACCCGGTGTACTCGGCGATGCTGGGCAGGACACCGAGCAGTTCTGTGCCGGCCTGGTAACCGGCGTGCGCGGCACGAATCTGCGCCCACAGTGCGTCATCGATACCCTCTGGCGCGGCCTCGGCCTCCAGCGCCGTCTGCAGCTCGATCCAGTCCTCTGCATCCAGGCGGTTGTTGAGCTCGGCGTAAAAATCCAGCGCCTGCTGCAATATCTCGTTATCGTGATCCCAGATCATACTGGCCGCGGGGTCACCGGGGGCGTAATCCATATTGAGGAAATGGTAGGTGTCAGCAAGCAGTTCGATGGGGTTCTCGTTCCAGCTGATCTTGCCATCTATCATG
Source organism: Pseudohalioglobus sediminis (assembly GCF_008370495.1). GTDB lineage: Bacteria > Pseudomonadota > Gammaproteobacteria > Pseudomonadales > Halieaceae > Halioglobus. The sequence goes on along the minus strand of NZ_VTUX01000002.1, from coordinate 29,019 downwards.
GTGTAGCTGTCGTGATTGATGCTCAGCCAACCGCTAAGGATATGCGGTTCGTGCAGCAGTATTTCCAGTGGCCGCAGCAACAGTGTCTGCTTCTGCTCCAGGGCCTGCTTCTGCGCCCTGGCGGCGTCACCTTCCAGCCCGGCGAGCGCGGATGCACAGATTTGTGACCAGGCATAGCCCAGGTCCATGTTATTGCCCTGCTGTTTCAACTGCCCCACGGCCGTGAGGTAGGGCACGATAAAGCGCGTTGTCGGGCGGGCGTTGATGTTCTGCCCGATAAACCAGTTAACCAGCCCGTAGTGGAATTCCAGATTGGTCGCCAGGTCCTTGCCGCGCATCGTTGTCTGGCGAATCACTTCCGCCATGCGCTCATAGGTATCCAGCCGCGTATCGCCCACGGTCAACAACAGGGCGATATTGGAATCGTAAGCCCCCGCCAGCGTGTACTTCATAAACACGTCGGTGTCGGGATTGTGCAGGCTGATGCCCTGGTCATCGCGAATTTCACCGTCGATTGCGTCTGACCAGTACTCTATGACACCACCGGCACTGGGTTGCAGCGCCTGGTTGGTGGCGTTGAGACGGGCCTCGACAGAATCGTTGTGACGCACACGGCGGGTCGGTTTGGGCAGCTTGGGTCCGTGTGCTGCCAGCAACACCATCAGTTCTACCAGCGATTCAACCTCGAAGCTTTCGTTCGGGTTATCGGGATTGGCAAAGTGCAGTGCGTAGCACAGCTCGGTAACCCGGTGCTCTACCTGGATGCGGGTATTCATTTCCATGAAGAAATGCTTGTCTCGATCCACGATACACTCAAAGGTCGACACCGAATCCAGGCCCACAGCCTCACCAAAGCGGGCCGCTTCATCCTCCATGGCTTCCAGTGTCTCCAGGTCCTGTCTCAGCACCTGCGCTTCTTTGGCCTTACCAGCAGCCTCAGCCTGTTCGATCGCCGCCTGCAGTGACTCCACCGTGACCGATACTTCCAGAAGTTTTTGCTCATGCATCTGCAGGGAGCAGTCGCGACCGCCCATGGACATGCTCCAGACACCGTTACCAATGGCCTGGATCTCCTGGTGACGCGTGGTCTCGATGTTCAGTTCCACCAGCACGTTTTTGTTATCGCCGACGCCGGTAGTCTTCACTTCGTTGAGAATCTCGCGAACCATTTCCGGGGTGCGCGCTGACTGGCCGATGGGCAGGATGCGCTGGCCTTTACCGCCACCGCCGGAAATCGCCTTGAGCCTGATGCGGTTTTCCGGGTAGTCCGCCGCCATTTTCTCAACAGCCTCGGTCAGCGTTTCACACAGCTCATCCACGGTGTAGAGGTCTATGCCTTTCACATAGGACGCCGCCAGCACCATGTCGGCCTTATCGGCCAGTTCAATCGTCGAATCATCCAGCGCGGCCGCATCAACATCCAGCCCCTCGCTCGCCACCAGTGCTTTCAGCGCGGCCACGTCGGGGTGTTTCTTCAGCAGGGTCAAAGCGGTGCCATTGTCGATACCGGGAGTGACCGATACGCCCGCTTTCAACGCGGTGCGTTTGGCCTCGTCCTTGAGTCCCGCATCGTGCACTGTCCGCGAGCAGGGGCCGATGAACTTCAGGCCGGCCTTTTCCATGGCTGCGACCATGGTTTCGTCCTCGGCCATAAAACCGTAGCCGGCGAAGATCGAGTTGTAATCATTCTCGCGGGCAATATTGATGATCTGCTTGATGCGCTGGTCGCGCTCTTCCTTATTGGCGCCGGTATAGTCCGGCACGCGGTGGACGCGGTCAGGGTCAGTCAAGGAGCGCAGCTCCGGTGCCAGCGCGTTCTTGTAGACGATGGAATCCTTTTCAGAGAGCAGAATGCCAAACGTGTCGATGCCCATCTCGGCGAAGACATCCATCGCCTCCTTGCGGATGGGGCCGCGGCAGATGATAAGCGGGCGCATATGTGTGCAGTCAAACTGCTTGACCCAGTCGTTGTGACGACGGCCCAGGCGGCGATCACGGTGGATCAGGGGGTTACTCAAATAGTGTTCGTTGGACACGTGTAAATCCTCTCGTGGGCCGTGCTTAGTGGAATTCGCGCTGTACAGACTGCAGCGGTGTGGGCTCGTAGTGACGCAGACAGAAGTCCATATGTTCCGCCAGCACATGACGCAGGTCAGAGGGCATCACGATCTGCGAGATCGATCCGAGACTGAGTGCCTCGTCAGGATTCATCAACTCCTGCTCGTAGCGTTGCGCGAGTAATATCTCTTCGCCCTTGACCCAGTCGCCCACCAGTTGCTCGGCGGCAGCGGCTGCGGCGGCATCGTCGAGACCGGCGGCTTTCTGCGCCGCGGTTTCGTCAGCAATGCGCTGCTTTACGGAGCTGCGAATCTTTTTCAGTTCATCCTTGTATACATACTCGACACCGGCTGGGCCCATCACCGCAACCCGAGTGGTGGGTAGCGCGACGACAAAGTCGGCACCTGTTGGGTAGTTGTTATACGAGGCGTAGGCGCCGCCGAAAGCGTTACGCACCAGTACCAGGAACCGCGGGGTACGCAGGTCGACGATGGCGTCGAGCATGGCCCGCCCCGCCTGCACGATGCCCCGGCTCTCCTGTTCCTTGCCGGGCAGGAAGCCGGTAGTGTCCTCGAGGAATATCATGGGCACGTTGTACAGGTTGCAGAAACGGATAAAGCGCGCATTCTTGTATGCGGCATCGATATCGATCTGCCCCGAGGCCACCGAGGAATTGTTGGCAACGAAGCCAACCACATTGCCGCCCATACGGCCCAGGGCAGTGATGGTATTCCGTGCGCGCTCCGGCTGGATTTCAATAAAGTCACCGTGATCGCACAGCTGCTGGATCAGGATGCTGATATCAAAGGGGGTATTGAATCCGGTGGGAGAGTTGAACGCCTTCTTCAACAGGATATCGATATCCCAGGTCTTGCGGGTTACCGGGTCTGAAGAGGGTTGGTGTGGCGGCAACTCACCGTTGTGACTGGGCAGGTAGGCCAGCAAGGCACGTACCTTGCGCAGTGCCGCTTCTTCATCGGGCACCACAAAGTCGGTGACGCCGCTCTGGCTGTGCACGCCCGGGCCGCCGAGTTCATCCGGCGTGACATCCTCACCCAGCACCGACTTGACCACGCCGGGCCCGGTGAGCCCGAAAAAGGTCTCATTGGGCTGAATCAGGAACGAGCCCTGGCGCGGCAGGTAGGAACCACCGCCGGCGTTAAACCCGAACATGCACATGATGCTCGGCACCACGCCGGAAATCTTGCGCAGCGCTGTGAAGGCATCGGCATACCCGTCAAGCCCGCCAACGCCGGCGGGGATGTAGGCACCGGCTGAATCGTTCAGGCCCACCACGGGTATACGACGCTTGGCTGCCAGTTCGAACAGTCGCGCCAGCTTGTCGCCATTGGTGGCATCCATGGAGCCGGCACGCACCGTGAAATCATGGCCGTAAATTGCCACATCGCGACCATTCACCTTAATAAGTGCCGTTACCAGTGAAGCACCGTCCAGGTTGGGTCCCCAGTTCTGGTACAACACTGTGGGAGCAGCGTCCGCCAGGCACTGGATACGCTCCCAGATAGTCATGCGGTGCTTCTGGTGCTGGCGCTGGATATTCTTCACACCGCCAGCCAGGTAGGGGCGCTGCTGCAGCTCCCACCCGTGCTTCATTGCGTGTTCGTAAAGGCCGGGGGCGGAGTCCACCTGGCCCGGCACACGGAATTCCTGCTCATTCTTTTCAGCGAACGGATTCTCCAGACTTGCGATCAGGTCATTGCTGTTTGGTGTTGTCATATTCCTTGATCCAGTAAAAGGCCTTGCGGGCCGGGGAGAACTTGCTCGGCCTTCTGTGAGGCACAGTGGCAAGATGGGACAAACAGGCGTACCGGGGTTTCCAGTTTCGCCCGAAAAACGGCGTCCTACATTAATTGTCGGGGTCTGCAAAGTCAATCGCACGACTGCCGTAACGCCATGTTTTCACTGCAAATACTCGCGCGTTCAACGCCGTTGGGCGCATTAGTTTACAATACTGACTCCGCCTGCATATTTTTTGCGGCGAGTAATCAGTGTCAACATATGTCAGCGCCACAACAGGCAACGCAAGCATGCACCAGACCGTCTCCCTGGAGGAGTTGAATTATCGCCCCGACAGCTGTGAATTGTTCGAGGCGCTGCGCGATATACCGGGCGCGGCGTTACTGGATTCCAGCTATCCGCTCAGTCAAGCCGGTCGCTACGACATCCTCTGCGCCCAGCCGGTGCCCGCACCCGCGAACCCACCGCCCGGCGCCGACGCCCCGGCCTGGCACGACTACTTTTCGGAACTCGGCCGCTTTCATCGCGAGCGTTACGGCAAGGTCCAGCCCGCGGCTGAAGATATCCCGTTCTGCGGGGGCCTGCTCGGCGTGCTCGGTTACGACTCGGGTAATGCGCTGCATAAAGTACAGGCGACGTCGGCGCCCACCACCCACTCGGGGATAAACCTGTCAGCCTATGATTGGGCCGTGATCCAGGACCACCTGTTACAACGCGCGGTGCTGGTGGCCCAGCCACAGGTGTCGGCAGCGGTACGCAGGGATATACGCCTGCGTTTGCAGGCCGTGCCAAGGGAGGTCAACACCGGGTTCCGCCTGCGCCAGCGCTTCCGTTCCAACCTCACAGAGGCAGAGTACCGCCACGCTTTCGAGAGAATCCAGGCCTATATCCAGGCTGGCGATTGCTACCAGGTCAACCTCGCGCAGCGGTTCAGTGCCGGCTTCGAGGGTGACCCCTGGTGTGCCTACCGTGTGTTGCGCAGCATCGCTGCGGCGCCATTTTCCGCATTCCTGCAGCACGGCACAGATTCGGCCCTGCTTTGCCTGTCACCCGAACGCTTCCTGCGGCTACACGGACACCGCGTACAAACATCCCCGATCAAGGGCACGCGCCCGCGACATCGCGACGCCGCTGCCGACCAGTTGGCAGCAGATGCGCTGCGCGCATCGCACAAGGATCGTGCGGAAAACCTGATGATTGTTGACCTGCTGCGCAATGACCTGGGTCGCAACTGTATTCCGGGGAGCATTCACGTGGATGCGTTATTCGAGGTGCAGAGCTTCCCGACGGTGCATCACCTGGTGAGCAATATCACCGGGGAACTGCGCGCTGATCGCGGCGCCTACGATTTATTGCGCGACAGTTTCCCGGGCGGGTCCATTACCGGCGCACCCAAGCGCAGGGCCATGGAAATCATTGCCGAGCTTGAGCCGCACGCGCGGGAAGCCTACTGCGGCAGCGTGGTCTATGTCAGCGCGGACGGCCGCATGGATAGCAATATCGCTATTCGCAGCCTGCTGTGCCACGAAGGCGAAATTCGCTGCTGGGGGGGCGGCGGTATCGTTGCTGACTCGCAATGGCGCCACGAATACCAGGAAACCTTCGACAAGGTGGGCAGGTTCCTGGCAGCGCTGGAATCCATGAGCTGAATGGGTCGCACCAGCCCACCTGTGGTATTGCGGATAAGACAGCGCCGGGTTGGCAGCGGCGTAATGCCCGGATCCTAGATAGCCAGGTCCCGTACCGAGGCATCGACAAACGCCTGCTTGAGTTCTGCCAGGGTTTTCACGGAACGAAACTGCGGAAACTCATCGATCACATTTTGCGGGGCGTGAATGAGAATGCCGACATCCGCCTCTCCCAGCATGGTGGTGTCGTTATAGGAGTCACCCGCGGCAATCACGCGATAGTTCAGGCTGTGCAGCGCCATGACCGAAGCCCGCTTGGGATCTTCCTGGCGCAGCTTGTAGTCCACTACCCTGCCCTCATCGTCCGTTACCAGGCGATGACAGAACAGGGTCGGCCAGCCCAACTGGCGCATCAGTGGCTGGGAAAACTCGTAGAAGGTGTCAGAGAGAATGATGACCTGGAAGCGCTCGCGCAACCAGTTCACGAAATCGATGGCGCCGGGCAATGGTTCCAGCGTGGCAATCACTTCCTGGATATCGTCGATCTTCAGTCCGTGCTGGTCGAGAATGCCGAGGCGCTGCTTCATCAACACGTTGTAATCGGGAATGTCCCTGGTGGTGGCACGTAATTCATCGATACCGGTCTTCTCGGCAAAAGCAATCCAGATCTCCGGGACCAATACACCTTCCAGGTCAAGACAGGCAAGTTCCACGTTTTCATCTCCTGCGGGGCAAAATCAGCGCAACAATCTAAGGCGTTGGCGGGACAGGCACAAGTGCCACGGGGAAATATTCAGTATACGGGGAGCTCGAGGTGCTGAAACAGCCGCTCCAGCTCCGCCTTGCTGTGACATTTGAATGCCTGGTCGACGACTTCGCGCGTAAGATGGGGCGCGAAATCCTCGATAAACTCGTACATATAACCGCGCAGGAAAGTGCCGCGGCTGCAGCCTATACGGGTAACACTGCTGGCAAACAGGTGGCTGGCATCCAGCGCCACCAGGTCCGGATCGATTTCGGGATCGTGTGCCATGCCCGCGACAATCCCGATACCGAGACCGAGGCGCACATAGGTCTTGATCACATCCGCATCCGCGGCGGTAAATACCACGCGCGGGGTCAGCCCTTTCTCGGTGAATGCCTCGTCCAGTTTGGAGCGCCCGGTGAAGCCGAATACGTAGGTGACAATCGGGTGCGCCGCCACATCTTCCAGGCTGAGCTGCGACACCTGGCAGAGCGGGTGGTCCCTGGGCACCAGAATACAGCGGTTCCAGCGATAACAGGGCATCATCACCAGGTCCGAAAACAGCTCCAGTGCTTCCGTGGCAATAGCGAAATCCACGGTACCGTCGGCCGCCATTTCCGAAATCTGCATCGGCGTGCCCTGGTGCATGTGCAGCGACACTTCCGGGTAGCGCTCGATAAATGCAGCAATGGTTGCCGGCAAGGCATAGCGGGCCTGGGTGTGGGTGGTGGCGATGGAAAGTGTGCCCTTCTTCTCGTTGGAGTATTCCTGGGCCACCTGCTTGATGCTTTCGACCTTGCGCAACACCTCGCCAGCGGCCTCCAGGATCGCTTCGCCAGCGGGGGTTACATGGGTCAGGTGCTTGCCACTGCGCGCAAACACCTCAACGCCGAGTTCGTCCTCGAGCAAGCGGATTTGTTTGCTGATGCCCGGTTGCGAGGTAAACAGGCTCTGGGCCGTTGCGGAAACATTCAGGTCGTGGTGGGCAACCTCCCAGATATAGCGCAACTGTTGCAGCTTCATCCCTTCCTCCGCAGTGAGCCCGTTGATAGCAGGGCTTATGAAGAATAGCCATTAACCCGGCATTTTGCCAAATTAAAATGGAATAACCCGCGCCACCGCAAATGCGCTCCTGCGCGGGGTGTCAGGCGCCCGTGCCGGCCCGCGGATTGCGGCAGCGTGAGCTTACTGGCTGGGGCGCTGCAGGTACTGGAAGGCGCTGCCTAAAACGCTCTCGAGAGCCGCAATCAACTGTTATTGGCCACGCCATGGGGCACGTGGCCGGTGGCAATGTGGGGGCTGGCTGAGGCGCAGTGTGTCTGCTGGTCATCGAAGAAGACATCGGCCTGGTATGCGCGCAGGAACTCCGTCTTGTCCAGGCCACCCAGGAATATGGACTCGTCTATACGGATATTCCACGCCCGTAATGTGCGAATCACACGTTCGTGTGCAGGCGCAGACCGGGCGGTCACCAGCGCCGTGCGAATGGGCGCCTCGGATGCGGGAAAGGCCTGCTGCAACCGATGCAACGCGGAGAGAAAAGGTTTGAACGGGCCGCCGGCAAGCGGCTGGCGGGCTGCGGCTTTCTCGCTGGCGGTGAACGCCTCCAGTCCCTCACTCTTGTAAACGCGCTCGGCCTCATCAGAAAACAGCACAGCATCCCCGTCGAAAGCAAAGCGCAGCTGTTCATTGCCGGTTTCCTGCCGCGCGCCGGATATCAGCGTGGCCGCTGCGACACCGCAGTCCAGCGCGTTGCGCACGTCGTCCGCTTCACTGGAGAGGAACAGCTTGCAGCCAAATGCGTTGATATAACGCCAGGGGCTTTCGCCGCCACAGAATGCGGCGCGGTTGATAGCCAGGTCATAGTGTTCGATCGAATTGAATACGCGCAGGCCCGTATCGGCACTATTGCGCGATAGCAGTACCACCTCGACCTGCTGCTCCGGGCCCAGCAAGTCGTTGAGCCGCAGCAACTTGTGCACCAGCGGAAACGCTTCCCCCGGCTCCAGAGGCTGGTCCTCATGGGCTATCTGGTACTCGGAATAGGCGTCCAGGCCCTGGCTGCGAAATACCTGGTGGCTGTCGTCGAGGTTGAAGAGCGCGCGCGAGGAAATGGCTATGACCAGTTTGTCGTCGAGTGTTTCAGGCATGGCTACAGCATACCCAGTTGCGCAACTGGCGGCCAGCGCATCAGCTGACCTTGAGCATGCCGCGCTGCTCCAGTTCCAGCAGTAACAACTGCTGCACCAGGAACTCCCGTGTTGTACCGGGATGATCCAGGTGCACCCGCTCGAGGAAAGGCCGCGCGGCCTCTTCGTCAGCGCGGTGCAGCAGCGCCTTGAAGGCGCTGGAAAGGAAGTGCGTCGGCTCTTCACTGAGGGATTTGATATGCCGCAAGCTGGCTCCCAGGGCCTGTTCTTCCGGCGTCAGTTCGGTACCGAAAGGGTATTCCGGCAGCACGGCAGCACGCATTTGCGGCCGCAGTATTGCCTCGAGCTTCTCGGGGGTGTTGTTACGCGCCGCCGCTGGTATGTCGTAGTCCTGCGGCACCTTGCCGTGTTCCCTGGCGAACTTGAGCAATTCCGGCTGGAAACGGGAATCCGCGATATTGATCATGCGCTTGATGACCTCGCAGTCGGATTGCCCGCGCAAGTCAGCCACGCCATATTCCGTCACGATGAAGTCGCGCAGGTGCTTGGGAATAGTGGTGTAGCCATAGAAGGGTACGATATTGGAACGCAACGCCTTGCCCTCCCCCCGTGTGGCGCGGATACACAGCACCGAACGCGCACCCGGCAGGTCGTGGGCCATGGCGACGAAATTATATTGCCCGCCCACGCCACTGATGACGGTGCCATCCTCAAGCGCGTCGGAAGCGACGGCGCCATTGAGCGCGGCGAGCATGCCGGTGTTAATGAAGCGGGCATGGCGGCGCTGGGCGCAATAGAGCGGATAGTCGAGCAGCAACTGGTTGGTTCGCCGCACACCGGTCATGCAGATTCTTTCATGCTCATCGGGACCGAGGTCACGGAGCTTCTGGTAGAAATCGCGAGGCCCCAGGAAAAAGCCGCCATGCAGCACGCGGCCATGACGCAGGTGCTTACCCACACAGGCTTCAAGCAAGGTAGCGCGGGTACCCGGATCGTCCAGGTCATTGGCCAGCACATCCCCGGCAAAGTGCAAGGCGTCATCGCGCAGCGTTAGCGTGTCGGGGACGATCCCCCAGTACTGCGATGTCGCCAGGGAGGTCTGGTCCAGAGTGCGCGGCAAAATTCCGTGCTCGCGAGCGAAGCCCCAGAGCTGGGAATCGATGCGCTCACTGATCGCACCGCTGTTGAGACCCTGCTGCAGGGCCAGGTTGTCGTACACCCGGCGCTTGACCACGCCCTGCTCAAGCAGGTGCATCATGCCGTTTACGAACATTTCCGTAGACACATAGAGGCCCTGCTCAAACACTCCGGTATCGCGCTGGTCGCTCAATGGCTCATGGCTGAGATCATCGAGCAGTCGACGGTAGATTGCATTGTCCTGCTGGCGCAGTATGCAGGCATGGGCAACGGCGTCACCCAGTGAGCCGATGCCGATCTGGAGGGTGCCCCCGTCCACGATCAGGCTGCTGGCATGCAGGGCCGCCGCATAGTCCCGCAATGGTACCGCGGCATTCGGCACTGCGAACAAGGTACGATCGTATTCGGTGTTGTGTACGATGCAATCGAAGCACTCGCTGCCGACCTCGGCATCGTGCTCCATAAACGGCAGATCGCTGTGCACCTGGGCGACGAAGGCAAAGGGCCGGTCAAGCTGTTGCAGGGTCTCCAGCATTTCCAGGGAGACATCCGGGTTACAGGAGAAGCTGAGACGCAGTGCGTCGTCACTGCCCCGCGCTGCCACCATTTGCGCCATGACGTTGACACCGGCTGCCAGCATATCGCGACATATGTGCGTGTAATTACTGGAGATATAGTTCTGCTGGGCGCGCTGGTTGTTCTTCATCGAGCCCGCCTTGAAATACAGCTCCGAGAGCTGGATGTTCGGCGGCAACTGGTCGCGCTTGAACGGCTCCAGAAAGGCCAGTTCCTCGTAGTCACCGAACATACGCTGCAGGATCGGCCCGGCCAGGCCCTCCTCAATCGAGCTTTGTGGCCTGGGCACTTCCAGGCACAGCGCGGTATAGATGTGCAGTGAAAGCGAGGGATCCGCTGCCACCCGGTGATACAGTGCGTTGATCAACTGCACCGGCTTGCCCAGCCCGAGCGGCGCGCCGAGTTTTATGTCCGGGCCAACGCTGTCGATAATGTGATCTACACAGGCCTCGACGCTGGAAACTACGTTACTCACTGCTTTGTCCTCGTGGAATTCCTGTTACTGGCGGCAACGGCCAGACGTGAACATCGTGACTGCTCCCGGCTTGCACCGGTATCAATGGCCGATGTCCCGGTTCTCAAAATACTCCCGCGTCAGCTTGAATACCAGTGGCCCCAGTAACAGCAGCGCCACAAGGTTGGGAATCGCCATAAACGCGTTGAGCGTGTCCGCGATGAGCCATATCAGGTCCAGCTGCACCAGCGTGCCGACAGGGATAGCCAGTACCCACAGCACACGGAAAGGCAGGATACCGCGGGCGCCTACCAGGAACACGACACAGCGCTCCCCGTAAAAAGACCAGCCAATCATGGTAGTGAAAGCAAACAGGCACAAACCGAGGGTGACGATATATTCCCCACCCGGGAAAGCATTGGCAAACGCCATTGAAGTCAGGCTGGCGCCGCTTACGCCACTAGGTAATACATCCATAATCACAATCACCAGGCCGGTCATGGTGCAAACGATAAGCGTATCGATAAAAGTACCCAGCATGGCAATCATGCCCTGCTGAACCGGTTGGTTGGTCCTGGCCGCAGCGTGGGCGATGGGGGCACTGCCCAATCCCGCTTCATTGGAAAATATTCCCCTCGCCACGCCGAATCGCAACGCCGCCCATACCGTGGCGCCGGCAAAACCGCCAGCAGCGGCAGAGCCGTTGAGTGCGCTGTCGACAATGGTAACCAGGGCGGCTGGCACCTGCTCGATATTGAGCGCGATAACGATCACGCTGAGCAGGATGTAGCCCAGGGCCATGGCCGGCACCAGCAGACTGGCCACACTGGCAATGCGCTTGATACCTCCCAGTACCACAGCACCTACCATCACCATCAACACCAGGCCCGTAGCGACCGGCGGAACACTGAACGCATCGTTCAGGACCTGGGATACAGAATTGGATTGCACCGTATTGGCAAGGCCGAACCCGGCCAGAGAGCCGAACAGGGCGAACGCGTAAGCCAGCCAGTGCCAGCGCTTGTGCAAGCCGTTGCGGATATAGTACATCGGGCCACCACTGTAGTTGCCCTGCTCATCCTGCTCGCGAAAGGTGACCGCGCAGACGGCTTCAGCATACTTGGTTGCCATGCCAACCAGCGCGGTGATCCACATCCAGAACAGCGCGCCGGGGCCACCTAGCGCCACAGCAGTCGCTACCCCGGCGATATTGCCGGTGCCTATGGTGGCTGAAAGCGAGGTCATCAACGCACTAAAGGGAGAAATATCTCCTTTGCCCTTGCCCTCGTGCCCCTGCAGCAGCAGGCGCAGCGCGACAGGTATCTTCTTCAGGGTCATGAAACGCAAGCCGATGCTCAGGTACAGGCCCGTACCGAGCAGCAACACCAGCATCACCGGGCCCCAGGCCCAGCTGTTAACCGTTTGGATTATTTCTGTCATGTCTACACCCGTTTGTTATTGCTATCGTGGCGCCGGGGTCCTGCCCTTGCAGGTCACAAATTGAAGCCGTCGCTTTGTGGGAACACCCCGAATATGCCGCCAGTGTGCAGGAAAATGATATCGCGACAGCCGTCGAAGCGCCCCTGTTCAATTTCCTGCACCATCCCGTTGAAGGCCTTGGCGGTGTAGACCGGGTCCAGCAACACGCCCTCCAGCCTGGCCAGTTCTGCGATCAGGGCAAAGACCTCGGGCGACGCCTTGGCATAGCCCTCACCCACATAGCCATCCAGCACGCGGACATCCAGCGGTGGCGCTTGCTGCCCGTAGCGTTGCTGCCAATCCCCGACATCCTGCGCTACTTTCTCATGGAAGTAGTGTGCATCGTCGCAAACGTTGACCCCCCAGATGTCCAGCGGCAGGCCAAACAGTGCCGAGCCCAGGGTCAAACCGGCCTGCGTCCCGCCCGAACCGGTGGCGCAGACAACCTGCGCCCGCTCGATGCCCGCCGCGGCGCGATCCTGGTCGAGCTCCCGGGTGGCTTCGAGGTAGCCCCACACACCCAGGCCATCGCTGCCGCCTGTCGGTATCACCAGGGCATTCCGCCCCTGTTCGGCATAGTGCTGCTGCCAGTGGGCGAGCAACTGGTCACGCCCCTCGATATATTCGCGCGTGTCGTAGCAACTGACCACGGCACCCGCCAGATGGTCCAGCAACAGGTTACCCTGACTGCTTCCGGAGGGCTGCCCGCGCAGTACCAGGTGTACCGGGATACCGAGCTGGGCCCCGGCAAAAGCGGTGGCGCGACAATGGTTGGACTGGAGACCGCCACAGGTTATCAGCGTATCAAAGCCGTTATCCCGGGCATGAGCGAGTATATATTCGAGTTTGCGCACCTTATTGCCGCTGAGCGTGCAGCCGGTCAGGTCATCACGCTTTATCCAGAGTCTATGCCCCCTGCCCCAGCGCTCGGAGGCGCGCGGGAGGTGCTGCAGCGGGGTCGGCAGGCGCGCCAGTTCGATCTTGCGGGGAAAGCTGGGATCGATACCGGGCACCGTGGTTAGCCGATGGACTTGAGAGTGCCCTTGGGCAGCACGGCGTGAACGTGCACACGCTGGAACTTCATGTCCACGTTGTTGGCCACATTCAGGACCATGTAATTCTCGTCCAGTGCAGTCACCTTGCCGAGGATGCCCGAGCTGGTGACAACCTCATCGCCCTTCTTCAGGGCAGACACCATTTCAGCATGCTCTTTCTGGCGCTTGCGCTGGGGGCGAATCGCGATGACGTAAAACAGCACAAAAAGCAGGACCAGGAAACCAATCTGGAACAACTCTCCACCCTGGGGCGACTGTCCGGCTGCCTGGGCGTGTGCACTGGCTATAAACAAACTCATATCTTGTTACCTTTTTTGCTGGCTCCGCTCGGGAGCGTAAAAACGGCGATAAATGTACAGGGTTTCTCGGTACCGGGCAATGCAGGCCGCGCAGTCTACCTGATCGGCTGTTCAGGGTTCAATTTCTAGACACCGGTCACGCTTTCAGCGCGCCAGGGGACTGACTTCGGCGCCGCTGTTGAGTATAAAATGAGCAGTCAATAAAACAGATAATCGATGACGCCAGCATTACCGGCACTGCCAGGGGCGGCAAATGAGAAAAACAACAGCACAAACCAATCGCGAAATCGCCTACAGATTATCCAACAACCTGCCGCGCCTGCTACGCGAGTTTTCCCGCGATTACGAACGGCGGATATGGCGCCAACTGGCGGCGCGCGGCTACCCCGAAATACGGCCAGCTCACAGCCAGGTCTTCGCCAACCTGGGCATGGGTTCTGTTCGTGTCAGCGAGCTGGCAGAACGGGCGCAGGTCACCCAGCAGGCAATGGGCAAGATGCTCAAGGAGCTGGAAAGGCTGGGTTACGTTGCCCGCGATGTTGATATGGCCGACAAGCGAGCGCGTGAAATCCGCTTGACCGATCGCGGCATACAGCTGGCGCAGGACAGCCTCGAAGTCATGGAGGAGGTACGCGAATACTACGACGCCAAAGTGGGCGGCAAACAACTGGCGCAACTGGAAAACGACCTGCGCGACACGGTTGACAAGCTGGAGCTGGAGTACCTGCCGGAATCCTGGGTGGAGTAACGTCGCGTCTCAGAAGCGGTACAACCAGGCCACGCCAAAGGAGTTGAATTCATTGCCGATGCGCGTGATGACCCCGGTACTGGCGTAAACCTTCAGCAAATGCCTGGGCATGAGCGGCCGGGACCAGGTCACACCCCAGCGTGAGTTGTCCTGCCGCGTATCCTGCTTCTGGCCATCGACAGTGGTACGGCCGCCGGTGAAGTAATTCGCATCCAGTGACAACCAGCCCCTAGGCAGGTTGTAGATGACGTGAAAGCTGGTTGAGTACAGCGGGTCCTGCTGTAACTGGGCACCGTTGTAGTAGTCATCGTTGTCCTCATAAAAGGTCGCACCCAGCTTGGCCTCCCACTGCCACCGCGTACCGTAGCGCTTCGACATACCCAGCACAGGCTTGATGCTCCAGCGATTGCTGCCGGCATTGATCAGCTGGCGCGAAGTATAGTCGCCCCAGGGTGCGTTGACGCTGACACTCACGCCCGCGACCAGGTCCTGCTGCCACCCTGCAAACTGTTGCATGGACATGGCCGGCGCACCGAGGAAGTTCCAGGTCAGCTTGAAACGGGGGTCCGCGTACTCGCAGCGACGCCCCTCGACGTATTCACCGCGAAACAGCCCTTCACCCTCGTAACACAGGCGCGTGGCCACCGCGTCGGCCTTGGCGGATGACCCCGCGAGATCAAAGGTACGGGACACGCCTACAGCCAGTCCGTCGATAGTCAGTTCCGCATCCTGCAGCGGGGAAGAACCCGGAGGTGACAGGTCGCCATCTGAACGCGCGGCGCCTACAAAGACGAACGTCTGGTCAATGGGCAGGTTATTGAAACTGCGCGGTTCCAACTCCTGTCCGTGTGCAAGCGCTGTCGTACACGCCATCAACAGCGCCATCGAGACCCGCTGTGTCATACTGTGCATCAAGTTCTACAGCTGCATAAAATCAGGCGCGTTAAACACCCAGCTCTTTTCTTCCCTGCGGCTGGCGATACGCCAACCCGCGGGTGTACGCCGGTACTCGTCCACGTACCACAAGCCGAGAAAATACACCGTGGAGCCACCGTCAGGCATGGCCATTTCCATGGGGTTGAAGCACATTACCCTGCCTTGGGCGGTGTCTCCATCGACAGAGACCTGGATATTGGCATTGAGGTGCTGGCTGGCGGGGAACAGCTCACTGGTGAGCGCACCCTCAAGGAAGGCAATGGTCTCATCGACATTGCCCACACTGCCACCCACGGCACTGTAGTCAATGTGCGCATCTTCGCAGAATACCTGGTCACGGAGGTCCTGAATCTGCTTACTGTCAATGAGCTCTGCGTAACGGAACACCAGGTCCTGGATTTCAAATCGATCAGATATTTCCTGTTGCGATAACATAACGGTTCCCCGGGTGTGGTTGACAGAATTGGTGTCGTTAAAAATCCAGCGGCAGGCTGATATGGCGCTGGTACATCATATCCCTGTGCGCTTCCAATCGCGACGTCAGGCATTGGAGCAACCCCGGGTCTTCGGTGGTATACAGGGTCCTGATCCAGTCCGGCATTGGATTGGCCTCCGGCGGCAGGGGTTTGATCATGCCGACGAAGTTAGCCCAATAGAAATCCGCTGCGCTTGGCGCGTCGCCGACAAAGTACTCTCCCGCTGCCTGCTGCAGTTGCTGGTCGAGATATCCGCAGATCTGCTGCATACGCCCGGGTGCCGCATGAAAAGCGCTTTCGGAATAGCCGTACCTGTGCGCCAGGTTTGCAGCTACTTCGGGTACTGGATTAACCGCCATCATCGGATGAATCATCATTAGTCGCCGCTGCCAGCCAAAGCCCTCTGCCCCGGCGATCAGTGTGCTCAGGCCCACAGCCTGTGCGCGCAGCGCCGGTTCCTCGGGCAGCAAGGCAGGAGCGGGCTGCAAGCGGTCCGCGAGAGTGACCAGGTCCAGCCAATGGCAAGCCGGCGGCAGATCATCAGCCACCAGCACCGGGGCGGAAGATTGCCCCGTCCACGCCTTGAGGGCAGCATTCTCACCACCTCCCTCCTGGCGCACCGCTGTGAAGTCGAGACCTTTGTAGGCCAGCATGGCTTTTGCGGCTTCACCCCAGGGCCCCGGGACACCGGCAGACAACACCAGGCGCAGGCCTGGCAGTTCGATGGCTTGCTCTACTTCGATATATTCCATTTCAGCTGTCCAGTTTGAAAACTCGGATGGCGTTGTCGCGCAGGAATTTTGGCCACACCTCATCACGCAGCGGCACGTCGGGCAATTCAGCGAATATGCGATCCAGCGACAAGCCCATGGGAAAATAGCCCGCGTACATGACCTGGTCTGCGCCGCGCGTATTGGCAAATTCAATAATATCGGCCGGGTACCGGCGTGGAGTAAAAGCGCTGGTCATGTAATGGAGGTTGGGATATTTGAGCATCAACTTCCACGCCATCTCAGTCCAGGGTTCACAGCCGTGGCGCGTGACAATGCGCAGCTCGGGGAAAAACCACAACACCTCGTCCAGCAGTTCAACTTTCTGTGGGCCCGCGGGGACTCGCGGCCCGGGCACACCCATACAGGGACAAAACGGTATATCCAGTTCTACCAGCTTGCCGTAGATCGGATACCACTTCTTGTCGTTAACCGGCACCGGCGGCGAAATCATTGCCGGCGACGCGGTGACCGCCTTGATGTCGAACTCCTCTTTCATCGCGACGATGGTGCGCACTTCTTCCATACCCATGTTGGCGTTGGCTTCGTAGCAGGCAAAAAAGCGCTCCGGATAACGGCGCACCGCCTCGGCGTTGAGATCGGAAAACTTGCCCACACCGACCATGGCGCGCTCGATATTGTGCTTGTCCATTTGTGCCAGGGTATAGGCAATGTAGTCTTCCTGCTTGCCGGTCTGGGGGATGTCCTTGAACATGTACTGAGCGGGCATACTGAACATCTCATGGCTTTCTTTATCCATGAGCATAGGCTTGATCCACTCGTAGAACTGGCTGCTGTCATCTCCGGGTACGGCAAGCATGAGATCGATAACACCGATGTCGGTGGGCATGGTCATAGTATTGTCCTAGTCGTCGATACGCATGGCGTGCGCGCGCTTGCTCAGCCGCGCCGCCATGGCTTCCAGTTCAGATGCATTGCCGGGTTGGCGGGAATGAATGACCAGCTCCTCGCCGGTATTCCGCGGAATCACATGCATATGGTAGTGAAACACGGTCTGGCCGGCGGCGGCGCCATTGAGCTGGAACACGCCCACGCCATCGCACTGCAGTTCATCCCGCACAGCGTGGGCAATCAAAGTCGACACGTGCCCTACCATGGCGATGGCTTCCGGCGTGGCATCGAAAATATCCGTGTAGTGCTCCTTGGTCACGATAAGGCAATGGCCTGGAGCGGCGGGGAATATATCGAGGAATGTCCTGGTATAGCGGGTCTCATGCACCGGGTAGCAGGGGGCCTTCTCGGCGAGTATCTGGCAAAATATGCAGTTGTCACTCATGGCGCTGTTACTCCCTCTCCCCGGGCGTGGCGACATCAAACACAATCGGCATGGACTTGATGCCGCTGATGAAATTTGAACGTAACCACTTGATCTCCCCGTCAAGACGCGGATTGCGGATCAGGCGCGTTATCTCCTCGAAAATCACCCGCAACTCGAGCCGGGCCAGATGTGACCCCAGGCAGAAGTGCTGCCCGACGCCAAAGGCGCGGTGCTCGTTTCGCACATCTTCACGCTGGGCCCGGGTGATATCAAAGCGGTCGCCGTCCTTGAATACCGCCTCGTCGGCACTGGCAGCACCGTAGAACATCAACACCTTGTCGCCTTTGCTAATGCGCTGGCCTCCCAGTTCCAGGTCCGCCATCGCCGTACGCCTGAAAGCGATTACTGCCGGGTTGTAGCGCAGAATTTCCTCTACCGCATCCTCGATCATCTGCGGATGCTTCACCAGGGCCTCGTATTGATCCGGGTGCGCCATCAGCAGGCGCATGCCGTGGCTGGTAACGGTACGCGTGGTCTCGTTACCGGCAACGATCAACATCAGGAAAAAATTGCAGAAATCATCGTCGGAAAGGGGCTCGTCCTCTACCGTACCGGTGAGCAACACGTTGACGATATCGTTGCGCGGGTTGGCGCGGTGCTCCGCGGCCAGCTCCATCGCCATCATGAACATTTCCATGGCGGCATTGAGGCCGTCCTCCTCGGAGGTAGAAAGCTCCGGATCGTCCATCCCCAGCATGATATTGGTCAGCTCGAACAGGCGCTGGCGCTTGTCCAGTGGCACGCCCATCAGTTCACAGATGGCAATCAGGGGCAGGTCTACCGCGATATCCTGCACGAATTCACAGCGTCCCGCGGGAGCGACCTTCTCCACCAGGCCTCTGGCGACCTCGCGAAATCGCTCTTCATAGGTGTCGACCATGCGCGGTGTAAACGCGGCCCGCACCAGGCGGCGATACTTGAGATGTTGTGGCGGGTCCATGTTGATCAACTGGGTCTGAATCATGGCCAACTGATCGCCCTCCATCTCATTCAGCAGGCAACCGCGCTCGGCAGAAGAAAACAGTTCCGGGTGCTTGGATACATAGTCCAGGTCAGCCTGGCGCGTCACCGCCCAGAAACCCACGCCCTGCTCCGGGTCTTCGTGCCAGTAAACCGGCTGTTCCTGACGCAGGTGCCGAAACACGTCCCTGGGCAGGCCACCCGCATAGGTTTCGGGCTTGGTAAGGTCAAAATGCGGGCATCCGCTCACGCCGTATTACCTCTCTCTATTATTGTAGTTGTCATCGCCGGGAAGGCATCCAAGTATAACCCTGCCGGCCCGGGTCGTGGCTGGCTACTCTGGCCGCGCACTATTGTCAGAAGCGCTCAGGCGCTGGTCATAATAACTAGATTCAGCTTTATATAAACTCTCTATCTATCTGTTTTTTAAACTAAACTCGAATGGGATCGGCAGATTCTGCGCGGTGACGGTGCTTGCGCAGGCGCATCGGCAGGGTGTCGTCAATCGAGCGATAGCGATAGCACCCCTCTGCGTCCACCGTGCGCTCCAACTGGCCACGCTGATACAGGTAGTTGAGATGGGCTACGCACTCACCAACGGCCAGGCCGATGTGCTGTTCATTGAGTTCTCGCTGGAACAGCACCGGCAACAGCTCGACGGCGCTCTTGGGCTGCGTCATGCAGGCCTGCTCCAGCGCGATAAGGTGGTCCTCATGGTGTTCGATCAGGTAGCGCAGCCGGTGATGCAAGCCCGTGAATGGCGTGTTGTGTGCGGGCAGCACCAGGGCGTCGTCAGGCAGCACCTCAAGAAATCGCTCCAGCGAGGTGAGCCAGGCCTTAAGCGGATTACCCTCGGGCTCAAGACCGGAAACGCTGATATTGGATGTGATCCTGGGTATGACCTGATCGCCGGAAAGCAGCACGTTGAGCGATTCACAGAACAGACACGCGTGTTCGGGGGAGTGACCACTGCCTACAACGACCCGCCAGCGGCGCCCCTTGATGGTGAGGCGCGTGCCCTCCTCCAGACGGCGATAGGATGTTGGCATGGCGTGGGTGATGCGACCTACACCGCCCATGCTTGAACGTGCAGAGTCGATGCCGGCCTGGCCGCGACCGCTGCGCACCTGGTGCTGCTCGTTACTCCAGCCGAAGTGTTCCTTCGCGGCGCGAGTGTAGACCAGGCCGGTCAGGTATTCGCCCTGGGTCATGTAACAGGGCGCACGCCAGACATCACATAACCAGCCGGCGAGGCCGACATGATCAGGATGCCAGTGCGTCGCCACCACGGCCTTCACTGGCTTACCGCGCAGGTGCTTGTCGAAGATTTGCTGCCACAGGTCCCTGGTCGCCCCGACATCCATGCCGGTGTCTACCACCCACCAGCCGTCGTGGTCCTCAATGAGATACAGGTTGATATGGTCCAGCGCCATCGGCAGTGGCATGCGCAACCACAGCACGCCCTCTGCCACTTCGATTACGTCGCCGGCGGCGGGCTTCTCAGGGAAGGGGTAATTGAGCACTTATCAGTTCTTGTCCAGGCCGAGTTCCCGGATAAGCGCGATCACATCCTCGTGATGACTCTTGGTTTTGACCTTGTCCATCACGTGTTTCAGGCGCCCATCCTTGCCGATGATAAATGACGTGCGCAATACGCCCATGAACTCGCGCCCCATGAACTTTTTCAAACCCCAGGCGCCGTATTTGTCGGCCACGGCATGATCCTCGTCTGAAAGCAGGGTGAAATTCAGCTCCTGCTTCTCGATGAAGCGACCAAGCCGCGCCACAGGGTCAGGACTGATGCCAAGAACCACCGTATCGAGCTTGGCCAGCTCCTTCTTGCTATCGCGAATACCACAGGCCTGGACAGTACACCCGGGAGTCATGGCCTTGGGATAAAAATAGACAACCACGTTTTTTTCACCCCGGAACTGTTTCAGGCTGACCTTATTGCCATCCTGATCCAGGAGCGTGAATGCGGGGGCCATATTGCCAATCTTTGGAAACGCCATGTGTTCCTCCTGTAATAAGTCAGCTGCGCCGGCGATATTCGACGGCGGATACCTGAACGGGATAATGACCGGTTTTCACGTCCTCGAAGTAGGACTGGAGGGTCTGCTTGACCACGGGAAACGCGATCTCATCCCAGGGAATCTCCTGTTCGGTGTATAACCCGGTTTCCAGACTCTCAGGGCCGACACCGTAACGCCCGTCTTCAACCCGGCAGCGATAGAACATATATACCTGGCTGATATAGGGCACATCAAAAATTCGATACAACTCCAGGTCCGTCACCCGGGCCCGGGCCTCTTCCCAGGTTTCCCTGGCGGCGCCCTGCGGTGTGGTCTCGCCGTTTTCCATGAACCCGGCGGGCAGCGTCCAGTAACCCAGTCTTGGCTCGATAGCACGCTTACACAGCAGCACCTTGTCCTCGTGGACCGGCAGGCAGCCAACGATCACGCGCGGATTCACATAGTGAATGCTTTCGCAACTCGTGCACACGAAACGCTCGCGATCATCACCTTCCGGGATTGTCAGCGCCACGGTGCTACCGCAGCTGGTGCAGAACTTCATTCAGCTTCAACCACAAAGGCCCATCAAATGAGCGAATCAGTATAGAGACAATCTACGACGACGGCGAGAGCGCGGTTCACAGACTGAACTAGCGCAGCTCGCAATACGCGCCAGAGTGGAACAACAGGGGCTTGCCTGTAGGACGCGAGATCATATCCTTGACCCGGCCAACAATAATGAGGTGATCGCCGCCATCATGGGTGACATCCTGCTCGCACTCGAAGCTGACCAGCGCATTGCGCAGCAGCGGCGCCCCATGGCGACCGAGGCGATAGTGTTGCGGCGCCATCCGGTGGTCGCCCTTCTTGGCATACTGGTTGGAGATTTCCAGCTGGTCTGACGCCAGCACATTGATAGCAAACCGGCGCGCGCCGGCAAAGCTGTCGAAAACCTCAGACGAATTCTGTAAGGACCAGAGCACGAGGGGTGGTTCCAGGGAAACGGAAGCAAAAGAATTAGCCGTCATGCCCACCGCGTGGCCTTGCGCGTCTACCGCGCTGATAACGCATACACCGGTGGCAAATCTCCCCAGCGCGTTGCGCAGCTCTCGTCCGTCAATCGTCATGTGCTCTCCTTTGATCGCCTGTTTATTTTGGTGTATTGCAACGCCTTCGGGCGTTATTGGCATCACCCGTTTCGGTTATTCGCCCTGCGCTTGCCAGCGGGCTGCTCTGGCGTTGTCGCTGTCGCGTGCATCAACCCAGCGACTACCGCCGGCACCGGATTCCTTTTTCCAGAACGGCGCTCGTGTCTTCAGGTAATCCATAATGAACTCGCAGGCCGCAAAAGCGTCACCTCGATGGCCTGCGCTGACGCCTACCCAAACGATTTGGGCACCTGGCTCCAGGATACCAATACGATGTACCACCGTCGCAGCCAGCAACGGCCAGCGCTGCGCGCTGTCGCGCAGTATATGCTCGATAGATGTTTCCGTCATACCTGGATAGTGCTCCAACTCCAGGGCAGAAATGACGCTGTCGCCCTGCCCCCCACGCACGTATCCGGTAAAGGTCGCGATAGCGCCGACTGCCGCCGCATCCGTTTGTAATTCCGCCTGCAGCGCCGCGACATCAAAATCCGCTTGCTGCACGCTGACATGTGTACGCACGCGACACTAACCCCCGGTTACCGGCGGAAAGAAGGCCACTTCATCGCCATCGCATAGTGCAACATTGCCCTGGGCTACCTGCTGATTGACTGCACGTATGATGTTGTCGGCAGAAAGTACCTGCGCCCACTTTTCACTGTTGGCCGCAACCAGTTCCTGCTGCAAGCGCTCGAGATCGGCAGTACTCTCGTCATGCTCCAGGCTGAGATGCGCGCAGCCCAGTTCCTCGCGAATCCGACCAAAAAACAGCACTCGCAACATCAGCCCGGCTCCCCTGCCCGCCAGGTCCCGGACTTCCCGCCCTGCTTTTCCAGCAGGCGAAGTCCGCCGATGACCATGCCGCGATCCACCGCCTTGCACATATCGTAGATCGTGAGCGCGGCGACAGATACCGCCGTGAGCGCTTCCATTTCAACGCCGGTTTGCCCTGCGACCTTACAGCGGCCGGTGATCAGGACCTGTGTGTCACTCGCGTCCAGTTCGAACTCTATGCTGATCGCGGTCAGCATCAGCGGGTGACACAGCGGAATCAGGTCAGAACACTTTTTGGCAGCCTGGATACCCGCGACACGCGCGACGGCCAATACGTCACCTTTCTTGTGTCCGCCATCGCGCAGTAACTGCAGGGTTTCCGGCAACATGCTGACAGTAGCGCTGGCCACTGCCACGCGCTCACTCACCGACTTGCCGCCCACATCCACCATGTGGGCAGCGCCGGAGGCATCCAGATGTGAGAGTTTACTCATGGCTGATCCCGCCTTGCTGAGAACCGCCAGAGTCTATCCAATGGCGCCACTGAATAACAGGCTTGATCAATGCTGCCAGACAATTTGGCCCCGAACCACTTTCCCCACGGGCTGAGGGTGGCTTAGAGTAAGCAGAACAAGGAGACAAGACATGGCCAAACTCAAACTTGGATTACAACTCGGGTACTGGGGCGCATTGTGCCCCGGTGAGAATCATACTGCGCTGGCACAGGAGGCGGAGCGCCTCGGCTTCGATTCCGTATGGACTGCGGAATCCTGGGGCAATGATTGTTTTACACCGCTGGCCTGGATCGGGGCACAGACATCGACTATCCGTCTCGGCACGTCCGTGGCGCAATTGTCTGCACGCACGCCGACGGCCTGCGCCATGGCGACGCTGGCGCTCGATGCACTGTCAGGGGGGCGCATGATTCTGGGGCTCGGCGTTTCGGGGCCGCAGGTAGTAGAAGGCTGGTACGGCCAGCCCTACAGTAAACCGGTAACCCGCACCCGCGAGTATGTCTCCATTATCCGCCAGGTACTGGCGCGCAAAGCGCCGGTTACCAATGACGGTGAATTCTACCCCCTGCCCTATGAGGGCCCCGGTGCCTGGGGTATGGGCAAGCCGCTGAAACCCATCACCCATCCCCTGCGCGCGGACGTGCCGATTTTTATCGGCGCAGAAGGTCCGCGCAATGTCACCCAGACCGCAGAGATAGCCGATGGCTGGCTGCCACTCTACTACTCGCCGTATCGTCAGGAAGTCTATGCCGACCAGATCGCCGGCGCCCCCGAGGGCTTCGAAATCTGCCCCACGGTGATGGCCAATATCAACGACGACCTTGAGCAGGCGCTCTACCCCGTCAAGGCCATGCTCGGCTTCTACATCGGCGGCATGGGCGCGGCCAAGCGCAATTTTCACAAGGAACTCATGGCCAGGATGGGTTTCCCGGATGAGGCCGAGCAGATCCAGACACTGTTCTTCGAGGGCAAGCGGGATGAGGCCATTGCCGCAGTGCCCGACGCTTTTGCCGACGAAATCTCCCTCTGCGGGCCGCGAGAGCGTATCCGCGAGAAACTCCAGGACTGGGAAAACTCGCCGGTGACCAGTCTGCTGATAAATGGGGACGAAGCGCTGCTCCGCGATATGGCGGAACTGGCGCTCTAGGCAAAAACATCCGTTGAGACCCGCCTGACCGCGCATCCCGGCCGCAAGCTGCGCACCAGGCGGGGCCGGTCGAGGCCTGCATGACCGGTGTACGACACGCCAGATCGCCTCAGCCTTGCCATTGCCGCAACCCAGCGCGATTGAATTTGTGGGTTTTTCCGTCAACAAAGGCCTAACCGCACATGAGTCGACGGGTTAGAATGCGTAGATGGAATTGATTTTTCAGTTCACATTACTTGTCGGCCTGCTGGTTGCATCGGCATTTTTTTCCGGGTCAGAAACGGCGCTGTTTTCGCTCTCTCGCCTCGACCTGCGCCAGCTCCGTCGGGAGCGCAATCCGCTCGCGGACAAGCTTCACGCCCTGCTGGGACAGCCGCGCAGGCTGATCATCTCCATACTCTGTGGCAACCAGGTGGTCAATGTTGCGGCCACTGCCAACCTGACCGCCATACTTGTTGCCCTCTACGGTACGCACAATGCCGCCTGGATCAGCACGCTGGTCATGGTGCCTTTGCTACTGCTGTTTGGAGAGGCCACCCCGAAAACCATCGCTATTTCCGACCCCGTGGGCGTGAGCACCAGGATCGTCGCCAAACCCATGCATTTCTGGGTCAATTTGATCGCACCACTGACCTCGGCAATTCGCGTCCTTTCAGATCGTATAACCAGCCGGCTCGTCGGCGAGGAGCGATCAAGCGACAACATTCTGCAGGTAGATGAATTCAGGTCCCTGCTCGACGAGGGCGTCATCCGCGGGGAACTCACGGCGACAGAACAGGCCCTGATCCACAATCTTCTGCAGGCGGGAACCGCCGAGATCATAGAAGTGATGGTGCCCCGCACCCGTGTTCGCTGGATAAACGCTGACCAGCCCATGAGCGACATCATCGACCACTTCCTCAGTTTCCGGCATCAGCGGGTGCCTGTGTACCGGGAGCATCACGACAACGTACTCGGTTTTCTCTGTGCCGAGGATGTCATGAAATACCTGCTTGAGGATATTGACCTGACCACCCTGCCACTGGATGAGCTGCTGCGACCCGCAGCAATGGTACCCGGCACCAAGAAAGTCGACGAAATGTTCGACTATTTCCAATCCAGGGACCTGCGCGCCGTGATGGTGCTGAACGAGTTTGGCGGCGTGGACGGCCTGCTTACCATCAACGATGTACTGACCTGTATTTTCGGGCGAACCCAGGCGGAAACGGCCCGGCAGCGGGCAGTTTTCGACGTGGGCGCTGAATCCTTCGATCTGCCCGGCGACATGAAACTGATCGACCTCAATCGGCTTGCGAACTTCGGCCTGGAGGACTCGCGGATGACCACACTGGGCGGCCTGATCCTGCGGCAACTCGACCGTCTGCCAGCCCCGGGCGACCAGGTGTCTCTTGATGGCCTGCAAATCGAAGTGCTGGAGATGGACGGTAATCGCGTGGCCCGTGCTCGGGTGATGCGCCGCACAGACAGCGGAGCAGAGATCCCATGAGCACATTGTTCATGCTGGCCGGTCTTGCTGTACTCCTGGGGCTGCAGGGGTTCTTCTCCGGCGCGGAAATTGCCATCGTCAACTGCGACCGTCATAAACTGCGTCACCGGGCCAGGAACGGTGATGCCGGCAGCAAGCTGGCCCTGCGGCTGCTGGAGAGCCCGGAGGTGATCCTTAGTACGACTCTGGTCGGCACGAACGTGGCGCTGGTGCTGCTAACGGCAATCGCGACGACGACAACAATCGCAGCGGTCGGGGAAAAAGGCGATCTCTACGCGACACTGCTGCTCATCCCGATAACGCTGGTTTTGGGCGAGGTGGTACCCAAGAGCGTGTTCCAGCAACGCGCTGACGAACTGACGCCCAAGATCATCTACCCGCTGTACGCTTTCTACATCGTTTTCTTCCCGATTATTTATGTATTCTCCCGCGTGGCCCGTCTGGCGGCGCGTTGGTTCGGCCACGGCGATCCCGGTGCCGGGATTTTTCCGATTCGGGCCCAACTGCGCGCGGTTCTCGATATGGCCGAAGGTGGCGCCACGGTAGATGTGTTTGACCGCACACGGATCAGGAATGTGGTGCGCTTCGGCGAGTTCGTTGCCGGCGACGTCATGCTGCCCGCTGCGCAAATGACCGCCGTCGACACCAACACCAGGCTCGAAGACATTGATAATCTGCTGCGTAACACCGGTGTTGCGCACCTGCCCGTTTATGACGACAAACGCAGCGAGGTAACCGGCCTGTTATCGCTGTCTGTGTGGGACCTGAAACGGGTGCGAGAATCGACGCAATCGCTCAAGGACCTGGTCAGGCCGGCACTGTATGTCCCGTCACAACAGCCGCTGGTAGAGTTGCTACCGGTGCTGCGCAATCGGGAGGATCAAAGCGCGGTGGTGGTTGACGAATACGGCTCTGCCATAGGCTTGATCACCGTTGAGAGAATCCTCGAAACGGTCGTCGGGCAGGTCGGTGCAGGGGCGATATACGACGAGCAAGATGACCACCTCCGGCCTGGCTATGCAGCACTGGATGATGAAAGCTACCGCCTCGATGCGCGCATGCCGGTCGCGGAAGTAAATGACCTGCTGGGTACCGACCTGCGCCTGAGCGAGGCGCGGACTATCGGCGGACTGATCGTGGCGCGGCTGAAGCACGTACCCGCGATCGGCGAGACACTGGTCGATTGTGGCTACGCCTTTACCGTGGAAAAGGCTAACGATAGAACGATCCTGGAAGTGCACGTCAAACCGGCTGACTAGCTGGCGCAAGGCTGCCGCGAAAGCCATTGGGGAAGCATAATTAACGCAGTTTTACTGCTAAATCTTGGGGACTACCGACGATGGAAAATATCCTGACCTGGGCTGGCATCGCTTTCTGCGTAACCCAGAGCGCAATGTTCTCAGGCAGCAATCTCGCATTCTATCGACTGAGCCGATTGCAGTTGGAAGTGGAAGCCAAACGAGACGAACGCGCCAGCCGCGTATTGCGCCTGCGCGAGGACTCCAATTTCCTGCTGGCAACGATCTTGTGGGGCAACGTGTCGATCAATGTATTACTGGCCTTGCTGGCCAATTCGGTCATGGCCGGGCTGCTCGCATTTCTGTTCTCAACTTTTATTATCACCTGGTTTGGCGAAATAATGCCCCAGGCCTACTTTTCACGGCACCCGCTGCGTACCGCGTCGCTGCTGGCACCGGTCATTCACCTGTACCAGTTTTTGCTGTTTCCTTTTGCCAGGCCAACTGCCAGGTTCCTGGACTGGTGGCTGGGCAAGGAAGCCATCGAGTACATGCATGAGCCCCTGTTGCGCGACATCCTGAAAGCGCATGTGCGCTCGCCCGAGACCGAGGTCAGCGATGTGGAAGGTATCGGCGCACTCAACTTTCTGGACATCGACGATCTGTCGACCATGGAGGAAGGCGAACAGCTCAGTGACGACAGCATTATCACGCTGCCCGTAGACCTGGACCTGCCGCGCTTTCCGGAAGTAGAGCGACGGGCAGATGACGCTTTCCTGCAGCGCATCAACGCCCCCGGTGAACCCTGGGTGATCGTGGTGGACGCGGAGGGAGAGCCCCGCCTGGCCTTGCATGTGGATCAATTCACCCGCGCTGCGCTGTATGGCAAACAGCCGCTGGAGCCCTATCGCTACTGTCACCGCCCGGTCGTGGTGCGCGACCAGCAAACAACCCTCGGCGATGTGATTCGCCAGCTCAAGAGAGCCAGTGCCAACACTGATGACCAAATACAGAACGATGTGGTGCTAATCTGGGTTGGCCAGCGGCGCATCATCACCGGCAGCGACATACTGGCGCGACTGCTCACCGGTATTGGCAAATATCGCTATCACTAGCGCCAACGCCAGGCAGCGCAACGTTTCACCGGAGCCGGGCTGGCCTTGCACCGCCGGGCGGATCACAGGTTGTTTTTATAGTCCGCCTTGATTGCGGCATCTACGGCAATGGCGACTGCGGCACCACTGACCTTGCCACGCCCGGAATTCCTGGCGATTTGTTTGCCAAAATTGACTTTCAGCGGCTGCTGCCAGGTCTCTGGCTGCCAGCTCTTGCTGCGCTTGAAAGCCTTCGCGCAATGGAAAAAGCACTCTTCGACCTCGACCCTGATCAATAACAGGGCCGGCTTCCCGTTTGCCGACATCTCACCGCAGGTCTCGTCGTCTTCGTAGAGCTGCGCCCTGCCGTTTACACGCAGTGTCTCCTCGGTACCCGGAAGCGTGAACAGCAAGCCAACGCTGCCGGTGCGGAGAATGTTGCCAAGGCCATGGCAGAGTTTATTGCCCGGCCGCTCCGGGATCAGCAGGGTGTGCTCATCCCCGACACGGACAAAGCCGGCAACATCGCCTTTGGGGGAGACGGTGACTCGATTCACGTCGTCCTTCGTCGCCATGAACAGCAACGGACTCCTGCTGATGAAATCACGGGCTTCCGGGGTCAACACCGGTGAGATCTTATGCTGGACCAGTGAATGTGGTTCCCCGATAAGCTGCCTCAGCTCGTCGACGGTTTCGATGCGCTTCATGCCATATTCCTGCCCCTTTAGGGAGCACCGAGATTGATATCCCCAAGATAGGCTGCGCAGCTCGCTCCAGCAAGGTGCGCCCGGGTAGCAACGAGTTTTTTTGCACCCCTGATAACGCAAAAAGGCCCCTGCGGGACCTTTTTTGTAGTTCCTGACACATAGCTTACAGAATATACCGGAGCGCCGGCCGCCGGAGACATGGTTTACACATTTAGGTATTTGGAGGAGGCCTCCAGATGCCGTGGAAAGAGTGTAAACCGATGGATGAACGCCTCAGATTTGTCGCCAGGCTGCTCGAAGGAGAGAAGATGGCGGCCCTATGCCGAGAGT
>NZ_VTUX01000023.1 GCF_008370495.1 Pseudohalioglobus sediminis | reverse complement strand
GTTGAGACCCTGGACTCCTACATTCCTGAGCCTGAGCGTGCGATTGACGGTGCGTTCCTGATGCCGGTAGAGGACGTGTTCTCTATCTCTGGTCGCGGTACGGTTGTAACCGGTCGTGTTGAGCGCGGCATCATCAAGGTTGGTGAAGAGATTGAGATCGTGGGTATCCGCGATACGACTACAACCACCTGTACTGGTGTTGAGATGTTCCGCAAGCTGCTTGACGAAGGCCGCGCGGGTGAGAACGTGGGTGTTCTGCTGCGTGGAACCAAGCGTGATGA
>NZ_VTUX01000022.1 GCF_008370495.1 Pseudohalioglobus sediminis | reverse complement strand
CAGCGGTAGGGGTGGATGACACAGTTCATAGATAATTGTTCTGTAGTGGCGGGTTTCAATTCCCCGCTGCTACAACGAGTTGTAATAAACACTGTGACTTAAGCGTCACAACATCCGGCGGGTGTGCACTTTGATCGGTGCACATCTACTAAGTA
Source organism: Pseudohalioglobus sediminis (assembly GCF_008370495.1). GTDB lineage: Bacteria > Pseudomonadota > Gammaproteobacteria > Pseudomonadales > Halieaceae > Halioglobus. The sequence continues at coordinate 126 of NZ_VTUX01000022.1, read as the reverse complement.
CCTGGCCTTTGCCAAAGGGGGTCAGGGAAATGTCTTCTTGGACAGATAACTTCGGTTATATGGTCAAGTGACTAAGCGTATACGGTGGATGCCTTGGCAGTCAGAGGCGATGAAGGACGTTGGAGC
>NZ_VTUX01000021.1 GCF_008370495.1 Pseudohalioglobus sediminis | reverse complement strand
GTTGAGACCCTGGACTCCTACATTCCTGAGCCTGAGCGTGCGATTGACGGTGCGTTCCTGATGCCGGTAGAGGACGTGTTCTCTATCTCTGGTCGCGGTACGGTTGTAACCGGTCGTGTTGAGCGCGGCATCATCAAGGTGGGTGAAGAGATTGAGATCGTGGGTATCCGCGATACGACTACAACCACCTGTACTGGTGTTGAGATGTTCCGCAAGCTGCTTGACGAAGGCCGCGCGGGTGAGAACGTGGGTGTTCTGCTGCGTGGAACCAAGCGTGATGA
>NZ_VTUX01000020.1 GCF_008370495.1 Pseudohalioglobus sediminis | reverse complement strand
GGTAGTGTGGGGCTTCCCCATGTGAGAGTAGGTCATCGCCAGGCTTCTAAATAGAACAACCCCCTGCAGCATCGCTGCAGGGGGTTTTTCTATTTAGGATGCGTTGACTCTCTGTCAGTAGATATTGGGCACATGTGACCGGGCCTGTACCGTAGGTACGGCAAGGAGGCGCCGCAGGCGTCCCGAAGGGAAAGCGAGCACCGCTCGCTTCCTGTAGTAGGTCATGCCCGATACAGCGGGGCAGGCTCTACCCGATAAAGCGGGGCAGGCTCTACCCGATA
>NZ_VTUX01000001.1 GCF_008370495.1 Pseudohalioglobus sediminis | reverse complement strand
TCAGCGACGTAGTCATCCAGGGTGTCAGGCAGCAAACTGCCCTGTTCTCGAGACTCTCCATCCAGATGGCGCATAAAAAAATACCCGTATCTTGCGATACGGGTATTTTGTCAGACCCCGGAGGTGTTTTCACACAGTCTCGAGTGGTGGCCCTTTTCTTTGTTGGTGGAGGCGGCCGGTCTCGAACCGGCGTCCGCCAGACCTCTGCCTTCGGCTCTACATGCTTAGATTCCGTTAATTAATTTAGCAGCTTACAGCCCAACGGGCAGGACGTAAGTCGCGATCCTGATAAGTTTTAGCAGATCCACCCCAGGCAGGCTTCACAGCGATCCAGTTCTGTATGACAGTCAGTAGCGCGGTACTGGCACCTTGCTAAAGACCGCTAGGGCCGAAGCCACTAGATGGTGTTAAACGGACTGCTTACGCAGCCAGTTGTGCACCGTAGTTGTCGTCGTTGGCAACTATAAGTTTACAGCTTTTGATTAACGTGATTGGCTGTCATCACGGCATGCACCTCAGGGTTTGTATCCGTCGTCGAATCCAAATCGCCCCCGTTGTGAACTTTCCATTATACGCCTTAATGGGGATGCAGGGGTAACTTTTCAAGGGCCCCGTTGGGCCGGCTGCAGTGCCGCTGGACGCGGTTGTTGGCACTAGTTGGTGCATGCCTCGCTGGCGCTGCCCGGGTGCGGCAAGGTATTCTGCCCGATTAGAAGAAGGGGTGCGTATGGAAGGTTTACTGCCGTTGGTGTTCACCATGCTGGCTACCGGTCTGGTAGCCGGGGTAATAGCCGGTTTGCTGGGTGTAGGCGGGGGCATTGTTATCGTACCGGTGCTGGACACGGCGCTGGCGGTGCGCGGCGTGGACCCGGCGATCCGCATGCATATCGCGGTGGGTACATCGCTGGCGACCATCATTTTTACCTCGATTTCCTCTGCCCGGGCGCACCACGCGCGCGGCGCGGTTGATATGGACCTGGCAAGGCTCTGGGGCCCGTTTATCTTCGTTGGCTCGATGATGGGCTCGGTGGTGGCTGCCGCGGTCGACAGCGCGGTGCTGGCCGCAATTTTTGGTGTAGTCGCCCTGTTGATCGCCATACAGATGCTGTTGCCGCTGGAAGACTACCGGCCCTGGAAATCCGTACCCCGCGGCCCCGGTGGCATTATCGCGCCGTCCCTGATTGGCGGGCTCTCATCGATGATGGGTATTGGCGGCGGCACGTTCAGCGTGGCCATACTCACCATGATGAGCCAGCCGATTCACCGGGCCGTCGGTACGGCGGCGTTTTTTGGCCTGTTGATCGCGATTCCGGGCACGCTGGGTTTTATCGTCAATGGCTGGGGTGACCCGCGCCTGCCGGTAGGTAACCTCGGTTACGTCAACCTGATCGGCGTGGCGCTGATTGCGCCGATGACAGTGATGATGGCCCCGCTGGGCGCGCGACTGGCCCACAAGCTGTCCAAGCGCCACCTGAGCCTGGCCTTCGGTGTGTTCCTGGGTATCGTGTCAGTGCGCATGATCCTGCGTGCCACCGGGGTACTGGGATAACGCATTTATAGGCAGGCGCGAGCGCGCCGCCCGTCGCCTACTGCTTGACGTTGTCGCGGATGATGCGCTGTTTCTGGCGGTTCCAGTCTTTCTCTTTCGTGGCATCGCGTTTGTCGTGGGCTTTCTTGCCCTGCGCCAGCGCGATGCGCGCTTTGACCAGGTGGCCTTTCCAGTAGAGCTGGGTGCAGACGCAGGTCTGGCCCTTCTGGGTGAGGGCGGCGAGCAGCCTGGCCAGCTCCTTCTTGTGCAGCAGCAATTTGCGGGTGCGGGTAGGGTCGGTCACGAAGTGGGTGGAGGCCGTGTCCAGCGGGGTGATGTGGGCACCCAGCAGGAAGGCCTCGCCATCTTTCATCAGCACGTAGGAGTCGCCGAGGTCGACCTTGCCCATGCGCAGGCTCTTTACCTCCCAGCCCGTGAGTGCCACGCCGGCCTCGAAAGTTTCCAGCAGGTGATAATCGAAGCTCGCCCGCTTGTTCCGGGCGATGACGTTATCGGGTTTGTGTGACTTCTTTTTTGCCATGGCGCGCATTATACGGGCAGCCGCCAGCACATAAACGGTAATCTTTCCCTTTTCTGCGCTAATGCGCTCGGGCAATCTAAACCCATGATAATTTTAGAGATTTCCGCTTGATCCTGACCTCGGGCCAGAGCAGCGCCCGCTGGCGCAGTCGCACCACGTTCGTGCTCGCGCTGTCGGCGGCGGCTGTCGGCCTGGGGAGTCTGTGGCGTTTTGCCTGGTTGATGGGTGAGCACGGTGGCGGGGCGTTCATGCTCGCGTACGTGGTCAGCCTGTTCCTGCTGGCGGTGCCACTGCTGTGTGCCGAGGTCGTGCTGGGCTGTTACGGTCGTGCAGGGCCCATACGCAGTATCCGCCACGCCTGTGACCGCTCCCTGCGCTCGAGGCACTGGCAGTGGTTTGGGGCGTTGGCGGTGTTGACCGGCATGCTGATCCTGGCTTACCAGGCGGTGGTGGCGGGCTGGACGCTCGCCTACGTCGAGGTCATGCTCAGCGAGCAGCTGTCTGCGGCCAGCGCCCCGTTCGTGGCCGATCACTTCGCCGGGTTGCTGGCCGACGGCGAGGCCCAGCTCAAGTGGCAGAGCCTGTTCCTGGCGGCAGTGGTTGCGGTGCTGGCGCTGGGCATCACCAACGGCCTGGGCGTGCTGGTGTGGTTGCTGGTACCACTGCTGATCGCGCTACTGGGCCTGCTGGTGCGCTTTGCCCTGGATACCGGCGACCTCGAGGCTGCGGGCGATTTCCTGTTCTCGGTGAAGCTGGTGGATTTTGACGCCGAGGCGATGCTGGCGGCGTTCAGCCACGCCGCGCTCACACTCGGTATAGGCATGGGGGTTGGCACCGTCTACGGGGCCTACTCGCCGGAGCGCATACCCATCGGCCGCTCGGTGATGGCGGTGGCCGTGTTCGATACTGTCGTGGCGTTGCTTGCGGGCATTGCCATATTCCCCGTGGTGTTCGCCAATAACACGGAGCCTGCCAGCGGGCCGACGCTGTTGTTTATCAGTGCCCCCTATGCTTTTGCCAACGTTTCCCAGGGCGACCTGTTTGGCAGCCTGTTTTTTGCCCTGGTCGGGGTCGCGGCCCTGGGCTCGGCGGTCGCCATGCTGGAACCGGCGGTCGCCACCCTGCAGCAGCACCTGCGCCTGCGCCGACCGCTGGCGGCACTGGTCGCGGGGGCGGCGGTGTGGTTGCTGGCCTGGCGCGTGTCCGAATCCGTGGCCGCATCGCAGCTGGACGGCACGCCGGGGCTGCTGCAGCTGCTGGACCTGCTGGCGGCGCAGCTGCTGCTGCCGCTGCTGTGCCTGCTGCTGGCGCTGCTGGTGGGTTGGCTGTTGCGGCCGCAGGTGCTGCGCCCGCAATTCGCCCGCGAATCGGACCTCTCGTTCTCGCACTGGAGGGGCCTGATGCGCTATATTGCCCCCCCCGCGTTATTGCTGTTGATCTGGGCGGGGCAGAACTTTTAGACAAGACATCCCATGACGAGTATCAATCGCAGTGCGCTGCTGCCCTTTCCGGCACAGCAAATGTTCGACCTGGTTAATGATATCGAGGCCTATCCGCATTACATGGAGGGTTGCTCCCGCGCGGAAATCCTGCGCCGTGAAGAAGGGCTGGTGGAGGCGCGCCTGCACCTGTCCAGGGGTGGGGTGTCGAAAAGCTTCGCCACTCGCAACCGCATGGTGGACGCGCAGCACATTCTGCTGGAACTGGTAGAAGGCCCTTTCGAACGCTTCGAGGGGCGCTGGGATTTCAAACCCCTGGGTGAAGCCGCCTGCAAGGTCAGCCTGAGCCTGAATTTTCGCGTGAACAACGCCTTGCTGGGTGCGGCGGCTGCTAAACTTTTCGATGGCGTAACCAACAACCTGGTGGCGGCAGTGGAAAAGCGGGCCCGACAACTTTACGGATAAAGCTATGGCAGAGCAGAGCATCATCAACGTGGAAGTGGCTTATGCACGGCCGGACAAGCAGGCCATCCTGGATGTGCGCGTGGCGGAGGGCACCACCGCCATTGAGGCGGTGCGCCAGTCCGGCATTAGCGATGTGTTCGAGGAAATCGACCTGGAAAATTCCAAGCTGGGTATATTCGCCAAGCCGGTTTCCCCCCAGCAGGTGCTGCGCGAGGGGGACAGGGTGGAAATCTACAGGCCGCTGATCGCGGATCCCAAGGAAGTACGTAAAGCGCGGGCTGCGCGAGCGCGGGAGCGTCGCGCCAGCGAGGAAGGTTAGCCTTCTGCGGGTTGCTCCGGGGCCGCGGCGGTGTCACCGCCAAACGCCGGTGTCGGGAAGTCGCCCTGCACATCCACCAGGGTGTCACCCTCGAAGACCACGGTCAGGGTCGACTCGGAAAGCACCTCCAGGCCGTTGCGGTTGTTGTAGACATAGTCCCAACGGTCGCGGTTGAAGGTGTCCTCTATCAATGGGGTGCCGAGTATGAAACGCACCTGGCGTTTGCTCATGCCCGGTTGCAGCTGTTCCACCATGTCCTGGGTCACGATGTTGCCCTGCTCCACGTCGATACGGTAGACACCGGGGAAACCCACGGCGCCGCAGGCGGTGAGACAGGTAATCGCCAGGGCGACCAAAAGCATACGCATGGGGGAAAACTTCCACTTCACTTGATGGGGTGGCATCATACCGCTACTGCATGCCACAGAGAACCCCCAGCCAATGGCCGAAGAAAACCAGGAACTGCGCCGCGCCGGTCTGAAAGTGACCCTGCCGCGCGTGAAAATCCTGCAAATCCTGGAATCTGCCGGCGATTCGCAGCGCCACCTCAGTGCTGAGGAAGTGTACGATGCGCTGCGTGATGCCGGGGAAAATGTCGGTCTCGCCACGGTTTACCGGGTGTTGACCCAGTTCGCTGCCGCGGGCCTGGTCACGCGCCACAACTTTGAGGCTGGCCGCGACGGTTCAGGCACGTCCCACTCGGTGTTCGAACTGGCGCGTGGCGAGCACCATGACCACATGGTCTGCATGGAGTCGGGAGAGGTTATCGAGTTTCACGATTCGGTGATCGAGGAGCGGCAACGCCAGATCGCCAAGGAGCGCGGCTTTGAGCTGGTTGATCACTCCCTGGTGCTGTACGTGCGCAAGAAATCCTGAGCCACGGCGCAACCTCAATCGCTGGTGAGCATTTCCCTGGCATGCGCCCGGGTCTGTTCGGTGATCTTGACGCCGCCCAGCATACGCGCAATTTCTTCCACCTTACCCGCATCATCCAGCGCCGTGAGCTGTGTCTCCACCGCGGATTTGCCGGCGCTCTTGCTGACCTGCAGGTGCTGGTGACCCTGTGCTGCCACCTGGGGCAGGTGGGTAACGCAAAGCACCTGGGCGCGCGCTGACAGATCCCGCAGCAGCTTGCCCACCACCTCGGCGACGGCACCACCGATGCCCACATCCACCTCATCGAAGACCATGCTCGGCACCGTGCCGGCGCTGGCGGTGACCACCTGGATCGCCAGGCTGATGCGCGACAGTTCGCCGCCGGAGGCGATTTTGCCAAGCGCCTGGGGCTGGGAACCCGGGTTGGTGCTGACCAGAAACGCGACCTCCTCGCTGCCGTGGGGGTGTGGATGCTTGTCTTCCCGCGGGGTGAATGCCACCTCCAGCTGGCATTGCGCCATGGCCAGGGTGCCGAGGATGTCATGCGCCGCGGCAGCCAGTTTCTTGCCCGCCCTGCGGCGCGCCTTGCCCAGCCGAGTGGCGGCGTCCTGGTACTGCGACTGCAGCGACAGCATTTCCGCCTGCAAGGCTTCCACACGCTCGCTGCTGCCGGCCAGGCTTTGCAGTTCTTCCTGCAGGCGCTGGTGTGTGGCGATCACCTGTTCGGGCATGACGCGGTGTTTGCGGGCCACCTCGTATATCGACTCCAGCCGCCGCTGTACCTCTGCCAGGCGCTCCGGATTGATCTCCACGCCGTCGATGTGGCGCTGGATTTCGCTGCGCGCCTCGTTCAGCTGTATTACGGCGCTGTCGAGCAGCTCGCGGGCGCCCTCGATGGCGGGGCCGTTGTGGGTCTCCGCCGTGAGCAGGTTGAGGGCCTGCCGCGCGCCGTCCTCGTGCTGCTCGCAGAGTTCCAGTGCGGCATGGGCCGAGCCCAGGATCTGCTCCGCGTTCTCCAGCTGGCGCTGCTCCTGCTCCAGTGCCTCCAGTTCGCCCTCCTGCAGGTCGAGCGCATCCAGTTCCTCGACCTGGTACGCCAACAGTTGGGACCTGGCGGTGTGTTCGTCCCGGTTACCCGAGAGCAGCTCCATTTCGCGGCGCGTGCGCAGCCAGGCTGAGGCCAGCTGCTCCACCGAGGCAGCGAGTTCCTGCTGGCCGGCAAAGGCGTCCAGTAGCTGCCGTTGCACCGCGCGTCGCAGCAGTGACTGGTGTGCATGCTGGCTGTGGATGTCGATCAGCAGGGCACCGAGCTCGGCGCATTCCTGCAGGGTGGAGGCGCGCCCGTTGATGTAGGCGCGACTGCGCCCCTCGGTAGTGATCACCCGCCGCAGTATGCATTCACCGTCCCCCTCCATGTCGCGACTCTGCAGCCAGCTGGCGGCCGCGGGGATGCCGGCCAGGTCAAAGGTGGCAATGATTTCCGCTTTCTCGGCGCCTGTGCGCACGGTTTTCGGGTCTGCGCGATCACCCAGGCAAAGGCCGAGGGCATCCAGCATGATCGACTTGCCGGCGCCGGTTTCACCGGTGATGACCGTCATCCCGGGCGCGAACTCCATCTCCAGGCCGGATACGATGGTGTAGTTGCTGATATTGATGTGGCTGAGCATGATGGCCCCTGGTGGTTTTCCCATTTATACCGCAGAAGCGGGTGCCCATAAACATCCGTTGTGATTCTGTGTGGCCTTGCCATTTTTCGGCGCTGTGATACAAACAGGGGACCGAACCAGGCAGCTCAAGATGACAAGCGACACGATTTCAGAACGTGCGACCATACTGTTAAAGACGTTGGTAGAGACGCATATCCGCGACGGGCAGCCCGTTGGTTCCCGTACCCTGATGGAGGAAGCGGGTTTGCCGGTCAGTGCAGCGACCATACGCAACGTGATGTCAGACCTCGAGGAGCGCGGCTACCTGAAGTCGCCGCACACCTCTTCCGGGCGAATCCCGACGGCCCTGGGCTACCGCCTGTTCGTCGACAGCCTGCTGCAGGTGCAGCCGCTCGAGCGTGAGGCGATTGCCGTGCTGCGCAACGAGCTCAACCCCGACAAGACCGCTTCCGAACTGGTGCAGAGCGCATCGTCGCTGCTGTCCAATATCACCGCCCAGGCGGGCCTCGTTACCGTGCCCCGGCAGGAAGCGGGCCAACTGCGCCAGGTGGAGTTCCTGCCCCTGTCCGGCGACCGCGTGCTGGTGATACTGGTGATCAATGAACGGGAAGTGCAGAACCGCATCATCCACACCCAGCGTCCCTTTACCGAAGAGCAGTTGCGCGCCGCCGCCAGTATGGTCAACCAGCGCTTTGCCGGCCACCCGCTGCAGGATGTGCAGGCGCAGATCCTGCGTGAGATGCAGGAGGCGCGCAGCCAGATCGACAGCTATATGCAGGCGGCGCTGGACCTGGCCAACAAGGCGCTGGATCAGGAGGAGGCCGAGGACGAGTATGTGGTGGCGGGAGAATCGCGCCTGCTGGAGCATGCCTCACCGGAAGACATGTTGAAGCTGCGCGAGCTGTTTGATGCGTTTGAGCAGAAAAAAGACCTGCTGCACCTGCTGGAGCGCTGCTCGCATGGTCGCGGCGTGCAGGTGTTCATTGGCGAAGAGGCCGGCTACGAGGTATTTGGCGATTATTCCGTGATTACCGCACCCTACAGCGATGGCGCCCGCACGCTTGGTGTCCTGGGTGTGATCGGCCCCACGCGCATGGCCTACGAGCGGGTCATCCCCATCGTCGATGTCACTGCGCGCATGCTCAGTTCGGCGCTGTCCAGCTAACGCCAGGCCGCACTCGCGGCGCAGAATCCGGGCGCCAGAAAATCTCGCCGAACGCCCTTGAATCCCCTCGATCTGCCCCCATATCCGGCGCATAGACCAAATTGATGCCATATGGAGTGCAAGCGTGGCCGAGCAAGATTCCAAACAGACTGAATCACCCGCCGAAGAACAGCCGGTAAATTCCCCCGAAACTGAGTCTGCCCCCGAGGCTGAAAACGCCGATGTTGGGCAGCCAGAGGCTGCTGAGGGCTCTCTCGAGGAGGAGGTGGCGCAGCTGCACGAAGACCTCGCCGCCGCACGCGATGCGGCCCTGCGCGCCCAGGCTGACGCCCAGAACGTCAAGCGTCGTGCGGAGCAGGATGTGGAGAAGGCGCGCAAATTCGCCCTCGAGCGCTTTGCGGGGGAACTGCTCCCGGTGGTGGATAACCTGGAGCGAGCCCTGGAGGCCGCAGCCGGGGACGAGGAGATCCTGAAGCCGATCTCGGAAGGTGTGCAGCTGACCCTGAAGAGTTTCCTCGATGTCCTGGGTAAGCACCACATTGAGATGGTCGACCCGCAGGGCGAGCCCTTTGACCCCAATCTCCACCAGGCCATGAGCATGGTCGAGAACAACGAAGTCGAGCCCAATACCGTCATCGCCGTTATGCAGAAAGGCTATACGCTCAATGGCCGGCTTATTCGCCCGGCCATGGTGATGGTGAGCAAGGGCAGCTAATACGCGTCTGCCTGCCTCCGCTGGCCGCCGCCAGATGCCAGCGACAAAGCCGGGCAGACAGGATCGAAAAGGGGTTGATTCCGGCCAGAACGGCCCCACATAGACAACATCGCAATTGACACGGTGCCGAGGGCACCAAAAAACTGGAGACAAACAATGGGCAAGATTATCGGAATCGACCTGGGTACCACCAACTCGTGTGTATCCGTCCTGGACGGCGACAAGCCGCGGGTTATTGAAAACTCGGAAGGCGATCGCACCACGCCTTCCATCGTGGGTTACACCGACGACGGTGAGATCCTGGTAGGCCAGAGCGCCAAGCGCCAGGCCGTGACCAACCCCCACAACACCGTGTTTGCGGTGAAGCGCCTGATCGGTCGCAAGTTCAAGGACGATGTGGTGCAGAAAGACATCAGCATGGTCCCCTACAAAATCGTCGAAGCTGACAACGGCGACGCCTGGGTAGAAGCCAAAGGTGAAAAAATGGCACCCCCGCAGGTGTCAGCCGAAGTTCTGCGCAAGATGAAAAAGACCGCCGAGGAGTTTCTTGGCGAGCCGGTGACCGAAGCGGTTATCACCGTACCTGCATACTTCAATGACTCACAGCGCCAGGCCACCAAGGACGCGGGCAAGATCGCCGGCCTGGATGTGAAGCGCATCATCAACGAGCCCACCGCGGCGGCGCTGGCCTATGGCATGGACAAGGCCAAGGGCGACCACACCGTGGCGGTATACGACCTCGGCGGCGGTACCTTCGACATCTCCATCATCGAGATTGCCGAAGTGGACGGTGAGCACCAGTTTGAAGTGCTGTCTACCAACGGTGACACCTTCCTCGGTGGTGAGGACTTCGACCTGCGCCTGATCGAGTACCTGGCGGAAGAGTTCAAGAAAGAAAGCGGCATCGACCTGCACAACGACCCGCTGGCCCTGCAGCGCCTGAAAGAAGCTGCGGAGAAGGCCAAGATCGAGCTGTCCAGCTCGCAGCAGACCGAGGTCAACCTGCCGTACATCACCGCTGACGCCTCCGGGCCCAAGCACCTGGTGGTGAAACTGAGCCGCTCCAAGCTGGAGTCACTGGTAGAGGAACTGGTCAAGCGTTCCATGGAGCCGGTAAAAGTGGCCCTGCAGGACGCGGGTCTGTCTCCCTCCGAGATCGACGATGTCATCCTGGTTGGCGGCCAGACCCGTATGCCGCTGGTACAGAAGTACGTCGCGGACTACTTTGGCAAGGAGCCGCGCAAGGACGTCAACCCCGATGAAGCCGTGGCCATGGGTGCATCCATCCAGGGTGCGGTACTGTCCGGCGACGTCAAAGACGTGCTGCTGCTGGACGTGACCCCGCTTACCCTGGGTATCGAAACCATGGGCGGTGTGGCCACTCCGCTGATCGAGAAGAACACCACGATTCCGACCAAGAAATCGCAGATATTCTCTACCGCAGACGACAACCAGACAGCCGTAACCATTCACGTGGTGCAGGGCGAGCGCAAGCAGGCGGCACAGAACAAGTCGCTGGGCCGCTTCGACCTGGCGGACATTCCGCCGGCGCCGCGCGGTATGCCGCAGATCGAGGTCACCTTCGACCTGGACGCAAACGGCATCCTGCACGTGTCTGCCAAGGACAAGGCTACAGGTAAGGAGCAGTCCATCCGCATCACCGCCTCAGGCGGCCTGAGCGATGAAGACATCGAGAAGATGGTGGCCGATGCCGAGGCCAATGCCGAGGCCGATGCCAAGTTCGAGGAACTGATCACCGCGCGCAATACCTGCGACGGCCTGATCCACGCCGCGAAGAAGACGCTGGAAGAGGCGGGTGAGCACGCTACCGAAGATGAGAAGAAAGCCATCGAGGAAGCGATCACCGGTGCCGAGGAAGCGATGAAAGCGGACGACAAGGACGCGATAGACGCGGCCGCCACCAAGCTCACCGAGGCGACCGGCCCCGTGGCGCAGAAGATGTACGCGGCACAGGCGGAGCAGGCGCAGGCTGGAGCCGCCGGCGCAGAGGGCGGCGACGCCCAGGCTGAAGCGGCAGATGACGTGGTCGACGCCGAGTTCGAAGAGGTCAAGGACGACGACAAGAAGTGATATTGGCGGGCGCAAGCCCGCCAACTCGACAGCAACGCCGTCATTCCCGCGAAGGCGGGAATCCAGTAAGGCATGAGGCAAGACCCCCGTGTTTACCTGGATTCCCGCCTTCGCGGGAATGACCGTTTAACGTAACCGTCACAACGATGACGGTTTAACGCAACCAGAAAAACGCCGAACTGTTTATGTCTAAACGCGATTATTACGAGGTTCTCGGTGTCAGCAAGAGTGCTGACGACAAGGAGATCAAGAAGGCGTACCGCCGGGTGGCGATGAAGTACCACCCGGACCGCAACCCCGATGACCCGGACGCCGACAACAAATTCAAGGAAGCCACCGAGGCCTACGACGTACTCATGGACGCGGAGAAGCGCCATGCCTACGACCAGTTCGGTCACGCGGGTGTGGATCCGAGCATGGGCGGCGGCGCCGGCGGTTTTGGCGGTGGCAGCTTCAGCGATATCTTTGGCGATGTGTTCGGCGATATCTTCGGCGGTGGGGGCGGTCGCGGTCGCGGCGGCCCGCAACGCGGCTCGGATCTCCGCTATACCCTGGATATTTCGCTGGAGGATGCCGTCAGGGGCACCACGGTAGAGATCAGGGTTCCCAGCCTGGCCACCTGCGAAACCTGTGATGGCTCCGGCGCCAAGAAGGGCTCCAGCCCGGTGACCTGTACCACCTGTGGCGGAGCTGGCCAGGTGCGCATGCAGCAGGGCCTGTTCCAGGTCCAGCAAACGTGTCCCGCCTGTCGTGGCCAGGGCCAGACGATTTCCGATCCCTGCAATACCTGTCACGGCCAGGGGCGCGTGGAAAAGACCCGCACACTCTCCGTCAAGGTGCCGCCTGGAGTCGATACCGGCGATCGCATCCGCCTGTCAGGCGAGGGTGAGGCCGGCACCCACGGCGGCCCGGCGGGCGATCTTTTCGTGCAGATGTCAGTCAAGCAACACCCGATTTTCGAGCGCGACGGTAAGCACCTGTACTGCGAAGTGCCCATTACCTTCGTGGACGCGGCGCTGGGCGGTGAGCTGGAAGTGCCGACACTGGACGGTCGCGTGAAACTGAAGATCCCGCCGGAGACGCAAACCGGTAAACTGTTCCGCCTGCGCGGCAAGGGCGTCAAGCCGGTGCGTGGCGGCAGCGTTGGCGACCTGCTGTGTCGCGCCGTGGTGGAGACACCGGTCAACCTGAACAAGCGGCAGAAAGAACTGCTGGAAGAGTTTGCGGAAACCCTCGGCGAGGATGGCAAGCGCCAGTCCCCGCGCCAGCACAGCTGGTTCGAGGGTGTGAAGAACTTCTTTGACGATATGACATCATGACGACACGCATTGGCATTACCGGCGCAGCCGGACGCATGGGGCGGACCCTGATCGAGGCGGTCTCTCTCGCCGGCGATGAACTGGTGCTGGCGGCGGCCATCGAGCGGCCCGAGAGCAGCCTGCTGGGCGCTGACGCCGGCGAACTGGCGGGGCTGGGCAAAAACGGTATTCGCATCGCCGGTTCGCTGGCCGAGGTGGTCGGCGAAATCGATGTGCTGATTGATTTCACTATCCCGGCGGCCACCACGGCGAACGTGCAGACCTGCGCCGAGCACGGTGTGGCAGTGGTCATCGGTACCACCGGTTTTACCCCCGAACAACAGGCGGTGATCGACGGCGCGGCGGCTGCGATATCCATCTGCCAGGCCTCCAATTTCAGCACCGGCGTCAATCTGTGCTTCAAACTGCTGGATATGGCGGCACGGGTCCTCGGTGATGAGGTGGACATCGAGGTGTATGAGGCCCACCACCGACACAAGATCGACGCCCCGTCCGGCACTGCCCTGAGTATGGGCAAGGTCGTTGCCGATGCGCTTGGGCGAGATCTCGGGGAAGTGGCTGTCTACGGCCGCGAGGGCCAGACCGGCGCCCGCGACCGTGAAACCATCGGTTTTGCCACAGTGCGCGCCGGGGACATCGTCGGCGATCACACCGTGACTTTCGCCGCCGAGGGCGAGCGTGTGGAGATCACACACAAGGCCTCCAGTCGCATGTCGTTTGCCCGGGGCGCGGTCAGGGCGGCGGCGTGGTTACCGGGCCAGGGCGCGGGCCGCTATGATATGCAGGATGTACTGGGCCTTAACTAGCCCATAGCTGAAACGGGAGCGAACAGTGAGCCAACACATCGTCAACATTGATGAAACCAACGCTGCCGCGTTGCTGATAGATGAGTCTCACAAGCGGCCGGTAGTGGTGGATTTCTGGGCGGACTGGTGTGAGCCCTGCAAGGTGCTGATGCCCATGCTGGAACGCATTGCCGATGAGTATAACGGCGCTTTCCTGCTGGCCAAGGTCAATGCCGATGAGCAGGGTATGATCGCCCAACAGTTTGGCGTGCGCAGCCTGCCCACGGTCATGGTGATACAGAATGGCCAGCCGGTAGACGGCTTTGCCGGTGCGCAACCGGAGAACGCAGTGCGTGAACTGCTGGGCAAGTACTTGCCCAAGCCCTGGGATGGCCTGCTGCAACTGGCCAACGAGGCCATCGAGGCGGGTGACTATGGCCGCGCGCTGACCCCGCTGCGCCAGGCCTGGGAAGAATCCGGCCAGCTCTACGAGATTACCGTGGCCTATGCCCACGCCTTGATCGAGTGCCTGCGGCTTGACGAGGCCGAGACACTGCTCGAGGGTGTGCGCCTGGCTGACCGCGACGCCGCCTATGAACAGCTGCAGGCGCAGCTGGAGATCAAGCGCGAGGCGTCACGTTCACCCGAGGTCGAGGCGCTGGAACAGGAACTGGCCGCCGATCCCGACAACCTGGACGTGCGCCAGCAGCTGGCAGTGCAATTGACCAATGCCGGCCAGTTCAAACAGGCGATGGAGCACCTGGTGGCCATCCTGCAGCGGGATCTCGAGCATGGTGACGGGGCGACCCGCAAAGCCCTGCTCGATACCATCGCCAGCCTCGGCAAGGGCGACCCCCTGGCCGCCGAGTACCAGCGCAAGCTTTACAGCCTGCTCTACTGATAGCCGGGAGATATTCGCTTGACGCGCAGCGAGCAGACACTCTCCCTGTGCATGATCGTCAAAAACGAGTCATTTTTCCTGCGCGACTGCCTGCGCCAGGCTGCCGACCATGTGGACGAGATCGTGGTGGTGGACACAGGCTCCAGTGATGACACCCGGGCCATAGCGAGCGAGTTCACCGGACAGGTGTTTGACTACGCCTGGCATGACGACTTCGCCGCCGCACGCAATCATGCGCTGAGCCAGGCTTCCGGCGACTGGATTATTGTCCTGGATGCGGACGAGGTGATCGCCCCGGATGACTGGCTAACCCTGCGTGAACTGATACGCGACCCCGATTACGACGCCTACTTCCTGGTGCAGTATAACTACAGTGTTGAGCCTCTGGACCGCAACTGGGTGCCCATTTCCGAGCCGACGCCCTACACCCGCCACTACCGTGGCTACCGTCCCAATCCGATCGCTCGCCTGTTTCGCAACTGCGAGGACATACGCTATCAGGGCCGCGTGCATGAAGTCGTGGACCGGACACTGCCGGCGGGCCGTTTCCGCAGCGTGGACATACCCATACATCACCACATGGACGAGGACCCGGCCAAGCGCAAGGTCGACCGCCAGCTCAACTACCTGCGCATTATCGAGCAACAGCTGGAAGGCGAGGACGACGGCCGCCTGTGGACTGCCGCCGGGACCATCTGCCTGTACTATGCCGATGACCTGCCCAAGGGTATTCGCTACCTGCAGCGCGCCGTGGAACTGGGTTACCGGGCGGATGAAAACCGCGAGTATATCGCCGAGGCACAGTATCGGCTGGGCGAGCTGGGACAGGCCTACAATGGCTATCTCGCCCTGTATCGCGCGGGTTACCGGAGCCTGAACCTGTGTAACAACCTGGCCAATCTGGCGGTCAAGCGCGACGAGTTCGGTTTTGCCGCCGACCTGCTGGAAGCGGCGCTGCAACAGGGCGTTGCCGATTACCAGGTGCGCCTGCGCCTCGAGCACAATATCCGCTATCTCCGGGAGCGCCAGAACGGGGCTGGGTGAAGTGCGCTGAGGTCAATTTTGGTGATCGCTGTCAACATTGTGCCCATGCGCTACCGGGGCTAGGGTAACTGACCCGATTTTGCGGCCTGGCCGTACTTGGTACTACCTCATCAGCTAAGGAGATTGTGCAGTGGATACCGCTTTTGCCCCGGAAGATATCGCGTTTCGAGAGGAGGTCTGCGCCTTCTTCGATTCAGCCTACGACGACGACATCGACGCGCGTCTGAACAACCCCGACCCCGCCGTGTTCCAGCCCGCAATTATCGAGTGGCAGAAGCGCCTCTTCGAGCGCGGCTGGATCGCCCCGGGTTGGCCCAAGGAATACGGCGGTACCGGCTGGGACGACACCAAGGCGTTCATTTTCGAGACCGAACGCGCCAGCCGCGGTATTCGCGATGTCATCCCGTTTGGCCTGAAGATGGTCGGCCCGGTCATCTACACCTTCGGTACCGATGAGCAGAAAGAACGTTTCCTGCCGCCAATCCTCAACAGTGACGAATGGTGGTGCCAGGGATATTCCGAGCCCGGAGCGGGCTCTGACCTGGCCGCGCTGAAGACGCGGGCGGTGCGCGACGGTGACGAGTACGTGGTGACCGGCGCCAAGATCTGGACCAGTTATGCACAGTTCGCTGACTGGATTTTCTGCCTCGTGCGCACCAGCACCGAGGGCAAGAAGCAGGCGGGTATCAGCTTCCTGCTGATCGATATGAAAAGTCCCGGTATCAAGATCAACCCTATCGTTTCCATCGATGCGCATCACAGTCTCAACGAGGTTGAGTTCAATGAGGTGCGGGTGCCGGTGGCGAACCGTATTGGCGAGGAAAACCAGGGCTGGACCTACGCCAAGGCCCTGCTTGCGCACGAGCGTACGGCCATCGCCGGCGTTGCCGATTCCAAGCGTACCCTGGAAATGATCAAGCACTATGCCAGCCAGGAAGTGAATGGCGGCAAGCGGCTGATCGATGATGCCTTGTTCCAGCAGCGCTTGTCTGACATCGAGATCGACCTGATGGCACTGGAGTTCACCGATCTGCGTGTGCTGGCTTCCGTGGCCGCCGGTGGGGCTCCCGGCGCGGAGTCTTCCCTGCTCAAGATCAAGGGCACGGAGATGCAGCAGGCGGTACAGGAATTGCTGATGGAAGTGGCGGGTTACTACCAGGGCGTATTGCCGGGTGGGCCCGAGGCGGACGTGTTGGGCCATGAATTCGGCACACGCGCATTCAAGAGCTACATGTATGGCCGCGCCGCAACAATCTACGGCGGGTCAAACGAAGTACAGAAGAACATTATCGCCAAGGCCGTACTGGGCCTGTGATTCGTGGAGGTATGCAATGAATTTTGAGTTTACAGAAGAGCAGGTCATGTTGCGGGACAGCGTTGCCCGCTACGTACAGGATGATTACGACTGGGATACGCGGGTGGCCATCGCCAACTCGGAAACCGGTATCGATCGCGCCAAGTGGCAGACCTTTGCCGAACTGGGCTGGCTGTCCATTCCCTTCGCCGAGGAATACGGTGGCTTCGGGGGCGATGCCGTCGATGTGATGGTGGTGATGGAGGAACTGGGCAAGGGTCTGGTGCTGGAGCCCTACCTGGCCACCGTGCTGCTGTATGGCGGTCTGCTGCAGAAGGGCGGCAACCCCGAACAGCAGGCAGCGCAGATTCCCCCGATTATCGATGGCAGCACGCTGGGTGCATTTGCCTATCTCGAGCGCCAGAGCCGCTACGAAATCGCCGATGTGAAGACCACCGCCACGGCAGACGGCGACAACTTTGTGCTCAAGGGCGAAAAGGTCGTGGTGTTCAATGGCGCCAACGCCGACCAGTTGATCGTGTCCGCCCGCACCAGCGGCGCGCAGAGCGATGAACAGGGCATCAGCCTGTTCCTGATACCGGCCGATGCCGCCGGTGTGGAGCGCGTAAGTTACCGCATGATGGACGGCCAGCGCGTGGCCAACGTGGTGCTGAATGACGTCACTGTCCCCGCCAGCAACCTCGTGGGCACACAGGATGCAGGCCATGAACTGATCGCAGCGGTAGTGCAGGAGGCCAACCTGGCGCTGGCGGCCGAGGCAATCGGTATCATGCAGCAGCTGAACGCCAAGACCCTGGAATACACCAAGACCCGGGAGCAGTTTGGCGTGGCCATCGGCAGTTTCCAGGCACTGCAACACCGCATGGTGGATACCTTCATGAGCTTTGAACAGGCCAAGTCGCTGCTTTACCGGGCCGTGTGCGCCCTGACTGACGACCAGGAAGATGAAGTGCAGGCGATCCATGCCCTGCGCGTGATGGTGGACAAGGCCGGCAAACACATCTTTGGTGAGGCCATCCAGTTGCATGGGGGCATGGGTATTACCGATGAGCTGGATATTGGCCACTACGCCAAACGCCTGATGATGATCAATACCACATTTGGTAATCGCGACTACCACCAGGCAAAATTCAACGCACTGCGCTATAACTGATTGACCTCACACGGCGGCACAACCCCTTCACCACGGTGAGGGGTGCCGCCCCCCCAAGGAGAGATATAATGAAACTGGGCTTCCTGCTGGGCTATTCCGGCAAGCAAATACAGATTCCCATGGACCTGATCCGTCACGCCGAATCACTGGGTTACGACTCGGTGTGGACCGCCGAGGCATACGGGAACGATGCGATTACCGCGGCCACATGGGTGCTGGCGCAGACCGAGAAGATCAAGGTGGGCACGGCAATCATGCAGATGCCGGCGCGCACACCGGCGATGGCAGCCATGACCGCGATGTCACTGGACCAGCTGTCTGGCGGCCGCTTTATCGCCGGGCTGGGCGCATCCGGCCCGCAGGTTGTAGAAGGCTGGCACGGCGTGCCATATGGCAAGCCGGTCACGCGGACCCGCGAATATATCAAGATCATGCGCGCGATCATGGAGCGCAAGGGCCCCGTCGAGTTCGACGGCAACATGTACCAGTTGCCCAACAAGGGCGAGGGTACCACTGGCCTGGGCAAGCCGCTCAAGTCCATTCTGGAAGCCAGCCCCGATATTCCCATCTATACCGCTTCCATTACCCCGGCGGGGCTGCGCTGTGCCGGTGAGGTGGCTGACGGCGTATTCCCGGTGTGGATGGACCCGACCAAGTACGAGGTGATTGGCGAGCACCTGGAAACCGGATTCGCCAAGGCGGGCAACGATAAAGGGCTGGATAATTTCAACATTGCGCCCTTTGTGTCGGTGGCCATGAACGACGACTTGGACATGGCTTTTGACTCACTGCGACCCTGGCTGGCGCTGTACATCGGC
Organism: Pseudohalioglobus sediminis; assembly: GCF_008370495.1. Lineage (GTDB taxonomy): Bacteria > Pseudomonadota > Gammaproteobacteria > Pseudomonadales > Halieaceae > Halioglobus. The sequence goes on along the minus strand of NZ_VTUX01000001.1, from coordinate 908,553 downwards.
GGCATGGGCGCCAAGGGCAAGAATTTCTATCACGATTTCGCCACTCGCCTGGGCTACGGCGAGGCAGCGGACAAGATCCAGGACCTGTACCTGGATGGCAAGCAGGCCGAGGCCTGCGCCGAGGTGCCGCGCCAGCTGATCGACGAGGTCGCACTGGTGGGTTCCAAAGACCGCATTCGTGAGCGCCTTGGCGCCTGGAAAGAGGCGGGCGAGAAAGGCCAGGTAGGCACCATGTTGCTGGGCGTGCACGACGCGGAAGTACTGGAACTGATCGCCGGGGAAATGCTCTGATGGAAATCGCCGGCAAGGTGGTTGTCGTCACCGGCGGTGCCAATGGCATCGGGCGTGCACTGTGTGAGCGCTTTCATGCCGAGGGTGCACGCAAGGTGGTCGTGGCTGATCTCGAAGAGGGTAATGCCCGCGTCGTGGCCGAACTTGTCGATGGCGATGCCTATGGCGTCAATGTGCGCGACGAGAGCGCTATCCAGGCTATGGTGGCCGCGGTTGAAGCGGAGCACGGACAGATTGACCTCTTTTGCAGCAATGCCGGCATTATCGCCCTGGACGGGGAGCCCTGGTGGGCAACCTCGGCCCCCAATGACACCTGGCAGGCGATGTGGGAAATTCACGTGATGTCCCATGTCTACGCCGCGAGGGCCTGCCTGCCCGCCATGCTGGCTCGGGGCGAGGGCTACTTTCTCAATACCGCGTCGGCAGCCGGCCTGCTCAACCAGATAGGTGACGCCGCCTACTCCACTACCAAGCATGCCGCCGTTGGCTTCGCCGAGTCACTGGCCATCACCCACGGGGATGACGGCATCGGCGTGTCTGTGCTGTGTCCGCAGGCCGTGGCCACGCGCATGATCGGTGATACCGGCGACGGCGGCACGGCGGGTGTGGATGGTGTACTGACCCCGGCGGATGTGGCCAGCGAGGTCATTGCGGGCCTGGCCGAGGAACAGTTCCTGATCCTGCCGCACCGCGAAGTGCAGCGCTATCGTGAAAATAAAACTGCGGATTATGACCGCTGGCTCGGCGGAATGCGCAAACTTCGTCGTACAATGGGCGTTCCCGCCGCCTGATCAACGACAAGAGGTAAGCACAGCGTGGAACGCAAGGAGCGTTTTGCCAGGACCATTCTTAACGGGTTCGAAGCATTTTTTTGTGAGTTCCAGAATATTACCCTGGCCGCAAAAACCCGCTTTGAAAACGCAGACTGGCATGGCATGCAGGAGTCCGCCACCCGTCGCATCGACCTGCGCAAGGAAAAAACCGCCGAGATCATCCAGTACGTGGAGCTGATAGCCGGCGAATACCTCAAGGACTTTGAGTTCTGGAGTGAAGTGCGCGATGTCTATGCCGACATGATCGAAGGGCACAACAACTTCGAGATTGCCGAGACGTTCTTCAACTCCGTGTTCTGCGCCGTTTTCAAGCATCGCAAGATTCGCGACGACTACGCCTTTGTTTTCTCGCCCCACGGCGACATGCCACCGGCGGACGTCAGCTCGGTATACAAAACCTACCCGGTAGAGCACTCCCTCGAAGAGGTCTGGCAGCAAATCCTCGACGATTACGCCTTCGATATTCCCTATGAAGACCAGACGCGGGACGTGCGCAACATTATGGGGGTGGTGGATAAATACCTGCGTACCCGTTTTGATCTCGACGGCTATGACGTGCAGTTCCAGGTTCTGGAGCACCACTTCTTCCGCAACAAGGGCGCGTACATTGTCGGCCGGATTATCAACGGCAAGGATTCCATGCCCTTTGTGCTGCCCATCCTGCACAATGAAGAAGGTGCAGTGTATGTCGATACCGTGCTGTTCGGCTCCGACAAGGTCAGCGTGGTGTTCAGCTTCACGCGTTCCTATTTCTTCGTGGATGCCAGCATTCCCTCGGCCTACGTGCTGTTTCTGCAGCAGTTGATGCCGGCCAAGCCCATCTCCGAAATCTACAGTGCGATGGGTTATAACAAGCACGGCAAAACCTACTACTACCGCTGCGCCTACCGGCACATGACGACCACCGAGGACAAGTTCATTATTGCCCCGGGTATCAAGGGCATGGTGATGTGTGTATTCACCATGCCTTCCTATGATTTCGTGTTCAAGATCATCAAGGACCGGTTCACGCCGCCCAAGGAAATGACGCGTGAGCAGGTCAAGGAGAAATACTCCCTGGTCAAGCGCTGGGATCGCGCGGGCCGCATGGCAGACACCCAGGAATTTACCAACCTGGCCTTTGCGCGGGAGCGCTTCTCTGATGAATTGATGGAGGAGTTGTACGCGGTTGCGCCTTCGATGATTGAGGAACACGGCAAGGCGTTGATCATCAAGCACGTTTATGTGGAGCGCAGAATGACGCCGCTCAACCTTTACCTGCACGACGCCAATGACGAGCAGGTGAGGGCAGTGATGGACGAGTACGGCAATGCCATCAAGCAACTGGCTGCTGCCAATATTTTCCCGGGCGATATGTTGCTCAAGAACTTCGGGGTGACCCGTCACGGCCGCGTTGTCTTTTATGACTACGATGAAATACAACCGCTGACCGAGTGTAATTTCCGCAAGATTCCGCCACCGCGCAATGAAGAAGAGGAAATGTCCAACACGCCCTGGTATACGGTCGGGCCCAACGACATTTTCCCCGAGGAGTTCCGTTTGTTCTTTTCAGGCAACCAGCGGGCGCGCAAGGTCTTTGACGAGATACACAGTGATATTTATGAAGTGGCTTTCTGGCACAACCTGCAGGAGCAGATTCGCAGCGGCTATGTAGAGAGCTTCTTTCCGTACCGGCGCAAGTTACGCTTTGACAGGGGAGTGGACGCCTGATGGCAACAATCTATCTGATTCGTCACGGGCAGGCGTCTTTTGGTTCCGACAATTACGACCAGCTCTCGCCCCTGGGCCAATTGCAGGCTCGCAGGACGGGCGAGTACCTGGCGCGCGCTGGAATTTCTTTCGATGCGGTTTACAGCGGCGACCTCTCACGGCAGCGCGAGACTTGTGAATTGGCGTGCTCGCAGCTGGGAGGTGAGATCCCACATACTGTCGATGCGCGCTTTAACGAAATTCGCAATGATGAACAGGTGGAGAAGCTCGCCCCGATTGTCGCGGCTGAAAATCCTGCGATCGCACAGCTTTTACAACGCGGGTTAAGCAGCAGCAAGGACTACCAGAAGGTCATTGACGCTGTCTTCAATTACTGGGTTCGCAATGACTGCAGTGCATTCGGTATCCAGAGCTGGGAGGAGTATTCCGGCCTGGTCCAGGATGCCTTGCGGGACGTGATGCGCAGCCAGGGTGGTGGCAAAACCCTGGGTATTTTTACTTCCGGGGGGACGATCGCCACGGCGGTTGCCCAGGTGCTGGGCCTTGATGGCAGGCATACCTACGCGTTCTATGAACCGATCTTCAATTGCTCGGTAACACAGCTTTTCTACAGTGGCAGCCGGGTGTCGCTTTCCTATTTCAATGACCGCTCATTCCTGCAACTTCTCGGGCAAGAGTACGAGGAGAACCTGGTCAGCTATCGCTAGCCGGCGTCGGCAACACCCGTAACTGCAACCAGTTTCCGGATTGATAGCGCCACAATAGCAACGTTGCCTTGGTGCAGTAATCCAGCAGCATGACTGCGAAAATCCAGGTGACGGGCAAGCCCAGAACGAGAATCAGCAATGCGGGCAGCAGGCGGCCGAGCACGATGCCACACAGGGTGGCGATCAGCGGGAAACGCGTGTCGCCGGCGCCGCGCAGGGCGCCAGCCAGGGTTATTTCCACGGCCATGATGGGCTGCACGGCGGCAATCAGGTAGATGAAGATCACGGTAAGCCGTTGCGTTTCCTCGTTGGGGATCATGAAGGCGGCGAGGGTCTTGGCATTGAAGGCCAGCACGATCGACAACAGGCTCATGGCGACGATTGCCATACGCATGCCGCGCCAGCCCGCCGCTACGGCTTGTTCCGGCTTGCCGGCTCCCAACTGCTGCCCAACCAGTGTTGCCGCGGCAATGCTGAAGCCAAAACCCACCACGATGGAAAACGATACCAGGCTGATGCCGATGCCATAGGCCGCGTAGGCCGCCGTGCCGTACTGTGCGACGATGGCAAAGAAGCACAGGAAGGCCAGTTGCACGACGCCCTGCTCCAACATGGACGGCGCGCCCAGGGTCATTAGCTGGCGCAGGGTAGGGCGGTCCAGTTGCAGGCGCTTCAGGGCCTGTAAACTGAACTTTCCTCGCCACCAGAGCAAGACAAACAGACAGGAAACCAGCGCGCCGGCAAAACCACCGCCAAAACCCACACCAGCGACGCCCCAGGCAGGCAAGCCGCCTATGCCGTAAGCCAGCAAGTACGCGAACGTGACATTGAACGTGGAGCTGAGCAACAGAAACCAGAGCGGGGTTATGACATCCCCCGTGGCCCGCAAAGCCGTGGACAGGATCATGTTTATGGCTGCGAAAATGTTGAATACGCTGAGCCAGAAGATGAAGCTGGCAGCGAGACGAGTGGCTTCGGCATTCAGCCCAAAAACACCTGCAACCGCCGCGGGGAAAAACAGCATGGGCAGGGAGAGCAGCGCTGCCAGGCACATGCCCAGGGCCATGGAAGTCCAGGTGACCAGCTCAGCTTCGGCAATGCGCTCCGCGCCCCAGCTGCGGGCGACCATGGCGGTGGTCGCAACGGAAACGCCCATGAGCACCGCCTGGAGCAGGAAGAATATCCGGTGCCCGCTGGTGACCGCAGCGACGGCATCGTTGCCCAGGGCGGCGACGATCTTGATATGCATGAAGCCGACGGTAGCGAACAACAGGTTGGAGATGATCGTGGGCCAGGCCAGTTGCCAGACCCGGCGGCTTGTAGACCCTGATGCGCTCATGCTTGCGGGGGCAGCGCCCGGCACTCGGCATGTCGGAAGCAATCTGTAGTGTGGTCATTGACCATGCCGGTAGCCTGCATATGGGCGTACATGATGGTAGAACCGACAAAGGTAAAACCCCGTTTTTTCATATCCTTGCTGAGTGCATCGGAAACCGGGCTGGTGGCAGGCACTTCTGCGAGTGAGCGCCAGGCATTCTGTATCGGCGCGCCGTCGACAAAGTCCCAGATGTAGTTGGCGAAGCTGCCCATTTCTGCCTGGACTTCAAGAAACGCCCTGGCATTCTTGCGTGAGCCGAAAACCTTGAGGCGGTTGCGGATGATGCCGGGATTCTGCAGCAGCTTTTCGAGTTTTTTGTCGGTGTAGCGGGCGATTTTTTCTGCATTGAAGTTATCGAAAGCCTGACGGTAGGCTTCGCGCTTTCTCAACACCGTGATCCAGGACAGGCCCGCCTGGGCACCCTCCAGGATCAGGAATTCAAACAGCGTATTGTCGTCCCATACCGGCACACCCCACTCCTCGTCGTGGTATTCCACGTACAGTGGGTCACTTCCGCACCAGCCGCAGCGTTGGGACATGAATCCTATCCTTGTTCAGGGACCAAGAGTATGGGCCTGAGGCCAGGGGCTGTCCAGTTGGTTTGACGGGCTGGAACAGTGTTGGGCGCTATGCCAAACTCAGCACCCTGTAGATCCGCGGGATAGATAATGAGCAATACCATCGTCTTTGAGCAGACCGGACATGTTGGCCGCCTGACCCTTAACAACCCGGAACGGCACAATTCGCTGGGACAGGGAGAACTGGAGGCGATACAGGCTGTGCTCGATAGGGTAAGTGCCAGCGCAGACATTCGCGTTCTGGTGGTGACGGGTGCGGGAGATAAGACCTTCTGTGCCGGCGCATCACTGAGTGAGCTGGGTGCCGGCAAGATATCCGGAGACTGTTTTCAGGCCACCACTGACCAGTTGGCGGCACTGCCTATTCCCACCATCGCCTGCCTCAATGGCAATGTCTTCGGTGGCGGAGTGGAACTGGCCCTTTCCTGCGACTTCCGTATCGGGATAGAGGGCAGTCGCATGCGTGTGCCCGCAGCGGCTATTGGCTTGTGCTACCCGCTGAGTGGCATCAATCGCTTTGTCGAGCGCCTGGGAGTTAACCTGGCCAAGCGCATTCTGGTTGCCTCCGAGACTTTTGACGCCGAGGCCATGCTCGAGATCGGCTTCCTCGACCACCTGGTGTTGCCGGCCCAGCTCGAGAAGACCACGCATGATCTGGCGCAGCACATTGCCGATCTGGCGCCGCTGGCTGTGCGCGCGATGAAAGCGATCCTGCAGCAAGCCGCGGAAGGGGAGATAGATCGGGAGAAGGCCACGGCTCTTTCCGAGCAATGTCTCGCGTCTTCCGACCTGCAGGAAGGTTTCACGGCGCAAAAGGAAAAACGCAAGCCGCTGTTCCGCGGCGAATGACGCTACTCAGCGAGGTGCCAGGGGGCCGTGGCAGTTCAGCTTGCGGTCTATGGCCATCCACGGCAGGCCGAGCTTCTGCAGCCAGTTGATCGCGGCTTGTTCGGTCTTGAGGCGTGCGATGCTGGCCGCGCCGCAGGCGTCCAGCGCCGTGTCCGCCACCACCGATACACTGAGCATTCCCGGTATCGGGAAACCGTCGACGGGGCTGAGGCCGCGGCCGAAATTTTCCCCGTCGAAAAGGATGCGATTTTCAAAGTCTCCCCGCATGGCATAGCCGCGGTTGTTCAGCTTTATCCGATTCACTGCGGTGCGACTACCCAGCGGGTGGCGCAAGCCCAGTAACCAGTTGGCCCCGTCGGCCTGCTTGCCAATACTGACCGCGTCGTGATCCAGCTCAATCAAGGCGTGTTCGACCCCTTCCCGGACCAGGCGCCGGCGCACGGCGTCAAGTGCATAGGGCCTGATGCAGCTGTTCAGGTCCAGCAGCATGCCCCTCTCAGGAAGATAGGCCCCTTCATCTGTAAGCTGGAGTTTGTTCCAACCCACCAGGGTTAGCATGCCTTTGATCTGCTGCAGGGTGGCTTTCAGGGTGCCACCGTCATCGTAGCAATCCTGTAACAGCCGGGTAGTGGGGTCAAACAGGTGATTGCTCTCTGCCCACAGTGCAGACGCGAAGTCGAACAGACTGCGGGATTCCGCATCCAGGGGCGTGAAGAAACCGCTACCCGCTGCCTGGTTGATCTTGCTGATGATGCTTTCGGGATGGTAGGAGCTGAACTTTGTTTCGATGCGCGAAAGTTCGTTCAAGGCCAGCGCGAAACGCTTCTCGGCCTCTGTTGCCGATGCATGCAGGGTCAGTTGACATGAGCTGCCAAAGCAATGAAGGCGCTTCCGCTGCATGTTCATGGCCTGGTCACCATCCTTTGGCGATAACGATGCTGCCTATAGTATTCACCCCTGCTACGGCTGGCAATGGGGCGTGTGCGCCGCTGCGCTAGGCGTGACCGTGCGGGAGCGGTACAGAGAGGCGGATGTGCGTACCGTGGCCCTGGGATACCGATACGGTCGCCGAGAGCCGGCGGCAAAGGCTATTGACCACGCTAAAGCCTCTGCTCCGGGCTGTGCCGATATCGAAGCCGACTGGCAATCCAATCCCGTCGTCCTGAATCGAAACTTCTACCTTATCGGGCGCATCTGTGCTCGAAGGTGCTATTTCCAGTGATACCTGAACAAAGTTGGCAGCTGAATCCGGCTCAAACGCATGTTGAAACACATTGTCGATCAACTCGTAGAGTATCAGAGCCAGTGGCAATGCCACCGGAGCGCTGATCAGAGACTTGCTGACCAGATTGATCGACGAGATGGTGGCGGGGTCGACAGTTGCATCAGGGAGTAGCAGGTCGATAAGGCCATTCAAGTAGTCATGCATATTGGCAGCCAGTGCGCCGTTTTCGAAGTAGTAGGAAGTCTCCAGCAGACGCATTGCTGAAAGATGCGAATCAAGGGCCGACTCCCCGCGAGCCGAATCACCGAGAGTCGAGAGCTCACCTATTACTCCGATCATCTCCATGTTGTGCTTGCTGGCAGACTCCGCTATCTGATCTTGTAACTCCTGGGTTTCCTGTAGTTCATCCATGACACTGTCAGCGATGAGCATTGTCTCCTCTGCGCGCCTTTCAGCCTCCTCCTTCAAAACTTTCGTGCGATGAGCCCGCATACCCAACCAAAGCAAAAGCATCGCTGACGTTGCGTAGAATGCATACGCCCAATAAGTGAGATACCAGGGTGGCAGTACCCGAATGCGCAGTGATACCCCTTCTTCATTCCACACTCCGGCTGCGTTGGCGCCCTTCGCCAGAAAAGTGTATTCGCCGGGTGGGATATTGTTGTAGGTGATCTTGTTATTGGTGCCGTCGTCGATCCAATCCTGGTCCAGGCCTTGGAGTTTGTGGCTGAACAGATTCTCCCCTGGGTTTGAGTAGTCGAGCACGCTTATTTCAAAAGAAACCTCGCTAGCACTAGGAATATTTATAAGGTCTAAAGTCTCAAGTTGGTAGGAATTCAGATTAAGAGAATTCGTAATGGTCAAACCAGAAATTACAATGGCTGGTGCAGACATGTTGGCTTCAACAGATAATGGGTCGAAGCGTGTATAGCCCTTGGTGCCACCAAAGTAGAAAATATCGTCTACGGTTGAGTAATATGCCCCAAAATTGAAGTCGTCGCCCTGTAAGCCATGAGTTTTGTCATATCGCTGAACGATTGCCCCGTTCATTCCGAGTTTGTATAAGCCGTTGTTAGTCGAAGACCAGTAGTGCCTGTTTGAATCCTTCATGATGGAGTATACGGACGCCTTTGTTACGCCCTGTGAACCACCAAAGCTCGATGAATTGTACTTTTCTGAATGCTCGTCCTTTTCCAAGACCAGTATCCCATGGTCTTTGGTTCCAACGAGGATGCTATGGCTGTCGATTATCTTTGCTGTAAAAAAGGTCGGGGTGACTATTCTTTTAGGAAATTCGATTTCAAGTGGCTCGAATCTCGTTGTTTCTTCGTCCATCTTGTAAATGGTTCTCTCAGAAACAACGAGTACTGGTTGCCCAACTTCGCTGGTGATATCGGTGATGGGATATTTGACCAGTTCAGGGAAGTGCTTTATCGAACCAGATTGTATTCTCCATAGCCCGCGATCATAGCTTGCAACCCATATTGAATCTGCATGATCCTTGTATATCTTGGTTATTGAACCTTTTTGTAAGTCAGCAAATTGGACGGCCTCGAGTTCCAGAGTCCTAGTGTCAAGCAGAACTATTCCCTTGTCCCAAGTTCCGAGCCACAAGAATTGTTTATCCGTTTCCATGGTCATCACGCGACTATCTGGAAGTTCAATGCTACCTTGCACTTCAAATAGTTCGTATTTGCCTAGGTTATCGTTGAATCGATATAAGCCAGCATATGTTCCAACCCAAACGTTCCTCTGAGAATCTTCGGCAAAAGCCATAACATCGTCATACACGCCGCTGTTACGATTATTAAAGGTTTGAAAGTTTTCTGCGCCGATATGAGCCAGCCCCTGGTAGGTTCCAACCAATACGTTTGAACGAACTCGAGAGAAAACTGTTATATGATTGTGAGGTAATGCGGTTTTTTCGGAGACATATCTTCCCAACACTTCCAACTCTGAGTTCAAGACGTAAAGGCCTTTGTTGGTTCCAAATAGGAATAGGGAGTCGAATGCGAATATTCCGGTTATAGATGGCTTCTCTGTCGTGGATAGTTGTAGTCTCTTTTCCGCTCTCCCTGTCTTTTTATCAAGTAGATATATGTTTCCGCTGTCCGTCCCAATAACAAGTTCAGCTGTTTTTCGTACAAAAATAGATGTAATTTTCTCGGTCTCTAAACTTACTGCAATTTTCTGAATGACCCGTGAATCAGTATCCACAGATAGTACCGATCTCCCGTCTGTTAGAATTACATTGCTATTTCCGTCGCTCCTGAATTCAAGGTTGCCTTCTAGTGCGGCTATTTCTTCGCTTTCTGAAAGCCATTGAATAGGCTCTTTTGTCATTGCGTCGAACACAGTCAGACCGGAGTTGCCATAAAGCCAAATTTGACCCTTTGAGTCTGTGAAACCTTTGTCTAAAAACTGGGATCTGGACTTTGTGTAGAAGTCTGGCGTGTAGAAAAGCTCGTCTTCTTTGTTCCACTGCAATAGACCAGAGCCGTTTGTGACGATAAACAGTTCACCATTGGATGTCTCAAAGATGTCGCGTATGTCAGCGTTTGGGATACCAGCATTCTGGCTCGAAGAACTAGAGAAAAATTTAAAGCTCTTACCAATGAATCTGTACAAGCCAGTCTGTGTGCCGATCCAAAGTGCCTGGGACTGATCTTGGTATATTGAAGTGATGACTGGTGCTGATATCTTCGAGGAGATTGGCGAATACGAAATCCTGAGCGGTGTGTCAGCTAGAGTAGTGGGACCTCGCAATAGAGATGCGATTAGAATTATAGATGTTAGACATATTGCTATTCGGCCCATGCTTTGTGCATGTGTCCCGTAGTTTTTTTGTCCGGCTCAAAGGGCGCTGTTAGCATCCGATAGCTCCGCCTCCAGCATTTCCTGGGCGAACTCTGACCTAGCAAGCATCAACTCATGTAATTGTGGTTGAATATCGCTTGCTTTCCTCTCTCTACCCAATTTCTCGAATCTGGCTGCGATCTGGCGGACTTTTTCCGCGCCAATATTTGCACTCATCGACTTTATCGCATGTGCAGTCTTATATACCGACTGAGAATCACCTCGTTTCACTTGATCTACAAGTTCGTTAATCTTTTCTTCCATTTGCTCCTCGTATCCCTTGAAAAGCGTTTGCAAGAGTGGTGTTCCGGTTTGTTTTTCGACTTCTTTAATGTTCTTGATGGCAGACCTGTTTATTATGCTTAGGTTATCTTCATCTACGGCTTGCGTCGATTGTAGAGTATTGAAACTATCATGCCTTTTTTCATATGATTTGCTATGTGAGCAATGCTTCTCGAGGACGGCCCGCATCTCTCCGACCCCAAACGGCTTGGACAAATAGTCATCCATTCCTATAGAAATACACTTCTCTTGATCGTCCTGTGTTGTTCCTGCAGTTAACGCAATAATTGGGGTTCTGCTTTGGCCGGTCTCGCCTTCATATCTTCTGATTACCTTGGTTGCATCAAATCCATCCATTACTGGCATTTGGCAGTCCATGAGAACTAAATCAAATTGCTCTTTTTGAAAAGCCTTGGAAGCCTTGTCTCCATCAGGTGCTATATGCACTTCGCAGCCAAGCATTCGGAGCATTTCGTTGGCTATCTTCTGGTTTATCTCCACATCCTCAGCCACCAATACTTTGGCTTGGAATTGTGAGTAGTTGGCATTGTTGCTTCTTTGTTGAGCTATATCCTGTTTAGCGCCTAGGGCACGCACTATGGACTCTTTCAAGTCTGTCTTTGTGATTGGAGCATAGATTTTTAGACATTCTCTTAAGGCCTCTATGTTCCTTTGTTCTGGGTATGAGCAAACGAGAATGTCGATTGGCTTACTTCCGTCGACTAGCCAATCTGGGTTTCGCTGAATGAACTCTGCATCAGATATAGTGATTGAACGCACGTCGCCAATTTCTTCAAGTTGGCGATGTGTTCTAACTAGATTGTAAGAGACTCCGAGTCGCGCTAATTGAGATTCCAGCATTTGAAAGTTGAGGTCATCTCTGGTGAGAATATTGAAAACCGCATCGCAAACTGGAGGCTCTTGATTTGCTTTTTTCTTGAAGGGTAGGTTTAGTCTTACTGTAATTTTAGTGCCTCTATCCGGCTCTGATTGAACGGAGATATCTCCATTCATCATCTCGATGAACTTCTTTGTGATCGAAAGACCTAAACCGGTGCCTCCAAATTGCCTAGTGGTGCTCGCATCCGCTTGGGTGAATGCGTCAAATACGCGCTTCTGCGTTTGAGCTGTCATTCCTATACCGGTGTCTTCAACGCTAAGTTCTATTTGGGCTAATCCTTCTTTTTGTGGGTTTCTAGAAATATTTGTTCTAACAACTATGTTGCCTGAACTGGTGAACTTAATGGAATTGCTGAGAAGATTCATCAGCACCTGACGTATTTTTGTTGAGTCGCCCTCAAAGAGCAAGTCACTCACGGGAGAGCATACGTTCACAAAGCGTAGATTTTTTCTGTGGGCCGGCTCGCTTTGCAGGTAGCAGACCTCATCCACCAAATCCAGCAGATCAAAGGCCACTATTTCCATTTCTACTTTCGAAGCTTCTATCTTAGAAAAGTCCAGCACATCGTTTATTATTGAGAGAAGAGCGACGCCACTAGTGTGAGCCGCCTCCGCAAAGCGTTTTTGTTCCTGTTCGAGATTGCTGTGCAGGAGCAATTCTGTCATGCCTATCATTCCATGCATTGGAGTGCGAATCTCGTGGCTCATTGTAGCCAAGAACTCAGACTTTGCTTTATTAGCCTCTTCAGCGGCTTGTCGTGCTTTTTCTAGATCTATTGTTCGCTCTTCTACTTTGATTTCTAGCTCACGCTGTCTGATTCTGGCTAGCTCCGCTTTGCTTTGTTGCCTGCGAATGAACATGGCTATGGCAAAGATAGACATCAGGGCGTAACTGGCGTACGCATAGTTACTGAGCCAGGGCGGAGGAGATACCACGATAGGTAATGAGAGCGCATCCCAGTTCCAAGTGCCGTCAGGGCTCGCTGCAGCCATTTTTAATAGGTAGGTGCCTGGTGGCAGAGTAGTAAAAGATGCAATGCGGGAATCTGGAGAAACAATCCAATCAGAGTTTATGCCCTCAAGTTTGTAAGCGTACTGTATTGCTTCTGGGTCAGAATAGTCCGCCGCAAATACCTCGATCGTCAACATTCTATCTTGGTAAGTAAGAGGTACTTCAACTAGCTGCGAATAGGGAACGTCATATGTCCGTCGTTCGTTCATTATCTTGATAGAGTAAATACTGACTATAGGTGGTGTCGATGTTTCGATGCTGTCTTGTGGATCAATTGCATTAAATCCGTTAATACCTCCGAAATAAATTGCTCTGTTTGTCGCTTTAAAAGACGCGCCCATATGAAATTCGACGCCTTGGAGGTTGTCTCTCAGGCCATAATTGAGTATCGAAGATTTCTCCGCATTGATCTTCGAAATGCCTCTGTTGTGGGAGATCCACAGATTCCCCGCTTCGTCCTCTTGAATGCCGTAAATGTTCGAACTAGGGAGTACCAAGAATCCAGCAACGTTACTAAGCTTTACGTTGCCTTCTTTCCTGTCTTTTAGTGACCATGTCACCAAACCACCACCCCAGCTTCCGATCCACAACGTACCATCGCTTGTTTCGTTTATTAGCCAAACAGTATCTTTTAGCCCACTTTCTGAGGTGCTTGAGCTTGCGACTCGGAAAAATCTACCGGTCTCTTTTTCGAACCGGTTGAGTCCGAATTCAGTGCCAACCCAGATGTTGCCCAGTGAATCTTCGAAAAGCGCCAGCACGTTGTTGTTACTTATACTGGCCTGGTCATTTGGTTCATGTTGATAGTTGCTGAACGTGTTTGTGGCCTCCTGAAATATGCTCAGTCCACCCCCAAAGGTGCCGACAAGTAATTTTCCATCAGAGGTTCTTAGTATAGATGTGATGCCATCCGCACCGATGGATTCGCTATTTGAAGGCGAATGTCTGAATACTTGAGTTTCATTGCTTTCGATATCCAGCCTGTTTAGTCCGTGGTCAAATGTGCCGATCCAGAGAGTATTTCCGTCGCCTAGCAGACTCATAACGACTTGACTGGATATACCCGGGGATGTGTATTGATTGATCCACTCGAATTTGCTCGCACCTGGTCTTAATCTATTCAGCCCGTCGTCTGTCCCGATCCAGAGGCTGCCATCACTAGTCTCACCAAACGTGTTTACGGAGTTATTCGAGAGTCCACCAGCAGAAACGTCGAATTTTTCAAAAGGGGTGATTCTCCCCTCGGCTAGACCAGCCCATGTTCCAATCCAATATATGCCGTCTCTGCTTTGATATATGCTGTGAATAATCTCGGACGGTAAATCCGAGTTGCTGGTGTCAAAGACACTGAACTTTCTGGATGCCTTATTGAATAAATTGAGTCCGGTGTCTGTGCCTGCCCAAATGTTGTCATCTTTATCAACAAATACCGCCACGACATTATTCGATGACAATGAGGTGGAGTCTGACGGATCATGCATGAAAGTATTTAGTTCGCCGTCCTGAAGATCCAATTGCCACAGTCCGGCGTTATCGGTGATGATCCATAGGTTTTTCGATTGAGGGACGAGCTCTATGAAGCGGGGATTCGTCGTTTCGTGGCTTGTTACATTTAAGTGAATCCTTTTTGGTTGAAGGGACGTTTTATCCACTTGGACAAGACCCGCATTCGTAGCGATTGCCCAGAGGATACCGTCGCCGGTTTCAACTAGGTCAGTGATTGCGCCGATGCTGCCCCGCGACGATCCGTCTGACAGGAAGTGTTCAAATTCCAGGGTGAAAGGGTCGAACTTACTGTAACCGTTAGGGTAGCCTAACCAAATATCGCCCTCAGAATCCTTGGTCATTGACGTGATTTCGTCGTTCAGCGGTGAGTGCCGTTCGTTTATATCCGCGGGAAATCTCTCGAAGTGGTTTTTCGTAGAGTCGAAGCGGTTAAGGCCTCCTTGCGTGGAAATCCAAACATTCCCATAAGTATCTTCGAGAATGTCTGACACAACATCGCTTGATATCGAGTTCACTTGGGTGGGTGAATTCCGATAGTTTTCGAGGTGTTTGCCCGTATATCTATTTACGCCCTCCTGGGTTAGAAACCATACTGCACCAGTCGAGTCTTGGAAGGTTTTCCGAACTGTTTGCTGTGTCAGACCCGATGAGGCTGGTGAAGGCAGGAAGCTTACATTGTAGCTGCTTGGAGTGGCCGCATTTAGCCTGCTGGACGTCAATATTACGAGCGTGAAGAAGAGTGAGAAGCAAAGCTTCATGGGAAGACAGAGTTGTCCGAATATCTGAGATACATGCGGACTAGGTTAGCTTAGTTTTCATCCGATATAGAAGCATCAATGCTACTTTTTCATAGATAAAAAGGGCACAACATCAATGGCTATAGAAGGCGATGCCAGAGATGTTGTGCCCTAAAGGCGAGTTAGCGAGAGCCCCGTCAGGCAAAGTCATCTCGCTGTTTGAGTTTTACCAACCGATGCTCGTACCCTTCCCTCTGAGAAGAAAGGCAGATGCTGCAATAGCCGATTCTACTAGCGGAGAGCCCAGCGGTATGCAGCTTGGTCAGAGTTGGAGCGGAGAGCCCAGCGATATGCAGCTTGGTCTGAGAAGGAGCGCAGTGCCCAGCGGTATGCAGCCTGGTCTGAGAAGGAGCGCAGAGCCCAGCGATATGCTGTTTGGTCTGAGAAGGAGCGCAGAGCCCAGCGGTATGCAGCCTGGTCTGAGAAGGAGCGCAGAGCCCAGCGGTATGCGGCCTGGTCCGAGTATGAGCGCAGAGCCCAGCGGTATGCGGTTTGGTCAGAGTAGGAACGCAGAGCCCAGCGATACGCCGACTGCTCAGAAAAACTCATGCTGCCCCACTGGTAAGCGGTATTGCCGGCATAGGCATCGGCTTCAGGCTTGGCAGAGGCGGCGTTGCTTCCCCACTTGTAGCCGCCGCGAGCTGAGCTGTTGTCGGCCCAGGTGGCGTCTGCGGCAGTGGATTGGCTGCTTTTGCCCCACTTGTAGCCGGCGTTGCCGCTACGCGTGTAGGTCTTTGCATCAGCCAGGGAGTGGCTCACGCGGTGTACAAGGTTGTGGCTGCCTTCGGCGCTGGCAGTGGTGTCTGCGCCTGCCATAGAGATGGAGGGAGCCATGAGGGCAATTGTGAAACCGCTGATGCTTGCTAACTTAGCTACGCTGCTCTGAATTTTCATATCGTTCGTCCGCCTTCGTTGTTCGTATGCTTGGGTAAATCAGTAAATGTGACGTATTTAAAAGTTCCTGGGTCTCCCTTGAGACCTGGTTCACATCTTCTTTTACGGATGCTTGACTTTGTTATAAAAGGACGCGGGCTTTAGATGAAGGTGTGTATATAACCCTTTTGGGGTAATGGGGTCTCTCGGCTTGGCAAGGTCGCGTCGCTCGGTACTGCCTTCGAAGTGGTAAGTGACTGAAATATATGGAATAAAGCTGGTTTTGCTTGGTTGTGCCTTGATTTTGCCCCTTGCGGGTCAGTGCTGTCTCCCGAGGCCCGGGCGGGCCTGTTTCGGGGCGGGCCCGGAATTAGCGCTGTCGCGCCAGTTCCTCGATTCTTTTGCGCTCTGCCGTGTACATCTCCTGCCAGGGGAAGGGGTGGCCAGGTGGGTCAATGTACGTCTCCGGCAGCCTTTCGATGTGCGCCTTGACGCCCCAAACGCGGGATTCACTCGCGCCTTTTTCCGGTGATTCGGGTGAAAGCATCTCCGTCAGCCCGGGAAGGGAGACTTTACCCTCGGCATCCAGGATAGCAGGGCCTTCGAAGTGTTCCTCCAGCGCGATGTCTCTGGCGATGTTCAGGCCCACATTGCCACAGCCACGGGAACCCAGGGTGATCGCGCGGGTCAGGCTGACGAGGCCACTGCCCTGAACAAAGGGGCTGTAGGCGAGTAATCCGTCCCGGTTGATGGCCGGTTCAGCGGTGTTGAGTAACTTGCACTTGATGTCGTCCGGGGTCAGTTCCGGCTCGAGTTGCAGTAGTAGGGCGGCCAGCCCGGATACCACGGCGGCGGCCTGGGAGGACCCCGTCATCACCAATTCGCCACCTGGCAAGGCGTAATCCGGGTGCTGCGTTGTCAACGTGGAGCCCGGCCTGGTCACGCCCGTGATATGCCCGCCCGGTGCTACGATGTCGGGCTTGATATGGGCCTCAGGCGTGGGTCCCCGCGATGAAAAATCGGGTATGTAGTCGTCTGCACGGGTGTCGGTTGTCCAGGAATCGGTAGTGGCGCCCACGGTGATGATGTAGGGCAGGTTGCCCGGCGAGCCAATTGTCATATCGCCCGGTCCCTCGTTGCCAGCCGCGGCGATGACGGTGATGCCGGCGGCCCAGGCGCGCATAATCGCCTGGTTTATCGGGTCGAGGTAGTAAGGCCACTTCGGGCGCGCCGCGAAAGACAGGTTCAGGACGCGAATAGCGTATCGTTCCCGGTTGTCCACCACCCACTGGACTCCGCGCACGATGTCGAGCAAGTCGCCTCTGCCCTCATTATTGAAGGCCTTGATGGCGACGATGCTGGCGTCAGGCGCGATGCCTTTGAAGCTGCCGGTGACCTGCCCGCGCGCGCGCGTCGGCCCGCTGTGGGCAATTACGCTGGTGAGGTGAGTGCCGTGACCGCTCTCGTCAAAAACCCCGTCCTTATCGCTGTCGTTGATCGCATCGTAGCGCGCAAGCACCCGGTTTTTGCCGTCGGTGTCGTGGACGAGGGCAGGGTGGTCCCAGAGTCCGGAATCGAGAACGGCAACGGTGATACCGCGGCCAGTGACACCGTGCCGGTGCAGATCATCCGCGCCGGTAACGGTGGCGTAGTAAAAGTCGTCGCTGTTTTCCGGGTAGCCGGGAATGAGTTTGCTCTTGCAGTTTTCGCCGAAGCTGACAGTCGCAGTGTAGGCGTTCTGTAGGGGGGCTTCATTCAGCTGGTGCTCGAAGCGTACCTGCAGGTCCATGCGGCCGAGAAATTCCGGCGACGCAGCCGGCTTTATTTCGATGCGGGCAGAATTCTCCTGGCTGCCTTGCCACAGCTCCTCCGGCAGTTTGCGCTTACCCAGCTGAATGCTGCTGATCTGGCCAAGCGCGGCCGGCCAGCGCAGCTCCAGTCCCGTCAGTTTGCTGCTTTCATCGCCTTTGCTGAACAGTGGCCAGGTGAAGCCGTCGCGGTGTCGCAGAATCTCTACGGAGCCCGCGGCCTTGCATTGCTGGTTTGCTACGGGCTCCTGGTCGGGTTGGTCGTCCAGGGCGAGATCATCGATAACGCGTGTCACTTTGCCGGATTCCACCGCGGCATCCAGCTGTGCGCGACTCATGTGCGCGCCCACGGCATTGATGATGGGCAGGAAATGCGTCAACGTGCCCCCGTTCTGCTCCGCCAGCGCGCGCATTTCCGCGGCGGACTCCCCCTGCAACATTACGTGGAGAGGCATTTCTTCAGTCGCGTGAAGCTGTGTAGCCGCTGTCATCGCGAATGCAGCAAACAGGACGTTCTTTGGGATTTGCATCAACTGAGATTCAGGCTGGCGTTGGTTTGCTCTATCTGCAGGTCGGCACTGAAGTCGTGGCGCAGCATGTCTGGCACATCCTCAGGGTAGATGGGGTGTGAAAAATAAAAGCCCTGAAGCAGGTCACAGCCCCTTGTTACCAGGTACTCCAGCTGTTCGCGATCCTCGATGCCCTCGGCAATCACGCGCAGGTTGAGAGTTTTCGACAGTGCGATGATGGCATCGACGATCGCGGCACCGTCCGGGCGGTACAGGTCAGCGACGAAGCTCTGGTCTATTTTCAGCGTGTCGATCGGGAAGCGCTTGAGGTAACTCAGTGATGAATACCCCGTTCCGAAATCGTCCACAGCCAGCTCGAGCCCCAGCTTTTTCAGTTGCGCCAGTTTCTCAATATTCGTCTGCGCGTCGTTCATGATGGCGCTTTCGGTCAGCTCAAGCTCAAGTCGCTCCGGTGCCAATCCCGAGCGTTTCAGGAATTCGCTAATCCACTGTGGCAGGTTGCTCTGGTTGAACTGCAGGGGCGATATGTTGATGCAGACCCGAAACGGCTTCAGGCCCATAGCGTCCCAGTAGTGGCAATGCCTCCCGACCTCCGCCAGCACCCACTCGCCCAGCTCGATAATCTGCCCGGTTCGCTCTGCTACCGGTATGAACTCGAGTGGCGATACCATGCCCCGTTCCGGGTGCTTCCAGCGCACCAGGGCCTCCATGCTGACCACCTCTCCGGTACGGGTGTCGACCTGTGGCTGGTAGCGCAGCTCCAGTTCGTCGTTGCGCATCGCGTCGCGCAACTCCTCTTCCATTTTGAGTTGCTCAACCGCCCGTGCGTTCATCTCTTCGTCGTAAAAACGATAGCAGGCGCGGCCATTGGCCTTGGCGGCGTACATGGCGGTGTCGGCGTTGCGCACCAGCGTATCCGGATCTTCACCGTCCTGGGGATACAGGGCGATGCCCACACTGGGCGTGACCACCGGGTTGTGTGATTGCAGCGGGATCGGCTCGGACAGGGTATCGAGTATGCGTTTGGCTACCCGCTCAACCTGCATCGCATCGGTGATATCCGACAGCACCACGGTAAACTCGTCGCCGCCCAGCCGCGCGATTTCGGTGCCCGAGTCGACAGTTTCGTCTTCCGCGCTGTTGTCCGTGTAATAGTTGATGGCATCGTCTTCGCGCAGCTCTACCGTGAGGCGCTTGGCAATTTCGACCAGCAGGCGGTCACCGCGACCGTGCCCGATTGAGTCGTTGATGCGCTTGAAATGGTCGAGGTCTATGAACAGCAGCGCGGCATTGGAATTGTGGCGGCGGCAACGCTTGAGGATACGGTTCAGCTGTTCATTGAAGCTGCGGCGATTGGGCAGGCTGGTGAGCGGGTCATAGTAGGCGAGGTAACGCAGCCGGTCTTCCTGGCGCTTGAGTGCGTTGAACGCGTCGGAAGCGCGCAGCATGTACTGTACGTCCCTGCCCAGTAATGACCAGTTTACGGGTTTGGTCTTGTATTGCGTTGCGCCCGCTTCAAAGCCCTGGTCGATGGACTGACGGTCGTCGGAGCCGGTCACGATCATGATCGGGATGGATTCGCCCTGCGGCATTTTGCGCAGTCGCTGGCACACTTCCAGCCCCGTCATGCCGGGCATCTCCACATCGAGGAAAACCAGGTCGGGGCGTTCGCGAATGAAGACATCGATCGCCTCGGTGCCGTCAGCTGCCTCCACTACCACCATGTTCTCGGCCTCCAGGCACTGCTTTGTCAGCAGACGGACGTTAAAGTCGTCGTCGCAGACAAGTATCTTGGCGCGCTGGTTGCGTCGTTCTTCGCTCGACATGAATAAGGAGTAATGATGTGGGCGTAGTTCTAGGCTATCATCACTTAATCCTGCCGCCTAGCCTCAATGGTATAAAGCGGAGATATGTACAGGGGAACGTTGGATTGCCGGGTAAGAGGTGATTTAGGGGCGTGTTACATCTTCACTGGGCTGCATTGACCCGACTGCTGGTGCCGGCGTGTTTCGTGTCCGGCGCGTTGATGGTCCGCGAGTACTTGCCGGCCCTGAGCGAAAATACGCAGATCGTTCTCGCTGCGCTGCCTTATCTGGTTGCCGCAATCTGTGCGGTGATGGCCTACCAGTTCCGCCGCGTGCGTTTGTTACTGGCAGCGCTTGGCGTCGCCGCACTCTACTGGTTGATACAGAATCACCTCCAGGTCAGCCTGGATCACCCGGACGCGGCAAGGCTGTATCTGGTTGCCAGCCTTGCCGTGCCGCTGCTCTGCCTTTACCTGCTGGTGCTCCCCGAGCGCGGTATGTTCAATACCTGGGGTCTGCTGGCCTGCGTGTTTTTTCTCGGCAGCGCTGGTGCGTGCTTTGCACTGGCCGACCTGATTCTGGGCGCGTCAGCAGGTGTTTCACAGGCCTTCGCACATCGTCCCGTCGAGGGCTATATCCTCTCGATTGGCGCCAGCCAGTTGCTCGCATTGGTGGCAGTAGCCGGCATTGCGGCGCTGTTGTTGCGCAATGCCGAGGCCGAGGGCCCGCTGCTGGGGGTGCTGGCGGCCGGTTTCGCCTCCCTGGCGTTTTTGCATCTTGAGAGTATCTCGGTGGTGATGGGCATTGCGGCTGGCCTGTGCCTGGTATGGGGCTTGTTGCGCAGCTCTTATGCCATGGCCTATCGGGATGAGCTCACCGGCCTGCTCGGGCGCAGGGCGTTGAATGAGCGGCTGGCGAGTCTGGGCAAGCGTTACACGATAGCCATGCTCGATGTAGATCATTTCAAGCGCTTCAATGACAAACACGGGCACGATGTGGGTGATGAAGTGCTGAAACTGGTGGCCTCGAGGGTGCGCGAGGTGGGCAATGGCGGTACGGCCTATCGGTACGGCGGGGAGGAGTTCTGTATCGTGTTTCCGCGCAAGTCATCGGAGGATTGCGCCGCCGCGCTGGACGAAGTGCGTGAGCGTATCGCCGATTACAAGATGTCGATCCGCGACCGTCGCAGTCGGCCTGCGCGCAGCAAGGACGGGGCTCGCCGGCGCGGCGCCACCCGCATCCGTTCCGACCAGGTATCGGTGACTATCAGCGCCGGTGTGGCAGCGCGCGAGGAAGATGGCCAGGACGCCGAATCAGTCATACTGGCTGCGGACAGCAAGCTCTACAAAGCGAAGCGCAGTGGTCGTAACAGGGTGGTGTTCTAGCCGGGGCGTCGCTTTCAGGAAAACATCGGGTCGCGACGTTTGAAGTGCAGGTCATCGATAAACCGCGGCAACTGCTGCAATGGAATGGCCGGGCTGTAGTAAAAGCCCTGGACCTGCTGGCAGCGCTGTTCGCGCAGGTATTCGACCTGCTCGTAGGTTTCGGCACCCTCTGCAACAACCACCATGCCCAGTCGTCGGGCCATTTCGATAATCATGGTGCACACGGCTTCCTGGTGCGGGTTGGCAGGCAGGTCCCTGACGAAACAGGCGTCGATCTTGAGAGCCGAGATAGGCAGTTCCGTAAGGTGCGAAAGCTGTGAGAAGCCGGTGCCGAAGTCGTCCAGCGAGAACGAGATGCCCAGCAGGCGCAGTTCGTCCATACGTTGCTTGATAGCGTCCGGGCTATTGAGGATGGTGGTCTCGGTGAGTTCGAACTCCATCTTTGACGCATCGGTGCCGCAGCGTTTCACGATGTCCTTGACGATGTCGACAAAACGATCGTCCTGGAACTGGCTGAAAGAGATATTCACGGCCACATCCACATCGCGGATACCCTGTTCTTCAATCCACACCTGCGCGGAGCAGGCATGCTGAATGACCTGGTAACCGATGGTGCGCATCAGGCCCATGTCTTCGCAGGCGGCGATGAACTCACCGGGGTAGATCATGCCTTTTTCAGGGTGGTTCCAGCGCAACAGGGCCTCGAGCCCAACCAGTCTGCCAGTGGCGAGATCAATGCGCGGCTGGTAATGCAGCTCGAACTGGTTCTTGCGCACGGCGGTGCGCAACTCGGCCGCCAGCGAGGTGGCGCCGCCATGATCGAAGGATAATTGTTCACTGTAACGGACGAATTTACTGCCGGTTATGGCCTTGGCCTGCTGCATGGCAGAGCGGGCAAAGTCCACCAGGTCGGAAAACTCCGTACCGTCATCCGGGTAAATCGCGGCGCCAATGCTGGCGTCGATCGAGACCTGCTGCTCGCTCAGTATCATCGGCGCGGTGATCGACTTGAGCATTTTCTCGGCGATCATTTCCACGTCGGCAATACTGCTCACATCTTCCAGCACCACGGCAAATTCGTCGCCGCCGATGCGCGCGATGCTGTCGGTGCTGCGCAACTTGTTGATCAGCCTGCGCGATATGGTCTTGATCAGCAGGTCGCCGTCCGCCTCACCGTAATGATCATTGATGTTCGAGAACTGGTCCATGTTGATGTACAGCAGCGCGGTATTGAAACCATAGCGTTCGCTGCGCTCCATGGCGCGTTCCATGTGGGCGCGAAAGCCAACCCGGTTGAGCACGCCAGTGAGGCTGTCCCGGTTCGACAGTTGCTGGATGCGATCGCGCGCGGATTTCAACTGGATCGCGTAGTCCAGTACGCGGTGTACCAGGGCATCCTGCAGCTGGCTGCGTAACAGGTAGTCCTGCGCGCCCAACTCGCGTAGCTGGGCCGAAAGGTTTTCCTCGGTTTCGTCCAGCAGCAGAATGATGGGTACGGTGGCCTGGTTTTTCTGGGCAAGGCGCAGCAGGTATTCTGATTCGCGCCCGTAGGCCATGATCACAACGTCGATGGTCGGGTCCAGAAGCGCTTCCAGCGGGCGTTCCATAGCCTCGGATGCCGCCAGTTGGAAGCGGGCGGGCACGGCACGACCGAGGCAGTCAGCCAGAATCAGGTGATCTGATCTGTTCTCGGAAATGATTAATACCGTGCGCTGTTCCACCCTATATCCCTGGTTGCTCGCCTGGCTGGCGCGTATTTGATCAGAATTATTGTGCGCTAATTCTTTTATATAACATGAGGTTATACGGAATAATTCAATGAAATTCTACTCATTGTTTATTAAAAATTACCACTCGCGGCGTCACTGAGCCCAAGTGTTACTGTTTCCTGACCCGCACCAACATGGGCCGTGAGTCCATCTGTACTATGCTTGGCTCGCCGACAATCAATGGGGACCTACGTGAATAAAGATGTGTTATTGCAGGTGGATGGCCCTGTTGCGGTCATCACCCTGAACCGGCCGGAAGCGCATAACAGCCTCTCCCCGGGCATTATCGAAGGGGTGTCAGAGGCCTATCGACGCTGCGACGCCGACGACACCATTCGCAGCGTGGTGCTGACTGGCGCCGGCAGGAGTTTCTGTGCCGGCGCGGACATGAGTGGCGGAGGTGACACTTTCGATGCGGGCGCAGTGGCCGCCGAGGTGGATTCATGCCCACTCGCGATGCAGGCATTCGAGGTGCGCAAACCGGTGATCGCCGCGTGCAACGGTCACGCCGTCGGGGCGGGACTGGGCCTGGCGATGCAGGCCGACATGCGGGTGTTTGCCGCCGAGGGCAAGTACGGCTTTCTGCAATCCCGCCGTGGTGTGGTCACCGACTTCGCCATGGAGTTCCTGCTGCCGAGGATGATTGGCGTGGAAAAAGCACTGGAGTTGCTCATGCGCGGCCAACTCCTCAGTGGTGAGGAGGCGGTCTGCTGGGGTCTCGCTGCGCGCTCTGTTGCCTCAGAAGAGGTATTGGATACAGCGCTGGAAATTGCCCGCGACATCGCCCTGAACGCGGCGCCGATGGCCGTGGCGATGCACAAGCGCCTGCTTTGGCAGGGTCTGGGCCTGAGTTACCAGCAATTGGCCGCGAAGGAGAGCAGGGCACTGAACTACACCATGCAGCAAGCGGATGCAGTCGAGGGCGGCGTGGCCTGGCTCGAGCGGCGTGAGCCGCGCTGGCAGGGAACGCCGGCAGCGGACTGGCCGGAGTGGATGGATGATTGAGAAGCCCTGGCGCAGGCACGGCGGTGCCGTCGCACTGTGTTTTGTGGGCCTGTCAGGGTTGGCCGGTTGTGGCGGGGTCGAGCCGCCGCCAGAGTCGGTATTTGCCGCGCGTGAATTCGCTGTGCCGTCTACCCCGGCCCCCTGTGAGAAGCGCCTCGGCCAGCGCCAGGCCCTGTTCGGTGACCTGCATGTCCATACCGCCCTGTCCAGCGACGCCTGGAACTTTGACGTTCGCGCCGAGCCCGATGATGCCTATGCCTACGCATTCGGCGAGGCGATCAAATTGCCACCGGGGGCTGACCGGGAAGCGCGCAGCGTGCGCATTGGCCGTCCCCTGGATTTTGCGGCCGTTACCGACCACGCAGAGTTTTTTGGCGAGCAATCGGTCTGCAAGGACCCCTCTGCCCCGGGCTACGCCAGTGACTTCTGCGAGGTCATGCGCAGCGGCGAAGGTCGTGCGCCGAGATTGCTGCTGCAGATCATGTCGCCTTTCTCCTCGCGACAGCGCGAGGTTTGCGGCGAAGACGGCGCTGACTGCGCACTGCGTGCCGAGCAGACCTGGCAGCAGGTGATAGACGCAGCGGAACGCTGGAACGATACCTCGGCCGCTTGCGAGCGCACCACCTTTGTCGCCTATGAATACAGCTCCTTCCGGCTGGGCTCCAACCTGCATCGCAATGTGATTTTTCGCGGTACGGCGGTGCCGCAGCGCCCGATTTCCTACCTCGATGCACACCGTGAGTGGGACCTGTGGCGCATTCTCAAGGAGCAATGCCAGGACAGTGACAGCGGCTGTGATGTGCTGGCGATCCCCCACAATTCCAATATCAGTAACGGGCGTATGTTCGCCGTGGACTACCCGGGCGCCGGGTCGCAGCGCGAGCAGGCCCGGCGGGCGCTTTTGCGTCAGCAGCTGGAGCCCGTGGTCGAGGTGATGCAGCACAAGGGTGATTCGGAGTGCAGGAACGGCCTGCCCGGCGTGCTGGGGGGGGAGGACGAACTGTGCGGTTTCGAGCGGTTTGAAGATCTTGCCTTCAGTCGTTTTGTGGATGAGGGAGAGCAGGTAGGTGAATGCTACCAGGGCCCCCTGGCCGACTGGCTGCCACGCCTTGGCCCCAGTTGCCTGCACCGCAATAGCTATGTTCGTTATGCCCTGATAGAGGGGTTGCGGGAGCAGGCGCGCCTGGGTGTGAACCCCTATAAAATGGGTCTGCTGGCCAGCACAGATACCCACAATGCAATCGCGGGTGGTGTGCAGGAGGCAGACTTCCCGGGACACCTGGGCAATGGTGACGCCACTCGCCTGCAGCGAGTCCAGTTCAGTGCCGACATCCCCGGCAACGCCTACAATAACCCCGGTGGCCTGGTGGGTGTCTGGGCCGAGGAGAATTCGCGCGCGTCGATATTTGATGCGCTGCGCCGGCGTGAGGTGTTCGGCACCAGCGGGCCCCGGATACAGCCGCGCTTTTTCGGTGCCTGGGCACTGCAGGGTGACCTCTGCGCGCAGCCCGACATGGCCGCCCGAGCCTATGAGCAGGCCGTGCCGATGGGCAGCGACCTGCCAGCCCGGCGCGGCGAAGCCCCCGAGTTCCTGGTGGCGGCGTTAGCCGATCCCGGTAGCCTGCGTTTCCCCGGTACACCGTTGCAGCGCCTGCAGGTGGTCAAGGGCTGGGCCGATGCCCAGGGCAATCACCATCAGCGTGTATTTCACGTTGCCGGTCATGCTGGGGGCGCTGCCCGCGTGGACCCGGAAAGTTGCCAGCCCCAGGGGCAGGGGTTTGCCCAGCTGTGTGCGGTGTGGCGCGATCCGGAATTTGATCCCGAGGTTTCCGCGGTCTATTACCTGCGTGCAGTGGAAAATCCGTCATGTCGTTATACGGCGCAGCAGTGCCTGCAGCTGCCTTCCGATCAGCGGCCGCAGGATTGTGCCGAGCCCGTGTTCAGCCATGTGATCCAGGAGCGAGCCTGGAGTTCGCCGATCTGGTACAGCAGCGGCGGCGACTAGCGATTTTCGGCCGCCTCGATTGGGCCGTTTGACCTCATTCCAGCGCTGGTGAACTATGCTAGACTTCCGTTTTTTCCCGCCCTGCAGAACAGAGTATGAGCATTGCCACCGATAAACTGGAAACGATCCGCCAGCAGGTACAGTACCATCTGGATCACGCAGAACGGCATCACCACAACCCCGAGCAGGCGCGGCTGATGAAGGAGCAGATTGCCGCAAGGCTGAAAGCCGAGAACGCGGTACTGGTGGCTCACTACTACACGGCACCCGAGGTCCAGGCACTGGCCGAGGAGACCGGGGGCTGTGTTTCTGACTCCCTGGAAATGGCGCGTTTTGGCCACGATCACCCTGCTGAAACACTGGTTGTTGCAGGTGTGAAATTCATGGGAGAAACCGCGAAAATCCTCACGCCGGACAAGCGCGTGCTGATGCCCACGCTGGAAGCTACCTGCTCACTGGACCTGGGCTGCCCCATCGAGGAGTTTTCCGCCTTCTGCGACCAGCACCCCGACCGCACGGTGGTTGTCTATGCCAATACGTCCGCGGCGGTAAAGGCGCGCGCCGACTGGGTGGTAACTTCCAGCATCGCGCTGGACGTGGCTGAACACCTGGCGGACCAGGGCAAGAAGATTATCTGGGCGCCTGACCAGCATCTGGGCGATTACGTCCGCCGCCAGACCGGGGCCGATATCCTGATGTGGGACGGCGCCTGCATCGTGCACGAGGAATTCAAGGCCCGCGGTATTGCCGACCTGAAAGCCGTGTACCCGGACGCCGCAGTACTGGTGCATCCCGAGTCACCCGCCGCGGTACTGGAGTTGGCCGATCGGGTCGGCTCCACCACCCAGATCATCAACGCCGCCACGGAGATGGACGCCGAGCGCTTTATCGTGGCCACCGACCAGGGCATTTTCTACAAGCTGCAGCAACAGGCGCCCGACAAGGAGTTCATTATTGCGCCCACTGCAGGGAACGGCGCTACCTGTCGCAGCTGTGCCAACTGCCCGTGGATGGCAATGAACGAACTGGAAACCCTGGCCGCGGTGTTTGATCGCGACGACAACGAGATTTTTGTCGACCCGGCCGTGGGTGAACGCGCGATGGTGCCGCTGCGGCGTATGCTCGACTTTGCCGCGGAGCTGAAACTGAGCGTGAAAGGTAACGCCTGATCCGGCGACGCTAGAAATTTTCCATCTGCTGGCGCATTTCGGCAATATCCCGCAGGCGCTGGCTGATCTTGGCGCTGGTGAGGTAATCGTTCTTCACCAGCTTCAGTGCATAGTTCAGCTGTTTGGACGCCTGGTCCAGGTAGCCGTTGAGAATAAAGTATTCAGCGCGGGACTGGTGTAGCCCGATGATGTTGCCGGACAGGCCCTGTACTTCCGCCAGCAGGTACCACAAGCCGGGGTCGTTGGGTTTGCGCTTGCTTTGTTCGAGTAGTACTTCCTCGGCTATATGTGCCTGCTGGTTCTTCATCAGGGCATTGGCATAAGCCATGGTCAGTGGGTGATTACCCGGCGACAGCTGCAATTGTTGCGACAGCTTTTTCGCTGCGACATCCGCCTGCCCCCTGCGCACATCGATTTCCGCGTCCGCGATCAGGTACTCCAGGCGATTGGGGTCGCCAGACCAGATGCTGTCCAGTTCCAGAGCGGCCTCATCCACCCGGCCGGCATTGGTCAGGGCGAGTACCAGCCCGTACTGTGCTGCCTCGCGCGAGCGCGGCTTGCCCTTGAGCTCACCGCGGAAGCGTTGCACGGCTTCCTCCGGCGTGTTGGCCAACTGGTTCACCACGCGTGCGCGCATCAGCTGGTATTCCAGGCTCACCGGGCGGATGGTTTTCGGGTATTGCCGGGCCCGGTTGCGGGTGTCGGCAATACGGCTTTCCGACAGCGGGTGGGTGCGCAGGAATTCCGGAATACGCTCGCCGCCGCTGTAGCGGGAAGCCTGCAGCATGCGTTCAAACATCGCCGGGGCCGCGTGTGGGTCCATACCGGCATCGACCATGGTTTGCATGCCCACGCGATCAGCCTCCTGCTCGTTGCTGCGGCTGTAGCGCAGGGCGTTGTCCTGGGCCAGTGCCTGGGTCGCCCCCAGTGCCGCCATGCCCGCGTCACCGCCCGCGGTGGCCAGGATTACCAGGCTGGCGAGCATCGCCGCGAGGTTGATTGGCGTCTGCTTCTTCTGGAATTCGACGCCGCGGGAGAAATGGCGCTGACTGAGGTGGGCGATTTCGTGCGCCAGTACCGTGGCCAGTTCGTCTTCGGTCTGCGCGTACAGCATCAGGCCGTTGTGTACGCCGATGACGCCTCCCGGAACGGCGAAAGCGTTGATGGTCGGGTTGTCTACCAGCACGAGCTCTACGCGCCGGTCCTTGAGCTGGCTGTGGGTGACGAGCTCGTAGATCAGGTTTTCCAGGTAGTCATAGAGCAGGGGGTCATCTACGGTGGCGACCTGGCTGCGGAAAATTCGTAGCCAGGTGCGGCCCAGCTGGTGCTCGAACTCGGTTGAGAACAGGCTGGTGCTCGATTCCCCCAGGTTTGGTAGCTTGAGTTCTTCCGTCTGGGCATGGGCCTGCTGCAGGAAAGGCACGCACAGCAGCGCTGCCAGGGCGAGGTGCCGGCAGAGGGCCATGGTTCGCAGGGATATCAGCACAGATTTACATCACTTTTCATGGTGTGGCAGGCCGTCATTGTACTGTATGGCAGCCGTGTCGGAAGACAATTTGCAAAGTTGGAGTGATTGCCGCCGCTAAAGTTCATTCGGCAGGGGGGAATGCGTATACTGTGCCGCTTCGACCATACTATGACGCAACAATGAAAGATGTGCCTGTGACTGAGGTGGACGCCCGCGGACTGGATTGCCCCATGCCGTTGCTCAAGGCCAAGCGTGCGCTGAACGCCATGAACAGTGGTGAGCAGTTGCGGGTGCTGGCCACAGACAGTGGGTCGCAGCGGGATTTCCGCGTATTTGCCGAGCAGTCAGGTCATCTGTTGCTGGACTCGGCCGAAGAGTCAGGTGTTTACAGTTACCTGCTCGAAAAACAATAAGGCAAAAGGTGGCGCGGCAATGTTAGAGATTTTTGAAAAGTGGTACCGCCGTTACCTCTTCGAGGAAGAGGCGATCCTGCTGCTGGTGCTGCTGTTCATTGGCGTGGTACTGCTGATGACCATCGGGGATATCCTCGCGCCACTGCTGGCGGCAATCGTATTGGCCTACCTGATGCAGGGGGTGTCGACACAACTGCAGAATCACGGCGTGCCGAAGTGGCTGGGCGTCAGCCTTTCTTACCTGCTGTTCATCGGTGTGTTTTTCGGTGTCACCCTCGGCCTGCTGCCGCTGGCCTGGCGCCAGCTGATGGGGCTCGCCTCGGAGCTGCCCGCCATGCTCGACAGGGGCCGCCAGCTGCTCAATATCCTGCCGCAACAGTACCCGGAGATTTTCACCGTAGAGCAGATCAATGAGCTGGTGGGAATGGCCCAGGCAGAGGCGGCGAAACTGGGCCAGTTTATTGTCACGCGTTCCCTGGCATCGATTACCAGTGTGTTCACGGTGATGGTTTACATGATCCTGATCCCGATACTGGTGTTTTTCTTCCTTCGGGACCGTGAACTGATACTCGGCTGGCTGGGTGGCTTCCTGCCCGATAATCGTCCTCTGCTGCGGCGCATCTGGATAGAGATGAACCTGCAATTCGCCAACTACGCGCGCGGCAAGGTGATTGAAATCATTATCGTCGGTGCAGTCAGCTACTTCGCCTTTACCTGGATGGGCCTCAATTACGCAGCGCTGCTGGGGCTGCTGGTGGGGCTGTCGGTCATTATCCCCTACATTGGTGCGGTCATCGTTACCCTGCCGGTGGCGCTGGTGGGCTTTTTCCAGTGGGGCTTTACCGGTGAATTTTACACGCTCTGCGTGGTCTATTTGATAATCCAGGGCCTGGACGGCAACGTGTTGGTACCGCTGCTGTTTTCGGAAGCAGTCAACCTGCATCCCGTGGCCATTATCCTGGCGATATTGTTCTTTGGCGGTATCTGGGGGATGTGGGGTGTGTTTTTCGCTATACCGCTTGCCACCCTGATCAAGGCCATTATTTATGCCTGGCCGTCCCGGGATGACAACTTGCCGGTCCAGAGCCCGCTTCCTGAGATGGAATCAGTTAAGGAGTAGTCCATGCCATCCTTGCGTATGCATCGCGTCACCACCGTCTTGTGGGCGGCGCTGCTTTGCGTTTTTCTCACATCGTGCGCCACCGGGCCGTATTCTGCCATCAAGCCGGCGCAGAGCCCGAATGATGATCGTGGCTACCGTCTGCTGACCCTGGACAACCAGATGCAGGTGCTGCTGATATCTGACCCCGATACCCCCAAGGCCGCGGCCGCACTCGATGTGCGAGTGGGCAGTGGCGACAACCCTGAGGGGCGCGGCGGCCTGGCACATTTTCTTGAGCACATGCTGTTCCTGGGCACCGACAAGTACCCCGATGCCGCTGAATACGAAGAGTTCATCACCGAGCACGGCGGCAATCGCAATGCGTACACGAGCTTTGAACACACCAATTATTTTTTCGACATCAATGCACCCTACCTGCCCGAGGCGCTGGATCGCTTTGCCCAGTTCTTTATCGCCCCGCGTTTTGATGCGGAGTATGTGGACCGTGAGAAGAATGCGGTAGAGGCAGAGTTCCAGATGGGCCTGAAGAGTGATTCGAGGCGGGCCCTGGACGTGTTGCAGGAAGTCATGAACCCGGAGCATCCCTACAGCCAGTTCGCTGTGGGCAGCCTGGAGAGCCTGGCTGATCGTCCGGGCTCGAGTATCCGCGATGAGCTGCTGGCCTTTTACGACAAGTACTATTCCGCCAACCAGATGCAGTTGGTGGTACTGGGTGCGCAATCGCTGGATGAGCTGGAATCGCTGGTCGTGCCCATGTTCTCCCCGGTGCCCAACAAGGCCTATGCGCCCGAACAGATAGAGGCCCCGGCTTTCCCCGCCGGCAGCTTGCCGATGCAGGTACAGATCAAGCCGCAGGCGACACAGCGCCAACTGCAGGTGCTCTTCCCCATCGCCGACTACCGCGACGACTACCACACCAAGCCGCTGTCCTACCTTGGCAACCTGGTGGGTCACGAGGGTGATGGCAGTGTGCTGTCCCAGCTCAAGGCCGAGGGACTGGCAGAAAGCCTGGCCGCGGGATCGGGCCTGGGTTGGCGCGGTGGATCACTGTTCAGTGTCAGCATCACCCTGACAGAGAAGGGCGTTGACGAATACCAGCGTGTGCTGCAGCTGTTGTTTGCCTACATGGACATGTTGCGGCAAGAGGGTCCCAGGCAGTGGTTGTATGATGAGCAGGCCCGCCTTGCCGAGCTGGCTTTCCGCTTCAAGGAAAACGCCAACCCGATGGGCTATGTCAGCAGCCTGGCCAGTGGCATGCATTACTACGAACCCGACGATGTGCTGCAGGGGCCGTACATCATGGATGACTACCAGGCGCAAATGCTGGCGGACCTGATCCAGGAGATTGTCCCGGACAACGCAGTGGTGGTGCTGGAGGATGCTGCCGTGAGCACAGACCGCGTTTCCGAGCATTATCGGGTGCCTTATTCCGTGGGCCAGCTGGAGCCTGCGCAACTTGCCGCCTGGAAGGGCGAGGTGGACGACGAGGTGCTGCATCTCCCCGCGCCCAATCCCTTCATCGCTGAGGATGTGTCGCTGGTCAAGATCGCCCGCGATAACCCCGAGGTGCCTGCGAAGGTGCTGGAAACAGCGCGCAAATCCATCTGGTTCGCACAGGACGAGGAGTTCCGGCTGCCCCGGGGCGCCACCTATATAAACTTCCGCTCGCCGCTGGTGGGGCAGACCCCCGAACAGTCGGCCAGTGCCACGTTGTACACCGCACTGCTGAAAGACCAGGTCAATGAGTTCACCTACCCGGCTATGCTGGCGGGGCTCAATTTCAGCTTCTACAAGCACGCCCAGGGCATGAGCCTGCGTGTCAGCGGCTACAACGATAAACAATCCGTGTTGCTCGATGAACTGTTGCAGGTGATGGCCAGTCCCGAATTCGATCCCGCACGGTTTGAGAATATCCGCCTGGACATGATCCGCAGCCTGGAAAATTCGGTGGCCAAGCGACCCAGTTCCCAGGTGATGGCCGACCTGCGCGAATCCCTGCTCTATGGTGAGTGGGGTGAACAGGCGCTGATTGACGCCCTGCAATCCATGCGCTCGCAGGACCTGGTTGCCTACGCAGGCGACTTCTGGCGCAGCGCCAGCGCAGAGGCGCTGGTCTATGGCAACTACGAGAGCGCAGCCGTCGCCGAACTGTCGCAGAAGCTGGACACGGTGCTGCTGGGTGAGCAGTCAGCTGAACTGCCGCAGCTGCGTGTGTTGCAACTGGCGGCCGGCGAGTCAGTGCTCTACCCGGTGACCGTGCCGCACGACGACGCGGTGCTGGCCTGGTATCTGCAGGGCGCAGGCGATAGCTGGCAGGATCGCGCCGCCACGGCGCTGACCGCGCAGGTCATGAAATCAGGCTTCTTCCAGCAACTGCGTACGGAGCAACAGCTGGGCTATATCGTCAGTGCTTTTGCCTGGCCGCAACTCGATGTGCCTGGCCTGGTCATGCTGGTGCAGTCGCCGGTGGCCAACACCGCGGAGCTGGCCCTGGCAATGGATGAATTTATGCGTCAGCTGGAGTCCAGCGTGGACGCGGAGCAGTTCCAGCGACACCAGCAGGCGCTGGTGAACGAGATTCTGCGCCCACACAAGAATATGTGGGAAAGGGCCGAGTTTTACTGGCAGTCAATCGCCAAGAAGCAGTTTGCCTTTGACGGCCGTGAAACGCTTGCCGGTGAGGTCGAGGCGCTCTCCCGCGAGCAGTGGCTGGACTATTACCGCCGGGTTTTTCTCGACAACAGACGGTCATTGCAGGTGGCGGCGCCGGGACAGGCCGGTGCGCTGCCCGCTGGTGAGCAGCGCCGTGTGGACAGCGCGCAGGCCCTCAAGGCCGATCACGATGTCTATTTGATCGACTAGCACCGAGTAGTGTAATAAAACTACATTTAGGCGTTGTGTTCACTGTAAACACTTGTTTTTTATGGTGTTTATCGGTACTGTTTTGGTACTGA
Source organism: Pseudohalioglobus sediminis (assembly GCF_008370495.1). Lineage (GTDB taxonomy): Bacteria > Pseudomonadota > Gammaproteobacteria > Pseudomonadales > Halieaceae > Halioglobus. The sequence goes on along the minus strand of NZ_VTUX01000001.1, from coordinate 875,322 downwards.
TATTTCGTTTTTCCTTCTAATGCTGTAGTATTCTTTCATTCATGCCGCTCCGGGCTAACATCCCGGGGCGCTTTTGTAGGTCTACTATAATGAATCAGCGGCCATGCATAGAGCGAGTTCCCAAAAGGAATTCATCTGGGTCGGCCGCAACCGTAACCCGGAGAATCAAGCATGGCGGAAGACAGGGACCCTATTGAAACGCAGGAGTGGCTGGAGGCCCTTGACGAGGTCGTCAGGCACAGTGGTGCGGAGCGCGCGGGCTATCTTATACGGGAGCTGGGTCGTCACGCCCTCGAGAATCATGTGCGCCTGCCATCCTCCATCGTCACGCCATTCGTCAATACCATTCCCCCGGTTGAAGAAAAACGCATGCCCGGGGACCTGTTCATGGAACGCCGTATCCGCTCCCTGGTGCGCTGGAACGCCATGGCCATGGTTATGCGGGCGAATGACAATGACGAGGGCCTTGGCGGGCATATCTCCAGCTTTTCGTCCAGCGCAACGCTTTATGACGTGGGTTTCAACTACTTCTTCCGCGGACCGGGCAACGGGCACCCCGGTGACCTGGTGTTCTACCAGGGCCACTCCGCGCCGGGCATGTATGCGCGCTCATTTCTGGAGGGCAGGCTGGACGAGGACCAGTTGGACAACTTCCGTCGTGAAGTCGATGGCAACGGCCTGTCCTCCTACCCGCACCCCTGGCTGATGCCGGACTACTGGCAGTTTCCCACTGTGTCCATGGGGTTGGGGCCGATACAGGCGATCTACCAGGCCCACGTGATGAAGTACCAGCAGAGCCGCGGTCTGGTCGACCACGGCGACCGCAATGTGTGGTGTTTCATGGGAGACGGCGAGTGTGACGAGCCCGAGTCGCTGGGCGCCATTGCCCTGGCTGGTCGCGAACGCATGGGGCACCTCAATTTTGTTATCAACTGCAATTTGCAGCGGCTGGACGGCCCCGTGCGCGGCAACGGCAAAATCATCCAGGAGCTCGAAGGGGTATTCCGTGGTGCCGGCTGGAATGTCATCAAGGTGATCTGGGGGCGCAAGTGGGACCCGCTGCTGCAGAAAGACAAGACCGGCCTGCTGCGCCAGCGCATGGACGAAGTCTGTGACGGCGAGCTGCAGAACTACAAGTACAACGGTGGCGCCTACACGCGCGAGCATTTCTTCGGCAAGTACCCCGAATTGCTGGAGCTGGTGAAGGACCTCTCCGACGAGGACATCATGTATCTCAACCGCGGCGGGCACGACCCTTACAAGGTCTACGCTGCCTATGCCGAGGCCGTGGCCGAGAAAGAGCGACCCACGGTCATCCTGGCGATGACGGTGAAAGGCTACGGTACTGGCGAGGCGGGCGAAGCCAACAACGAAACGCACTCGCTGAAAAAGCTGGATATCGACAGTCTCAAGGCATTCCGCGATCGCTTCGCCATCCCGCTCAGTGATGAAGAACTCGCCGACGTGCCTTACTACCGGCCCGAACCGGACAGCCCCGAGATGCGCTATATGCGCCAGCGTCGCGAGGAACTGGGCGGTTTCATCCCGACTCGTCGCAGCGAGATGCAATTGTTGAAGACACCGCCGCGCGAGGTCTTTGCCAAGCAATTCGAGAGCAGCGGCAAGCGTGAGATTTCCACCACCATGACCTTTGTGCGCCTGCTGTCCGGTCTCGCCAAGGACAAGGAAATCGGCGAGCGTATTGTGCCCATCGTGCCCGACGAGGCGCGCACCTTCGGTATGGAGGGCATGTTTCGCCAGCTGGGTATCTACTCGTCTGTGGGGCAGCGCTACACCCCGCACGACGCCGACCAGATCATGTTCTACAAAGAGGACAAGGAAGGTCAGATACTGGAGGAGGGCATCAACGAGGCGGGCGCTTTCTCCGCCTGGCTGGCAGCCGCAACGTCCTACAGCACCAGTAACTATTCCATGGTGCCGTTTTACATTTTTTACTCGATGTTCGGCTTCCAGCGCATCGGCGACCTGGCCTGGGCGGCCGGTGACTGCCAGGCACGAGGCTTCCTCATTGGTGCCACCTCCGGCCGCACTACCCTTAACGGGGAGGGACTGCAGCACCAGGATGGCCACAGCCACCTGCTCGCCAGCACCATTCCCAACTGTGTCAGCTATGACCCGGCCTATGCCTATGAATTGGCGGTGATCATCCAGGACGGCCTGCGACGCATGTTCGAGCTGGGAGAAAACAAGTTCTACTACATCACCACCATGAATGAGAACTACATACAGCCGGCCCTGCCGGAAGGCGCTGAGGAAGGCATCATCCGCGGTATGTACTTGTTGCGCCGCGGCGAGGCAGACCACCCACTGCGGGTGCAGTTGATGGGTGCCGGCACCATTCTGCGCGAGGTGGAAGCGGCGGCGGAAATCCTCGAGTCAGATTATGGTGTGGTCGCAGATGTCTGGAGTCTCACCTCCGTCAATGAATTGCAGCGCGAAGGCAAGGCTGCGTTGCGCTGGAATATGCTGCATCCGGAAGAGGAGCCGAAAACGCCCTACGTTACCCGTCTTTTGCAGGACGCGGACGGGCCCTTTATCGCGGCTACCGACTACATGAAATCCTACACCGACCAGATTCGCGAATTTGTGCCCGGGCGCTTCACGGTGCTGGGCACGGACGGCTTCGGCCGCTCCGACACGCGCTCGCGGCTGCGCGACTTCTTCGAGGTGAGCCGCGAGTTCGTGGTGCTTGCTGCGCTCAAGGCGCTCGCCGATGAAGGCAGTATCGATGCAGCGCGGGTGAGCGCGGCGATGGCGGACCTGGGCATTTCCCCAGACAAGGTAGATCCGCTGACGGTCTGACAATAAGGAAAAGCCAATGGCCAAAAAACAGGTAACAGTCCCGGATATCGGTGGCGCCGAAGCCGAGGTAATAGAGCTGCTGGTCGCAGTGGGCGACGAGGTGGCAGTAGACCAGGGCCTTATTGTCCTGGAGTCCGACAAGGCGTCGATGGAGATTCCCTCAACTGCTGCCGGCGTGGTGGTAGAGCTGATGGTATCCGAGGGCGAGCAACTGGCCGAGGGCGCGCCGGTAGTGACACTGGAAGTGGACGGCGAGGAAGCGGAGGAGACCGCTTCCGAGCGCGAGACGGCCAGCGGGGAGAGTGAGGAAAGTGCCGACGCTGCCGGTGAGTCGGGCGCGCCTGCCGAGCCAGACGCCGGAACCGAGGCGCCCGCTGCGGAGACAACAGCTGCCGGATCAGGATCAGGAGGCGAGTCGGTGACCCCGGTGCCGGTACCGGATATCGGCACAGAGGACCCGGTTGAACTGATCGAGGTCTGTGTTCGGGTAGGCGACGAGGTCAGTGAGGGTGATTCCCTCGTTGTTCTCGAATCTGACAAGGCCTCCATGGAAGTGCCGGCACCGTTCGCCGGTGAGGTGCGCTCAATCAAGGTCGCAGAGGGCGACAGTGTGCGGGCTGGCGATGAATTGCTGGAGCTGGCCGTTGCCGGTGACGCCGCGGCTGGTTCCACCGGGGCTGGTTCCACCACGGCTGGTTCCACCGCGGCTGGTTCCACCGCGGCGCCTGCTAACGAAGCAGCGCAGGCCGAGGTCCCGGCTGCTGCGCCGTCGCCACGCGAACCCCGGGCGGCGGAAACTGCGCCTGCGCCGGACGCAGACTCGAAGTCCGGTGTGTATGCGGGCCCCGCAGTGCGCAAGCTGGCGCGCGAATTTGGTATTCCCCTTGCTGAAGTGCAGGGCAGTGGCCCGCGCGGGCGGTTGCTGAAGGAGGATTTGCACCAGTTTGTGCAGCGGCGCATGGAGCAGGGCGGGAAGACGACCGGCGCTGCCGCCATACCCGCGATTCCGGAGGTAGACTTCGCCGCGTTCGGCAAAGTCGAGGTGACCGAGCGCAGCAAGCTGGACAAGCTTACGGCCAGTAATATGCAGCGCAGTTGGCTGAATGTGCCTCACGTCACCCAATATGATGATGCCGATATCACCGAGCTGGAAACATTTCGTGCCAGCCTCAGGGCCGAGGCCGAACAACGCGGCGTGAAACTGACGCCAATGCCGTTCATCCTCAAGGCCTGTGCCGTGGCGCTGCGCGATAACCCCAAGTTCCGCTCATCCCTGGCGGATGGCGGTGAGTCGCTGGTGTACAAGCACTACACCCACATCGGCATGGCGGTGGATACGCCGGCCGGCCTGCTGGTGCCGGTGATTCGTGACGTCGACAAAAAAACCATCTGGGAGCTGGCGGAAGAAGTGCTGGCGGTGGCCGCCAAAGCGCGAGACCGCAAGCTCATGCCCGGCGACATGCAGGGTGGCTGTTTCACGGTCTCCAGCCTGGGCAATATCGGCGGACGCGGTTTCACGCCTATCGTCAATGCACCGGAAGTGGGCATTCTCGGGGTGTCCCGTGCCGAGATCAGGCCAGTCTGGGAAGGGGAGGAGTTTGTGGCGCGCAAGCTGCTGCCACTGTCCCTGTCCTATGATCACCGGGTTATCAACGGTGGCGATGGTGGCCGTTTCCTGACCCGCCTGGTGGCGTTGCTGGGGGATATCAGGCAGCTGGTGATGTGAAGGGCTTGCCCGCCGCTGGTATGGATGGCACGGAAACTGCTAAGTTCCAGCCATGATGATGATGCGAACCCGGAGCCCGCATGGCGGAGCCGCTGACTGACTGGCAGGCACGCTTGCTGCAGCGCAACCAGCTGCCGCGGCACTATCTGGCCAGTGCACAAAAATGGTTCAACCCGATCGCCTCGCTGGTAGCTGAGCACCAAAAGAGTGCGTCGCGATCCTGGCTGCTTGCCGTCAACGGCAGCCAGGGCTCTGGCAAATCGACCCTGTGTGATTACCTGCAACAGGTGCTGGCTGAGGAGTACGGCCTGCACAGCGTGGTGTTGTCGCTGGACGATTTCTACATGACCGCGCCCCAGCGCCGGCAGCTGGCCATTGATGTGCACCCCTTGCTAGCCACGCGGGGGGTGCCGGGTACACACGATATGGGCCTGCTCAGCCGCACACTGGACAAGTTGTTGTCCGGGGAGCCGGTGTCGGTTCCGCGTTTTGACAAATCCGCCGATGACCGTTTTCCGCCCTCTGCATGGCAGCACGTCGAGAGGCCGGTGCAGATCGTATTGCTGGAGGGCTGGTGCCTCGGTGCTGCAGCGCAACCGGTAGAGGCCCTGGCAGAACCGGTGAACGAGTTGGAAGCGCAGGAGGATGCTGACGGTATCTGGCGCAACTATGTCAATGCCGCACTCAGCGAGCAGTTTTCGCCCCTCTACCGGCGCTGCGATGAGTGGCTGATGCTGCAGGCGCCGTCCTTCGAGTGTGTTTACGGGTGGCGTCTCGAGCAGGAGCACAAACTGGCGGCGCAACGCAGTGGCGCCGGCGTGATGAGCGACGCCGAGGTGGCGCGTTTTGTCAGCCACTACCAGCGCCTCACCGAGCACTGTTTGCGGTATCTGCCCGCACGGGTCAATCACCTGCTCAAGCTGGATGCGCAGCGCGAGATCACCGCCTACATCGCCGCGCCGGGGGTGCACCCGTGAGTGCGACCCGGGGCAGGCTTGTATTCACCGACCTTGACGGCTCGCTGCTCGATCACCACACCTATTCTTTCGCACCGGCCATGGAGCTGCTGGCCGAGCTGGATGCCGCCGCCGTTCCGGTAATCGCCAACAGCAGCAAAACGCGCGTCGAGATCGAGTCGATTCGTGCCGACCTGGGCAACGGGCACCCGTTCATCGTTGAAAACGGGGCCGCTGTATTCATCCCCCGGGGCTACTTCAGCGCAGCACCGCCCGGAACCATCAGTCGCGGGGACTACTGGGTGTATGAAATGTCCGGTGGTCGCCAGCGCTGGCTGGATGCCTTGCAGCACCTGCAGGCAAGGTTCGCGGGCGAGTTTGATCATTTCTACCGTGCCGGCCCGGAGGGCATTATGTCCATGACCGGTCTGGATGCGGCGGCGGCCGAACTGGCCAACCAGCGCGAATACAGTGAGCCGGTGCAGTGGCTTGGCGAGGCCGCTCGCAAGCAGGCCTTCGTTGCGGCACTCGAGGCGCTGGGCGCGCGTACCCTGCAGGGAGGTCGCTTTCTCACCGTGGCCGGCGAGTGTGACAAGGGCAGGGCGCTGGCATGGCTGCGCAATGTCTATCGCGCCGCATGGGGTGTCGAGGAGGTAGTGGATATCGCCGCCGGTGACAGCGGTAACGATGTGGCCATGCTGGAGGCCGCCGGCACTGCGCTGCTGATTCGCTCCCCGGTACACGACTACCCGGTTTTACAGCGCAGCGATCACGTGCTGCGCAGCACGCAGTGCGGTCCCGACGGCTGGGTCGAAGGCATTCGGCAGTGGCTGGCGGTCACGGCAACAGACAATCACGAGCACAGGACCTGATTTCATGGGTGATTTTTACCAGAACGGCATCATTACCACGCTGCACAACCTGTCCGACCGACCGGTGGAAGAACTGGAACAGGATTTGCGCAAATTCTGCGGGGAGCGCCCCCTGGGCCTGATCCTGCCCTCGCTTTATTCGGAGCTTGAGGGTGAGGCTCTCCCGGCGATACTGGAAGAGTTGCAGCCGGCAGATTACCTCTCCGAGATTGTCATCGGCCTCGACCGTGCGGACGAAGCCCAGTATCGCAGCGCACTGCAGTTTTTCGACTGCCTGCCACAGCGTCATCGCGTGTTGTGGAACGATGGCCCCAGGTTGCGGGCGCTGGATGAGCAGCTGCGTGAGCACGACCTGGCGCCACGGGAAGCGGGCAAGGGGCGCAATGTCTGGTACTGCATGGGTTATACCCTGGCCTCCAACCGCACTGAGTCGGTAGCCCTGCACGACTGCGACATCCTGACCTACGAGCGCTCGATGCTGGCGCGTCTGATTTACCCGGTGGCACACCCGCGCTTTAACTATGAGTTCTGCAAGGGTTACTACGCGCGCGTGGCCGACGGCAAGATCAATGGCCGCGTCAGCCGGCTGCTGGTGACGCCGCTGTTGCGGGCGCTGCAAAAAATACTGGGAGACATGGAATACCTGGAGTATATGGACAGCTTTCGCTACCCGCTGGCGGGCGAGTTTTCCTTCCGCCGGGACGTGCTCAACGATATTCGCATACCCAGCGACTGGGGGCTGGAGATCGGTGTGTTGTCGGAGATGTATCGCAACTACGCCAACAACAGGCTGTGCCAGGCGGACATCGCTGACACCTATGACCACAAGCACCAGGACCTTTCGGCGCAGAACGACCAGGGTGGGCTGTCAAAAATGTCCATCGACATATCCAAGGCGCTCTTCCGCAAGCTTGCCACGCGGGGCGTGACCTTCAACACGGAAACCTTCCGTTCGCTGAAGGCCACCTACTACCGTATCGCCCTGGATTTCGTGGAGACCTACCACAACGACGCGGTCATGAATGGTCTGTCGCTGGACATCCACAACGAGGAAAAGGCGGTGGAGCTGTTCGCGGAAAACATCATGAAGGCGGGTGAGGCCTTCCTCGACCGGCCGATGGAGCGGCCTTTCATCCCGAGCTGGAGCAGGGTGATCAGCGCATCGCCCGATATACTCGAACAGCTGCTCGAGGCGGTCGAGGCGGATCATCGGGAGTACAGGAGCGGAGATCATGCTGCAGAAAACTGACGGCGGCGATGGCCTGCTGGAGCGTGTGCTGCGTCATGTGGAGGCCATCTACCACGAGACGCCACTAAGCCTGCCCGCTGCCGAACTTGCCGGGGAGTTGCTGCAGCTGATGCGGCTTGAAGACGTGAACGTGTCGCCGCAGCAGCACGTCAATCACTGGAGCCAGCGTGATGCGCTGGTCATCTCTTACGGCGATACTCTGCTGCGTGAGGACGAAAAGCCGCTGGTCACCCTGAAGCACTTTCTCGATACCTATGGCGAGGGGCTGCTCACCGGGGTACACATCCTGCCCTTTTACCCGTGGAGTTCTGATGACGGTTTTGCGGTGCTGGACTATTCCAGCGTCAACGAGTTCCTGGGGACCTGGGAGGATGTCAGCGACATCGCCGCACAGTACGACCTGATGGCTGACCTGGTTATCAACCACTGTTCCAGCCGCAGTCTCTGGTTTGAGAACTTCCTGCGCGGAGAATCGCCCGGTCGGGATTACTTTTTCACCGCTTCTCCGGACGCTGATCTCAGCGACGTGGTGCGCCCGCGCACCTCACCGCTATTGCGCGAGGTTGAGACCAGCGATGGCACACGCTATGTCTGGTGTACTTTCAGTCACGACCAGGTGGACCTGGACTTTCGCAACCCGGAAGTTTTAAAGCAGTTCGTGTCCATCCTGCGGCACTATCTCGACAATGGCGTGCGCATCTTCCGACTCGACGCAGTGGCCTTCCTGTGGAAGATTCCCGGCACACCCTGCCTCAACCTGGAGGAAACCCACGAGGTGGTGCGCCTGCTGCGCACCCTGGTGGAGTGCGCCCGTCCCGATGCGCTGTTGATTACCGAAACCAATATCCCTAATCGCGAGAACCTGTCTTACTTCGGCAATGCCAACGAGGCGCATTGTGTTTACAACTTCTCACTGCCGCCCCTGCTGGTGAATACGCTGGTGACCGGCGACTGCCACCACCTGAAGATGTGGATGATGAGCATGCCGCCGGCGCAGAACGGCACCGCGTATTTCAACTTTATTGCCTCTCATGACGGTATCGGGCTGCGACCGGCTGAGGGGCTGCTCAGTGACGAGGAACTGGATGCGCTGGTGGCTACCATGCGCCACTTTGGCGGGCATGTATCGCACCGGGCCCTTGAGAACGGAGAGAGCAGGCCCTACGAAATCAATATCTCCCTGTTTGACGCCCTGCAGGGCACCACTTCGGGGCCCGATGCGTGGGGTGTGGAGCGTTTCATTTGCGCGCATGCGATCATGCTGGCACTGGAGGGCATTCCCGGTATCTACATACACAGCCTGCTGGGTACCCGCAATGACTACGATCGGGTAGAACACAGCGGGCAGTATCGCGCCATCAATCGGCACCAGTGGGATTACACGGCGCTGCAGGAAGAACTGTCGCGCGAACACTCCAGCCATGCCCGGGTGTTCACGCACATCAAGTCCCTGCTGGATATTCGCCGCCAGCAGTCGGCATTTCACCCCAACGCCACCCAGTTTACCCTGCACCTCGGTACCGCCATATTCGGCTTCTGGCGCCAGAGCATCGACCGCCGCCAGAGCGTCTTCTGCATCAGCAACATCAGCGACCAGGCGCAGCAACTGGCGTTGTCGGACATCAACCTGATCGGCACCGACGAATGGGTGGATCTCCTCGGTGGCGCGCACTTCCAGTCGCGCGACGAGGTAGTGGAAATGCAGCCCTACCAGACCCTCTGGATCACCAACGCCGCGTCGCAACCGGGACGGTAAAGCACCTCCTTCGCGGCAGTGGCCTGTGGTAGACTGCGCTCGTTCGCAGCACCCTCAAGCCCACACAGAATAAGCCAGGAAGCAGCAGCTCATGATCATCAAGCCACGCGTACGCGGTTTTCTCTGCATTACCACCCATCCCGCCGGTTGCGCGGCGAATGTCAAAAACCAGATTGACTATGTGAAGTCCAGGGGACCGATTGAAAACGGGCCCAAACGGGTTCTGGTTATCGGTGCCTCAACGGGTTATGGCCTGGCCTCACGCATCAGTTCCGCGTTTGGCGCGGGCGCCGCTACCCTCGGTATCTTTTTCGAGAAGGAAGGCACAGAGAAAAAGCCGGGCACAGCAGGCTGGTATAATTCGGCCGCGTTTCACCAGTTCGCCGAGGAAGAGGGGCTCTATGCCAGGAGCATCAATGGCGATGCTTTTTCCGATGAGATCAAGCAGCGGACGATCGAGACTATCAAGGCGGACCTGGGACAGGTCGACCTGGTGGTCTACAGCCTCGCGGCGCCGCGGCGTCAGCACCCGGTGACCGGCGTTATTCACAACTCCACGCTCAAACCTATTGGCGGCGATACCACGCAGAAAGGTGTGAATACCGACAAGGAGGAAGTGCAGGACTTTCACCTGGAGGCGGCCACGCAGGAAGAAATTGACAACACTGTGGCGGTAATGGGCGGTGAGGACTGGCAGATGTGGATCGATTGCCTGGACGAGGCCGGTGTCCTCGCCGATGGCGCCAAGACCACTGCCTATACCTATATCGGCGAGAAGCTGACCTGGGATATCTACTGGCACGGTACCATCGGCGCCGCCAAGAAAGACCTCGAAAAGCGCGTGATTGATATTCGCCAGCGCCTGGCCGACAGGGGAGGGGATGCCCGCGTGTCGGTGCTCAAGGCGGTCGTGACCCAGGCCAGTGCGGCCATACCCGCCATGCCGATCTACCTGGCCTTGCTGTTCAAGGTCATGAAGGAGCGCGGTGTACATGAGGGCTGTATCGAGCAGGTAGACGGCCTGTTTCGTGAATCGCTGTACGGCGACAACCCGGTGCTGGATGAAGAGGGCCGGCTGCGCGCGGATGGCAAGGAACTGGACCCGGCAGTGCAGGCGGCCGTTGCCGCCCTGTGGGAAGACATCAACACCGATACCCTCCGCGAACTGTCCGATTTCGAGGGCTACAAGCGTGAATTCCTGCAACTGTTCGGCTTTGAGGTGGAAGGCGTGGATTATGACGCCGACGTCAATCCGGTGGTCCCCATCGAGAATATGGCCTGACCCATGCTGGAGCACGGCATCCCGTTCCGCCTGAATTCGCGCGTCCGGCGCATCGTGGCACCCAACCCCGGTGTCATGACCGGCGCCGGCACCAATACCTACCTGCTCGGTGACGAGGAAATCGCCGTGCTCGACCCGGGGCCGGCGATAGACGAGCACATCGACGCCATTCTCGAGGCCGGCGCAGGCCGCATACGCTGGATCGTCTGTACGCACACCCACCCCGATCATTCACCCGCCTGGAAAGCCGTTTACGAGGCCACCGGCGCCCAGGTGCTGGGCGCCCTGCCGGCGGACGACATGTTCCAGGACGATACCTTTCGCCCTGACTGGAAACTGGCCCACGACGATGTGCTGGGCACCGGCGAGTTTACCCTGCGGGCGGTGCATACCCCCGGGCATGTCAGTAACCATTTTTGCTTCTTTCTCGAGGAAGAGCGGATGCTGTTTGCCGGTGACCACATCATGAACGGCTCTACCGTGGTGATCGTGCCCCCCAGCGGTGATATGAAGGCCTACATCGAGTCCCTGCAACTGTTGTTGCGTTACGACCTGCACCTGATTGCGCCCGGCCATGGCGAGGTCATGGAGGATTCAAAGGGTGTCGTGGAGTGGCTGGTCAACCATCGCCTGCAGCGGGAAGCGAAGGTGATCAAGGGCCTGCGCCGCACCGGGCGCGCCGATCTGGATACTCTGGTCAAGGTGGTCTACGACGATGTCGACGAGGGCCTGCACGAGATGGCCAAGTTGTCCATGAGCGCCCATCTCATCAAGTTGCACCAGGAAAACCGCGCGCTGCAGCACCCCGGGGACGAGACCTGGGAGTTGATAGAGATTTAGCCCTTATACCTACGGTTGAAAGGGTCTTATGGGGTATAGACTGCCTTTATTCGTAAAAAATTAAACCACAGACTACGAAAAGCGCTTGTCGAGAGTGTCAATCATGCCTACCATGCCTGTCTCTCACTCAGCAGGAATGTGCAGTCCCCATGGTTGCAGAAGCCCGCAAGGCGCGAACACTGCCGCAACTGGTGTCCCAGTCAGCGGCCACGTTCGCCGACAGACCCGCTATCACCGATGGTGCGGTCCACCTGAGCTACCGCGAGCTCGACCTTGCCAGAATGGCCGCGGCCCGCGCGTTCATCGCCGCCGGCCTCGAACACGGCGATCGCATCGCCATCTGGGCGCCCAATATCTACCAGTGGATCATCGCCGCTCTCGGCGCGCAGACCGTCGGTGGCGTCCTGGTGCCGCTGAACACCCGTATGAAGGGCGCAGAGGCGGCCTACATCCTGCGCGCCAGTGGTGCCCGTATCCTGTTTACCGTGGAAGAATTCCTCGGTGTGAACTACCCGCAGTTGTTGCAGGGCCAGGAGCTGCCCGACCTGCAGGACAAGGTGTTGCTGCAGGGCAGTGCTGCAGGGTGCCGGGATTGGCAGGCCTTCCTCGCTGCCGGGGACGGGGTCGATGATGCAGAGGTGTTACGCCGCGCCCAGGCGCTGACGCCGGAAGATACGCTCGACATCCTGTTTACCTCCGGGACCACCGGCAATCCCAAGGGTGTGGTCACCTGCCACGGCCAGAATATACGCACCTTCGAGAACTGGAGTGCGACGGTAGGGCTGCGCGCGGATGACAACTACCTCGTCATCAATCCTTTCTTTCACTCCTTTGGCTACAAGGCGGGCTGGCTGGCAGCGATTATCTGCGGCGCCCACATCCTGCCGGTCAAGAGTTTCGACCTGGACGCGGTGCTGGAGCAGATTGCCCGGGACCACATTTCCATGATTCCAGGCCCGCCGACGATCTACCAGTCGCTGCTGGCCCACCCGCGCCGCGGCGACTACGACCTGTCCAGCCTGCGACTGGCGGTGACCGGTGCCGCGCCGGTACCGGTGGCACTGGTTGAGCAGATGCGCGAGGAACTGGGCTTTGAAGTCGTGGTGACCGCATACGGCCTGACCGAGTCCTGCGGCGTGGTGTCCATCTGCCGGGCCGACGACAGTGCCGAGCGCATATCGCACAGCTCCGGCCGCGCCATGGACGGTGTGGAAATGAAATGTGTCGATGCCCAGGGTAACGCAGTATCTCGCGGTGAAGAGGGCGAGATCTGGTTCCGTGGTTTCAACGTGATGCGTGGTTACCTGGACGATCCCGAGGAAACCGCACGTACCATCACTGCCGATGGCTGGCTGAAAACCGGTGATGTGGGGGTGATGGACGAAGACGGCTATGTACGTATTACCGATCGACTCAAGGACATGTTCATTGTCGGCGGTTTCAACACCTATCCCGCGGAGATCGAGAATATCTTGTGCAGTATGCCCGGTGTGGCCAGGGCGGCAGTGATCGGCATCCCCGATGAGCGGCTCGGCGAGGTGGCGCAGGCGTATATCGTCAGGGCCGCCGGCGCCGCACTGGATGAGCAGGCGGTGATCGCCTGGGCACGGGAGAATATGGCCAATTACAAGGTGCCTCGCGCGGTAAGGTTTGTTGAAGAGTTGCCGATGAATGCCGGCGGCAAGGTGCTTAAAAATGTCCTGCGTGACCAGGCGCGGAAACAAGCGCCATGAACAATCTCGCCGCGGTAAATGAGCATGTGGACCTGGACGCCATCGACCAGGGCGTGATCGCCCTGCTGCGCGAAGACGGTCGCATGCCTTACCGTTCAATTGCGCGCGAACTCGGTGTTACCGAGGCCACCGTGCGCGCGCGGGTGAAGCGCCTCGAAGAATCCAACACCATGCGCGTGGTCGCGGTCACCGATACCCAGGCCGCTGGTTTTGACCTGTTGCTGGCTGTGGGTGTGCAGGTGGAGGGGCGGGCCCCCGAGGCGGTGGCCCAGGACCTGGCCCGGATCGAGGAAGTGTTCTCGGTCAACGTGGTAGTCGGTACCCATGATGTGGAAATACTGGTTATGGCGCGCGATCCGGGCAGCCTGAAGACGCTGCTGGCAGATACGCTGGGCAGTATCCCGGGGGTGCGCCGGCTGACGCCAGCGCTGGCGATTGATGTGCTGAAGAACCAGCCGGACTGGGTGCCCTTCCATGACGCGTAAACTCGATGCCGTGGACCGGGAGATCGTTGACCGCCTGGCACTGGATGCCCGCACCAGCAACAGCCAGATCGCCGAGGACCTGGGCGTGAGCGAGGGGACCGTGCGAGCGCGTATCAAGCGCATGGAGGCGGAAAAACAGATTCGCATCACCGCGGTCACCAATATAGACCGCTTTCAGAGTGCCACACTCGCCTATATCTGGATTGAGGCAGAGCGCACCGACCAGGCCCGGGGCATCGCCGAGGTGCTCTCCGGAATCCCCGAGCTGGGGTTTGTCGGCGTGATGCTGGGCCGCTCGGACATACTCGCCATCACCATGGTCAAGAACACCGAGCACCTGGCGCAGTTCGTACACAACAGGATCAGTTGCATACCCGGCGTGCGCAGCACGGAAAGTACGCTGGGTGTGAATTTTGTAAAACACGACTACCGCATGGCGCGGATAGTCAGCTAACAAGGAACGGCAGATGAACAAGCAAATGACGGCAGAGCAGGTCGTTGCCCGCCTGGAAGACGGTATGACCATCGGCATCGGCGGCTGGGGCCCCAGGCGCAAGCCCATGGCCCTGGTGCGCGCGATACTGCGCTCCGACCTCAAGGACCTCACCATCGTTGCCTACGGTGGCGCCGACGTGGGTATGCTGTGCGCGGCCGGCAAGGTAAAGAAGGTGGTGTTTGCCTTTGTTTCCCTGGATTTTATCCCGCTGGAGCCCTACTTCCGCCAGGCACGGCAGTCCGGCGCTATCGAAGTGATGGAGATAGACGAGGGCATGATGCTGCTGGGTTTGCGCGCCGCGGCCTGGGGCTTGCCCTTCATACCCACCGAGGTGGGCCTGGGTACTGACATCATCAATCAGAACCCCGATATCAAGGTTATCGACAGCCCCTACGACGACAAGGAGTGGGTGGCGATGCCGGCGCTGCAGCTCGATGCCTCGCTGATCCATGTCGACCGCGCCGATGCCCGTGGCGTGTGCCAGATTGCCGGCCCCGATCATTACATGGATGACTGGTTTGCACGCGCTGCGCGCGAAACCTACGTGTCCTGTGACGAGTTGGTGGAGACCAGCTACTTCCACGATCCGGCCGAGGCGCGCATGGTGCACTGGGAGCGCAGCCAGACCACCGGTGTGGTACCCATCCCCGGCGGCGCCCACCCCAGTTCGTGCTCGCCGCTGTACGGCTTCGATGTGCCGCATTTCAAGGCCTACGCGGCATCCGCGAAGGAAGAGAGCGGCTTCCAGGGCTACCTGGAGCAGTACCTGGGCGATTCGGAAGCCGAGTACCAGGACAGGGTCGGCGGCCTCGACGCCATCCGTGCAATTGAACTGCCCACCTATTGAGCGAGGAACAAGCAAATGACAGCAGCTACTGATTACACCCTCGCCGAACTGTGCATCGTTGCGGCGAGCAAGGCCTTTGAGAACGACGGTGAAGTGCTTGCCACAGGCATCGGCGTAATACCCCGCCTGGCGGCGAGCCTGGCCATGAAAACCACCAATCCCGACCTGATGATGACCGATTCCGAGGCCTGGATGCTCAGCGAGCCCAATCCGCTGGGCAAACGCGATGCGGGCTTCCAGCAGGCCAATGAAAGCTGGATGGGTTTTTCCCGTATCTTCGACAATGTCTGGAGCGGCCGCCGCCACGCCATGCTGGGCCCGACCCAGATCGATAAATACGGGCAGACCAATACCTCAGCGCTGGGCGGAACCTACGCGGCGCCCAAGGTGATGATGCTGGGCGCACGCGGGTTCCCCGGGAATTCCATCTCGCACCCCAACAGCTTTTTTGTGCCCTCCCACAACACCCGCGTGTTCATGGACGGAGAGTGCGATTTTGTCTCCTCTGTAGGCTACAACCCCGAACGTTTGCCGAGGGGGCACAGCCTCGATGACATCGACATCCGCCTGGTGATAACCAACCTCTGCGTGATGGATTTCGGTGGTCCCGACCACCAGATCCGCCTGCTGTCGCTGCACCCCGGGGTCAGCGCAGAGCAGGTGCAGGAAAACACTGCTTACCCGGTGTATATCGAGGGCGATGTGCCGACCACGCAGGCACCCACGCAGGCGCAACT
Organism: Pseudohalioglobus sediminis; assembly: GCF_008370495.1. Taxonomy (GTDB): domain Bacteria; phylum Pseudomonadota; class Gammaproteobacteria; order Pseudomonadales; family Halieaceae; genus Halioglobus. The sequence goes on along the minus strand of NZ_VTUX01000001.1, from coordinate 859,520 downwards.
GGACCTGATCGCGGCGCTGGACCCGCATAACCAGCGCGCCTACCAGATCAAGGACAATCCCCCCGGCAACCCCAGGTAACTAAACCATGCTAGCAACGCGACTGACAGAGCTTCTCGGCTGCCGCTACCCGATCGTGCAGACCGCCATGGGCTGGGTTGCCGACCCGAATCTGGTAGCCGGAAGCTGTAATGCCGGCGGCTTCGGTTTCCTCGCCGGCGCCACCATACCGGCGGACGAAATCGAGCGCGACATCCTGCGGGTGAAGGAACTCACCGACCGGCCGTTCGGGGTGAACTTTCACATGTACCAGCCCAACGCCGCCGATATCGTTGACCTGGTTATCCGGCACGGGGTCAGGGCGGTCAGTTATTCGCGTTCGCCGGGGCCGGAATTCATCGCCCGCCTGAAGGAAGCTGGCGTGGTCTGCATGCCCACGGTGGGCCTGCCCAAGCACGCCATCAAGGCCGTGGAACTGGGTGCGGACGTGGTTACGGTGCAGGGTGGCGAAGGTGGCGGTCATACCGGCTCAGTGCCCACCACGCTGTTGATACCCCAGGTGATTGATGCGGTTGGCGACAAGGTGCCGGTAGTAGCGGCAGGCGGTTTCAAGGATGGCCGCGGCCTGGTTGCCGCCATGGCCTGGGGTGCCGATGGCATCGCCATGGGCACGCGCTTCCTGATGACCGAGGAGAGCCCGGTGCCAAGGCAAACCCTGCAGCGTTACGTGGACTGCAAGAATCCCGGCGAGATCATCGTATCGAAGGCAATGGACGGCCTGCCCCAGCGCATGATCATGAATGAACTGCTCTCGGAACTGGAAAAAGCCGGGCCATTGAAAAAGCTGATGATCGCCATGCGCAATGGCATGGCATTTCGCAAGCACACCGGGGCGACAGTGCTCAGCCTGTTGCAGTCCGCCTGGAAGATGCACAAGGACGACGATATCTCCACAGCACAGGCGATTATGTCTGCCAACGCGCCCATGATCATCCAGAAGGCGATGGTCGAGGGGCAGCCCGCCAATGGCGTATTGCCCTCCGGGCAGGTGGCCGGCGTGATCGATGAGCTGCTGAGTTGTGAAGATCTCATAACCTCCATAGTGGCCGAGGCCGAGACGCGCCTGGCCGTGCTGGCGCAGCGCGCCGGTTAAGCTGAATAAACGGGAAAAAGTTATGTCCAAACCATTTGTAACGACCATTGCCGACGGCATCGCCGAGATGATCCTGGATCACCCGCCGGTCAATGCGTTCGACAGCGCAGGCTGGTTTGCCATCGCTGATGAAATCGATGCCCTGGGTGAAAATGACGAGGTGCGGGTGATCATCATTGGCGCTGCCGGCAAAGGGTTTTGCGCCGGCGTTGACATCAAGGAGCTGGCCGCAGACGGCAGCAAGATCGTGGACGTCAACAAGGGTAACTACGAGACCTTTCGCGCTATCCATCGCAATCCCAAACCGGTGATCGTGGCCCTGCACAGTTTTGTCCTCGGCGGCGGCATTGGCATGGCCGGCGCTGCCGACATCATTATCTGCTCTGATTGCGCGCGCTTCGGGGTGCCGGAAATCGATCGCGGCGCGATGGGTGGCGGTGCCCACCTGCAGCGGATGTTCCCGGTGCAGAAAGTGCGCTACATGTATTTCACCGGTGAATTCATCGACGCAGAGGAAGCCTATCGCCTCGGTGCGGTAGAGCGTGTGGTTCCGCGAGAGCAATTGCTGCCCGCGGCGCGGGATATCGCCGCGAGGATTGCCGAGAAGTCTCCGGCGATGGTGCGGCTGGCCAAGGAGGCACTGACCGGCATCGAGGATGGCAATCTCGAAGACAAGTACCGCTGGGAGCAGGGTTTCACCCTCGAGGCCTACACCATGGGTGATTCCCAGGAGTCGCGCGATGCTTTCGTGCAGAAGCGTGACGCCAGGTTCGATTGAGGTGCGGCTGCAGGGGCGTTAGTGCGCCAGCCAGATTACCACGCGGGTTCCCGGACCCCGCCTGCGTGGGCACGACAGCGAAAGGGCCGGCAAGCAAGGGCTGAACAAGCATGGAACTGACATACACTGACAAACAGAAAGCCTTCCGCGAAGAAGTGCGCAGTTGGCTGGCAGACAACGTGCCCGCAGAGCCACTGCAAACTTTCGATACCGAAGCGGGTTTCCAGGCGCACCGTGAATGGGAAGCGAGGCTCAACGCGGGCCGCTGGGGCATGGTGACCTGGCCGGAGGAACTCGGTGGTCGCGGTTGTGACCTGATCGAATGGCTCATATTTGAAGAGGAATACTACAAGGCAGGCGCGCCACTGCGCGTGAACCAGAACGGGATTTTCCTGCTCGGTCCGACGCTGATGGAGTACGGTACCGAAGAGCAGAAGGCGCGCATCCTGCCGAAAATGGCGACCGGCGAGGAAGTCTGGTCACAGGGCTGGTCGGAGCCGAACGCGGGCTCTGATATGGCCGCGATTCGTTCCACCGCCAGGCTCGAAGGCGACAAGTACATCATCAATGGCCAGAAAACCTGGTCCACCCGCGCGGTGTGGGCAGACTGGTGTTTCGGCATGTTCCGCACCGATCCGGAATCGGAGCGGCACCGCGGCCTCACCTTTATCCTGGTGCCGCTGGATACGCCGGGCATTACCGTGCGCCCGATTCCGCAACTGGATGGCCTGCCGGGCTTTGCCGAAATATTTTTCGATAACGTCGAGGTCGCGGTGGAAAACCGCCTCGGTGACGAGGGTGCGGGTTGGGCCGTGGCCATGGCCACCGCGGGATTCGAGCGCGGCCTGATGCTGCGCTCCCCTGCGCGTTTCCAGGAAACCGCGCGTCGCCTGGTTGAGCTGTACCGGGCGAATCAGTCCTCGGCAGACCAGGACCCAGCCGTGCGCGACGCGGTGTTGCGCGCCTACCTGGACGCGGAAAGCTATTGCCTCAGCACCTACCAGACTGCCTGTCGCCTGAACAAGGGTGGCAAGATCGGCGCCGAGTCATCCACCAACAAGATCTTCTGGTCCGAGCTGGACCAGAATATGCACGCCACGGCGATGAGTATTCTCGGCGCGCGTGCGGAATTACTGCCCCATGCGCCGGACGCGAGCGGTGTTGGCAACTGGTTGGACGGCTGGCTGTTCGCCCAGTCCGGGCCGATTTACGCCGGGACCAACGAGGTCCAGCGCAACATCATCGCCGAAAGAATGCTCGGCATGCCGCGCCGGTGATCCAGAATGCATCTTTCGGCGCAACTCATCGTCAGCTCCCTGCTCAGTCGGTCACGTATTGACCTATACGTCCCCTCCCTGCGCGGGGTGCTTCCTCAATCTGCGCCGAAAGCTTCATCCCGGCCTCACCGACTCAAGACCAAGAGGTGACTTGAAAAAAATGGACTTTACCTTTAGCGAAGACCAACTGCTGTTTCAGGATTCCGTTCGTGACTTCCTGGTAAATGAGGTTACCCCCGAGCGTATCCGTGCGAGTTGGGAAACCGCAAGCGGGCGTGACGCCGCCCTCTGGGCGCAGCTGGCCGAACTGGGCCTGACCGGCCTGACCGTGCCGGAAGAGCTGGGCGGCCTTGGTATGAGTGAACTGGACTTCATCCTGCTGGCCCAGGAATGCGGATACGTGGCCCTGGCGGAACCGTTGGTGCATACGGCACTGGTGGCCGTACCACTGCTGCGCGAACTGGGTGGTGAACTGGCTGCGCAATGGCTGCCACGCATAGCCGCCGGTGAGGCGAAAGTGATTGTCGGGCTCGAGCATAACCTGCTGGTCGAAGATGCCCACGTGGCCGATCTACTGTTGCTGCAGCGCGGCGAGCGTATCCTGGCCGCAACTCCCGATCAGGTGGCGCTGCGTCACAACGAATCGGTCGATCCATCGCGCAGGCTGTTTGCAGTCGACGTCGCCGCCGACGCTGCCGAGGTCGCCAGCGGCGAGCGCGCCGCAGAGCTGGCCACCAGAGCCCTGGATCGTGGCGCCCTGGGCTGTGCCGCGCAGGCACTGGGACTGGCGCAGCGCATGGTAGATATGTCCGTGCAGTACACCAGCGAGCGCCAGCAATTCGGCCAGGCCATCGGTGCCTTCCAGGCGGTAAAACATCACATGGCCAACATCGCCGTGCGGCTTGAGTACGCCAGGGCGCCAGTGCATCGCGCCGCCTACAGTGTGGCGTGTGCGGAGGCGGTGGCTTCACAGGCCGTGTCCCATGCCAAGCTCGTGGCCTGCGAGGCGGCCAATCTCGCCGCGAAGAATTGCATACAGGTGCACGGCGCCATGGGATACACCTGGGAAGTGGATCTACACATTTTCATGAAGAAAGCCTGGGCACTGGCCAACAGCTGGGGCGATGCCGGGTTCCACAAAACCCGGGTAGGTGAACACATTTTCGCAGAGGGCGCGGCGCTGGGCGCTGGCGCCACCTTTGCCTGAACAGGAAGGAAACAGACTATGGCAGATGCTTATATTGTCGATGCAGTGCGCTCACCCACTGGACGTCGCAAGGGAGGCCTGGCGCACGTGCACGGCGCCGATCTCGGTGCCCATGTGATCAAGACCCTGGTGGACCGCAACGGGATTCCGGATAACGAGTACGACGACGTGATTTTTGGTTGCGTGGACACCATCGGCCCGTTGGCCGGTGACATTGCCCGCACCTGCTGGCTGGTAGCGGGACTCTCCGATGAAGTGCCGGGCACCACTGTCGACCGCCAGTGCGGCTCATCGCAGCAGGCCGTGCACTTCGCTGCCCAGGCAGTGATGGCGGGCGTGAACGACGTGGTGATCGCCGGCGGTGTGCAGACCATGACCCAGATCCCGATCTCTTCCGCCATGACTGCCGCGGAACCCCTGGGCTTCAGCGACCCGTTCACCGGCTCCACCGGTTGGGTTGAGCGTTACGGCAAGACGCCTCCCACCCAGTTCCGCTCCGCGCAGATGATTGCCGACCACTGGGGCTTCAGTCGCACAGACCTCGAGGTATTCTCCCTGGAATCCCATAACCGTGCTCTGAAGGCGATCGAAGAGGGGCGTTTCAATCGTGAGATCGCGCCACTCGAAGGCGTGGCCATGGACGAAACGCCACGCCAGACCACGCTGGAGAAGATGGCTGAACTGGACGACCTGTTCGGCTGTGACAAGGTCACCGCCGCCGTATCCAGCCAGACCTGCGACGGCGCATCCGCCGTGCTCGTGGTCTCGGAAGAGGCCCTGAAACGCTACGACCTCACACCCAGGGCGCGCATCGCGCACATGAGCGTGCGCGCCGCAGACCCCATATGGATGCTGACCGCGCCGATACCGGCCACCGAGTATGCGCTGCAAAAAGCCGGCATGAAGCTGAACGATATCGACCTGGTGGAAATCAACGAAGCCTTCGCCTCCGTGCCCATGGCCTGGTTGAAGGAAACTGGCTACGACCACGCCCGTACCAATGTCAACGGCGGCGCTATTGCGCTGGGCCATCCGCTGGGGGCCACCGGCACCAAGCTGATGACCACCCTGTTGCATGAACTGGAGCGCAGCGGCGGTAAATACGGCCTGCAGACCATGTGCGAAGGCGGTGGCCAGGCCAACGTCACCATTCTGGAGCGGCTGGGATAGTAGGTTGGTGATGCGCGCGCAGCAGGTAATCTGGCTCCGGCACATTCTCCGAGTTGTCGACCCGGTGCACCCCGGAGTTGTCATCCCCGCGCACCCCGGAGTTGTCATCCCCGCGCAGGCGGGGATCCATTGAGTATCGACCTCACCTGGATCCCCGCCTGCGCGGGGATGACGAGATAAGGAGAATTCGGGGGCCGGCCTTTCGGGGGCCGGCCTTCCTGACCGGCGAAAAAATTGCAGCGAGCCGACTGTGCGGGTCGCGAGATTGGAACCAAACAACTCAGTAGAGAAGGGAAAACACAATGAGCGGAATCCTGGAAGGAAGAGTAGCCATCATCACCGGCGCCGGCGGCGGCCTGGGCGCAGCCCATGCCCGCGTGTTCGCCAGCGAAGGCTGTGCCGTGGTAGTGAACGATATCAACACCGAGGCCGCCCAGGCCGTGGTCGACGAGATCACCGCGGCCGGCGGCAAAGCCGTTGTGAACAGCTCCGACATCACCCACTACGACGACAGCCTGAACGCCGTGAAGCAGGCCATCGACATCTTCGGTGACCTGCACATCGTGCTCAACAACGCCGGTATCAATCGCGACCGCATGTTCGCCTCCATGACCGAGGCCGAGTGGGACGCCATCATGTCCGTACACCTGAAAGGACACTTCTGCATCAGCTCCCACGCGGTGCACTACTGGCGAGGGCAGTCCAAAGAAGGCAAGGCCGTGGATGCGAGAATCATCAACACCACATCCGGTGCCGGCCTCCAGGGCTCTGTCGGCCAGTCCAACTACGCCGCCGCCAAGGCCGGCATTGCCGCGCTCACCCTCAATCAGGCGGCGGAACTGGCCCGCTACGGCATCACCGCCAACGCGGTGGCGCCATCTGCACGCACCGGCATGACCACCGCCGTTCCTGAAATGGCCGAGCGCATGAAAAAACCCGAGGACGGCAGCTTCGATCGCTTTGCCCCGGAAAACGTTTCCAATTTGCTGGCCTGGCTGGCCAGCCCCGAGGCGGCGCAGGTGACGGGCCGCGTATTCGAAGCCGAAGGCGGTCGCCTCTGCATTTGTGATGGCTGGCGCACCACGGAAGGCGTGGACCGCGATGCCGAGTGGCCGCCGGCGGAGATCGGCGAGGCCATGAAAGTGCTGCTGGAAAAAGAGGTACCGGCACAGAAAGTATGGGGAACCTGACAGTGAGTCGCTGCGCACGTGAGCCCTCGTCAACTCAAGGTGCTTGCGTCATTCAAGGAGCTCTCGTACTGCAGCGAGATTCCTCATCCAGCGAGTCCCCGTTATCGAGCGAGCTCCCGTCATCCCCGCGCAGGCGGGGATCCAGCGGGCTTTAAAGGATTTCTGGGTCCCCGCCTGCGCGGGGACGACGGGGCAGGCAGGAAAGACGACGGGTCGAACAGTGTAAACGGCTCGTAAGAGCGATGGAGTAACCATGGATTTTGCATTTACTGAAGAGCAGGAGATGATCCGCGATACCGCGGCAGCTTTCCTGGCGGAAGTGTCCACCAGCGAGGCGGTGCGCCGCGCCATGGCAACAGAGCAGGGCTACGACCCCGAGCTGTGGCAGCGTATCTGCGGGGAAATGTACTGGCAGGCGATTCATGTACCCGAAGCCCACGGCGGCATGGGCCTGGGCTATATAGAAGTGGTGGCGATGATGGAGCAGATGGGTCGCTACCTGTTGTGTTCGCCATTCTTTGCCACCGTCTGCATGGCAGGCAATGCCCTGCTGCTGGCGGGCAGTGAAGAGCAGAAGTCGCACTGGCTCGGCCAGCTCTGTGAGCGCGGCCTGACTGCCACCCTGGCCTTCAACGGCGGCAGTCGCATCTGGGACGCGAGCAGCATTACCGCCACCTACCGCCGCACGGGCGACGCGTTTCTGCTCAACGGAGACTACCGCTACGTGATCGATGGCCACAGCGCAGAGCTGCTGGTGGTGGCGGCGAGGGAAGAGGGTAGTGAGGCAGAGGAGGGCATCAGCCTGTTCCTGCTGCCCGCCGACAGCGCCGGTGTCGGCAGGACCTGGCTGCCGACCATGGATCAGGCGCGCAAGCAGGCCGCCATCCAACTCAGCGATGTCTCTCTCGCTGCCGATGCCCTGCTTGGCGAGGCCGGCAAGGGTTGGCATGCGCTGGCGCAGGTGATCGACCTGGCTGCCGTGGCGCTGGCCGCAGAGCAGGTGGGTGGTTGCCAGCAGCTACTGGACATGACTGTCGATTACACGTCCGAGCGGGTGCAGTTCAACCGTCCCATCGCCAGTTTCCAGGCGGTGAAACACAAGGCCGCGGATATGATGCTGCAGACAGAAGTTGCGCGTTCAGGCGTCTACTATGCCGCCTGCGTGGCCCAGGAGGCGCTTGTTGGCGGCGAACTGGCCGCCGAGTTGCCCGAGGCCGCCAGCGTCGCCAAGGCCTACAGCTCGGATGCCTATTTCGCCGTGGCGGGCGATACCCTGCAATTGTTCGGCGGCGTGGGTTTTACCTGGGAGTACGACGTGCACCTGTATTTCAAGCGCGCGAAGTCATCTGAGCACCTGCTCGGCGACGGGGCCCAACATCGCGAGCGCCTGGCCGCGCTGTTGCTGGATCAGGAGAACGTATCATGAAGTTGAGTTTCAGTGCCGAAGACGAACGCTTTCGCGAAGAAATTGCCACCTGGCTGAACCAGAATCTCACCGGCGAATTCGCCAGGCTCAAATACCGCGGTGGCCCGGGTGATGAACACACCTATCCGCAGGAACGCCAGCAGTGGGAAAAGAAACTGGCCGAGGGCGGCTGGACCTGCGTCGGCTGGCCCAGGGAGTTCGGCGGTCGCGGCTGCTCCATCGAACAGCAGGTGATTTTCTTTGAAGAGTATGCCCGTGCCGGGGCACCGGGCCGGGTCGGCCATATTGGTGAAGGGTTGACCGGTCCTACGCTAATTGCCTTCGGCACCACGGAACAACAGCAAAAATATCTTCCCGGCATTGTTGCCGGCACCGAACTCTGGTGCCAGGGCTACTCGGAACCCGGGGCGGGTTCTGACCTTGCCAACGTGAAGACCAAAGCGCGTTTCGATGAGGCCAGCAACAAGTGGATTATCGATGGCCAGAAAGTGTGGACCTCGCTGGCGCATGAATCCGATTACTGCTTTGTGATTGCCCGCACCGATCCCGACTCGGTCGCTCACAAGGGCCTGGGTTTTTTCCTGGTCAAGATGGACCAGCCCGGTATCGAAGTGCGCCCCATCGAGCAGATCACCGGGACCTCCGAGTTCAACGAAGTGTTTTTTGACGGCGCCGAGTGTGATGCCAGCGATATCGTCGGTGCGCCGGGCGACGGCTGGAAAGTGGCCATGGGGCTGCTGGGCTTCGAGCGGGGTGTGTCCACCCTGGGCCAGCAGATGCAGTTTCAGAACGAGTTCGACCAGGTGGTTGCACTGGCACGAGAGAATGGTTCCGCACGGGACCCGGTGATCCGCCAGCGTATCGCCAGGGCACACACGGAACTCAAGATCATGCGTTACAACGCCATGCGCATGCTATCGGGGCAGAGCGGTTCCGATGGTTCGCTGCAGAAAGAGGCGCTGATCTACAAGCTGTTCTGGGCCACCTGGCATCGCAGCCTGGGAGAGCTGGCCATGGACGTGATGGGCCCCGAGTGTGAAATACTGGAAGACGCGCCTTACGAGCTCAGCCGTTTGCAGTCCATGTATCTGTTCGTGCGCTCCGATACCATTTACGGCGGTACCAACCAGATCCAACGTAACATTATCGCCGAGCGCGGCCTGGGTATGCCCAAGGAACCGCGCATGCCGGCCAAGTAGAGGTCTACACGATGAATTTGAAAGCACCTGAATACGTGGCCGGTCACGGTCTGATAAAAGGCAAAACCGTATTGATCACCGCCGCCGCCGGGGCGGGAATCGGTTTTTCCGCAGCAGTGCGCGCAGCGGAAGAGGGCGCCCGGGCAATTGTGCTGAGTGATATCCATCCGGGACGACTCGACGCTGCCGTTGCCAAACTGAAAGAGGACAGTGGCCTGCAGGAAGTGTACGGCAAGGTGGGCAACGTCGCCGTCGAAGACGACGTGCAGGCGCTGGTCGATTTTGCCGAGCAGCAGGTCGATGGTGTGGATATCCTCATCAACAACGCCGGGCTGGGTACCTCCAGGGCCCTGATCGAGATGGAAGACGACGAGTGGCACAAGGTGATTGATGTCACCCTCAACGGCACCATGCGCATGACCCGTTACATGATGAAAGTCATGAAGGCGCGAGGGCAGGGCGGCGTTATTGTCAACAACGCCTCGGTGTTGGGCTGGCGCGCGCAGAAAGAGCAGGCCCATTACGCCGCTGCCAAGGCGGGTGTGATGGCCCTGACCCGCTGTGCGGCGCTGGAGGCAGCGGAGTTTGATGTGCGCATCAACGCCGTTTCGCCGTCTATTGTGCTGCACCCGATGCTGCGCAAATCCGCATCCGAGGAACTACTGCAGGAACTGGAATCGAAAGAAGCCTACGGGCGCGCGGCCGAAGCATGGGAAGTGGCCAATGTGATGATGTTCCTGGCCTCCGACTATTCAAGCTACATGACAGGCGAAATCGTATCCTGTTCCAGTCAGCGCGCCTGACCTACGCAACACAATTTACTGCTTGCGCGCCCGGCTATCCGTACGCACCAACCAAAGGAGAAAAACCATGAGAGACGCAGTGATCGTATCTACCGCCAGAACCGGCCTTGCCAAGTCATTCCGCGGCGGTTTCAACGATACGGAAGCCCCGGCTATGGGCGGTCATGTGGTGCGCGCGGCAGTCGAACGCGCGGGCATCGACCCGGCAGAAGTGGACGACTGCATTTTCGGTGCGGCGGCCCAGCAGGGCACCCAGGCCTATAATATCGGTCGCCTGAGCGCCATCGCGGGAGGTTTGCCCGAGACTGTTGCGGGTATGTCCATAGAGCGCCAGTGCTCCTCAGGGCTGATGTCGATTGCCACTGCTGCCAAGAGCATTATGTGCAATGAGTACGACATCGCGGTAGCGGGTGGCGTGGAGTCGATTTCGCTGGTGCAGACCAAGCACAAGAACAGCTATCGCAACGTCTCCAAAACGGTTACCCAGATTGATCCCACCGCCTACATGCCTATGCTGGAAACTGCGGAAGTGGTTTCCGAGCGCTACAACATCAGCCGCGAGGCACAGGATATCTACTCACTGCAGAGCCAGCAGCGCACCGCCGCGGCGCAACAGGCGGGCCTGTTCGATGACGAGATCGTGGCGATGAATGCCACCAGGTCCGTCTTCAACAGGGAAACCAAAGAAACCACCTACGAGGACGTGGTGGTGGACCGCGATGACTGCAATCGCCCCTCGACCACCCTGGAAAGCCTGGCCGCCCTGGAGCCAGTATGGAAAGACGGTCACTGGGTCAAGGAAGGCCGTTTTATTACCGCCGGAAACTCTTCCCAGCTGTCCGATGGCGCCTCCGCCTGTGTGGTGATGGATTCCAGGCTCGCCGAGCAGAAAGGCCTGGCGCCCCTGGGCCTGTATCGCGGCCTCGCCGTCGCCGGTTGCAAGTCCGACGAGATGGGTATCGGCCCCGTGTTTGCGGTGCCCAAGCTGCTGCAGCGCCACGGCCTGACTGTGGATGACATCGACCTGTGGGAGTTGAACGAGGCTTTCGCCTGCCAGGTGATCCATTGCCGCGATGAACTGGGTATCGACAACGACAAGCTCAATGTCAACGGTGGCTCCATTTCCATCGGGCATCCTTTTGGCATGAGCGGGGCCCGTATGGTTGGCCACGTCCTGCTCGAGGGCCGGCGCCGGGGGGCCAAACTGGCGGTAGTCACCATGTGCATCGGCGGCGGAATGGGCGCGGCCGGTCTCTTCGAAATCCTCTGATTTCTCCACTTCGGGGCGCTCCTGCCCCGAACTTTTACCGAACTTTGCACTCCAAGCGCTGTGCTACAATGGCGCGGTCTCGGCCACGTATGTTATTGATGCGTGGCTAATTTTTATGCAGCGGCTCGGGTGGGCGATGAAAAAAATCGGCGAATTGCTGGTAGAGCAGGGTAAGGTTTCGGAGCGGGACGTGGAGCGCACCCTGCTCGCCCAGAGTGAAATGGGCGATATGTTCGGCCAGGTGCTTATCAAGCTGGGCCTGGTGTCAGAACTGGACTTCGCCCAGGTACTCAGCCAGCAGCTCGATATTCCTCTCTACGCCGCCGGTGATTACCCCGAAGAGCCTTTGGCCCTCGACGGCCTGGCCCTGGATTTCCTGTTTTCCAACTCGGTGGTGCCGATCAAGGCAGACGCCGAGCACATTCACTTCGCCGCAGCGGTGCCGCAGGATGCTTTCCTCAGCAAGGCCCTGTCCATGGCTCTGGACAAGCCGGTGACGATTGCCCTCGGCCTGGAATCCGACATCAACCGGGCGCTGCAGCTGTATCTGCAGGCCGGTGAAGAAGGCGAAGCGGGCGATATCGATGACCAGTTCGGCGGGCAGAGCGATGACGAGTTTATCGAGCACCTGCGGGACCTGGCCAGTGAAGCGCCGGTTATTCGACTGGTGAACCAGATCATCCACCGCGCGGTGGACCTGTCGGCATCGGATATTCATATCGAGCCGTTTGAAGACGGCCTGCACCTGCGTTATCGCGTGGATGGTGTGTTGCAGGAGCACCAGGACGCGCCACCCCCCAATCTCAGTGCGGCGATTGCATCGCGGATCAAGTTGTTATCGCATATGAACATCGCCGAGCAGCGCCTGCCGCAGGATGGACGCATCATGACCCGTGTCAAAGGCCATGAACTCGATTTGCGTGTCTCCACCATTCCCACTGTGCATGGCGAAAGCATCGTCATGCGTGTGCTCGATCGCGAGAGTATTCGCTTGAGCCTTGCCGATATGGGCTTCAGTGAAGATACCCTGGGGCGCTATCGTGAACTGCTGGCGCGACCGCACGGTGTGTTGCTGGTGACCGGGCCGACCGGTTCCGGTAAGACCACCACGCTGTATGCGTCCCTGGCCTCGCTGGATTCCAGCCACCTGAAGATCATTACCGTTGAGGACCCGGTGGAATACCAGCTGCAGGGCGTCAACCAGATACAGGTGCAATCCCAGATCGAGCTGACATTCGCGCGGGCGCTGCGCTCAATCCTGCGCCAGGACCCCGACATCATCATGATTGGTGAGATGCGCGACACCGAGACCGCACAGATCGGCGTGCAGTCGGCGCTAACCGGTCACCTGGTGTTGTCGACTCTGCACACCAATACCGCGGCCGGAGCGATTACCCGGCTCGAGGACATGGGGGTAGAACGCTACCTGATCACCTCCTCCGTCAACGGCGTGCTGGCACAGCGGCTGGTGCGCACCCTGTGCTCCCAGTGCAAGCAGCGCGTGACCCTGTCTCCGGAGGCGATCAAGAGCTCCGGCATCGCGCCATTCCTCGCCGCGGGCCAGAACGAGGTTTACCAGGCGGCGGGATGCGCGCACTGTATGGAAACGGGCTACAGCGGGCGAACGTCGATACACGAATTGTTCCAGCTGGATGAAGACATTCACCGGGTCATCATGAGCGGCGCCGACGCAACGCTGCTGCATGCGGCGGCGCGCCGCCAGGGCATGATCACTCTTTACGAAGACGGCCTGCGCAAAGTGGCTGCCGGCCTGACTTCAATGGAAGAAGTCCTGCGCGTCACCCAGGACCAGAGCGACGACCTGCGCAAAGAGGATGCCGCGGCAGTAGAACTGGCCACCGACCAGGCGCTGACCGTATAAGCCATGGCTTCCTTTTCCTACAAGGCGGTCAGCCGCGACGGCAAGCAGCGACAGGGTGTTATAGAGGCCGATGGCCTGGAGCTGGCGTCACGCCAGTTACGTTCACAGGGTCTTACGCTGCTCAAGCTGGAGGCAGGCGGTGAGTTGGGGCAGACCGAAAAGGCGGCCGGCAAGCAGCCCACGCGCCAGGATGTGTTGTCGATGACCTCGGAGCTGGCCGTGTTATTGCGCGCCGGGCTGCCGCTGGACCGGGCGCTGAAGGTATTGATCGATATGGCCGCGCAGCCGGCCATGCACCTGCTGCTCAACGACTTGCTCAAAGCGGTCAAGGGAGGCAAGCCCCTGTCCTCTGCGCTGCAGCAGCATGAGGAACTGTTCGGGACTTTCTACATCAGCATGGTGCGATCGGGCGAGGCCAGCGGCCATCTTTCTGCCGTGCTCGATCGCCTGGTGGAGTATCTGGAAAACGCCAAGGCCAATCGCGATACCGTGGTATCGGCGTTGATCTACCCGGCGATCCTGTTGGTTGTGGCGGTGCTCTCGGTGGTGGTCATGCTCGGTTTTGTGGTGCCGCAATTTGAAAGCCTGTTCGAGGATATGGGCGATGCCCTGCCGGTGCTGACGCAGGGGGTGCTGGCCGGTGCTGACTTCCTCAAGTCCTGGTGGTGGCTCCTGTTGCTGCTGGTGGGCGGCGCGGTAGTGATGTTTCGCAACTGGAGCGCGACCGAGCAGGGGCGTGCAGCGATGGACAGGCGCATGCTGGCGTTGCCCCTTGCTGGCAATATCATCTTTGAGTTCGAAGTTTCCAAATTTGCCAGAACGGTGGGAACCTTATTGGGCAACGGGGTGTCTCTGTTGAAAGCGATCTCCATTGCCATCGATACCGTTGATAACCGGGTCATACGCGAGTCCCTGCAGGTGCTGCCCCCGGCGGTCAAGGCGGGCAAGCGTATGTCGCTGGCGCTGCAGGAGACCGGGATGTTTACCCCGATGGTCATTCAGATGATTCGGGTGGGCGAGGAATCCGGCAGCCTGGACCAGATGATGCTGGAGCTGGCCAAGGTATTTGATGATCACGTGCAGTCAGGCGTGAAGCGCGGTTTGGCTTTGCTGGAACCGGTGTTGATCCTGACCATGGGCTTTATCATCGCCGTTATAATTATTGCCATACTGTCGGGAATACTGTCAGTGAATAACCTGGCGGTATAGGCACAGTGCGTGCCGCAGAATTTTGAGGACGTGAATATGATGCGTAGAACGAGACAACATACAGCCGGTTTTACCCTGATGGAATTACTGGTGGTGCTGGCCATTCTGGGCTTGCTGATGAGCCTGGTGGGCCCCCAGGTCCTGAATCAACTGGGCGGCGCCAAGACCAAGACTGCCGGTATCCAGATAAAGGACCTGGAACAGGCGCTGGAAATGTACAAGCTCGATGTCGGGCGTTTCCCCTCGACCTCGGAGGGGCTTGAAGCCCTGGTGAAAAAGCCGGCCAATGCGACCGGGTGGAACGGGCCGTATCTGAAGTCCGATGTGCCGATGGATCCCTGGAACAACGAGTACCAGTATAAGTATCCGGGTGAGCACGCCGAGGTCGATATCTTTACCTACGGCGCCAACGCGGCTCCCGGTGGTGACGGCGAAGATGCCGACGTGGGCAACTGGAAGTAGCCCGGGACGCCTGCGGCTACCGCCGCCGTTGCAACCTGCAGTGACTGGCTACATTCACAGACCCCGTGCCCTGGCAGCGGGCACGAAGCCGGGTCCTTTTGCAGGAGCCAGGCAGCGAGCGTTCACACTGGTGGAACTGATGGTGGCTATCGCCATCGTCGGCCTGGTCATTGCGGTCACGGTGCCAGGTTCCATGCGCTTTTACGAATCCATCCAGTATCGCCAGTCGGTACGTGATGTCCTCAGCGCTCTCGGCGGTGCGCGCCAGCAGGCCATGGATACCGGCAGGGCACAGGACGTCCTGTTTCGACCGCGCGAGGGCAGCGTCGAATACGCCGGCGAGACCCTGCTTCTCCCCGATGACTTTACGCTGGCTGTCACCACTGCCAGCGAGGTCAACCAGGGCGCCGCCGGCGTGATTCGTTTTTATCCCGAGGGCGGCTCCACTGGCGGTGATATCGACATCACCGCGCCTGGCGGTCGCGGTGTGCGTATCGCCGTGGACTGGTTGATGGGCGGCGTGACCCAGGTCAGGCATGAGCAGCCGTAACGATTCTGCCGCCAGTGGCCAGCGGGGTTTTTCCCTGCTGGAAATGATGGTGGCGATATCCATTCTCGCACTCGCGCTGGGTGCGTTGTACCAGGCCGCGAGCGGTGCCACGCGCAATGTCCGCACAGGGGAGCGCTACGCTTATGGCGTAGAAATGGCGCGCTCGCTGCTGGCCGACCACGGGGTGGTGCCCGCCGAGGGCGTCAATGCCGAGGGCGAGACAGCAAGCGGCTATATGTGGCGCGTGCAGACCAGTCCGATCGAGCTCGAGCGCACGGGACTCGGCCAGGCCCGCATGCATGCGCTGGAAGTTGTGGTGGCCTGGTTTGATGGCAGCAAACGCCGGGAAATCGTGCTGCATTCTGTGGTAGAGGGGGGCGACAGTGGATCGCGGTAAACAGGCACCCGGTTTTACCCTCGTTGAAGTGTTGGTCGCCCTGACTATCCTCAGCCTGGTGTTGATGGGCACCGTGACCGCCATGCGCACCCTGGGCAACACCCAGAGTGCACTGGAGAAAGTCAGTGCGCGCGTGGATGAGGTGCGCACGGTTAGCGAATTCCTGCGCGACCTGATGGAGTCAGCCGTAGTGGGCGCCAGTGGCGGCGGCGGACTGTCCCTGGGCGGCGGCGGGCGCGAGGCGACTTATTTCCGTATCGGCGAGGGGTACCTGGAATGGAAAACCAACCTGCTCTTCGGTGAGGCCTATGGCGGCACCCACGTGGTACGTGTCGCTGCTGACGGTGAGCGACTGGTGTTGCGTTGGCTCGAGCCCACTGCGACCGGCCTTGAGGACGAGGCATGGCAGGAAGCGCCTTCGCGGACACTGGTGGACAACCTCGAGGAGTTTGCCGTAAGCCTGCGTGCCGAATATGGCGGCGAGTGGGTTGATAGCTGGGAAGAAAACGCGGTCGCGCCGGCGCTGGCCAGGTTGCAAGTGAAGTCATCGGGCCGGTTCTGGCCGGAGCTTATCATGCGGGTGCAGCGATGAACCGGCAGGGTGGCGTCGCGCTGGCGATCGTGGTCTGGTTTATCGCCGGCATGTCGCTGCTGGTCGCCGGTATTGTGGCCTCGGCCCGGGTCGACACCAAGACCACCCAGATTCACCTGGCCAGGGCCAAGGCAGTGGCCGCTGGCGATGGCGCGATACAGTTAGCTATGTTGGAACGCAGGAGCGGATTCGATGTCTCAGCGCAGGGACCATTGATTTCAGAGTCCCGTCATCGATTGGGTGACGTCGATGTACTGGTGCGCATTATCCCGGCTTCGGGCTTCGTGGATATCAATAGTGCCCCCGCCGAAGTGTTACAGGCCTTGTTTCAGTTTGCCGGCAGGCTGGAACCCGGCGAGGCGCAAAACGTGGCTGCCAGTGTGTTAAAGTGGCGCAGTGGCGCGGCCGATACCAATCAGGCCAGCCAGCGACGCTCGCGGGTGAAAATGCGGCGCTTCTATTCGCTGGAAGATATGCTGCGGGTAGACGGTGTGAACCGCACTTTACTGGATGGTATTCGCGACTACGCCGTCGCCGGCAGTTGGGCCAGCGGCTCGGTCGACTGGAGCGCCGCGCCGGAGCAGATGCTGGACATACTGATCGCGCTCAATCCGGGGCAGGCAGGCGCGGTCGCGAAACGACGTGAATCGATGTCGGCGAACAGCTCCAGCGCCCGCCTGCGCAGTGGCGTATACCGGGCCGACGCGCTGGTCAGTTACGGCGGGCGCACCTGGCTGCGACGCCGCTGGTTGAAGACCGAGGCCGCAAGAGGGTCCTCGCTACCGTGGAGAGGTGTGCGCACCGAGGCTCCCAGGGTAGTGGGAAGACAACAATGATAACGGGGATCGTGCATGTTTGATTCGGGTCAGAACTGGGAACTGTTCGGCTACGACATGCGTCAACTGGGTCGGCATTTTGTCGCCGCATGGCGCGATCTGCTGTGGGCCTATGATTCTCCCGTGCGCACCCACCTCGATGAACCGGTCAGGCTGCAAACCGAGCGCGGCGCGCGGGTCTATCACGCCGGTCGCGAGACAGATGCGGTAAAGGCTGACTGCAACGCCGTGCTGCTGCCCGAAGAGGAAGTCTTGGTACGGCGCCTGCGACTGCCGCTGGCGGTAGAAGCGGATCTGGAATCTGCCATTGCCCTGGAAGTGGCTGCAAACAGCCCGTTCGCCACCGCAGACACGGGGCATGGCTGGTATATCTCCGGGCGCACAGATGACACGCTGCAACTCGACCTGGTTATCGTCTCACTGAGCGCGGCGATGGCGTTTATAGGCCAGCATTACGACAGCCACGACGCCCATGCCCAGGAAGCCTGGGTCGAAGTAGACGGCAACATGGTTGTCATTCGTGGTTTTGGTGAGGGTGCCCGCGAGCGCTGTTATCGTCGGCGCCTGATTCGGGTGGGCGCGATGGTAGCCGTGGCCGCCTTGCTGTTACTGACCCTCGCCGGTGTCGGCGCCGGCTTCAAGAAACTGGAACTGGGTCGAGTAGAAGGCCTCGCCAATGTGGTACAGCGTGAAGCAGCAGATGCGTCACGCATGCGCGCCATGCTGGGTAGCGCCAACGAAACGGTCGGCGCGGTCAATGACATTGTGGCGCGCTATCCCAACGCACATCATGAACTGGCGCGGTTGACTGAAATCCTGGGTGATTCGGCTTACGTAGAGCGCCTGTCCGTCGGAGCCCAGGAGATCGACCTGCGTGGGCGGGCAAGCGATGCGGCGGCGGTAATGGAAATGCTGACAGAACAGGCGGATTACAGCGGGGTTATCGCCGCCAGCCCGATCCGCAAGATACCCGGCACCAGTGTCGAGCAGTTCCACCTCAAGATTCAGTTGCGGGGTCAGGCATCGTGATCGACTGGATCAAGTCACATCGTCGCAGCGCCATCATCTGTGGTCTTACCCTGCTGGTTCCGTTACTGGTATACCTGAACCTGTTATTCAATGTCTGGGGCTTGCGCGCCGGCTATGCCGGTGACATAGAGCGCCTGGCGCCGCGTATTGCGCGCTTGCAGGGCTTGCAGCAGGTGCAGGAGCAACTCAATGACTCGGCGGTTATGGCCCAGCAGCAGATCGCGCGCCTGGTGTATCCGGCCAGTGAGGAGCGCGCATCTGTTGCCGCCTCGATGCAGACCGATGTGAGGCAATTGATGTCCGATGCGGGCCTGAATGTCAGTAACAGCCAGGTGTTGCCGGTGCGTGAGGAAGAAAAGTTTGATTATATCGGCGTCAAACTCACGGTGGCAGGTGACATGGACAGCCTCGATCGCGCGCTGGCGGAAATCGCCGAGTTCACGCCGCTGATTATTGTTGAGGGGCTGGATGTCTGGCCCACGCGAACGCGCCGTGGCAAAGACCAGCCGGAAGTGCAGGAGGCTACTGTCTCCATCCGCCTGTTGTCGCTGAGGTCGGTGATATGAACCTGGCCAGCCGCTACCGCAACCTCACCGAACCCTTGCAGACTGAACGGCGCGTGGAACTTGTGCTGCTGGTGCTGGTGCTGCTGCTGGTGTTGCAGGTGCTCTGGGGGCTGTACCGGGCGATTGTGCCGTCGGTGCCCGATCCGGTTCGCCCTACCTCTGAAGCGCTGGCGACCCGGGACCTGGTGGCGATGCAGGCGGTGCCCGCAGATGCGCGCGCGGGTATACGCCAGCGCCCGCTGTTCTGGGTAACACGCAGGCCTGTGAATGCAGTTGAGCAGCCAGCCGCCGAAACCACGGCAAGTGCAAGCAAAGATGCCAAGCCGCAAAAAATTGAAGGCCTGAAGCTGGCCGGCGTGTTCGGGGCAGGCGACTCCGCCGGCATTATCGTGCTGGCAAAAGACAAGAAACACCGCGTGACCGTGGGCCAGGAAATCAAGGGCTGGACGCTGCAGTCCGTGGGATCGACAGAAGCCCTTTTCAGCAGCAATGGGCGCGAGGCAAAACTGGCACTGAAACGGGGCAAGATCGAGTTTGCCGAAGTGCCGCCGGAGGAATTGCCAGCGGCCGAGGGCAGTAAGGCAGAGGCCAGTGATGCGCCCCCTGCTGCCCAGGCCGAGGCTACGCCCCGCAAACAGGCGCCTCCCGGTAACAAGCGTAAGCCCGCACCCGCGGCCGGCGGCGACAGCCTCAGTCTGGGTGGCGGCGACAGGGGCGCAAGGTGATATTAAAAGACCAAATGAACAGGCCAACAGGAATGAAAACGAATCGGATCACGGCAGCAGCATTGATGCTCGCCTTGCTAAGCAGCTGCGCCACCACGGGGAGTGACTCAACGGCGGTCGATACGACAGCACCGGGCGAGGCCGCGGCGCAGGAAAAGCCGCTGGCCACTTCGGCAGCCGATCTCGCCAGGGATAACGAGGACAAGCCGGAGCAACAGGCCGTCGTCTACAAGGGCACCGACCGCCATATCAACATGCCACAGAAGCAGGAGCCGGTGAGGTTTGTGGGTGATGACGTCAGCCTTAATTTCGAGCAGGCGCCGCTCAGTGAGGTCACCCACGCCATCATGGGCGACATTCTCAATCTCGATTACATCGTCGATCATCCCATACAGGGGCAGGTCACCTTGCGTACGCGAACTCCTATTCCGCGTGCACAGTTGCTGGGGGTGCTGGAGTCATTGCTCAAGGCGAATAACACCATCATGGTGCGTGGCAGTGACGGCCGCTACCTGGTGACCGGTTCCAACCGCGGCAGCAAGCTGACGCCGCAGGTGACCAATCCGCGCGACGATATCGCCGGTTACTCCACCGTTATCGTGCCCCTGCAATTTATCAGCGCCAAAAACATGGCGGAGATCCTCAAACCGGTGGCCGAGGAGTCCGCGTTTGTGCGCGTGGACAGCACCCGCAACCTGCTGATGCTTGCCGGCACGCGAGCGCAGCTGGACGGCTGGCTGGATATTGTCTCCACCTTCGATGTTGACCAGCTCAAGGGTATGTCGGTTGGCTTGTTCCCGCTGGAGAACAGCAGTGTCGAGGAAGTGTCGCTGGCACTGGATGCCATGATGGGCAGCGAGGAGGGGGGCAGTAACCTCAAGGATATGGTGCGGGTGGTGCCGGTTGAGCGCCTCAACAGCATCCTTATTGTGACGCCGCGTGCGCATTACCTGGACAGCGTACAGAAATGGATTGAACGCCTGGATGCGGCGCACTATTCGCAGTTCGACCAGCGCCTCTATGTCTATCCCGTACAGAACACCACGGCAGAGCGTTTGGCCAAGCTGATCAACAGCATCTACTCCGGTTCAGGCGGCACTGACAACAGTTACGGCGACAGTGTGGGCGACGCCGGTGGTGTTGCTCCGGGCATGTCGCCTGAATCCGTGGGCTCGACATTCGGCAGCGGTCGCAAGTCCAGCAACAACGTTAAAGCGGGTAGTTCGGTAGCCAACCTGAATATGCAGGCGATGATGGGCGGACGCGAGGGCGGGCCGGATGTGCGTGTGGTGGCGGATGACGAAAACAACGCCCTGATGATCTACGCCAGTGCCATGCAGTACCGCATTATCGAGTCGGCGCTGGAGCAGCTGGACGTGGTGGCCACGCAGGTCATCATCGAGGCGAGCATCCTGGAAGTCAGCCTGACGGACGAACTGCGCTACGGTCTGGAGTGGACTTTTTCCAACCGTATTGGCAGTGACTACAATGGCGAGGGCATTCTCTCCAGTATTGCCGATGCAACGGGGCCGGCGTCCATATTGCCCGGCTTTTCCTATACCGTAACGAACGCCATGGGCGATGTCAGCGCGGTACTGAATGCGCTGGCCAAAGAGAGCCTGCTGAACATTATCTCCACACCCTCGGTGATGGTGCTGGACAATCATTCAGCCTACATCCACGTTGGCCAGCAGGTACCGATCATTGATTCCCAGACCGAGTCACTGGCCAGCGATAGCGATCGCGTTACCCAGTCTATTTCCTATCGGGATACCGGCGTGAAGCTGGAGGTGAAACCCTCGGTGAATGCGGGCGGCCTGGTGACCATGGATGTGAAGCAGTCGGTGACCGATGTCGGTGAAATCGACGCTGCCACCGGCCAGCGTGCCTTTCTTGAGCGCAATATCGAAAGCCGCGTTGCCGTGCGCACCAACGAGTCAGTGGTGCTGGGCGGGCTGATCCGTGAGAATGCCAGCACCGCGTCACAGGGGCTACCCTGGTTGCACTCGATTCCGTTTGTCGGTTCGGTGTTCGGCACGGATTCGGACACCAGCAACCGCACCGAACTGCTGGTCATCATTACTCCGCGGGCCCTGTACAATGAATCCGAGCTCAGGGAAGTCAGCCGTGAGATGCGCGCGCGCGTGCGCAATCTCGAGCTGATCGACGAAGATGACATCTAGACCGCCCCCGTTTGGTACTTTTCACGAAAATTAGTATCCGTTACCGCATTGGTTGGTATCGCGCCTCTGGGGACGACCTTACGGGTCCTGGCCGGCGTGTTTCGGGCCCGCTTGCAGGCGCCCCGAAGCAGCATATGCCTCTGTCATCGGGCACTGTAGCTGGTGGGCTTTTCGCGGGTTCATATCAATTCAATGTCGATTCGAGTATAATCGCGCCCCTCTGAAACAAATGGTCAAGAAAATCAATATGTTACAGCGATTTTTATTGCCGCTCACTGCGGTCCTAGTGGTCTTTCTCGCAGGCTGTCAACAGGCTGCCGAACCCTCCCGGGAACTCACCGAGGAGCAGCGCCAGGTGCTACGTGACAGGGTGGAGCAGCGCTGGCAGGCGCGCATCGCCCACGACTGGGGCAAGGCCTGGGAGTACAGTTCGCCTGCTTATAGAGAAGTTTTCCCTAAGCATCTGTATGTAAAAAAGTTTTCATATACCGCTGACTGGGAGTTGACAGGGATCGAGGTAACTCACTATGATCCGTCTGCAGCTGTAGCAAGTGTGGTGGTCCGGGTCATGTCCAGGCCAACCAAACAAACCTCAGCTGCGGCTAAAGCGTTGGGTGCTATGCCACGCGAACTGCACGAGAGGTGGATCCTTGTCGACGGTGAGTGGTGGTTTAGTGCCAACTATTAGCTGTAGTTGTCGGTTGACAGCTGGCTGCAGCTAGCAATAATAGCGCTAGCAACGTAAGTACATTAGGTTGTAAACAAGACTAAACATTAGGAGTCTCCTATGAACACAAACTTCAAGCCTCTTGGCATTGTTGCTGCGGTTGCAGCTGCTTCTGCCGGCTATGTAGGCACTGTAAACGCGCAAACTGGTGACCTGGCTGCTGAAACTGACCTCGGCGACCTGGCGATCGTTCCGTACTACACAGTACAGGAAGGTTACGCTACCGGCGTAAACGTTATTAACACTTCTGCTCGCACACAGGCGCTGAAAATCCGCTTCCGTCGCGCGCGTGATTCCATGGACGCTTTGGACTTTAACGTTGTACTGTCCCCGAACGACATGTACACCGGCTTCGTCCAGGCGTCTGGCGAAGACATCAAGTTCATCTCCAACGACAACAGCTGTACTGCCCCGGCTTACCCCGCTGGCGGTTTCGTAATGCCTGACATCTACCGTGAAGGCGCAGAGACTGGTTACATCGAGATCCTGAGCATGGGTTCTCCGGCTTCTGAAACTTCTGCTGTCGCTCTGGCTGCCAAGCACGACGCCACTGGCGTACCTGCTGACTGTGCCGGCGTACGTGATAACTTCTTCCGTAACCGTGATGCGGCTGGCAACGCTAACCTGGCCACTCGTGGTGTGATCTCTTCAGGTGTAACGCACCAGTTCGTCCGCGCAGTAAGCGCAACGACTCCGGTTCCCAACGTTTGGGAAGAAGCGCCTAACTCTCTGAAAGTGTCCTACTTCATCAAGTCTGATGAAACCGGTGTGGAATTCGGCGACAACGCTGTACACGTTGAAAACTACCTCGACGGCCCGGCCATGACCAACCAGCAGCTGGGTACATTCGACGGTGATCTGTGTGGTTTCGACCATCCTGACCTGCTCGGTGGTGCGCCTGAACCCGCTTGTGCTGCAGACGGTGCCACTTCTGGCGTTGCCGTGTATGACAGCTTGCGCGTAACCCTGGGTGCACAGACGCTGATCAACGACTGGTCTGCCAACTCTGCTGGTGACTTCTCTGTTGACACCGACTGGGTTGTAACCATCCCTGGTCAGTACCTGATGTTCGACCAGCCCTTCTACCAGTTTGGTCTGGATACCGGCCTCGAGGTATGTACTCGCGGCGGCACCACCATCACTGGTACCGGCACAGGCCTTGACGGACAAGTCATTCCTCCTTGTGACTTCCGCGACATCCCGATGACTGCACAGTTCACTGTGTACGATCGTGAAGAGCAAGGCATCGTAGTTGAAGAAGGCGACCTGGTAGTATCTCCGCAGCCGCCGACCGATATTCCTACCGATGTTCTGGACAAGGAAGTGAACGTGATCCAGTGGGGTTCCGCACCTGTGCTGAACGCTCCTGAGTTCATCGAAGTACCCAAGCCTGACGGCGCCCGCTTCGGTTGGACCAGCCTGGCTGCAACTTCTGCTCCGAATACTCAGGTTTGTGAGTACAACACAGCAGGGATTGTAAACCCGCTGGCAGCACTTCTTGGCTACGATATTCCGGCCATGGCGTGTACTTCTGTGACTTCACCTGCACCGATGATTGGCTTCGTAGCATGGCAGCGTAACTTCGCCGCTCTGCCCGCCGCCAACTACGGCCGCATCGTGGCTCACAGCCGCACTCAGTCTTCCTAATTCCCTTAGGAAGCTGTTCGAGAGCCGACACCTGCGGGTGTCGGCTTTTTTGTTCCTGTAACACACGTATAGAGAGTGACTCCGGTTATGCGTTTTCTCCAAGCAATTGTTTCCTGTGTCGTATTCATGACAGCGACTGTGTCCGTTAATGCAAATGAGCAGGTCGTGGTGAAGGACGGCAATACGACCCTTACCTTTGAAGAGTTCGCGGATACAGTTACCCGCTGGACGCCACAGATGCGTGAGGCGGCCATCGCGGATGAGGGTGATCGCCTTGAATTGATCAACCTCGCTCTGGCTAACAAAAAATTGGCCGAAGAGGCCGATGACTACATTGCCGAAAATCCACAATTCAAGATGGAATACCTCAATGGTTTGCGGGCTTACCAGCGTGACTTCATGTTGCGAAAAGTATCCGCCAGCATCGAGATGCCCGATTTCGCGGAGCTTGCCGAGGAGCAGTACACGGTCAAGAAAGACAAGTACGCCCTGATTCCGGAACGTCGTATCTCGTCGCATATCCTGTTTTCATCACCGCCTGGAGTACCCAGGGACAACCTGATGGTAGAAGCACAGGAAGTCCTCGATCAACTGCGCGCTGGTGCGAATTTCCGCGAAATGGTGAATCTGCATTCAGACGAGCCCGGGGCTGCCCAGAAAGGTGGCAAGTTCAACCGCTGGATCCGCTTTGGTGAGCAGGGTGTTTCGCCCCGCTACAGCGAGGGCTTGTTCAGCATTGAAAACGTGGGCGAGTACTCCGAGCTGGTGAATTCCGAGTTCGGTATCCATATCATTCGCCTGGACGGTATCCAGGAGAAGTCCTATAAGTCTTTCGAGGAAGTGAAGGGCAATATGATCAAGGAGCTGGAAGACGAGTACCGTCGCCTGGCGATGAAAGATTTTGTCGCTCAGTTCCAGATGAGTGAAGGCACCGTGATCGACAATGAAGCGATCCAGGCTATCCTCGAGCCTTACACAGCTCAGGAGTAACGTGCACCGGTGAGACTGGCGGTACTGTTATGCACCTATAACGGGGAGCGTTACCTCCGCCAGCAACTGGATTCCATTGTTATTCCAGATGGGTGCGAAGGCCAGATCGTTGCCTCGGACGACGGCTCCACTGACGGTACGCTGTCGATCCTGCACTCATACGCCAATGGGCAGGGCGGCACACAGCTGTCCCTGCGCAAAGGCCCTGGCCGCGGGCACCGGGCCAATTTTCTCTCCCTGCTCTGTTCGCCCGAGATCGAGGCGGACGTGTTTGCCTTTTGTGACCAGGACGACGTCTGGCACACTGACAAGCTGACGCGCGCGATGACCGCCCTGCAGGGTGTAGCGCATGACACGCCCGCCCTCTACTGCGCTCGAACGCGCTCCCTGTCTGAGAGTGGAGATATCGCCGGTTATTCGCCCCTGTTTCGCCGTCCGCCTGCCTTCGCCAATGCCCTGGTGCAGAATATCGCCGGCGGCAACACCATGGTGATGAACGCTGCCGCTCGCAGGCTGTTGCTCGCGGCGGGCAATGTGGATGTGGTGATGCATGACTGGTGGGCATACCTGCTGGTGAGCGGTGCCGGGGGTGTAGTGATCTACGACCCGGAACCCTCACTGGATTATCGACAACATGCTGGCAACGTGGTCGGTGCGAACCTTGGCTGGTCTTCGCGCGCCGCACGCTACCTGAAATTTCTCGGCGGTGATAACCGCGCGTGGAATGACCGTAACGTGCGCGCACTGAGGAACTGCGAGCATTTGCTTACAGAGAGTAATCGCGCGTTGCTGGCCGTGTTTGAGCAAATGCGGCACGGGTCTTTTTGGCAGCGATTATGTGCCTGGCAGCGCGGTGGTATCTATGCCCAGACCCGCAGTGGCAGCTGCGGGCTTCTGGCGGCGACGATTCTTAAGAAAATCTAGCGCGTTTGCGTATAATGCAGCCCCATCTCCCCGTTCATTGAGTATCTGGTCCGGTGAATTCCGGTGCGTATGTCTGAAACCAAGAAGTTGATCATCGTTCTCGGGGCGCATCGCTCCGGCACCTCCCTCTGCGCCGCGGCGATAACCTGCCTGGGAGCAGATGCCTGCCTCGGTGAGTACTACGCCAATGAAGAAAACCAGAAGGGCTTTTACGAACACCCTGACATCGTCGAATTTAACGACAGGCTGCTCGCTCATTTAGGCGGCAGCTGGGACAATCCGCTGTTTCAACTGGGCGACTGGGGGCATGCCGACGACATAGCCTCCTGGCTCGAGGACGCTGCTGACCTTTTGACCAATCTTTATGGCGGCGTGCCAGTAGCGGTGATGAAGGACCCGCGCCTGTGCCAATTGCTGGAATTCTGGGAAGTTGCGATCGAGCATGCGGGCTATGCTGCTGAAGACGTTTACTACGTACATACCCTGCGACCGGCCGTGGAAGTCGCGCTGTCCCAGCGCAGTCGCGCCCGGGCCAATGAGGCCTTCTATGAATACGGCAAAGACCTGCTTGAGGGCGCGGCGCTGTGGCTGTCGTTAACCGCACAGGCATTGCAACAGGCGCCCGCCGCGCGAACCTGGTTCGTTGCCTACAGCGACTTGTTGCAACAGCCCGAGGCAACAGTGCGGGCGCTGGCAGCGTTTCTCGATCTGCCGGTGGACAACGCCAGCATCGAACGTTTCAGTAGCGGCTTTGTGGATCGCGCGCTGTATCGCTCTGCCAGCAATGACGACGCCGTGGCGGAACTTCAGTCCGGGTTTCCCCAGGTGTTGGAGTTTGAGAACGCCATACAGTCGGTGGTGCAGGAGGGGCTTTCTGCAGCTGACCTCGCGTCTGCGCAGGCTATTTATGAAAGGGCGGATACCCGCGAACGGTTGTCAGAAGTCGCCGCCCCTGCCTTGTCCCGCCTGAGCATCGCCTGCCGCCGTGATCGGCTGGCGCTGGCGCAAAGCGAGGATGTGGTCGTCAACCTGGAGCGGCAGCTCACGGAAGCAGCAGATAACGCAGGCAGGATGCGCTCGGAGCACGAGGACGTGTTAAGACCGTTGCGGGATGAAGTGGTCAACTTGCAGTCGGGTATCCGGGAGTTGCAGTCGCAACTGCAGGCGCAGTCTGCGGAGACCGAGCGTTTTACGGAGGAAATGCAGGGCATTGTTGCAGAGTTGCAGCAGCGAGCCGGCGAACTGGAAGGCCAGAACCTGCAGTTGCAGGATGAGAAGGACTACCTGCATGAGCAACTTGAACAGCGTGTACAACAGGTGCAGGAGATGGAGCAATCCACTTCCTGGCGCCTGACACGTCCACTGCGCAGCGTCGGCTTTCGCCTGCAGCGACTCAGGTCCTGGTCAGCCGGGCGTTGGGTGCAGTTTCGCCTGCGCGCGATCCTGATCTACCACCGTATGAGCATCAAGCAGCCCGCTGTCGCGTGGGGCCTGCGCCGCGTGGTGCGGCCAGCCTTTCGCGGTATGAACAGGGTGTTTGGTACCACGCCAAAGGACATGCACACGCCCGCCAGTGCGGGATTGCTCACCCCGATGCGCTACCAGCAACAGGAAGCGAGCGACGGGTTTGCCCCGCTGGTCAGTGTGATCGTGCCCAATTACAACCACGAGCGTTACCTGCCACTGCGCCTGGAGTCGATTTTTTCCCAGACCTACCCTAATTACGAGGTAATCCTGCTGGATGACGCCTCGACAGACGGGAGCGCCGCCGTGCTGCGCGAGTTCCACGAGCGCTTCCCGGAACGCTCCACGCTGGTGATCAACGATGACAACTCCGGCGGGGTGTTTCACCAATGGGAAAAAGGTCTCAACCTCGCGCAGGGTGAAATCGTCTGGATTGCGGAGAGCGACGACTGGTGCACCGAAAACTTCCTCGAGACGCTGGTGCCTTACTTCGAGAATGAAGCGATCATGCTGGCCTACGCGCGGACAGTGTTCATGGACGGCGCTGGCGAGCAGCAGATCTGGTCGATCAACGAGTATCTGCACGATATCGATCCGCAGCGCTGGAATCATGCGATTGTCGAGACCGGCGCTGCCATCGTTCGCGATGCCTTTGCGGTGAAAAATATCGTGCCCAACGTGAGTTCCGCGCTGTTTCGTACGCCGCGGCAGTTGGAAATACTGCAGGATCCCGAGTGGCGCAAAATGCGCACCTGCGGCGACTGGGTGTTATATCTTCACCTGTTGCGCGGCGGCATGCTCGCCTATTCGCCTGAGGCATGCAACTACTACCGGATACACGGAGCAAACACCTCGGTGAGTTCTTACTCCCAGGATGAGTTCTATCGCGAACACGAAGTGGTGGCGCGTACGGTGCGGCAGTACTACGAGGTGCCTCCCTCGGTTTTCGAAAGGCTGCGGGAAAACCTGGCAATTCACTGGCGTGAAACCAGGGGCAACTATTCCGATGCGGCCCTGGCGGGGTGTTACAGCATCGAGCGTATCGAGGAAGCGGGCACCCGGAAAGCGCCCAATTTGTTGATGGCGTCCTACGCGTTTTGTGCCGGGGGTGGCGAAACCTTCCCCGTGAGCCTGGCAAATATAATGAAGGCTCATGGCTACAATGTGACCTACCTCGACTGTGCTCGCGAGCCGAGACAGGAGGGGGTGCGTAACAGGCTGCGGCGCGACATTCCCGTAGTGTCTGACTTCAGCCAGCTCGAACGTATCGTCAGTGATTTTGAAATTGATGTCATACACTCCCACCATGCATGGATGGACAGCACGATTCTGGATATCCTGCCCGAGGATCTCGATGTCAGGACAGTCGTCACCCTGCATGGTATGTACGAGACTATCAATGACTACGATCTGCGACCCATCCTGCCCCGTCTGGTGCAGCGCAGTGCGCAGTTGATCTACGTCGCTGAGAAAAATCTTGAAGCCATACGCCGGCACGGTTTACTGGAGCACGCCAGGCTTCAATGTATCGACAATGCGCTCGAGGAAGAGGTTTTTGAGCCGGTGTCGCGTGCATCCCTCGGTATAGCCGAAGAGGCGTTCGTGCTCTGCCTGGTCAGCAGGGCGATGGAGGAGAAGGGCTGGACCGAGGCAATCGAGTCCGTCGGCAAGGCGCGCAGTCTCGACGGGGCGGATATTCACCTGGTGCTGGTTGGCGACGGGCCAGAATACGACCGCCTGCAGGCACAGCCGCTGCCGGGATACGTGCACCTGCAGGGGTTCCAGCGCAACGTACGCGGCTACTTCGCCGCCGCTGACCTCGGTTTCCTGCCTTCCAAGTTTCGTGGTGAAAGTTTCCCGTTAGTCATCATCGAATGCCTGCAGACGGGAGTGCCTTTCCTCGCTACCGATCTGGGCGAGATCGCCCGGATGCTGCAGGGCCGTGAGGGCATGGCGGGGGCTGTGCTGCCTCTGGATGGTGATAGTATCGACGTTTCCGCCCTGGCCGAGTTGATTGCCAGGTGTGCAGGTGACGCCGCGTTTTATGCGGGCATGCGCGATGCGGTGGCTTCTGCGAAAGACAAATTCAATCCTGACGTGTTAGCCAGCAAACATGATGCTGCCTACCGGCAGGCGATGGGCACAGTGGTGTGAGACCGGCGTGACCATGAAGGCAGGAAGAAGCGAACAATGAAGAAAAAGCTTTATCTACACATCGGTATGGGTAAGACCGGTACCACGGCCTTGCAGGATTTTTTCGCTCACAACCGTGATGCGCTGGCGCAGGTAGGGATCAGTTATCCCGAGCGTGGCATCATGTCCAATGCCCATCACCTGCTTTCCCCGCATATACCCAGGTTCCTGGAGGGGCAATGGCAATTTGAGCAAGTGGACCAGTGGGCGCCTGCTGTGGCGGAGGAAGAGCCCGGGGCGATTTTGCTTTCTTCGGAACTCATGGCCTGGGCGGATGAGGCCAAGGCGAGGAAGTTCTGTGCCCAGGTGTCAGCCTGGTTTGATGTGCACGTGGTGGTGTACCTGCGCAGGCAGGACAACATCATCATGGCCAGCTACAACCAGCAGATCAAGGCGGGCCCCCAGCGCCGGCGCATCGACCTGATCTATCACAAGCAGATGGAGCGCTTCGACTACCCACGCATTCTGGCGCCCTGGGCGGATTCACTGGAGCCCGGGAAGGTCATCGTACGACCATACGAAAAGCAGCAGTTCCATGACGGTGACATACGCAGGGACTTCATGCGCCACGTGTTTGGCGTGGAACTGGATGAGCGCTTTGACCTGCAGTTGGGGAATTCCAACCCGCGGCTTTCCCTGGTTGCCGGCGAATACAAACGCATGGTGAATTGCCTGGTCGAGGATGCGGAAAAAAATGCCCGTTTCAATGAACTGCTGATGCAGTACTCCGCCGAAATGGATGTGTCTTCTACCAGCGTATTCTCCAGCCAGGCAGTGCTGTCACCCGCGCAGCGCCTGGAAGTTATTGAGCACAGCCGCGCTGGCAATGAGCAGGTCGCCAGGCAGTTCCTGGGGCGTGACGATGGCCAGCTCTTCCTGGACCCGGAACCGGCAGCCAATGACGAGTGGGAGGGGATAGACCTCTCGGTCGGGACGGCGGCCATCATCACCGACTACCTGAAACAGTATGACCCGGGCCTGGTTCGCTATCTCGGTCACCAGATCAAGGCTTACAAGGATGCCATGGCATTCCAGCGCAGGCGTGCCGCTCGCTTCCTCGCCCAGAGTGTGCTCGGCAGCCTGCTGGTTTCCCCGCGCTATGAAATTTCGCCAAGCGATACTGCGCCGATTGTCATCGGTGGACTCGGGGGGAGCGGTACGCGGCTGGTGGTGAGTTTGCTGCAGAATATGGGGGTCGCCTTTAACGGTGAATTGAACGAATCACTGGACAACCTCTGGTTCAGCTTGCTGTATGTGCGGCGATCAGTGCTGCTGCGTTCTGACGAGGAGCTGGACAGGCTGGCCTGGCTATTCACCAATGCCATGCGCCACGGTAAAGAGGTTCCCGCAGAGCTCAAGACCACCCTGGATGAGGCCTGCAGTCACGACCGCAGCCCGGTGCTACCCCCCGATCTCCTGCGCACCGCGCACCAGTCGATCCTGTCTGTCCCCGCTGCTGACGATTTGCCGGAGCACTGGGGTTGGAAGCAACCCAACACACATATTCTGCTGCCCATGCTGGATCGCTCTTTCCCGGAAATGAAGTACGTGTATGTCGTCCGCAACGGTCTCGATATGGCCTTCAGCGAAAACCAGAACCAGCTCAAGTACTTCTGGGGTGACCTGTTGCTGGAGGGGGATATCACAGCGACACCGGTGAATGCCCTGCGCTACTGGGTTGCAGCACACAAGCGCATGCAGGGCTTCCGCCAGCGTATGGGCCACCGACTGCATTTCCTGAGTTTCGATCGGCTCTGTACCGACCCGGACAGCGAACTGGAGGCCCTGCGCGAGTTTGTCGGCATACCGGTCAGCAAGCATAAGATCGCGGAGCTGGCTGCCGACATCGCGCCCCCAGCGACCACGGGCAGGTTCCGGCAGCAGGACCTGTCACAGTTCGCCGCCGAGGACGTCAACTTCGTGAAAAACCTGGGTTTCGAGGTAGCCTGATGGCGCCTTCTCACCAGGCCGCAGGTACCGGGTTTGTCTGAATCCGCAGGCTCATGGCAGCAGTCCGTGTTCAACCGGCGCATGCTCATCTGCGTGTTCACGGGTTTGGCATCAGGCATGCCGCTGTATGTATTGTTCCAACTGGTGCCAGCCTGGCTGCATGAAGGCGGCGTGTCGCTGGCGGAGATCGGCCTGTTTGCGCTGGTCGGTATTCCCTACACCTGGAAGTTTGTCTGGGCCCCGTTCATGGACCGCTGGATTCCCCCTTTCCTGGGGCGGCGCAGGGGCTGGATGTTTGTCTTTCAGGTGGCCTTGTTGTTGTCTATCGGCGGGCTCGGCATGTTGCAGCCGGAGCAGGATGTCGCCACCATTGCCTGGCTGGCCTTTGCCGTCGCCTTTTTCAGCGCCAGCCAGGATGTCGCCCTCGATGCCTACCGTCGCGAGTTGCTACCGGATGCGGAGCTGGGGCTTGGCAACGCCATCCACATCCAGGCCTACAGGATATCGTCGCTGGTGCCTGGCTCCCTGTCCCTGATTCTTGCAGACATTCTGCCCTGGAGCAGCGTGTTCTGGATAACCGGCGCCTTTATGCTGGTGGGTATAGCAATGAGCCTGGCGGTGGCCGAGCCGGAGTCGGAGCTGCCGGAAAACAAGGGGCTGCGGGATGCGGTAGTTGCCCCTTTTCGCGAGTACCTGGCGCGCAGGGGGTGGCAGGGGCTGCTGCTGGTGCTCAGCTTCATGTTCCTCTACAAGATTGGCGACAACATGGCCACGGCGCTGGCCACCCCGTTCTACCTCGACCTGGGCTTTACCAAGACACAGATAGGGCTGGTGGCAAAGCACGCCGCGTTATGGCCTGCCATCATCGGCGGCTTGTTGGGAGGCGGCCTGATGGTCAAGCTGGGGATCAACCGTTCCCTTTGGTTGTTCGGCGTCGTGCAGGTGGTGAGCATTCTCGGATTTGCGGTGCTGGCGTCCGTGGGGGCCTCGCTCTGGCTGCTGGCCGCAGTCATTTCGTTTGAATACCTCGGCGTGGGTATGGGCACCGCGGCATTTACTGCATTCATAGCCAGAGAGACCAGCAAGACATACGCTGCCACGCAATTCGCACTGTTCACGGCGCTGGCAGCACTACCGCGGACTTTTGCCAACGCCAGCACCGGTATCATCGTGGAGCACGTCGGCTGGGTGGATTTCTTTCTGCTGTGCGCTGTGCTGGCAATTCCCGGCATGTTATTGCTGCTCTGGGTGGCACCATGGCGTACACCACAATCCACGCGCTAAGAGTCCAGGCTAAGGGAGTTACTGCATGAAAACGCTGGTCCTGCATATCGGTATGGCCAAGACGGGAAGTACCACTATCCAGAACAGCCTGGGTAGCGCCAGTGCAGCGCTGGCGCAAGAGGGTATCGTCTGTGCGCCATGGCAGCCCTACAACCATTCCTTCGATTTTACCGTGCTGTTCATGCAGAACCCGAAAAAAAGCTTCCTGTACAAGCAGCTGTCGCCCATAGACGACGAGGCCTGGGAATCGGAGCTGCAATGTCTGCGGCAACAATGGACGGGCCTGTTTTCGGGAATTACCGAGGGCACCTGCATCGTATCTGCGGAGAACCTGACGCGCCTGTCCCGGGATGAAATTGAGCAGTTGCGCCTGTTCGTGGATCCGTATTTTGATTGTGTGCGTGCCATCGCCTACGTGCGCGACCCACTGAAATCGCTCAAGAGCCAGTGGGAGCAGGATGTGAAGGAAATGCAGCAGCCGGTAGACGCCGAGACGTTGCTGCAGGGCACCAAGCAGCGTATGGGTTACCGCTTCCTGGAACGCTGGATGGAGAGCGTCGGTGAGGAAAACCTGGTGCTGAGGCGGTTTGATCCTGCAGCATTTCACAACGGCAGCCTGCTGGACGACTTTTTCCACGCCCTTGATTTGCCGAGTCCGGCCGATATTGCCCTCGAGGAAGTGTCGAGCAACCAGTCGCTGGGCGCGGACGGGGTGGCCTTCCTGCTCGAACTCAACAGTCGCTATCCGCAGTACAAGGATGGGGCCTACAACCCGGATAGAGGGCTGGCGCGCCGGCTGCACCTGTTTTACCAGGCGCTGCGCAAGGCGTCCCGTCAGCCACTGTCGATGGTGTTGCAGTTTGATGAGGAAGAGGCCGCCCGGTTTAATCGCAAGGTGGGTATTCTCAACCGCTTTCTCTCTGCAGAGGACGCCTTCAGTGAAGTGCAGGCCAGCGCAGAGAAGACACAGTTACCCTCGGCGGACGCTATCCCTCCCGAGTACTATGTCGAACTGGTGAACGAAATGGCTCAACTGATCGACACCTTTGCCGATCGCAACGACGCACTGGTGGCGGAGAATAAAAGGCTCAGCGAAATGCTGGCGGCTGCGCAGGCGAGCGCGGGGGAGGGCGACGCCCAGGGTGAGTGATTGCTGCTCGCTCCGGCGTGGAAGCCCCTTGCCTACCTGGTGAACGCGCGAAACCGTCCCAGGTCGATCTTGCCATTGGCCTTGAACGACACACCCTCTGCCTCCAGCCTTTCCCTTTGGGTATACTTGCCCGCAGAGCCATCAGCCAGTGAAATGCCACCCTGGGCGTTGACGACACGGTGCCAGGGTATGCGCGTTCCCGGCGGCAGGTATTTGAGCGCCCGACCCACGCGACGCGCGGCACCGGGCAGACCTGCCTGCGCGGCGACGTCGCCGTAGGTGGCGACCTTGCCACGCGGAATCATGGTCACTACCTGCCAGATTCTCTGGTTAATGTCGGGTTCGATCTCAGCCATTGCAGACAAGTTTACAGGACTTTCAAATTGATACTGACCAATCGTTCCTTTTGCGCAGCGCGGTGGAACCTCGCATTGCTTTACCTGGTGTTGTTCCTGCCAGCGACTGTATTGGCTGACAGGCTACATTTTACTGACGGTGAATCCATCACCGGTGCCATGATTGGCATAGCGGATGGCCAGGTGCAGTGGCAATCGGCAATTCTTGGCGACCTGTATATCGACTTGCATCATGTGCAGTTTATCCAGAGCGGCGATCACTTTGACATTGAAACCACCGGTGAGGAGATGAGCAATTGCTGGATGTTTCTCCAACAGGGCAAGCAGCACCTGCACTGCGACGAGGGCATCAAACGGCTTTCCGACTGGAAACTGGTAGTGGCCGCAGGGGAAACCATCACCGAGCCACAGCCCTGGTTGAAGAAGAAAGGCAGTGTCATCCTGGCGTTGGAGGATGCCGCCGGAAATACCGATATCACCAGGTACGATCTCGATGCCAGAACCGAACTGCGTTACCTTGAGTCACGCCATACTATCGGGCTGCGTTACCAGGACGAGAGTTCCAATGGCGACAAGACCCGGGAGTCCTGGTTGGGCTCCTACCAGTATGACCAGTTTCTCACCGAGCAATGGTTCGCGACCGGTAATGCGTTTTACGAGGAGGACAAATTCCGGGAACTGGACAAGCGTGCATCGGCCGGTGCGGGTATGGGTTACCAGTTCCTGGAGACGGCGTATTTCGACTTGCTGGGCAAGGGGACCCTCAACTACGTGGATGAGCGTTTCACCACCGGGGTTCGGCGTGCGCGACCAGCGTTCCTGTGGAACCTCGACTTCGCCTGGCGCGTCAACAGCGAGGGCCTCGAGGTGTTCCACCGACACGCACTGATGCAGTCTTTCAAGCAGGGGGATGATTTCGAAATCAATACCATCTCGGGAGTCAAATATCCGATAAACGGATCATTCAGTTCAGTCATCCAGCTGGAATATAACTACGATAACCTGCCAGCGGAGACGGCGATCGATAAAGTGGACCGGAAGTGGTCTGTCGGGGTCAACTACGACTGGTAGCGGTTGGTTTTTGCAGTCTGTGTCCCCATATCGGCTGTAACGGAGAAACACTATGCGATTGTTGATTATGCTCCTGCCTTGGCTGGAGCTGTTTACGCTGGTACAACTGGGTATCGAAACCAGCGCCCTGACCGTGCTGCTCTATGTGCTGGCGACCCTGGTGCTGGGCGGCCTGATCCTGCGTCGCCAGGGTATGCAGATGTTTGAGCGCATGCGCGCTCTGCAGCAGGGTGGTGTGCTCGGGCCGCAACTGCTGGTGGATGATATGGCCATGGGACTGGCCGCCGTATTGTTGATGTTCCCGGGGATGCTGACTGATGTCGCCGCGGTGGTGGTCATGATAGGGCCACTCCGACGGCGCCTTGCCGGTGCACTGGGTGGTCCTGCAGTGGAGCCGTACGCGCCCGCTAGGGATGTGGAAAGCGAGACCATCATCGAAGGGCAATATACCCGTCTGGATGAGCGAGATATAAATTAACTCATTGAATTTAAATAGATAAATTCCCTTCCCCCTGCCGCGGTAAACAGCGCCCGGCAGGCTTGACGAAAGCAAATCCTTCCCTAGAATTAGCACTCTCTTGAAAAGAGTGCTAATTAAGCCTTGAAAAGCTATCCTGCGCCCCCATAGACCAAGGCAACCCCTGGTTCGGGGCTTCTCATAACACAGTACTAGGAGATTTACAGAAATGAGTATCCGTCCGCTGTACGACCGTGTGGTCGTTCGTCGCAATGCAGAGGAAGAAACCACCGCAGGCGGCATCGTCCTGCCCGGCTCCGCCAAGGAAAAGCCCAACCAGGGTGAAATCGTCGCCGTCGGTGAAGGCAAGGTCCTGGACAATGGCGACGTTCGCCCCCTCGCCGTGAAAGTTGGCGATACCGTTGTCTTCGGCCAGTACGCCGGCAGCAACACCATCGAGATCGATGGTGAAGAACTGATCATCATGGGTGAGAGCGAGATCTTTGCCGTCGTTGAGTAATGGCAAACGCACTCCCAGCGATACATAGACCCACAGTTACAACTAAGGATTTAGAAAATGGCAGCTAAAGACGTATATTTCGGCGACGACGCTCGCTCTCGTATGCTCAACGGCGTGAATGTTCTCGCCAATGCAGTAAAAGCAACTCTCGGCCCCAAAGGCCGCAACGTAATTCTGGACAAGTCTTTCGGTGCGCCCACCGTGACCAAGGACGGTGTCTCCGTAGCCAAGGAAATCGAGCTGGAAGACAAGTTCGAAAACATGGGTGCGCAAATGGTGAAGGAGGTGGCTTCGCAGGCATCCGACGCCGCCGGTGACGGCACCACCACCGCCACTGTGCTGGCCCAGTCCATCCTCAACGAAGGGCTCAAGTCCGTCGCTGCAGGCATGAACCCCATGGACCTGAAGCGCGGTATCGACAAGGCCGTTGCCGCTGCCGTGGCCCAGGTGCAGGCAGCCTCCATTCCCTGTGAAGACTCCAAGGCCATCGCCCAGGTGGGCACCATTTCCGCGAATGCCGACGCCCAGGTAGGTGACATCATCGCCGAAGCCATGGACAAGGTAGGCAAGGAAGGCGTGATCACAGTTGAAGAGGGCTCCGGTCTGGAAAATGAGCTGGACGTGGTAGAAGGCATGCAGTTCGATCGCGGCTACCTGTCACCCTATTTCATCAGCAACCAGGACAGCATGAGCGTTGAATCCGAATCGCCCTATATCCTCCTGGTCGACAAGAAGATCTCCAACATCCGCGAATTGCTGCCCTTGCTGGAGCAGGTTGCCAAGGCTTCCAAGCCGCTGGTAAT
The DNA here is from genome assembly GCF_008370495.1 of Pseudohalioglobus sediminis. Taxonomy (GTDB): domain Bacteria; phylum Pseudomonadota; class Gammaproteobacteria; order Pseudomonadales; family Halieaceae; genus Halioglobus. Next base: position 822,082 of record NZ_VTUX01000001.1, on the reverse strand, counting down.
TATCGCCGAGGACGTGGAAGGCGAAGCCCTGGCGACCCTGGTGGTGAACAACATGCGCGGTATTGTGAAAGTGGCAGCCTGTAAGGCGCCCGGCTTTGGCGACCGTCGCAAGGCCATGCTGCAGGACATCGCTATCCTGACCGGCGGCACTGTGATTTCCGAAGAAGTGGGCCTGGACCTGGAGTCTGCGACTCTTGAGCACCTGGGCAGCGCCAAGCGCGTGACCATGGACAAGGACAACAGCACCATCATTGATGGCGCTGGCGATCATGACGCCATCACTGCACGTGTCGGTGAGATCCGCACACAGATCGAGAACACCTCTTCTGATTACGACCGTGAGAAGTTGCAGGAACGCGTGGCCAAGCTGGCCGGCGGTGTTGCCGTGATCAAGGTTGGCGCGGCCACCGAGATCGAAATGAAGGAAAAGAAAGCCCGTGTAGAAGACGCCCTGCATGCAACCCGCGCCGCGGTTGAAGAGGGTGTGGTTGCCGGCGGTGGTGTGGCACTGGTGCGCGCTATCGCAGCGATCAGCGACCTCAAGGGCGACAACGAAGACCAGAACCACGGTATCGCAGCAGCGCTGCGTGCCATGGAAGGTCCGCTGCGCCAGATCGTGGGTAACGCAGGCGACGAAGCCTCCGTGGTGCTCGACAAGGTGCGCCAGGGCGAGGGCAACTACGGCTACAACGCCGCGACCTCAGAGTACGGTGACATGATCGAGATGGGTATCCTGGATCCCGCCAAGGTTACTCGCACCGCACTGCAGGCTGCCGGCTCCGTGGCTGGCCTGATGATCACCACCGAGGTGATGGTTGCCGATGCGCCGCAAGACGCTGCTGCCGCGCCGGCCATGCCGGACATGGGTGGCATGGGTGGCATGGGCGGCATGATGTAAGCTGTTCGAGCCACTACTGAACAAGCCCGGCCATCGTGCCGGGCTTTTCTTTGGGCCAAAGTTAGACTAATTTTGTCGCCTGTCCCCAGTATGACCGCGGAGGTTATTGTGTCCCAGATCGCCACGTTTAGTGAGCACGACAAATACAGCATGATCCAGCTGGATGACGGCAAGGCCAACGCTCTTGGCTTTGACATGCTGGAGCAAATCAATACCGCACTCGACCAGGCCGAGGCCGTTGGCAAAGTACTGCTGATAGCCGGTCGCCCGGGCAAGTTCTCGGCCGGTTTCGACCTGAATGTCATGGGCCAGGGGGGGGATGGTCTGTTGCGCATCCTCCGCTCAGGCGCCGAACTGGCGCAACGTCTGTTGCAGTTCCCGACGCCGGTGGTGCTGGCGGTTTCCGGGCATGCCCTTGCCATGGGCGGGCTACTTCTGCTGACGGCCGACTATCGGATCGGTACTGCCGGGCAGTTCAAGATCGGGCTCAACGAGGTTGCCATTGGCATGACCATGCCTTATTTCGGTGTGGAGCTGGCGCGAGCCCGGCTGGATCCGGCGCATTTCGAACTGGCGGTGAGCTGTGCGTACCTGTATGACGCTGACGGTGCAGTGGAGGCCGGTTTCCTGGATGAGGCCGTAGAAGTGGATCAGCTGATGTCGCGGGCCCAGGCGATTGCCGAGCAATTGTCGACCATCGATATGCCTTCGCACCTGGCTACCAAGGAACGCGTCAGGGCACCATTGAACGCCGCATTGGTGGAGGCCATCAACAAGGAACTGGCGGCATGATGCTGGTTCAGCCGTATCGACTGAGCGGCTGATGGCAATAAAAAAACCCGGCTAATGCCGGGTTTTTTTTGCTATGCGGGACGATCAGGCAAAGTTCTCGTTCACGAACTCCCAGTTGACCAGCGACCAGAATGCTTCCATGTACTTGGGGCGTGCATTGCGGTAGTCAATGTAATAAGCGTGCTCCCACAGATCGACGGTAAGCAACGGGGTCACACTGTCATCAGTCAGCGGAGTCGCGGCGTTTGACGTGTTGACGATGTCGACAGAGCCGTCGGCTTTCTTCACCAGCCAGGTCCATGATGAACCAAAGTTGTTCACCGCGCTGTTGGTGAAGGCTTCCTTGAAGGCGTCAAATGAACCAAACGCTGCATCGATTGCTTCTGCAATCGCACCGGTGGCAGCGCCGCCGCCGTTGGGGCTCAGGCAGTGCCAGTAAAATGTGTGGTTCCAGATCTGTGCCGCATTGTTGAAAACGCCGCCTTCGGAGGTTCTTACAATGTCTTCCAGGCTCTTGTTTTCCAGGTCGGTGCCTTCGGCCAGCCCGTTGAGCTTGTCGACATAGGTCTGGTGATGCTTGCCGTAGTGGTATTCGAGGGTTTCGGCAGAGATGTGGGGCTCCAGGGCGTCCTGGGCGTAGGGCAATGCGGGCAATTCAAAAGCCATGAGCAGGTTCCTCACTATGGAATGGGTTGACAAAAACGCAACGTGGCAGAATAGCCTCGTTGTGCGTCGGCGACATATCGAGCCGTGGACGAAAGTGTATAATAAGCGCGGTCCGACAACAAAAAATAAAGAGGTGAGGTTTCATGAGCGGTTTAATTCTCGAGTTTGTGTTTCGCTGGTTCCATGTCCTGTTCGGCGTCGTCTGGATTGGCATGCTGTATTACTTCAACTTCGTGCAGACGGAGTATTTCAAGGAAGCGGAGGCTGACGCCAAAGCTGATGCCTTGAAAAAACTGGCGCCACGGGCGCTGTGGTGGTTCCGCTGGGGCGCCATGTTGACCTTCCTTACCGGTCTCAGCCTGCTGCACCAGGTCGGTGCGGGTAGTAGTTTTCTCGGCATGCCGGCACTGTGGGTTGGCGCTCTCGCGGGTACCCTGATGTTCCTCAATGTCTGGCTGGTGATCTGGCCCAACCAGAAGGTGGTGATCGGGCTCAAGGAAGGCGACGGTCCTGCGGCGGCAGCCAAGGCTGGCCTGGCATCGCGCACCAATACCTTGCTCTCAGGTCCCATGCTGTTCGGTATGCTGGCCTCGAAGCACCTGCCGATAGAAGCCAGCGCGGTGGGCTTTGGTGCCAGTGTTGTGGTGATCCTGGCGCTTGAGGCCAACGCGTTGTTCGGCAAAACCGGCCCGATGACCAGTGTGGTGGGGGTGGTTCACTGCAGCCTGGCCTTGACCGGCGTGATCTGGGCCCTTTTGGCCCTGCTGTAAGCCGTTAACCGGTTACGGGTCCGGGCGCGCATGCACAGGCGCGCGGGCCCGCTTTGACCGTCTTTTCCCCCAAATTCCCACTGGGGTGCCGGCCCGTTGTCCTGTAAGATACGGGCGCAGTTCAGATGAGGTTTGACATGCCACAGGCAACAGGTGACAAGAAGTACAAGCGCATCCTGCTGAAACTCAGCGGTGAAGCGCTAACGGGCAATGAAAGCTTCGGTATCGACCCGCGGGTACTGGACCGGATGGCCCTGGAAATCGGCCAGCTGGTAGGTATCGGTGTGCAGGTCGGACTGGTGGTCGGCGGTGGCAATCTCTTTCGTGGCGCCGCGCTGCAGACTGCCGGCCTGGACCGCGTGACCGGCGATCATATGGGTATGCTGGCCACGGTCATGAATGCGCTGGCGCTGCGCGACGCGCTTGAGCGCTCCAATATTGCCACGCGCGTCATGTCTTCCATTCCCATGAGTGGCGTGGTGGATCACTATGATCGTCGCAAGGCGATCAGGTACCTGAACAATGGCGATGTGGTGATATTCGCGGCTGGTACCGGTAATCCCTTCTTCACCACGGATTCTTCTGCCTGCCTGCGGGGGATTGAAGTGCAGGCGGAACTGGTCCTCAAGGCGACCAAGGTCGACGGGGTATATTCGGCTGACCCAATGAAGGTGACGGATGCGGTGAAATACGACCGGCTCACCTACGATGAGGTCCTGGACAAGAAGCTGGAAGTGATGGACCTGACCGCGATATGCCTGTGTCGGGACCACAACATGCCGGTGCGGGTATTTGAAATGGAAAAGCAGGGTGCGCTGCTGAATATTGTGCGTGGCGGCGATGACGGCACGCTGATCCAGTGACGTTGTTGCCCGTGGAGGAAATTAGCAAGTGATCAACGATATAAAGAACGAAGCCAGTGAACGCATGGAAAAGGGCCTCGAAGCCCTGAGCCATAACTTCAATAAGATTCGCACTGGTCGCGCTCACCCCAGCCTGCTCGATGGATTGCGGGTTGACTACTACGGCGCAGATACACCGATTAACCAGGTGGCGAACGTCAACGTGGAAGATGCACGCACGCTCAGCCTCACAGCCTGGGACAAGAGCATGATTCCGGCGATCGAGAAGGCCATCATGAAGTCAGATCTGGGCCTCAATCCGGCGACTGCCGGCGAGGTCATTCGCATACCCATGCCAATGCTGACCGAAGAGACGCGCAAGGGCTATATACGCCAGGCCAGGGCGGAAGCGGAATCGGCCCGTGTGTCCATACGTAACGCGCGGCGTGATGCCAACGCGATGCTGAAGGAGCTGGAGAAGGACAAGGAAATCAGTGAAGACGATGAGCGTCGTGGGCAGGAAGAAATACAGAAACTGACCGACAGCTATGTCGCCAAAATCGAAGTAATGTTGGCTGAGAAAGAAGCTGACCTCATGGAGATCTAGGGCCCGGGCCCTGGAACTGACGAGCTCCTATGTCGGGTAGAAGCGCCTCCGGCGGCGATTCAGATCAACTGATTGTGCCGCGCCATGTCGCCATCATCATGGACGGCAACAATCGCTGGGCCAAACGCCAGAATCTTCCAGGTCCTGCAGGTCACCGCGCTGGCGTGGAGGCAGTGCGCAGTGTGTTGCGGGCCTGCCGTAACCACGGCGTGGAGGTGCTCACGGTATTTGCCTTCAGCAGCGAGAACTGGGGGCGACCCCTGCCCGAGGTGAGGGCGCTGCTGGCACTGTTGTCGCGCTACCTGCGCAGTGAAGTACGCGCGCTGCACGAAGACGGCGTCCGCTTGCGCTTCATCGGAGAACGCAGCCGATTCAGTCCGCGATTACAGCGCTTGATGCAGCAATCTGAACACCTGACCGCAGGCAACAGCGCGGCGACCCTGGTGATTGCGGTGGATTACGGCGGCCAGTGGGATATCGCCCAGGCGGCAAAACAGCTGGCCCGGCAGGTGCAAGCGGGGCAACTGGACGTAGACGACATCGATGCCCGCCTGCTGGACCAGCATATTTCCATAAGCGACCTGCCGCGTCCGGATCTGTGCATACGCACGGGGGGTGATGCGCGCGTTTCCAACTTCATGCTGTGGCACTTCGCCTACAGTGAACTCTATTTTACCAACACCCTGTGGCCCGACTTCGGGGAGCTGGAATTCGCGCGTGCCCTGGCCGATTACAGCCGCAGGGAGCGCCGTTTCGGCCTGCGCGACCCGGATACACTCGCCGCAGGGGGTGACCTCGATGCTTAAGCAGCGCGTTGTCACCGCCCTGGTCATGGCCGGGCTGTTCCTGGCCGGCATCCTGTTCCTGCCCCTGCTGGCATTGGCGGTGCTTTTTGCTGTGCTGGTGCTGGCGGGCGGCTGGGAATGGTCGCGCCTGGCCGGGTGGGAGGCGAAGCCCGCGCGGGCGCTGTACGTGCTGGTGCTGGCCGCCGCGATGGTTGGCTTGTATTTTCACTGCCAACTGGACGCGGAGCCGACCCGTGAGCGGGTGCAGCCCGTTCTGGGTCTGGCCTGCCTGTGGTGGTCGTTTGCCCTGCTTTGGGTGCGAAGCTACCCGGCCAGTGCCGTGATCTGGAGTCATCCGATGATGCGCAGCCTGATGGGCTTGCTGGTACTGGCTCCCGCGTGGATGGCCGCCGTGTACCTGCTGAGCTACCCGCGGGGCGGGGCACTGATGGTCACACTGGTGCTGTTGGTCGCCGCTGCCGACATCGGCGCGTATTTTGCCGGCAAGTCACTCGGTAAGCACAAAATGGCGCCAGCCGTGAGCCCGGCCAAGACCTGGGAAGGCTTCTGGGGCGGAGCCCTGGCTGTTGCCGCCGTCGGCTTGCTGCTGTGGTACACCCTGCCCGCGCGCGGAGCGCACATATCGCTGCTGGCAGTGCTGGCGGTGGCGCTGACGACCAGCATGGCATCTGTGGTGGGGGATCTTACCGTCAGCATGGTCAAGCGCGAGAGCGGCGCCAAGGACAGCGGCAGCCTGCTGCCAGGCCACGGCGGCATTCTGGATCGCCTGGACAGTCTCAGTGGGGCGGCACCGGTATTTGCGCTCGGTCTGCTGCTGGCGGGTTGGTAATGGCATTGGCGCCACGACAGGTCAGCGTGCTCGGTTCAACCGGATCTATTGGTGCCAGCACCCTCGATGTGATTGCCCGTCACCCCTCTGACTTCAGCGTTTACGCCCTGGCGGCTAATCGCTCTGTGGCAGCCATGCTGGAGCAGTGCCTGGCGTTTCACCCCCGTTACGCGGTGATGATGGACGAACGCAGCGCAATGCAGCTGCGCGACCAACTCCCCGCTGGCAGTGCTACCGAGGTCTTGCACGGCGCGGATGCCCTGTGTCGGGTTGCCAGTGCTGCAGAGGTCGACAGTGTCATGGCTGCGATTGTCGGAGCGGCGGGGCTGCCCTCGACTCTGGCCGCAGCACGTGCTGGCAAGACCTTGCTGCTGGCCAACAAGGAGTCCCTGGTGATGGGCGGTCACCTGCTGATGCAGGCCGTCAGGGAATCCGGGGCCCGACTGCTGCCCATAGACAGTGAACACAACGCGATTTTCCAGTGCATGCCCGTGGATGAACACGCGCGGCCGGGTCTGGCAGGCGTCAGCAAGGTGCTGCTCACTGCCTCGGGCGGACCATTTCGCACCTGGAGCTGGGAGCAGATGCGGGAGGCCACACCGGACCAGGCCTGTGCGCACCCCAACTGGTCCATGGGTCGCAAGATATCCGTCGATTCCGCCAGCCTGATGAACAAGGGCCTCGAATTCATCGAAGCCTGTTGGATATTCAACCTGCCCGCTGAGCAGGTGGATGTGATTGTGCATCCGCAGAGCATCATTCACTCCATGGTGCAGTACCTCGATGGCTCGGTGCTGGCACAGATGGGAAACCCGGACATGCGCACACCCATCGCCTACGGGCTGGGTTGGCCTGGCCGGGTGGATTCCGGGGTCGCGCCGCTCGACCTGGTGACCACAGCCCGCCTGGATTTCACAGCGCCGGACGAAGCCCGCTTCCCCTGCCTCAGGCTGGCGCGGGAGTCCGTCAGCACTGGCGGGACAGCCATGGCCGTGTGTAACGCGGCGAACGAAGTGGCGGTGGATGCGTTTCTCAACGGACGTATCCGCTTTACCGACATCCCCGCGCTGATCGAGACGGTGCTGGAGCGCGTCACCATAGTTGAACCGACCACCCTGGATGTGGTCGAAAACGCAGATACCGAGGCGCGCGCGGCAGCCGCTGCGCACCTCGTGGACATGACTGGAAGACCCACAGAAGCAACACTCGCCTGATGGACATGCTGTACACGATCCTGATCACCCTCGGCACACTGGCAATCCTGGTGGCCATACATGAATTCGGCCACTTCTGGGTGGCCCGCAAGTGCGGCGTGAAAGTGCTGCGCTTCTCCATCGGTTTCGGCAAGCCGCTCACCAGCTGGACCGACAAGCTTGGCACCGAGTATGTGGTTGCTGCGATTCCGCTGGGCGGGTACGTGAAAATGCTCGATGAGCGCGAAGGAGACGTGCCTGAGGAGCAATTGCACCAATCCTTCAATCGCAAGCCTGTGCTGCAACGTATCGCGGTGGTGGCAGCGGGCCCACTGGCGAACCTCCTGCTCGCGGTGGTGGCTTACTGGTTCCTGTTTATGGCCGGCGAACGCGGTTATGCGCCGGTAATCGGCCAGGTGGAGCAGAGTTCCCTCGCGGATGTGGCCGGGCTGGAACCCGGCCAGGAAATCATCGCCGTGGACGGGAAGGAAACCCCCACCTGGCAAGCGCTGAATTTCGCTTTGCTCGACCGCATAGGCGATACCGGGACTATCCACTTCTCGGTGAAATACCCGGAATCCGACATGGTGTACGAGTCGGAAGCGGCCATACACCGCTGGTTGTCGACGCAGGAGGAGCCGGACCTGCTCGGTGGTCTGGGGCTGTCCATGTATACACCGGAGGTGCCGCCGGTTGTGGATCAGGTAGTGGAGGGTGGTCCCGCTGCCGCGGCCGGCCTGCTCACCGGGGACCGCATCCTGCGAGCCGGTGGCGAACCCATGGAAAAGTGGATGGACTGGGTAGAGCACGTGCGCGCCCGGCCCGGTGAGCCAATCACCCTGGATATCGAGCGAGAGGGACGCCAGCAGCAGGCTGTTGTGGTGCCTGAGCCGGTGGAAGATGCCGACGGCACGGTGTTTGGTCGCGTGGGCGTCAGTGTCGCGCTGCCGGAAATGCCTGCGGAGATGGTGCGTACCTTCACCCGCGGGCCGCTCGAATCGGCAGGTGCTGCGGTTGTGCGGACCTGGGAACTGATGGAGTTCACGGTGAGCTCCATAAAGAAGATGGTTATGGGGCTCATATCACCAAAAAACTTGAGCGGTCCCATCACCATTGCTAAAGTGGCGTCCGCCTCGGCCAAGTCCGGCCTGGAATCATATATCGGCTTCCTGGCCTTGCTCAGTGTCAGCCTTGGCGTGCTAAACCTGTTGCCCATCCCGGTACTGGATGGTGGGCACCTGTTGTTTTACACGATAGAGCTATTGGCTGGCCGGCCGGTACCTGAGAAAATACAGGCCCTGGGATACCAGATTGGCCTGTTCATGGTGCTGGGATTAATGATGCTGGCCCTTTATAACGATTTTACCCGTCTGTAAATACGTGCAGTGTGGCGACAATGTTAATCGCAGACGGCTCCGTTGGTTGATGGAATTTTGATTAGACGACTATCCAAATATCTGGTGCTGGCCCTTGTCCTGTGGGCGCCGCTAGCCTCCGCGGAGACGTTCATTATTTCCGATATTCGTGTGGAGGGCCTGCAGCGCATCTCCGCAGGCAGCGTGTTTGCCTCCCTGCCCGTCGGGGTGGGAGACCTGGTGGACGAATACGCCGTTCGCGCCTCTGCGCGCAGCCTGTTCGCGACCGGTAACTTCGACGATATTCGCATCGGCCGTGACGGTAACGTACTGGTAGTCGTGGTCGCCGAGCGGCCCAGTATCACCGAGATCAACATCGAAGGTAACAAGGCGATTGAGACAGAAGCCCTGCTAGACGGCCTCAAGGGCGCGGGATTGGCGGTCGGGCAGGTATTCCAGCGCTCCACACTGGAAGGCATGCAGATGGAACTGCAGCGCCAGTATGTACAGCAGGGGCGCTATGACGCCAATATCGAAACCGAGGTCCTGCCAGAGCCCCGCAACCGGGTAACCATCAATATCGACGTGGACGAGGGCACGGTTGCCTCCATCAAGCATATCAACGTGGTCGGTAACGAAGTCTTTGACGACGAGGAACTCGGCGAGATTTTCGAACTGCGCACCACCGGGCTATTGTCCTTCTTTACCAATGACGACAAGTATTCCCGGGAAAAGCTGACCGGTGACCTGGAGGCCTTGACTTCCTACTATATGGATCGCGGTTATCTGCAGTTTCGTATTGATTCGACGCAGGTTTCGGTGTCGCCGAACAAGGAAGAGGTCTATATCACCGCAAACGTTACCGAGGGCGAGAAATTTACCCTGGGTGAGGTCGACCTGTCCGGTGACCTGGTGCTGCCGGAAGAGGACCTGCGCCGATTCCTGCTGGTTGCCGAAGGCCAGACTTTCTCCCAGCAACTGGTGACCTCCACGGAAGAGTACCTGACTCGCCGGCTGGGTAATGAGGGCTACAACTTTGCCAAGGTGACGGGTATTCCCGAAATTGAGGAAGGCAGCAACGTGGTTGCCCTCAAGTTCTTCGTCGACCCCGGCAAGCGCACGTACGTGCGTCGCATCAGCTTCAAGGGCAACCAGAAGACGGCGGACGACGTACTGCGTCGCGAAATGCGCCAGATGGAGAGTGCGCCGGCCTCGTCGGCGAAGATCGAGCAATCACGAATCCGGCTTGAGCGGCTCGGCTACTTCAGCAGGGCGAGCGTGGAAACCCCACAGGTGCCCGGCCACGATGACCTGATCGATGTGGAATTCGAGGTGGAAGAGCAATCCTCCGGCAGCATCGGTGCGAGCTTCGGTTACGCCCAGGATGCGGGCCTCATCCTCGGCCTGAACCTGCAGCAGGACAACTTCCTGGGCACGGGGAAGCGAGTGGGTATCAGCTTGAACTCGTCGCGTTACCAGGACCTGTATAACTTCAGTTATACCAACCCGTATTTCACTGAGGACGGCGTTAGCCGCGGCTTCAATGTCTACTACCGTTCCACCGACCTCTCGGAAGTGAACGTGGCCAGCTACACCACGGATACGCTCGGTGGCGCCCTGAACTTTGGCTACCCGATCAAGGAAACCCAGCGTCTGGGGTTCAGTTTCGGGGTCTCCGATACCGAGATTACGGCGGGCCGGTTCGCCGTGCAGGAAATCAAGGCCAGTCCGCGCCTGGACAGGTCTGTGGATTACTGGTTTGAAAGCACCGAGATCTACGACGAGAACGGCTTCCCGACCGGCCTGTTCGCCGGTCCGGAAACCGTGCAGCCGATTGACACCATACCGCCGAGTTTCCTGACTCCCCCGTCCGAACCGGGTTTCCTGGATGAAAATGGCGACGAGTTCCTGAACTGGACGATAACCGCAAGCTGGAGCCAATCCACGCTGAATCGCGGCCGTATGGCAACCCGTGGCACCGCCAATTCCGTGGCTCTGGAAGTGGCCATCCCGGGCTCGGACCTGGAGTTTTACAAGCTCAGTTATCGCGGCGAGATATACTTCCCGGTGACGCGCACCTGGACGCTGCGCCTGCGCGGTGAACTGGGCTACGGAGACGGTTACGGCGACACCACGGAGTTGCCGTTCTATGAGCACTTTTATGCCGGCGGCTTCGGCTCTGTGCGCGGTTTCGAGAGCAACACGCTGGGTCCGCGATCAACCCCGGCCGAGCTGTACGACGCTCGCCAGTCGGTGGCTGCGGTCAATGAGGACGGCAATGCGACGGAACTGGGCGAGTTCGGCTATGTCGGGCGCGACGGCAAGCTTGGTGTGGAGACACTTCGCGACGATCCCGACCCCTTCGGGGGCAATGTGCTGATTGAGGGCAGTGCCGAGCTGCTGTTCCCGCTGCCTTTCATCAAGGACCAGAGCAAGCTGCGCTCTGCTTTCTTCATCGATGCGGGTAACGTATTCAACACGCAGTGTTCGGCGCAACAGATCAACTGCTTTGACGTGGACGCCGATGAACTGCGTTACTCGGTGGGAGTTGGTGTGACCTGGATAACCGGCTTCGGGCCGATGACTTTCAGCCTCGCCAAGCCGCTTAATGCGGGTGATGACGACGAGGAAGAGGCCTTCCAGTTCACACTGGGCCGCGGATTCTGATTTTTTATTGCTACAACTGGAGAGAAACGTGTCTAGATTTTTGAAAATTGCACTGGCCACCGTGGCCCTGACCCTGCCATCGCTGGCGCTTGCCCAGGGCAAGATCGCGGTGGTAAACCTGCAGGAGGCTATCCTGCAGACCGACGTGGCGCAGAAGCGACTCACGGAAGTTCGCAATGGCGACGACTACAAGGCCGATAAAGCCGAGTTCGATAAACTGAAGAAGGAATTTGACGAACTGGTGAAAAAGTTCCAGAAAGACGCTGCGGTGATGAGCCAGGAGCAGCAGGTGTCTGCGCGCCAGAAGCTGGCAAGCAAGCAATCTGACCTGGAGCATGTGACCGGCAAGCTGCAACAGGCCGAGCAGGCAGCCGGCCAGGCGCTGTTGCAGGAGATGTCGCCGAAGGTGCAGGAAGTCCTGCGCGAGCTGATTACCACTGAAGGTATTGGCCTGCTGCTGCAGCGCGCATCCGTGATCCACGCGGATGCCGGTTACAGCATCACTGCCAAGGTGACTGACAAGCTGAATCAGGTCGCAGCGGAGTAAGCATCGGGTGATTACCCTGGGGGAGCTGGCGCAGCGATTTGACCTGCAGCTGGACGGCGACGCCCAGCGCACCGTGTCCGGACTGGCCACACTGGCCAGTGCGGGGCCGGATGACATCAGCTTCCTCTCCAACAAGAAGTATGCAAGCCAGTTGCTGGATACGCGCGCCGCGGCAGTGATATTGCATCCTGACCTGGCGTCGCAGTGTCCCGTCGCGACGCTGGCCACGGCGGATCCCTACCTCGCCTTTGCCCGATCCACGGCCCTGTTTGATCGGTCGCCTGCACAACCGGAAGGCATACACCCCGCGGCCACCGTGTCTCCAGGGGCTGTTATAGCGAACGATGCCAGTATTGGGCCCAATGCAGTGGTCGAGGCGGGGGCCAGGGTGGGCAGCGGCGCGTCGATTGGCGCTAACGCCTATATCGGCCACAACACCGAGATCGGAGCCGGTACGCGCATCCAGCCGGGCGTCGTGATCTACCACAACGTCAAACTCGGTGCCCGTTGTCGTGTACACAGCCAGGCCGTGCTTGGCGCCGACGGGTTCGGCTTTGCGCCGGGCCCGGGGGGATGGGAAAAAATCCATCAGCTGGGCGGGGTCAGCATTGGCGATGATGTCGAGATTGGCGCCTGCACCACCATCGACAGGGGTGCGCTGGATGACACCGTGATCGAGGATGGCGCGATTATCGACAACCTGGTGCAGATAGCGCACAACTGCCGCATCGGAAAAAATACCGCGATCGCCGGTTGCACCGGTCTGGCCGGAAGCACGATTATAGGCGCTAATTGTACGTTGGCTGGAGGTGTTGGCGTCGTTGGCCATGTGGAGATTTGTGATGGCGTGCATGTGACCGGCATGACCATGGTCACAAGGTCGATCACCGAACCCGGATCGTACTCTTCGGGTACTCCAATGGCGACTACCCGTGAATGGCGCAAGAGCGCCGTTCGTTTCTCACAGCTTGAACGCATTCAGCAACGCCTGGCCGCCCTGGAAAAGAAACAGTGATAGCGGGTCCGGCGCAACCCTGACGCGGTTGGCGAAGCAAAAGGATCCACGCACTATGCAAATCGATGAAATCCGCACGTACCTGCCTCACCGGTACCCCTTCCTGCTGGTGGACAGGGTGGTGGAAATAGAACTCGGTGAATCCATCGTCGCCTACAAGAACCTGAGCATCAACGAGCCCTTTTTCGACGGGCACTTCCCGGACGAGCCGGTGTTTCCGGGTGTGCTGCTGGTTGAGGCGATGGCCCAGGCAGCGGGCATACTCGGCTTCAAGAGCATGAACAAGACCCCGGCGGACGGTTCCATCTACTATTTCGTCGGTGCCGACAACCTGCGTTTCAAGCGCCCCTGTGTGCCCGGAGACCGGGTGATGCTGCGCGCTGCGATCGTTTCCAGCCGCCGTGGGATCTGGAAGTTCAACGTCAGCTCCGATGTGGATGGCGAACTCGCCGCCTCGGCCACGATTCTATGCGCGGATCGATGATCCACGAGAGCGCTATCGTAGATCCGTCGGCGCGCCTGGCCGATGATGTCACCGTGGGACCCTGGTCCCTGGTGGGGCCGGACGTCGAGATCGGCCCCGGCACCATCATTGAGCCGCACGTGGTGATTCGTGGCCCGACCCGTATCGGGGCCCGGAATCATATTTACCAGTTTTCCAGCATTGGTGAGGCCACACCGGACCTCAAGTATCGCAACGAACCTACCCGTTTGGTGATCGGTGACGACAACGTCATTCGAGAGAATGTAACGATTCACCGGGGTACGGTGCAGGATCGTTCCGAAACCACTATCGGCGATCACAACCTGATCATGGCCTATGCCCACATTGGCCACGATTCGGTGCTGGGTAATCACACCATACTGGTCAACAATACGGCGCTTGCCGGTCATGTGCACATAGGCGACTGGGCTATTCTCAGTGGCTATACCCTGGTGCACCAGTTCTGCAAGATCGGTGCGCACAGCTTCAGCGGCATGGGCACCGCGATAGGTAAGGATGTGCCCGCTTACATTACGGTTAGTGGTTCTCCGGCCGAGGCCAAGACCATCAATACAGAGGGTCTGCGGCGCCGTGGTTTCTCGTCGGAGGCGATCAGCCAGTTGCGCCGCGCATTCAAGATTCTCTATCGACAGGGGCTGACTCTCGATATCGCCCTGCAGCGCCTGGAGACCATGCTCAGCGAAACCCCTGAGGTGCAGGTGCTGATCGATTCCATTCGTGCCTCAGAGCGAGGCATCGTGCGCTAGTGCAGCGTAATCGGCAGGGCACGCTGAGGGTCGGCGTACTCGCCGGTGAAGCCTCTGGTGACATCCTGGGCTCCCGCGTCCTTGCAGCGCTTGCCGCGCACTGTGACAAGCTCGTTGTAGAAGGCATTGGCGGTCCGCTGATGGAAGCGCAGGGCCTGAGCAGCATGTTTCCCATGGAGCGACTGTCGGTGATGGGGTTTGTCGAGCCCCTCAAGCGGCTGCCGGAACTGCTGCGCATTCGGCGCCAGGTGTTCGAGCATTTTCGTGACAACCCGCCGGACATTTTCCTTGGCATCGATTCCCCCGATTTCAACCTGCGCCTGGAGCGGAAGCTGCGCCACTGTGGCATTCCCACCGCGCACCTGGTGAGCCCCTCGGTCTGGGCCTGGCGCCGGGGAAGGATTGAGAAAATACGCCAGTCCGTCGATTTGATGCTGTGCCTCTTCCCCTTTGAAACCGCGATTTACCGGGAAAACCATATCCCCGTGCGTTTTGTTGGCCATCCCCTGGCGGATGAGCTGCCCCGCGCTGTTGACCGACTGGAAGCGAGACGGGCGCTGGGCCTGAGCGAAGCTGGCGAGGTGTTGGCACTGCTGCCGGGTAGTCGCTCGGGGGAGGTGCGTATGCTGGCGCCGTTGTTCTTGCAGGCAGCCCGGCGTTTGCGGAGCGCTCAACCTGAACTCAGCCTGGTGATGCCGGCCGCGAATGCGGCGCGGGAGACGGAACTGCGCCAGCTGCTTGAAGAGTACCCTGACCTGCCGGTAAATCTGGTGTCGGGGCGTTCACGAGAAGTCATGGCAGCGGCGACAGCCGTGCTGCTGGCATCCGGTACCGCCACGCTTGAGGCAGCGCTGCTGAAACGGCCGATGGTAGTCGCCTACCGGATGGGCGCGTTGTCCTGGTGGCTGATCACCCGCCTGGTGCACACGGAATACGCTGCCCTGCCCAATGTGCTCGCGGGTCGGGCGCTGGTGCCAGAATTGCTGCAGGATGCGGCCAGCCCGCAGGGACTGGCGGATGCCGTGGCACCCCTGCTCGGAGGCGGCAGCGACGCGGCTGAACAGCTGCAGGCTTTTGACGCCATGCACCGCGAGCTGGCGCGGGATTATGCCAGCATCTGCGCCGAGGCCTTGTTGGAGTTGCTCGGGAGTAGCGCCAACCGTGGATGATCTTTTCCAGCAGGCCTATGCCGGTGATGACATCGCCGGCGTCGATGAGGTAGGGCGCGGGCCGCTGGCAGGTGACGTGGTGGCCGCGGCCGTGATCCTCGATCCGCAACATCCGATTGCCGGTCTGCGCGACTCCAAGCGCCTTTCAGCGGCGCGGCGGGAGGAACTGGCGCTGGCCATTCGGGCACATGCGCTTGCCTGGTCGGTGGCGCGGGCAACGGTAGAGGAAATAGATCGCCTGAACATTCTGCAGGCGTCCCTGCTGGCGATGAAACGCGCGGTAGAGGCGCTGCAGCCACAACCAGGCTACGTGCTGGTTGATGGTAATCGCCTGCCGCAGTGGTCCTACGCGGCCGAGCCGGTGGTGAAAGGGGACAACCGGGTGCCGGCAATCGCAGCTGCATCGATACTGGCCAAGGTACAGCGGGACGCGGAACTGGTGGAACTTGAGGAGCGCTATCCCGGTTACGGTTTTGCTGCACACAAGGGTTACCCTACTGCAGCGCATCTGTCAGCACTGCGCGAGCTGGGTGTCACGCCGGCTCATCGCCGGAGTTTTGCCCCGGTGCGCGCGTTATTGGGTGAATCCGGCTAAAGCGTGCCTCTGCTTCACTGTTCGATCAGTTCAAACAGTTTCACGACTTTCTGCACGCCGGCGACATCCGCCGTCTCGGCGGCAATGCGATCCGCTTCCTCTCTTGTTGCCAGTCCCATCAGGTAGACGATACCGTTTTCAGTGAGGACCTTTACCCGGGTGCCTTCGATATCGAAGCTTCCCAGCAGCAGCGACTTGACCTTGGTGGTGATCCAGGTGTCGGATGTGCGCGTCATGGCCGAACTCGGCGCGGCAATTTCCAGTTCGTTGTAGATACGCCGCACCCCGCGGATCTCCTTGACGACCTGTGTTGCCTGCTGTTTGAGGGCTTCGCTGGATACCTGGCCCGCAAGCAGTACGTAGCCGTTGTAGCTCACCACGTTGAGATGGGCATTGTCGAAGGCCTCATTGGCGTCGTGAATGTTGACCATGGCTTTGGTCTCGATGTTCTCGTCCTCGATCATCCGACCCAGGGTGCGCTCACCCTGGTCTT
This sequence comes from Pseudohalioglobus sediminis, assembly GCF_008370495.1. Classification (GTDB taxonomy): domain Bacteria; phylum Pseudomonadota; class Gammaproteobacteria; order Pseudomonadales; family Halieaceae; genus Halioglobus. The sequence continues at coordinate 805,587 of NZ_VTUX01000001.1, read as the reverse complement.
CCTCGATGCTGTTCATTTCCATGGTGGCAAGCATGCTGCCGCAGCCACCGAGGCCGAACAGGCACAGGGCAAACAGTACAATTGAAAGACGTCGGAACATGGTGGTCAGTTCTCCTCGTGGTTGCCGAACAGCGTGTACTCAATAAGTTGTGCAAGCAGGTGTACGATCATGGTGTGCAGTTCCACCAGTGCCGGCCGGTTGTGGGCCGACACGGCAATATGCGCATCGCCCGCCCGCAGGCAAGCAGACAGTGCGCCGTCGGTCATATCCGTTACCGCGACCACGAGCATATCGCGTTCGCGGGCCGCGTTGACCGCTGCAGCCAGTGCGTGGCTGTCACCTCCGCTGTGAAGTACCAGCAGCAGGTCACCCTCCTGGCCCAGCGCCCGCAGTGGTCGGGCAAAAAGCTCCTGTGTGCCAGCCAGATCATCCAGGCCGTTGCTGTTGGCGCAAAGGTTGATGGCCGGCAGAGCCGGTCGATCCTGCTCCAGCTTGTCGAGCAGCGATGTGGTGAACAGCTGGCACAGGGCGGCATCAGGGCCACAGCCACAGCAGAAAATACGGCCCTCCTGCAGCAGCACCTGGGACATCAGCTCGCTGCCCTGGGCGATGGGATCGGCGACCGCGTCCACTGACATCGCTATGTCTTCCATGGTGCGCTGGAAGCGTCTGGCGATTATCTGGTAATGATCCACGGCGAGACCCCGGAAATTCAATTGATGAAGGCGCCGCGAATCCACTGCGGCGCATGTCTGGTTGCGGATTGTCGCGGCTGGAAGGTAACCACGTCAAATCGACAGGCCAGCTGTGCCAGCTGAGGGTGTTGCTGAAGGTAGTACTGCGCGGTGTTGACCAGTCGGCGACGTTTGCGCCGGTCAATGGACTCGGCAGCGGAGGCGAAGCCGGGGTGGCTGCGCGCGCGTACCTCAATGAATACCAGGTACGCCGCATCCCGGGCGATGATATCGAGTTCGCCGACACGACACCGGTAGTTGCGTTCGATGATGGTAAGGCCCTGGTCGCGTAACCAGGACGCGGCCTGTTCTTCGTAGTGATCGCCACGGGATTTCAAGGGCTGCGCTCCAGTGCATTGACTGGAGCGAGTTTAGCTACAGTGGCTTGAGCTGGTCGCCATCAAAAACCGCCGCCTGCGACTCTCTTTCGATCTGCAAGCGAGGATTCATGCTCAGCAGCCCTGTATTGCCGCGGATCAATGCATCCGGTCCGGCCTGCAGCTGCGCGAATCGCGACTGCAGCCGGTAGGCATCGGCGCCCAGTGCGTTGAGGCGGCGGTACTGAGTGCTGTTGCTGCTGGCCAGCGCCTGCTTTAGCTCGGCGTTGCTGCCGAGTAACCAGGGTAATTCGACGATGCGCGTGCCATCGAGGTCCCGGTCGCGCTTGTCATAGCGGCCACCGTACACACTTGATGTGGCGTACACGGGGAGCGCGCCCGCGTAGTGGAAGGCCAGCAGGGGTTTTAACGCCCGGGCTTCCTCCGGTGTGCGCCCCAGCATGAATATTGCATCGATGTCCTGGCGTCGCCGGGGTGTGAACTCGACATTGCTGGCCAGCATGTCACGTATGTCCCGGCGTCGCTGCTCGCTGGCATCGATGCCGAGCCCGGCTTTGACGCTCGCCGAGTATTCCTCCCTCGACGCGTAGCGGATGTTTCCGGCAATACTGCCACCCAGTGACTGCCAGCGGCTGACCAGCGCGCTCTCGATCTTGTCACCCCAGGCGCCGGCGGGCCGCAGGACCAGTGCGCGGCGGGCGCCCTGGCCAAACGCTGTCTCGGCCAGTTGCCGGGCTTCGTCCTCAGGCGCCAGCGACAGCTGGACCAGCGCTGTCTGTGCCGAGTTGGTAGCCTCGTCGATGCGGTTCAGGGCGATAACCGGTACCGGTCGCTGCGGCAGGATGGCGAGTTCAGTGGTGGAGGATTTGCTGAGCGGGCCGATGACCAGCCGAGCGCCCTGCGCTACAGCCTGATTGTAGGCCTCGCTGGCACTGCCAAAGCGATCGGAATCAATGACAATGACCTGGCTGGGGGCTTCTCCCGCACTGCGGGCGGCAAAGTAGCTGGCCAGGTAGCCCTCTCTCACGGCCTTGCCGGCGGGGGCCAGGCGCCCACTCAGCGGCAGCACCAGGGCGACAGTGTCGGGAGTCGGCGGTGGCGGTAACAGGTACTGCAGGCCGCCGGGCAGCGGTTGTGCTGCCGGGTGGTCAGGGAACTCGGCCTGCCAGCCGGCCAATTTCGCGCTCAGTGCAATGGTGCTGGTGTTATCGAGATGGGCCAGGGCCAGCCAGCCCCGCCAGGTTGCATCTTCCGCACTGGCCAGGGCCTGCTCAAGCTGCGCCGGGCTGCAGCGCTCCAGGTCGCGCCAGATACTGCGTTTTATCGCCGGTTTATCTGCCGTCATCGCCATGGCCATGACCTGCGTGCCCAGCCGGGCGCTTTCCAGGTACCTGCCCTCAATCTCCAGCAAGTGTCGCTGGAAGTTGCGCATGCGATAAATGACACCCGGGGTGAGACCAGTCGTGCCGACCGACGCCAGTCGCTGGTGGGCGGCGTCATGGTCGCCGCGCAGGTAATCAACGCGGGCGAGCATGTACTGCAGCATGGCCGCGTCGTCGGCATTGAGGTCCGCCTTTGCCATCGCTGACAGCGCGGTGAGTGCACTCATCCAGTCTCTGTCGGCGAGTGCGCTTTCGGCCGCGGCCAATTCCGCCTGGTAGGCCGAGGCGGGAAGCGCCAGGTTGGTAACGGACTCGACTATTTCCGGTTGTTCAGTCGCTATTGGTTCAACCGGGGCTGGTTTTTCAGTGGGTGCGCTGCCACAGGCCTGCAGCAACAGCAAGGCAAGCATGGCGGCCGGTATAGTGATGCCGTGTAAACGGTTTCGAATTGCCATCATGCTATGCTGCGTGCCTCATTTAATCGTTGCCATCCTCCGGACTGGAGGGTGCTCATTATAAAGGGAAATCTTGGACACAGGACTCTATATCGTCGCTACCCCTATCGGCAACCTGGGGGACATCACTGCACGTGCCGTCGAGGTGCTGGAACAGGTCGACCTGATCGCCGCCGAAGACACCCGGCACAGTCAAAGGCTGCTGCAGCACTTCGCTATTGATACGCGACTGGTTGCCTATCACGACCACAGCGATGCGCGCAGCCAGGAGCGCATTGCCAGCGTACTCGCAGAAGGCGGCAGTGTCGCCCTGATCTCTGACGCGGGTACGCCGCTCATTTCCGACCCGGGCTACCGCCTGGTCCGGGAGATGCAGTCCCGAGGATATGCTGTGCACCCGGTGCCAGGCCCCTGCGCTGCCGTGGCGGCGCTCAGTGTGTGTGGCCTGCCCACCGATCGCTTTCGCTTCGAGGGCTTTTTGCCGGCAAAACCCGGGGCGCGGAACGGGCGCCTGGTGGAACTGTCCGCCGAGACGGCGACCATGGTGTTCTACGAGGCTCCACACCGGATAGTAGATACCCTGGCGGCAATGACGGCAGCCTGGGGTGGGGATCGGGAGGCCGTGCTTGCGCGCGAAATCACCAAGACCTTTGAAACGATCAGGCGCGACAGCCTCGATGGTTTGCAGGCGTTTGTCGAGGCCGACACCAACCAGCGCAAGGGTGAAATTGTGTTGGTGGTGTCAGGCAGGTCGATAAGCGAGTCCGCGCTCGACGCAGATACCGCGCGGCTGCTGCGGCGCCTGGCCGAGGAACTGCCCGCCAAACGGGCCGCCGCGCTGGTGGCGGAGCACAGCGGCCTGCGCAAGAACACGCTGTACCAGTACCTGTTGTCAGTGAAAGAAGATTGAGCCCTTGCGCGCAGGCTGCTAGTCTTGCCCGCGAGTCGGTCAGGCGATCGCTCTTCGCCGCTTCTGGCTGCGAAGGGAGGAAAGTCCGGGCTCCACAGGGCAGGGTGCCAGGTAACGCCTGGGGGGCGAGAGCCCACGGAAAGTGCAACAGAAAGGAAACCGCCGCCACAGCGCTTGCTTGCAGGCCTCTGGCGGTAAGGGTGAAAAGGTGCGGTAAGAGCGCACCGCGCGGCTGGTAACAGGCGCGGCGATGGTAAACCCCACCCGGAGCAAGACCAAATAGGAACCCGTCAGCCGTGGCCCGCGGTGGGTTCGGGTAGGTCGCTTCAGGCAGCTGGCGACAGCTGTCGCAGATGAATGGTCGTCCACGACAGAACCCGGCTTATCGACCGACTCGACCTGAATACACCCTCAACCCCTGCCGGGGTTGGGGGTTTTCTTTGCCTCTTATTTCTTTTTTGACTAAAAAATCACCGCCTAAATGAAAATTTAGCCTGTAACTTAAAGTAAACCCTTAACAGATGGGGTTAGGGTTATGTTTTGTTGGGTTTTTTGGTTTGAAAAACTTGCCAAAACCCTGTCTAAAACCGCCGTAAAGGCCTGAATTTACAGTGTTTTTCCTAATCTGCGCCAGTTGACGCCCATGCTTGGCAGGCATATAGTGTCGAAAAGTGGGAATAAGTGGATAAATCTGTCTTTTTGTGGATTTCGAAGACAGGTGAGTGGGGATTTCTGGCGTGTTTCGCGGTGTACAGCACATCAATATGGATGCCAAAGGGCGGCTGGCGATACCAGCGCGCCAGCGCGAGCCATTGCTGTCACAGTGCGATGGGAAAATTGTCATAACCATTGATACCCAGTCGAAGTGCCTCTTAGTCTACCCCCTTCCCGAGTGGGAGCGTATCGAAAAGGATATCCAGGACCTGCCCGCGCTGGACCCTGCGATCAAGCGCTTCCAGCGGCTGGTTCTGGGTTATGCCACCGATATCGAGCTGGATGCGAACGGGCGCCTGTTGCTGCCCCAGTCGCAGCGGGATTACGCGCAGTTGGAGAAGAAGCTGGTCCTGGTAGGACAGGGCAAGAAGCTGGAAATCTGGTCAGAGGCCCTCTGGTTGGCCGAGCAGGAGCAGGCATTGTCGGACTCGGGATCCCATGCCGAGATGCCCCTCGAACTTCGCTCTCTCAAACTCTAGGTGACCGCCATGCACCAGACAGTACTATTACGAGAGGCAGTCGACGCTCTGGTAACGGCGCCCAGTGGGGTGTACGTGGACGGCACCTTCGGTCGCGGCGGCCACAGCAGGTTGATACTTGACTCCCTGGGGGCAGACGGTCGCCTGCTGGGTGTCGACAAGGATCCGGTGGCCGCTGCCCACGCCGGGGAGCTGGCGCGGGAGGATTCCCGTTTCACCTTCTATCACGGTTCTTTTGCCGATCTCCCCGCGCACCTGCAGCAGTCGGGTATCGGCCCTGTAGATGGCATCCTGCTGGACCTGGGCGTTTCCAGCCCCCAGCTTGACGAGGCCGGGCGTGGCTTCAGCTTCCAGCACGATGGCCCCCTGGATATGCGTATGGATACCACCCGCGGGGAGACCGCGGCGCAATGGTTGTCCCATGCCGATGAGAAAGATATCGCTGCGGTGCTCAAGGGCTATGGCGAGGAGCGCTTTGCCCGGCGTATTGCTGCGGCGATTGTCGCCGCCCGTGAGGAAGCGCCGCTGACCACAACGGCGCAGCTGGCAAAGGTCGTCAGCGAGGCCAATCCCCGGTGGGAGAAGCACAAGCACCCCGCGACCCGGGCCTTCCAGGCAATCCGCATCCAGGTGAACCGTGAGCTCGATGACCTGCGCGACCTGTTGCATGCCGCCCTGGACCTGTTGCGGGTGGGTGGGCGCCTGGTGGTGATCAGTTTCCATTCCCTGGAAGACCGTATGGTGAAGCGCTACATGCGCGACATGGCGCGTGGCGAGCAACTGCCTGCGGGTGTGCCGGTGACAGATGCCGCGCTCAATCGCCGGATGAAGCTGGTGGGCAAGCCGGTCAAGGCCTCCGCGGAAGAGCTTGGCAACAACGTGCGTGCGCGCAGCGCGGTAATGCGTGTGGCGGAGAAAATCGCATGAGCCGCCGCGCCGTGGCGGGCAAGACCATGGTGACTGCCGCAGTCAAGCCGGCTTCACCAGGCCGCACGCTGCTGTGGCTGAGCCTGTCGCTGCTGGTGACGGTGGTTGCATCGGCTTTTGCTGTCATTCATTCAACACATGCCTGCCGCGAGTTGTATGCGCAGTTGCAGGTGCTGGAGTCCATGCAGTGGAATCTGCAGGAGGACTATAGCCGTCTGTTGCTGGAAGAAAGTGTCTGGGCATCGCATCACCGCGTGGAAACCGTGGCGCGGCAGGAGCTGCTGATGTCGGAGCCAGACCTGGCGCGCTACCGGGTGGTGACACAGTGAAGGCGGTCTCTGCCCGGCAGAAAAAGAAACCGCAGGTGATGTGGCGCCTGTACCTGGTGGTGGGTCTGCTGCTGTCCATGCTGGCGCTGTTGGTGGGTCGCGTCCTGTCCCTGCAAATTCTGGAAACCGACCGGGGCTATTCGTTCCTGCAGGACCAGGGTGATGCGCGCTCACTGCGCAGTGCTGAAATCCCGGCTTACCGCGGCGTGATCACGGATCGGCGCGGTGAGCCCCTGGCGGTGAGTACGCCCGTTATTTCACTGTGGGCGGACCCCCGCCTGCTGGCTGATTCAGAGCGGCTGCCGGAGTTGGCCGACGCCCTCGAAATGCCCCGGTCCGAGCTTGAAGATCGCCTGCGCCGTTACCAGGGTAAGCGGTTCATGTATCTGCAGCGCCATCGCGTGCCGCACGAGGCGCGCGAGATCCTGGCCAGGCGCATCCCCGGTGTCTATGGCGAGCGGGAATACCGGCGTTTTTACCCCTCCGGCGAGGTCGCCGCGCAGTTGGTGGGTTTCACCAATGTCGACGACGAGGGTATTGATGGTATTGAGCTGGCCTATAACGACTGGCTCAAGGGCGTGCCCGGGAAAAAGCAGTACATCAAGAACCTCAAGGGCAAGATGGTGCGCGACATCGGAGTGGTGCAGCCCGCCCGCCCGGGCAAGGACCTGCGCCTGAGTATCGACCTGCGCCTGCAGACGTTGCAGCATCGCGAATTACGCAAGGCGGTGACGGCTGCCGGCGCCGCCTCGGGCAGCGTGGTCACGCTGGATGCAAAAACCGGTGAAGTGCTGGCGATGGTCAACTACCCGGTCTACAACCCGAACAGTCGCAAGGGGGTCAAGGCTTCACAGATGCGTAATCGCGCCATCACTGATACCTACGAGCCGGGTTCCACCATGAAAAGCCTGACCCTGGTGGCTGCGCTGGAAAGTGGGCGCTATACCACTGACACGCTTATCGATACGGCTCCGGGCTGGATCCGCGTGGGACCCAAGACCTACCCTGATCCGCGCAACTACGGAGAGATTACGCTGTCGCGGGTGATCGAGAAGTCCAGCCAGGTGGGTGTGACCAAGCTGGCGGTAGAGCTGGGGCATGAACCTATCTGGGAAGTATTTCGGCGTTTTGGTATCGGCCAGGCCATGAACACGGGCTTCCCGGGTGAGAGCAGTGGCATGCTGCCCAATCGCTCGCGCTGGTATTCGACCGAGCGTATAGCGCTGGCTTTCGGCTATGGCATTACCACCACGCCCTTGCAGCTGGCCAGGGCCTATGCCGTGTTCGCCAACGGTGGTGTGCAGCGCCCGGTTTCGCTGCTGGCGCTGGAAGATGAACTGCCCGAAGGCGTGCAGGTGGTGTCCCCGGACATTGCGGCGCAGGTTTTGGATGTGCTGCATGCGGTGACCGGTGAGCACGGCACCGCGAAAAAGGCCAGGGTCGATGGCTTCGATGTCGGTGGCAAGACCGGCACCGTGCACAAGGTGGGCCCGCAAGGTTATATCGAAGATTCTTACGTGGCACTGTTTGCCGGCGTGGCGCCGGTAGAGGATCCGCGCGTCGTCACCGTGGTGGTGATAAACGAACCCAAAGGTGAGGACTATGGCGGCGGCGCGGCGGCGGCGCCGGTGTTCTCCGCAGTGACCAGTGGCGCGCTGCGCCTGCTGGGTGTGACGCCCACCGAGTTTCCCGAGGAAGATGTGGCGCAAGCCGGGTCGTCGCAGGGAGGTGCTGCCTGATGGCTGCCATGAGGCTCGCAGACGTTCTGGCCATGCCCGATGTGGTGGCCGCCGACACGCTGGTCCACGGCATTCAGCTGGATAGCCGCAAGGTGTCCAGCGGCGACCTGTTCCTGGCTGTGCCTGGTGAGATTCACGACGGGCGCCAGTTTATAGAGCAGGCCGTGGCCAACGGTGCCGCCGCCGTGGCAGCCGAGCCCCCGGTAGACGGTTTCATCGATGCTGTTGCGGTGCCGGTGGTGGAATTGCCTGAATTGCAGCAGGAGGCGGGTTGGCTGGCGTCACGTTTTTACGGCGAGCCGAGTTCGGCACTGCACATGGTAGGCGTGACCGGTACCAACGGTAAGACCACCATCAGCCGCCTGCTGGCCCAACTGGTGCGCATGGGCGAGCGCTCCTGCGGCGTGATCGGAACGCTCGGCGCCACCCTGGAAGAAGATGTGCAGCAGGGCGGGAATACCACGCCTGATGCAGTGTCGCTGCAGCGAACCCTCGGGCGCTGGCGAGACCAGGGTGTATACGCCGTGAGCATGGAGGTGTCCTCTCATGCCCTGGTGCAGGGTCGTGTCAACGGTGTGCAGTTTGAAACCGCCGTGTTTTCCAACCTGTCGCACGATCACCTGGATTATCACGGCAGCATGGACGCCTACGGGCGTGCCAAGTTGCAATTGTTTGCGATGGAAGGCCTGCGCCACGTGCTGGTGAATGCTGATGACGCTTTTGCCGCGCAGGTGTGCGCGGTCGTGGAGCCGGGAGTGCAGGTGCTGACCTACTCCCTGCTGGACCCGGGTGCAGATATTTTCGTGGAGCGCGCGGAATTTGGCGCCGATGGCGTACAAGGCCTGTTGCGCACACCCTGGGGCACCGGTGCATTTAACAGCCCCCTGCCGGGTGACTTCAATCTCGCCAACCTGGCTGCGTCGGTGTCTGCGGCGGTGCTTTCGGGGCAGTCCCTGGACGAGGTGCTGGCCACCGTGCCGCGGCTGCGTTCGGTGCCGGGGCGTATGCAGTTGCTGCCAACTGATTGCGGGGTGCAAGTCATCATCGACTACGCCCACACGCCTGATGCGCTGGAGCAAGTGCTGGTATCCCTCAAGCCGCATGTAAGCGGGCGATTGATTGCGGTATTTGGCTGTGGCGGTGATCGTGATCGCAACAAGCGGCAGATTATGGGGCGGGTGGCGTGCCAGCTGGCTGATCACGTGGTGCTCACCAGCGACAACCCCCGCAGCGAGGATCCGCTGGCGATCCTGGCCGACATCGAAACCGGTTGCAGCGGCAGTTACGAGTTGCAGGTCGACAGGGCCGCCGCCATCGCCACGGCGGTGCAGGAAGCCCGCGTCGGTGACTGTGTGGTGATTGCAGGCAAGGGCCACGAGGACTACCAGGTGGTGGAGGGCGACTACCTCCACTTCAGTGATGAAGAACACGCCCGCGCCGCGCTGGCCGGGAGGGCGTCGTCATGATGCGCCCGATGCAACTCGGTGAGTTGGAGCAGGTCCTGCAGGGCACCCTGCATGGAGGGGATGCGGGCTTTGACAGGGTCTTCACCGACAGTCGCGATATGGCCCCGGGAGGGCTGTTTGTGGCCCTGGACGGCGAGCGCTTTGACGGCCATGACTATGTCGCCGACGTCGCCCGGGCCGGCGCTGCGGGAGCCCTGGTCAGCAGGGCGATAGATGTCGAGTTGCCGCAGCTGCGTGTCGCCGATACCGAAATAGCGCTGGGGAGGCTGGGTGCCTTTAATCGTAGTCTCTATGCAGGGCCGCTCGTCGCCATTACCGGCAGCTCCGGCAAGACCACGGTCAAGAACCTGATCAGCAGCGTACTGTCGCAGCGCGGCCAGACTCTGGCTACCCAGGGCAACCTGAATAACGAGATCGGCGTGCCGCTCACCCTGTTGCGCCTGAGCCAGCAGTGTGAATTCGCGGTGGTGGAAATGGGCGCGGGCAAGCCCGGGGATATCGCCTGGCTGTGTGAGCTCGCCAGGCCGGGAATTTCCGTGCTGCTGAATGTGATGCCAGCGCACCTGGAGCGCATGGGTAGCCTGCAGGGTATTGCAGACACCAAAGGGGCAATATTCGACGGTCTCGGGGCGGGTGATGTCGCGGTGATGAGTGCTGATGAGCCCTGGGCCGAGTCCTGGCGCTCGCGCGCGGGGGCGGCCCGCATTATCGATTTTTCCCTGCGTGGTGATGCGGTGGTGACGGCGGCGGATATTGTCAGTCGGGGCATCCTGGGTTCCGACTTTACCGCCCGGACGCCACTGGGGGAGACCCGGGTCGCGCTCAGGTTCCCCGGAGCGCATAACGTGGCCAATGCGCTGGCGGCTATCGCCGTGGGCATTGCCTGTGAGCTGAGCCTGGCTGAGATTACTGCCGGGTTAGAGGCGGCCGAGCCGGCGGCCGGTCGCCTGGCATTGGTAAAGAGTGAGCAGGGCGCGTTGCTGATTGACGATTGCTATAACGCCAACCCCGGTTCTGTGCGCGCCGCTATCGATACGCTGGCGGCAAGTGAGGGTCGGTGCACCCTGGTACTGGGCGCCATGCGTGAACTGGGCGAGGGCAGTGGTGCAATGCACGACGAGATTGGCAACTATGCGCGGGATGCGGGGCTCGACGCTTTCTGGGGCGTGGGCGAGGAACTGCGCGTTGCCGTGGCAAATTTTGGTGAAAACGGGCTCTGGTTCGCTGACTGTGACAGTGCTCTGCATGCGGCCAGGGGCGTCTTCACCAGCGCCGACATCGTGCTGGTTAAAGGCTCGCGGGGCGCCCGTATGGAGCGCTTCCTGAATGGGATGCGCGCAGACTCGACCGAGGGGGAGAGCTGATATGTTGCTGTTTCTCTCGGAATACCTGACCCAGTACATCGGTGCCTTCCAGGTTTTCCAGTATCTGACCCTGCGTGGCATCCTGGCCACAGGGACAGCACTGGCAATATCCCTGCTGGTCGGCCCCATGATGATTCGTCGGCTCAGCTTTCACCAGGTAGGCCAGTCCGTTCGCGATGACGGCCCCCAGAGCCACCTCAGCAAGGCGGGTACGCCGACCATGGGCGGTGCGCTGATCCTGGTGGCTATTGCTGTTTCTACCCTGCTGTGGGCGGATCTGCAGAATCCGTATATCTGGATAGTGCTGCTGGTGACAGCGGTGTTCGGCGCGGTGGGTTGGGTGGACGACTACCGCAAGGTGGTGGAAAAAGACTCTCGCGGCCTGCCTGCGCGCTGGAAATACCTGTGGCAGTCCCTGGCCGGCCTGGCTGCTGCCTGTTATCTCTACTTTGCCTTTGATACCCCGGTGACCACTGAACTTTACGTGCCGTTCTTCAAGGACTTTTCCTGGAGTATGGGGCCACTGTTCATCCTGCTTGCCTACTTCGTGATTGTCGGCTCCAGCAACGCGGTGAACCTTACCGATGGCCTCGATGGCCTGGCGATACTGCCGACGGTGATGGTGGGCGGTGCCCTGGGGATTTTTGCCTATCTCACCGGCCATGTGGATTTCGCCCGTTATCTGCATATTCCCTATGTGGCGGGCAGCGGTGAGTTGGTGGTGTTTTGCGGTGCAATCGGTGGCGCCGGCCTCGGCTTCCTCTGGTTCAACACCTACCCGGCCCAGGTGTTCATGGGAGACGTGGGTGCCCTGGCGCTCGGTGCGGCGCTGGGTACGGTAGCGGTGATCACCCGCCACGAGATCGTGTTCTTCATCATGGGCGGGATATTCGTCCTTGAAACCGTCTCGGTGATCCTGCAGGTCGCCTCATTCAAGCTGACCGGCAAGCGCATTTTCCGTATGGCGCCGATACACCATCACTATGAATTGAAAGGCTGGCCAGAGCCACGAGTCATCGTGCGCTTCTGGATAATCACGGTGATGCTGGTCCTGTTCGGGCTGGCCACCTTGAAGTTGCGTTGAGGAGATGAAGCAGGCTGTGGCACAGGACTTGATTGCAAGCAGTGTTAACCGGGTAGTCGTCGGTCTCGGCGTCACCGGTCTGTCCTGCGCGCGCCACCTGCATCGCCTGGGTCTGCCCTTTACCGTGGTGGATACCCGCGACCAGCCACCGGGCCTCGATGCGCTGCGCGCCGAGATGCCGGAGGTAACGGTATATGCGGGCGAGTACCCGGAAGCCGTGATTACTGAAGCAGCTGAACTCATTGTCAGTCCCGGCATTGCCATGGATGCACCGCTGGTGGCTACCGCGCGAGCGGCAGATGTGGCGGTAATCGGTGATATTGACCTGTTTGTGCGCGAGGCCAGGGCGCCGGTCATTGGTATTACCGGCTCCAACGCCAAGTCAACGGTGACCGAACTGGTCGGGGATATGGCCCGTCGAGCGCAATTACAGGTTGGCGTTGGCGGCAATCTGGGTACCCCGGCACTGGACCTGCTCTCAGACCAGCAGCAGCTCTACGTGCTGGAACTGTCCAGTTTCCAGTTGGAGCGTGCCGGTAAACTGGACCTGGCCGTGGCCACCGTGCTCAACATCAGCCCGGACCACCTTGATCGCCATGGCAATATGATTCATTACCACCAGGCCAAGCACCGCATCTTCCGCGGCTGCCGCAGTGCGGTGGTGCATACGGACGATCCCCTGACCATGCCCCTGCTGGAGGATCAGGTGCCGATCATCCCCTGGCGCCTCGGCGAGCCCGCACTCAATGGCTTCGGGCTGCGCAGGCAGGGAGACGGCGAATACATCGCGCATGGGCTTGAGCTGTTGATGCCGGTAGCGCATGTGCGCATGGCGGGTCGACATAATCTCGCCAATGCGCTGGCGGCATTGGCACTTGGCCACGCCGCGCAACTGCCCATGGAGCCGATGCTCGATGCCCTGCGCAGCTTTCCGGGTTTGCCGCATCGCTGTGAGGTGGTGGCAGATATCCGCGGCGTGCGCTACGTCAACGACTCCAAGGGCACCAACATTGGTGCCGCGCAGGCTGCGTTATCGGGCCTCGGCGGTGAGCGTGACATCGTGCTGATTGCCGGTGGCCAGGGTAAGGGTGCGGACTTTGTCGACTTGTTGCCCGCCGTCAAGCGCCACTGCCGCCACCTGGTGCTGATTGGCGAGGATGCCGATGCGTTGCAGCAGGCCCTGCACGGTGCTGCCCCCATTACCCGCGCCGATACCCTCGAAGACGCCGTGCTGCGTGCCACGGAAGCTGCCTCGGCTGGCGATACCGTGCTGTTATCGCCTGCCTGCGCCAGCTTCGACATGTTCTCCGGTTATGTGGCCAGGGGCGAGACTTTCGCCGCTTGCGTGCGTGCGCTGGAGGTGCAGCCATGAGCCGCGCTGCCGCCTTGCCCCCCACTGCATTGAAGCCGGATGCGATGCTGCTGACGCTGGCCTGCGCGCTGATACTCGTGGGCCTGCTGGCGATCAGTTCTGCATCCATCGAGTACGCGAAGATCAATTACAGCAACACCTGGTTTCATACCAGCCGGCATCTCATTTATATGCTTATTGCGGGCATTGGCGCGGTTGTGGTCTACCGCATGCCGCTGCGCTTTTGGGAAGACACCGGCTGGATCTGGCTGTTCCTCGCGCTCGGCCTGTTGATACTGGTGCTGGTGCCGGGCATAGGCCGTGAGGTCAATGGCAGCCAGCGCTGGTTGCCGCTGGGGCCGTTTACACTGCAGCCATCCGAATTCGCCAAGATGGCCATGATCATCTACCTGGCGGGTTACATGGTGCGCAGGGAGCACGAGGTACGCAACGAGTGGCAGGGCTTCCTGAAACCGATGGCGGTATTGTTCGCAGCCACCCTGTTATTGATGGTGGAGCCGGATTTCGGCGCCACGGTGATCGTTGCTGGCAGTGCGTTTGGCATGTTGTTTCTGGCCGGTGTGAAGCTCGGCCACTTCCTGCTGGTGCTGGCCGGTGCACTGGGCGCGCTGCTGGTGCTTGTGGTGAGTGAGCCTTACCGCGTGAAGCGGCTCACGGCCTACACAGACCCCTGGGCAGATCCCTACGACACCGGATTCCAGTTGACCCAGTCACTGATTGCCTTCGGCCGCGGCGAGTGGCTGGGGGTGGGGCTGGGCAACAGCGTGCAGAAGCTGTTTTACCTTCCCGAAGCGCATACCGATTTCGTGTTCTCCATCTGGGCGGAGGAAACAGGTTTCCTGGGGGCGCTTTGCGTCATCCTGCTGTACGCCGCCCTGATCGGCCGCATCTTCTGGGTGGGCCGGGCCGCACAACTGGCCGGCTATGCCTTCGGCGCCTATGTCTGTTACGGCGTGGCGCTGGTCTTTTCCGGGCAGGCATTTGTCAATATGGGTGTCAGCTCCGGGCTGCTGCCCACCAAGGGCCTGACCCTGCCTTTCGTCAGTTACGGTGGCACCAGTCTCATAGTCTGTTGCGCGATGCTGGCACTGGTATTGAAGATTGATGCGCAGGTACGCGCCCGGGGGTCGCGCCGATGAACAAGCCGCGACGGATTCTGGTGATGGCGGGTGGCACCGGTGGCCATGTCTATCCTGCGCTGGCTGTTGCCAGCGAACTGCGTGACCGTGGCTATCAGGTTGAATGGGTGGGCACGCGCAGGGGGCTTGAGCATCGTGTGGTGCCGGCGGCAGGGTTCCCGATCCATTACCTGTCTGTTCGCGGGGTGCGCGGCAAAGGCATCCTGGACCGGGTGCTGGGCGTTATCATGCTGCTGCTCGCGTCGCTGCAGGCACTGTGGTTGGTGATGCGTACCTGGCCGGCCTGTGTGGTTGGCATGGGCGGCTACGTGGCAGGCCCTGCGGGTATCGCGGCCTGGTTGTTGCGCCGTCCACTGCTGATACATGAGCAGAACGCGGTCGCCGGCACCACCAACCGGATGCTGTTGCCATTTGCCCGCAAAGTCGTCGCCGGCTTCCCGGGCGCCTTTGACAGTTCGGTAGAGGTCGAGGTCCTGGGTAATCCTGTTCGCGCCGACCTCGTACAGACAGCGGCTTCACTCCAGTACAGCTACGACGGCAGCCGCCCCCTTCGGCTGCTGATCCTCGGTGGCAGCCTCGGCGCTCGCCCAATCAATGAGCTGATGCCCGGTGTGGCCAGGCGCTGGTTGCGGGGTCCGGAAGGTGAGCACGGGGAGATCTGGCACCAGGCAGGAAATGATCATGCCCGGCTTGTCACCGAGCAGTACGGCGACTTGATAGGGGAAAAAGTTCGCGTCGCGCCTTTCATAGAAGATATGGCTGCCGCATATGCCTGGTCGGATCTGGTGATCTGCCGGGCTGGTGCCCTGACCGTATCTGAGTTGGCTGTGATGGGCCGGCCGGCGATACTGGTGCCGCTGCCTCACGCCATCGATGATCACCAGACTGCCAATGCACGCTGCCTTGCCGAAGCAGGGGGGGCGATGTTGTTGCGCCAGTCCGATATGAACGAGCAGGTCGTTCTTAACGCGCTGAACTCGTACACCACTTACCCGGGTCGTCTGCGCACCATGGCTGAAGCAGCACGTGACGTGGCGACACCGGATGCGGCACAGCAGGTGGCGGACCGGGTGGAGGAGCTGGCCAATGCAGCCTGACAAAAGCGTCTACTCCGTACCTGAAATGCGCCGTATCCGCCGTATCCACATGATCGGCGTAGGCGGCACGGGTATGAGCGGAATCGCCGAGGTGCTGGTAAACCTCGGCTATACGGTTTCCGGCTCTGACCTGCGCGCCTCTGCGGTAACTGCCCGCCTGCAACAGCGTGGTGTCGAAGTGCTCATCGGTCATCGCCAGGAGAATGTCGGAGATGCCGATGTGGTGGTGACCTCCAGTGCGGTTGACGACAGTAACCCGGAAGTTGCCGCCGCCCGCGCCGCGCGGGTGCCGGTGGTCCCGCGCGCAGAAATGCTGGCGGAGCTGATGCGTTACCGCCACGGTATAGCGGTAGCCGGCACTCACGGCAAAACCACAACCACCAGCCTGATCGCCGCCATTTTCGGGGAAGCGGGGCTGGATCCGACATTTGTTATCGGCGGCCTGGTGAACAGCGTGGGCAGTAACGCGCAGCTGGGCGCGAGCCGTTTCCTGATCGCGGAAGCGGACGAGAGCGATGCCTCCTTCCTGCATCTGCAGCCGATGGTTGCCGTGGTGACCAATATCGAAGCAGATCATATGGACACTTACGGCGGCGACTTCGCGGTACTGCGCCGGACCTTTGTCGAATTCCTGCACAACCTGCCGTTCTATGGTGTCGCCGTACTGTGCGTGGACGATCCGGTGGTTCGCGAGCTGTTGCCCGAAGCGGCTCGGCAGGTGATCACCTACGGTTTTGCGGAGGACGCTGATTACCGAATTACCGACATGCGCCGGCAGGGCCTGAAGACGGAGTTCACCGTTTGCCGGCCGCAGGCCGAGCCGCTCGAGGTGACCCTGAATATGCCGGGTGAGCACAATGTGCTCAACGCCACTGCCGCGGTTGCAGTCGCCGGCGACGAGGGCCTCGACGATGGCGCGGTGCAGCGTGGGCTGGCCGCTTTTGCCGGTGTTGGCAGGCGCTTCACGCGCATGGGAGCGCTGCAGCTTCCCGCGGGCGAGGCGGTGCTGGTTGATGACTACGGTCATCACCCCACCGAGGTGAGGGCGACACTGGATTCGGCGCGACAGGCGTGGCCCGAACGTCGCGTGGTGATGATCTATCAACCGCATCGCTATACCCGCACCCGGGATCTCTACGAGGATTTTGTTGCCGTGCTGTCGCGCTGTGATGTGCTGGTGTTGCTGGAAGTGTATGCCGCCGGCGAGGAGCCGATTGCCGGTGCGGATAGCCGCAGCCTGACGCGCAGTATCCGCCAGCGCGGTCAGCTGGAGCCGATCTTTGCCGAGCGCATAGAGGATGTGCCGCAAATTCTGCGTTCGGTGGCAGAACCGGGAGACGTAATTATCACCCAGGGGGCCGGTGACATTGGCGGCCTGGCCAGGGAACTGGCGGACATGGACTTAATGCAGGTGGCGACACGGTGAGCGCAGGATTATTGACACAGGGCATTGTCGCGGTGCTGCGGGGCGGTGATTCCGCCGAGCGTGAGGTGTCGCTCAAGAGCGGGCGCACGGTTGCCGACGCGTTGCAGGCCCAGGGGTACAGGGTGCGCGAAGTGGATCCGGCGGACGCCGGGTGGCTACAGCAGCTGGAGGGCGTCGCCTTTGCTTTCAATGCGCTGCATGGTCCCGGCGGAGAGGACGGCTGTATGCAGGGCTTGCTGCAGGCTCTGGATCTGCCTTACACCGGTTCAGGCGTGCTCGGTTCAGCCCTGGCGATGGACAAGCAGCGCAGCAAGCAGCTGTGGCGCGGCATCGGTGTTGCCACCGGCGGTTTTGAAATGCTGCACGACGGCAGTGACTGGCAGCAGGTGATAGACCGCCTGGGCAAGGTTTTTGTGAAGCCTGCCTGCGAGGGCTCTTCCATCGGCATGGCGCCGGCCGCGACAGCAGCGGAACTGGAGCAGGCCTACCGGACGGCTGCCGCCTACAGCGGTGGCGTGCTGGCCGAGCAGTTTATCGATGGCCCGGAGTACACCGTGGCGATACTGGGCGATCGCGCCCTGCCGTCCATTCGCCTGCAGACTGAAAACGAATTCTACGACTACGAGGCCAAGTACCTTTCTGACGACACCAGCTATCACTGCCCCAGCGGGCTTGACGAGGCCCTCGAGGAGGAACTCGCGGCGCTGGCGCTGGCTGCATTTACTTCACTGGGTTGCACAGGTTGGGGGCGCGTGGACGCGATGCGTGACAGCGATGGCCGCTTCTACGTGCTGGAGGTCAATACCATCCCCGGTATGACATCGCACAGCCTGGTGCCGATGGCGGCGCGTGCTGCCGGCATGGAGATCACCGACCTGGTGAGACAAATAATGCAGCTGGGCATGGAGGCGCAGCGCTGATGGGTGTCGCAATCAAATTTCGCTGGCCGGGTGCGCGTGACGAAGAGAAGGGGCACCGTAAGCGCAGGGTCCGTGCTTCCGCGGGCCAGAAAACGGCGCCAGCAAAACGGGCTCCGAAGCAGAAGCAGGCTGTCGAGGCGCGGCGCAAACCGCGGAGCCAGCAGGCCAAGGGTGCCACCCGTAAAGTGGAAGTCACCCGGCAGAAGCAGCCGAGGAACTTCCAGTGGCTGAATCGCATTCTGATCCTGGTCGGCGCGGGTGTGGTGCTGATCGCCGCCACCCAGGCATACATCACCCTGCAGGCGATTCCGGTCGAGCGCATCACCGTGAAGGGTGAACTGGAGCACACCCAGACGGAGGTGATACAGGACATGGTTTACCCGGCGCTCAGTGGTGGTTTCCTCTGGGCTGACCTGGCGCAGGTCCGCAGCCAGCTGGAAGCGCTGCCCTGGATTCACGAGGCGAGCGTGCGCCGGGTCTGGCCCAACGCGCTGGAAATTGACGTGGTGGAGCAGCTGCCAATCGCTCGCTGGGGCGAGGGCGCTTTTCTCAATCACGAGGGCGAGGTGTTTCGACCGCGCCAGAAGGAAGCCTGGCAAACACTGCCCAGGCTGAGTGGGCCTGAGGGTTCGGCGCAGTCGCTGATGCTGGCCTACCAGCGTCTGGTCGACCTGTTGAGCCCGCTCGGTCTCAGCCTGTCACAGCTGGTCATTGACGACCGCGGGCAGATGGAGGCGACGCTGGCGGGTGGGCAGAGACTGGTTATCGGTGGCGCCGATTTCCTTGAGCGCATGCAGCGCTTCAAGATCGTTTACCGCGCTGAACTGGCGGCGGACATGGACAGGGTGATGAGCATAGACCTGCGCTATGAGCGTGGGGTGGCGGTGGGCTTTGTAGAGCCTGTCGAACAAACAGCAGTAAGCAGCGAAAAGAAGCAGGCGTAAGGGAGACACTGCCATGGGCAGCGCGCAGGACAAACGAATGATCGTCGGATTGGATATCGGTACCTCCAAGGTGGTGGCGATCGTTGGTGAGGTAGGTCTGGACGGCGAGATTGAAATAGTCGGTATCGGCTCACATCCGTCCAAAGGGATGAAGAAGGGCGTGGTAGTGAATATCGAGTCCACGGTGCAATCGATACAGCGCGCAGTGGAGGAGGCGGAATTGATGGCGGGCTGCCAGATACATTCCGTCTACGTGGGTATCGCGGGTAGTCACATCCGCAGTCTCAATTCCCACGGCATTGTCGCCATCAAGGACAAAGAAGTATTCCACCACGACCTGGAGCGGGTAATCGATGCCGCACAGGCTGTAGCGATACCCGCGGACCAGAAGGTGCTGCACATCCTGCCCCAGGAGTACGTGATTGATAACCAGGAGGGGATCAAGGAGCCACTGGGAATGTCCGGCGTGCGCCTGGAGGCCAAGGTGCACCTGGTGACCTGCGCGGTGAATGCGTCCCAGAATATTGAAAAATGTATCCGCCGCTGTGGTCTGGAAGTAGAGGAGATCATCCTCGAGCAATTGGCCTCCAGTTATTCCATTCTCACTGAAGACGAGCGCGAACTGGGTGTCTGCCTCGTCGATATCGGTGGTGGCACCACGGACATCGCAATCTTCACCGAAGGCTCCATTCGCCATACCGGGGTCATTCCTATTGCCGGAGACCAGGTCACCAATGACATCGCCATGGCGCTGCGCACGCCGACGCAGCACGCGGAAGAAATCAAGATCAAGTACGCCTGCGCGCTCACCCAACTGGCGGGGGCAGACGAGACTATCAAGGTGCCCAGCGTCGGTGATCGCCCGCCGCGGGACCTGTCACGCCAATCCCTGGCCGAGGTTGTCGAGCCGCGCTATGACGAGCTGTTCACCCTGGTGCAGGCCGAGCTGCGTCGCTCCGGTTACGAGGACATGGTGCCCGCAGGCATCGTGCTCACCGGCGGTACCTCGAAGATGGAGGGGGTGGTGGAGCTGGCAGAGGAAATATTCCACATGCCGGTGCGAGTGGGCTACCCGCAAACAGTACAGGGACTCAACGATATTGTGCGCAACCCGATCTACGCCACCAGCGTGGGCCTGTTGCAGTACGGCGTGGACCATATGGAAGAAGCGGGCCAGGTGGCCTCGCGGCCTTCCGGCTCCACAGAGAATTGGTTAACCCGGGCCCGTGCCTGGATTTCCAGCAACTTTTAAGTGCTAAACCGTCGCACGCGTGTGCGGCTTTTTTATACAAAGGGGAGATACAACCATGTTTGAACTAATCGATAACGTACCATCCAACGCGGTGATCAAGGTGATCGGCATAGGCGGAGGCGGCGGCAACGCGGTCAAGCATATGATCGAAAACTCTGTGGAGGGCGTGGATTTCATTTGCGCCAATACCGACGCCCAGGCACTTTCGGACATCGAGTCCAAGACGGTGCTGCAGTTGGGCGGCGACATTACCAAGGGGCTCGGCGCCGGCGCCAACCCGGAGATCGGCCGTGCCGCCGCCATGGAGGATCGCGAACGCATAGCTGAATCCCTGCGTGGGGCGGACATGGTGTTCATCACCGCGGGTATGGGTGGCGGTACCGGTACCGGTGGCGCTCCGGTGGTCGCTGAAGTGGCGCGCGAGCTGGGCATTCTCACGGTTGCCGTGGTCACGCGGCCGTTCCCGTTTGAGGGCAAGAAACGGCTGAAAATCGCCCAGGAAGGCGTGGCCGAATTGCAGCAACATGTGGACTCGCTGATCACGATTCCGAACGAAAAATTGCTCGAAGTGCTAGGTAAAAATACCAGTCTGCTCGATGCCTTTAAGGAGGCAAATGATGTATTGTTGGGCGCAGTTCAGGGGATCGCCGATCTGATTATCCGTCCCGGCATGATCAACGTGGATTTCGCCGACGTGCGGACCGTGATGTCAGAGATGGGTATGGCGATGATGGGAACCGGCAGTTCCAAGGGTGAAGATCGTGCCCGTGAGGCTGCCGAGCGCGCTATCAACAGCCCCCTCCTGGACGACATTGATTTACAGGGTGCCCGCGGAATCCTGGTGAATATCACCGCCGGCCTTGATCTCGCTCTCGGTGAATTCGCCGAAGTTGGCGACACGATCGAGGAATTTGCATCCGAAGAAGCGACAGTTGTGGTAGGTACGGTTATTGATCCGGATATGACCGACGAGCTCAAGGTTACTGTAGTTGCCACCGGGCTGGGTGCCGAGGCTGCGAAAGCACCTCTGCAGGTAGTAGATACCGCTCCCAAACCGGCTGTAGCACAGACCGATAGCGACGAGGCGCCGGATTACCGTGACCTGGACCGCCCGGCGGTGCAGCGCAGGCAACGCGCAGCAGCAACCCAGGCAACCGCTGTCGCAGCCGACGCAGACGAGGAATATTTCGATATTCCCGCATTTCTGCGTCGTCAGGCGGACTAGCAGGCAGCGACGGGCAGTAAACCCGTCGGGCCCCGCAGCCGCAAGACACGACAGGCTACGGTTGGAGTGATTATGATTCGACAACGCACACTGAGAAACGCGATCAAGGCGACTGGCGTCGGCTTGCATACGGGCGAGAAGGTCTACCTGACCCTGGCCCCGGCGCCGGTCAATACCGGCATCGTCTTTCGCAGGGTTGATCTCGACCCGGTGGTGGAAATCCCCGGTCGGGCAGACAACGTTGCCGACACCACACTTTCAACCGGCCTGGTGGCAAACGGCGCCAAGGTCTCGACGGTAGAGCACCTCATGGCGGCAATGGCAGGCCTGGGCATTGACAATGCCTATGTCGATGTCAGCTCCCCTGAAGTGCCGATCATGGACGGCAGTGCGGCCCCATTCGTGTTTCTCATCCAGTCAGCTGGCATAGAGGAGCAGAATGCGGCCAAGAAATTTATTCGCGTCAAACGCAAGGTCACGGTCGAGGATGGCGACAAGGTAGCCAGCTTCCTCCCCTTTGATGGCTTCAAGGTCGCCTTCACCATTGATTTTGACCACCCCGTTTTTCGCGATCGCACTGCCCATGCCGATGTGGACTTTTCGACCACGTCGTTCGTCAAGGAGATCAGTCGCGCCCGCACCTTTGGCTTCATGCACGAAATCGAGTACCTGCGCTCCAAGGGCCTGGCCCGAGGCGGCAGCGTGGACAACGCCATCGTGGTGGATGAATACCGCATCCTCAACCAGGATGGCCTGCGCTACGACGACGAGTTCGTGCGTCACAAGGTGCTGGACGCGATTGGCGATCTCTACCTGTTGGGCAACAGCCTGATCGGTGAATTCCGCGCCTACAAATCCGGACATGCCCTGAACAACGCGACCCTGCGCGCCCTGATTGCGCAGCCGGATGCCTGGGAGGTGGTGACCTTTGAAGACGAGGCTACTGCACCCATTTCCTATTCCCTGAGTCCGGTGGCCGCCGCCTAGCCAGAGCGCATCGACCGACTCCCTCCTGACGGCGTGCATTAGCTATGCAGGAACTGGCCCAGTCCATTATCCAATGGGGCGCCATCACCATAGCCTGCCTGTTCGGCCTGGGCATTGTGGCCGTGCTGATCATGTATCTGGTGGACAAGACCCAGACTCGCCATACGATACGGCGCAACTATCCGGTCTTCGGGCGGTTTCGTTACCTGTTCGAACACCTCGGCGAGTTCTTTCGCCAGTATTTCTTTGCCATGGACCGCGAGGAACTGCCTTTCAACAGGGCTGAGCGGACCTGGGTTTACCGGGCGGCAAAAGACGCCGATACCACCGTTGCCTTTGGCTCCACACGCCCGCTCACCATAGATGGAGACGTCTATTTCCTGAACAGTGCATTTCCGACGCTGGACGAAGATGCGGTGAGCCCCCGACCGGTCACTCTCGGCGAGGGCTACTGCCGTTTTCCCTACACCACTGCCTCCATCCTGCATGTTTCCGCAATGAGTTTCGGCGCTATTTCTGAGCCGGCGGTCAGGGCCCTCTCTGCCGGGGCAAAAGCCGCCGGGATCTGGATGAATACCGGCGAGGGCGGTTTGTCGCCCTACCACCTTGAATCCGGTGCTGACCTGGTTTTCCAGATCGGTACCGCCAAGTACGGGGTGCGCGATGCCCAGGGCTTGCTCAGCGATGCCCGGCTCGAGGCGATCGCGGCGCACGAACAGGTGCGGATGTTTGAAATCAAGATGAGCCAGGGTGCCAAGCCCGGTAAAGGCGGTATTCTGCCCGGACGCAAGGTGACCGCGGAAGTGGCAGAAATCCGCGGTATCGACGAGGGGGTGGATTCGATCAGCCCGAATGGCCACCCGGATATTCACTGCGCCGATGACCTGCTGGATATGGTCGAGCGTGTGCGTCGGGTTACCGGCAAACCCGTGGGCTTCAAGATAGTGGTGGGGCAGGTCGGATTCTTCCACGACCTGTTCCGCGCCATCCATGCGCGTGGCCCCGCCTCGGCACCGGACTTCATTACCATAGATAGCGCCGATGGCGGCACCGGTGCAGCACCACAGCCGCTGATCGACTACATGGGCATGCCACTGCAGGAGAGCCTGCCGATGGTGGTGGACCTGTTGCAGGAGTATGGCCTGCGCGAAAGGATCAGGGTGATTGCCTCCGGGAAATTGATTGGCCCGGCCAAAGTCGCCTGGGCGCTGGCCGTCGGAGCAGATTTCTGCGTGTCGGCGCGAGGGTTTATGTTTGCGCTCGGCTGTGTGCAGGCCTTGCAGTGCAATCGCAATACCTGCCCCACGGGCATCACCACCCATGACCGGGATCTGCAGCGAGGGCTGGTGCCGGCGGAGAAAAGCCTGCGTGTCGCCGCCTACTCACGCCAGCTGGACTACAGCGTGGGTATCATTGCCCACTCCTGTGGCGTTAGCGAACCCCGGGGTCTGCAGCGCGAGCATGTGCGCGTGATTGAGTCCACCGGTGCCTCCCGCAGCATGGCTGAGCTACACCCTACGCCTTCGGTAAAGCCGGAATATTTGGGTTTTAACGAGTAACGGGTGCAGGGCCCGTGGCCCGCTATCCCCGCCATCCCCATCCGCCGAAGCTATTGACCGAAACTGGGTACTGTGTCACGCCCTGCGCGTGGCATTCCGCCGGTCTTTGTGGCATAGTTTGCGACCATTTTGCCTCGTGTCCGCGTGAATGAAAGTTATTCTCATTAACGGCAAGCATGGGGGCTCCCGCTCCATTGAACTGGGGCGCTTGTCTCTCGCCCTGCTTTCGCTGTGCTGCCTCGGCCTACCCCTCGGCCTGGTTGCCGGCGGCTACCTGCTGGGCCAGGAAAACGAAGCCAATTCCATGCGCGGCCTGGCACTGGATGGATTGCAGGAAGAACTGGAGCAACAGGAAGACGAGTTTTCTGAACTGCAGCAGCGCGCAGAACGCAAATTGCAGGCGATGACGGCCAGCCTGGCGCAGTTGCAGGCAAGAATGACCCGGCTCGATGCGCTGGGCCAGCACCTGACCGCCATGGCGGATCTCGAAGAGGGTGAGTTCGATTTCAGCCAGCCCCCGGCGATGGGTGGCCCCCTGGCTGGCGAGTTTAATGTGGAATACGACACCGGCGGCCTGGCCGCTGAGTTGGCGCTGTTCCAGGAGCAATTGAACGATCGCGAACAGCAGCTGGATATCCTCGAAACGCTGCTGACCAATCGCAAGCTGGAGGAGCAAAGCTGGCTCTCCGGGCACCCGGTGGAGAAGGGCTGGATATCCTCCCACTATGGCAAGCGAACTGATCCCTTTACCGGCAAGCCGGCATTCCACCACGGCATCGATTTCGCCGGCAAGGAAGGCTCCCGGGTTATTGCGGTCGCCTCCGGTGTAGTGACCTGGACAGGCAGCAAATCCGGCTATGGCGAGACCGTTGAAATCTCACACGGGGACGGCTTTGTTACCCGTTACTCGCACAACAAGGAAGCCCTGGTCAAAGCGGGCGACGTGGTGCGCAAGGGCCAGCCCATTGCCCTGATGGGCTCAACCGGCCGCTCTACCGGCGCCCACGTGCACTATGAAGTGTACAAACATGGGCGTTCTGTCGATCCCCTGAGTTACGTGCGCCGCACGCGCCGCTGAAGTCCCGCTCCCACTCCTGTAGAATGCCTCCCGCCCTGCCCACGGTTCGGCGGGCCTTTACGTATCCAGCACAAGTTGAAAACTGATGATAAGCAAATTCCTGAGAATGATGTTTGGTTCCCGCAACGACCGGGAACTGAAGCGCATGGGCAAAGTAGTCAAGAAGATCAATGCCCTGGCGGAGGAGACCGCAGCGCTGTCCGATGAGCAGTTGGCTGCCAAAACAGGTGAGTTCAGGCAGCGCCTGGCGGATGGACAAAGCCTTGACGATATTCTGCCCGAGGCCTTTGCAGTGGTGCGTGAAGCTGGCGAGCGAGTCCTGGGCATGCGCCACTTTGATGTGCAGTTGATAGGCGGCATGGCACTGCACGAGGGCAAGATCCCGGAGATGCGTACCGGTGAAGGTAAGACGCTGGTGGCCACGCTGCCTGCCTACCTCAATGCCCTGACCGGCAACGGGGTGCACCTGATTACGGTGAACGATTACCTGGCCAGTCGCGACGCTGCCTGGATGGGTCCGCTGTATGAGTTTCTCGGTATGTCGGTGGGGGTGATTCATTCCGGGCAGATGCAGGACCAGAAGCGAGAGGCCTACAGCTCAGATGTGATCTATGGCACCAACAACGAATTCGGCTTTGATTACCTGCGCGACAACATGGCGTTTACCCTCGAGGATCGCATGCAGGGCAAGCTGTCGTTTGCCATCGTCGACGAGGTGGATTCCATCCTTATCGACGAGGCGCGCACGCCGCTGATCATTTCCGGTGCGGCCGAGGACAGTTCCGAACTGTACAAGACCATCAACCGGCTGATCCCGTTATTGAAACCGGACCTTGAGGGCCAGCCAGGCCACTTTACGGTAGATGAAAAACAGCGCCAGGTTGAACTTACCGAGGAAGGCCACGAGTTTATCGAAGAAACCCTGATCCGGGAAAACCTGCTGGAGGAGGGCGATAGCCTGTACGCGGCCACCAATCTCAACCTGTTGCATCATGTTTACTCGGGCCTGCGTGCCCACGTGATGTTCAACAAGGACGTGGAGTACATTGTCCAGGACGGCCAGGTCGTGCTCATTGACGAGCACACCGGGCGCACCATGCCCGGGCGCCGCCTGTCAGAGGGCCTGCACCAGGCTATCGAGGCAAAGGAAGGGGTGGCCATCCAGAGTGAAAGCCAGACGCTGGCCTCCACCACCTTCCAGAACTACTTCCGCCTGTACGACAAGCTGGCCGGTATGACCGGCACCGCTGACACGGAAGCGTTCGAGTTCCGCCAGATTTACGGACTCGAGGTACTGGTGGTTCCCACCAACGTGCCGCAGAAACGCAAGGACCTCAATGACCTCGTCTACCTGACCCGGGAAGAGAAGTTCGATGCCATTGTCGCGGATGTGAAAGACTGCATGGAAAACAATGCCCCTGTGCTGGTGGGTACGGCGTCAGTGGAAACCTCGGAAGAACTGTCGGCACGCTTTCGCAAGGCGAAGATCCAGCACAAGGTGCTGAATGCCAAGTACCATGAGCAGGAGGCAGAAATTATTGCCCAGGCGGGTCGCCCCGGCGTGGTGACCATCGCCACCAATATGGCGGGCCGCGGAACCGACATTGTGCTCGGTGGCAACCTGGAAGCGGAGATAGCCGCTGCCGGTGAGATCAGCGCTGAACGCAAAGCTGAGCTCAAGGCCGCCTGGGAGCAGCGCCACCAGCAGGTAATCGAAGCCGGTGGTTTGCATATCCTGGGCACCGAACGGCATGAGTCCAGGCGTATCGACAACCAGCTGCGGGGTCGCGCAGGGCGCCAGGGTGACCCGGGGGTATCGCGGTTCTACCTGTCTCTTGAGGACAGCCTGATGCGGATTTTTGCCTCCGACAGGGTGAAAAACTTCATGCAGGCGCTGGGTATGGAGAAAGGCGAGGCCATAGAGCATCGCATGGTCACCAACGCGATCGAGAAAGCCCAGCGCAAGGTGGAAGGGCGCAACTTCGATATCCGCAAACAGCTGCTGGAGTACGATGATGTCGCCAATGACCAGCGCCAGATCATCTACCAGCAGCGTATGGACCTGCTGACCGAGTCGGATATATCCGAGACCATCAATGCGATTCGTCTTGACGTGGTCAATGAGGCCATCGACAGCTATATCCCGCCGATGAGTGTCGAGGAGCAGTGGGACGTGCCCGGGCTCGAGCGGGCACTGGAGGCGGAGTTTGCCGTCTCGCTGCCCCTCCAGCAATGGCTGGATGAGGATGACAAACTGCACGAGGAAGCGCTGCGTGAGCGTATTGCCGAGGCGGTGCAGTCAGCCTACGAAGCCAAGTGCGAGGCGGTTGGCCCTGATATGCGCAAGATTGAAAAGCAGATCATGCTGCAGGTGCTGGATACGCTGTGGAAGGAGCACCTGGCAACCATGGACCATTTGCGCCAGGGTATCCACCTGCGCGCCTACGCCCAGAAGAACCCCAAGCAGGAGTACAAGCGGGAGTCCTTTGAGCTGTTCCAGCAATTGCTGAGTAACCTCAAATCGGAAGTGGTCAAGTTCCTGAGCCACGTGCAGATTCAGCGCCAGGATGAGGCCGAGTTGATAGAGCAGCAGCGGCGTGAAGCAGCCGAGCGGGAAAAACTGGCATTCGAACATGCCCAGGCTTCGGCTATGGCACCACAGGCGGAAGCAGGGCAGGAAGCGGAACAGCCCGCGATACCCACGCCTTTCGTCAGGGATCAACCCAAGGTGGGCCGCAACGACCCCTGCCCCTGCGGCAGCGGCAAGAAGTACAAGCAGTGTCACGGCAAACTCTGAGCGGAGACTGGTAGATGGCTGTTGGGGCAGGGAAATTGCCGCCGCTGCAACCGGTGCCCGGCGTGCGCCTGGGCACCGCCTGTGCCGGCATCAAGAAACCGGGGCGCAAGGATCTGGTGCTGATGGAGCTGGCGCCGGGCAGTAACTGCGCAGGCGTGTTCACGCGCAACGCATTCTGCGCGGCTCCGGTCACGGTAGCCAGGGAGCACCTTGCCGCTTGTGAACATGCTCCGCGTTATTTGTTGATCAATACCGGGAATGCCAATGCCGGTACCGGTGAGCAGGGCTTGCGTGATGCGCGGTCCTGTTGCGATGCGGTGGCGTCAGCCACGGGTGTCGCTGCCGAGGCGGTGCTGCCATTCTCCACGGGTGTCATCGGTGAGCCGCTTCCCGTCGCCGTGATTGCCGAGGCCATACCCGCGGCCGCAGCGGCCCTGGACTCCTCTGGCTGGGCTGCAGCAGCAGAGGGAATTCTCACCACCGATACCCGTCCCAAGGGTGTCTCCGTCTCCTTTGAGGATGCGGGTCGCCGTTACGTGGTAACCGGCATCGCCAAGGGCGCGGGTATGATCCGGCCCAATATGGCGACCATGCTGGCCTACCTGGCAACAGATGCTGCGGTAGAGACAGCCGTTCTGCAGCGCATATTGAGCGATGCCGCAGATATGTCGTTCAATCGCATCACCGTGGATGGCGATACGTCCACCAATGATGCCTGTGTCCTGATTGCTACCGGCGCTGCGAACAACGAGCCTCTCAGCAACCCGCAGTCAGCCTTGTATGCGGCACTGGCGGACGCGGTGCAGGAGGTGTGTGTGACCCTGGCACAGGGCTTGGTTCGCGATGGTGAAGGCGCAAGCAAGTTCGTCACCATAGCCGTGGACGGCGGCAGGACAGAGCAGGAGTGTCTGGACGTTGGCTTTACCATCGCGCATTCGCCGCTGGTGAAGACCGCACTGTTTGCATCCGATCCCAACTGGGGGCGTTTGCTCGCGGCTATTGGCCGTGCTGGCCTGGATGAGCTGGACGTGAACCAGGTGTCTGTGTTCCTCAATGATGTGCTGATTGCCGAGCAGGGTTGCCGTGCCGCCACCTATACCGAGGAGCAGGGCGTGGCGGCGATGAGCCCCGAAGAGATTGTGATCCGGGTGGCGTTACACCGTGGTGACGCCAGCGCATCTGTCTGGACCACCGATTTTTCCTACGATTATGTGCGCATCAATGCGGAGTACCGTACTTGACCGTACATGTTGCGGTGGGCGTCATTGTCGATGCCGGACACCGGGTATTGCTGACACGCCGGCCCGAGCACGTGCACCAGGGCGGGCTCTGGGAATTTCCCGGCGGCAAGGTGGAAGCGGGAGAAACACTTGCCACAGCGCTGGCGCGTGAGCTGCAGGAGGAACTCGGCATCACACCGCTGCGCGTGTCACCGCTGCTGGAAATCAGTCACGACTACGGCGACAAACACGTTTTGCTCGACGTGCACATGGTCTGGGAATTTGCGGGTGAACCTTCTGCCCTGGAGGGGCAGCCCATGGCCTGGGTGGCGGCAGAGGCGCTTGGCGAATACGATTTTCCCGAGGCCAACGACCCCATTGTCGATGCGGTTGCAGTCTTGTTGCACGGGCAGTCGGCCCGGGGCGCCGTCCAGGCCAACGAGTAAGCGCAGCAGCAAGCGCCCGGTCAGCGCTAGTCGCCCTGGGGCGATACCATCTCCGCGCGCGCCAGGAACTCCCGGTGTAACTCGCTAACGGTGTCATCCAGTGCGGACAGTGGCCCGGTATTGTCGATGACGATATCTGCGCTGGCCAGGCGCTGGTCCCTTGGCATCTGTGCAGCCATGATGCGCCGTACCTGCGCCTCTTCATTGTCGTCCCGGGCCATGGTGCGCTCAAGCTGTATCGCTTCCGGCACGTCCACGACCACGACCACGTCTGCCAGTTCGACCTGGCTGGTTTCCAGCAACAGTGGTGAGGCGAGAATCACATACGGTGACGTTGCGGCTTCCAGCTGGCGACGTATCTCCTGGCCGATGAGCGGATGTGTGAGCTGCTCCAGCCAGCGACGTTCATCAGCGTCAGCAAAGACCTTCTGCCTGAGTGCAGCGCGATCGAGCTGGCCGTTGGCGAGCAGTATCTCCTGCCCGAAATGCGCGGCGATCGCATCCAGCGCCGGGCCGCCGGGTTCAACGACAACCCTGGCGGCGACGTCTGCATCCACGACTTCGATGCCGTGTTGTTGAAAGCGGCCGGTGACTGCAGACTTGCCGCTGCCTATGCCACCGGTCACACCGATTACCAGGCTCATCAGGGCAGGCCCACAGCGTTGAGGTAGAAACGGGTGATGGTATCGCCCCACATCATGGCAATCCAGCCGGCTGCCGCCAGGTAGGGGCCGAATGGTATGGGCACGTCTCGCCCCCTGCGCTGCAGCAGCATCAGCAGGCCGCCGATAACGGCACCAACCAGCGATGAGAGCAGGATGATCAGCGGCAAAGCCTGCCAGCCCAGCCAGGCGCCCAGTGCTGCCAGCAGCTTGAAATCGCCATAGCCCATGCCTTCTTTGCCGGTCAGCAGTTTGAACAGCCAGTAAATGCCCCACAGGAACAGATACCCGCACATGGCACCCAGTACTGCCTCAGAGAGGCTGACGTAGGTGGCATTGAGGTTGAGGGCCAGCCCCAGCCAGAGCAGGGGCAGGGTGATGTCATCCGGCAGTAACTGATGGTCCACGTCGATCATGGTCAGGGCAATCAGCGCCCAGGTGAATAGCATCGCGCCGAGCAGGGCCAGGGAGAAAGGAAATTGCCACATCAGAGCCAGGGTAAGCAGGCCTGTAGCCAGTTCCACCAGCGGGTAGCGCGGCGAAATCTTCGCTTTGCAATTGGCGCACTTGCCACCCAGCAGCAGGTAACTCACCACCGGAATGTTTTGCCAGGGGCGAATCGCCGCCTTGCAGTGAGGGCAATGGGAGTTGGGCGTGGACAGTGTCAGCCGATCGCCTTCTGGCTGTGTTTCCAGTTCCAGCAATTCACAGCAATCGCTGCGCCAGCGCGACTGCATCATGATGGGCAGGCGATGGATCACCACGTTGAGAAAACTGCCTACAATCAGGCCGAATGACAACAGGGCGATGGCCAGCAGCCAGCCATGCTGGTTAAACACTTCAGACATGTACAGCCTTCCGCCTTCGGGGACCCGATGGGCCGTTGCCGGCCTAGATCACCGATCCAAGCATGAATATCGGCAGGTACATGGCAATCATCAGCCCGCCTACCATGACGCCCAGAATGGACATGATCAAGGGTTCCAGCAGCGAGCTCAGGTTGTCCACGGCATCGTCCACCGCTGATTCGTAGTGATCCGCCACTTTACCCAGCATGTCGTCGAGTGCGCCCGACTCCTCACCGATGGAGACCATCTGCAGCAGCATGTTCGGGAACAGCCCCGTGGTCTTTATGGAATTGTAGAGCGTGGAGCCCGTCGTTACGTCGTCCTTGATCTGCCGGATCGCCTTGGCATAAACCGAGTTGCCGGCAGCGCCCGCGGTGGATTCCAGTGCATCAACCAGCGGCACCCCCGCCGCAAAGGTGGTGGACAGGGTGCGTGAGAAACGGGCGATGACCGCGTCGTGCACGATGCCGCCAACGATGGGGGTTTTCAGAAACGCCTTGTCCAGCCACTCCGAGAAACGTACCGAGCGGAACTTGGCCTCCCTGAAGGCAAAGATGATGGCAATGATGCCGACAATACAGACAAACCAGTACGACTGTACGAACTCCGACATGTTCAGGACCATCTGCGTGAATGCAGGCAGGTCGGAGCCGAAGCTCTGGAAAGTCTCGGCGAAAACGGGGATTACCTTGATCATCAGGATCAGGGTCACGATGACGCCAACCGCAATTACCGCCAGCGGATAGGTCATGGCCTTCTTGATCTTGGCTTTCAGGGCCTCGGTCTTCTCCTTGTACGTGGCCACGCGATCGAGCATCACTTCCAGGGTACCCGACTCCTCGCCGGAGGCGATCAGGCTGCAAAACAGTTCGTCGAAGTGTCGCGGATGCTTGGCCAGCGACGGCGCCAGGCCGGTGCCCGCTGCGACATCGTTCTTGATGTCGTTGACCAGTTGCCTCATGCGCGGTTTGTCCTGCCCGTCGGCAACAATTTCGAAGCTCTGTACCAGAGGTACGCCAGCCTTCATCATGGTTGCCATCTGGCGGGTGAATACCGCGATATCTGCCGGCTTGATCGCCTTGCCCTGGCCGGAACCGAATAAGGGCTTGGCCTTCTTCTTGACGGTGCGGGGGGATATCCCCTGTCGGCGCAACTGCGCCTTGGCCATGGCGCTGCTCGCAGCGGAGATCTCGCCCTTGGTGGCGCGGCCGTTCT
Organism: Pseudohalioglobus sediminis; assembly: GCF_008370495.1. GTDB lineage: Bacteria > Pseudomonadota > Gammaproteobacteria > Pseudomonadales > Halieaceae > Halioglobus. Next base: position 773,478 of record NZ_VTUX01000001.1, on the reverse strand, counting down.
TGTCCTTACCGCTCCAGGTAAATACGTCGTTACCGGTTGCTGTTGCCATAGTCTCTACCGCCCCTGTTTCCGTCCCTTATGGGTTGTTATCAATCTACTGTTATTCTGTTGGCTTCTTCCAGTGTGGTGACGCCCTGGGTCACCTTGCGCAGCGCCGATTTGCGCAGCGTACTGAAACCCTCTGCGTTGGCCGCTTCCTGAATCTGGATAGAGTTGCCTTCTTCCATGATCAGCGAGGCGATCTTCGGAGTGATCCTGACCACCTCGTAGACACCCACACGTCCTTTATAGCCTTCATTGCACAGGCTGCAGCCCACCGCTTTCATCAACTTGGCCCCTTCCAGCTGCTCATCGCTAAACCCTTCCTGTATCAGGGTTTCGTGAGGTATTTCAGCGGGTACCGCGCATTCCTTGCACAGCCTTCTTGCCAGTCGCTGGGCAATGATCAGGTCCACCGAGGTCGCCAGGTTGAAGGCAGGTACGCCCATGTTGAGCATGCGGGTGATGGTTTCCGCGGCGCTGTTGGTGTGCAGGGTGGACAAGACCAGGTGACCGGTCTGTGCCGCCTTGATGGCGATTTCGGCAGTCTCCAGGTCACGAATCTCACCCACCATGATCACGTCCGGGTCCTGGCGCAGGAATGAGCGCAGGGCCTCGGCAAAGTTGAGGCCGACCTTGGGGTTCACGTGTACCTGGTTGATACCGGCGAGGTTGATTTCTACCGGGTCCTCCGCGGTGGAAATATTGCGCTCGGGCGTGTTCAGTATATTCAGGCCGGTGTAAAGGGAGACCGTTTTACCGGAACCGGTCGGGCCCGTGACCAGGATCATGCCCTGGGGCTGGTTCAGGGCCTTCATGTACATCTCTTTCTGGTCTTCCTCGTAACCCAGGGCATCGATACCCAGTTGGGCACTGGTCGGGTCGAGAATACGCAGGACGATTTTCTCGCCGAACAGTGTTGGCAGAGTGTTGACACGAAAGTCGATGGCGCGGTTGCGCGAGAGCTTCATCTGTATGCGACCGTCCTGCGGCACACGGCGTTCGGAGATGTCCATCTGGGACATGACCTTCAGGCGCGCGGCGAGGCGGCTGGACAGGTTGCGTGGCGGCTTGACCATTTCCCGCAGCACACCGTCGGTGCGAAAACGCACGCGGTAGTCGTGCTCGTAGGGTTCGAAGTGGATGTCCGAGGCGCCCTGCTTGATAGCGTCAATCAGTACCTTGTTGACGAAGCGCACGATAGGCGTTTCGTCGATGGCGTCAGTGCCATCGTCGCTGTCCGTGGCTTCGCCAGTAGACACGTCGATACTTTCGAGGTCCTCTGAGTCCAGGTCGCCCAGGCCATCGCTGAGGTTATCCTGGTTGTCTACCCAGCTGGATATCATCGCCGCCAGCGCGCGCTCTTCGAGCAGTACCGCGTCCGTATTGACGCCGGTATGGAACTTTATCTCGTCAAGTGCGGCCAGGTTGGTGGGGTCCGATACCCCGATGAAGAGGCGGTTGCCGCGGCGGTACAGGGGCAGGGCGTGGTGCTTGATCACCAGCTCCACCTCGACCAACCCGTTGGGGATGTTACTGAGATCGAAACAGGACGCGTCAAACTGGGGAACACCGAATTCCTGCGACGCCACCGTGGCGAGACGGAGGCTGTCGACGTTCTTCTGGTTGACCAGATAGGTCACCAGGGGCGTCTGTTCCATAGACGCTTCGCGCTGGGCTTCCACGGCCGCTTCGGCGGAGATCAACCCCTCCGCCACCAAGCGGCCAGCGAGACCGCTCAGTTGACCTATTCCCTTATCATTCATCTCCGTTGATGCCCCGGTGCGGTGTCAGATTCGTAGCTTCTCTATATGCATCAGCATGTTGTCCAAGAAGTATAAACACTGTCTGCAGGGGGGCATAGCGTTTGCACAGTAGAGAATAGGGAAATGTGGAGTTTTTCCGTTCACAGCACTTGATCTAGCCTGCATGTATGCAGCACCAGGGGCTTCAAAGCCAGAAACGTTTGCGATGCGTCTTGCGCTGAAAAACAGATTCAGGACGCGCAGTCCAAAAGTGACAAAATTTGTCAGTATGCGACGCGTTGCTTGCCCCTGGGCTGTTGAGCGCGCGGCGCCAGGTCTCCCTGTTTATATCTATAAGTAATTGATAATTAAAGAGAATAAAATTATTTGCGAAAGTTGGCCCGCAATCTGCATTACTCAAGTGGCACATGGCAGGCTGTGCTACTAATCAGGTAGCGCAGCCCCAAAACAAGTAATCATTCTCAATGGAGTAGGGAATATGAACATTCAAAAAACAGCTCAAAAGGGTTTCACCCTGATCGAACTGATGATCGTTATCGCGATCGTCGGTATTCTGGCGGCTATTGCACTGCCCGCTTACCAGGACTACATCGTGCGTTCCAAGATGTCTGAGCCTGCTGCGGCGCTGGCGGAAGCCAAGACTTCGGTATCCGAGTTCTACGCCACCAACAACGCTATGCCTGAAGATGCGAACCAGGCTGGCATCCTGACCAACCCTGACAAGCCCATCGTGGTTTCCCTGCTGTACTCATCAACTGAAACAGCTGGACTGCCGCTGCTGACTGCTGTTGTGCGTGACGGTGTGATTCCTGGTGGTACTGACCCGCAGGGCTTCTCACTGTCTGGTGTGACTGGCGCTGGCAACACCCTGTCCTGGGTATGTAAAGGCACTGTGACTGTAGGTTCTGTAAACACTATCGAGTCCAAGTACCTGCCTTCAAACTGTCGTAACTAAGTCACGGCATTATCATCGAAGCCCGGTCCTTGACCGGGCTTTTTTTTGGTAGATTAGAACCTTCCTGACTGACAGAACGCGTTTATGCTCCGCCGTCCCAATCTGAGGCAGGCCTTATTGTTGCCTGGTCTGCTGGCTATTACAGCGGCGCTCTACTGGTCCGGCCTGTCCGGGCCATTCCTGTTTGATGATGGGCCCGCGCTTACCGGTAATGCGTACCTGACATTTGATGCCGGTGTCTTCGACCAGTGGCGCCTGGCCACATTCAGCTCCGATTCCGGCCCCCTGCAGCGCCCACTTGCCATGTGGAGCTTCGCTGTCAACAGTGTACTGGCAGGAGGCTGGGACGCGTTCCAGGTCAAACTGGGCAACCTGCTGATTCACCTCGCCTGCGGCTGCCTGGTTTACCTGTTTGCCGGGGTGGTTGTCTCTCGCGCCACCAATAATCTGGACCGGGCGGGCTGCAACAGGGTTGCGCTGTTGGCGGCGGCCCTCTGGTTACTCGCGCCCTTGCATGTGTCCACGGTTCTCTACGCGGTGCAGCGTATGGCGCAGCTGGCGACGCTGTTCACCCTCGCGGGACTGGTGTTGTTCGTGTTGCGACGGGAGCGTTGGGCGGAGCGCGGAGCGAGCACTGGCGAGCTGGTCGCCACCTCGATGTGGCTCGGCCTGTTGTTGTTACTGGCTGCCTTTTCAAAAGAGAACGGCGTACTGCTGCTATGGCTGCTGCCGGTTGTGGAGGTGACCCTGTATCGCGGCCGCTGGGCCGGCGGACACAGTCGCGTTGTGCACATGCTGGGCTGGGCTGGTGTGCTGGTCCCCGTTGTGTTGCTGGTGGCCGCCACCTGGCTGGTGCCGGAATTCGTACAGAACCGCTATGCCTGGCGCGAGTTTACTTTGCAGGAACGCCTGCTGACGCAGTTGCGGCTGCTATGGCAATACCTCTACTGGCTGGTGTTTCCTGATATCAACGCCATGGGCTTCCAGCACGACGACATAGCCCTGTCCCGGTCCTGGTCTGACCCGTGGACGACATGGCTCGCCGCTCTGGCCTGGTTGTGCGCTGCGCTGCTGGCTTGGCTGGCACGCCATCACTTTCCGCTGCTGGGTTTCGCGCTGCTGTTTTATCTCGTCGGGCACGCCATGGAGTCAAGTGTCTGGCCGCTGGAGATGGTCTACGAGCACAGAAGCTATCTGCCCAGTGTGGGTGTGTTTATTGCGCTTGCTGTCCTGTTGCACACACTGCTATCGAGGCAGCAGCTGGTGCGGCCAGGGCTGGTAAGTATTGTGGTGGTCTTGGTGGTTGCCACGCTGTTGTTCCTGCGTGTGCAGGTCTGGAGCGAGCCCTTGCGCTTGAGCGCCGTCAACGTGGCCAACCACCCGGACTCTTCACGCTCACGTTACTTCCTGGCGGAGTCTTACCTTAAACGCTACCGCAAGCTGTCTGCCAGTGAGCCGCCTGCAGAAGACGCCGGGCAATACCTGGTTGCGGCAAGGCACGAGTTTGAAGTGATGTACCAGAAAAACCCCCGGGACTTCGCCGCCCTGGTGATGCTGTACTACCTGGACAGCTATCATTTTCGGGAATTGCAGGCCTACAATGACTGGTTTTCCAAACTGCAGGATGTGGCAGCAACACGGGCGTTGCAGGCCTCTGATCGGGTGGCGTTGGATGTCTTGCTCGATTGTTTTGAGGAAAAAGCCTGTGACGCCAGCCCGCAGCAGGTAGGCTCGCTGCTCGATTTATTGCAGTCCCGCTATCCGGGTAATGTCGGCCTGACCTTGCTGCGTTATCGCTACCTGCGGTCTGTCGATGCCCCCGTTCAACAGCGCCAGACCCTGCTCAGCGATGCGCATAGAGCCAGGCCGGGTAATCTCGAAGTTTATCCCTACTATCTCGGCGAACTGGCCGCAGTGGGTGATGTCTCCGGCGTCTACGAGGGCATCAGGCAATGGTTGCAGTACGACCGCAAGCAGCGCCATCTCGGTGTGATCAGCGGTGTGTTCGCCGAGCCCGTCGGGGAGGCTTCGGAATGAGGGCCCAGGCGGTATGGCCAGGGCTCGCGCAGGGCTTGTTGCTGGTCGCGGTGCTGGGCCTTGTTTACTGGATCTACGCACCCGGCGCCGCCGGGCCGCTGCTACTGGATGACCGCTCCAGCCTCGGCAAGTTGGAAAACCTGGGCGGCAGCTCCGCGCAGGCGCTGGATTACGTTCTCGGTAATAATTCCGGGCCACTGGGTCGGCCGGTGTCGATGGCCAGTTTTGTGCTCGAAAAGCTCTACGGCGACGGCAGCGTCGCTACTGCCAAAACCGTGAACATCGCACTGCACTTGATTACCGGAGCCGTGGTCGCCTGGCTGTTCACGCTGTTGCTTCAGGCCGTGCGCGCGCCCCTGGCGGGCGCTGCTGGTGTGCTGTTCGCGGCGGTGTGGATGCTGGCGCCTATGCACGTCAGCACCGTGCTGTATGTGGTGCAGCGTATGGCGATGCTGGCCACCCTGTTTTCCCTGTTGGCTCTTGTTGGATATCTCTACTGGCGGCGCAGCGTTAGCGCCGGGCGGCCCCAGCACTGGCGCTTGCTGCCGGTTGTCGCGGCGATCGCGCTGGCGGTGTTTTCCAAGGAAAACGGTATTCTGGTCATCCCCCTGATACTGTTAACGGAAGTAATCTGGCTGCAATGCTGTGATGACAACGGCAGTGTGCTCAAGGGACTGCGCAAGTGGGCAGGGCTGGCCATCACGGCGGGCTTGGTGGCGACCCTGTTACTGCTCCTGGTGTATTGGGGGGCACTGGACGCGCGACACCATTTCCGTGAGTTCAACCTGGCGGAGCGCCTGTTCACCCAGTCCAGGGTGCTTTGGGATTATGTCAGCCAGTTTTACCTGCCCGATCCCCGCCACCTGGGCATTTATCACGATGACTTTGCTGTGTCACAGTCGCTGCTGCAGCCCGGGGCGACGCTCTATGCTGTACTGGGCTGGGCACTGGTGCTGGCTTTGCTGCCGCTACTCTGGCGCTGGCCCTGGTGGCGTCGTGTCATGCTCGGTCCGGTGTTCTTCCTGGCCGCGCATGCGATGGAGTCGACGGTGTGGCCACTGGAGCTCTATTTCGAGCACCGCAACTACCTGCCCAGCGTTGGCCTGGTGTTGTTGCCGCTGTCCGGCTTTGCGCTGCTGGCCAGCAGGTGGCCGCAGGTAGCCAGGCCACTGCTGGCGTGGTGCGGTGTAGCGATAGTCGTGTTGACTGTGCAGACCAGTCCTTTGGTAACGATCTGGTCAAGCGGGCCACTGTTGACCATGCATCATGTCAATGGTCACCCCGAGTCAGCGCGGGCGAACCGCGATTACGCCACGCTACTGGCCCGGGCTGGTGCTGCCGACGCTGCCCTGCGCTATTCCGAGGCAGCGTACCATTCGGCGCAGAAATATGCGGCTGCGAATGACGAGCACCACGGCGATTTCGTGCTGCGCAATATCGCGCTGGCGTGCATGGCCCGCGCGCCGCTAGCGCCGGCGGAGTACACGGAGCTGGGTAGCCAGAACCCCGATAGACCGCTGGGGCAGGTGTTTACCATGAGCACGGTGATCAAACTCCGGCAGCAGGACGCCTGCCCCGGATTCGACTGGGACGGGTTCATGGAGCATCTTGCCGGGCTATACCTGCAGCGATTCGATACCCGCCTGGCGTCCACCCACATGTTCGCTGCACTGGCGATGCTGGCCAACGCGCACGGACACTGGGAATATGCGCACGCCTATACGCAGCGTTACCTGGAGCGTGCTCCCGGCAGCGTGCGGGCAATGCTGATGCAACTGCACTTCGCCACCGCCCTGGGCAGGTCAGAAGAGGCGCAGGGCTATATTGATCGCTTGCAAGAACTGCAGCGAGCAGGGAAACTGAGCACCGACCAGCAATCCACACTGTCTTTGTACCTGGAGAACTAGAATTTGAAGCTGTCAATCGTCATACCCGCGAAGGATGAGGAACAGGGCTTGGCCCTGACCCTGCCCAAGCTCTCGGCGGCCTATCCGGAGGCCGAGATACTGGTGGTCAATGACGGCTCCAGCGATGGCACTGCCGAGGTCTGCAGGCAGCACGGGGTGCAGGTGGTGGAGCATCCCTACAGCAAGGGCAATGGCGCTGCCATCAAGTCCGGCGCCCGGGCCGCCAGCGGTGAGTACATTGTATTCATGGACGGAGACGGCCAGCACGACCCCGCCGACATAGCAAAACTGCTGTACAAGGTCGAGGAGGGCTATGACATGGTCGTCGGTGCCCGCAGCAGTCGCGATGACCAGGCCAGCCTGGCGCGCTGGAGTGCCAACAGCCTCTACAACTGGTTGGCCAGCTGGATGGTCAATCGCAAGATCGATGATCTCACCTCGGGTTTCCGCATCGTCAGGCGCAGCAAGTTTCTGAATTTTCTCTACCTGCTGCCCAACGGATTCAGTTACCCAACCACCTCCACCATGGCCTTTTTTCGCGCCGGCTATTCAGTGGGATTTGTGCCGATCAGCGTGTCCAAGCGCCTCGGCAAAAGCCATATCAACGTCCTGCGCGATGGCGTGCGTTTTTTCCTCATAATTTTCAAAATCGGCACCCTGTACTCACCACTGAAAGTGTATTTTCCCGTAGCGGTGATGGTGGCCGGGCTGGGCGTGGCGAATTACGTGATTGCCAATATCTCATCCGGCACCCTGCGTTTTACCAACATGAGTACGCTGTTAATCCTCAGCGGCATGATTATTTTCCTAATTGGCCTGCTCTCCGAGCAGCTGACCAATCTGCAGTACAAGGATTCGGAAGAAGAATAAAAAAGGCCGGCAATTGCCGGCCTTTTCGAGTGGGTTTGCCTACTGGCAACCATACCTCGCCTTGGCCTCACGGCGGCGGGCATGCAGCACGGGCTCGGTGTAACCGCTGGGCTGTTCCCGGCCGAGAAATACCAGGTCACATGCCGCCTGGAAAGCGACGCTTTCGTTGAAGTCGGGTGCCATGTTGCGATAGTCCGGGTCGCCCGCATTCTGTGCATCAACCACTACCGCCATGCGCTCCAGTGTTTCCCGAACCTGCGCTTCGGAACACACTCCGTGGTGCAGCCAGTTGGCCAGGTGCTGGCTGGAAATGCGCAGGGTGGCGCGGTCTTCCATCAGGCCGACATGGTTGATGTCGGGTACTTTCGAGCAGCCGACCCCGTGGTCGATCCAGCGCACCACGTAACCCAGGATTCCCTGTGCGTTGTTGTCGAGTTCGCGCTGGATGTCCTCTTCTGAAAGGCCTGCCGCACCCTTGAGGGGAATAGTCAGGATGTCATCCAGTGACGCGGTTTCCCGGCTCTTCAGCTGTTCCTGTCGCTCGGCAACGTTGACGTCGTGATAGTGCATCGCGTGCAGCGTGGCGGCGGTCGGGGAGGGTACCCATGCAGTGCTGGCGCCGGCCATTGGGTGTCCAATCTTGGTGGCGACCATCTCGGCCATCAGGTCGGGCATGGCCCACATGCCTTTGCCGATTTGTGCCTTGCCCTGCAGGCCGCAGGACAGGCCGACATCGACGTTCCAGTCCTCGTAGGCGTTGATCCATGGTTCCTGCTTCATTGCGCCCTTGGGCGTCATTGCGCCAGCTTCCATGCTGGTGGCGATTTCGTCGCCGGTGCGGTCGAGGAAGCCGGTGTTGATGAAAACCAATCGCTCCCGGGCTTCGCGGATACAGGCTTTCAGGTTCACCGTGGTACGGCGTTCTTCGTCCATAATGCCGACCTTGAGCGTGTGGCGCGCCAGTCCCAGCGCGTCCTCTATGCGGTCGAAGAGTTTGCAGGTGAATGCGACTTCATCCGGCCCGTGCATCTTGGGCTTCACAATGTAGACGCTGCCTTCTCGCGAATTGCGCGCTGCGTCAGCGCCCTTGTTGAGATCGTGTTTGGCGATCAGGGCGGTGAACATGCCATCCATGATGCCCTCGGGGATCTCATTGCCGTCGCTATCGAGGATCGCCTCGTTGGTCATCAGGTGACCCACGTTGCGCACGAACATCAGGCTGCGGCCCGGGAGCACGAGGCGCGAGCCATCGGCGGCGGTGAATTCACGGTCCGCGTGCAGCGTGCGTGTCGTGCGCTCGCCACCTTTGAGGAAACTGTCCTCGAGGTCACCACGCATCAGCCCCAGCCAGTTGCGGTACACGACGACCTTGTCTTCGGCATCCACTGCCGCGACTGAGTCCTCGCAGTCCTGGATAGTGGTCAGGGCGGCTTCCAGCACCAGGTCAGCTACGCCTGCCTTGTCCGTGGCGCCTACAGGGCTGGAGGGGTCGATCAGTATTTCGATGTGCAGGCCATTGTGGCGCAGCAGGATGCTGTCCGGGTTGTCGGCCTGGCCGCGATAGCCGACAAACTGCTCCGGCGTTGCCAGCGTGCTGGCCTGGCCGTCTTCCAGCGCCACCTGCAGTGCGCCATCGGCAACACGGTAAGCTGACGCCTGGGTGTGATCTCCCACGGCCAGTGGACAGTGCTTGTTGAGGAAGTCGCGGGCAAAGGCGATTACCTTGTCACCCCGCACGGGGTTGTAGGCGCCGGCGCGAGTGGCGCCGTCTTCTTCGGAAATCACGTCGGTGCCGTAAAGTGCGTCATAGAGGCTGCCCCAGCGCGCATTGGCGGCATTCAGTGCATAGCGCGCGTTCTTGACGGGCACTACCAATTGCGGTCCGGCCAGCGTTGCTACCTCGGGATCCACGTTCTCTGTCGTGATGGCAAAGTCTTCGCCTGCGGGCAACAGGTAGCCGATCTCCTCAAGGAAGGCCTTGTAGGCGGCGCGATCGTAATCTGCACCGGGGTTGGCCTGGTGCCAGGCACTGACTTTCTCCTGCATGTCTGCGCGGACCTGCAACAGCGCGCGGTTCTCAGGCGCCATCTCGGTGACGATTTCCTCCAATGCAGACCAGAACTCTGCCGGCTGGACGCCGGTGCCCGGCGCGATCTCGGTTTCGAGCAATTGGTGGAGAACGGTGGCGACCTGAAGGCCACCCTGCTGGATGCGATCTGTCATGGTGTCTTCCTTAATTTTGGCACGAGCTAGAGCTGTAACGCCCATTATCGGGACGATTCTAGGATCGGGGGTAAGATTTAGCTAATTTATAGTTTTTATCGCCGCCATTCCGGCGCTGAATCCTTAAAGCGTCGGTTCCAGGCCATCCAGTTCCCTTGCCGTATCTGCGATCAGCTTGCGCAGCCAGCGGTTGGCGGGATTGTGCTGCAGAAGGGGGCTCCAGGCCATTTTCAGCTCCAGCGGTGGAATCTCGAGCGGCGGGTCGCGCAGCACCACCCGGGGGTTGTCGCGCTTGAGCAGGGCGGCCCGGGTAGGCAGGGTGACGATCAGGTCGTTCTGCTCCGCGAGCGTCATCGCCGCCTGGTAATGCCGGGTAAAAACCCGTATCTGGCGTTTTTTGCCGAGTTTATTCAGCGCCACATCCACCCAGCCGAGGCGTTGTACATCATCCGGGTTGACTCCCACACCCACACCCATGCCGGTCTTGCTGACCCAGACGTGATCTGCATCGAGGTAGTTTTCCAGCGTAAAGTCCTCCAGCATGGGGTGTTCGACGTTGAGAATGCAGGAGAAGGTGTCGTCCCAGAGGTGAATCTGGTGAAAGGACTGTGGCATGGAGTCGAAACGGTTGATGACCATATCCACCTTGCCGCGCTCCACATCGAGAAAGCTCACGTCAGAGGGCGTCATGATATCGAGGGTAATACCGGGAGCCAGGTTGCGCAGTTTGGCCAGTACTGCCGGGAACAGGGTAGCCTCGGCGTAGTCGCTGGCCATGATGCGGAAGACCCGCTGTGCCTGGTCGGGTTCGAATTCGGCGCGTGGCTGTACCGCACGGTCAATAGTGGTCAGCACCTCCCGCACTACCGGTTCCAGTTCCAGCGCGCGTTCGGTTGGGGTCATGCCATCGCTGGTGCGCACCAGCAGGGGGTCGTCAAACAACTCCCTCAGCCGGCGCAGGCCGTTACTCATCGCGGGTTGGCTGAGATTGAGCTGGTTGGCCGCCTGGGTAACATTGCGCTCGCGCAGCAGCGCGTCCAGGTAGACCAGCAGGTTGAGGTCGATTCGATTGACGTTCACTGCGACTCCGCATTCACTTTGTGAATGTTGAAAATACCGGGCATTGCTTTGGGGAATTATACCCGCGGCGTTAAAATTACCAAAGCTTTTGCGACGCTGAATTCGTCACCGTTTGCTCTATACTCTGCCCACTTTTCTTCGCCTGAACAGCCAGGAGTCACCATGGATACCTATCGCGCCCCCGTTGAAGATATGCGCTTTCTCATTGATGAGGTGCTGGAAGCCGAGAACGTACTCGGTTCACTGCCTGACTTTGCCGAACTGGGGGTGGGCCCGGACCTGACCGTGGCCCTGCTCGACGAGGCGGCCAAGTTGGCTGGTGACGCCCTGGCGCCATTGCGCCGCGTCGGCGATGAACAACCGGCCACCTGCGAAGCCGGTGCTGTGACCTGTTCCCCGGGCCACGAGGATGCCCTGAACCAGATGGGCGCGGGCGGCTGGATCGGCATCTCCAGCGACCCCAACTACGGTGGCCAGGGCCTGCCCGAGATCTACAGCACTGTCGGCCACGAGATGTGGAATGGCGCCAACATGGCGCTCGCCCTGGCGCCCATGCTGAGCAGCGGCGCCGCCCTGGCGATTCATGCACACGGTACCGAGGAGCAGAAGCGCACCTACCTGGAGAAAATGCACACCGGTGAGTGGATGGGTACCATGAACCTGACCGAGTCTGGCGCCGGGTCCGACCTGGGTGTGATGAAAGCGCGGGCGGTGCCTGAAGGTGACCATTACCGAATTACCGGACAGAAGATTTTCATCACCTGGGGCGATCACGAGGCCACTGACAACATTGTCCACCTGGTGCTCGCGAAACTGCCCGGTGCACCGGAAGGCAGCCGCGGCATTTCGCTGTTCATCGTACCGAAGTTCCTGGTCAATGAAGACGGCAGTCTGGGCGAGCGTAACGATGTGTATCCCGTGTCGGTAGAGCACAAGCTCGGTATTCACGGCAGTCCCACCTGTGTGATGGCCTTTGGCGACAACGGCGGTGCCATTGGCTACCTGCTGGGTGAAGAGAACCGCGGCCTGGCCTGCATGTTCACCATGATGAACGAGGCCCGTCTCAAGGTCGGTATCCAGGGGCTTGGTGCGTCGGAAGGCGCGTTGCAGAAAGCCACTGCCTACGCGCGGGAGCGCGTGCAGGGCGGGGTGCCGATAATTGAGCACGCTGACGTCAAGCGCATGCTGTTGACCATGAAATCGCTGTGTGAAGCCATGCGTGCCCTGGCCTATGCCGAGGCCGTCACCATGGACCTCGCCCACCGTGGTCCACAGGACCAGCGCGGCCAGCAGCAGTCGCGTATCGACCTGATGATACCCGTGATCAAAGGCTGGATGACCGAGGTCGGCCAGGAGGTCACCTCACTGGGTGTGCAGGTACACGGCGGCATGGGCTATGTCGAGGAAACCGGCGCCGCGCAGTATTTCCGCGATGTGCGCATTACGCCAATCTACGAGGGTACCAACGGTATCCAGGCGGCGGATTTGGTATCGCGCAAACTCGGCCGTGATGGTGGCGCCGCCATGGAAAGTGTTCTGCAGGACATTCGCGCCACCTGCGAGGGTTTGGCCGCCTCCGGCGATGCGCGCCTGGCCGGAATTGGCAGTGCCATGGAAGGGGCTCTCGCGGAGCAGGAGGCGTCAACACAGTGGGTGCTGCAGGCGCTGAAACAGGACGCAGCCGCGGCCATGGGGGCCTCTTTCGAGTACATGATGCAAACCGGGTACCTGTTTGGCGGCTGGCATCTGGCGCGGGCGGCACAGGTCGCGTTCGAACGGCTGCAGGCGGGTAGTGACAATCCTTTCTACGAAGCGAAACTGGCCACAGCGTTGTACTATGCCGAGCAGATCCTGCCTCGCTGCGCCGCGCATGCCGGCGCCGTGGCCAGGGCGGATGGCGCCCTGCAATCCTATCCCCTGGAGTGGATTTAAGGCATGACAATTTCAACGCCGGACCTCACGGATGCAGCGCCGCAGGCGCGTGCCATAGAGTTGCAGTTCACCAATTATGGTGCGCTAAGCCAGTTTGCGGGTGCCGCGGTAACCATCAAGTGTCATGAGGACAACTCGCTGGTGAAGGCCTGTGTGGGCGAGCCTGGAGAGGGCAGGGTGATCGTGGTCGATGGCGGCGGCTCCTTACGCCGAGCGCTGCTTGGCGACATGCTGGCGGAGAAAGCGGTGGAAAATGGCTGGGCAGGCCTGGTCATCCACGGCGCGATTCGTGATGTCGACGAAATCGGCAAGACCCGTCTCGGTGTTCAGGCACTGGGCACCACACCCCTGAAAACCGAGAAGTTGGGTATGGGGCAGCGTGATGTGCCGGTGTCATTCGGTGGCGTTACCATTCACCCGGGGGACTATATCTATGCCGACAATAACGGCGTTATTGTGAGCGGCGAACCCCTGTTATAGCAGCCGCATTGACAGGTCGAGGGCTTTGCAGTCTTTGGTCAGTGCGCCGATGGAGATGTAATCCACGCCGGTTTCCGCGATAGGCCTCAGGGTCTTGTCGGTGACGTTGCCGGACGCTTCCAGTTCAGCCCGGCCCCCGGTCAGGGCAACGGCAGCGCGCATCGCTTCCAGTGAAAAATTATCCAGCATGACACGGTCCGCACCCGCGGACAGAGCCGCTTCCAGTTCGGCGCTGTTTTCCACTTCGACTTCCACCGGTTTTCCCGGTGCCCTGGCTTTGGCCGTGGCCACTGCGGCATCGATGCCACCGCAGGCCTTGATGTGATTCTCCTTTATGAGATACGCATCATAGAGCCCCACCCTGTGGTTATGGCAACCGCCACAGTGTACGGCGTATTTCTGGGCTATGCGTAATCCGGGAATGGTCTTGCGAGTATCCAGCAGTTTGACGCCGGTGTCGGCAACCAGCGCGGCGTAGCGCTGACACAGCGTTGCGGTGCCGGAGAGCAGTTGCAGGAAATTCAGCGCCGTGCGCTCGGCCGTCAGCAGTCCTCGCGCGGGGCCGCTGAAACTGAACAGTATGTCGTTTTCCTGTAGTGAATCGCCGTCGCGTTTGTGCCACTCGATTGCTATAGCGGCGTCCACTTCCCGGAATACGGCATCGACCCAGGCACTGCCGCATAGTACACCGGCCTCGCGGGTGATGACCCTGCCCTGGCCGGTTTCTGTCGAGGGGATGAGTCCTGCAGTGATATCGCCACTGCCGATATCTTCTTTCAGGGCGGCGACAACGTTTTCGTGAATCTGTTCCGGCGTCGGTTGAATCTTGGGAGGCTGATGCATGGCAAGGTTGCGGGAAAAATGAGCGCAGATTGTAGCAGGCGCCTCTGCTGCGGGCGACCACTTGCACGTTGAGGGTGGGCCCCGGCTACCTTATGATGCAGGGATGGTGGATTCAGCACGACAATATCAAGTGGTTTCAGGCTGGCTGTCTGGCGCGCGCCGGGTACCTTCAGCCAACTTTGAACCACGTCCCCCCGGTGCCGAGCCCGAATTACTGGTTATCCACAATATCTCCCTGCCCCCCGGCCAGTTCGATGGCGATTGTATAGAGCAGTTCTTCACCAATGAACTCAACTGGGATGCGCACCCGTTTTTCGACGAGATCCGCGGTGTTCGTGTATCCGCCCACTTGCTCATTCGCCGTGAGGGCGAGGTGGTGCAATTCGTCAGCTTTGAAGATCGTGCCTGGCACGCCGGGGTATCCAGCTATTGTGGAAGAGACAACTGCAACGATTTCAGTATCGGCATTGAGTTGGAGGGGACTGACCAGTTGCCCTACACCGATGATCAGTACGCGGTGCTGCAGCGCGTGACGGCAGCCTTGCTCGCAGCCTACCCGCGACTGTGTGCTGAACACATCGTTGGCCATTGCGACATTGCACCCGGGCGGAAAACCGACCCGGGCTCCGCATTCGATTGGCAGCGCTACCGCTCCGGTTTGAGCGCGTTCGCCGAGGACATGTCGGCATGACGTTCCTGGCCCTGATGCTGGCACTGGTGCTGGACCGGCTTTCCCGGCTGGAGGATTGGCTGCACCGGGATCGCTGGTTTCATGCCCTGTCGCGGCAGCTGGGGGCAGTAGGGCTTGGCGGCAGCGTTCTGGTTGCGGTCAGTGTGCTGATACCCTGTTTATTTGCTCACTGGGTCCTGCAGGGACTGCAGCCCGTGTTGTTTGGCCTTGCCTGGATAGCTGCATCGGTGGTGCTGCTGTTGTACGCGTTCGGTCGCGGCAGCCAGGGGGCAGACCAGGAACGCTATCGCAGCCAGTGCCGTCGGGACGACTTTGAGAGCGCGCTCAATGATGCGGCGACGCGCTATAACTGGTTGTCTGGTGAAGAAGAGCTGGATGCGCAGCGTACTCATGCTGTGATGCAAAGAGGGTTCCTGTATCTCGGCTACCAGCGCTGGTTTGCCGTGCTGTTTTACTTCCTGTTGCTGGGCCCCGTCGGTGCCCTGGCTTACCGACTGTTGCAGCTCGCCTGCGCCGAGCAGGACGCGGGCAGGCAATTGCTGTTCTATGCTGACTGGGTGCCCAGTCGTTGCCTTGCCGTCACCTTTACACTGGCCGGCAATTTTGTAGCCAGTGCGGACACGCTGTGGGACAGCTTGCGGTCGACTGCGTTGGCGCCGGATGCAATGCTCTATCAGGTAGCGGTGGCCGCCAGTGATGAGGCGCTGGTGGCACCTGCGGACGCGCCATTCACTGGCCAGCAGGCCGCATTGCAAAATGAGAGCCTGTCCGCGTTGATGCGTCGTGCGAGTGTGTGCTGGGTGGCCATTATTGCCCTGTTGGTGGTGCTCCTGTAAGCGGCAACTTTTGCAACAGCTGCTAAGCTTGGGGTAACCGGCGCCATCGGCGTCTTTGTGGCGGCTGCGGAACATGTCCCATACTCACTACAGCGAAACTACCCTGCCTACACTTGGCGATGCCGTCGCCGAGGCCGGCCTTGCCCCGTGTTTACACTGCACTATCCTCTTCCACCCGGATGTCGAGCGTATTGGTGAGCAGGCCGTGCTCGACAGCGCGGATTCGAGCTGGATGCTCGGCCGCCACGCACCGCTGTTTGCTGCCCCCGGCGCTGTGGAAGAAGCTGCGCTTGAAGATCCCTACCTCAGCCGGCGGGCACTGCGGTTGTCGGTGGAAGCGGGCGGCGTCAGGTTGTCCCGGCCGCAGCAGGCCAGCCGTTGCCGGGTGGGCGCCAGCGAAGTGGATGAGTTGTTTGTCACCGACGCTGAACTGCAGCAGGGCGTGCCGTTGTTGCTTGCGCATGCTGTTGTACTGTTGTTGCGCCGGTGCGTTCCCGTTACGCCCTCCAAGCAGGCCATTCCCGGTTTCGTTGGCGAAAGTCCGCTCATGCAGCACTTGCGGGGGCAGCTGGCACGGGCCGCCGCCAGCGATCAGGATGTGTTGATACGCGGTGAAACCGGGGTCGGTAAGGAAATGGCTGCGCGTGCAATATGCGCAGGTAGCGTTCGTGCAGGCGCCCCTATGGTCACGGTCAACATGGCGGCGATACCGGCTTCACTCGCCACCGCGCTGTTGTTCGGCAATACGCGAGGGGCGTTTTCCGGCGCCGACAGGGCGCGGCGCGGTTTTTTCCGGGAGGCGGACGGCGGCACGCTGTTTCTTGATGAGGTAGGGGACACCGCTGTCGAGGTCCAGCCACAGCTTCTGCGCGCCCTGCAGCAGAGGGAAGTGCAGGTGGTGGGTGGGGCAGTCGAAACAGTGGATGTGCGGGTCATCTCGGCGACCGATGCGGCGCTGGATGAGGGTGATTGCGACTTTAAATCGGCACTCAGGTATCGCCTGGGCGCGCTGGAAGTCGAGATCCCGCCGCTGCGTGAGCATCCCGAGGATATCGGCACCCTGCTGCTGCATTTCCTGCGTCACGCCTGCGAACGCGAACACCGGTCCGCGTTGCTGCCACAGCCGGACAGTTCGCCAATGCATCTCGCCCGCTGGGCCAGGCTATTCTTTGTGTTTGCCCGCTATGCGTGGCCTGGCAACGTCCGCCAGTTACAGAACTACGCCACGCAGGTGGTCGTCGCCAGTGAAACAGCGCCTGTTATACCCGCAGTGCTGCTGGAGGAGCCGGCCCCGGTCGAAGCAGACGCGCCGGCGAAGACTGCGCCACGCAGGATGCGCGAGATCAGCGAGGCCGAGTTCGCCGCCGCGATGACCCGGCATCGCTGGGAGATTACACCGGTAGCCGCCTTCCTCGGTGTCAGTCGCCAATCGGTGTACCGTCGTATTGATCAGTCGGAGCTTTACCGCCGTGCCCGCGACATCCCGGCGGCCACGCTGGAGGCAGCGCTGGCCCGTAATGGCGGTGATATTGACGCGGTATCGGCAGAGCTGCAAGTGTCCGCGTCCGCGCTCAGGGCGCGACTGCGCGCTGTCGGGCCTCACCACGGGAGCTGACCGGTGGCGGAGAATCGTATTGGCCCCTACACCATCGTACGGCTCATCAAGGAGGGCGGACAGGGCAAGGTATATCTTGGCTACGATAACCGCCTGCGACGCAAGGTCGCTATCAAGATTGACCGGCTCCCCGCCGGCGTTGCGGCGCGGCGACGAGCCCTCGCCGAGGCGCGCAAGGCGGCGCATATCAATTCGCCTTACGTGGTGCAGGTATATGACCTGATCAAGTCCGCCGGGCACATTGCCCTGGTGATGGAATACGTCCCCGGCGTTGATCTGGAATCCCTGTTGCAGCGTCGCAAGCTGAGTCTGTCCAGCATACTGGCCGTCGGGGCCGATTTGTCCGCGGCCCTGAGCGCGCTGCGGCAGCAGCGCCTGGTGCATGGCGATCTCAAGGCGGGCAATGTGTTAATAACCCTGGACGGTTCTGTGAAACTGACGGATTTTGGCGTTGCCAGGCACCTGCAGGATGATCAGCCCGGGACTTCGACGAGCACTGCCGCACTCACGCCGGAGCACCTGGCCGGTGTGCCGCTTGACCTGCGCAGTGACCTGTTTGCGCTGGGTGCCTTGCTGTACCGATTGCTCACGGGAGAGCACCTGCTTTTGCGCGAACTCAATGCAGATCCCGGCTCACTTACGCGGCGGGAGGTCGATATCCGGCCCCGGCTGCCGGTCGATACTGATGTGCCTGAGGCTCTGCTGGTATTGATCAACTCGCTGCTTCGGCTTGATCCGGGCCAGCGCCCACAAAACACCCATCCCGTGCGTGGCACATTGCGCACACTGCAGCGCCAGCAGCCCCTGCATTGCCTGCAGAGCCTGCAGCGCGAGGCGGCGCCCTATTTCCGCCCGGAGTCAGCTGTGGATGTGCCGTTGGACATCCCGCGTCCGTTGCGGCGCAGGGGCCGGTCGAGCCTGGAGTATTCAGTGGCTGGTCGTCTCTGGCAGCAACTGCGTCGTCTACGTGTATCAACGCGGTTCGCGCTAGCAGGCCTGGTTGTGGCCGGAGTCGGCGTACCGCTGGCATTGGCATTGGAGGAGCGGCCTGTGCGCGTGCACTTCGAAGCCGCGCAGGTGCGGCTGTTGTCGCATCAGGACATACCCGGCCAAATAGACAGCGAATGGTTGATGGATTTGGTCTATGCCGCGGTAGAGAGTGAGCTCGGGCCGTTACATGTCAGCGGTTCGGTGCGTCCTCGCGCCTATTACGCCTCTCTTGCCGGTGTGGAGCCAAGGCATGTCATAAACACCGCACTGCGCTGCGACGAGGTGATCTGTGCATTCTCTGTCACCCGGGACGGTACCGATGGCTTCGATTATCGTCAGGCCACCTTTGTGCCCGGGCTGCCAGAGAGCGCCTGGGCGGCCGTCGTCAGCGAGAACAGTCGCGATCTGTTTCGCTGAATCAGGCGGCGTAAAATGCCACTGACGCGGCCAGCAGCATCTGCGAGCCGAAATACAGCGGTGTGCCGAGCAGCTTGTTCCATGGGTCCGTGCTAACGAACTGGCGGCGTGCCACGAACAGGTCCGAGATCGCAAAACCCCATGCCCCGGTAATGATTAACCAGGTACCCGGCTGGCCCCAGCTGCCACCGGCAAGCACCAGCATCGTGCCGATCACGAAGATATAGGCAGGTACCGCAAAACGCATTGGGCCGAGCAGGTGCTTGCGCAACCAGAAATGGGTGCCGATAAGCAGCGTCAGCGCGGGTACCAGCGAGATGGCCAGTGCACTGGCGTGTTGTGGCAACTGGAGAAATGCCAGCGCGTACAGCACATGGCCGCATAAAAATGCGACCAGCCCTGACATGAAGGCCGCATTGGATTCAAACATCAGGAAGATGTCGCCTGCCGCGGCGAGCAGCAGTCCTACTAGCAGTAATTGCCCGTAGCTGCTGTCCATCGCCCCGAGTAGCAGCGCCAGCCAGATGAATGCCAGTGACGCCAGGGGTTTGCAAACGAAGCGCCCCGGCAGAATATCGTGATAGTCGCTGGCCATCAGGCCGGTGACGCTGACCAGGGCCAACAGCACCGGTGCGATGATAAAAGTGGTCGTGTTTATCTCAGCCATGCAGTGCACTTACCTCTGATAAAAGCTCGCGGTTGAGGGGCGTATTTACGCCCAGTCGTTTTGCCTCCCGGACCAGGTAGCCGGTAATGTAATCGATTTCCGTGACCCTGCCTGCGGCCACATCCTGCAGCATGGATGAGCGATTGTTCGCAGTTGCTGCGATAACCGCCTGAACCCTTGTGCGCAGGGCCTCCGCGGTTTCGCTTCGCCCACGGGCTATGCTGACCTCTGCTATTTCATCACAAAGCACTGCTACTTTACGGCGCAGTATCGGTGAGCTGCCGAGTTCGCCATTGCGGCACTGGTGCAGAGCTGTCAGTGGATTGATGGCGCAGTTCACGGTGAGTTTATCCCATGCGGCGATGTCGACGTGCGCATCCCACAGACATTGCTGCAGTTCTCCTCCCGGCCAGTCGGCAAACCATGATGGCTGTGCCAGTCCGTCGACGCTTCCCAGCCGCGTGACTCCGCGACCCGCATGGCAGACATGCAAGGGCGCCAGCCGGTGGGCGCCCTCAGTGGTGATGCAAAGGTACAGTCGCTTGCCTGGCAGCATGTCCTTTAATTGCTCGACAAAGCCCATGCCATTGGCCGCCAGGACAATATCTGTTTCTGCGTCGATACGATGCTCGATCGACGCCAGCGCGCCGGCGATATCGGGTGCCTTGGTGGCAACCAGAAGCTGCGCGGCGCGCCCCCGGTCGGCTCCCGGCGCAACGGCAACCTCGGCCTCCCGGGTGACGCCGTTTTCCTGTATCCGGATGCGGGCGCAGGGGCTCTGCGGTTGCCCTCTCGTCAACAGCGTCACGGCGCAGCCCGCCGAGGCGAGGTGTTGGCTGAACAGGCAGCCAATGGCACCTGCGCCGAGTACATGCCAGTGATGCTTACTCACCAACCGGATACCAGCGCGTCATTGTGAACAGGATCTGGCATTAAGGTGAGGGTACCTCTCCCTCGAATTGCGGCAGGCGCTGTTCCAGCAAAGACGCGGCCTCCTCGGGGTCAGTGACGAGATGCCAGACCAGTGACATGTAGGCCGCTAATGCCCCGTAGATGCGCAGCAGTTCGCTATCCTGTGGTGTTGGAGGCCGGCGTAGATAGCTCTCCAGTAACTGGTGCCGACCTTGTTCGTCCAGGCCCTGGCCGAAACTGGCCACTGCCAGGTCAAACCAGGGAGTGCCCATGCCGCAGTACTCCCAGTCCAGGGCCAGCCAGTTGCCGGATTGCCGGCAGCAAAGCAGGTTGGCGGGCAACAGGTCGTTGTGCGTGAGAACGGGCGCCGTCTGGTCAAGTTCCCGGCTTTGTGTCAGCAGCGCGTCCAGGCGCTTGCGGTGGTCGGCGGGCAGGCCGGGGGTGCCACCGCGCTGCACCTGGTGGAGGTAGTTTTGAAAGCGATCTCCCAGGTCGACACGGTGGCGCCGGGGTGGCAAGGCGTGAATATTGCGCAGCAGCCTGCTGAGCTCCTGCACAGAGGGTTCGCGGGCAAGCTCCGCTTCATGGAAGTCGGTTACCAGGGCGCCGAGCTCCGGATTGAAGTAGCGTGGCATCGGCGCGATGCCGGCACTGGCTGCGCTTTGCAGGGCAAGCCATTCCGCCTGCCTGCTGAGGCCATGGCTGGCGGGGTTCACGCCGTCCAGCCGGATAACCAGTTTCTGCGCCCCGGCTTGTACCAGATAGTTGTAGTTGCTGAGTCCTCCCTGCAGGGGGTGCAGCAGGTGGGGTGCCCCGGGCAGCGGTGGATCACAGCGCCATTGGCGCCACTGCGCCAGTGTTTGTTGCAGGCGTAAGCCCGTGTTTTGCTCTGTGTGAGATAAAATCATCCCTCGATGTCGAGTGCACCGGGAATGAATTTGCATACCAGCACCTGTTTGCCGAAACGATCAGCACTCGCCTGCAGCGTAGCGCTGACCGCGGAGAATACCGCGTCCCATTCACCGCGCAGCTGGGTACTCATCGCGTTGGTAATGACGGTAATATCGGCTTGCGCAGCTGCCTCCTCGATAAAGGCCTTGATAACGGGAATGTAGTCTTCCCGCAGTGGATACAGGCTCAATTCTGCTGTCAGCATCATGCTTGTCCCTCCAGTTGTGCGTGCTCGGGGCGGCGTGAGCCGGATCCGGGGTGTGTCGTTGCATCGGGATTATAGGGGGCTTACACTGACTGGCCAATAACAATGCGTTCGGGCTTTAAGTCCGGCTGTTCACGTGGTGCGGTGGATCGATGGTTGAAAATCAGGGTAATGGGGGTGTTCAGGGAGAGGAGATCCAGGGCGCGCCACCGGTTGCATCCCGGGCGGAATTGCGCGAGCGACGCCTGGTAGAGACCATCAAGCTCAATCGCTATCTCTATTTCCAGACCCAGCAGCTGGAACACATGCTGCTCGACGCAGAAGACCTGCATGCGCTGCTGGAAGTGCTTATCGTGAGCCTGCCGCGGCATTTCTCTTTCCGGGTGTCTGAACTCTGGCTGCACGATCCTGATGACGCGCTGTCGGGGCTTATAGTGGGCGGGGCAAGATACGGCCGCTACCTGCAATTACAGTCAGATGCGTTTGACATGCAGGAGCTCTATGGGGCGGAGCCCGATATCGAACTGATCGACGCGACGGATTCGCGCATGTTCGAGGTGCTGAAGTCCGAGCACGGTATCGACTATGCGCTGCTGTTGCCGTTGACCGATGCGGGCCGGCTTATCGGTAGCCTGCACGTCGGTATTGGCGAAGACAGCATTAACCTGGGTGACGCGGAAGAGGGCTTGCTGGCGCATTTGGCGGCGATAATCTCCCGTTGCCTGGTGCAGGCAATCGCGCACCAGCGGATATCCCAGCTAACCATGGTTGATGCACTCACGCATGCCAGTAATGCGCTTGGCTTTGAACGCGACATAGACCGTGAAATAGCGCGCGCCAGGCGGGCCAACAAACCGCTCAGTCTGCTGATGATGGAGATTGACGAGTACGCGGACCTGTTCAAGCACTACGGCGAGGAGCGTGGCCAACTGGTACTGAAAAAAGTCGCGCAACGCATATCCTCGGACCTGCGCGCCACGGACATGATGGCCCGGCTGGAGGAGGCGCATCTCGCGGTGCTGATACCGGGTAGCGATGAATCCCTTGGCAGTGATATCGCCGAGAGGATGCGGCGGGACATAGACGAGTTCTCAATTGATGATGGTCGCGGGGCGGTGTTGCAAACCACGATAAGTATTGGGCTGGTGACCTGGGAGCCGCGACAATACCCGGCCGTGGACATGAAGCAGTTGGCCGTGCAGATGCGCTCGGCAGGAACCAAGGCGCTGGAAGACGCCCGCGCCAGGGGCGGAAATACGATAGTGCTTTCTCGACTGGCGACGCTGTTGGTGTAAGGAAATAGCTTTGATTGATGACGTAAAAAAACTGTTCGACAACAACCGGTCATGGGCGGAACAAGTCAAGACCGAGGATCCCGGATTCTTCGAAAAACTGGCGGCGCAACAAAGCCCTGAGTACCTTTGGATTGGTTGCTCTGACAGCCGGGTACCCGCCAACCAGATCATCGGATTGCTGCCCGGCGAAGTGTTCGTGCACCGGAATGTCGCCAATATCGTGGTGCACACAGACCTGAACTGCCTTACCGTGCTGCAGTACGCGGTAGAGGTGCTGAAAGTGAAACACGTCATAGTGGTGGGGCACTATGGGTGTGGCGGCATCCGCGCTGCCTACGAGAATCGCGACAATGGCCTTGCAGACAACTGGTTGCGCAATATTCGTGACGTGCATCAGCAGTATCGTGAGGAACTGGACGCGATCCCCGACGAAGAGCAGCGATTGTCGCGCCTCTGTGAGTTGAACGTGATGACCCAGGTGGCGCATGTTTGCCACACCAGTATCACCCAGCAGGCCTGGGCGCGTGGCCAGGAGCTGGCGGTGCATGGCTGGGTGTACTCCCTGCGCGATGGGCTGGTGAAGGATCTTGAGTGTTCTGTCAGCAGTCTCGACCAGTTGCCCGAGGCGTACCTGGTTGTGGGCTGACTGGGCATGGCTCTGCCGTGTTCATCGATTGCGACTGCAAACCTGGCGCTGAAACAGGCTGATTTATTGTGACCCCGCAGCGTATTGCGAAATTGCGCAGCGTGCTGGACCGTCGCCAGCCCGATCTCACTGTGGTAACCGACTTCGTCAACAAGCAACGCAATCTGTCCGCCATTGTGCGCAGCTGCGATGCCGTTGGGGTGCAGGACCTGCACGCGGTGATTGGAGACGAGGACTACGTCGCTTTTCGCGGTACCGCCATGGGCTCTCATGACTGGGTCACCGTGCGCAATTACCGCCAGCCGGCCCAGGCACTGACTCCACTGCAGCAGCGCGGGTTCCAGCTACTGGCTGCCCACCTCGAACCTGGCGCCATGGATTACCGAGACGTGGATTACACCTTGCCAACCGCGATTGTCCTGGGGGCTGAGCGTCGCGGTATCAGTGCCGGGGTGCTAGCCCATGTCGATCAATGCATTACCATTCCGATGATGGGTATGGTCGCCTCCTACAATGTCTCGGTGGCGGCTGGCATTATTCTCGCCGAGGCCCAGAGCCAGCGCGAGCGCGCGGGTTATTATGAGCGGCCACGGCTGGATGCTGCTGCCTACGAGCGGCTGCTGTTTGAGTGGGGGCACCCCGCAGTGAGGGATTTTTGCAGGCAGCGCGGGCTCGCCTATCCGCCGCTCAATGCGCAGGGGGAGATCGATAACCCTTCGCGCTGGTATGAACAGGTCAGGCGCGGTCAGGCGCCCATGGAGACGAAATGAGCAACCTCGTGATGGTATTGATTGCCATTTTTGGTGGTCTCGCGCTGCTGGTGGTGATTCTGGAGCGCACTGCAAAGCCAATGGAGCCAGAGCAAATGCAGCGTATAAGCCGCTGGATCCTGCCCCTGGTGGGGCTGTCACTGCTGCTGGGCGCATTGCGCCACTTCTGGCAGGGCTGAGGGCCTCCGAAACTCGTTTGCGGAATGTGTAATATAGCGCCGCAGCGCGGTTTTAACTTTGAACTTCCCCCCCTATAATCAAGTCACAAGAACATACCGGCGACTGTCCGGCCCATTTTTCCCGTAAACGAGTGAGAATCCCTTGCCAGCCCAATGGCTCAGTCAGTCTGGAGATGTCGGTGCACGCGCGAGCGCCTCGCTGGAGTCAGCGCTGCGCGGCCTGGCGCAGCCCGAGCGCGCGCGACGGCTGCGCCAGGTGCTGATGGCGCTGCTGGGGCTGTGGCTGGTGGTCTCTGCGGTGCAACTGGTCTGGGCGCTGCTGCCGGCAAAAGAATCGACGGTACCTGAGCGAATGCAGATCATGAATCCGCTCACCGAGGCGCCAAAGGGTGCTGACCGGCCGCCGGTCGATATAGAGCAATTACGTGGCAGGCACCTGTTTGGCGAAGCCGTCTCGGCCGAGGCATTGCCTGCGGTCGCGGAAGCGGAGCCGGCGTCGGATGAGTCCCGGGACGGCATCGAGAAGAATGCCCGCGAGACCCGCCTGCAACTGGTGCTGCGTGGTGTGATCGCTTCCACCGAGGATGGCCTTGGCCATGCCATTATCGAACATCGCAAGAAACAGGCCGTTTATGCCGTTGACGACAGCCTGCCAGTCTCCGGCAACGTGGTGCTGGCCAAGGTGATGCCCCGCCAGGTGGTGCTGGATAACAATGGCAACTACGAGTTGTTGACACTATTCGAGGACACGGAGCTTGCTGTCGAGGCAGAGCGGCAGCCGCGCACGCCTGTGCGCACCAATATCAATGCACCGGCAAATCGTGGCGCCCCCGATGTTATCGACAAGCGCGACGAGCAGGCGGCGACGGATCTGGCTCGCGGCTACCGCGACAGGCTTTATGAAAACCCGCAGTCGCTGGCCGATGTGGTGAACATCAGCGCCGTACGCGAGGGCGACGCGTTGATGGGGTATCGCATCGCCCCGGGCCGGGACCAGGAGCAGTTTACGCGGCTCGGGTTCAAGCCGGGTGACCTGGTTACCCGTGTCAATGGCATAGCCCTGAACGACCCCGCCAATACCATGCGTCTCTACCAGACCATGCGCAGTGCCACCGAGGCGGTCTTTGAGCTGCAGCGCGGCGGCCAGGAAGTTTCCGTTAGCGTCAGTCTCGCGGCGGAGGGGGAATAGGCCGTGGCCGCACCTGATTTTTACAGAGGAAACACATTAGTGAACGCATTCCAGCGCCGCGCACGCGCCACCTGCCTTGTCACGCTACTGGCGCTGGCGATGCCATCGGCTCCCCTGTTCGCGCAGGATTACACCGTCAACCTGAAAGAGACCGATATTCAGGAGCTGATCCAGTTTGTCTCCGAGGTGACCGGAACCACCATCGTTGTCGACCCGGCTGTGAAGGGCAAGGTCAAGGTGGTATCCAGCAAGCCGGTCTCGAAAGACGAGCTATACGACCTGTTCCTCTCAATTCTGGATGTGCACGGCTATGCAGCCGTGCGCTCTGGCGGCGTGGTGCGGGTAATCCAGAGCAAGGACGCGCGCTCTGCACCGGTGTCGGTGGCGGACGAAAACCAGCGCTCCAGCGATGAATACGTGACCCAGGTCATACGCCTGGAAAATATCTCCGCTGCCAAGCTCATCCCGGTGTTGCGGCCCCTGGTGCCGCAGCAGGCGCACATGGCCGCCTATGCGCCCAGCAACGCCATCATCATTTCCGATGTGGCAGCCAACATCGAGCGTATCCGCGAGATCATCGAGCGCATGGACCAGTCCGCGGTGCAGAAGACCGATATCATCCGCCTGCGCTACGCGGTGGCCGAAGACGTGGTGGGCATGCTGGACCAACTCAAGAAATCCGAGGCCAAGCAGAGCGGTGGCGCCGAACCCGAGGTGCTGCTGGTGCCAGATTCGCGCACCAACAGTGTCCTGGTCAGTGGCGACGAGATGGAACGCGCGCGCATGGCCAAGCTGATTCGCCACCTCGATACGCCCCTGGAGCAGAGCGGTAACGTCAAGGTGGTCTACCTCGAGTATGCCCAGGCCAAGGAAATCGCCGAGGTGTTGACCAAGGTGATGCAGAATATGGAGCGCCTGGAGAGTGCGGAGGGCAAGAAGGTAGCGCGTTCATCCTCCAATACCTCGACTATCGAGGCCGATGAAGGTACCAACGCACTGATTATCACCGCCGATGCCGACGAGATGGCGGCAATCGAAGCCGTGATTCATCGCCTGGACATCCGTCGCGCACAGGTGCTGGTGGAAGCCATTATCGTGGAAATGACCGCCGGAGACGCCCAGGAGCTCGGCCTGCAATGGCTGTTTGCCAATGACGAGGGTTTCTACGGTAGCAATATCAACAGCCAGAGCACCGCCGAGCGGCTTGCCGGGGCTATCGGGCCGCCGGATGACGATGATGACGGTGACAATGACGGTGAGTTCGGCGCCCAGGAGCTCGCTGGCGCACTGGCCGGCATTCCCGGGCTCTCGCTGGGCTGGGGCAGTGTCGACGATGACCTGACCATGACCGTGATTCTCAACGCGCTGAAGACCCAGGGTAACGCCAATATCCTGTCCACACCCAGCCTGCTCACGCTGGACAATCAGGAGGCCTACATCACCGTGGGCCAGAATGTCCCGTTCATCACGGGTTCGTTCACCAATACGGGATCGAGTGAGGGTGCGACCAACCCCTTCCAGACCATAGAACGCGAGAATGTAGGCATAACGCTCGCAGTAACGCCGCGGATCAACGAGGGTGATTCCGTGGTGCTGGAGATCGAGCAGGAGGTATCCAATGTCATCGTCGGCGCGTCACAGATATCTGACGCCGCCGACCTGATTACCAGCGAGCGCAAGATCCAGACCAAGGTGCTGGCACAGGACAACCAGGTAGTCGTACTCGGTGGCCTCATAGAGGACCAGGTCCAGGATGGCCAGCAGAAAGTGCCCATTCTCGGTGACATCCCCTTCCTGGGGCGCCTGTTCCGCAGCGACAGTGTCGAGGTGAATAAAACCAACCTGCTGATTTTTATCCGTCCTACCATTATCCGCGACAGCCAGGAGCTCGACGGCGCGACCGCTGATAAATACCGGTATATCCGCGAGCAGCAGCTGTTGCGTCGCGAACGCGGGCTGCAGTTCCTGGACGACGGTAACCTGCCGGTACTGCCGGAGTGGGAAGATCAGGTGCAGCAGCTTGAGGAGATAAAGCAGGATGCCGAAACCGGGGCGGCGCCTCAGTGACGCCGGTTGAAGAAATCGTCGCGCCGCCACTGGAAGACCAGCCAGTGGGGCGGCGCAGTCTGCCCTTCGCGTTTGCGCAGCAAAAGGGTGTGCTGTTGCTGGATAGCAGCGATGGACCCAGAGTGTTGTCACAGGGGCAGCCTGACCTGCAGGTGCTGCTTGAGTTACGGCGCTTCCTCGGCGACGCCTTTGCCCTGGAAGAGGTCGATGCGAACGAGTTTCAGCGTCGCCTGACCCTGGCTTACCAGCGCGACAACAACGAGGCAGTGCAGATGGCAGAAGACATCGGCGCCGATGTCGACCTGTCCCGGCTGGCCGAGGAAATTCCCGCATCCGGTGACCTCATGGAAGCGGAAGATGACGCGCCCATAATTCGCCTGATCAACGCCATCATCTCCCAGGCGGTGCGGGAGCAGGCCTCCGACATACACATAGAAACTTTCGAAGACCGCCTCAGTGTCCGCTATCGCATCGATGGCGTGCTCGCCGAGGTGCTGTCTCCCAAGCGCGCGCTGGCGCCGCTGCTGGTGTCCCGCCTGAAAGTGATGGCCAAGTTGGACATTGCGGAAAAACGGGTGCCGCAGGACGGCCGCATCTCAGTGCGTATTGCCGGCCACTCCGTGGATATCCGCATGTCCACGATTCCCTCGGCGCACGGCGAGCGCGTGGTGTTGCGCCTTCTGGATACCGCTGCGGGGCAATTGAAGCTGCAGCAGCTGAACATGAACGAACAGGTTCTCGAGGCCTATCAGCGCCACCTGCACAGCCCGCACGGTATCATCCTGGTTACCGGTCCTACCGGTTCGGGTAAAACCACCACCCTGTACGCCGGCCTCGCCCACATCAACCAGACCTCACGCAATATCCTCACCATTGAGGATCCGGTGGAGTATATGTTGCCCGGGGTGGGGCAGACCCAGGTCAATGCCAAGGTCGACATGACCTTTGCGCGCGGCCTGCGCGCCATCTTGCGCCAGGACCCGGACGTGGTCATGGTCGGTGAGATCCGCGACCTGGAAACCGGTGAGATCGCGGTGCAGGCGTCGTTAACCGGTCACCTGGTGCTGTCGACGCTGCATACCAACACCGCGATCGGCGCCATCACCCGCCTGAAGGATATGGGCATCGAGCCTTTCCTTGTCTCTTCCAGCCTGCTTGCGGTGATGTCACAGCGACTGGTGCGCCTGCTGTGCCAGGAATGCCGTGAAGGCGAGGTGGCCACGGAAGCGGAGCGGGAACTGTTGCAGGTGGACGCCGGCGGCGAGGCGATCACCCTGTACCAAGCCAAGGGCTGCAAACGCTGCAATTACACGGGCTATCGCGGGCGTACCGGCATCTATGAGCTGATTGAAGTGGATGACACACTGCGCACCCTGATCTACGAGGGCGCCAGCGAGCAGGACATGCTGGCTCACGCCCGGCAGCTCTACCCCTCCATTCAGGCCGACGGGCGTCGACGCATACTCGCGGGTGAAACCAGCCTTGCTGAAGTGATGCGCGTGACCTCGGTGAGCTGATCGGAGTCAGGCCGTGACCGCTTATCGCTATCGTGCACTCGATACCCGGGGCAAACTGGTCAAGGGTTTTCTCGAGGGTGACTCCGAGCGCCAGGTTCGCGGGCAGTTGCGGTCCCGTCAGCTGCGCCCGGTGGAAGTATCGGAGGCCAATCGCAGCGCCGCCAACAGCCCGGCATGGCGGCCCCGCTTCCTGCAGCCGCGTATTTCCGTCAGCGACCTGGCGATGGTGACACGGCAATTGTCGACGCTGGTGCAGTCCAACCTGCCTTTGGACGAGGCGCTGCAGGCCGCGGCGCAGCAGAATCGCAGCGCCCGAATCAAGGCGTTATTACTGCAGGTGCGCTCGCGTGTTTCCGAGGGCTACACGCTCGCTTACGCCATGGCGGAGTTCCCGCAGGTGTTCAACGAAATGTATCGTGCCATGGTCACCGCGGGTGAGCATGCGGGCTTCCTCGGTCCGGTGCTCGAGCAGTTGGCTGACTACACCGAGCAGCGCCAGTACACCAGCCAGAAGCTGAAGATGGCGATGATTTACCCCTTCATACTCGTTGGCGTGGCGATCGCCGTGGTAGTAGCGCTGATGATCTTTGTAGTCCCTGAACTGGTGGGTATTTTCGCGCACTCCAGTCGGGAGCTGCCATGGTTGACGCGGGTGCTGATTGCCAGCAGCGACTTTTTCCGCGCCTGGGGTGGTTGGGTGTTGCTCGGCCTGGTGGCCTCCCTGCTTTTGGCACGCCGCTACCTGCGGAAAGAGTCCCGGCGCCGCCGATGGCACCGCTTTCTGCTGAAGGTGCCCGGGCTGTCGCGATTGATTATTGCCCTGGATACGGCCCGTTTTGCTTCCACGCTGAGTATCCTGATGGCCAGTGGCGTGCCCCTGCTGGATGCATTGCGTATTGCCGGGCAGGTGTTGACCAACCTGGTGTTGCGCGATGACAGTATTGCCGTGGCGGAACTTGTCGCCGAGGGCAGTAGTCTCAACCGGGCGCTGCAACAAAGCGGGCGCTTCCCGCCGATGATGGTGCACATGGTTGCCAGCGGGGAGGCCAGCGGTGACCTCGAGACCATGCTGGAACGCTCGGCGAGCAACCAGGAACGTGAATTGGAAATGACCCTGGGCACGATGATGGCCCTGTTTGAGCCACTGATGGTGGTGGTGATGGGAGGAATGGTCCTGCTGATTGTGCTGGCGATTCTCCTGCCTATATTTGATCTGAATACAATGGTGAATTAACGATATGAAAGCTTACAGGAATGGTGGCTTCTCGCTGGTGGAAATCCTCGTGGTGCTGGTCATCATGGGGCTGCTCATCAGCGTGGTGGCGCCCACGGTGCTCAACCGGGCCGATGAGGCACGAGTGCAGAAAGTTCAGGCGGATTTCAAGCAGATAGAGACGGCGCTGAAGATCTACCGTCTCGATAACTACGTCTATCCGACTACCGAGCAGGGCCTGGAAGCGCTGGTGGAGCCCAGTTCGCTGGATCCGGTGCCGCGCAATTTCAAGAAGGGTGGTTACCTTCCGGAAGTGCCCCTGGATCCCTGGGGCAGGCCTTACCTCTACCTCAGCCCGGGGGAAAACGGCGAGGTGGATATCTACAGTCTCGGTGCTGACGGTCTGTCCGGCGGCGAGGACCAGAATGCCGATATCGGTAACTGGAAAAATACGGAACAGTAAGCGTGCGTTGCCGCCGGCAGCAGGGTTTCAGCCTGCTGGAATTGCTGGTTACCCTGTTCGTAATCGTGATGGTTACCTCACTGGTCACGCTTAATATCGGTTCCGGCGACCGCGACATACTGCTCAAGGCGGCGGTTGAGGGGCTGGCAGACAGCGCCAATTACGCACTTGATGAAGCCCAGTTTACCGGCATCAACCACGGTCTCCGGCTGCGCATGGAGGACGAGGCCGGCGAGTGGCGCTATCACGCCGACTGGTATGCCGAGGGGCCGACCGGATGGCGTAGCCCCGACGATGGCAGGGAAGTGTTCGCATCATCCACGTTGCCGCCCGGATTGGAAGTTCAACTTGAGATCGATGGCGTGATCCAGGAGCCGGAGTCCCTGGTCCCGGTCTCGGAAAACCCCACCCCGCAGATAGTGTTCTATTCCAGTGGCGAAACCGTTCCCGGCATCTTGGATATTCGCGATGCGCAAACCGGTGAGTTGCTGTGGCGCATGGAGTGGGACCTGCTTGGCAATTTCCGGCTGTTGCGTCGCGGCCAGCTGGATGACGAGGTGCTGCCGTGAGTGGGCGTAAAACTGCAGGCTTCACCCTGGTTGAAGTGATGGTGGCACTGGCCATTGTGGCCCTGGCGCTGCCCGCGCTGATGGTGGCGCTCAGCCGCCAGGTGGATGCCACCGGGTATCTGCGTGACAAGTCCATGGCGCACGCCGTGGCGGCCAATAAACTCGCCGAACTCCGCATCCTGGCCTACGCGCGCCGGGACCTGCTGCGCGGCCGCGACAGCGGTGTCGCAAGCATGGCTGAGCGGGACTGGTACTGGTGGGTGGAGAGCTCCCTCACCGAGGTGCCACTTTTCTACCGCGTGGAAATCGACGTCGCCCTGGATGAGGGCGATGCGGAGCAGCCACTGTATACACTGGTTGCCTTCCTGCCCGCCGACCTGAAGGTGGAGTCTGCAACGGAGGCGGCCCCGGATGATGGTTGATACGGAAAAAGGCTTCACGCTGGTAGAGGTGCTGATTGCCCTGGCGATCACCGCAGTAGTCTCGACGATTGCCTATACCAGTTTCACCACCGTGCTCAACGGCGTGGAAAATACCCAGGCCACGGCGGAGCGGGTGTATGAGATCAATCGGGCATGGATGATGATTTCCCGGGATCTTGACCAGTTTGTGCCGCGGCCTGTGCGCGACGAATTCGGCGACGTGGAACCCGCGTTGCAGGGCGGTATGGCAGCGCGGTTCCCGCTCAGCCTGACCCGCGCCGGCTGGCACAACCCGCTCGGGCATGCCCGCCCGGAGTTGCAGCGTGTCAACTATCGCCTGGAAGAGGAGACACTGTGGCGCGACAGTTACCCGGTGCTGGACCGCGCCGGGGAGACCGAGCCGCTTTCTGCGGAGCTGTTGCAAGGGGTGGAGGAAATCCGGGTGTTGTTTCTGGACAGCCCGGAAAATGCGCGCAGTCTCGGTACCGGCACCGAGCTGGATACCCGCAACTGGCCGGAGAACTGGGTAGCCGACAGCTCCCGCCCCGGCGCCGGTGTCAGCGCGCCCATGGCGGTGGAGGTCAGGTTGGTGCTCAGCGACTGGGGTGAGATGAGGCGTATCTATGCGTTACCCCCGCTCTAGCAGTCGCGGCAGGCAGCAGGGCGCAGCGCTGGTCGCCGCCATGCTCATCTTTGCGCTCTGTGCGGCACTGGTGGTGGCCATGGAGAGCGACTTCTCCCGCCTCTACCAGCGCGGTTCAAACCTGTTTATCGCCGAGCAGTCCCGGGCCTATCTGCGCGGCGCCGAGGGTCTTGCCACCCTGGCCCTGCTCGCAGATTACGACGCTGATGCCAAGGCCGATGCGCCGCAGGATACGCTGCAGGACGTGTGGGCTCGGGAAGAGGTGCCGTACCCGCTGGAAGAGGGCGGCTGGCTGGCTGGCGAACTTGAGGACCTGCAGGGTCGCTTCAACCTGAACCTGCTGGCAGAGCCGCGGGAAGGTGGCTCGGGCGCGCCCCGTTTCACTGTAGCCCAGGCCCAGTTTATTCGACTGTTACAGGCGGTTGCCGGCCCGGAAATTGACCAGCAGCAGGCCATTGCCATTACCCAGGCCGTGAGCGACTGGGTGGATGCCGACACGCAACCACGTCAGGAAGGTGCCGAAGACGACATCTACGCCGGCCTGACCCCCGCCTACCGGGTAGCCAATCGTCCCATGTCCAGTATCAGTGAATTGCGCGCCGTGCAGGGTATGACTGAAGAACTCTACCAGGCCCTGCAGCCCTGGGTGACGGTTTGGCCACAGTCGGGCGGGAAGCTCAATATCCATACTGCGCCATCTGTGGTGTTACGCTCCATCGCGCCGCGGGACGAACTGGCCCCCCTGAGTGTGGACCAGGGCCTGGCGCTGGTCGATTACCGCTGTGAGAATGGTTTTGCCGATCTGGATGATTTCCTTTCCCATCCGGTGCTGGCCGACAACAAAGAGGCGCTGCAGACGCAGATGGCCGGACTTCTGGGCCAGCAATCGGCGTATTTTTTGCTGCGGGCACGGGTTGAAGTTGCCGGCAGGAACCAGCGCTTGTACAGTGTGCTGCAGCGCAAGGACCGGCAGGTAAGCGTGCTCAGTCGTATCGCCGACGCGCGTGTGTCGCTCCCCCAACCGAAGAGAGAAGAAGCTTGCGAGAAGTCGCTGTAATCCGTTTGCTGCAAGGGCGCCTGGCCTGGTATCCACCGGGCGCCAGTGACGGCCCCCAGTGGCTGGATAGCGAACAGGCAAGGGAGTCGCTGCGCAACCAACTGGCGCAGCGCAGCCTGCAGCCCGTGTTTGCCGTTCCGGCGGCAGAAGTGCGGCTGTTATCGTTGCAGATCGCCCCGGAAGAGCGCCGCCACCTCGATAAATCCCTCCCCTTCACCCTGGAAGAAGAACTGGCTGAAGATATTGGCGAGCTGCACTTTGCCCATTGTGCGCTCGGTGAACTGGACTACGCCGTGGCGGTGTGCAGGCAGGCCTCCATGGAGGCTTTTACAGCGAAGCTTGCGCCTTACCAGGGTGTCAACCAGTGGCTGCCGGAGCCGTTGCTGTTGCCCTGGCAGCCTGGCGAATGGTGTGTCGTGCTCGAGGATCACAACGCCATTGTGCGCAGCGGTCCCTGCGCCGGCTTTGGCGCCGAGCGCGAGATGATGCCGCTGTTGCTGCAGGCGCTGGAACAGGCCGGCCCGGCTCCGGAAAAAATCGTGCTGTATGGCCAGGACCAGCAGGCGGACACGCAACTGCTGCCAGCAGACTTGCGGGATCGCGTGCAGTGGCGCCGCGGGGACCTCTACGCCGCCATGCTCATTGCCGAACTGCCCGAGCCGACGCTGAACCTGCGCCAGGGTGACTGGGCGGTGCGACTGCCACTGCGGCGCTGGTGGCAGGACTGGCGCAAGGTGGCGGTGTTGTTCGCGGTCGCTGTGGGCGTGCACATGTTGTCCACCTACATGGAGTACCGACAGCTGCGGGCAGAGAACCTGGCCTTGCGTACGGCGGTACAGGAAACCTATCGCAAGGCCATGCCCCGGGGAGCGGTGGTCGATGCGGAGAAACAGCTTCGCCGACAACTCGACACGCTGAGCGGCAGCTCGGGTAGCAGTGGTTTTGTCAGTATGATGGCGCGCGTGGGCAATGTCGTTGCCGAGGGCAAGGGCAGCATTGTGAGTATCAACTATAACGACAAGGCACAGGAGATGCGCCTGAATCTGCTGGCCGCCAATTACGAATCAGTGGAGCGCATCCGCGCAGGTTTCGCTGCCAACGGCTTGCAGGCGACGCTGGAGAACAGCAGCGCCCAGGGCGATCAGGTGCGTGCGCGCCTGCGTGTGGGGGAGGGCTCATGAAACAGTGGTTTGCCGGCCTGACCCAGCGAGAACAGCTGAGCCTGCTGCTGATGGCGTTGGCGGTTGGCGTATATCTATTGTTCATGGTGCTGGTGGCGCCATTGGACAGGGCAAAAGACCAGATGGCGCAGCAGAACCAGGGTGTAGCCGAGTCGCTGCAGCGCGTGGATATGCTGGTTTCACAGATACTGCAGGCGCGCGAAACAGGCGCCGGCAGTGGCGCAGCCCGACGTAACCTGACCAGCCTGATAAACCGCTCCACCGGCAGCTTCAGCCTGCAGGTCAACCGATTACAGCCCAACAGTCGAGGTGAAGTGCAGGTGCGCCTAGAAAATGCCGCCTTTGATGACCTGGTCGCCTGGTTGCACCAGATGGAGTACCGTGAGGGCCTGCTTGTTCGCGAGGCGTCCATCACCCAGGCCGGGAGCCCCGGCCGTGTAAACGCCACTGTCCGTCTGGCACAGGCAGGCTGATGGTTTCACGGCGTTGGTATTGGCTGCTGGTCGGCCTGGCATTGGTTGTCGTGTTGCTGGCTACAGCGCCGGCCAGGCTGGTGTTGCAGGTGCTGCCCGCTGATCGGGTGTTGTTGCAGGGCGTCAGCGGCACGCTGTGGCGGGGTACGGCGGCTCGCGCCCTGGTTGCCTCAGGCGACGAGTGGCTGCACCTGGGGCAGCTGCACTGGCAGCTGTCGCCAATGTCCCTGTTCGTCTTCAGTCCCCGCCTGACGCTGGACAGCCAGTGGGGTCGGCAAACCCTGCGCGCCCGGGTGACGCTCAGTGGTGCCGAGGATGTAACACTCGAAGACGTCGATGCGGTTTTTGACGCCGGTGTGCTGCGCCGCTACCTGCCGGTTTCGCTGGCCGGATCTGTGAATTTGCAGTTGCCTTTGCTGGTGATCCGACAGGGTCTGCCTGAGGAAGCGGATGGTCGAGTGGTCTGGCAGAATGCTGGTTGGTTGACCCCGCAGGGGCGCCGACCGCTGGGAAGCTATGCCGCGGACTTGAGTACACCGGAGGCGGGGCTCCTCAATGCCGGCATTATCACGCTATCGGGCGATGTGCAGGCCGAGGGGGCGGCTTCACTGGATGGAGCCGAATACCGGCTCGATATGCAGCTGTCTGGCCCCGGGCTCGATGACCCGCAGTTGCGCCAGGCCCTGCAACTGCTTGCGCGACCGGATGGCGATAACTACAGGCTGCAGCTCGAAGGCAGTCTTTGAGCCCTGCCGCATCCGGCCCGTATTACTGGAAGGCGCGAGCGGTATGGCATGGCCGGTAAACCGGTTTTTTTTACATGGAGAGGCATTGAATGAGTGACGGCGATTTTAAGAAGTATGAATGTGTCATCTGTGGCTTTATCTATGACGAAGCCGAGGGACTGCCTGAAGATGGCATCGCTCCCGGGACACGCTGGGAGGATATCCCGGAGGATTGGGAATGCCCGGACTGCGGTATTTCCAAAGCCGACTTCGATCTCTACGAGGAGTGAACACCACTCGACACGCTGCCGGAACCGGCAATTTCGGGTAGAATCTGGCGCTTCTTCGCTTTTGGATACGCCCATATGAACACTATTGCCGAGCGTCTTGCGGCTGTGCGTGCGCTGATGGCCGACGCAGGCTATGCCGCCCTCATCGTGCCGCGTGCCGATGAATACCTGGGGGAGTATATCCCTGCCCACAACGAACGCTTGCGCTGGATCTCGGGTTTCACCGGCTCCGCCGGTGCCGTTGTCGTGCTGCCGGATCGCGCCGCCATCTTCGTCGATGGTCGCTACACCGTGCAGGTGCGTAACGAGGTCTCTGCGGAACTGTTCGAATACCACCACCTGATTCAGGAACCCTACGCCCGCTGGCTGACACAGCAGTTGCAGGATGGTGACAGGGTGGTCTGTGATCCGCGCATGCACAGCCTCAGTTGGTTCAGGGAGACCGGAAGCACGCTGGAATCCGCAGGACTGTCGCTGGTGCCCGACACCGACAACCTGGTAGACAGGTGCTGGCATGACCGTCCCGAACCCCTGGTGCAGCCAGCCCTGCTGCTTGGTGAAGCCTTCAGTGGCAGCAATTCCGCGGCGAAGCGCGCGCAAATTGCTGCGAGTATCAGCGAGCAGGGTGCTGACGCGGCCCTGGTTTTTGCACCGGATTCCGTGAGTTGGCTGCTGGATGTGCGCGGCACCGATATTCCCTGTCTGCCGATCCTGCAGAGCTTTGCCCTGCTGGAATGCAATGGCGATGTGACCGTGTTTGTTGATCCCGGTCGTATCCCCCCGGGATTTGACCGGCACGTCGGTGAGGGTGTTCGCTTGCTGCCGGAAAGCGCGGCTGAGGACACGCTCAGGAGTTATTCAGGCAAACGCGTGCTGGCGGATGCAGAAGCTGCGAACGCCTGGACGCAACTGACCCTGCAGGCCGGTGGCGCCACCCTGGTGGCGGGTACGGACCCCGTGTTGCTGCCCAAGGCGTGCAAGAATGCGACCGAGGTCGAGGGTGCGCGTCAGGCGCATCGCCGCGACGCGGCGGCGGAAATTCGCTTCCTCGCCTGGCTGGACGCAGAGGTCGACGCAGGTCGGCTGCACGATGAAGCGGCGTTGTCGGATCAATTGGCGCGCTTCCGCGAAGGCGGCGAACACTACCAGGGCCCCTCTTTTGACACCATCTCCGCTGCCGGCGGCAACGCGGCGATGTGTCACTACAACCACCGCAATGTGCCGCAGCCCGGCCAACTGACGCTGGGCTCGGTGTACCTGGTCGACAGCGGTGGCCAGTATCTCGACGGCACCACCGATATTACCCGCACCGTGGCGATCGGCGACCCGGGAGAGGAAGTCAGGCGCATGTTTACCCTGGTGCTGAAAGGGCACATCGCACTGGATCAGGCCCGTTTTCCCGAGGGCACCACGGGAACGCAACTGGATGCGCTCGCGAGGCAGTTCCTGTGGCAGCAGGGCTACGACTACGACCATGGCACGGGTCACGGTGTCGGCGCTTTTCTCAGCGTGCACGAAGGTCCGCAACGTATCGCCAAGGCTGGTAACGCCTGGGCCTTGCAGCCGGGAATGATCGTGAGCAATGAGCCGGGCTATTACAAAGATGACTGTTACGGTATTCGTTGTGAAAACCTGGTGGTAGTGCGGGAGTCTGCGGTTGAGGGCGACGTGCCGGTGTATGAGTTCGAAGCGCTGACGCTGGTGCCTTTCGACCGGCGCTTGCTGGATACCTCGCTGCTCACTGATGCGGAGACCGCGTGGCTCAACGGCTATCACCAGCGGGTGCTGGAGGAAATCGGGCCGTTGCTCCCCGAGGCGGACCGCCACTGGCTGGAACAGGCCACCCGTCCCCTGTAGACTCCGCCCCATAACAATCACAACAGGAGAGAATCGCCATGGCTGCACCGGGCGCTGAGCACTGGTCCTCCCGCTTTGCATTTTTGATGGCCTCGGTCGGCTTCGCCGTTGGTCTGGGTAATATCTGGCGTTTTCCCTACGTGGCCGGGGAAAACGGCGGTGCGGCCTTTGTCATCATCTACCTGGCCTGCGCGTTTTTCATCGGTGTGCCGATCCTCATGGCAGAGTTGATGATCGGACGCCGGGGGCAGGGCAGCCCGCCTAACGCCATGGCCGCGGTCGCGCGTGAAAACCAGCGCTCCGAGGGCTGGAAGATCGTCGGCGGCATGGGCCTGCTTGCCGCGTACACTATCGAGGTCGTTTATGCCGGGGTGGTAGGCTGGGTGCTCTGGTACCTCTACAAAGCCATTACAACCGGGTTTGTCGGTGTTGACGCGCAGGCGGCCGAGGTCGCGTTTGGCGGCGTGTTGCAGGATAACCTTGGCATGTTGTTCTGGACGCTGGTGGGCCTGGCCATTACCGGGTTGATCATTTACTCCGGCGTCAAGGACGGCATCGAGCGCGCAGTGCGGGTGATGATGCCGGCGATGTTCCTGCTGTTGATTGGCCTGGCGACCTACAACGTTTTTGCCGGTGGCTTCAGTGAGGCGATCGCCTGGCTGTTTACGCCGGACTTCAGCAAGATAGGCCCGACCACAGTGCTCGCCGCGATCGGCCAGGCTTTCTTTTCCATCGGTGTGGCGATGGGCGGGATGATGACCTACGGCTCTTACCTGCCCCGCAGCATCTCCATTTCACAATCGGTATTGATCATCGTTGTCGCTGACACCGCAGTGGCACTGCTGGCCGGGTTGGTGATTTTTCCGGCCGTATTCAACTACGGCCTGGACCCGGCGGCCGGCGCCGGCCTGATTTTCCAGACGCTGCCCGTGGCCTTCGCGCAGATGCCCGGTGGTTGGGTGTTCAGTGTGCTCTTCTTTGTCATGCTCTCCGTTGCCGGGATTACTTCAATGGTAGGCCTGGTGGAGTCGGTGAACGCCTGGGTGGAGGAACGTTTTGGCATCGCCCGTCACAAGAGCGCACTGCTCGTAGTCGGTTCTGTCGGCGTGCTCAGTATTATCAGCCTGATGTCTTACAACGTTATCGGCGATCTCGGTATGGGTGGGCGCAATTTCAACGACATCATGGATTACTTCTCCAACCAGATACTGTTGCCGCTCGGTGGTTTGTTTATCGCGGTATTTGCCGGCTGGATGATGAGCCGTGAATCATCGCGTGACGAACTGCCTACGCTGGGCGCGGCAGGCCACAGTCTCTGGTATTTCCTTATCCGGTTTGTGGTGCCACCGGCGCTGTTGGTTATCTTTGTGGTCGGGGTGACCGGGTAGAGGAATCAGAGCACCGGTGCAAACAGGCGTGCGATGGCCATTCCCAATGGAAACCAGACCGGTTTGCTGTCGAATTCTTCCAGCCCTACCTGGCGGCTGCGTTGGAGATCCTGCTCCAGCATGGTTTCTACCTGAGCCGCGAATGTCGGGTCATTCACCAGCAGCGTGATTTCAAAATTGAGACGGAAGGACCGGTTGTCGAAATTGGCGGTGCCCACGCCGGCGAGCTGGTCATCCATCAATAACACTTTCTGGTGCATGAACCCCCCCTGGTAACGGTAAACCTTGCCGCCACACGCCAGTAGCTCCCGGGTAAAGGCCCAGTTGGCCAGTGCCACCACCGGGCCATCCGGTTCATCGGGAATCATGATCCGCACGTCCACGCCGCGCAGGGCAGCCAGTTGCAGTGCCGACATGATGCCGCGGTCCGGCACGAAATAGGGGCTGGCAATCCAGATACGCTCGGTCGCGGCGACAATGCTCTGGTGAAACATCAGTCCGGCTTCCTCGTACTCGCTGGCGGGGTCCGAGGGGAACACCAGAACGGTGCTGTCCCCCGGAGCGCCGCGACTGAAGTTCCAGTCCACCTGCATGTGGCTGCGTGTCGCCCACAGCCAGTCTGTGGCGAAGGCGAGCTCCGCCCCGAGTACCGCTGGCCCTTCCACGCGCGCGTGGGTGTCGCGCCAGTGCCCGATGCGCTTGTTCATACCGAGGTATTCATCCCCCACGTTGTGGCCGCCGATCCAGGCCTGCTTGCCGTCCACGACGACAACCTTGCGGTGGTTTCTGAAATTCAGCTGGAAACGATTGCGCCGTCCCTGCCGGGTATTAAACGGTGCAACCTCGACGCCGGCAGTGCGCAGCTGTTTCAACAACCGCGATTTTTCGAACTGGCGACTGCCGATCTCGTCGTAAAGCAGGTATACCTTGATGCCGTCGCGCGCCTTGTCGGCCAGGACGCGGCCCAGTCGCCTGCCAAGCTGGTCGTCGCGGATGATATAGAACTGAAACAGTATGTAGCGCTGCGCTGCCCGCATTCCGCGAGCAATGTCATCGAAGGTAGCCTCGCCATCTATCAGCAACTGCAGGC
The DNA here is from genome assembly GCF_008370495.1 of Pseudohalioglobus sediminis. Lineage (GTDB taxonomy): Bacteria > Pseudomonadota > Gammaproteobacteria > Pseudomonadales > Halieaceae > Halioglobus. The sequence goes on along the minus strand of NZ_VTUX01000001.1, from coordinate 733,028 downwards.
GATTGCCCCTCGTGGCGGGCATACGCGCGAGGTTGAACAAGCTGGCATACATGGGACTGTCCGCATTGACTGGTACCAGGTGTTCCTCGATATTGTCGCTGGTGCGCTGGATCAGGCGCAGTGATTCACGCTCTATCTCGTTGCGCTTTTCCAGATAACCGTCGAAGCGGTTGCGCCCGAAAATCAGGTACATCGGCAGTGCGACCAGCGGGAAGGTCAGCAGTGATATAGTCCATGCAATCGCACCCTGGGGAGTCCGGGCCTTCAGTATGGCCTCGAGCGCGCTGATCACTGCAGCGGCATACATGACCAGCAGGCCGATACCCACCGCTTGTGCGATCAGTTCGAGATTCATGGCTTATTCCAGTAAGTGCGCTCTCAGGGTGGCCACGTCCGCTGTGCTCAATTGCAGGCCCGCAGAGACGTAGCTGTCAAAGTCACCCCAGCGTGCGTCGATTTCATCGAAAGCGGCCTGCAGCCAGGCCTCTTCGACGCCCAGCAGCGTGGAAACCTTTTCGGCGACTGCATCGCCCTTGAACAACTTCAGCAGCATCAGTTCACGCCGGTGTGATTGCAGGCTGTAGTCCCTGCTTAAAACGTAGTCCTGCAGCACCAACTCCTGTGGTACGCCAAGGACACGCAGCAGAATGGCCGCCGCGAAGCCGGCGCGATCCTTGCCGGCTGTGCAATGCCATAAGACGGGTTCCCCTCGCGCCTGCACCACGATCTGCATGAACTCGGTAAACTGGGGGGTGAATTCATCAGCAAACTGCCGGTTAGCTGCCAGCATAAACCCCTCGGCGTCGAAAGCTTCGATGGTTCCATCTTCTATGCGCGCGGTGATTTCGTCCGCAAGGCCCTCGGCGCCGCCGTCCAGTACCGGTATCTCCACGACCTTGAAGCCTGTCGGCTGCGGCAGCCTGTCAGGTTCCTCTGTGCGTTCCGCCTGCGAGCGCAGGTCAACCAGCGCATGCAGGTCCATGTCCGCAAGTACCTGCAGGTCGGCGCGACTGGCCTCGCTGAGATTGGCGGAGCGATAGAGACTGCCCCATTTCACCTGTTTGCCATCGGCCGTGCGATAGCCGCCGAGATCGCGAAAGTTATGGATACCCTCGAATGCCAGCAGGCGATTTGCCGCCCGCTGTTCCGGCGGCAACTGCGCGGGTATGTGCACCGGCGCTGAGGGGATAAACTGGATCAGAGCCATTGCCGTGACGACCAGCACAAACAGCGTCCAGTAAACTGCCTTTTTGTTCAAAATTACCTCCAATTGCAGCAGGTCATGCTTTAGCCTTGAGGACACGAGCATAGCACCGCCGGCGTTGCGACGCATGGCGGCTAACCGTGTAACACCATTGCGATACTTAACCTATACTGGCGCAGTGAATACTCTGGAACAACACTACCGCAGCATTGGCAGCTGCCTCCTGGTTATCTCCCGCGATAGCGGCACGGTATTGTGCAGCTATGGCGAGCTGCCCTTTGTCACGCCGGAGGGTCTGGAGGGGCGCGACTGGCGTGATGCGCTGGCAGTGGCCGGGGACAGTACCGCGGTAGTAGACCGCGCGCTTGCCGCCGGGGTGGCGGCTTTTCTGCCGCCACTCGTGGTTGGGGCCGGTGCCGACGGGGATTACCTGATGGGTGGCATGATGGTGCCGCAACAGTGGGGCGGTGTTCCTGCCGGGCTCCTGTTTCTGCGACCGCTATCGTTGCCATGGGGTTTGTCGGTGGATGAGCATATTGGCTATGACGACGTGGTCGCGGTGCTCGGTGTCGACCGTCTGGAGTTCAGCCCTACCTGGGGCATGCCGGAGATGGAAGGCCTGATGATGGAGTTGCGCTGTGGCCTGGAACAGTTGCTCCGGGAGGGCGACTGGCTGGGGCTGCCGGAAGGCGCGACACTGACGGTAATCCTGCGCGGGCTTGAGCCCGAGGCCGCGCTGGACGTGTGCAGGGCACTGCTGTCACACCTGCACCAGGGGCTTGCCGGACTGGAGGGCGGCGCGCAATGCGCCCGGGCCTGTATCGGGTTGTCACAGCGCCTGCGTGAGCAGCCCGCCCTCACTGCCCTGGTTGGCGCCAACACCGCGTTGCTGCAGGCCCAGGCGGGAGGTGATGAACGCATACGTTTTTCCAGCCCCTGGGATCCCCTGGGCCAGGCTGCGCGCGCACTGACTGCAACCGGCGTATTTCGCGATGCCGAAGTCGATGCGGGCGCGCGCCGCTACCTTACCGAACTGCTCACCCTGCAGGACAGTATCCGCCGGCTGGAAGAGTACAGCGAGCGTGCGCTGGAGTTGACCCTGTCCCAGGGCGGCCTGGCGCTGGCGGCCTTACTGCGCGTGGGCAGTGGCGATAGCCTCGATTTACTGTGTGCGGTTGCGGTCGACGACGGCGGCACCAGTGTGCTGGCGGAGAGACGTTTGCCAAAAGACCTCAAGGCAGCCCTGCGGGCACTGCAGACGTCCGCACTGGACGGGCGTGAACGGCCCCTGGGCGAAAATTGCGTGGCCTTGCCACTGCGCAGCAGGGGCCGGTTACAGGGCTGCCTGGTTTTGCAGGACAGCCAGAACACAGGCCCCGGGTTTCGGCCCGGGACCAGTGCCCTGCAGCAATTGGGCGAAAAAATCGCCGCCACCCGGCACAGCGGTGGCCCGCTGGCCGAGCCAGGCCCGGTGATGCCCGTGGCGCGCGAAATGGAGAAAGGCATTGAAGGCTACGTGCTGGATAACATGGAAGGAGCGATCGACCAGGCCGTGTTCCTGTCGCGGGTTGATCTGCCGGTTGCGGTAGTGGGGGAGCGCGGCACCGGGAAGATGTACGTGGCGCAGGTGATCCATTCGGAGGCCGGTGGTGCGCCCGATGACATGGTGCGCCTCGATTGCCGCAGTTTCCGCAATCGGCGCGAGGCGTGGTCGCGAATCAGCAAGGAGCTGCATCGCGGTAGCGGACGCACGCTGGTGTTTAAATCACCGCAGCTCCTGCACCCTGAAATCCAGGCCAGGCTCGCCCGGCAGTTGGCTTCACGCACCGCCACGGAAGAGGGTGAAAGCCGCTACCTGGCGCCGAATCGTTATGTGGCGTTGTTGCCGGAGAGCCCGCAGCGACTGGCCGCTAAGGGCGATCTGGATGCGCGTTTGGCGAGCGTATTCGCCGGATATCCGATTCCGGTGCCTCCCCTGCGGGAGCGGCCACGCGCAGTATTGCGCTGGGCGCACAAAATTCTCGAGCAGGAAAGCGCGCAGTCGGACCGGCGCGTGCTGGGCTTCACGCCGGACGCGGAGCAGGCGCTGCTCAAGCACAAGTGGCCCGGCAATATCAGCGAGATGCGCACCGTGATCCAGGAGGCGCTGGCACGCACGGATAAAGACTGGGTGACACCGGTGGATCTCGGCCTGTTCGTCGGTATTTCCGCTGACGGGCAGGCGCTGGCGCGCACCGACCGTTCCTTCCTGGAAGCGCGCAGTGAGACCACCGAGGTCGAAACTGAATACCTGCCATCAGCCGAGGAAGCGCTGCGACTGGCGCTCGGCCAGGCTCTGGCGGCAATGCTGGAAACCGAGGCATTGCGACCAATCGGTAGCTGGCTGGATGATGAAATTATTGAAGCCGCGCTCGAGCGCAGTGGCGGCGATGCGCGCGGGGCGGCGGAATTCCTGCAGACGCGCACACGCAACATCGGTCGCTGGCTGCCCAAGATCAGGGAGCGCGATGCAGAGCGCGAAACCAGCCTGCTGTGGCAGTCGGCTCGCGAACTGGTCAGCCAATGGGTTATGGAACTGGCGCCTGGCGAAAGCCCGCCGCAGCAGATCGCCGAATCCATGCTGATGACACTGATCGCGCAGCAGTGTTCGGGCCTGACCATGGCAGAAAAGGCCAGGGTTATGGGGGTGTCTACACCGACATTCCAGAAACGCCTCAAGCAACAGTTGCAGGAAAGCTAGCGCGTGTCCACACTATGCGCGAATGCTGCCCTTCGCGTGCAGCCGGGACCCGGGAGTCACAGTGACCATGGCTGAAGACAGGAACAGCAAGAATCTCGAGGATTGCGCGCAGGAATATGCTGCGCTGGCGGAAGACAAACTGCCGCCCAGCCTCGGTTTCTCGGCGCGCCTCAACATGCTCTGGGACCTGGCCGGCGTGGCACCCTCGCAATTTGAGGGGCGCGTTCTGGGAGTGTTGGCGATCAACAGCGGTTGGCGCGAGGCCGATATTCGCAAATGGCTGCAGAAAGATGTGCTGCCGCCACGGGAGGACCTGCGCAATATGGTGCGCTTCCTGGTTGCGCAGCTGGATGAAGGCCAGGACGTGGAGCGCTGGGAGGCGTTCCTGATTTATGGGTCGCCTGTCGTGTCTTCGCCGGTCAACCACGCCATGTATCGCAAGGACCAGGCCAGGCGTGAAATTGCCTCGCTGATCTTTGCCCAGGTAACAGAAGAGTACGGTATCCCCCCTTCGAGCTACGATGCAGACAAGGCCTTCCAGCGCTGCCTAGGCCTGATGCACAAATTCAATATCTACGAGGCCCAGGACTTCCAGCCGGGCCATCTGGAACCCTTCAGGAACTACATGTTCCCCAGCGATTGAGCGGCTTTTTGCCGCTTTTCCTGGCCCCCGCCAACCGGCGAAAACACCTGAATTATTCACAAGTTGCGCGTTCCGGGCGCCTTTTTGTGGCGTACGTCACGAAAAGCCGGCGCTTTCTGGAGAAAACTCCAGTTTTTGGTTGCTGAGGCTACCCAGTCATCGAAATACTGTGCTGGCAATAACCCATGTGACCTGACTCACAATACTGACTCGAAGTGAGGGCAAAATGAACGAACAACTCGAAGAGATGGACATCAGCGGCGTAAAGATAGCCATCGTTGACGACGCCAAGACCATCAGGATGATGATGTCGCACACGCTCAAAGGCATGGGCTGCGAAGTCGAATGTGCCGAGGATGGCTACAAGGCGCTGGGCATGCTCCGCCGCTTCAAGCCCGACCTGATATTCCTGGATATCACCATGCCGGAACTCGACGGCTACCAGACCTGCACCCTGATCCGTAATGCTGAAGATACGCGTGATACCCCGGTGGTGATGCTTTCGTCTTCGGACGGCATCTTTGATATCGCCAAAGGGCAGGCCCGCGGTGCCACTGCCCACGTGACCAAGATTCCGCCCGAGAGCGTCCTGCGCCAGTTGATTTTCAATCACACCAAGCAGCGTCGGGCTGCCTGATTCGATGGCTAACCTCGCCCTACAGGCTCTTGACCAGCTCGAGCTTCGCTATCGCAACGAGGCGGTGGAAGCGCCGGTGAAACTGCTCGACAGCATGCAGTGGTTTGGCACCTGCCTGAGCATCGCCGGCGTGCCGCTGCTGATCGGCGAGGGCGAGCTCGAAGAGATTATTGAAACACCCAACGTTATGGCGATTCCGGGCACCAAGCCCTGGGTACTGGGTGTCGGCTCGCACATGGGCGGCCTGATTCCGATTATCAGTGGCGACGTCTTTTTTCGACAGCGCCCCTACTCCGGGCGAGCCCGGGATTACTGCATGGTGCTGCGCCGCCCCGGATTCTACTTTGGTATCACCCTGAGTGGGCTCGAGCGCGACATGAAGTTCCCGGTTGAGCAACGCGACATGGCTATCCCGGTGGATCCCGATTTTGCCGAGTACACGCTCGGCGGATTTGCCGACCAGGATCGATTCCTGGCGGTACTTGATATTGACAAACTGATTGCGGACGAAGACCTGTCAAACGCCGCAGCTAATGACCCTTATTCACGCGAGGAACAAAGCAATGATTAAGAGCGACAGATTAAGCGCCGGTAAAATGCGCACCCTGTTGATGGGGGTCGGCATAGTGGCCTGCCTGTGTGGGGTAGCCTACAGCTTCTTCGTCATCCAGAAGGAGTCGGGTAAAGAAGGGCAATATACCGCGGCGGCCGATGAGCTGGCCACGTTGGCCCGGCAGGTTGCAATCAGCGCACAGGATACGCGGTCCGGTCAGGAGCAGGCATTTGCACGGCTGTCTGAGCGAGTGGCCCAGTTTGAAACGCAATTGGCCGTGTTTGATGCGCCTGAGCTGAACGACGAAATCAGCATGGTGGATCTCAGCTGGCAGCCCATCAAGCGGGCTTCCCAGACGCTGGTGGATGCTTCCCCCAGGGTCGTGTTTGTCCAGGGTGTGGCCACAGAGCTGGAGAAAAATGTCAAACCCATGCAGCGGGAACTGACCTCGGTGGTGACGGTATTGCAGCGACAGAATGTGTCCACCGAGACACTGATAGCCGCGCAAAAAGCGCCCTGGTTGCTTGAACGCATGCTCAGGAACGTGGATCGTACGCTTGAAGGTGGCAGCAACAGCCAGGTGGCAGCCGACGAGTTCAGCTCCGATGCGGCAGATTTCTTCCGCATCATCGAGGGCCTGACCCGGGGCGACGAACTGATTGGTATCAACAAGGTGACCAACACCTCTGCCATCGAGGCACTGAGCAACGCATTCCGTATGTTCTCTGGCGTATCCACTTCGGTCGACCGCATTACCGGCGCGTCTACTGAGCTGCGCCAGGCAGCACTGGCACGGCAAGCCATTGCCGAAAACAGTATCGCACTCAACGATGCAATTGCGGCACTGCAGCCGGCAGTGTCCAACCTGGCAGTTGGCCGGCTCTACGGCGCCGGTAACCTGCTGGTACTGTTCGTAGCGCCGGGGCTGCTGGCACTTGGTCTGCTGATCGTACTGTTGGTTGGCCAGCGTCGTCGCGAAGTTTATACCGCGCGTGGCGTCGCTGAAGTGAATACCGTACTCGAGCAGGTCTCCAAGGGTGACCTCACGGTGACTGCGACAGAACAAAACTCGGTCACCAGTGGTATTGCCCAGGGCCTGAACAAGGCTGTGCAAAACCAGTGCGCGCTGATCCGCGACATCCGCATGCCTTTCGAGGCCGCCGTGGATGCGATTGACAGTATTGGCGCCAGCGCGCAGGCACAGGTCGAGAAGGGGCGTGAGCTGACCCGTTCAGTTGTGGAGTCCACGGAAACTGCCACTGAGATGGTGCGCACCAGTGAAGAGATCAAGCAGTCGACAGCGGAAGCATCCGAGACTTCGGAGCGCAACTGTAAGACCGTTGCACGCGGCTATGAACTCACGCAGGACATGTCCAAGGCCTCAGCGGACGTGCGGGAGTCAGTGCAGGAGACGTCCAAGTCTGCCAAGCGCCAGGGTGAACTGATTCAGTCCGTTACCGCCGCCGCGGAATATATCCAGGCCCTGAACACCAAGATATCGGTTGTTGCGATCAATACCCGTATCGAGGCGGAGAAGGCAGGCGAATATGGCCGTCCTTTCCTGGGCATTGCCGAGTCTATTGCAGACCTGCTGCGCGAAGCCGAGGAAGAGGGTCGCAAGATTATTTCCGAGGTGCGCATGCTGCAGAACATGTCTGCCGATAACCTCGCGAGTATGGAAAACACGGTGGGTACGGTTGTCACCATTCTCGAGTATATCGACCGTCTCGATACCTCCCTTGAGGAAATCAACGCCGGCTCGGACGCCATCAGCGAGATTATCCGCAACGTGGATGATGCCGCCGGACAGTCTGCGGTGAACGCGCTGCATATGAGCAGTTCCATGGCAGAGATCCGTGAGCGTAACCTGGAAATCAGCGAGCTCAACGAAACAGCGCAAAAAGGCGTCAATTCGCTGCAGCGTTCAATGCGTGAAGCGGCACAGAATCTTGGCCAGTTCCGCATCGATGGTAACAGTGCGTACCAGGCAGCGGTCGAGTCTGAAGGGGATGTGAACGAACTGGAGAGCATACGCGCTGCGACCCAGGTCTATCGCGAAGAAGAAATGAGTGCGCTTGAAAGCGCCGAGAAAGCACGAGCTTCTCTATAAGAGCTGGGGATTGATCGGGTCCATGCCCCGTCCCTGTGCATACTAGAACCGGAGGTTTAGTAGTGGCCAGTAAAACTGACATCGTCGCCCTGAAATGGGTAGTGGGACTGATGAACCGGCAGGCCGAAAATGCCGAGGCATCACTGGTGGAATACAGTAATGATCCCAACCAGAAGCGCCCGCTCCTGCAATGCATGTGGGCCGTACACCAGATCACCTCGACCCTCAGGGCCCTGGGTATGCGCAAGGGTGAGATGCTCACCCTGGAAATGGAGCGCAGCCTCAACTACCTGTACAAGGACAAGGTGGTTGGCGAACGCCGCAAATTGACCATGGGTGGCCTGATGCAGGCACTGAAGGTGCTCCCGGCTTACCTGGCGCATGCGCAGAATGCGCGCGCAGATACCGGACAGGGCCTTGAGCAGCATGTGAATGACCTGCGTCGCTGGATAGGTGAGAGGCCGCGTCCGCGTGCGTTCTTCTTCCACATGGATATCCCGGAGGGTCAGGGCATAACGGCCGGTGCCGCGCCTGCGGATGACGAGGAAGTACGCAATCGCGCGAATGTGATGCTGGCGTTGTACCTGGAAATGGCCAAGATGGGCCTGCGCCGCAAGAACATGGTCGAGAGCATGAAAACAGTGGCCCGTATCTCGCGCCGGATGCAGACCATGTTCTCTGGCACACAGCCCGAGCGCTTCTGGTTCACCATGGTCGGTATCTGCGAAGGTATGGCGGGTGGCCTGATTGTGCCTGACGAGTGTATCGCGCAGATATTCAAGTCGGGCGCCTTCATGATCAAGTACGCGCGAGAGAATGGTGCGCGTGTCGATGAATCGGTTGACTACGACAGCCTGCAGCAACAGATGCTGTTTTATATAGCCAGTTGCAAAGCCAAGCCCCTGCACATCTCGAAAATACGCGAGGTGTTTGCGGTCGATGACAGCACGCTGGAAGAGGCTAATCGCGGCCTGATCCACGTGGATGCCCTGGTCACTGCCCTGAGCTCGGCTCTGGATCAACTCAATGGCGTGGTGGATTACCTTAATTCGCAGGACCTGGCAGCAGCGGCACGCACCGGTGACGTGGCTATGGCCGCGCAGGCGCTGGATGGCATCGAGGCCACCGGCTACCGCCTGGAAGCCGCTGGCCAGATGGCGCACGCGGATTCGCTGCAATCGGTAGCCAGCCGGCTGGAGAAGCTTTACCGCGGTGTGTACAACGAGTCGCCGATGCAGTTGAACCAGATGATTAACGAAATCATTCGCGGCATTGTCGACGTTAAGCTGGATATCGAGCACAAACTCGAGCATGGCTTGTCCAGTTCTTTTTCCAGTCGCGACTTTGAATTGCGTGAAAGCGTGGTCAACGCCACCTTCAGTCACATGGGCCTGGTTGAGAACTACATGCACCAGATCCTGCGCCGCAAGGAACTTGCCAGCGCATTGGCCCGCAAGCCCAATGATGAGCAGAGCACACTGCGCCTGACGGTGGCGCTGAATCGCTACCTGAATAAAACCGACCAGGGCCATGAAGACCTGCGCAGCGCCGTACGCGATGCTGATGCGGGCAAGCCTGACCTGGATCACCTCTTCGATCTCGCCAAAGTTTTCCTGAACGAGCAGGAGACCATCGCTGATCGCAAGGCGATCGATATGTCCCTGGAGCTGCTCGCGGAAATATCCGGCGCGCTGGGCTTTGCCGGAATGGAACGTGAAGCGCAGATTATCGAGCATTGCCAGCGCTGGCTGTCCGCCGCCAGCAAAGCGGGTGAGGTACGCGAGGATGATGCGTTCCGCTGCTTCGCCGAGGCCTTCGCGCAGTTGGAGCTGCACCTGCAGCGTTCTGTGATCGACCCGCTGGATGACACCTCGCACATGCTCGCCATTGCCGAGCAACGCGCAGCCGAGCTGGATGAATACGCCAGCGGCCTGTCTGCCGGCGCCGAGGTGTCGACAGCAAGCTGGACCGAGCCTAAGCACTATGTCGAGGATGCCGAGGTACCGGCAGAGTTTCGCGAGGTGTTCTTCGAAGAGTCAGAAGAGATCGTCGACGAAATCAGCCGCCTGACTCCGGCCTGGCTCGAGGATATTGAAAACAACCAGCTGCTGCGTGACATTCGTCGCCACTTCCACACCTTCAAGGGTAATGGCCGCGCTGTTGGCGCCAATATCCTTGGTGAGCTTGGCTGGGCGATGCAGGACCTGTTGGACAGGGTTCTGGATGGTGACCTGGAAGCATCCGGCGCCGTGCAGGCTTTGCTACAGGACGTGGTGCGAGAGTTACCCGCACTGATCGCATCCTACAAAGATGCAGGTAGCTGGGATGCTGCGCCGGTGCGCACGCTCACAGATCGCGCTTTCCGCATGGCGGAAGGTGCCGGCGAGGATCTCGCCGACGGCATGCCCGAAGTGGATGACCAAGTACACGGTGGCGCGGCTGGTGCGCCTGTCTCCGAAAACCTGGGCCAGTAAGCGACCCAGACAAAAAATAATGGAGAGCAAACGTGCATTCTGACAAAGAAAATCCCGTAACTTCGGCAGAACCGTTGGCCGATACACTCGAGAGCTCCAAAGAGAGCACGCTCACGTGGTTGATGGAAATGGACCGCGACGAGCCCGAAGAGAACCTGTTCAAAATCGACGGCAAGGTCACTGAAACAACGCTCAGTGCCTATGAAGCCGAAGTGGCCGCAAGACCCATGACCCGGGGCAGGGCCGGTGCAGATGACCTCGATACATATATTGCCGAGGAAATTGTGCTGTCAGAGGAAGGCGACAGCAGCGCGCCAGGTGCCGGCGCTGATGCAGAGGATGAACAGGCCGCTTTCGACGGTCTGATGGCCATCGAGTTTTCCCGTCATACGGATGAAAACGGAGAACCGGCCATCGCGGCCGTGGATGACGGTAGCGACATACTTGGCTTGGCCGACGAAGATGATATCGGTGATGCCTATCTGGTCGTCAAGCGCGTGGTGCGAGAGGAACCCGTTGCGGCGGCACCCGAGTCAGGGCCCGACCTGGCGCCCACGACAGAAGAGACGGCTTCCGTATCAGAGACTGTCGAGCACACAGAGGCTGTTGCCACCGGAGCAGATGAGAGCGAAGAGGAGGCACCACTGGAGCCTGATGCGCTGGTTGCGGCAGCTGATGAGCCGATGCTGCCGATACAGGATGCCGGCACGGAAGAGGCGGAAAATGACGACCTGTTCGCCCAGGCGGCCAGGCTTTCTGCTAGCGCTCAGGAAGAGAGTGCGCAGGAAGAGATGGCGCAGGAGCTGGATCAGCTGGTGGCAGAAGACGCTGTCGCGGCCTATCCGCAGGAGCCTGAGGCGGCAGCGCTGGACGACGATGCCCTGTCGTTGAGTTGCGAAGACAGTATCGAGATCGAATCCGGCCTTGAGCAGCCGGGTGACAGCGAAGACCGGGAGATTGCAGCCATTGAGCAACCCCTGGCCGATGACGAACTGCTGGCCGACCTGCCGGTTGCAGACGTGCAGTCATACGTCGCCAGCGTGGACGCGCCTCAGGGCGAAGAGGCCTTCGATGACTACCTGATCGCCGGCAGCGATCTGGCAGCGGGCGACCTGGAACTGGAAGAGTTGTCGCTTGAACTGGAGGCACCGGTATTCTCGGTCGATCCTGAACTGGAGAGCGATCTCGACCTCCACGAAGACTTCGTTGCCATGGAGGGCTTCGACGACGACCTGATGGTTGCGATCACGCCACGTGTGACGAATTTCATGGAAGAAGTAAATGCGGCAGTCAGTGCCCGCCTGGTGTCTCTGGGTCGCCCCGGTAACGCCGTTGTGGCAGACGTATCGATCGCCACAGACAGCGATACACGCGCGGCGGCCGCTGCACAGGGTTATGAGCCCGTGGTTGCCATCTGCGGCAGCATACCGGCCGCGCTCGAAGGCTTGGACACGGCCCAGCTGGACGCGGTGATGCTGCGCCTGGCTGATGCCGAGACTGGTGAGACCTGTAATCGCCTGTTCCTCGATGAGCCCGTTACAGAAGCTGATTCAGCTTCCACGCCGCCGGTGCTCAGCGTGGTTGAACCCGCTGGTTTCGGCGAGGATATTTTCGGGGAAGATCTGGACGTCGCTTCGACAGCGGAAGCCTGGTCGCCTGAGAATGATGAAATAGACGCCATTTTCGATGATTTCGGCAGCGACGACTTTGCTGTGGAACTTGAAGACGTGCTTGTGGATGAAGGCGCAATCAGCTTCGACACCGACACATCGCTGGAGACACTGGAAGTCGTCAGCAGCGCGGACGAACTGGTGCTGCCGGTTGACGAGTTATCTCTGGATGAGCAGGCGGCAGGGGATCTGCCACTGGCTGCCGCAGCTACGGATGCCGCGGATACGAGCGCAGAGGACGACAGTGTTCTGCTGCAGGTATTCGAGGAGGATATCTTCGAAGCAGAGCTTTCCGAAGAGGAAGAGTTGCAGGGTGCTTCTGCTGAGGATATCGACAAACTGATTGAGGACCTCGGTTCTGAGGTTGAGTTGCCGGGTGAGATATGTGGCGTTGAAGTTGAAGCCTTTGTCGATACATCCGCCAACGAAGAGCTGGTTGCTGCAGAAGCAGAAAGCACAGAGCCGGCAGACGTTGCCATACCGAAAGTCGCCGAGACCGCTGAAGATATGTCCTGGTGTATTCCGCAGGGTATTGAGTTCCACTACAGCAGCCCCGGTAGCGGCGAGATATTCGCGGAATTCCTTGACGCTTTCATAGAGGAGGGCTCCTCTGAACTTGAGAAGCTGGAAGATGCTGTCAGTGCCTGGGAAGCCAGCCCGGCCGATGAGCAGAGTTACACGCAGGTAACGCGCATCCTGCATACCATCAAGGGAATCGCCAAAGGTGTCGGATTGCACTTCTACGGCACCCTCATCCACAACTTCGAGACCTTGCTGGAGCGCATGCCGCGTGCCGCATCCGGTGAGGAGCACAACTACTTCCGCATCGTTAATGCATGGCTTGATGCCGCGGTACGCGGCATGGACTTCGTACAGGACCAGCGTAGGGATATCCTCAGTGAGTTCCCCGGCCATGAAGCGGAAGTGCCGGCGCAGGAAGATGACATTCAGGAAGCGGATGCTGCGGCCGAGGTGACTTCTGCCGAGGCGGCGCAGCCCGAACCCGCGCCGGTACAGCCGGCTCCTGTGGCCCGCCCGGAAAAGGATCAGCGGCGCAGGGAAGAAGACAAGCGCCTGGCGGACGAAGGTGCCAGGGCACTGGCTGCACAGCAGTCGGTTCGCATCACCTCGGAAAAACTGGATCTGTTGCTGAACCTCAGCAACCAGGCCCAGCAACTGGGTGTGCGCACTGCGCAAAGCACCAATCGCAACAAGCGCGCGACCGCAGAGTTGATGGGGCGCCTTTCTTCTGTGCGCGCCCACATTGCCGATATCGCCGATCGTACGCTGTTCAACGCCGGGGCCAAGGGCGCTTCCCGGGCCAGCGATCTGGATGCACTGGAGATGGATCAGTACTCCGAACTCCAGGAAGCGGCCAATATCCTGCGCGAGGGTGTCGAGGATCTCGCCGATCTGATCGAAGTGGCGAGCCGACACAATGCCCAGGCGGAGGCGCTGCTCAAGCAGCAGTCCTCGGTTATCGGCTCGATAGGCTCTACCATCCGCGCCGCACGAGTGGTGCCGGTATCGCGACTGATGCCGGGGCTTCGACGCCTGGTGCGCACCGTGAGTAATGATCTGGGTAAGGATGTTGCCTTCCGTGTGGCCAACGAGGTCGGTACCCTGGACCGCGATGACTATGCACGCTGCCAAACCATACTGGAGCACATGGTACGTAACGCCCTGGACCATGGTATTGAAACAACAGAGGAGCGCACTGCGCAGGGTAAACCTTCGGTGGGGCAGATTACCGTGGACGTGCGCATGTCCGGCGCTGACTCGGTTATCGTGCTCTCGGACGACGGCCGCGGCATCGACCCCGATGCCATGCGCGAGTCTGCCATTCGCAAGGGGCTGGATGTGGACGCCTACTCACTGAGCGACGACGAGGCGCGCAACCTGATTTTCCACAAGGGTTTCTCCACTGCGCAGACCTTGAGCCAGATATCCGGGCGCGGAGTCGGAATGGATATCGTTATGAGCGAGTTGCAGCAAATGGGCGGCGACATACGCATCGAATCCGAGGTCGGCAAGGGCACCTCCTTCCATATCCGAGTCCCGGCCAACGTCACCGTCAATGGTGCGCTGCTGGTAACTGCCAGTGACAACTCCTATGCCATTCCCCTGGGCGGGCTGGTAGCGGTGGATGAAGTATCCGTCGATGACTTTTTCAACGCCGTCGAGAACGGTGACAAGCTGCTCATGTCTGGCATGGAATGTGAGCCCGCATACCTGGGCACGCTGTGCCAGAGTGGCAACCTGCCGGACCGCGCCTCCTGGCGTCACAATGTGCCGGTCATCATTGCCGGCTCGGACGCGCGCTACATGGCAATTGCCATTGACGACGTAGAGGAAGCACTGGAACTGGTTATCCGTTCGCTTGGCGCACAGTTCGCCTCTGTTCCTGGCGTCGCCGGTGCTGCCACCACCGCAGATGGTGAGGCGGTTGTCGCCTTGGACCTGAACGTGCTGGTGAGTTGTTTCGCTGACGGCCAGGGCACCCTGGTGGCTGTCGATCAGCCCGAGGAAGAGAAGTTCCTCGCGCTGGTGGTCGATGATTCGCGCACCCAGCGCATGGTGGCGACCAGCCAGTTGGAAACAGTGGGTATAGAGACCGCTACGGCCGAGAACGGGGCGGTGGCGATCGATTGGCTCAATACCACGGAGCATCTGCCCGATGTAATCCTGCTCGACGTTGAGATGCCGGTGAAAGATGGCATTCAGACCCTGCGCGAGATCCGCAAGTCGGCGCGCTACAGCCACATTCCGGTGATCATGGTGACCTCGCGCACCGGGATCAAGCACCGTACTATGGCTGAAGAGGCGGGCTGCAATGGATACATGGGCAAGCCCTTCAATTTCCGCATGCTGATTGGCCAGATCAACGAATTGACTGGCCATCGGCTGGAACTGAGCTAGGGTCATGAAAGAACGTATGTGTGTGTTGTTGCCCTGCGCGCCCAACAGGCGTTGGGCGATTCCGCAGAACTGCCTGGGTGAAATCCTGACCCTGCCTGCCGATGGCGGCAAGCCCCCGGGCGAGGTCAGGTGGCGTGATGTTGATATCCCTGTGCTGGACTTCGGCGCTGACGGCGAGGCACCCTGGGTGGACGCCCAGAGCGGTACCGGGCTGGTAGCTGTGATCCTTGGTGTCAGTGGGCCGGGCTACGACTACTGGGGTGTGGCCCTGCGCGGTCGCGGTCTGGCCATGCGTGACCTGCAGGAATCAGACTGCCAGGACCGGCCGGACGCCGTCCAGGAGCATTGCCTGGCAGCATTTGAACTCGAAGGCCAGACCTACCAGGTGCCGGATCTACCGGCACTGCAACGTCTGGCTGTTAATATTGATAGCGCCGCGTCAGCCTGAGTCGCGCCGATCCTCCGGGAGTAAAATACTTGAGACTGGATAAACTGGTAGAACAGATCGATACCGCATTTGGTGAAACACCGCCTTTCACTTCTGTGGATCTCGACGAAAACGATCGGGATGTGCTGATGCGTGTGTTCGGGGACGATGGCTACCAGGTGTATCTCCAGGACCAGGTCAATCGCCAGATCATCCGGGATTACCTGACCAACGCGGTCATGCTGGGCTACCTGCCCCAGCAGGATGTGTCAGGATTTGTCGAGATGCTCGGTAGCCGTGAAGCCAGGGCGTCGCTCTCGCTGCATATGTTGATGAGTTCCGTGGAGCAGGCCGCCGAGTTACTCGCCAGCGGTGTGCCCGCGCGCCTCAAATTGCTGGAGCCCAGCGCCGATTCCCCTCCCCATATCCACATTATCAGTAGCCAAAGCTAACAAAATTTGGCACAGCGGCGGCGATTTCGCCGCTAATTTCCCTGCGTCTTAAAAAAATATGGCCATTTTTTGCCTTGTTTCTATCATTGGTTAAAAATTTGGCCGATATGCCGTTGTCGCACCCCTGATTCCCCCTTATAACTGATCACACACGAGGCAAATGCCTCAGTGAGGTGGGTTCAGGCTTCGCGCCAGGGGACGCCCACATTTAGAGGGAATGGGATAAAAAGTCAGGGAGTCAGCCATGTTGACAATTACACCTACAGCAGTCTTGGAACAAAGCACCGATGGTGAACTGGAAGTGTTCGCCGTTATCGACGGTAAGAAAGTCTACCTACCTGAAGATGCCAACTACATCATGCAGGACCGACGCGGCCTGTGGTACTACAGCTCGCGCAAGCCGCGCCCGAAAGAGGGTGACTGGACCCCCAACAAGACCAGCATTTCCTGCAAGGGTGAAGGCGGTTTTGTACGTGCATTGAAAACAGATACCGTCATGCCGTGGCTGGATACCTGCCAGCGTACCGTGCGTATGGTAACGGGTAAGTCGGCAGCGGAGCGCCGCCCGGCTGATTCCTGAGTTCGCTTATACGGCGACGGCGTGGTCGATTTCCGGCTCCGCCGTTGCCAGCCAGGTATCGATCGCTTCAACTTCTTCGCTCAGCACGTCCACCATCGCCTGCTCCAGCTGGCGGTAGCTTTCCTGCCAGGTCTCAACGTTCATCAGCATGCTGCAGCGCTGGCGCAGGGGCATGCTGGCAGGCAGGTGAAGCGGATCCAGCTGGCGATTGCGGAAACCGGCATTCAGCACTTCCGCCACCACTTCATTGTCGCGATTGTCGCGCAACTCACCCTCGAAGCGTCGCAGGTGCATCAGCATCCGCTGGCGGCCGGGGAATCCATGATCTGTAATGACATTGTGCACCCAGATAGGGAGTTGTCGTGCGAACTGTGCGCGCAACTCGGCCTGGTCCATATGCTGCATCAGCACTGCACCGGGCTCGGGCAGCGCACGGCGCATGGTCAGCTCACTGCGGCTGTGGAAGCCCAGTGGTTGAAAGCTCTGGATGCGCGCACCAACCAGGGCCACATGTGTCATCTGGAATTCTGACATGTGTCTAACACGCCTTGTTTTTCTGTTGACGATGATTGAATCACAGGGTGTTTTACGCAACCAGCAATATTGGGCAAAAAGTGCAGTTATGCAGGCTTGGGGTTTTATGCCCAATCGCTGATACTGTGCTCTGGGACGTGACAAGAACAGCAAACGAGGTTGCCGGGAATTGTGGTGACGATAGCTGCAAAAATAAATGCACTGGTCATTGCCATCGTGATCAGTATGAGCCTCTTGGTAAGTGGTTTCGCCAGCATTCGGGAGTATCGCCTGGAGCGCGATCGCCTGCTCACGCAACTGGTAGACGAGGCAACCGGCAGGCCGGATGTCGCCCTGTACCTGTTTTTCGACGCACGGGATGCGCTGGCTTCCTCGCTCGGCGGCCTGCTCGAGCATCCCGCGGTCCATTACGGTCTGGTCTATAACACAGAGGGCGAAATCCTGGTGTCCCGACCACCCGGGCCAGCGGATTCTGTGCTGCCACTCTCCCGCCTGCGCGAAGGTCTGTCGTTGGCCGACGTGGGGCTGTCCAGTCTTGATGGCGCCGGCAGACCGGTTAGCGAGGGCCTGCTTGGCGCGGTGCTCGGCTCCGACCGGTACTTTCAGCTGACGGTGCCCGTGATATCGGCCATCAACCCCCTGTTGCGCGAAACCAGCCAGGAGGACTTCCTGCTTGCCGCCTCCCGGCCTGCAGCGGAAAAAGCCCGCCACGTGATTGGCTACCTGCAGCTGGCAGTGAACCAGCGCGACCTGCTATGGCAGGTATTACCCGGCCTGTTACTGGTAGTGGGAGCCTGCCTTCTGTTCGCGCTGATCTGCCTGGCCCTGAGTCTTGCCTTTACACGACGCATCACTGCCCCCATTTCCCATCTCGCGCGGGTTGCCGATGGCATCTCCTCGGGCAACCTCGAAGACCCTGTGCGTGTCAGCGGTAGTGGCGAGATCAGGGATATCGCCAATATTATCAATCGGGTTATCGCCGACGTCAGCTCTTACAAGCGGGAGCGGGACGTGGATCACCAGCTGCTGTCGATGAAAGTAGAGGAGCGCACCGAACAGCTGTCCCGGCGCAACCAGGAGCTCAACCGGGCGGTCAAGCAGGTGACCAAGACCAAGAACCGCCTGCGGCAAATGGCCTACTATGATGCCCTGACATCGCTGCCGAATCGTCGACTGTTTACTGAGCAATTGTCTTTGTTGCTGAAGCTGGCCAAGCGTAATTCCCAGATGCTCGCCCTGCTGTTTCTCGATCTTGATAATTTCAAGCGTATCAATGACTCCCTCGGGCACAGCGCTGGTGATTTGCTGTTGCGCGAGGTCGGCCTGCGCCTGTCCGGCTGTGTGCGCGAGAGTGACGTGGTAGCACACTATGTGGATAACACGGCGAAAATCGACGTATCCAGGCTGGGTGGCGATGAGTTCACCGTGGTGCTCAACCAGATAGACAAGGCGGAGTCTGCAGCAGCGGTAGCAGAGCGCCTGATGTCTGCCCTCACCGAGCCGATGCTGATTGAGGGCCACGAGCTGGTGGTAACACCCAGTATTGGTATTGCACTGGCGCCAGACCATGCCGATGACGTTGAGGGGTTGTTGCGTTGTGCCGATACCGCGATGTATCACGCCAAGGCAGCGGGCAAGGCCGCATTCCTGTTTTATGACTCGACCATGGAAGATGCCGGGCTTGAGCGCCTGGCCCTGGAAAATGACCTGCGCAAGGCGCTGGAACACGATGAACTGGTGCTGTTTTACCAACCGCAGGTGGATACGCAGAGTGGCAAGGTGGTGGGTGCAGAGGCGCTGTTGCGCTGGCAGCATCCTGAGCAGGGCCTGATCCCGCCATTTCGTTTCATTCCCCTGGCAGAGGAGATGGGGCTGATTGCGGAGATAGGCGAATGGACGATTCGCGAGGCCTGTAACCAGATCAAGCGCTTCGCCAAAGACGGCGTGCTACTCCCCAAGGTGGCGGTCAACGTTTCTGCGCTGCAGTTCACGCCCAGTTTCAGCCGCAAGGTGAGGACCATTTTGCAGGAGACCGGCGTCGACCCGGGGGTGCTGGAACTGGAGTTGACCGAGGGCGTCGTCATGGGCGACACCAGCACTTCGGTGCAGGCGCTGGCGGAACTGCGAGAGTTGGGTGTCAGCCTGTCGATTGACGACTTCGGAACCGGTTACTCTTCATTGAGTTACCTGAGTCGGTTCCCGCTGGACGAGTTGAAGATTGACCGCAGTTTTGTAGTCGACGCCATAGAGAGTGAGCAGGGGGCCAGCCTGGTGCGCGCCATTATTGCCATGGCCCAGGGCCTGGGGCTGAAGCTGGTGGCCGAGGGCGTGGAGACAATGGAGCAGTATGACTTCATGACTGCGAGCGGTGCGACGGTGATACAGGGCTACCTGTTCAGCCCACCGGTGCCGGCCAACAAGCTCGCGGTACTGTTGTCGCCCTGGCATTTCCAGGAGCAGATACAGGGTCTGGAAGGCAATATCCAGCGCTGAGCATGCAGCTCGCCCGCTGGCGGGGTGGTTAACCCCAGTACGCTTTCATCGATTGCACTTTTCCCTCGTCGTTGAACTCAAATACGTCGATGGGCGCAATCTCCATGCCGGGCATGATGACTTTGAAAGGGAAGGCTGCTGCGTTGCCCGCGCAGCGCACCTCGCCGGTCAGTTCCAGCTTGGCTCCGGCCGCCAGTGCGCCTTCGTAGAACGCGACAATCGCATCAATGCCGACATGGGGCTCGCTGCCGACCGGGTCTTCCACCACCGCGTCTGGTGCATACATGTCGCGGATGATGCTGATGTCGGACTTTTCAAAGGCTTCCACGTAGCGGTGGACGGTGGCGATTTTGGCGGTGTTATCCATTGTTGTTTACCTGTCAGTAGCCACAGAGCGTGGCGTATCTGTCCTTGTGAAAGCCGGTATCGCCAAAGATCTGCATGGCAACCCGTGCGCGTTTGAGGAAAAAGCCGATTTCCAGGTCATCGGTGACGCCGATGCCACCGTGCATCTGCACGGCTTCATTGGTCACCAGTTTCACCAGTTGATTGAGTCTGGCCTTGGCCAGGCTGGCCATCAAGGGCACCTGCTCCGGGGTGTCATCAACGGCTGACAATGCCTGCAGGACCACCGAGCGGCTCAGTTCGAGCTGTGTCTGCATGTGCGCCGCGCGATGCTGCAGCGCCTGGAAACTGCCGATCAATACGCCGAATTGCTCCCGCTCCTTGAGGTACTCGACTGTGCGGTCAAATGTCTCCAGGGCAATTCCAAGCATCTCAGCGGACAGCGCGATGCGCCCCCGGTCGAGTACCGGCTCGAGCACCTGCCAGCCATGGTCAAGCTCGCCAACCAGGTCCTCGGCACTCACCCTGACCTGCTCCAGGGTGATGTTGGCTGCATTGCGGCTGTCGGCCATGATGGTGCGTTGTATGCTGACACCCGCAGCGTCACGCGGCACCAGGAACAGGCTCAGGCCATCGGCCCCATTGCTGTCGCCACTGCTGCGGGCGACGACCAGCAGTTGATCGGCACTGTGGCCGTCCACCACGAAAGTCTTGCAGCCGTTGAGCAGGAAGCCATCGCCGTCGGCGGTGGCGCTGGTGGCAATGCGGGTGGGTCGGTGATGCGGTGATTCTTCCAGCGCCAGGGCCAGCGTGAGTTCACCTGCGGCCACCTGCGATAACAGGTTTTGCTTGTGCGTCTCGCTGCCGCCCAGGAGGAGGGCAGAGGCTCCGACCACAGCAGAAGCAAACAGTGGCGAGGCGGTCAGTGTGCGGCCGGCTTCCTCCATGACCAGGCCCAGCCCGGTGAAGCCAAAGTCCAGCCCTCCGTATTCTTCGGGCAGGATAATGCTGGCCCAGCCCAGCTCTGCCATCTGTTGCCAAAGCTGTGAGGAGTAACCCAGGGGGTCCCTGCTGTCGCGCAGTGCACGTAACGACGCCACCGGTGCGTTATCACCGAGAAACTCGCGCGCGCTTTGCTGCAGGAAACGCTGTTCTTCATTCAGTACCAGAGCCATAAATACCTCCTATGACTGGGGCAATTGCAGGACGTTCTTTGCAATAACATTCAGCTGCACTTCTGATGAGCCGCCGGCGATGGTCATCGCCTTCGACATGGCCCAGAGCCGCAGCGTGTCGAGCTCGGCAGTGGAGAAGCCCTCACCTTCCCAGCCCAGGCCCTGTGAGCCGAGGATAGCCAGTAGCAGCTCACTCTTGGTTTTTTCCGCTTCCGTGCCTACGTACTTCATCACCAGGGGGGCAGCGCTGCGCTCCCCGGCGATTTTCTCCTCAAAAGTGCGGAAGTGCGTCAGGCCGATGGCATGCATTTCCATGTCGTAGTCGACCAGGTCCATGCGCAGCTGCGCATCGGCGACCTTGCCGTCTACCATCTCCAGGTATTCACGTGCCGCTGCGTTGGGCGCCAGGACTTCCCGGGGTGAATCGCTGCCCAGTTCGGACATGAGCTTGCGCTCGTGCACCAGCAGGGCCTTGGCCACGCTCCAGCCCTGGTTGAGTCCGCCGACCAGGTTTTCCTTGGGGACTTTCACGTTGTCGAAGAAGGTCTGGCAGAACTCGGATTCACCGCTGATCAGCTCAATGGGCGTGGTGCTGACGCCCGGATCGGCCATATCGATCAACAGGAAGGAAATACCCTCCTGTTTCTTTACGTCGGGGTTGGTGCGTACCAGGCAGAATATCCAGTCGCTCTTGTCTGCACCGGTGGTCCATATCTTGCTGCCATTGACGAGGAAGTGATCGCCCTGGTCCTCGGCCCGGCACTGCAGGCTGGCCAGGTCCGAACCGGCACCCGGCTCGGAATAGCCCTGGCACCAGCGCACCTCGGCGTTAATTATCGCGGGGATATGCTGTTGTTTCTGCTCCTCGCTGCCGAACTCCAGCAGCGCGGGTCCGAGCATCCAGATGCCGATACTGTAAAGTGGCGTGCGGGCGCGAATGGCCTTCATCTCTTCCTTGATGATCTTGGCGTGCTGCGGGCTGAGGCCGCCACCGCCGTACTCTGCCGGCCACTCCGGGCAGATCCAGCCGCGATCGCGCATGCGTTCAAACCACAGGCGGGCGTCCTCGCTGGGGAAACGGGCATTGCGTCCGCCGTAGAACTGTTCCTCCGGCGTGATCGGTTGGCGCTGCGATTCCGGGCAATTGTCCTGTAGCCACTGGCGGGCTTCTATTCGAAACTGCTCGAGGTCCTGCACACTTTCTCTCCTGATAGCGGCGGTCATAGTATCTCCGGGTGAATGCCTGGACAGGCAGCGCTAGTGTAATGCTACTGGCTGCCCGCTTGAAGAGAGCTCAGGGTACTGGTGTGCCATCGAATGGCAATGGCTTAATAAGTCAGCCCGGATGACAATATGGGACAGGCCCTGTGGCGGGAGAGTTTAGGTGCGTCAGGTTCACTGCCGCATACCACCGGGTTTGACCGCGGCGGGGCCGCTCGGCATATTCAAGCGTCTGATAATAAAGGGGAAAGCGGATGCAGCGTCTGGCAGGCAAGGTCGTATTGGTAACGGGTGCAGGCAATGGAATCGGGCGTGCCTGCGCGCTGCGGGCAGGGGCCGAGGGCGCTGCAGTCTACGCCCTCGACAGGGACGAAGAGGCCCTGCAAAGCCTGCTTGCAGAGTTGCGCGAGACCGGCGCAGAGGCCGCTGGCGGGGCCTGCGATATCAGCGCAGAGGACGCAGTCCGCAGCAGCGTGGCGGCGTGTGTTGAGGAGCTGGGCGCCGTGGATGCGCTGGTCAATATGGCCGGTGTGCTGCGTTTCGAAGATACACAGCAGATGACGCTGGCGCAGTGGCAGACCATCATCGATGTCAACCTGACCGGTACCATGTTGCTGACACGCGAGGTGTTGCCGCATCTCATGGAAAGCAGTGGCAGCATCGTCAACGCCGCCTCCACCGCTGCACTGTCGGGCTTGCCCTGCGGCGCTGCCTATGCGGCGAGCAAGGGCGGCGTACTCGCCTTCACGCGCAGCATTGCCGTGGAATATGCCAAGCGTGGCGTACGCGCCAATTGCGTCTGCCCGGGTGACATCAAGACAGGTATGGTCGATGGACTGCAATTTCCCAAGACCATGGATTACAGTCTCATGCCCAGAATCTCCTCGCTGTGTGGCCCGATGGGTCCAGAGGTGGTGGCGGGTGTGGTGATGATGCTGATTTCGGCAGATGGCGCGCATATCAATGGCGAGGATATCCGCGTGGACGGCGGCACACTGTCGTAGTGCCGCGTCGCGCTATTGCGATTCGGTGAGCTTCACCTCGAAGCTGAGCTCGCGGTCCTTGCGTCGGGTATGAATGGTAACGGTATCGCCGGGCTTATGGCTTTCCAGCGCATCCAGGTAATCATCGTTTGAGCGAATCTCCCGGTCGTCGATGCCGGTGATAATGTCACCCAGTTGCACCTCGAGGCGCGAGATACGGCGAGCGCCCACCATCCCCGCGCTGGCTGCAGGCAAGCCAGGATAAACGTGAACCACCGGGACGCCCTCAATACGATAGCGGCGTATCCAGCTGTCGCTCGCCAGTTCCACGCCGATGATGGGTCGCAGCACCTTGCCATAGGCAATGAGCTGGGGCACCACATCCTTCACGGTGTTTACCGGGATGGCGAAGCCAATACCGGCGCTGGCCCCGCTGGGGCTATATATTGCAGTGTTTACCCCGACCAATTGCCCCAGCGAATTGAGCAGCGGGCCGCCGGAATTGCCTGGATTGATGGCCGCATCAGTCTGGATGACGCCGCGTATCGTGCGCCCGCCGGGCGCCTGGATCTCGCGCCCGAGGGCGCTGACAATACCCGTGGTGAGCGTGGTATCCAGACCGAATGGGTTACCGATGGCCAGCACCTTGCGGCCCACGGACAGCTCCGAGGAGTCGCCCAGTGGCAGGCTCTGCAGATTGTCCGGCGGCTCCTTGATGCGCAGCACCGCGAGATCCTTTTCCGGCGCGACACCGATGACCTCTGCTGCGTACTCGCGCTGGTCATTCAGGGTGACGATCAACCTGTGGGCGCCGGCGATGACGTGGTAATTGGTGACCACCAGTCCGCTCTTGTCCCAGACAAAACCCGTACCGGAGCCGCGCGGAATCTCCTGCACGTTGAGGGAAAACAGGTCCCGGCGCAGGGCGGTATTGGTGACGTAGACAACAGAAGGGCTGGCCTTGCTGAAAACTTCCGTGGTGTTGGCTTCGTCTTCGGTAGCGAAGCTCAGGTAGTCGAGCGGCGCAGCGATGGCCATTAACGGGCACAGCAGCAGTAGAGCCAGGATAAGTTGGCGGCAGCTCACAGCGGGGCTCCTAGTCTCTGAAAGCGTTCTGGAACTTGCGTATGCGCTCGGCATTTGCGCCGAGGTCACTGACGCCCACGCGGGATACCGAGCGCAGGTCTACCAGGGTGCCCTGTGCATTGGTGCGCAGGCGGATGACGATATCATCCTTGAAACCCATTATCGCGGTGGTGTCTACCGCCTCAATCACGCCCGCATTGATGTCCTCGTGATAGATATCCCAGCCCAGCTCCAGGGCGGTCTCGCGAGTGCGGTTAAAGGCGCTTTCGATTGCCAGTTCGGTTACCAGCGTTTCCAGGTCCGGATAGGCCGCCTGCTGTGCCTCCAGTGTTTCCGGGGCTGTCTCCAGGCTGTTACTGCCTTTGCCTCGCTGCTGCTCGGCGGTAACGAACTGCGGCGGATCCTGGGTGTTGGTGGTGATATCGTGAATAGGCGGATGATCGCCCCCTCCGAGCAGGGAAAGCAGCAACACGGTGCCGGGCAAGGCGAACAGTGCCCGCGATGCCAGCGCCCTGCGCCATGGGGCAAACTTTGGCAGCAGCATCAGGATGACGGACAGCAGTAGCAGCACCGCTGCGCCCAGGCAGCTCAGCGCATACAGCATCAGGCCTTGTTGCCAGACGCCGGCGCGCACGGTAATCACGGCTAGCGGCAGCGCCAACAGCAGCGTCAAGGCGAGGTAGCCGATCCAGTTAACCAGCCTGGGTGTTGATTCTTGCGCAGTCATATCCACATCCTTTTCCAGTTGAGGTATAAGAATACTACCCCCATTGAGGTGGTGCGAGGCTATTGATTGAGCCGTTTCGCGCTATCTGCTTTACTTGCGGGCAGCAGCAATAAAATCAAGGACCTGCCCGGTGGAAAAACTGATTTACCCGCTCTGGAAGCGTGACACGCTCGACGCTGACGATTTCCGTGACCGCCTGCTTGGCAGCGCTGACACCCTGGTGAGTGTCGCCGGCGTGCGCGGAGCGCGACTGGCGGTCGCCGACAGTGCTGTGGCAGCGGGAGCATCGCGCCGCATGGCGGCAACGGACCCACTGCCGGACGCCATGGTGTCGGTGTGGTTGGATGCGGCGGCGCAGCAACGCGGCGCCGTGGAGGAGGTGCTGGCCCGTGAGTCGGCGCGGCACAGCTGTTACCTGGTGACGGAATCCGAACCCATCGCCAACACTGCGCACCCGGCCGAGGTTGGTGAGCGGCTCCATGGCATGTGTCACGTGGTGTTTCTGCAGCGCCCGCCAAGGCTCACGGAGGCGGAATGGTTGGTGAACTGGCAGCAACGGCATACGCCTGTGGCCATTGCAACGCAGTCGACTTTCGGCTATCGCCAGAACGTCATCGTTCGCGGCCTGAGCTATGCCGCCCCCGGGCTGGACGCCATGATTGAGGAGTATTTCCCGCCCGAAGCCATGGCGTCTGACTACGCTTTTTATGCGGTGGATGAAGGCGATGATGCCGGACTGGCAGAACGCTCTACCGCAATGATAGAGAGCTGTGCCCGGTTCATCGACTTCGATCGCATCGATGTTATCCCCATGAGCGAGTACCTGCTGAAGCCGCTGGCCTGATCAGGCTGCCTGCAACGCGCGGATACGATCTTCCAGGGGAGGGTGAGAGCGCAACAGGCCCGCGAACCCCTGTTTGATCTGTTCACTGATGCCAAAAGCAGTGAGTTCCCCGGGCAGGTCCTGGGGCATGCCTTGCTCTTCACGCAGTCGCTGCAGCGCGGCGATCATGTGCGTGTTGGTGGTCAGCGCCGCGCCCGCTGCATCGGCACGGTATTCTCGCCAGCGCGAAAACCAGAACACGATCATGCTGGCCAGGAAGCCCAGCACCAGCTCGGTCACAATGGTTACCGCATAGTAGCCAATGCCGTATCCGCGCTCGGTCTTGAATACCACCCGGTCGACTGTGTGGCCGATAACCCGGGCGAGGAACATGACGAAAGTATTGATCACGCCCTGTATCAGGCTGAGGGTCACCATGTCGCCATTGGCAACGTGGCCGATTTCATGGGCCATGACTGCGCGCACTTCCTCGGGACGAAAGCGCTGCAACAACCCTGCGCTGACCGCTACCAGTGCGTCATTGCGATTCCAGCCCGTGGCGAATGCGTTGGCCGCCTGCGAGGGGAATATCCCCACTTCCGGCATGCCGATGCCGGCTTCTGCTGCGAGCTCGCGCACGGTGTCCACAAGCCATTGTTCGTCGCGGTTGCGCGGCTGTTCAATGATGTAGGTGCCCGTGCCCCGTTTTGCCATCCACTTGGACAGGAACAGGGAAATCAGCGAGCCACCAAAGCCGAACAGTGCGCAGAAAATCAGCAATCCCTGCAGGTTCAGGTCGACCCCGTTGGCAGCGAGAATGCCTTCCAGTCCCAGTAAATTGAACACGGTGCTGACCAGTACCAGCACCGCCATGTTGGTGGCAAGAAAAAGTAGAATCCGCATGTTGTCAATCAGCCTCTCACGTGTCTTTGGGCATCGGTTCGACCGTGTCCGTTGCCTCCGGTTCCGCTACCTCGGCGGCGGTTTCATCGGGCGGCAGGGGGACCTCGCTGGGCTCGATGACCGGTTCGCCGCGTTCCGACAATGGCGCACTGATAATCTCCCCGCGCAGTTCCACGTCTTTGGCGGACAGTTCGAACAGCGTATTGAGTGCTTCATCCTCGTGCCTGACGCGCAACACGGCTTTCGGCTCGGCGCCGGTTACCCAGGCTTTGCTCTTGCCCCAGTAGTGGCCCAGTTGGTTGCGGATTACATACACATCAGTCATCGACTACAGGTCCTCTGCAAATTTCGCGTGGAGTGTAAGCGCTAGGGTACGGCCCTGCCAAGCAGTCCGTTATCAGCCCAGTAGCAGATCCTTGGCCTGGTTGATCTTGGCTGCGAGATAATCGTTGCCGCCGCGATCCGGATGTATCTTCTGCATCAGTTTACGGTGTGCCTGGATCACATCTTCCTCGCTGGCGGTCTCGTCCAGCCCCAGGATTGCCAGCGCCTCCTTTCTGGTCATGCCGCTCTGGTCCTCGGGCGGGGGCTGCTTCGCGTCGAACTCGGTTTCGCCTGGAAAGCGCTGTTGCAAGTAGCTTTCCAGCAGCTGCACCGAGTCCACGTCTTCCTGCCTGCAGTAGGCCAGCAACTCTTCCAGCTGAGTCCGGTCCATATCCTGCAGTCGCCAGCCCTCGTAGCGCCCCTGCAGTACTTCGCCGGACAGATCGCCGCTGTCGTGGTCAAGTTGCATGCGCAGTATCGCCGTGGCCACGGTGGAGCTTTGCCCGGCCCCTGTAGCGCCCTGTGCCTGGCCAAACTTGGCTGCCAGCATGGGGGACAGCCTGATCAAGGTGGGTGCCAGTGAGCGCAGTGCCACCAGGGCGCCGGTTAATGCCACGCCAATCCAGTGCATCTTGCCCGCCAGTGCCAGCAAGATGACACCAACCACGGCGATGCCCAGGCCCAGCTTGATGTATTCGCCGCGCCGCTTGTGGGGCGGCGCCGCCTGTGCGCGCTTGAACAGTATGTACAGGACAACGGCGATTGCCGCCAGTAGTAGAAGTCTCGGCACAATGGCCCTCAGTTTTTCAGTTGTTCAAGCAGCAGTTTAGCACCACGGGAGGTCTGGTTTTCAAGTGCCGCCAAGCCGCCGGCAGCAAAGCTGGCAACCGCGCCGAGAAGCGCCGCCAGGGTCTCGGCGCTGCTGTTGTCAAAACTCGCCCAGGCACCTTTACTCAGCCTGGCCATGCTGCGAAAGCATTGTTGTGCCTCGGCCAGCTGCCCTTCCTGGAAAATAAAGATAGGCAGGCCACGCATGCCGCACTCGCCGGCCAGCTGGCACAGGGTGTCGGGGTTTTCTTCCATGGCGTCGCCGATGAAGACCATGGCTTTTATCGGGTCTTTATGATGCTCCGCCAGTGCGTGGCGCAGTAGCCGCTGGATCTGGGTGTGCCCACCCTCGCAGTAAACACGGCCCATTTCCTGTGCCAGCTGTTTTGAGTCGCTGGTCCAGGGGCCGGCATGAAAATCATGGAAGCCGCGGAAGAAACACAGTTGCACTCTCAGGCTGCTGCTGGCGCTGGCGGCGACGAACATTTCACGTTGCAGGTGGCAGGCGCGATCCCAGGTGGGCTGGCGGCTGGCGGTTGCATCCATGCCGAACAGCAAGCGGGGCTGGCGTCGGCGCACGGTGCTGATGACATCGCGCTTGCGCAGGAACGCGCTGATTTCTGATGAGGTGGCGGTGCGGGAGGGTAGTTTGGCCATCTCTGCGTGTCGCTGCCATTCAGCGCGGCCCGATCAGGCGTTGTGGACAGATTCTCCCAGTTTACCGATACGGGACAATTCTTCCAGGTAGTGCCTGCGGTTGGCCAGTTCAGCTACTGCCTGCTCCAACTGGCATTCGTTGATTGCGCTGTCGCATTCATCATTTATCATTTGCCAGAGTTTGCGGCTGCAAAACTCCCTGGCGTTAAATTCTTCGTATTGCACGGTATTCTCACTCTTTGTCTGTTTGTATGTCACCGGGCCCTTGCGATGGTTTTCGCTTGCGCCTGAGTTCAGGCTAATCCGTATTTATGACACAGATATGAAACGCGAGGGGTGGCGAAAAGCCCGGTGACTTGAATTTATCGTCGCGGAGAGGGTCTACTGTATCCCATGTTTTCCTAATTGCAAGTAAAGCGGGAGCGCTTCTTATGTCTTTGTTCGATATTCGTCGCAAGCACAGCATGCCGACTGCCCAGAGTGCTTTGCCCGGGCGCGATGAGCCCATCGCCGTCCCCGATACCCACTTCGTGAA
Organism: Pseudohalioglobus sediminis; assembly: GCF_008370495.1. GTDB lineage: Bacteria > Pseudomonadota > Gammaproteobacteria > Pseudomonadales > Halieaceae > Halioglobus. The sequence continues at coordinate 703,985 of NZ_VTUX01000001.1, read as the reverse complement.
CGGTAACCCGATGCGGGAACCGTTTCCGCAGGGCCTGCAAATGGCGATGTTTGGTATGGGTTGCTTCTGGGGCGTGGAGCGCATGTTCTGGCAGCAGCCCGGTGTTTTCACCACGGCCGCCGGCTACGCGGCCGGGTATACACCCAACCCCACTTACCAGGAAGTGTGCACGGGCAAGACCGGCCACAACGAAGTGGTGCGCGTGGTTTTCGACCCTGAACAAGTGAGCTATGCGGAGTTGCTGCGGGTGTTCTGGGAAGGGCATGACCCGACCCAGGGGATGCGCCAGGGCAATGACCTTGGCACGCAGTACCGTTCGGGTATCTACGCCTATGACGACGAGCAGGCCCGGCAGGCGGAAGCCTCGCGTGAGCAGTTCCAGCAATCACTTGCGTCGGCGGGCTACGGTGATATTACAACCGAGATCCTGCCTGCCCCCACTTTCTATTTTGCCGAGGAGTATCACCAGCAGTACCTGGCGAAAAACCCCGGCGGTTATTGTGGGCTTGGTGGCACCGGGGTCAGCTGCCCCGAGGGTCTGGCCCGGGCCTGATCGCTACCGGGGTTATATCTCCCCGTCGTTGAAACCTTCGTCGAAGTCGTAGAGATCCGGTTCGGCCTGTTCCAGTTGTTCCATCAGGTTGATGGCGATGCTGATAAAGTCGGTATCGGTGATAATGCCCACGAGCTTGCCCGACCGCGTCACCGGCATGCACCCCGTGCGGCTCTGCAGCAGCTGCAGGGCCGTTCCGCGCAGGCTGGCATTTTCTTCAACAGTTTGCACCGGTGAAGTCATGATGGCAGACAGCGCCACGTAGCGCTCTTCCTCAAGGTGGGCTTCGGTGTCGGGCAGGACACTGGAATCAGCGGCTGCGAGTACGTCGCGCTGCGATACGATGCCGACGAGCGCGCCCGCGTCGTCTACAACAGGGATGTGGCGTATATGCTTCTCTGACATCAGGCGGCGCGCTGTCGACAGGCTCTCGTCGGGCCCCAGCGTGAAGGGGTTGGGGGTCATGATTTCAGCCACACTAAACATTCGAATTCCTTAACATTGGCGGATTGATTAAATCTGGGTCCAACAGTATCCGTGACGATACCGGAACGCCTTGATCACCATCAAAAAACCCTTGAGCGCCGGGAGGCTAACGCGTATAAATTTGTAAGCGGTGTGTTAGTTGCGCGTCGCGTAAGTGGTTACAACGATAATACTAAATACTCGAGGTGCTCATGTCTGCAACTAGCTGTTGGCGCAGGACTATTCTGGCCAGTGTTATTCCCGTCGTCGCTATTCCCTTCACCGGTTCCACTGCAATCGCCCAGGATCTGGTGCTGGAAGAAATTATTGTCACCGCGCGTAAGCGCGTCGAAAGCCTGCAGGAGACGCCTGTGGCGGTCACCGCGCTGAGTTCCGAGGCCCTGCGTGAGCAGGGTGTGAGAAACCTGGCGGATATCAACACCGTGGTGCCCAATATCGAAGTGGCGGCAGGCAACGGTAATGCGGGCCTGGCCAATATCTACATTCGCGGTGTGGGGCAGCGCAACTCGGGCGCCAACATTGATTCCGGTGTCGGTATCTACATCGATGGCGTATACGTGGGCCGGCCCGACGGGGCGCTGCTGGACATCAATGACATCCAGTCGGTGCAGGTGCTGCGAGGCCCCCAGGGTACCCTTTTCGGCAAGAACACGACGGGTGGCGCCCTGGTGTTCACCAGTAACCGACCACAGGATGAATTCGAGGGCATGGTCGGGCTGCGGGTCGGCAATTACGACCGGCTCGACGCTGACCTGGTCCTCAATGTGCCGCTGACCGACAGCATCTTCACCCGCCTCTCGGCCACGCATCGTTCGCGTGACGGCTACGTTGAGAACCTCTTCGATGGCGACGACTACATCGACGAAGACCGCCAAAGCGTGATGTGGCAGACGCGATGGCTGGCGAGCGAAGACCTCACACTGGATCTCAACCTCAACTGGGGCCAGACCCAGCAGACCGCGCGCCCGCAGAAGTGCGTCAAGGTCCCTGGATATCTTGGCTGGCAGGAAGCACTGTTTGACGTCCTCGCGGTGGTACCGTCAACAGGTCGCAATTACGCGGACTTCTGTGCTGACTCGGCCAATGCCGGCGGCGGCGATCCGCGCAAGGTTATTTCCGACCTGGGCTCTGTCTATGAGGCAGAAAACATGGGCGCGGCGCTGACTGCGGAGTGGGCGCTGAATGATGACATGACGCTCAAGAGTATCAGCGCCTGGCGCTATACCGAGGCAGAGCAGAACGATGATCTCGATAACACGGCCATCCCCTTCCTGCACCGCACCAATTCAATTCACCCGTTCAGCACTCCCGCTGAAACTGACCAGTACAGCCAGGAATTTCAGCTGGTCGGCAGCGCCTTTGATGATCGCCTGCAATACGTTGGCGGCCTGTACTGGTTCAAGGAAGAGACGGACAACAGGCGTGCTGTGACGCTGCTGGGGCCTTACGACCCCGCCATCAGCAATCTGTTGTTCATCAGCGCGGAAGCGAACCTGAAAATCGCGGAGAATGAGGCCTGGGCGGTATTCAGCCAGGTCGAGTGGGAATTCAATGATCACTGGCGCGCCACCCTCGGTGTGCGCTACACCGATGAAGACCGCACTTTTACCCGGGAACTGTTCGCGCCCGTTGCCGGCACGCTTGACGCAAATGGCGGGCCGGTTATCCCGGTGGGTGGCGGCCTCTACGTGGTAGATCGCCCGGACTTCGTCTACAACCCCAACTTTGACTTTGTGTCTGTCGATGAGCCCACCAAGTCGGTGTCCAACAGTGATGTGACGCCGATGGCCAGCTTGCAATACCTGTTCGGTGAAGGTGACGTCATTGATTACGGCTCCCTTTACCTGACTTACAGTGAGGGTTTTCTTTCCGGCGGTCTTTCCGAGGCACCTGGCGGGGACCTCGAGGAATTCGAGCCCGAGGAAGTGGAGAACATCGAGTTCGGTTTCAAGCTTGATATGCTGGATCGCAGGCTGCGGGTGAATGGTGCCATCTTCCACACGGACTACACCAACCGCCAGCTCACTACACTGGTGGTGAACCCGGGTACGGGCTCACCCGCGCCGGCCACCATCAATGCAAAATCGTCAACCATTCAGGGTATCGAACTGGAGACCACCTGGCTGGCGGCTGAAAACTGGTTGGTGACCTTCAACGCGGCCATCAACGACGGTGATATCGAGGAATTCGATGACGTGCAACTGACTGTCGGCGACACGCCGGAGACGCCAGCGGGCTGCTCGCGGTCGGACCTCACGGTGATACAGGTCGATGAATGTCCCAATGATCGCTCTGACGAAAACCTGCCCAGGCTGCCGGAAGAAAGCTATATGCTGGCGGTGCAGTACAGCTGGCAGACCTCGTGGGGCCTGGTTGAGCCGCGTTTGCAGGCCAGCTGGAAGTTCGACATCGACTACTGTTTCGATTCCGCCAGTTGCCGCAGTGGCCTGTGGCTTGAGGACAAGCAGTACGATCTCAGCGCACGCGTCACCTGGTTCTCACCGGACGGCAACTGGACGGCCGCCCTGTGGGGCAGCAACCTGACTGAAGAGGACTACATCATCGGCGGTGGCGCGCTGGTCGAGTCCCAGGGCAACGGTGGCATTGTCGCCAATCCGCCGCGGATGTATGGCGCCGAGGTGCAGTACCGTTTCTAGGTAAGCCAACGCGGGCCCTGCGGGCGGCTTTTGCCGCCCCGAGTCCGCCGCGCCTGCGGGGCTAGAACAGTCTTGCCACCAGTGCCGTGACCGCGGTTTCCACACGCAAAATGCGCGGGCCCAGGCTGACGGTCTCGCAGCCGGCCTGTTGCAGTTTCTCCACCTCATAGGGAATGAAACCACCCTCCGGGCCGATTACCAGCACGGTGGGCGCAGCGATGCCGCGCGGGCAGGGAGGGTGGTCACCGGGGTGCGCCAGCAACGCGCGCCGGCCCCGGGTGAGCCCCGGCAGGGTATCCTCCACGAAGGGCTTGAAGCGGCGCTCGCAGGACACCCTGGGCAAAATGGTGTCACGGGATTGCTGCAGGCCCTGGAGCAGGTATTCACGAATGGTGGCCTCTTTCAGCACGGGTGTCTGCCAGTAGCTCTTCTCCACGCGGTAGCTGTGTAGCAGGCGGATCTCCGCGACGCCCTGCTCAGCGGCCGAGCGCAGGACCCGGCGCAGCATCTTGGGGCGCGGCAGCGCCACCACCAGTATCAGCGGGAGTTTCCCCGGTGGCGAGGTGTGCAGGGAAGGGCGCAGCAGGGCCTCGTTCTCGCTGAGCGAGACGATTTCCGCATCACCCATCAGCCCGCCCAGTTCGCCTGCGCGCACGCGTTCGCCGGGTTTCTTGCCATGTACCTCGCGCAGGTGTTGCAGCCGGCGGTCGCCAACGGCAACGGTGCCGTCCGGGCGCCGCTCCTCCGGTGTAAATAGCAGCAGGTTCACCTGTGCCTCAGCCCGCCCAGAGGTCGTATTCGTCCGCGGCCGTGACCTCGGCCTCGACAAAGTCGCCGGGTTGCAGGTCAGTTGCACCGTCGAGGAATACCCTGCCGTCAATTTCCGGGGCGTCACCGGCCGAGCGCCCCACGGCACCCTGGTCGTCCACCTCGTCAATCAGGATCTCGATAGTCGAGCCAATCTTCTCGCGCAGTTTACTGGCGCTGATTTCCTGTTGCATGGCCATGAAACGCTCCCAGCGTTCCTGTTTGAGCTCCTCGGGGACGTGGTCGGGCAGGGCATTGGCCCTGGCACCAGCGACGGGTGAATACTGGAAGCAGCCGACCCGGTCGAGCCTGGCTTCGCGCAGGAAATCGAGCAGGATTTCAAAGTCGGCGTCGGTCTCCCCGGGAAAGCCGACGATAAACGTGCTGCGCAGGGTGATATCCGGGCAGATGTTGCGCCAGGCCGCGATACGTTCCAGCGACTTCTCGGCCGCCGCAGGCCGCTTCATGCGTTTGAGGACTTCAGGGCTACCATGCTGCAGTGGCACATCCAGGTAGGGCAGAATCCTGCCTTCGGCCATCAGCGGAATCACCTTGTCCACGTGGGGGTAGGGGTAGACGTAGTGCAGGCGTACCCAGACGCCGAATTCGCCCAGCGCCTCGCAGAGTTCCTGCATGCGCGTTTTGAGCGGACGCCCCTGCCAGAAGCCGGTGCGAAATTTGGTGTCGACACCGTAGGCGCTGGTGTCCTGCGAGATCACCAGCAGTTCGCGAACGCCGGCGCGCACCAGTCGTTCCGCCTCGTCCATGACATCTCCCACCGGGCGACTGACCAGGTCACCGCGCATATCGGGAATGATGCAGAAGCTGCAACGGTGGTTGCAGCCCTCGGAAATCTTCAGGTAGGCGTAGTGTCGCGGCGTCAGCTTGACGCCCTGCGGCGGCACCAGGTCTGTGTACGGATCATGCCGCGTGGATGGCGGCACGTATTGATGCACCGCGCCCACTACCTCCTCGTAGGCGGCCGGGCCGCTGACGCTGAGCACTTTGGGGTGCAGTTCCTGGATTCTCCTGGCGTCCTCGCCCTTGCCCATGCAGCCGGTAACGATCACCTTGCCGTTTTCACTGATCGCCTCGCTGATTGCGTCCAGCGATTCCTGTTTGGCGCTGTCGATAAAGCCACAGGTGTTGACGACCACCAGCTCGGCATCTTCATAGCTGGGTACGATATCGTAACCGTCGATTTTCAGCTGGGTGAGAATACGCTCGGAGTCGACCAGGGCCTTGGGACAGCCTAGACTGACAAAGCCGATCGTCTTTTTGTCGGAATGGGTCATGTTCTACTCTGTGTGCTGGTGGGCTGCTGAATGCAGTAAACAAAAACGGCGCATGAGGCTTGCGCGGTGCAGCGCTGGTTACGGATGCCTACGATTCTACCCGATACCCTGGCAATAAGCATTGACGGCAGGGGGGGCGGCAGTAGCGGCCCGGCCATGCACCATCACCCGGCCACTGGCGGGTTTTACGTTTGCCACAGTAACGAGGAGCGCAATATATGACGGTAACCAGCACCAGGCATGGCACGATCACGGTTGTCACCCTGGACAGGCGCGAGGTGCGCAATGCGGTAGATGGGGCCACTGCCGCAGCGCTGGCGGCGGCTTTCCGGGAATTTGATGCCGACGACAGCAGCGAAGTGGCGGTGTTTCATGGTGCTCATGGCACTTTCTGCGCAGGCGCTGACCTGAAAGCGGTGGCGGCAGAGTCCGGCTCCAACCCTTTGGAGGCGAGCGGTGACGGGCCCATGGGTCCATCGCGGATGCTGCTGTCTAAGCCGGTGGTGGCGGCGATATCCGGTCACGCCGTGGCCGGCGGTCTCGAACTGGCCCTGTGGTGTGACCTCAGGGTCGTGGAGGAAAGCGCGGTGATGGGGGTGTTCTGCCGGCGCTGGGGGGTGCCATTAATAGATGGTGGTACCGTGAGACTGCCGCGCCTGATTGGTCACAGTCGCGCGCTGGACCTGATTCTGACCGGCAGGCCTGTGTCCGCGCCGGAGGCCCAGGCTATGGGGCTGGCCAATCGCGTGGTGGCGGATGGCAGCGCGCTGGAGCATGCCCTGGCGCTGGCCGAACAACTGGCGAGCTTTCCGCAAAACTGCCTGCGCTCAGATCGCATGAGCGCTTACGAGCAGTGGGACCTGGATTTCCCTGCCGCGATGGCTAATGAATTCAGGCGCGGCATGCAGGTGATTGATTCCAGGGAAACGGTGCGCGGGGCTGCGCGGTTTGCCAGTGGCAAGGGACGTCACGGTGACTTTGGGGATATCGATTGAGAGGCGGAAGCCGGCAGGCACTAGAAGTGCCTGTCACCGGTGGCGCTGTAGCTGTCCACACGGATTTCCTTGCGCAGTAATTCCAACAGGGCCAGGGCATCATCGCGATTCAGGAATTCACCCACGCTGACGCGTTGTTGCCGGTCGTGAACCGTCAGGGCGGGACTCTCCCAGGGGTGTTTTTCGGGAATAACAGACAGCCCGGTGACCTGGCGGCGAAACTGCCAGCTCTGCCGGGGATGGTAGTGCCCCTTGTCGATACGGATGCTGTCTTCGCTCAGCGTAATCACGTGGCGATACTGCAGCTTCCAGTTTACGTAGTACAGGGCGGCAGCCAGAGCCAGCAACTCGAGGCCGGCAAACGGGAGTATGGGCCATGCCCCCATGGCGGTGAAACCGATGGCGGCGCCAAGCGAAGGTACCGATATCGCCAGCAGGACATACAGGTTACTGCGCCATGAGGCCGACTGGTTGGGTCGGGCGACGATCATCAACCTGCCTGCTGAGCGTGTGCTGGTAACCACGGTGTGTTCTCCCTGATGGGGCTAGTCTAGTGAAATTTACGCGGCTAGCCTACTATCGTATCTGCTGGCCGCGGTAATGGAGAACGAAGGGTGCGCGAGGACATGCTGATAAGTGCTGAGGCGCTCGCCGCGGGTGTGCCGCCGGTTATTGTTGACTGCCGGTTTTCACTGGCGGACCCCGCCGAGGGCCGCCGCCTCTATGCGGCGGGGCACATACCGGGCGCGCAGTATCTCGATCTCGATCACGACCTGTCGGGCCCGCCCGGCGCCCACGGCGGGCGCCACCCGCTGCCCGACGCCGCGGCGTTGCAGTTGACCCTTGCTCGCTGCGGCATCGGGCCGGAGACCGAGGTGGTCGCCTACGACGCATCACGTTTTGCCTTTGCCGCTCGCCTGTGGTGGCTGATGCGCAGCCTGGGTTGCCGGCCGCCGCGCCTGCTCGATGGCGGTTTTCAGGCCTGGGAGACCATGGGTGGCCCGCTGCAGACCGAATCGCCGCCAGCGCGCAGCACCGACTGGGCACCGGCAGCCTATACCGCATGCTGTGACATTGACGCCGTGCGGGATCGACAGGCCGCTGGCGCCTTACTGGTGGATTCCCGTGAGGCTGTGCGCTATGCCGGCCTGGAGGAGCCGATCGACCCGGTGGCGGGGCACATACCGGGCGCTATCAATCACCCCTGGCAGGCAGTGACCGATGACAATGGCTTTGTCCGCGATGAACAGGCGCTGCGTCGTTTATGGGGTGCAAGCCTGGATGCCGACGATCTGGTGGTGTATTGCGGCTCCGGGGTGACCGCCTGCGTCAACCTTTTCGCCCTGGCTCTGCTGGGCCGTGACGATGCCTGTCTGTACGCCGGCAGCTGGAGTGATTGGTGCAGTTACCTGTCCTAGCGCCCCGCAGCCAATATTCGGGCTAGGCCCGGGACGACGCCTACGGTAAAATGCCCGGCCTTTTTTGACCGAACCGGGCCAGACAATGCTAGAGATCAACCCCCTGCTGCAAAAACTGAAAGATATCGAGGCGCGCACCGACGTGCTGAGGGGGTATCTTTGACTTCGCCAATCGGAAGGAGAGGCTGGCAGAAGTAGAGCTCGAGCTGTCCGAGCCCAGTGTCTGGGATGATCCCGCGCGCGCCCAGGAACTGGGCCGCGAGCGCTCTTCACTCGAGGGGATTGTGCATACGATCGAGACGCTGGAGGCCGGGGCCGGTGACGCGTCCGACCTGCTGGAAATGGCGGCGGCCGAGGATGACGAGGACACGGTTGCCGAGATAGAAGCCGATGTCGCCAGCCTGGAAAAACAGCTGGAGCAGCTGGAATTCCGGCGCATGTTCAGCGGTGAGATGGACGCCAATAATGCCTTTCTCGATATCCAGGCTGGCTCCGGTGGCACCGAGGCCCAGGACTGGGCCGAGATGCTGTTGCGCATGTACCTGCGCTGGGGTGAGGCCAACGGCTTCAAGACAGAACTGATAGAAGTGTCGGCCGGTGACGTGGCCGGCATCAAGAGCGCCACCATCAAGTTCGAGGGTGAGTACGCTTTTGGCTGGTTGCGCACCGAAACCGGCGTGCACCGCCTGGTACGCAAATCGCCGTTCGATTCCGGGAACCGCCGCCACACCTCGTTTTCTTCGGTCTTCGTTGCCCCCGAAATCGACGACAACATCGAGATCGAGATCAACCCTGCTGACCTGCGTGTCGATACCTACCGCGCCTCGGGTGCCGGTGGCCAGCACGTCAACAAGACGGATTCGGCAGTGCGGCTTACCCATAACCCCTCCGGCATCGTCGTGCAGTGCCAGACCGAGCGCTCCCAGCACCAGAACAAGGACAACGCCATGAAGTTGCTGCGTGCCAAGCTCTATGAAATGGAGATGCTCAAACGCAGTGAGGAAAAGCAGGCAATGGAGGACGGCAAGGCCGACATTGGCTGGGGTAGCCAGATCCGCTCCTATGTGCTCGATGACTCGCGGGTGAAGGACCTGCGCACCGGCGTGGAAACCAGTAACACCCAGGCCGTGCTGGACGGTTCGATCAATCAGTTTATAGAAGCTTCGCTGAAAAGCGGGCTGTAGCCCTCAGCCACACCCGGGTCCAGCGGGTAGGTGCAGGGCGTTTTGATGTCCCCGAAGCTTTTGGCAACCGGGGCCGTACACAGACAATGAGAAGTGATCCGTATGAGTAAAGAGCAGGAAGCACCCGCGCAGCAGGACGAGAACAAGCTGATAGCGGAGCGCCGGGGCAAACTGGACGAAATTCGCCAACAGCGCAATGCCTTTCCCAATGATTTTCGCCGCACGGCCGAAGCCGGGCAGCTGCAACGCGAGTATGGCGAATCATCCAAGGCCGAGCTTGAGGCGCTGGACAAGCACTATGCCGTGGCCGGCCGCCTGGTGCGTAATCGCGGGGCGTTCCTGTTGATTCAGGACGGGACGGACCAGATACAGCTGTATATCGATCGCAAGGGCCTGGACGAGGCGACCCTGGATGAGATCAAGTCCTGGGATCTCGGCGACATTATTGGCGCCAGCGGCAGCATCCAGAAATCCGGCAAGGGTGACCTCTATATCAACATGGAACAGGCGCGGCTGCTGACCAAGGCCTTGCGCCCGCTGCCCGACAAGTACCATGGCCTGGCGGACCAGGAAATGCGTTATCGCCAGCGCTATGTGGACCTTATCGTCAATGCCCGCTCGCGTGAGGTTTTCCGCACCCGCTCCAGGATCATCGCCTTTATTCGCGACTACATGATGGAGCGCGGATTCATGGAAGTGGAAACCCCGATGATGCAGGTGATACCCGGCGGCGCCACGGCGCGACCTTTCGTCACGCACCACAACGCCCTCGACCAGGATATGTATCTGCGCATCGCACCGGAACTGTACCTGAAACGGCTTACGGTGGGAGGTTTCGAGCGCGTATTTGAAATCAACCGCAGCTTCCGCAACGAAGGGCTGTCTACCCGGCACAACCCCGAATTCACCATGCTGGAATACTACTGGGCCTACGCGGCCTATGAAGACGCCATGGACCTTACCGAGGATATGCTGCGCAAGCTGGCCCTGGAGGTGCTGGGCAGTACCACGATTGAGTACCAGGGCGAGCAATACGACTTTTCGCAGCCCTTCGCCCGTCTTTCCGTGTTCGACGCGATACTGCAATATAACCCGGATGTCTCTGCCTCCGACCTGGCGGACGATGCCGCTGCGCGGGCCCTCGCCGAGGGCCTGGGGATCGAGGTCAAGCCGGGCTGGGGATTGGGCAAGGTGCAGATCGAGATTTTCGAGAAGACTGTGGAGCATCGGCTGGACCAGCCCACCTTTATTACCCGTTATCCGACGGAAGTGTCGCCGTTGTCACGCCGCAACGACGACGACCCGTTTGTCACCGACCGCTTCGAGTTCTTTGTCGCCGGCCGCGAACTCGCCAACGGTTTTTCCGAGCTCAACGACCCTGAAGACCAGGCGGAGCGCTTCCTGGCACAGGTCGCCGAGAAGGAGGCGGGAGACGACGAGGCCATGCACTTTGACGCGGACTATATCCGCGCCCTGGAGTATGGATTGCCGCCCACGGTGGGCGAGGGTATCGGTATCGACCGACTGGTCATGTTCCTGACCGACTCCCCGTCTATCCGGGATGTGCTCTTGTTCCCACATATGCGACCTGAGTAGCATCTCAGGGTGCTCAGCGCGACGCGAATAGGCTACACTCCCAACCAGCCGAGAATGGAGACTACCGCTTGCGCACCAGTGATTTGACGCGACTAGGAATGGCGATTGCCCTGGTTATCGTGCAGGGTTGTGCCCAGGCCCCGGTAGAGCCGGCGCCCGAGCAGGAACAGCAGCCCGTGGAAGCAGCCCCTGAAATTACCCTCAACCTGCCCGCAGAGACCGACTGTGTCTGCGATGCAGTGGGCGAGGACGGCAGCGAGGCAGATTACACCTTTCTGGAGAAAGGGTATGCGGCACTGGCCGTTGCCGATTACGCGGAAGCGCAATCCTATTTCGAGCGCTATCGTCGGCTGGAGTCCTCTGCCGTGGCAGACTGGGAGGCGGATATCGCGCTTGCCCTGATGCTGACCCTGCCCGAGAGCCCGATCTACGACCCCAAGGAGGCGCGCAAGCGCTTCCGTGACCTGAACGAACAGGATTGGCGCGCCATGGCGCTGCATCAGCAGACCCTGCTCGCCCGTCAGTCGCTGGACGGCTTCCTGGTCATGTCGCGCCGGGTGCGTGAGTTGCGGGAAAGCAACGAGGCGTTAAAGGAAGACCTGCAAAAACGCGAGGAAGCCATCAAGCGGCTTCGAGAGCTAACTCTGGGTCAGACGGGAGCAGCACAGTAAACTTCGAGCCCTCTCCCGGGGCACTTTCCACCTGTATGTTGCCCCCCATCAGTTCGCAATAGTCACGGCAGATCGACAGCCCCAGGCCAGTGCCACCGTAATTGGCACTGGTGGAAGAGTCGGCCTGGACAAAGGCTTCGAATACCAGCTGCTGTTGCTCCTCGTTCATGCCGATTCCGGTATCCCGGACTGACACTTCTACCCACCCGGGATGCTCTGCAGGCTCCCTCGCGGTAACGGTGATCTGGCCATTCTCGGTAAACTTGCAGGCGTTGCTGAGCAGGTTGGTGAAAATCTGCCGAAACTTGGTGGCGTCGTTGTAAAGGGTTGGCAGTTCACCCGTATCGGGGCGATGCAGCGTGTTGTTGCGCTCGCGCAGCTGCGGCCGGATGGCATCGCAGGCCTGTTCCAGCAGGTCACCCGGCTGGAAGGTTTCGCAGTAGAGCATCATCTTGCCGGTTTCAATCTTGGACAGGTCCAGAATATCGTTTATCAGGGTCAGCAACTGGCGTCCGGAGCGGATGATTTTCTCCAGATCCTGCTGGAATTGCTGGCGGTCCAGCGCATTCTCGTCTGAAAGCTCATCGTGCAGCATTTCCGAATAGCCGATGATGGCGTTCAGGGGTGTGCGCAGTTCGTGGGAAACATTGGCCAGGAAAATGCTTTTGGCGGCATTGGCCTCGTCTGCCGAGTCGCGCGCCTTGCTGACGTCATACATGGCATTGCGCAGCTTCTCTGACATTTCATTGAAGGCGTTGGCCAGGTCGCCCAGTTCGCCGCTGTCATCGATGTTGTCTATGCGGTAATTGAGGTCACCGCTACCGATGCGTTCTGTGCCTCGCTTGAGGTGCTTCAATGAGCGGTTGGTGTAGCGGACCAGGAAAAACCCGAGGATGGCGGTGAGGAAGATTGAGGCGATAAAACCGATAACCGTGATGCGGTCGGTCAGAGCGATGGTGCGGTCGATGATGTTGGCACGCTGTACAGAAATGAAGGCCTGGCGCTGCTCCAGTTCCTTCAGGTGTTCGCTGGTCTGCAGGTAGGGGACCGGGTCATTGACTTCGGAACCGAATTCCGGGTTGTTGTAGTTTTCATAAAACGCCATCCACTGGTCGAGCAATGTGTTGCTGCTTTCCTGCAGGCGATCGTAATGCAGGCGTGTCACATCGTGGCTGACGCGACCCAACTGGCGTATGCGTTGGCGAATGGCCTCGAGCTGCTCCCGGGCCTGCAGCAGTTCGCCCTCGTCCAGTTCATCGTCGGTGTTGTCCCTGATGGTATCCAGCACCAGGATGGTTTGCCGCTTGTCGTTCAGCAGTTGCTCTACCTCGGTGGACAGCTGGGCGGCTGTCACCGAGTTGCGGTAGGCCTCCATACTTTCGTTACGAGCGAAGCTGCCCCAGAAATGGGTGCCCACGTTGATCGAGAACAGGATCAGGATGGTGACCAGCGACAGCGTTAATCGACGGCGAAGGCTCATGGGGTTCCTGTGTCTCTCAATCGGGGTCGGTGAGTTTGGCTATCTTGATCAGCAGGCCGGGAAAATCCACCGGCTTGGTGGCGTAATCATCGCAGCCTGCCTCCAGTGCATTGAGCCGGTCGGCGTCTGATGCATGAGCGGTGAGGGCAATGATGGGAATATGGCTGATGGAGGCGTCTTCCCGGGCCTGGCGACAGGCGGTCCAGCCGTCCATGACGGGCAGGTTCATATCCATGAGCACCACTGCCGGCTGTTCGCTGCGCATCATGTCCAATGCCTGCTGGCCATCCCCTGCAGGAATGACCTCCAGCCCGGCCCGGTTGAGACGGCGCATCAACATGTCACGGTTGAGTTCGTTGTCTTCCACCAGCAGGATGACGCCGTTCACAGCTGCTCTCCCAGTACCGGATGGACGGTGAGCAGCTCATCGATGCCCTTGACCTTCAGTTCGCGGCCCGGGCCGGTGCGGTAATCCCCTTGCAGGGCCTCCAGGGTGCTGGCCGCGATCAGGATTTCCCCGCCATCACTGGCGTCTTCTATGCGAGAGGTGACATTCATGGGGTGACCGACGAATCCGTACTTGCTGCGGCGCTCGGAGCCGATGTTGCCGGCAATCACGTCGCCGGTGTTGAGCGCTATGCCGGTACTGATTTCCGGGAGGCCCTCCTCGCGATTGCGCCGATTGATATCGGCCATGGCATCCTGCATCGCCAGCGCGCAGCGCACGGCGCGGTCGGCGTCGTCGTCCCGTCGTTGCGGAGCACCGAAAACCGCGAGAATGGCATCGCCGATAAACTCATCGATGGTGCCCTGGTGGGCCATGATGATGTCGGTCATGGCGCCGAGGTAGCGGTTGATCAGGGTGACCACCTGGGCCGGGGCCAGCTGCTCACTGATAGTGGTGAAGCCGCGGATATCCGACATCATGATGGTGACCCGCCGCAGGTCTCCGCCGAGTTCGAGTCCCTCGGGGCGCTCGAGGATATCGGTGACGATCTCATCGGACAGGTAGCGGCCAAAGGTGGCACGGATAAACTTCTCGTTGCGCTCCAGCTGTTGCCGGTACAGCTCTTCGCGGTCGTGCCAGCGTTTGCGTTCTATCCCAGCCTTGATGCGCGCCTGTAGCAGGACAGGATTGAAGGGCTTGAACAGGTAGTCGTCGGCACCGGCTTCTATACACTCGATGATGCCATCCATGTCCTGGCGCCCGGAAATGACAATGACCGGCGTGGCCCGCCATTCCGGATGCTCCTTGATACGCCGCAACACTTCGTGCCCGTCCATATCCGGCATCATCAGGTCCAGCAGCACGACATCGACATCGGCCTGGTCGAGGGTTCGCAGCGCCTCTTCGCCGCCACTGGCAGTAACCACGATATGGCCGGACCGGGATAGATACCGCGCTGCGAGCTCCCGGTTCTCCTGCAGGTCATCCACCGCGAGAATGAAGCCGGGCTCCGAGGTGATGGTGCGGCGAGCGCGGGCAGGCTGGTCGGTGCTGGCTGATTCGTTGTTTGCGGAATCCACGGCTTTTAACAGCCGTGACAAGGCCGCATCGATATCGGGCTGTACTGTGCCCAGGTCCTCGCGCAGCATCTCGCTGTAGCCGCGAATCGCCGAAAGCACATTCATGACGTCATGGCGGTTGCTGTCGGGGTCGCGCAGCATCTCGTTGAGTTTGCCCGCGCCGTCAAACAGCTTCTCGAAATCGTCCCGGGAGTGTGCTTCCAGCTGCGCGCTCGCCGCGTTGTACTGCTCGCGCAACTCCGCCATGTTGCGCAGCAACAAGTCGCTCCACGGGGCGCTGGTTTGCCTGGGGCCTGAAGACACTGGGTGACGGTATCCTGATTTGATGCCAGCGCTGAGTATAACGGGGTCTAACCGGTTAGGGTATTGCGGCGTCAGTCTGCTGAGGCGGCGTTTTTTGCGCTCCGATGGTGCGCTTTTGTGAAAGTTTGGGTTACTATTGAGCGCACAGGTTCAGGGGCCAGGGCGGGCAAAGGGGTCAGGTGCACAGATGTTGCAGCAAGTAGAGATATTTCAGGGGCTTTCTCAGGAAGAACTGGATGCGCTCGCGGCAAGCAGTTCAAGCCGCTCTTTCCCGAAAAACACCGTGGTGATTCACGAAAATGATCCGGCGGACTCGCTGTTCATTATCGAAAGCGGCAAGGTAAAAGTTTACTGCTCTGACAAGAACGGCAAGGAATTCATCATGAATACCCAGGGCGCCGGGGATTATTTCGGTGAGCTGGCCCTGCTTGACGACTCCACCCGCTCGGCATCCGTGCGCACGGTAGAAAAATCCAGCTTCTGCATCATCTTCAAGGACGATTTCAATCGGGTGCTTGATGAGCATCCCAATATTGGTCGCCAGTTGATCAGGAACCTGGCCCAGCGGGTGCGCAAGCTCACCGCCGATGTGAAGAGCCTGGCGCTGCAGGATGTCTATGGCCGTGTTGCCAACGTGCTGATGGATCTGTCGGAAGAGCGTGGCGATGGCACGCTGTATATTCCTGAGAAGCTGACCCAGCAGGACATCGCTGACCGCGTGGGTGCCTCTCGCGAAATGGTTGCACGTATCCTCAAGGACCTCACCATCGGCGAGTACATTCGCTTTGAGGGGCGGCATATCATCATCAACACGCGGCTGCCCGCCAAATACTAGTTCCCCTGGCGTGCGCCTGGCGGGTATGCCAGTCGCCGTTGTCTGTCATTCCTCACTCGTTTCCGTATCGGTCACTGTGACCGACAGCTGGCCTCGCGCCAGCCGCGCCGTCAGGGTGTCGCCGACCTGCACATCTTCTGCCTGGGTGACCACGGCTCCGGAAGGCCTGCTGACAATGGCGTAACCACGGGACAGGGTGTTCAGTGGGCTCAGCGAGTCCAGCAGCCTGGCCAGATGCGTCAGCCGTTCCCGCCCCTCCAGCAGCCTCGTGCGCATGGTACCCTGTAGCCTGGTTTGCAGGGCCGTGAGTTCTTTCTGTGTTTGCTGGACGCGCTTGCCCGGATGACGGGCGAGAAACCGCGATTCGATCAGGCGCAGCTCGCCGCGCTTTTGCGCCAGCAGGTTGGCCTGGGCACGCAGCAGTCGCTGTTCAGCGCTGTCGAGGCGCTGCGATTGCTCCCGCAGCAGGGCGCCCGGGTGCTTGAGGCGCGCCCGCAGGTGGTTGATCCGCGTATAGCTGTCAGCCAGCCGGCGACGCATCTGGCGCACCAGTTCCGCCTCCAGCTGAAGCAGGCGCTGGCGTTGTTCCTGCTGGTCGGGGCTCAACATTTCCGCCGCTGCGGACGGCGTGGCGGCGCGCTGGTCTGCCGCCATGTCGGCGATGGTGAAGTCCACCTCATGGCCGACCGCTGATACGATCGGCAGGGTGCTGGCGGCGATGGCGCGTGCCACAATCTCCTCATTGAACGCCCACAGGTCTTCCATCGAACCGCCGCCCCGGCCGACGATCAGGGCGTCCAGCTGTATCTTGCCGTCTCGCTGCAGCTGGTTGGCCCGGGCGATCGCTGCGGCGATCTCACCGGCGGCGGCTTCGCCCTGAACCGCCACCGGAAAGATCGATACCTCGATGGCAGGACAGCGGCGCTGCAGCACCGTGAGGATGTCATGTATGGCGGCACCGGTCGGTGAGGTGACCACGCCGAGATGGGCGATATGCTCTGGCAAAGCGCGTTTGCGTGCGCTGTCGAACAGCCCTTCCGCGAGCAGTTTCGCCTTCAGTTTTTCGAAGGCTGCCTGCAGGGCACCGGCGCCCGCCAGTTCCATGTGTTCAACAATGAGCTGGAATTCTCCCCGCCCCTCGTACAGCGAGACTCGGCAGCGCAGGCGGATGTGGTCACCGTTTTCCGGCGCGAAGCGCACGCGCTGGTTGCGACCACGAAACATGGCGCAGCGCACCTGCGCGCTGCCGTCCTTGAGCGAAAAGTACCAGTGGCCCGATGACGGTACCGCCAGGTTGCTTATTTCCCCCTCTACCCAGACAAAGTCGAAGTGGCTCTCCAGCAGGTTGCGGGCCTGGCGGTTGAGCTGGCTGACGGTGAGCGCGACGGGTTGCGAGGCGTTGTGAAACGGGTTGGTCACAGTGAACTTCTATTTACTGGAGGCGAGCCGGAAAGCTATAATTGCACGTTTAATTTTAACCCGCCAGCCGGAGACGCCCCCAATGCTGCGTATCGCCCAGGAAGCCCTGACCTTCGATGATGTCCTGCTACTGCCAGGCTACTCGGAAGTCGTGGCGACAGACGTTTGCCTGAAGTCCCGGCTCACGCGTGAAATCGAGCTCAACATCCCGCTGGTCTCCGCGGCCATGGATACCGTGACGGAATCCCGTCTGGCGATCGCGATGGCCCAGGAAGGTGGCATCGGCATTATCCACAAGAGCATGTCCCTGGAGGATCAGGCCGAGCAGGTGCGCAAGGTGAAAAAGTTTGAAAGTGGCGTGGTCAAGGACCCCATCACTATTCAACAGTCAGCCACCATAGCCGAGCTGCTGGAGCTGACCGCATCGCACGGCATCTCCGGGGTGCCGGTGCTCAATGGCGAGGACCTGGTGGGGATCGTCACGCGCCGTGATCTGCGGTTCGAGTCAGACCACACCAAACTGGTGTCGGATATCATGACCCCCAGGGACCAACTGGTCACCGTGAAAGAGGGCGCCGGTGCCGAAGAGGTGCAGGGGCTCCTGCATCGCCATCGCATTGAGAAAATTCTCGTGGTCAATGACGCCTTCGACCTGAAAGGGATGATCACCGTCAAGGACTTCGACAAGGCAGAGAGCTTTCCCAACGCGTGCAAGGATTCCTACGGCCAATTGCGCGTTGGAGCGTCTGTCGGTACCAGCCCGGACACAGACGATCGTGTCGAGGCGCTGATCAACGCCGGAGTGGATGTGCTCGTTGTGGACACAGCGCACGGCCACTCGCGCAACGTGATCGACCGGGTACGCATGATCAAGGCGGCCTATCCCTTCATGCAGGTGATCGGGGGCAATATCGCCACCGCAGAGGCCGCCGTGGCACTCGCCGAAGCGGGCGCCGATGCCGTCAAAGTGGGGATCGGCCCCGGCTCCATCTGTACCACGCGGATTGTGACCGGCATCGGTGTGCCGCAGATTTCTGCCATTGCCAATGTGGCCGAGGCACTCGCACCAAGGGGCGTGCCACTGATAGCGGACGGCGGCATTCGCTTCTCTGGCGATATCGCCAAGGCCTTTGTTGCCGGGGCGCATTCGGTGATGATGGGCAGCATGTTCGCGGGCACCGAGGAAGCTCCAGGAGAGGTAGAGCTTTACCAGGGGCGAACGTACAAGGCCTATCGCGGCATGGGCTCACTGGGCGCCATGTCCAAGACCCAGGGCTCCTCGGACCGTTATTTCCAGGACGCCAGCAAAGGCGCTGAGAAACTCGTGCCAGAAGGTATTGAAGGGCGCGTGCCCTACAAAGGCCCGGTCACGGCTATCGTGCATCAGTTGATGGGCGGTGTAAGGTCTGCCATGGGCTACACCGGCAGCGCCGACATGGACACCATGCGCACGCGCCCCGAGTTCGTGCGAGTGACTGCTGCAGGCATGTCCGAGAGCCATGTGCACGATGTATCCATCACCAAGGAAGCCCCCAATTATCCGGTGCGGTAGAGATTTACCAGGGGCCTGCCGCCATTCCCGCGCGGGCGGTGGTCCGCCATGGCGGAATCCAGCGGCGTGTAGTCGAGTATTGTGGGCCCCAGCCTGCGAGGGCGCGATGAGGCCGAGGTCGAGTACGCAGTCCCGCAACAAGCATCCAATTCAGGAACAGACATGAGCGCAGATATCCACGCCCAGAAAATACTCATACTGGACTTTGGCTCCCAGTATACGCAGCTGATTGCGCGCCGCGTGCGCGAGGTCGGGGTATACAGCGAAATTCGCGCCTACGACATGAGCGAAGAGGAGATCCGCGAATACAATCCCCGCGGAATCATTCTCTCGGGTGGTCCGGAATCAGTGGCCGCAGATGCCTCACCGCGGGCTCCCAGCCTGGTATTTGAGCTGGGCGTGCCGGTGCTGGGAATTTGCTATGGCATGCAAACCATGGCGGAGCAGTTCGGTGGCAGGGTGCAGGGTTCGCCGGTGAGCGAATTCGGTTACGCACAGATACGGCAGGTTGGTAATGGTGGCTTGCTGCACGATATTCGCGACCACATTGACGATGCCGGCAATGCACTGCTCGATGTGTGGATGAGCCACGGAGACAAAGTGGTCGAGCTGCCACCGGATTTCGAGCTGATCGCAGAAACCGAAAGTTGCCCTATCGCCGGCATGGCGCACCGGGAGAAGCCGTTTTTTGGTATCCAATTTCACCCGGAAGTGACGCACACCCTGCAGGGCAAGCGCATTTTCGAGCATTTTGTACTGGAGCAGTGCGAGTGCAAAGCACTGTGGACGCCGGCCAATATTGTAGAGGATGCCATAGAGCGGGTACGCGCCACAGTGGGCGACGACAAGGTCCTGTTGGGGCTGTCCGGCGGCGTGGACTCCTCCGTGGTCGCGGCCCTGCTGCACCGGGCTATAGGCGACCAGCTTACCTGTGTGTTCGTTGACAACGGCCTGTTACGGCTGCACGAGGGTGACCATGTCATGGATATGTTCGCCCGCAATATGGGCGTCAAGGTGATCCGGGCTGATGCCGAAGAGCTGTTCCTCGGTAAGCTCAAGGGAGTGGCTGACCCGGAAGCAAAGCGCAAAGTCATCGGCAATACCTTCATCGAGGTGTTCGATGAGCAGGCCGCGAGCATACAGGACGTGAAGTGGCTGGCGCAGGGAACCATCTACCCTGACGTGATTGAATCTGCCGGCGCCAAGACCGGCAAGGCGCACGTGATCAAGTCCCATCACAACGTGGGTGGCCTGCCTGAGGATATGGAACTGGAGCTGGTGGAGCCGCTGCGCGAGCTGTTCAAGGACGAGGTGCGCCAGATCGGCCTGGAGCTGGGGCTGCCTTACGACATGGTGTACCGCCATCCCTTCCCCGGGCCGGGCCTCGGTGTGCGCATCCTGGGTGAAGTAAAGAAAGAGTACGCTGACCTGCTGCGTGAGGCAGATGCCATCTTTATCGAGGAACTGCGTAAGGAAGGCTGGTACGAGAAGACCAGCCAGGCCTTCGCCGTGTTCCTGCCAGTCAAATCGGTGGGCGTGGTGGGTGATGGCCGACGCTACGAATACGTGATCGCCCTGCGTGCAGTGGAAACCGTGGATTTCATGACCGCGCGCTGGGCACACCTGCCCTACGAGTTGCTGGAGCGGGCATCTAACCGGATTATCAACGAGATCTCCGGCGTATCGCGCGTCACCTACGATGTGAGCAGCAAGCCCCCGGCTACGATTGAATGGGAGTGACCTTCCCACGGAGTTGACCTCTTTTGCGCAAGACGGGAGGTTTGGCTCATGTGACGCAGCCAGTTTGAACTGGCACTGAGTCATTACAGGAAACCCACCGCGAGGCGTCTCGCGGTGGGTTTTTTGTTCTGTCCCGGGCGGCGGGGATTTCCCCGCCACTGCGCCGCTGCATTGGCGAGGTTGTGGGCATTGGCGCGCGCCCTGGGTTCTTTTTCAGCGTAATTATTTCGCTGTACGAATTTGCTGCCCCCTTGCTAGTCTTTTCACTCCGCAGGCGGGCGCGTAGCCGTGTCGTGCCTAATAAAAATAACAGCACAGTAGGGAAGTTAACCATGCAGCATTTCAACAGGACTGCGCTCGCGCTCTCAATAGCCGCGGTGTCGGCTGTCGCCAGCATGCCGGCATCCAGCCAGGCTCTCGAGGAAGTTGTGGTCACCGCAACCAAACGTGTCGAGGGCTTGCAGGATGTACCCATCGCCATCAGTGTGATGAGCGGCGAGGCCATTGAAGAGCGGGGCCTGAGCAGTCTTGAAGACCTCACCGTGTATATGCCCAATATCCATGTAGCAGAAGGTGGCGCAGGCACCCAGTTGTTCATCCGCGGTATCGGCTCGGGAATCAACTACGGTTTCGAGCAGTCGGTGGGTACCTTCATAGACGGGGTTTACTATGGTCGCGGCCGCAGTGCACGGGGCAAATTCCTGGATATTGAGCGTGTTGAGGTACTCAAGGGGCCCCAGTCAACGCTGTTTGGCAAGAATACTATCGCGGGCGCCATCAACATCACTACAGCACGGCCCACAGACGAGTTTGAGTCCTTCCTCGAGGTGGGTTATCGCACCGAGTTGGATGGATTTGGCATCACCGGCATGGTCTCTGGTCCGTTTACGGACAATCTGCGTGGACGCCTGGTGGCCAAGAAGTACGACGACGACGGTTATGTCGAGAACAAGGCAAAAGGCGGTGAAGATGGCCCCCAGCAGGACAACCTTTCAGTGCGTGGTGTTCTCGAATGGGACGCCACCCAGGATTTGAACTTCCTGTTGAAAGTTGAGCACAACACCAATGATGTGGATGGCCGGCAGCAGGTTATTTCGCTGGCCAGCCCCACAGCTACCGCCCTGTACCAGGGCTTTGGCGATCCCGGCTTCCGCGCGGGTTTTGATTACGAACAGTACGATCTCGGTTTTGAAGAGACTGGCCTGTTTGATGATACCGAGTCCAATGTTGCGCAACTGACTGTGGAATGGGCGCTGGGTGAGCATACGTTGCGCTCCATCACTGCCTACACCGAGTATGAATTCACCAATGAACTCGACACCGATTACAGTCCGTTGCGCTTTCTGAATCGCGGCCGGACCGAGGAGCATGAGCAGTTCAGCCAGGAACTGCTGTGGTCCTCACCCACAGGGGGCTTCGTCGAGTTTCTCGCCGGGGCCTATTACCAGACCGAGGAACTGAGTAACGACCGTCACACCTTCGTCGTGTTCAGCAACGTGCCACCTATTGAATCGCAGATCTTTTCCAACCCGGTACTGGCGCCGCTCAACCTGCCCTCTACCTCCATAGACGGCGATGGCAAGAACCAGTTTTCACAGGATACCGATTCCTGGTCTGTATTTACCGAGTTCACCTGGAATTTGACTGATACGCTGCGTTTAACCACCGGTATTCGATACTCAGAAGACGACAAGGACGTGGAGAAAGTCGGTACCCTGGATAATCTCAGCGGGCTGCTACCCGATCCGTTCTTTGCTTTCCTGTGGGGGCCTGCTGCCCTCAACCTGGGCACGGAACACGCTTACGAGAAGTCCCGCTCCGAGGATCACACCACTGGCAACGTCAACCTGCAATGGGATGCGACTGACGACATTATGCTTTACGCCAACTGGGCCAATGGCTACAAGGCCGGCGGGTTTGATGAGGATAACAGCCTTGGTCGCGAATTCGATGAGACCCTGGGCAGGGATGTTTCCACCTATGAGGACGAGGAGGTCGACTCATGGGAAGTGGGCGCCAAGATAATACTCATGGAAGGCCGGGGCCGGCTCAACATGGCCTATTTCCAGAGTGACTACGAGGATGTCCAGGTCAGCACCTTCGATGGCAACGCCGCGTTCGTGGTCGGTAATGCCGCGGAAACAGAAGTGGAGGGCTTCGAAGCGGATATCGAGTTTGCCGTGAGCGACGCCCTGGTGCTCAACGCGGCCGCGGCGTGGCTGGACGCGAACTACAAGTCGTTTAAAGATGCCGCCTGTAACGAAGACCAGTTCCTGGAGCAGATAGCGGAAACCGGCTCCAGGGCGGGTTGTACCCAGGACCTGTCCGGCAAGCCATTGCAGTTTGCACCTGAATACACGTTCAATCTTGGCGCGCGCTATGACACGGCGATCACTGATTCCCTGGACCTGGGTCTCGGCCTAGACTACCTGTGGTCAGATGAGGTGGTGGTGGCAAATGACCTTGATGAACACCTGATCCAGGACAGCTATGGCAAGTGGAATGCGCGTGTTTCACTCGCGTCCAGCGATGGCACCTGGATGGTTGCGCTGATCGGCAAAAACCTCGGGGACGAAAAAACGTTCACCTGGGGCAACGACGTGCCGCTGGCGAACTTCGGTTTCTCCAAGACCTACTTCAGGCATATTGACCCGCCACAGACCTTCGAGCTGATGGCTCGCTATAACTTCTGAGTGCGGGGCCGGTCATCTGGCCGGCCGAGCACAAGAGAAGCCCCAACCCTTCAGTGGGTTGGGTAAAGCCGGTTGTATGCTCCTGCCCGTGGCCTAGACAAACATGTCCTGGTTGTCGGCTCCCAGGCTGATGCTGCCGAGGTTGCGGGCAAAGGACGTCGGGTTGTTGGCCACATGCGCCCGTGCCGTGTGAATATCGAGGAAGCGTTGCTGTATTTCTGCGCCCTGGAATACGGATGACCCGCCGGCAGAAGAGAACAGGCTGTCGATGACTGCCATCGATTTCTCGATCACCAGTGAGGCCTGGTAGCGGTACTTGACCCGGTCCGTCACCTGCACCGTCTCGCCCGCGTTGACGAGCGCCATCATGTCATCAAAATTGCGGTACAGGATGCATTCCATCTCATCGATCGCATTCATCGCCGCGGCCACACGTTCCGTGGTACTGGTGTCGCCTGACAACTTGGTGGGGTCGCCGCTGGCCTTGCCGACTACGGTTTCGCAGTAGAGGTTTAAGCCCGCCCTGGCGGCACCGATGGCCGGCGTCGACACCACGCGAATAAAGGTCTGCGCCCACGGCAGGCGGTACAGGGGTGCGCTGCTGTCATCGATACCCGGGTTGTTGCCGGTGAAGCCATCTACCTGCTTGTGGGTGCGGTAGTCGGGGACGAAGACGTCCTCCACTTCGATGTCGTTGGAGCCGGTGCCCTGCAGCCCCATCGAGTGCCAGGTGTCGATGATGTTGTAGTCTGAGCGCGGTACCAGGAAGGTGCGATAGCCCTCGCCCGGGACGATCGCCCCGAGCAGGGCCCAGGTGCAATGATCGCAGCCAGAGCTCCAGCCCCAGCGGCCGCTCAGGCGGAAGCCGCCTTCTACTGTCTCTACCTTGCCCATCGGCGCGTATGAAGACGAGACCCGGGTGTGGATATCATCCCTCCAGACGTCCTGCTGGGCGCGTCGGTCCATCAGGGCGATCTGGAACGCGTGCACGGCGACAATGCCACTGGCCCAGGCCGTGGACATGCAGGCTTCGGCGATCTTGCACTGCATGCGGAAGAAATCCTGTGGATCGAGTTCATATCCGCCCCACTGCCGGGGCTGCAGGGCGAGGAAAAAGCCAGCTTCCTGCAGCTCGTTGATGCTTTCCTGGGGTACGCGGCGTTCCTGCCTGGCCTGCCCTGCTCGTTCCCGCAGTGCCGGGACCAATGCCTCTACAGCCGCTAACATGGCGGCAGCGCGATCGTGCTTGTTCTCTGTTTGTTGGATTGCATTCATCGTAAGTTCTCCCTGGATTACACGTTATAAGTGAAATACGGCGATGCAGACGCCCCGGTTTTAGCCCATTTGAGGTAAATTCATCGGTATCCGGGCAGGGGCGTCATGACGAGATCGCCTTGCTGGCGGGTCAGGGGCCGGCCAGCCCCTGCCGCTGCGGATTTCAGGGCCACGCAACTGTGCAGGGCAGTTGCTGTTATGCTCTTACCTTTTTTGGTGATGGTGTTTACGGAGGCGCTTACGTGTCATCGATAGCGGAGCACGAGCAGTGGATGCGACGTGCACTGGCATTGGCGGATCGTGCTGAAAACGAGGGCGAGGTGCCGATTGGTGCTGTGGTCGTGCGTGACGGGGAACTGCTTGGGGAAGGTTGGAACTCGGTCATTTCTCTGTCGGACCCCACGGCGCATGCCGAGATTGTCGCCATGCGCGACGCGGCCAGGATGGTGGGTAACTATCGCCTGCCGGGGGCCTCGATCTACGTCACCCTGGAACCGTGCACCATGTGCGCGGGTGCCATGATTCATGCGCGTATCGCCAGGCTGGTGTTTGCAGCGCGCGAGCCCAGAGCGGGGGTTGTCTGCAGTACCTGCGCGCTGCTGGACGAACCTCGCTACAACCACCGGGTCGAATGGCAGGAGGGCATACTGGGCCAGGAGAGTAGCCAGCGTCTGCGCGATTTCTTCCGCCGGCGCCGCTAGCCTGGCCTCTTGGCCGCTGCGTCGGGCCCTAAAGGGCTTTCAATTCAAGACCACGCATTGACCGCGGTAGCAAGGCCTGTGGCTGAATGGGCGCGATGGGTTGGCGCTGTGCGATATCCTGCCATTCCAGGATGCCGAGGTAGTGGCGGATATTCTGCACGTAGGTCACGGCCTCATTACCGCGGGCGTAACCGCGTTTCACGGTCTGGTAATACTTGCTGTTCTGCAGCAGTGGCAATGCCTCCATGACGTCGCTCCACAGGTGAGGGTCACCACCCCGGCGCTCGGTCAGCACCCGTGCATCCTCAAGATGACCGCGGCCGATGTTGTAGGCCGCCAGCGCCATATAGGTGCGGTCGGGCTCGTAAATATCGTCGGGCAGGCGGCGCTTGATCTGCTTGAAATAGCGGGCGCCGCCGCGCAGGCTTTGTCCGGGGTCGGTGCGGTTGGTGACGCCCATTTCGCGGGCCGTAGGCAGCGTTAGCATCATCATGCCGCGCACGCCCGTTGGCGATTGTGCCCGCGGGTTCCAGTGTGACTCCTGGTAGGCGATGGCCGCCAACAGGTGCCAGTCCATCTGGTATTCTGCAGCCACTTTGCGAATGAGGTCCTCGTAGCGGGGCAGCACCCGTTGCATATTGAGCGTAAAGGTGTGGGAGCCGATGCGGGAAATGATCCGGCTGTGCCCGAATTGCGCGTCGCGAATGGCTGCAATGGTGCCGTCTGCCTGCAGCTCGCCCAGAAATTCGTTGATCACCGCCAGCAGGCGGGTGTTGTCCCGGTCGGGGGGCAAGTACCACACCATATCCTGGCTCGAGCCCAGGTCGAAAGCGACTTTAAGGCGCGGGTACAGACGCTGTTGCACGGTGAATTCATTGGAATCGACGATAGCCAGCTCGACCTCGCCGGCATCGACCAGTTCGAGCAGCTCCATGGAGTCCACCTCTGCCACTTCACGCCAGGAAATCTCGGGGAAGCCCCCCTGCTTGAGCGCCTGTAAATAGCCGCTGTGATTGGAGCCGGCCAGCACCGCGATGGACATGTTACGCAGATCTGCGACTTCTCTCGGGCGGTAGTTCCCGGCCATGTAGATCACCTGCGGGCGCAACTGGTAATAGGGCACGCTATGTGGATAGCGGCTCTCCCAGTCCCCCGTGAGCGCAAGTCCGGCGGCGGCGAGGTCCGCATCGCCGCGGTCCAGTTTCACGAAGATTTCGTCGAGGCTGTAGGCGGGAACGATGTTCAGTTCCACACCGAGCCGGTCCGCCAGTCGCTGGGCCAGCGCGTACTCGAAGCCGGTGTCACCCTGCTTGTCGATGTACCAGGTGGTAGGGCTGTTGCGGCTCACCACAGTCAGGCGGCCGCTGTCCAGGACATGATCCAGGCTGTCACGCGGCTCACAGCCCGCCGCGAAGGGCAGCAGTATCAACAGCAGGCGACTGAGTAGGTTGCGCATAGCCGCATTCTAGCTAACCCGGAAACCCTTCGAACAGTGATAATTACCGTGGTGTCCGGGGGCAATTTCAGTTAACGGGCGACTGCCAGATACAGTACAATGGCGCCTCGTCGAACCACCCCCTCCTGGAGCAATCCACAGCATGCTTACCCTGCGCGGCGCACCGGCCCTTTCCGCTTTCCGTCTGGACAAGTTGTCACGGAAACTCACCGCTGTTCATCCCGATATCAAACTGTTGCACACTGAATTTATGCACTTTGCGGATGTCGCCGCACCCCTTGCTCCCGAGCGCGAGGCGGTCCTCGCCAGCCTGCTGGAATACGGGCCGACCATCAGCGAAGCCGGGCACGTGGCGAGCGCTGACAGCAGCTCCCTGTTGCTGGTGGTGCCCCGGCCAGGGACGATTTCGCCCTGGTCGAGCAAGGCCACTGATATCGCCCACAACTGCGGCCTCGACGAGGTAAAGCGCATCGAGCGTGGCGTGGCCTACCAGGTCTACCTGCCGCCCGCGCTGGAGCAGGACAGGCTGGACGCCGTCCTGGGATTGTTGCACGACCGTATGACGGAAACCGTGATCACCACGGTGGAGCAGGCGGAGCAGTTGTTCGTCGAGGCTTCCCCGGCGCCGATGATGTCGGTAGACATACTGGAAGGTGGGCGCGAGGCCCTGGAGCAGGCGGACCGCAGCCTCGGCCTGGCGCTTGCCGATGATGAAATCGACTACCTTGTGGACAGCTTTACCGCGCTGGGGCGCAACCCCAATGACGTGGAGCTGATGATGTTCGCGCAGGCGAATTCCGAGCACTGTCGCCACAAGATATTCAACGCCAGCTGGAGCATCGATGGTGAGGAGCAGCCGCTGTCGTTGTTCGGCATGATCCGCAACACCAATGAGCAGGGCGGTGAGAACGTGCTGTCCGCATACTCCGACAACGCCGCCGTGGTAGTGGGCCACAGGGCGGGGCGTTTCTATCCCGATCCCGAGGACTGTGAATACCGTTTCAGCCAGGAAAACATCCACCTGCTGATGAAGGTAGAAACCCACAACCACCCCACGGCGATTGCACCCTTTCCCGGCGCCGGTACCGGTTCCGGTGGCGAAATCCGGGACGAGGGCGCCGTGGGCCGCGGTTCCAAGCCCAAGGTGGGCTTGACCGGCTTTTCGGTTTCCAACCTGAATATTCCCGGCTGCGTGCAACCCTGGGAGAATGACTACGGCAGGCCCGGCCGTATCGTTTCCGCCCTGGACATCATGGTCGAAGGGCCGATAGGGGGCGCCGCGTTCAATAACGAATTCGGGCGACCCAATCTCTGCGGCTATTTCCGCAGCTTCGAGCTGGAGGCTAACGGCGCCGACGGTCGCGAGGTGCGCGGTTATCACAAGCCGATCATGATAGCGGGCGGCTATGGCAATATCCGGGAAGAGCACGTCGAAAAGGGCGAGTACAGTGCCGGCGCCAAACTGATCGTTCTCGGCGGGCCGGCCATGCTGATCGGTCTCGGTGGCGGCGCGGCCTCGTCCATGGCCAGCGGCCAGAGCGCCGAAGACCTGGATTTTGCCTCTGTGCAGCGCCAGAACCCGGAAATCGAACGCCGCTGTCAGGAGGTTATCGATCGCTGCTGGCAGCTGGGAGAGCAGAACCCGATCGCGTTCATACATGACGTTGGTGCGGGCGGCCTGTCCAATGCGTTTCCCGAGCTGGTAAAGGACGGCAACCGCGGCGGTCGCTTCGAGTTGCGCAATGTGCCCAACGACGAGCCCGGTATGTCGCCGCTGGAGATCTGGTGCAACGAGTCCCAGGAGCGTTACGTGATGGCGGTGGAGCCGCAGGACCTGGCCCGCTTCGAGGCGATCTGCCGTCGCGAGCGCTGTCCCTACGCGGTGGTGGGGGAGGCCACCGAGGCGATGCACCTGACACTCAGCGACGCCGAATTCGGCAACAAGCCGGTCGATCTGCCCATGTCAGTGCTGTTCGGCAAGCCGCCGCGCATGCATCGGGAAATTACCCGGCGCACCGTGGCGCAGGATGCGCTCAAGCTTGATGTGTCCGTAGACGAGGCCGTACATCGGGTGCTGCAGTTGCCCGGCGTGGCCAGCAAGAGCTTCCTCATCACCATTGGCGATCGCACCGTGACCGGCATGGTGGCCCGCGACCAGATGGTCGGTCCTTGGCAGGTGCCGGTGGCCGACTGTGCCGTGACGACGGTTTCCTACGATTCCTGTGCCGGTGAAGCCATGGCCATGGGCGAGCGCACACCCCTGGCGCTGCTGGACGGCCCGGCTTCTGGTCGCATGGCGGTAGCGGAGGCCTTGAGCAACATCGCCGCGGCACCCATCGCCGATATCCGTGACATCAAGCTGTCCGCCAACTGGATGTGCGCCGCGGGCTACGGCACCGAGGACGAGGCGCTGTATGACACAGTGCGCGCCGTGGGTATGGAATTCTGCCCGCAGTTGGGCATCACCATACCGGTGGGCAAGGATTCCATGTCCATGCGCACCACCTGGCAGGATGATGGCGAGAACAAGTCGGTCACAGCACCCATGTCGCTCATCGTGTCAGCCTTCTCGCCGGTCACCGATGCGCGCCTGGCAGTCACCCCCCAGCTGCAGCCGCAAGCGAGCGCCAGTCTGGTGCTGCTGGACCTGGGTCGCGGCGCCAATCGCCTCGGCGGTTCAGCTTTGGCGCAGACATTTGGCCAACTGGGGCAGTCAGTGCCGGACGTCGACAGCGGGGACCTGCGGCAGTTCTTCGAGCTGGTGCAGGAGTTCCTGCAGGCCGGCAAATTACTCGCTTATCACGACCGTTCTGACGGCGGGCTGCTGACCACGCTGGCGGAAATGGCCTTCGCCGGGCACTGCGGCCTGGAGGCCGATATCGCCGCGCTACCGGGAGACGACCTGGGCCGCCTGTTCAGCGAGGAAATAGGTGCCGTGCTGCAGCTGGCCGATGCGGATGTCGACAGGTTCTTACAGCGCGCCGCTGACCTGGGGCTGGGTGATTGCACCCATGTCATCGGGCGCGCCAGCGCAGATGACAGGCTGGTGATCAGGGACGGCGGGCGCCAGCTGGTGTCCAGCAAGCGAAGCGAGTTGCAGAAGCTGTGGGCGCGTACCAGTTACGAGATACAGGCGCTGCGCGACAACCCGGCTTGTGCCGAGGAGGAGTTCGCCCGTATTGACCTTGAAGACCCAGGCCTCTCCGCAAGCCTGAGCTTCGATCCTGCCGAGGATGTGGCCGCGCCCTTCATCAACACCGGCGTGCGCCCGTGCATCGCCGTACTGCGCGAGCAGGGCGTCAACGGTCACGTGGAAATGGCCGCCGCGTTTCATCGCGCCGGGTTTGCACCCTTCGATGTGCACATGAGTGACATTCTCGGCGGTCGTCATGATCTCGCTGATTTCAAGGGCCTGGTGGCCTGCGGCGGCTTTTCCTATGGTGACGTGCTCGGCGCCGGCGAAGGCTGGGCCAAGAGCATTCGCTTCAACGCTGCGGTTCGCGAGCAGTTCGCCACATTTTTTGCACGCGCCGACAGTTTCACCCTGGGCGTCTGCAATGGCTGCCAGATGGTGTCCACCCTGAAAGACCTCATTCCCGGCGCCGGGCACTGGCCGCGCTTCGTGCGGAACCGCTCAGAGCAGTTCGAGGCGCGCCTGGCCCTGGTACAGGTGCAGGAAAGCCCCTCAATCCTGCTGTCCGGTATGGCCGGGTCGCACCTGCCGATAGCGGTTGCCCACGGTGAAGGGCGCGCCGAGTTTTCAGGCGAACAGGCACTGGCCGACTGTGAAGCCAGCGGGACGGTGGCATTGCGCTACCTGGAGAACGACCTCAGTGTTGCCTCTCGCTACCCTGCCAATCCCAATGGCTCGCCCAACGGTATCACCGGGCTCTGCAGCGAGGACGGCAGGGTGACGATCATGATGCCGCATCCGGAGCGTGTGTTCCGTGCCGTGCAGTGCTCCTGGGCGCCCGACGAGTGGGGCGAGGAGGGCGGCTGGTTGCGCTTGTTCCGCAACGCCAGGACCTGGCTTGGCTGAGTATTCTCAGGGCCAGAATCCGGCCCTGGGTTCAAGCAGTGTCACCTGTTCGCGCAGCCCCGTGGCAATGGCGATCCTGCCACTGTTTGGGTCTATGGCAATGCCGCGGAAGTTCTGGTGGCGTCCCGGGTGCATCTCGCATGCCGGGGCGGTTTCCAGCCCGTCGTAGATCACGCCACTGATATTCCCCGAGGAGCTATCGGTTTCCAGCAGCCTGCGCCAGCTGGCGAGGTCGACATAGCCGATGGTGGAGCGGGCGTGTTTGCCGGGCACGGCACATTCATAGGCCAGGGTGAACCAGAGCCGGTCCCTCAGCCGGTCCAGTGCGAGTGAGTGCAGCTTGCTGTGGCGACCCAGGTAGGGCACGCTGATTTCGCTGAATTCACCGCTGGATTTGTCGAAGCGGAGAATGTGACGTGAGGCATATTCGCCGACATAGACGGCATCCGTGGTGACCTGCAGGTCCCATGGGAAGCCGCCCAGCTTGCCGATACTGTCATATGCGTCGAGATGGTCTTCACTGAACCGGCGCAGGATAAAGCCGGATTCTCCGGTGGCATCATAGCTGCCCAGGAACTGGCCGCTGGCGTCGGTGAACCAGATCAAACCCGCATCGGGGTCAGCTTCCAGGTGAGCGATTTTTATCGGCCTTTCGTGGGAGGGTAGCGGCAGTTTTTCCACGCAGCCATCCTGTTCCGGCGAATGACCGTCGGCACAGTACTGCATCGGCTGTGACTGCATGGCGTTGGCATCCTCCACGGTGAGCAGGTTGTCGCAGAGCCGGGGGTCGGGGACAAACGAGGACAGGTAGGCCTGGTCCTCACTCAACAGCCCGCGGCTTTCAGCCACCCAGATCCTGCCCATGAGCCCCGTAACACCGATCACCTGGTTGTCGCCCCGGCCGTCAACGTCGTCTGCAGGCATGGTATAGACACAGAAGCGGTCATCGTAGGGGGTGGTCGGGCTTCCTGCGGTTTCGGGGTTGAAGGCAATGACGCGTGAGAGATTCGGCAACTGGCGCAGCGGGTCGCTGAGCAGCGAGCCCCCCTGGGTCAACCAGATCTTGTTGTCGATAAGGGTGATCTTTTCCGCCAGTGAGGTAATCGAGCTGCGGCCCCACCACATGGCCCCCCAGTTGAAGGTGAAGGGTTTGCTGGGTGGAAAGGCGCTGCCCGGTGGTTGGTCGGCCATGCTTGCGCCAGCG
The DNA here is from genome assembly GCF_008370495.1 of Pseudohalioglobus sediminis. GTDB lineage: Bacteria > Pseudomonadota > Gammaproteobacteria > Pseudomonadales > Halieaceae > Halioglobus. Next base: position 672,099 of record NZ_VTUX01000001.1, on the reverse strand, counting down.
GTATGGCGGGGCATTGGCAGACCCAGTATCTCCACCTCCCCCAGCACTGAAACACGTTCCAGGCTGTTGGAGTATTCCTTCAGCAGCCAGGCCGCGCCCTCGGTGTCGAAAGCAATATCCAGCGCCTGCCCCTTGCTGCGGGAGGCCAGTGCTGTGGCGGGGTAGAAATCGTCGGTGTAGGGCCTGGCCAGTACCCAGTCCATGGGTGCGCCCACACTGATGGTCATCAAATCGCCGGGCTGTGTGATGCTGTAAGCCAGCAGGTCTCCTGCTGCCACTTCTGAGACCGGGCCACTTTGCAGGTAGTGTACTTCGCCTGTGGCCGGTGCGAGCACGGAAATCATCGGGCTTTTGTCGGCTGGAAAAAGGCGCCCGATTTCCTCCCCCTCGCGGTAATTGCCCTCGCGCCGGCGCCAGAAAGCGCCACTCTTTTCAGCGGGCACGGCGTTGCGACGATTGGAACACGGTCCCTGCGGCAATAAGCATGAGTCGAGGCTGATGTGATGGTCACCCACGGTAAGCCGGGTGCCTTCTATCGTGAAAGCCGTCCCCTCTACCGGCATCACCTCCTGCGGCAACAGGGTGGCGGAAGAAAGCATACGGGCATCGCCGGACTGATTCGTAAACGATATCTCCAGCGGCTCGCCTGGCGGCACCGTCAGGTTGCGGTAACTGGTGAAGCTGTCATACCCGGCGCGGAAACCAACGCTGACGGGCGGGCTGCAGAACTTGCCAGTGCTGCCAGCAGGCAGGTGGCAACTGCGCAGACTGTAGACGTATTCCTGCTCCGCCTGGAAAGTGCCGGCCCCGATCGCATACTCCGCGCCCACGCCCGCAGGCGGGTAGCGTTCGGGCAGCCAGCCCACGGTGGCGTGGGGGCGCACCTCTACCCAGAACCCTGTCGGGCTGCCGATGGCTGCGGAGTCGCTATCGGGGGCGGTCCACGTAAGCACCTGGCCTTGCGGACGCAAGAGGTCGACGAAACCGCCACCGGCGGTCACCTGTGGGACAGCCGGCGGTGCCACGTTCACCTCAGTGCCGGCGTGGAACGATGCGTTATCGCCGATCACGGCCAGCACCCAGCGGTAAGTGCCACCTTGTTCGACCGTTACCGTGGTCGAGCAGGTGCTGTCGGGCTCATCGGGGCATCGCGCCGGCTGTGCGCCGGGGTCGCGGTAGCTCGGGTCCGTGTCGCTATAGAGGTAGACGCTGGCCCCGGGGGTGCCGACTCGCCATTCCAGGCGTATGCTGTTTGCATTGAAGACGCTCGCCCGGAAGCAGGGCGGGGCTGACGACGCGCTGCCTTCCGGCACCATCGGAGCGCACTCCCAGGCACTGTCGCTGAAGCTCTCCAGGTAAACCAGGCCCGAGGCAGCTACCGCGAGGGCACAGGTCAGTGCTGTCAGCAGTCCCGACCGTGTCTTGCCTGTGCTGGTTCCCTGGCTTGCCATCATGCTTTTCCCTGGCGACCGATTTCAGCCCGGTCACCTATTCTGCGCGACGAATACCTAGTACAAACTATATTTCATATCGCCGCCCCTTGCCCTGCGTATCCGTGTTTCCTTGACTTCCGTCAACTCAATATCGCGAGCACGCCGGGAAGCGGGAGGACTATTGTGCAGCCGCAGGTTGAATATCGCCGCAGGAGCCCCCATCACCACTACAAGCGACCTTGTGGCGAGGGTGCGAATGCTTATAATGACGCCTTTTCCGAAACGGGCCCGCCGCCCGATTCCCCTGATGAGCTAGTTACATGCTGAACAAATATCCGCTGTGGAAATATCTGCTGGTGCTTTTCATTCTTGCACTGGGGGCTTTCTACGCTGCACCCAACCTGTACAAGCCTGACCCTGCCCTGCAGATCACCGGTGAAAGCAGCGCGCAACTGATCGACCAGTCCATGCTGGCGCGCGCCGAGAAAGCGCTCGACGAAGCCGGCATTGAATACTTTGGCGAGGTGATTGACGCCGACGGGCGCAATGCCCTGATTCGCCTGCGCGATGCCGAAACGCAGTTGCAAAGCCAGGCTCTGGTGTCGCGCGCGTTGGGTGATGGCTTTATTGTCGCCCTGAACCTTGCCCCGACTACTCCGGACTGGCTCAGCGATTTTGGTGCGCAGCCGGTCAAACTGGGTCTGGACTTGCGCGGCGGCGTGCACTTCAAGCTGGAAGTGGACGTGGATGCGGCCGTGGAACGGCGTATGGAGTACTACTTTAACGCCAGCAAGCGAGCCCTGCGTGAGGCGCGCATTCGCGGCTTCGTCAATCTCGATGACAAGGGCCGCCTGGAGACCAAATTCAGGAGCGAGGACCTGCGCGAGCAGGCCCGTGACATCATCTCCGAAAATCATCCCGAGCTGATTCTCGACCGCGTGGATGAGGAAGACAGTTGGAACCTGTACGCGGTCATGTCTGAGGCGACCCGTGATGAGATCGCCGAATATGCAGTGAGCCAGAACCTGACCACGCTGCGCAATCGTGTGAATGAACTGGGCGTATCCGAACCCCTGGTGCAGCGGCAGGGCAAGAATCGCATCGTGGTGGAGCTGGCGGGTATCCAGGACACCGCGGAAGCCAAGCGCATACTAGGTAAGGTGGCCAACCTCGAGTTCCGTATGGTTGCCAGGCTGGAGGCGGCGCCTTCCGAAAAGCAGCGTTTTGAGTATCGCAGCCCTGATCGCGCGGGCATGAGTGAATGGCTGGAACGTGACGTGATCCTTACCGGTGAGCGGGTAGCCAATGCCCAGGCCAGTTTCGACCAGAATGGTCGCCCCAATGTGCAGATCAGCCTCGACAGCGAGGGTGGCATGCTGATGAGCCGTGCCACCCGGGATAACGTCGGGCGACGCATGGGCGTCCTGTTTATCGAGCGCAAGTACCGCACGCGCTATGAAGTGCAGGAAGATGGCAGCGAGATTGCGATCAAGGACCCATACGACGAGAAGAAGCTGCTGACGGCGCCGGTTATCCAGTCGGCCCTGGGTGCACAGTTCCAGATCACCGGCCTGGACAGCCCCATGGAGTCCTCGGAACTGGCGCTGATGCTGCGCGCCGGAGCGCTCGCCGCACCGATCTCCTTCGTGGAGGAGCGTACGGTCGGCCCTTCACTGGGTGCTGAGAATATCCGTCTTGGCGTTAAATCGGTGCAGATCGGCCTGGCACTGGTGGTGGTATTCATGATTCTTTACTACCGGGTGTTCGGCGTGGCGGCAGTGATTGCGCTGACCTGCAACCTGGTACTCATGCTCGCCTTCATGTCCATTATCGGGGCGACGCTGACGCTACCGGGCATCGCCGGCATCGTGCTGACGGTGGGCATGGCGGTGGACGCGAACGTGTTGATCTTCTCGCGAATACGCGAGGAGCTCAGCAACGGCCTGTCACCCCAGATGGCCATCCATTCCGGCTTTGAGCGCGCCGTGGCCACAATTCTCGACGCCAATATCACCACCTTGATCGTGGCAGTGATCCTCTACGCTGTCGGTACCGGTCCGATCAAGGGCTTCGCGGTGACACTTTCGGTCGGCATCGTTACCTCGATGTTTACCGCCATTATGGGCACCCGGGCCCTGGTTAACCTGATTTACGGTGGCCGACGTGTGCAGAGTCTGTCGATCGGAGGAGGTCACTGATGAAAACAATCGACTTTATGGGGCAGCGCAAGCTGGCCCTGGCGTTCTCCACCGTATTGCTGCTGGTCGCCATCGGTTCGCTGGCCGTGAAGCAGCTCAACTGGGGCCTGGATTTTACCGGTGGCACCCTGGTTGAAGTGAACTACAGTGAAACAGCAGACCTCAATGCCATTCGCCAGACGCTGGATGCCGAAGGCTACGCCGGCGCCATCGTGGTGAGCTTTGGCACCGATCGCGATGTCTTGATTCGCCTGCCCCAGGGCTATTCCGACGACGAGGGCGCCGAGCTGCTGGATAAGCTGCAGGATGCTTACAGCGGGACCGTGGAACTGCGCCGTATCGAGTTTGTCGGTCCCCAGGTGGGCGATGAACTGCGCGAGCAGGGCGGATTGGCGATGTTGCTGGCGCTGGGCCTGGTGATGATCTATATCGCCTTCCGCTTCCAGTTCAAGTTCGCCCTGGGCGCGGTGGTGGCGCTGATTCACGACGTGCTGATAGTGCTGGGTTGTTTCTCCGTGCTCGGCATAGAGTTCGACCTGACCGTGCTGGCTGCGCTGCTGGCGGTAATCGGTTATTCGCTCAACGACACCATCGTGGTGTCGGACCGGATCCGGGAGAACTTCCGCAAGCTGCGCAAGGTCGAGCCGGTAGAAGTGATCAACATCTCCCTGTCGGAAACCCTTGGTCGAACTCTGGTGACATCCTTGACCACCATGTTGGTGCTGGTCGCACTGGCGCTGTTTGGCGGGGAGATGATCAATGCCTTTGCCGTGGCACTGTTGATCGGTGTGGTGGTTGGTACCTACTCATCCATCTATGTGGCCGCCAATACGCTGCTGATCATGGGGGTGAACAAGGAAGACCTGATGATCCCGGTGAAGGAAGGCGCCGAACAGGAAGAGATTCTGCCCTAGCTACAGAGCCTCCGGAAACCCCCTTTTTTGTCATCCCCGCGAAGGCGGGGATCCAGGTAGGTGGCTGATTTTTCTGGATTCCCGCCTTCGCGGGAATGACAATTCAATGTACATACACGTGTTTCCGGACGGGCACTAGCTAGCCCAGCAGCGGCCGTGTTGCCTGTAGCACCGCCTTGAAACACTTGGGGTTACCGCAGACGATGTTGCCTGACTCCAGGTAGTTGTCCGAGGCGTCGATGTCCGCCACCAGCCCGCCTGCTTCTTTTACCAGCAGGGCACCGGCGGCGATATCCCATTTCTCCAGACCGATTTCCCAGAAGCCGTCCAGCCGGCCGGCAGCCACATAGGCCAGGTCGAGGGCCGCTGCGCCTCCCCGGCGAATGCCGGCACATTGCCCGGCGAGTACCTCTATGGATTTGGCGTACGCTTCCAGGCGTTCATCGCAGTGCCCCTTGAACGGTATTCCGGTGCCGAGCAGGGCGCCATCGAGGCTGGTGCGCTTGCTCACGCGCATGCGTCGCCCGTTGAGCTGGGCGCCGCGGCCCCTGGAGGCGGTGAATTCCTCCCTGCGTACCGGGTCAACGATCACCGCATGTTCCAGCTTGCCCTTGTGCAGGCAGGCAATGGAAATGGCGTAGTGGGGAATGCCGCGGGCGAAATTGGTGGTGCCGTCCAGCGGGTCGATGATCCACTGGTAATCCGCGTCAGCGTTGCCGGTAAGGCCCGTTTCCTCGCCGAGGATGGCGTGGTCGGGATAGGCCTTTTGCAGGTGATAGATGATCTCCTGTTCGGCATTGATATCGACCTCGCTGACGAAGTCGTTGACACCCTTGGCGACCACATCGATGCGGTCGAGATCATCCGAGGCGCGCACGACATTCTCGCCTGCCTTGCGGGCGGCGCGCAGCGCAATATTGGTCATCGGTTCCATGGTGTCTTCCTGAGGATGGTGCGGGCGCGCGATTATAGAGCAAAGGGGCTGACAACACTATCCAGCGTGTGCCGAATCACCACCGCCCAAGGAAAATCTGCTAAACTTCGCGCCCCCGACAGGCGCCAATCCAGCATGAATCTCGACAATATCCGCATCGTTCTCGTTAACACCAGCCACCCCGGCAACATCGGTGGTGTCGCTCGCGCCATGAAAAATATGGGCCTGTCACGCCTTTACCTGGTGGCGCCGCGCCAGTTTCCGGATGAGCAGGCCAGCTGGCGCGCGGCATCTGCCGGTGACGTACTCGATGCTGCCGTGGTCACGGCGACCCTGGATGAGGCCATAGCTGACTGCCAGTTCGTGGTGGGCACCAGTGCCCGCGGGCGGCGCATCCCCTGGCCGCTGCAGGACCCACGCAGTTGTGCCCGGCGCATGGCCAGTGCCTCCGCAACGGAGCAGGTCGCGGTATTGTTCGGGCGCGAGGATCGTGGTCTCACCAATGAAGAATTGCAGCTGTGCAACCTGCACCTGAATATTCCCACTTCTGCCGATTACAGCTCGCTCAACCTCGCCATGGCGGTGCAGGTGGTTTGCTACGAGTTGCGCATGCTGCTTGACGCCGGGCAGTTGCCCGCCAGCGAGGATGACGAGTGGGACGCGCCCTTTGCCACCCGCGACAACATGGAGCGCTTCTACCAGCATCTTGAGCAGACGCTGGTGGACGTGGAATTCCTGGATCCGGCGGCGCCGCGGCAGTTGATGACGCGCCTGCGCCGGCTGTACAGCCGGGTCAGGCTGGATGAGATGGAGTTGAATATCCTCCGCGGCATCCTCACCGAGACCCAGAAATGGGTGCGCAAGGCGCAGCCACAAGACGTTTCCGGCGCTTCCGGGGCAGAGGATTACACGCCAAAAACCAAGTAAATTGGTTGGTTTTATAGTTGACCAAAATAGTCGGTTATTGCATACTGCCCGTATAGTAATTGCAGGGGCAAAAACCATGCGACTGACGACCAAAGGGCGCTACGCCGTAACCGCAATGCTGGACCTGGCCTTACACGGCCACGACGGCCCGGTCAGCCTGGCTGATATATCCGGAAGACAGGCTATTTCCCTGTCCTACCTGGAGCAACTGTTTGCCAAGCTGCGACGTAACAACCTGGTAACCAGCGTACGCGGCCCTGGCGGTGGCTATCGCCTGAGTCGTGACCTGGGAGAGATTTATGTCGCCCAGATAGTGGACGCGGTCAACGAGGCGGTGGACGCCACCGGTTGTGGTGGCACCAGCAACTGCCAGCAGGGCGAAGTGTGCCTGACCCACCACCTGTGGTGTGATCTCAGTGAGCAGATTCACAACTTCCTGAGTCAGATCAGCCTGGCAAACCTGGTTGAAAGACGGGAAGTACAACATATATCCAGGCGGCAGGACGCCCGGGCAGGTCAGGAAGAGGCCCTGGTGCTGAGCCAGGCCTGAAAGCGGTAACGGAGCAAAGTAACGATGCAAAAGCCGATTTATCTGGATTATCTGGCGACCACGCCGGTCGATCCGCGCGTAGTGGAAAAAATGACTCACTGCCTGTCAGTCGAGGGCAATTTTGGCAATCCCGCTTCGCGGTCCCATCTTTATGGCTGGAAGGCGGAAGAAGCGGTGGAAACAGCGCGGCGCCAGGTCGCCGACCTGCTGCATGCGGACCCGCGGGAAATCGTCTGGACATCGGGCGCTACCGAGTCGGACAACCTCGCCATCAAGGGCGTGGCGCACTTCTACAGCAAGAAGGGCAAGCACATAGTGACCTCCAAGATCGAGCACAAGGCGGTGCTGGACACCTGCCGCCAGCTCGAGCGCGAAGGTTACGAGGTAACGTACCTTGACCCCGACAGTCATGGATTGATCACCCCGGAGGCGATCGGCGCGGCCCTGCGCGAGGACACTATCCTGGTGAGTATCATGCACGCCAACAACGAAATCGGCACGGTGAATGACATCGGCGGTATCGGCGCGGTGACGCGTGCAGCCGGCGTGCTGTTTCACTGTGACGCGGCGCAAAGTGCCGGCAAGATCGAAATCGACGTCAACGCCATGAATGTGGACCTGATGTCCCTGTCGGGCCACAAGATGTACGGCCCCAAGGGCGTCGGCGCGCTGTATGTGCGCCGCAAGCCGCGCGTGCGCCTCGAGGCGCAGATGCACGGTGGTGGTCACGAGCGCGGTATGCGCTCGGGCACCCTGGCCACCCACCAGATCGTGGGTATGGGAGAAGCGGCCAGGATCGCAACAGAGGAAATGGCGCAGGAAGCAGAGCGCCTCATGGCCCTGCGCCAGCGCTTCTGGGATGGCATCAAGGACATCGAAGAGGTGCACGTCAACGGTGACATGGACCAGCGCCTGCCGGGTGCAATCAACGTCAGTATCGCCTTTGTGGAAGGCGAGTCGCTGATTATGTCCCTGAAGGACCTGGCGATTTCCAGCGGCTCTGCCTGTACGTCTGCGAGCCTTGAGCCGTCTTACGTGCTGCGGGCCCTGGGATTGAACGATGAACTGGCGCACAGTTCACTGCGTTTCAGTTTCGGCCGCTTCACCACCGAAGAAGATGTAGACACGGCTGTGGCGCAATTGCGCGGCGCAGTCGGTAAATTGAGGGAGCTGTCGCCCCTCTGGGATATGTACCAGGATGGTGTTGACCTGAATACCATCGAGTGGGCAGCGCACTAGGAGAGTAATCATGGCTTACAGTGAAAAGGTTCTGGATCATTACGAAAACCCGCGCAATGTCGGCAAACTCGATGCCGCTGATGATCACGTGGGTACGGGTATGGTGGGCGCACCCGCATGCGGTGACGTCATGCGCCTGCAGATCAAGGTCAACGACGAGGGCATCATCGAAGACGCCAAGTTCAAGACCTATGGCTGCGGCTCTGCCATTGCCTCAAGTTCCCTGCTGACGGAGTGGGTCAAGGGCAAGAACCTCGACGAGGCAGCGGAGATCAAGAACACACAAATTGCAGAAGAGCTGGCTTTGCCGCCGGTCAAGATACACTGCAGCGTGCTGGCGGAAGACGCCATCAAAGCGGCGGTCAAGGACCTGCGCGAGAAGCGGGGGGAAGCTTGATGGCAGTGACCATCACCGATGCTGCTGCCCGACACGTGGCCTCCCAGTTGGAGAGCCGCGGCAGGGGGTTGGGGGTGCGCCTTGGCGTCACCACCTCCGGCTGTTCGGGTATGGCTTACGTGCTGGAGTTTGTCGATGAGCCCGCGCCGGAGGACAGTGTCTTTGAAGCGCACGGGGTAAAGGTCTTTGTCGATCCGAAAAGCCTGGTCTACCTCGAGGGAACCGAGCTGGACTTCGAGCGCGAGGGGCTCAACGAAGGGCTGGTATTCCGCAACCCGAATGTCTCGGCAGAATGCGGTTGCGGAGAGAGTTTCACCGTATAATCCCGCCCTCCTGATTCGGGCCAGAGCCATGTCTTCCCCCAATTTCTCCCAGAACTATTTCGAGCTTTTCGATTTGCCTGTGCAGTTCAGTGTCGACACTGAACTGCTCGGCCAGCGCTATCGACAGCTGCAGCAGGAACTGCACCCCGATCGTTTCGCAGCGGCCGCAGGGCATGAGCAACGCGTGGCGGTACAGTACTCTGCTCTGGTCAACGAAGCCTACGCCACTCTGCGATCGCCGCTGAAGCGCGCGTTGTACCTGCTGGAACTGGGCGGTATGAGTGAGCAGGAGGTCAGTGCGCAGCAGCTCGACGGCGGATTCCTGATGGAGCAGATGGAACTGCGCGAGAAACTCGAGTCGTTGCACGACCTGGTGGATCCGGACACGGTGCTCGAACACCTGGTCAGCGAAATCTCCGGAGATATCACCACGCACCAGGCGGAATTTGCGTCCGCATACCAACAATCCGACCTGTCCGCCGCAGCCAGCGCATGCGTGAAAATGCAGTACCTGCAAAAGCTGTTGCAGGAAGCAGAGCAGGTCGAAGCCGACTTGATGGAAAGCTGATGGCGTTAATGCAAATAGCCGAACCCGGCCAGTCACCCGTACCGCACCAGACCAGGCTTGCGGTGGGGATTGACCTGGGTACCACCAATTCCCTGGTGGCTACAGTGCGCGGTGGGCGTGCAGAGGTTCTGCCAGACGCCGAGGCAGCGGTCATGCTGCCTTCGGTGGTCAATTACACGCAGCCCGGCCAGGTGCAGGTGGGCGCCAGTGCCCTGGCCATGGCCAGTCAGCACCCCGGTGATACCCTGGTCTCGGTGAAGCGCTTTATGGGGCGCGGCCGGGCAGATGCCCAGCAGGAGGCCGAGCGCTCCCACTACCGGCTGGCCGGGGGTGATGAGGGCATGGTGCGCTTCCTTACGGCGTCCGGCGAGGTCAGTCCGGTGCAGGCCTCGGCTGCCATTCTTTCCGTTTTGCAGCAGCGCGCCACTGAGACCCTTGGCGGTGACATCGAAGGCGCGGTGATTACTGTGCCGGCCTACTTTGACGATGCGCAGCGCCAGGCCACCAAGGATGCTGCCACGCTGGCCGGTTTGCCGGTGCTGCGCCTGCTGAATGAGCCCACCGCGGCGGCGGTGGCATATGGCCTCGACGCCCAGGAAGAGGGCGTGATTGCGGTCTATGACCTGGGCGGTGGCACCTTCGATATCTCCATACTGCGGCTGCATCGCGGCGTTTTTGAAGTGCTGGCCACCGGTGGCGATACAGCCCTGGGTGGGGATGATTTCGATGCCGCAGTCGCCGGCTGGGCCCTGCAGCAAAGCGAATTACCGGCAGTGGAACCGGGCCAGTACCGGGCCCTGCACAGCCTGGCGCGTAAGGCCAAGGAGCGGCTCTCCAGTGAATCCAGTGTGACCTTGTCTCTGGAAACCATCATCCCGGGTGCAGAGCCACTGACCCTGAGCCGGGAGCAGTTTGAAGAGCTGATCCAGCCCCTGGTCAAGCGCACCCTGCGCGCCTGCCGTCGCTGCCTGCGTGATGCCGACGTGGGTGAGGTGGACGAGGTCGTCATGGTGGGTGGTTCGACGCGGGTGCCGCTGGTGCGCGAAGCCGCTTCCGCGTTCTTCCAGCGCGAGCCGCTAACGGATATCGACCCGGACCAGGTGGTGGCGGTGGGGGCTGCCATCCAGGCCGACATCCTGGTGGGCAATCGCCCGGAGGGCGACCTGCTGCTGCTGGACGTGATCCCGCTGTCACTGGGCCTGGAAACCATGGGCGGACTGGTGGAAAAAATCGTGCCCCGCAATACCACCATTCCGGTCACCCGGGCCCAGGAATTCACCACCTACAAGGATGGCCAGACGGCGCTCGCTGTACATGTGGTGCAGGGAGAGCGGGAACTGGTCAGTGACTGCCGCTCCCTGGCGCGCTTTGAATTGCGCGGCATTCCGCCCATGGTCGCGGGCGCCGCGAGAATCCTGGTGACCTTCCAGGTCGATGCAGACGGCCTGTTGCACGTCTCGGCCAGGGAGCAGGCCACAGGCGTGGAGAGCAGTGTCACCGTCAAGCCCTCTTTCGGCCTCAGTGACGAACAGATTACCGAGATGCTGCAGGCCTCATTCAGCCATGCCGCAGACGACAAGGCGGCGCGCCAGCTGGCCGAGTTGCGTGTCGATGCCAATCAGTTGCTCGACGGCCTGGATGCGGCGCTGGCCGCCGATGGCGCGGAACTGCTCAATGAAGCGGAGTGCGAGGCGCTGCATGCACGCATGAATGCACTGCGCGACGCGGTCGCGGGTGAGGACGGCAACCTGGTGCGTCGGTTAACCGAAGAGCTCGGGCGCGCCAGCGAAGCATTTGCCGCACGGCGAATGGACAAGAGCATCAAGCAGGCCTTGTCGGGCGTCAGCCTGCAAGAGCTGGATCAGGAGGTAAGCCAATGACCCGTATAGTGGTCCTGCCCAATGAGAACCTGTGCCCGGAAGGCGCCGTTATCGAAGCGGAGCCGGGTGAAAGCGTCTGTCGGGCGCTGCTGCGCAACGACATCGAGATCGAGCATGCCTGCGAGATGTCGTGTGCCTGCACCACTTGCCATGTGATCGTGCGCGAGGGCTATGACTCCATGGAGGAGCCCGACGAACTGGAGGACGACTACCTGGACAAGGCCTGGGGCCTGGAGCCTGATTCGCGCCTGTCCTGCCAGGCAATCGTGGACGATGAAGACCTGGTGATCGAGATACCACGCTACACTATCAATATGGTGTCAGAACGGCACTGAGCGGAGTGAAGAGCATGCGCTGGACAGATATAAACGATATTGCCATTGAGCTCTGTGAGGCACATCCCGAGGTGGACCCGCTGAGCGTCAATTTTGTCGATCTGCGGGCCTGGGTGCTGGCTTTGCCTGAGTTCGACGACGACCCCAATCACAGCGGTGAGAAGATTCTGGAGGCGATACAGGCCGCCTGGATCGAAGAACGGGACTGATTTCCCGGGAAATATCCCCCATGCCCCCGGGGTGGTGAAAAACACCACTGTTATTACGCCCCGGGCCGCGCCTTCAGGGTGAAACGCCCTCCTAAAATCCGTATAATTGCGCGGTTTTACCTGCGCCTGCCCAGGTGGCCCGTTGCTGACGGTTCACCGGCCCGGCGTTTATTCAAGCAATGTAACTGGAGACCCTCCCATGGCAGTAGAACGCACCCTGTCCATCATCAAGCCAGATGCCGTAGGCAAGGACATCATCGGCAAGATTTACTCGCGCTTTGAAAGCAACGGCCTGCGCATTGTTGCGGCCAAAATGCTGCGTCTCTCCGACGTGGTTGCGGGGGGCTTCTACGCAGAGCACCGCGAACGCCCATTCTTCAAGGACCTGGTCGAATTCATGACTTCGGGCCCGGTCGTGGTGCAGGTGCTGGAAGGCGAGGGCGCCATTGCCAAGAACCGCGAACTGATGGGGGCCACCAACCCGCAGGAAGCGGCCGAGGGCACTATCCGTGCCGATTTCGCCTCCAGCATCGACGCCAACGCGGTGCACGGCTCTGATTCGCCAGCATCTGCTGAGCGCGAGATCGCCTACTTCTTCGCTGCCAGCGAAATCTGCGAGCGCTAGAGAAGACCCGTGAGCCGTGTGATTGCCACTTCCGCTGCACTGCCCCAGCAGGAGCCCGCCCGGGTAAACCTGCTGGGCATGCCGCTGGCCGCCATGGAACAGTATTTCCTCGATATCGGGGAAAAGAAGTTCCGTGCGCGGCAACTGCTGAAGTGGATCCATCATCACGGCGTAACCGACTTCGATGCGATGACGAATCTCGGCAAGGGGCTGCGCGAGCGGCTCAGGACTGAAGCCGAGGTTCGCGCTCCTGAAATCGTCAGCCAGCATGATTCCAGTGACGGTACCCGCAAGTGGGCGATCCGCGTCGATGGTGGTGGCCTGGTGGAAACGGTGCTGATACCCGATGGCAATCGCGCCACGCTCTGTGTTTCCTCGCAGGTGGGTTGCAGCCTGGACTGCAGTTTTTGCTCTACCGGCAAGCAGGGCTTCCAGCGCGACCTGTCTGCCGCGGAAATTATCGGCCAGGTCTGGCTGGCGATTAAATCCTACGATGCCTTCCAGTCCGGCAAGGGCCGGGTGGTAACCAACGTGGTAATGATGGGTATGGGTGAGCCCCTGCTCAATTATGACAACGTGGTCGCCGCCATGGACCTGATGATGGAAGACAATGCCTATGGCATATCCAAGCGCCGCGTCACCCTGAGTACTTCCGGTGTGGTGCCTGCGCTCGACGAACTGGCGAAAGTGAGCGAGGTCTCACTGGCGATTTCGCTGCATGCGCCCAACGATGCGTTGCGCAATGAACTGGTGCCGATCAACCGCAAGTACCCGATTGCCAGGCTGCTCGAGAGCGCCCGCAACTACATCGATGCCCAGAAAGACAGCAAGCGCGTGGTCACGGTGGAGTACACCCTGATCGCCGGTGTGAATGACCAGCGTGAACACGCCCTGGAACTGGTGGAACTGTTGCGCGATTTCCCCTGCAAGATCAACCTGATTCCATTCAATACTTTTTCCCAGTCAGACTACCAGCGCCCCAGCGGCAATGCCGTGTCGCGGTTCTGGCAAGTGCTGGTGGATGCAGGATATATTGTTACCGTGCGCACCACCCGGGGTGACGACATTGACGCCGCCTGTGGCCAGCTCGTCGGTCAGGTTGTCGACCGCACCCGGCGCAGTGAACGCTATCGCGAGGCGGCACAGAATAAGGAAAACAACCTGTGAAAGAGGTAAACCAGTGACTGCTATGGGGCAAAAAGTACGCCTGCTGTGGGCCGGTCTGGTAGTGCTGCTACTCGGTGGCTGCATCACCACGACTGACAGTGTGTTTACCGAAAAGGCGGACCCCCAGGTGGCATTGGAACGCCGCGTGGAACTGGCTCGCAAGTACATTGGCGAGGGTAACTGGGATGATGCCAAGCGCAACCTGAAACTCGCATACGAGATCAACCCGGATGAAGCTGAAGTGCATGAAGCCTTTGCCCTCGTCTACCAGAGCACGGGTGAATTTGAGCTCGCCGAGGAAAGCTACAAGGAAGCCATCAGGCTGGACAAGAACTTTTCCCGCGCGCGCAACAACTACGCCGCATTCCTGTACTCACAGCAGCGCTACGCGGAAGCAGCCACGCAACTCGAGTTCGTAGTGCAGGACACCCTGTACAAGGCGCGCCCCCGCGCGTTTGTGAACCTCGGGCTATGCCGCCTGCAGCTGTTTGATTCCCAGGGCGCGGAAGAAGCGTTTCGCCGCGCCCTGACCATGGATCGCACCAACAGTATCGCCCTGCTGGAACTCGCGCAGTTGCGCTACGACGCCGGCGATGCCAAGACGGCCGTGCGCTACTACGACACCTATCGCACCGTGGTCCGGCAGCAGTCTGCCCGCGGCCTGTGGCTGGGAATACGGCTGGCCAGGGAAACCGGTAACCGCGACGCTGAGGGCAGTTATGCCCTGGCCCTGGCGAATCTCTACCCCGATTCTCCGGAATACGAGGCCTACCAGCGGGACAAGTGACGTGAGCGGTGATGCCCCAGCACAGGTCGATGCTTTCATCACGCCCGGCGCGTTGTTGCGTCGTGCGCGCCTGTCAACGAGTTTGACGGAACGTGAAGTAGAGGACCTGCTCAATCTGATGCCCGGGTATGTGGGGATTCTTGAGCGGGACGACTACCAGTCGCTGCGCAGCCCCGCCTTCGCGCGCGGCTATGTGCGCGCCTATGGCCAGCTGATGAAGCTCGATGAGGCTGAATTGCTGCGCGCTTTTGATGAACAGCGCGAGCACTGGGAACAGGAAAAGAAACGTGTGGAAACCCGCCCGTTGCAGTTGCAGCGTACTGGAGCCGGCGTCGTCATCGGCCTGTTGATATTACTGCTGCTGTTTTTCGGGCTGTGGTGGTGGCAGGGCCGCGGAGAGACTGCAGCCACGCTGGACAACGCTGCGGAGAAGGCTGCAGAGAAGGCTGCGATTGCGGCCCCGGTAGAGCAGGTGAGCAATGAAAACTGAGTCCCCGATCAAGCGCCGGGCTTCCCGGCAGATTTTTGTTGGTGATGTCGCGGTTGGCGGTGATGCGCCAATCAGTGTGCAAAGCATGACCAATACCGAGACCTGCGATGTGGAGGCCACGGTCGCCCAGATCACGGCGATAGCCGATGCCGGCGCAGATATCGTGCGGGTTTCCGTGCCCAGCATGGATGCGGCGGAAGCCTTTCGGCAGATCCGCGCCCGGGTCGATGTGCCACTGGTGGCGGATATTCATTTCGATCACAAAATTGCCCTGCAGGTAGCTGAATACGGCGTTGATTGCCTGCGCATCAATCCCGGCAACATCGGCCGCGACGACAAGGTGCGCGAGGTTATTAACAGTGCCCGGGACAAAGGCATCCCCATCCGTATCGGTGTCAATGCCGGTTCGCTGGGGAAGGACCTGCAGCGCAAATACGGGGAGCCCACTGCAGAGGCGCTGGTGGAATCGGCGTTGCGCCACGTGGATATCCTGGACAAGCACAACTATCCCGATTTCAAGGTCAGCGTGAAGGCTTCTGAAGTCTTTATGGCGGTGGATGCGTACCGGCTGCTGGCGAAACAGATCGAGCAGCCCCTGCACCTCGGGATTACCGAAGCCGGTGGCCTGCGCGGGGGCACGGTGAAGTCAGCGGTGGGCCTGGGTATGCTACTGATGGACGGGATTGGCGATACTATCCGTATCTCCCTCGCTGCCGACCCGGTAGAAGAAGTGAAAGTGGGTTTTGAGATACTCAAGAGTCTCAAGCTGCGCAGCAATGGTATCAACTTCATTGCCTGCCCCAGTTGTTCGCGGCAGAACTTTGACGTGGTGGCAACCATGAACACGCTGGAGCAGCGCCTTGAGGACGTGCGCACGCACATGGACGTGGCGGTGATCGGCTGTATCGTCAATGGCCCCGGCGAGGCGCGGGAAGCGGACGTCGGCCTGACCGGCGCCACGCCCAGCAACCTGATCTATGTAGACGGTGAGCCCGACCACAAGATCAGCAACGAAGATTTCATCGATCACCTCGAGCAGGTGATTCGCGACAAGGCTGCGCGACTGGAGCAGCAGCGGGCTGAGGAAGCCGAGAAACTGATCCTCAAGACATCGGCCTGACCTGGCCACGGAAAATGGAGCAAGTGTGAGTAATATCCGAGCAATTCGCGGGATGAACGATCTCCTGCCGGATGAGACGACAATCTGGCAGTCTGTAGAAACGGCTGTGCGCGAGCTCGTCGCCAGCTATGGCTATGCCGAGATCCGTATGCCGATCGTCGAGCATACCGAGCTGTTCAAGCGCTCCATTGGCGAGGTGACGGATATTGTCGAAAAGGAAATGTATACCTTCGACGATCGCAACGGCGAGAGCATGACCCTGCGTCCGGAAGGGACTGCCGGCTGCGTGCGCGCAGCCATCCAGAACGGTCTGCTGACGACGTCCCGCCGGCTCTGGTATGCCGGCCCCATGTTCCGCTATGAGCGCCCACAAAAGGGCCGTCAGCGCCAGTTCCACCAGGTTGGTGTAGAGGCGTTTGGTGTGGCCACGCCCGACATGGACGCAGAGGTCATCCTGCTCAGTGCGCGGCTGTGGCGGCAACTGGGCGTGGCAGACAGCGTCGAACTGCAGCTCAATTCCATCGGCAGCCTGGAAGCCAGGGCTGCTTACCGCGATGCGCTGGTCGCTTACCTGCAGCAACACCACGAGGCGCTGGACGAGGACAGTCAGCGCAGGCTGCAGAGCAACCCGTTGCGCATTCTGGACAGCAAGAACCCCGAGACCCAGGCACTGCTCAATGGTGCGCCTGCGCTGGGCGACTACCTGGATGAGGAGTCACGCTCTGACTACGCGCGCCTGAAGGAATTACTCGATGCGGCGGGCGTTGCCTACACAGAAAACCCGCGCCTGGTGCGCGGGCTCGATTACTACAACAAGACCGTATTCGAATGGGTCACCGACCGTCTCGGCGCCCAGGGCACGGTCTGTGCCGGTGGTCGCTACGACGGGTTGGTGGCGCAACTCGGTGGCAAACCGGTGCCCGCGATTGGCTTTGCCATGGGCATGGAACGGCTGGTACTGCTGCTGGAGGCCTGCGACCGCCTGCCGCTGACCGAGCCGGAGGCGGATATTTACGTGGTCAGCTTCGGAGCCCCCGCCCAGCGCGTGGCCATGGCGGCGTCAGAGCGCTTGCGTGATACCTTTGCTGGCCTCAGAATCGTGCAGCACAACGGCGGCGGCAGTTTCAAGAGCCAGATGAAGAAGGCAGACAAGAGCGGCGCTCGCTTTGCGCTGATCTGGGGCGAGGACGAAGTGGCCGCCGGCACAGTCACCCTCAAGGCACTGCGCAGTGAAGATGAACAACAGCCGGCCCAGCAGTCGGTCGCCAGCGAGGCGCTGGCGGACACCTTGCGGGCACTGCTCGCAACCGGGAATTGAGTGAGAGGATAGGGTAAACGTGGAACAGTATCGCACGGAAGAAGAACAGGTAGAGGCACTGAAAAAGTGGTGGGAAGAAAATGGCCGCTCCACAATCGTTGCCGTCATTGTCGCCCTGGGTCTCGGCTTCGGCTGGCAGGGTTGGCAAAAATACCAGGAAGGCGAGGGCGAGTCCGCGTCCATGAGCTACCAGAATATGGTGCAGATGCTGTCTACCGGCGAGGCCGAGAGTGCGCGCGCGCTCGCCGAGGAAATCAAGCTGGAGTACAGCCGTACCACCTACGCGCAGTTTGCGGCCCTGCACCTGGCGCGGCTGGCAGTCACCGATGGCGACCTGGCTACCGCCGAGGCGGAGTTGCGCTGGGTTCTTGGCCGCGCTGACAAAGGCTCCGATACGATGCAACTTGCGCAACTGCGGCTGGCTCGCGTGCTCGCTGCTGCCGGCGATCCGCAGCAGGCGCTGACCATACTGCAGAGCGCCGACCCGGGCAGTTATGCAGCGGCTTACCAGGTGGCAACGGGCGACGTGCTGCTCATGCTGGAGCGCGACGACGAGGCGCGCGCCGCCTATGACTCAGCCCTGTCGCTGGCATCCCGTGCTGAGGGCCAGGTCAATATGGCGGTACTGCAGCAGAAACTGCAGAGCCTGAGCCAGGTGCCTCCCCGTGAAATCGATATCGCGGCGTCAGCCGGCGAAAGTGAGGCCGCCCCCGAGGCGCCATCCGCTGACGCCGACACCGTGCCGGGAGAGGAGTGAGCTATGCGTCCATTGCAGTGGCTGACAGGCCTGTTGCTGGTGCTCAGTATCACCGGCTGCAGCACGATATCCGGCTGGTTCGAGGTGGACGATGAAGATCCCACTGCACCGGTGGACCTTATTGATATCGAACAGACCGTCAAGATCAAGAAACTGTGGTCCACCGGCGTCGGTGATGGCCAGGGTGATGGCTTATACAAACTGCAGCCGGTGATGGCGGGGGATATCATTTATGCTGCGGGGGCCGATGGCGAGGTAAAAGCCGTTGATCGCCTGCGCGGCAAGACCCTGTGGGACACGGAACTCGAGACCGGTTTGTCCGGCGGCGTGGGCCGCTACGAAGACGCCTTGCTGTTGGGCAGTTCTGACGGCTTCGTACTCAAGGTGTCTGCGGAAGACGGGGAGTTGCTGTGGTCGACCCGTTTGCAGGGAGAGGTGCTGGCGCCGCCGCAGAGCAATGGCCGGGTAGTGGTCGCCCAGACCTATGATGGCAAGCTGCAGGGGCTGGATTTTGAGACCGGTGAAAAGCTATGGACCTACGACAGCGATGTGCCTGTGCTGACCATCCGTGGTACCAGCGCCCCCCTGGTCAACGGCGACACTGTCTATGCCGGCTTTGCCAATGGCCGCGTGATTGCTTTCAATATTGATACCGGCGGTGTGCTGTGGGAAGTGCGGGTTGCCATTTCACAGGGGCGCTCGGAAATCGAGCGCATTGTCGATGTAGATGGCGCCATGGCGCTGATCGGCAATGAACTCTACGCCGCCAGCTACCAGGGCCGCGTGGTGGCGATTGATGTGTCGGCCGGGCGCAAAATCTGGCAGAAGGATGTCTCCTCCTTCTCCGGCGTCTCCCAGGGCTTCGGTAACGTCTATGTAACCGATGACAATGGCACCGTCAGCGCCTACCTGCGCAACGGCCAGGGCCTGCGCTGGCAGCAGGACGCCTTGGGCTACCGGGAATTGTCGCGCCCGACCCCGGTGAGCAGCTATCTCGCCGTGGTCGACTTCGAGGGCTACCTGCACCTGATGTCCCAGGTGGATGGTGAATTCGTGGGTCGCGTGAAAGTCGGTGGTGGTGGCGCCCGCGCCAATATGCTCACCGACGGCAACAAGCTCTATGTATTCACCAATGACGGTGACCTGGTGGCCTACGAGATTACCGCCAGGGACTGATGATACCCGTGATCGCCCTGGTCGGGCGCCCCAATGTCGGTAAATCCACGCTGTTCAACCAGCTCACTCGCAGTCGCGATGCGCTGGTGGCCAACTTTCCGGGGCTGACCCGGGACCGCAAGTACGGCGAGGCGCGCCTGGGCGATCGACCCTTTGTCGTGATCGATACCGGCGGCATCAGTGGCGACGAGCACGGCATTGACAGCGAGATGGCAGAGCAATCGCTGGTGGCCATCGAAGAAGCCGATGCGGTGCTGTTCATGGTCGATGCAAGGGAGGGGCTTAATGCGGCCGACCAGGCCCTGGCCCGCCATCTCCGGCAGAGCAACAAATCCTTCCACCTCGTGGTCAACAAGATAGACGGTCTCGATGCCGATGTGGCGGTAAGCGATTTCTATGCCCTGGGCGTGGAGTCGATGCACGCTATCGCCGCCAGTCACGGTCGCGGCGTGCGCGCCATGATCACCGAAGTCCTGCAGCCCTTCCCCGCGGAAGCAAGCAGCGAAGCGGACGACGCCTTTCCCAACAGCACACGGGTCGCAATTGTCGGGCGTCCCAACGTGGGTAAATCAACGCTGGTAAACCGCTTGCTGGGAGAGGATCGCGTGGTGGTCTATGACCAGCCCGGTACCACGCGCGACAGCATTTATATTGATTTCCAGCGTGGCGAGCGCGACTACACCCTGATCGATACCGCCGGCGTCCGCCGCCGCAAGAACGTCAAGCAGGTGGTGGAGAAGTTTTCCATCGTGAAAACCCTGAAGGCGGTGGATGATGCCCACGTGGTGGTACTGGTGATGGATGCCCACGAGGGCATTGTCGACCAGGACATGCACCTGCTGGGCCATTGTATCGAGGCGGGGCGCGGCCTGGTGCTGGCGGTAAACAAGTGGGACGGGGTCGAGCCGGACCAGCGCGACTGGATCAAGAACGAACTGGGTCGCCGTCTCGCTTTTGCCGATTATGCGGATATCCACTTTATTTCCGCGCTGCATGGCACCGGCGTGGGCCACCTTTACAAGTCTATCGATGCGGCCTTTGAATCAGCGACACGCAAACTCTCTACCAACGCACTGACCCGGATTCTCGAGGGTGCGGTGTTCGATCACTCCCCGCCCATGATCAATGGCCGCCGTATCAAGTTGCGCTACGCGCATGCGGGCGGCCAGAACCCGCCGCTGATCGTGATACATGGCAACCAGACCGGTAAAGTCCCCAACAGCTATGCGCGGTACCTGGAAAAAGTGTATCGCCGGGAATTGAAACTGGTGGGCACCCCGGTGCGCATTGAGTTTCGTACCGCGGAAAACCCCTACGCCGACAAGCGCAACAAACTCACCCAGCGCCAGGTCCAGCGCAAGCGCCGCATGATGGCGCATGTGAAGAAAGCCAAGAACAAGAAGAAGAAAAAGTAAAAAGCTGGCTAACACTATAATAATAGGGTTATTTGGTAATTCGTCAGGATTTTAGATGCTGCGACAAGCCTGACGCGCGGTTATTATGCGTTAGCATAACGAGTACCAAATCCAGGGGCATGATGACGTTTTCTCTTCGAAGCCAGTTGGCTGTTGCTGCAGCCATGCTGATTCTTTGTATTGCAGCGGGCGATGTTTTCGCCGAGGGCAGCCGGTCTCTTTATCCCGCTTCCTATCCTTCAGGTAATCGCGCCGAGGGTGCCCGGGCCGACATGGACCTGCAGGGCTCCCAGTTTTACGTCAATCGCGTGCGCAGGCAGACATTCCTGTATGTCTACGCCCAGGCCGGTGAATACATCCTTCTCGGTTCCAGCAACATAGGCCTCGCCTCCGGTCATGGCGGCGATATCAATGTCTACGATCCGCAGGATTTCGGCTTGCCGGGAAATGAGACTGTGCCCGCGTCTGCCGACTTTACCTGTTCTGGTGGGCGCGCGGACGGAAATCAGGCAGGGCAGTTTTTCGGTCCCGGTATCGGCGAGATTGTGACTCGCGCAGAGGAGTTGGCCGGGCCTAACAGCGCGGACAATTCTGTTCAGGTGGCGAACGGCTACCGGCCCTGCGCCTACCTGGCGCCGGCAACAGGCATCTATGGCGTTCTCTTCACCCCGGGCACTGGCGGTGGGGCGCCCAACGGCAACGTCGGCAGCGTGCCACACAGCAGTGACGCGGTGGCAGCCTGGGAGGTGGCGGTGCGCGAGGCTGCGGACAGCGTGATCGACCAGGATGGCAGACTGTTCACCTATGCCTTCAACGGTTACACGGGGGGCAACAACCGACCGGTCTTCTCCACGCTGTATTACGTCACCGGAGATGGCTATCGCTACCGCCAGGACCTGCAGGGGCTGGACCCCAACGGTTATGCACTCTACGCCAACACCTTCGGTTTCCTCGACGACAACCAGCCGCTGTACAAAACCCTGCGCGGTGACAACTTCAACGTCAGCAACCTGCCCCTCGGTGTGACCGCACAGGCCGCAGAGTACCCGATATTTTTCAGTGACATAAGCCCGGGCAGTGCCGCCGAAGCGGAGGCGGAGCGTGTGCTGGCGGCGCTGAATATTCCATTGGTGCCGCCCTCGCCGCAGATCAGCGATGTCTCCTTCGCCGGTAACCTCGGTGGCGCGGTAGCGTCCCAGGGCGTGGGCGGGGTGTTCTCTTTCGAAACCAGCGATACGGTGAGCTACCAGATTATCATCAGTCGCGATGGCACTGACTTTGATCCGGCCAATCCACAGAATCGCCTGCTCACCGGGATCGCCTATTCCGGAGCGCACCAGGTGGACTGGAACGGGCTGGACAATAGCCTGCAACCATTTCCCGCCAGCCCAACGCCCTACCGTTACCGCGCCTTTGGTCGCAACGGTGAGGTGCATTTCCCCATTATTGACGCCGAGAACAACGGTATTCCCGGCAGTAGTGCCGTGCCGGGAGGTGGACCGGTGATTACCCGGCTCAACGGCGCCAACCCGGGCGACACCACCGTGTTTTTCGATGACCGCGGCTATATCACGCAGTCAGGCCAGACTGTGGGTGTGCTCAACGGTACCCTGTGTGACCCGGCTACGCCCACCTATGATCCGCCGGATGCGGCGAACCCGCCAGTCAGCCTGACCGGCGTGGACTCGAGCCTGATCCCCGGTTACCGGCTCTGGGAAAATGGCGGTAACGCCAACGCCGATTGTGGCCAGGGTGCCGGTTGGGGGGATGCCAAGGCCGTCAACCTGTGGACCTATTTCCTGACCCCCGAGAGTAGTCGGGAACTGGAAATTCGCGCCTTTGCCCTGGATGTGGCGACCTCGGTGGTCATTACCGATACCGCCGAGGCGGGTGGGCTGGTGCAGGGTACTTTCAGCTTCGCCAACGTCGGTACCGGTAGCGCTGACGTCCAGTACACAATGCAATTGAGCCCTGGCCTGGCCGGTGTCAGTTTTTCCAACCTGCCCGGGACTGCTGCCTATGATTCCGCTACCGGCGAGGTCACCTTCAGCGGATTTCCGGCGGCGCTGGCCCCCGGCGCGCTGCTTGATGGCCTGATTTTCAGCTACACAGCGCCGGCTTCTGGCGTGGTTGATGTCAGCACCGGCATCACTACCAGCACGGGCGTGGACGAAGTCCCGGCCAACAACCAGTCGGCCGCGAGCACGGGCGTGGGCAATGTCGATGTCGCCACAGACATAACCGGTATTCCCGCAACCGTGGCGCAGGGCGAGACGGTCACCGGCTCGGTACTGTTTTCCAACCGGGGGACCAGTGACGCCCCGGGCGTCACCTACAGCCTGCGTATCGGTGACGGTGGCAATCGCCCTGATGCGGTGCTGTTCACCAGCCTGCCCAATGGGGTCAGCGCGTCCTACGACAGCAGCGATGGCGTAGTCAGCCTCAGCGGCTTGCCCGGGGCATTGCAAATCGGCCAGGTGCTCTCGCTGAGCTTCAGTTTCGAGGCAGCTAACGCGGGCGAGGTCATCGTGCTGTCCGATGTCGCCACCACCGGTCTGGACGCGGTACCCGACAACAACAGCGCACAGCGCAACACACGGGTCGAACTGCGCGCAGGCGTCGCACACGGGGTGGCCACGTTCGGCCCCGGCGTGGTGCCGGTCCTGGCCCTGGCGCTGCTGTTGCTGGCTCGCCGCGGCCTGCAGCGCTGCCAGCAATAGGCTAAGCTGCAAGGCGCCATGCAAGATCTCTGCTGTGACCTCGACACCCGCGAGCATATCGAGACTTTTATCGACCGCTTCTACGCCCGGGTGCTCGAGGACCCCCAACTGGCCCCCATCTTTCTCGATGTGGCGCAAATAGACCTTGATGTGCACCTGCCACACATCAAGGATTACTGGTGCAAGTTGCTGCTTGGAGAGCAGGGCTACCGTCGCCATACCATGAATATCCACCGTGCCCTGCATGCGCAGCGCGCCCTGGAACGGGCTGATTTCGAGCGCTGGCTGACCCTTTTCCACGACACGCTGGACCGGCACTATGCTGGCCCATACACGGAAAAGGCACACCGTATTGCGGCGGCGATCGCGGAAAATATGCAGAAAACGCTGCCGTCCTGATTGCTAGAAAACCACTTAACTATCTGAAATAAAACAGGAAATATTTTTTCTGTGATTTGTACTTGCCGTTTCCCGGTTTAGTGTTATAGTTATGCATAACACCATATCAATGAGAGTGCATAACATGAGCATCAAGCCGAGACGAAATGTGTTGATACACAGTGATGAAAGGGTGCTGGTTTACGCCGGTCTGTTCTTCATCTGCGCGGTACTCGCAGCGCTCGGTGTGGGCGCCCTGGCTTTCTGGTGCTTCCTGCCTGCAGCTGTGTTGATGGAATGCCTGTCGGCGGTCGCACCACAGCAGCAGAGCAGGCGGTTATAGGAGGTGGGTATGATGGCGCGATTGGGCCTGGCAATGCTGATCAGCCTGCTCGCCTCGGTATTTGCCGGCGGTGCGCTCGCTGCTGCAGACATGTCGCCGACAAAGGCCCACTATTGTCTGGACACGGCGCCGGTGCACAGCGAGGATACGCCATCGTCGGCTTCCCCGGGTGGGGTGTCCCTGCGCGGCCTGCTGGCGACGGCGGGCATCGGCCTGCTGAGCCTGTTGTTTCTGCTGCCCATCGCGTGGCTGTGTGAACAACTGATGCAACGCGGCAGGCCCGCGGGCAAATCCATACAAACTGCGAGGGTCGGGTGAATGATGTGGCGAATCACGACAATGATGCTGCTGGCAGCCTGGAGTGTGTTGGCAAGGGCTGAGACGCTTCGGGTTTCTGATCTGGATGTGTCGAAAGTGCAGGTGCTCGGCAGCATAGAGGTAGAGATCAGCCAGGGCGACCAGAACCTGCTGCTGGTGAGGGCGGATCCGGAGCTGTTGTCGATGCGGCCTTTCTATGCCCAGGGCGACACCCTGGTGCTGGGCGCCTCCCGCGAGCATCCCGCGGAGGATTTCTCCAGCGTGAAGTACAAACTGACCCTGGTAGAGCTCGCTGACCTGCGCCTCAGCGGCAGTGGCGATGTATTCGTGCGGCCTTTCCAGGTAAGGGACTTCAGGGTCACGGTCGAGGGCTCAGGTGATGTCAAAATATTCTCCCTGGTCGCGGATACCGCGCGGCTCAACGTTGCCGGTTCCGGTGATATCCAGCTGGCAGAACTGACCGCTGACGCTGTTGGCGCAATGGTTTCCGGTTCCGGTGACATCGACATCGGCGACATCACCACCGAGGACGTAAAGGCCACTATCAGCGGTTCAGGTGATGTCGCGGTCAAGCGCTCGCACAGACCGGTGAAGACCGCGGAACTGAATGTGGTGGGTAATGGAGAAATCGATTTCGCTGCCATGGCGATCGCTGCCGCAGAGATCAACATCATCGGCTCCGGCGATGCCCGTGTAGGGGACGTCGAGCAACTGCAAGCCAATATCATTGGCAGTGGCGACACCTACTACGCAGGCGACCCGCAAGTTGACAGTTTTGTGTTGGGCTCTGGCGACCTCAATCGCCAGCGCTGAACGGGAGAGCAATCTTGACCGTCGAGTGGAACGACAAACAGCCCATCTATCGCCAGCTGCGTGACATGGTGGCTGAGCGCATCATGGACGGCAGTTTCCCCGAGGGTGAGGCGGTCCCCTCGGTGCGCCAGGTTGCGGCGGACTACCAGATCAATCACCTCACTGTCGGCAAGGCCTACCAGGAGCTGGTGGATGCCGAGTTGCTGGAGAAGCGCAGGGGCCTGGGCATGTTCGTCAAGTCCGGCGCGCGCGCTGCGCTGACCCGGGATGAAAAGCAACAGTTTGTGGAGCAGGAATTACCGGCTTTCCTTGAGCGGGCCGCGGTGCTGGGCATGACGGCGCGGGAACTTGCGGACCTGCTGCTGGAGAAAGGGGGAGAGGACGAATGAGCAATCTTGTGGAAGTCAGGGGGCTGTCGCGCAGCTTCGGTGACCTGCGGGCTGTCGACAATATCGACTTCACCGTGCCATCCGGCTGCGTGCTGGGCCTGATCGGCCCCAATGGCGCCGGTAAAACCACGTTGTTGCGCTCCCTGCTGGGGCTGAGTGCCTACCAGGGCGAAGTGCAGGTTTTGGGCAAGGACCCGCGGTCACAGCGGGCGCAGTTGATGGAAGAAGTCTGTTTTATTGCTGATACCGCCGTGCTGCCGCGCTGGATGAAGGTATCTGAAGTGCTGGACTACGCCGCCGGGGTGCACCCGCGTTTTTCCCGCGATCGCGCCGAGGCCTTGCTGCGTGATACTGAGGTGCAGCTGTCACGTCGTATTCGCGACCTGTCAAAAGGCATGATGGTGCAGGTGCACCTGGCCCTGGTCATGGCGATTGACGCGCGCCTGCTGGTGCTGGACGAGCCCACACTCGGCCTGGACATCCTGTTCCGCAAGCGTTTCTACGAGCAACTCATTGGCGATTATTTTGACCAGGAACGGACTATTATCATCTCCACCCACCAGGTGGACGAGGTGCAGCACATACTGACCGACGTGATGTTCCTGAACCACGGAAAGCGCGTGCTGGCTTGCTCCATGGAACAGATCGAGGCGCAGTTTGTGCAGCTCAATGCCGTAGGTGAAAACGCGGTGAAGGCTGAAGGTATCCCGCACCTGGGAGCGCACAGCATACTGGGCGGCAAGGCCATTATTTATGAGGGCATCGACAGGGCGTCGCTGGCGCCACTGGGTGAACTGCGCACGCCATCCGTTGCTGACCTGTTCGTGGCTATGATGGGGGGGGATCAATCATGACCGCTATGCGCACACAGCGATGGCTGGCGATGGTGCAAAAGGAATTGCGGGAGTACCGGCTGTCACTGCTGTGGACGCCAGTCATAATCGCCCTGGTGCTGACAGTGCTGATGTTGCTCAGCGTACTCCTGGCCAACCGTATTTCCGCCATGGGCGATGCCTTCTTCGAAGTAGTGATGACCGGAGAAATGGAGATCAGCCCCGTGATCACTATCGACCTGGATAGCGAAGACGCTGACGGGGTCATCCTGCCCGACACTGCGGCGCCCGCGGCGAGCGACGGCACCGGCGGGCTGGTGGTCGAGCGGCTTGAGGAGCCGCTACCTGATGAGGAATGGAATTTTTCCCGCGAGTGGCGGTTCGAGCCGCGCGGCAAAGACAGGCCCGAGTATGAAATCGAGCAGATCGGCAGCCTGAATCCTGCGCTTAACGTGATGCACGGCTTTATGCTGATCGTGCTGATTTTCATTAGCGCCCATTACCTGCTGGGCTCCCTGTTCACCGACCGCAAGGATCGCTCCATCCTGTTCTGGAGATCCATGCCGGTGTCGGAATGGGAAGAGGTGTTGGTGCGACTGGGTGTTGCCCTGGTCGTCGCACCGGCGATTTACATCGCGGTGTCGTTGCTACTGCAGATGGCATTCGTGCTGCTGGCGATGTTGCTGATGTGGCGTATGGATATGGACCCTTTCGTTACCGTGCTCGGCAATATTCGCTATGCAGACCTGCTGCTGCACCTGTTGGGTGGGTGGCTGATGACAGCGTTATGGCTGGCCCCGGCTTATGCCTGGCTGATGCTGGCCTCTGCGTGGGCCCGGCGCTCCCCGTTTATGCTGGCGGTGGTGCCGCTGGTTGGACTGGTCGTGGTGGAGCGGATACTGTTCGGCACCGGTTTTGTCCCCGGCGCTATCATGAATCATGCACCGGATTTCGTCGGTGGCAGGGTGGAGTCGGGTTTCTCCCTGAATCCCGCCTACTGGCAGCAGTTTGACCTGTTCAGCCTGCTGTGCGGGCTGGTATTCGCGGCGGGTGCCGTGGTTGCCTGTGTTTACCTGCGGCGCTATCGCTTTGAACTCTGACCCGGCAGCCAGCGCGACATCGCGGCGTGGCCTGTTCGGGCCCGGTCTGCTGGTGGCGGCGGCCTTTATCGGTCCCGGGACTGTCACCACTGCGAGTATAGCCGGCGCCAGTTTCGGCTATGCGCTGCTGTGGGCGCTGCTGTTTTCCGTGCTGGCCACGATGGTGTTGCAGGAAATGTGTGTGCGCCTGGGTCTGGTCACCCGCAAGGGCCTTGCCGAGGCCATGCGCGAGGCATTTGCCGGGCACTGGTATGGACCGGCAGCGGCGCTGCTGGTGGTGGCCGCCATTGGCTTTGGTAATGCCGCCTATGAGGCGGGCAACATTACCGGCGCATCGATCGGCCTGCAGGCGATAACCGGGATCAATGCATCGATCTGGTCGCTGTTCGTGGGCCTTGTTGCCGCCGCCCTGCTGGCGAGCGGGCGTTACCGGGTGATTGAACGTGCCCTGGTCGCCATGGTCCTGGTCATGAGCGCTGTTTTCCTGTTCACCTTCCTGATGGTGCGCCCGTCGCTGGATGTGTTGCTGTCCGGCCTGCTGCGGCCGACGCTCCCCGAGGGCTCGTTGCTGACCGCCATCGCCCTGGTCGGCACCACGGTAGTGCCCTACAACCTGTTCCTGCATGCCAGCGCCGTGCGCGAGAAATGGCCCGCCGGAGACCAGGTGGAGCAATCGCTGCGGTCGGCGCGGCTGGACAGTGGCCTGTCCATCGGGCTCGGTGGCTTTATCACGCTGGCCATTATGAGTACCTCGGCGGCCGCATTTTTCGCCACCGGGGGCGAGGTATCCGCCGCGACCATTGCGCAGCAACTGGAGCCGGTATTGGGGCCCGCCGCTCGCTACCTGTTTGCCCTGGGGCTGTTCGCTGCCGGCCTATCCAGCGCCGTGGCCGCGCCGCTGGCCGCGGCGTGGGCGGTATGCGGGACGATGGGCTGGGAGCAAGACGTTTCCGCGCGCCGCTTCCGCCTGGTCTGGCTGCTGGTGCTGGCAGCCGGCACCATTGTCGCCGTGATCGGCGCGCGTCCACTCACTGCTATCCTGTTCGCCCAGGCCGCCAACGGTTTCCTGTTGCCCATATGCGCTATTTTCCTGCTCCTGGTGATGAACCGCTCCGATCGGCTGGGAACATTCCGCAACGGCCTGCTGAGCAATGTGCTCGGCGGTGCGGTAGTGCTGGTGACGCTGGGTCTGGGAGGACTCAAGTTACTGCAGGTGTTCGGCGTCGCCGGCTGATTGCGCTCTGCCCGGGGCGAGTGCCTGGTCCGGCGTCGAGCCCGGGTTGCGTTCAGGTGGTCACCAGGCTGCTCTGTCGTCTGGATTTTGCCTTTGCGCATGCCGCCTGGACTTGCATAATCCAGTTTTCGGTGTTGAACAGGGCCATTGCCTCAGGGCAGGCAACTCCCGGTCCCGGCGCCAAACCTTAACCGGGGCACAGGCATGTCAGACACAAGAACGGAACATTTTATTTCCAGGCTGGAGATTCACGACGTGCTCTGCCGTTATTGCCGGGGGCTGGATCGTATGGATAAAGCCCTGGCTTATTCGGTCTGGCATGCAGATGGCACGGCGCATTACCACGATATGTATACGGGCAGCGGGCGTGGGTTCGTGGATTGGGTATGGGACGCGCACGCCGCGATGGAGAGGCACTCGCACCAGCTGGGCAACTCCCTGGTCAACCTCGACGGCGACAGTGCAAGCAGTGAAACCTATGTCACGGTAGTGCTGTGGACGCGGCCCGATGACCAGGGGCGACAGCAGGAAATTACCGCTCGAGGCCGGTACCTGGATGCCTGGTCCAGGCGCGATGGCCGCTGGGCCATTGATCACCGTGAGCACATTCTTGATATGCAGACAGTCGCTGAGCTCCGTGCCGGCCAGGTCAGTGTTGTGTCTGCACGAGACCGGACTGACCCGTCTTACCAGCTGTTTCCTGGGCCGGTAGTTTCGTGATGCCTTAGCTGGCGGGTGCCGCCAGCGGGGCAACAAATGCCCGCTGTCGCCGGGTGCGAAATGCGGCTCGGTCAAGCGTCGCTTAAACAGGTAAACCGCCCCCGGGGGGCGGTCACGCATCACGGCAGGATCAGAAGTGCACGCCCTTCATCAGCGCAGCCAGTGCTACCTGCTCATTGGACACCTGCACCTGCTCGGGTTTCTTGTCGCCCCTGGCGGCGGCGGAATCGTTGAACATACGGAAGACGATATTCATCACGACTTCTGAAATCCTCGGTGCGAGGGCATTCTGCACCTGCAGGAAGATTCCCATGTTGGTGGCGATACGCTTGGGCTTCTTGATCACGGCTTCCACCACCATGTCAGTCGCCTCGTCCGGTGTCAGCACGGGCATGGAGTTATAGACCGTGGTCGCCTCGATCATGGGGGTGCGTACCAGCGGCATATTAATGGTGGTAAAGCGCACGTTGCGATCGGAGAATTCCACCGCGGCGGCGCGGGTCCAGGCATCCAGTGCAGACTTGGATGCTACGTAGGCGGAGAAGCGCGGGCTGGGGGTGAGCGCGGCGATGGAGGACATGTTGATGACATGACCCTGCTGGCGTTCGCTCATGGAGGGCAGCAGTGCCATGGTCAGGCGCACGGCGCCGAAGTAGTTCACCTGCATGGTGCGCTCGAAATCGTGGAAACGGTCGTAGGAGAGTTCCAGGGAGCGGCGAATAGAGCGCCCTGCGTTATTGATCAGTATGTCCACGTGACCGTGCCTGGCCAGCACCTCTGCGGCGAGGCGATCGCAATCTTCCAGGTTGGAGACGTCTGCCTGGTAGATGCTGGCCACGCCGCCCAGTGCGGCAATCTCTGCCGCCGTTTCCTCTAACTTGTCTGCCGAGCGGGCCACCAGCAGGACGTGCGCACCGGCCTCCGCCAGGCGCAGTGCGGAGTGCCTGCCGATGCCCGATGAGGCGCCGGTAATCAGCACGATCTTGCCGCCCACGTTGCCCTCAAGGGAGTGGTCGACGAACAGGTCGGGGTCGAGATTGCGCTCCCAGTAATCCCAGATCACCGGTGCGTAGTCGCGCAGGTCCGGGCACTTGATGCCACTGCCCTTGAGGGCGCGCTCGGTGTCGCGATTGTCGTAACGCGTGGGATAGTTGGTAAACATCATCACCGAGTCCGGCAGGCCCATGTCTGCCAGCAGGGTGTTGATGACGCGCTTGATCGGCGGCAGGTTGGCCAGGGTTTCGCGCACGAAGCGGGGGATGAAGCCGAACATGCGCGCGTCGAGGCGCATGCTGAAGCGGGGCGCATGGCCGGCGTCGGCGAAGATGTTCATCATGTTGCCCATGCTGTGGTGCTCGGGGTCAGTGAGGTGGAAGGCGCGTCCGTCCAGGTCGCCCTGGTGGGCGATATGGTCCATGGCGTCCACCACGTAGTCCACGGGTACCACGTTGAACTTGCCGCCCTCTATGCCGATCAGCGGAAACCACGGTGGCAGGACGTTGCGGATTTTCTGCAGGCTCTTGAAAAAGTAGTAGGCGCCGTCGATCTTGTCGATTTCACCGGTTTTGGAGTGGCCCACCACCATGCCGGGGCGGTAAACACGCCAGGGTATGCTGCACTCGTTGCGCACCACCGCCTCCGAATCGTGCTTGGTGGCGAAGTAGGGGTGCTCCATATTCTCTGCTTCTTCGAACATATCTTCGCGCCAGGTGCCCTCGTACAAGCCGCCGGCGGCGATGGAGCTGACGTGCTGGAAACAACCTGCACCGAGGGCCTCGGCAAGTTGCACGGCGTTGCGGGTGCCGTCGATATTGGTGGCGATCTGCGCTTCCGCGGAGGCTTTCAGGTCGTAGATGGCGGCGAAGTGACAGAAGTGCTGAATGCGGCCCTTGATTTCGGCAACTGTATCCGCGTCCAGTCCGAGCAAAGGTGCGCAGAGGTCGCCGGTGACCGGGATCAGGCGCTCTGCCTGGTCACCCATGCGGGCCTGCAGGTCTTCGAATTTGTGCTCCGAGCCCTTGCGCGTCAGCACATAGATATCCCCATCGCGCTGCTTCAGTTTGTCGATGAAAAACCGCCCGAGAAAACCGGTACCGCCAGTGATGAAGTAAGCCATGATGTCGCTCCTGTTGCTGTTGTTCACGATAGCTGACAGTTTAGTGGCGGCGCCGCCGCCCACAATTGCGGGGTTTTGCAAAACACAGGTGCAGAAATTTTCAGCGATCCTGAACGCTGTGCGATACTGGCGACCAGCGCACGGGGAGGGCAGTAAAAATGGGCATTGAGGCCAGAGAACTGGTTTACCGCAGTAACGGCACCGAGCACCGGGGCTACCTGGCGTGGGATGACAACGCGTCCTCGCCGCGCCCTGCCGTGCTGATCGCGCACACCTGGGCCGGTCGGGGGGAATTTGAGGAGACCAGGGCCAGGCAATTGGCGGAAGCGGGCTTTGTTGCCCTCGTCGCGGACCTTTACGGCAATGGTCAACGCGGCGCCGGGCCGGAAGAGAATGCGCAACTCATGGCGCCGCTGATGGACGACCGGGCCGAGTTACAGGCGCGCATGACAGCCGGCCTGGAGGCGGTAAGGTCTCTGCCGGAGGTCGACGAGCAGCGCGTTGCCGCAATGGGATACTGCTTCGGCGGGCTCTGCGTACTGGACCTGGCGCGCACCGGTGCTGATATCCGCGGCGTGGTCAGTTTTCACGGCCTGTTCAAGCCCGCGGACAACCTGCCGTCCCCACAGATCAGCGCGAAAGTGCTGTGCCTGCACGGGTATGATGACCCCATGGCGACTCCTGACGCCATATTGGCCCTGGCGGATGAGTTGACCGCCGCGGGCGCGGACTGGCAGGTTCACGCCTACGGCAGCACCGTACACGCATTCACCAATCCGGCGGCCAACGACCCCGAACGCGGTACGGTTTACAGCCCGATTGCCGACCAGCGCGCTTGGCGCGCGCTGCAGAATTTCCTCGATGAAGTACTGGACTAGCCTGAAAATACGCCGCAATTACCCGCGCTGGTCGCGGTATTCCTGCGGGGTCATCCCGGTCCATTTCTTGAAGGCGCGATGGAAGGTGCTGGCGTCCGAGAACCCCAGCAGTTCTGACAGTTCGGCCGCGGTGTGGTCGTCGCTGTCAAGGTAACGCTCGGCGGCCTCGCGACGACACTGATCCTTTAACTGCTGGTATGAGGTGTCTTCCTCACGCAGCCGGCGGTGCAGCGTTGGCGTGGTCATAGTGAGCCGCTCAGCCATGTCCTGCAGGCCTGGCAGTGGGCGGCTGAAATCGCTGCCGATGAGATTGCGAATACGCTGGGACAGGCTGCTCTCCCCGGCACGGATGCGAAACAGCTCGGCGGGGTAGGTGGCCAGCATCGCTTCCAGCGACGCCTCGCTCTGGACGATGGGAAAGGACAGATAGCGCCGGTTGAAGATAAGTGCGTTACGGCTGGCGCCAAACTGTATCGGTTGCCCGAAAATTTGCTGGTAAGCGTTGGTTGCGTCCGCGGCCTGTGTCATCTCAATCGCGTCGATGTCGATGTAACACCCGGTGAACCAGCCACAAACCCGGTGCCAGTTGGCCATGGACAGGATGCGTCCGGTAAGCCCGGGTAGCCAGTGCAACTGCTCCATGTCGAAATTTTCCGGTGCAGCCAGTGCCCGCTCGCTCGCCTCATCGAATACAAAGCGGCATACCACCTGCTCACCTGCGGGTTCGATCGCAAAGCGTTCGCCCGAGGATTGCAGTCGGCGAAAGTAGATTGCCGCCCGCTGTAAGGCCTCGCCGAGGTCGCGGGAATGCAGCATGGCCTGGAACATCATGCGGTAAGCGCTGAAACTGCGAATGGCGTCTGCGTCGTCCCGGGTGGCAGGCAGTTGATCCTGTATATGATGTACCAGTCGCATGAACAGGCGGCCATAGTCTTCCGCGGAGATGCGGGCGTCCGACCGGGCGGATTCCTCCAGCAGCACCAGCGGCAGGTTCAGTGCCTGCAGTTCCCGGCGCAGTTCTGCCGCGTCCATGGGTGCCATGCGAAGCAGCGATTGAGCGTGGCGCAGCGGGATTGTGTCTGCCATGGGATGAACTCCTGAACTGTACACATTCTAACCGAGGGGCATACGTGGGCAAGCGCGCCCATTTGGTGCAAAATCGCGCCAGTCTCATATGCAAAATCCTGCTGATGTCGCGCTCTTTCGGCGCGACTACAATGCAATAACACTCAGCTTCCGGGGGAATCCTCATGACTGGCCTGAAACAGGAATTCGACGCGGCAATCGCACAACTGACGGGGGAGGGGGCGCCCTACCAGGTGATCACCGGAGAAGATGGCGGCCGCTATTACAAAGACGCACCGGCCAACCTGCGCGAGGCCCTTGCCGCGGGGCGGAATCACGGTGATCGTGAATTCCTGATCTACGAGGGGGAGCGGCGCAGTTTCAACCAGCTTATGGATGAGGCCGACGCCATGGGCGCCGCACTGCAGGCAGCGGGCATCGGCAAGGGCGACAGGGTGGCGCTGGCGATGCGCAACTATCCCGAGTGGATGGCCGCGTTTATTGCCATTACCGCCATCGGTGCCGTGGTGGTGCCGGTGAACAGTTGGGGGCAGCCTGCCGATATCGCCTATACGGTGGAAGATGCCGGTGCCACTCTGGTGATTTGTGACCAGCAGCGTTACGACGGTGTGGCGCAGATGATGAAGGACAAGGGCATACGCACACTGGTGGCGCGCCCCACTGATGCCGAAAACCCGGATAGCCTCGCGCGATTTGTGGCAGATTTTGCCGGCAAGTCACCTGACCCGGTGGATATCGACGCGGAAGACATCGCCCTGATCATGTACACCTCCGGTACCAGCGGCAAACCCAAGGGCGCGGTGTCCACCCACCGCGCGATCTGTCAGGCGATCTACAACATGGAGTGTGCGGCCATCGCGGCTGCCATGACTAATGGTGACTTGATTACCCGCATGCTGGAGGCGGGCAACGAACCCACCTCGCTATTGGCGGTGCCGCTGTTTCACGTTAGCGGCTGCCATGCCCAGTTCCTGCTCAACCTGCGCGGCGGCCGTCGCATCGTGATGATGTACAAGTGGGACGTGGACAGGGCGCTGCGCTATATCGAAGAGGAGCGCATTACCACTGTGGCAGCGGCACCCTCCATGGTGCTCGACCTGCTGGAGTCGCCCGGATTTGACACCGCCGACACCAGCAGCCTGTTTTCGGTTGGACTTGGCGGCGCCGCCACGCCGCCCCGGGTGGGCGCCTTGTTACGCGAGAAGGTGCCGGCCAATTTCAGTGGCACCGGTTATGGCATGACCGAGACCAACGCCCAAGGTGCCTCGCTTACCGGTAAGGCATTTCATGAGAAGCGCGGCACGGCCGGCTTCCCGCACCCGATTGTGGATATCCGTATTTGCGACGACGCGGGCGAGGAAGTGCCCCAGGGCCAGACCGGCGAGATATGGGTGCGCAGCGTGGCCAACATTCGAGAGTACTGGAATCGTCCCGATGCCAATGCGTCGGACTTTCGCGATGGCTGGCTGAAAACCGGCGACGTGGGCTACCTCGACGAGGACGGCTTCCTGTGCCTGGCGGACCGTGTTAAGGACATGATTATCCGCGGGGGTGAGAACATCTACCCGGCAGAGATCGAGAACGAGCTACTGGAACACGATGCCGTCAAGGAAGTGGCGGCCCTGGGCCTGCCGCACGAGCGCTGGGGCGAGGAGGTCGCCGTGGTGGTGCACCTGCATCCCGGCGCGGAGCTGTCCGAGGAGGAACTCGTCGAATTCGCCCGCGCACGCCTGGCGCCTTACAAAGTCCCTACTCGAGTATTTTTCTCCGAGCAGCCACTGCCGCGCAACGCGACCAACAAGCTGCTCAAGCGGGAGTTGAAGGAGTCTTTGCTGGCGGCTTGATTGCACTGGTTGTTGCTCCCAATGCGCCGGCCCTGCGCCGGGTATGTTGCGGGAGTGGGTGCAGGTTTCTGCGGCTGCGGTTTTAGATGAGCCGGCCCTGCGCCGGGGTAGGCCGCGGGAACGGCCACAAGCTCCGGCGCTTACGCCGGCTGCCGCGTAACTCGGCAGCGGTTGCTGTTCGCAACCGCTAGGCGGCCTCGGACATCCACGGCAGAAAACCCCGGCGAACGCGCCTGCGCAAAAAGCGGTGGCCTGATTATTCCCGCAGCCTACCCCGGCACAGGGCCTCTATCGAAGTGATCAGCAAGTTCGATTCTGGCCCGCCAATTGTGCGCTGGGTCAAGGCGCCATTGCAGGCGTGTGGGTAGCCCGGACCTCCTGGAAATGTCCGAGCACATGGATGGGCCGGCCGGCGCTCCGGGAGGCCAAACTGGCAGGAAGCCGCTGTTGCGGTTTCCGGGAGGTCCGGGCTATCCGCGCGCCGGGCCGGCGGAAGCGCAGTTCGGTAGATTTATGGATTGCTCTGATGAATACCAAATATCTTTGCCATTTATTTCATTTATGCCCCCGCGAGGACTAATATTCGCCTCACTGACTGGCCGACCCCCGCGTCGCCTGGCATTTTCGTCCCCACACAATCAGAGGTAGGATCATGTCCACATACCAGAATGACATCTCCGATATCGCCCAGCTGCGCGAAAAGAACGGCAGCGCCTGGGATGCTATCAGCCCCGAATACGCCGCCCGCATGCGCCTCCAGAACCGCTTCAAGACCGGCCTGGATATCGCCCGCTACACCGCAGGCATCATGCGCAAGGACATGGCCGAGTATGACGCTGACACCAGCCAATACACGCAGTCGCTGGGTTGCTGGCACGGCTTTATTGGCCAACAGAAGCTGATCGCCATCAAAAAGCACTTCGGCAACACCAACAAGAAGTACCTGTACCTCTCCGGCTGGATGATTGCCGCCCTGCGCAGCGAATTCGGCCCGCTGCCTGACCAGTCCATGCACGAGAAGACTTCCGTACCCGGCCTGATTGAAGAGTTGTACACCTTCCTGCGCCAGGCAGATGCCCGTGAGCTGGGCGGCCTGTTCCGCGCCCTGGACGATGCCCGTGAAGCCGGTGACGAAGTCAAGGCCCAGGACGTGCAGAACCAGATCGACAACTTCCAGACCCACGTGGTACCCATCATCGCTGACATCGACGCCGGTTTCGGTAACGCGGAAGCGACTTACCTGCTGGCCAAGAAGATGATCGAAGCCGGTGCCTGTGCCATCCAGATCGAAAACCAGGTGTCTGACGAGAAGCAGTGTGGCCACCAGGACGGCAAAGTGACCGTGCCGCACGAAGACTTCCTCGCCAAGATCCGCGCCGTACGTTACGCCTTCCTTGAGCTGGGCGTGGACGATGGCGTCATCGTGGCGCGTACCGACTCCCTGGGTGCTGGCCTGACCAAGCAGATCGCCGTGACTCACGAGCCGGGCGATCTGGGCGACCAGTACAACAGCTTCCTGGATTGCGAAGAAGTAGACCTGGCCGACATGAACAACGGCGACGTGGTACTGAACCGCGACGGCAAGCTGCTGCGTCCCAAGCGCCTGCCTTCCAACCTGTTCCAGTTCCGCAAGGGTACAGGCGAAGACCGCTGCGTGCTGGATTGCATCACTTCGCTGCAGAACGGTGCAGACCTGCTGTGGATCGAAACCGAGAAGCCCCACGTCGGCCAGATCGGCGGCATGGTAAACCGCATCCGCGAAGTCATCCCCAATGCCAAGCTGGTTTACAACAACAGCCCGTCCTTCAACTGGACACTGAACTTCCGCCAGCAGGTATTCGACGCATGGAGTGAAGAAGGCAAGGACGTTTCTGCCTACGATCGCGCTAACCTGATGAGCGTTGAATACGATGAGAGCGACCTGGCTGCCGAGGCGGACAACCGCATTCGCACCTTCCAGGCTGACGCTGCGCGCGAAGCGGGTATCTTCCACCACCTGATCACCCTGCCGACTTACCACACCGCGGCCCTGTCTACTGACAACCTGGCCAAGGAGTACTTCGGTGATGCCGGCATGCTGGGCTACGTAGAAGGTGTTCAGCGCAAGGAAATCCGCCAGGGTATCGCCTGCGTCAAGCACCAGAACATGGCGGGCTCTGACATGGGTGACGACCACAAGGAATACTTCGCCGGTGAAGCCGCGCTGAAGGCCGGTGGTAAAGACAACACCATGAACCAGTTCGGCTGAGTTCACTAGGTGTAAACAGGAAGGGCGGGTTTTTACCCGCCCTTTTTTTATGCCTGCCTGAACTTGACCTGCACCCAACTGCAGGGTGTATGCTTGAAGAGTCGTATCACTGGAAGCTTCGAGTGTCCCGGATCGCAGTGAAATCACTGGCGCTGATTTGTGCTTTGACCCTGTGCTTGCAGGGCGTCACGGGTGTATCCATGCCGTGCACGACATCAACTCCGGTGAATCAGCCAGAGATGTCTCACCATGCCCACCATGATGCCGCCACTGCGGCTGAGACGCTTCACGCCGGACACGCTGTCGACGACAGCGCCACGGCAACAAGCTGCTGTGACGGCGGCTACTGCAGCCAGGGCGGCTGTGTTTCCCTGGTGGCACTTCTGCAGACCGCACTGGCGGTGGCCGGGCAGCCATTGCGCCCGGAACTGACTGCGGCACCCTCGCCACACCTCACCGGCACGCTTTCCACTCCCTATCGTCCCCCGGCCCTGGCCTGACACAGGACAGGTGCGCCCGCCGTACTCACGCGCGCGCACTGCAAGGCTAATTTTCCCCGGGTAATTGTCACTGCCTTCGTGTTTTGACGGCGCGGCATGCCCTGTAGAGGACGGTAAAACATGAAGACTTTTTTTGTGCTGCTGCGCCGCATAGCGCTCGGCGCCGCCATCGGCACCTTGCCGCTGGCGCCCGCCCAGGCGGCGCTGGAGCTGTCGGCTGCAATCGCCAGTGCCCAGTCGCAGGACCCCTGGCTTGCCGGTAGCGAACTGCGCGAACGGGCGCTGCTTGCGAATGGCACCGCGTCATCGAGCCTGCCGGATCCGATGCTCAGTGTGGGCTTCGCCAACCTGCCCACAGACACTTTAGATTTCGACCAGGAACCCATGACCCAGTTCAAGGTGGGTGTGTCGCAGGTTTTTCCACGCGGCGACAGTCGGGCGTTGAGTGCCGAAAGATTCCGGCACCTGGGCTCAGCGCAGCCTCACCAGCGCGCTGACCGTCGGGCGCGGATTGCGCTGGAGGTCACCCGTGAGTGGTTGCTGGCGTACAGGGCCAGCGCGTCCATTGCGCTTATCGAGCGCGACCGTGACCTGTTCGAGCAACTGCTGGAGGTGGTCGAGGCCAGTTATACATCGGCCCTGGGTCGCACCCGGCAGCAGGACCTCATACGCGCGCAACTGGAATTGACGCGTCTGGACGAACGGCTCTCGCGCCTGAATGAACAGCAGCAAATCTCGCTGTCGCGCCTGCTGCAGTGGGTGTCGCCGCTCGAGCAGGGTCCGGCGTTGAGTTTTGCGATGGCCGAGCGCCCGGACATCGCGCTGCCCGAGGGGGCGATCAAGCCCGAGTCGCTGGATGCGAACAGCCTGGGGCGACTGCTGAGTGGCCACCCGTCGGTGCTCGCTGTCGACGCGCGGGTAGCGGCCAGCGCGACCGGGATTGCCATCGCCGAGCAGGGTTACCGACCGCAGTGGCGCGTGGATGCCAGTTACGGCTATCGCGACGACGACCCGCTGCACGGGGACCGCGCGGATTTCTTTTCCGTAGGGCTTGCTCTGGACATGCCGCTGTTCACTGAAAAGCGCCAGGACCAGAACGTGCGCTCCGCGGTCGCGTCGACCGAGGCCCTGCGCACGGAGCGAACCCTGTTGTTGCGACGCCTCTACGCCAGCTTCGAGACCGAGCGCAAGCGCCTGGCCGTACTGGAGGAGCGCCGGCAGCTTTACCGGGGGCGCTTACTGCGCGAGATGCGCGAGCAGGCCGAGGCATCCCTTTCGGCATACACCAACGATGACGGTGACTTCGCGGAGGTGGTGCGCGCCCGCATCGCCGAACTCAATGCCAATATCGAGGCTCTGGACATCGAGGTGCAGAGGTTGATGAGTATCAGTCAGCTCAATTACCTGATGGCTGGCGCAGGAGCGGAGACATGAACATTTTCGTGAAGCAATTCGCCGTGCTGGCCGTTGGGGCGGCAATCGGGGGCGGCGCGGTGTGGCTGTGGCCCGGCCACGCGCCTGGCGATGGCGGTGGCCAGCACGACACCGACGGCAGTGGCGGCGAGCCGCTGTATTGGGTTGCCCCCATGGATCCCAGCTATCGGCGGGATGGTCCGGGCAAGTCGCCAATGGGGATGGACCTGGTGCCGGTGTATGCCAATGACGCGGCGGGACCCGTGTCGCCGGGAATCGTGTCGCCGGGCACCGTGTCGATCGC
Source organism: Pseudohalioglobus sediminis (assembly GCF_008370495.1). Lineage (GTDB taxonomy): Bacteria > Pseudomonadota > Gammaproteobacteria > Pseudomonadales > Halieaceae > Halioglobus. The sequence goes on along the minus strand of NZ_VTUX01000001.1, from coordinate 632,100 downwards.
CCCCGAAGTGGTGAACAACCTCGGTGTGCGCAGCGTCAAAGTGCGCGAGGCGCCGTTGGCGGGCGAGATTCGCACGGTGGGTTACGTGCGTTACGACGAGGACCGGCTCATCCACATCCACCCCAGGGTGGAGGGCTGGATAGAGCGTTTGTTCGTCAAGGCCAGCGGTGACCCGGTGAGCAGGGACCAGCCGCTATACGAGCTGTATTCGCCCCAGCTGGTGGCCGCGCAGGAGGAACTCGTACTGGCGCTGAGGCGCAGTAATACGGTGCTGCTGAAGGCGGCCGAGGACCGTTTGCGCGCGCTGCAGGTGGCGCCGGAAACGATCGCGGCGCTCAAGCGCGATGGCCAGGTCCGCCAGACGGTGACTTTCCGGGCGCCCCAGGACGGCGTCATCGACAACCTGAACATCCGCGAGGGCTTCTTTGTCGGTCCATCGACCACGCTGATGTCGATTGGCGCCCTGGACGAGGTCTGGGTGGAGGCCGAGGTGTTCGAGCGCCAGGTTGACCAGGTGGCGGTCGGGCAACCGGTGACCATGACACTGGATTTCCTGCCGGGGCGTCGGTGGCGCGGGCGGGTGGACTACCTGTACCCGTCACTGGACGAGGGCACGCGCACGCTGCGCGTGCGGCTGCGCTTTCCCAATCCACAGCGGGAGCTGCGGCCCAATATGTTCGCCCAGGTGGTGATCGAAACCGACCCGGGCACGCCGACCCTGCTGGTGCCCCGCGAGGCGGTAATTCGCCTTGGGGATCGCGACCGGGTCGTGCGGGACCTGGGCGGCGGCCGCTACCGCTCCGTGCCGGTCAGGCTGGGCCGCCTGGGCGCGCGCCACTACGAAGTGCTTTCCGGGCTGGACGCGGGAGATCGAGTGGTGACCTCAGCGCAGTTCCTGATCGATTCCGAGTCGAGTCGCCAGGCGGCGCTGCAGCGCATGGGGGATGCGCCGCAAAAGCCACCCCAGAGCGCCCGGGTCTCGGGCACCGTGGTCGAGATGGCGGCTGACCGGCGGTTGGTGACCATCGATCGTGGTGCGATCGCCAAGTGGCGTCGGCCCCCCGCGCGGGTGACCTTCATCGTCGACGCTGCGGTTGATCTCGCCCGCCTGCCACAGGGTGGCGAGGTGGAATTCACCTTCGTGATTGAGGATGGCGAGTTTGTGCTGACCCGTGTTCACGAAGCCGGGGAGGGTGAGCCATGATAGCCGGCCTCATACGCTGGTCGATCCACAACCGCTTTCTGGTCCTGCTGGCCACGCTGGTGCTGGTGGCCGCCGGACTCTACTCGGTGCGTCACACACCGGTGGATGCAATTCCGGACCTTTCGGATGTGCAGGTGATCGTGAAAACCAGCTATCCCGGGCAGGCGCCGCAGGTCGTGGAGGACCAGGTGACCTATCCGCTGACCACGGCCATGTTGTCCGTGCCGGGCGCCGTCACGGTGCGCGGTTTCTCGTTTTTCGGTGATTCCTATGTCTACGTCATCTTCGATGACGATACCGATATGTACTGGGCCCGCTCCAGGGTATTGGAGTACCTGAGCCAGGTGGCGCCATCGCTGCCCGAGAGCGCGCGGCCGCAACTGGGGCCCGACGCGACCGGGGTGGGCTGGGTGTACATTTACTCCCTGGTCGATCGCAGTGGCCGACACGACCTCAGTGAACTGCGCAGCCTGCAGGACTGGTTTCTGAAATACGAACTGCAATCGGTGCCCGGTGTTGCAGAGGTCGCCACGGTCGGCGGCATGGTGCGGCAGTACCAGGTGCGAGTGAACCCCGACCGCTTGCGCGCCTATGGCTTGCCACTTGCACAGGTGGCCGCGGCCATTCGCAGGGCCAACCAGGAGGTCGGTGCCTCCGTGATCGAGATGGCCGAGGCCGAGTATATGGTGCGCACGTCTGGCTACCTGCGCGGTCTCGACGATCTGTCCAGCGTGACCCTGGGGGCTAACGCGCAGGGTACGCCGCTGCTACTCGGTGATATTGCCGACATCACCACGGGCCCGCAAATGCGCCGCGGCGTCGCCGACCTGAATGGCGAGGGCGAGGCTGTCGGTGGGATTGTCGTCATGCGCTACGGTGAGAATGCGCGCCAGACTATCGATGGCGTTCGCCAGCGACTGGCCCAGCTCAGGGCCAGCCTGCCCGCAGGCGTGGAGGTGGTCACGGTGTACGACCGCTCGGGCCTGATCGACCGCGCCGTGGCCAACCTGTGGCGAAAAGTAGGGGAGGAACTGCTGCTGGTTGCGCTGATCTGCCTGCTGTTCCTGTTCCATGTGCGCAGTTCGCTGGTCGCGATCGTGAGCCTGCCCATCGGCATTCTCGCCGCTTTCGTGGTCATGCACCTGCAGGGGCTGAACGCCAATATCATGTCCCTGGGCGGCATTGCCATTGCCATCGGCGCGATGATCGACGGCGCGATCGTCATGGTAGAAAACCTGCATCGACACCTCGAACGCCCCGGCGCTGCCGAGCGCGACCGCTGGGCGATCGTCTCCGAGGCGGCGGTGGAGGTGGGGCCGGCACTGTTTTTCAGCCTGTTGATTATTACCGTCAGCTTCCTGCCGGTGTTCACCTTGCAGGCCCAGGAGGGGCGCATGTTTTCGCCGCTGGCCTTCACCAAGACCTACGCCATGGCCTCGGCGGCAGCCCTGGCGGTCACCCTGGTGCCGGTGTTGATGGGCTACTTCATCCGCGGCCGTATTCGCTCCGAGCGGGACAATCCCGGCAGTCGGGCCTTGCTGGCCGTGTTCCGACCCACCCTTGAGGCTGCACTGCGGGCACCGCGGCTGACCCTGGCACTTGCCGTGCTGGCGCTGCTCAGTGGGCTGTGGCCGCTGTCGCGCATCGGCAGTGAGTTCATTCCACCACTGGACGAGGGTGACCTGATGTATATGCCCACCACCTATCCCGGTATATCCATAGGCAAGGCGCGCGAGCTGCTGCAGCAGACCAACAAGCTGATTCGCACGGTGCCGGAAGTGGAGAGCGTATTTGGCAAGGTCGGGCGCGCCGAGACCGCCACGGACCCGGCGCCGCTGACCATGATCGAGACGTTCATACAATTCAAGCCCCGCGACCAGTGGCGCGACGGTATCGGCCCCGAGGAACTGCGACGGGAACTGGAGCAGCGTGTGCAGGTGCCCGGGCTCACCAATGCCTGGGTGATGCCGATCAAGACGCGTATCGATATGCTCGCCACCGGGATCAAGACCCCGGTGGGCGTGAAAGTGGCGGGCCCCGACCTGGCGGTGATTGAAGGCATCGGCCAGCGCCTGGAGGAGGTGCTGGCCGCTGTGCCGGGCACGGCCTCGGTCTACTCAGAGCGCGTGGCGGGTGGGCGCTATATCGTGGTTGACATAGAGCGCGTGCGTGCGGCCCGCTACGGCCTCAGTGTAGCGGATGTGCAGCAGGTGGTGGCGATGGCCGTGGGCGGCATGAATGTGACCAACACCATCGAGGGGCTGGAACGCTACCCGGTCAACCTGCGGTATCCGCATCAGTACCGGGATTCACCCGAGCAACTGGCACTGTTGCCCATCGTGACGCCCGCAGGTGCGCGGCTGGCCCTGGGTGATGTGGCCGACATACGTGTGGAGTCAGGTCCGCCGGGGATCAAGAGTGAAAACGCGCGTATCAACGGCTGGACCTTCGTGGATATCGACGGGGTCGACCTGGGGCGCTACGTAGACAGCGCCAGGGCGGCCGTGGCGCGGCAGGTCGAGTTACCCCCGGGCTACTCCATCGCCTGGTCCGGCCAGTTTGAGTATATGGAACGTGCCAAGCAGCGCCTGGCCTACGTGGTGCCGCTAACGCTGATGATTATCGTGGTGCTTTTATATCTGGCTTTTCGGCGCTGGGAACCGGTGTTGCTACTGGTGGCTTCACTGCCCCTGGCGCTCGTCGGCAGTCTCTGGCTGATGTATATCCTGGGCTACAATCTGTCGGTGGCCGCCGGGGTGGGCATGATCGCCCTGGCCGGGGTGGCCGTGGAAACCGGGGTCATCATGCTGGTCTACCTGGAGCAGGCGGCAGCCTCGTTCGACGACGACACCGGTGACCTGGCGTCGGCCATTGTCGAGGGGGCCAGCAAGCGGGTCAGGCCCGTGGTGATGACCGCCAGCGCGACTATTATCGGTCTGCTGCCGGTGCTGCTGGGCAGCGGGACGGGGTCCGAGGTGATGAGTCGTCTGGCCGCTCCCGTGGTGGGCGGTATGGTTACCGCCGTGCTGCTCACACTGCTGGTACTGCCGGTGACTTACCTGCTCTGGCACCGCCGCGCACGCACGAGGGGCGATGACTCCGGTGATTGAGGACAGCATTGCGAGCCCGTTATGCCGGCTTCACCACGGTACCCGGTATCAGGGTTGGTGCATGCCCGCGCTTTCCTTTGTGCCGTCGCCATATATTATGGTGGCTTCAGCGTCGTCTGCGACGCGCTAGTTGGGTAGCCGATGTGCAAGGCAGTGCATTGATCAGGATTGCGAAGCTGTGGCTGGCGGTGCTGGTTTTGACCGCCTGCAGCGGTGAGCGCGAGCACGCTGTGGTCGAGGCGGAGATGGACAGGGAGCAGCCGGCCACGATCGACTGGATCGACGGCAGCGTGGAAGAGGCCTTTGCCGCGGCTGCGCGCGAGGGCAAGCCGCTGTTCCTCTACTGGGGCGCCGAGTGGTGTCCGCCCTGTCACGAACTGAAGGCCACCATTTTCCAGCGGCCCGAGTTCATTCGCCAGTCCCGGCAGTTCATCATGGTGTATCTCGATGGCGACAGCGAACGCGCACAGCAGTATGCGGAGCGCTTCTCGGTCATGGGCTATCCCACCGTGATCATCTTCGATACCGCCGGCACCGAGCTCACCCGGATTCCGGGCGGGATGAATATCCAGCAGTATGTCGGGGTCCTCGACCTGGCTCTGAATGCGATGCGCCCGGTGGCGACGCTGCTGGAGGACCTTAGCGAGGGCAAATCGTTATCCGCGGCAGACTGGAAGCTGCTGGCGTACTATTCCTGGTGGCAGGATCGCGGCCATGCACTGGGCGATGAAACCCTGGAGCAGGTCGCCCCCCTGCTGGCGGCGTCCTGTCCGGCGGAACTGGCGGTGGAGAAAAGCCTCTTGCAGATGCTCGCCGTACAGGCGTGGCTGGTCGACGCGGATCGCGATGAGGACCAGGCCGCGCAGCATCGCGCCACGGTGGACCGCGTGCTGGCGGACGCGCGTCTGGCGCAGGAAAACCTGGGTAGTTTCATGATGGCGGGCGACGTCATGGTCGAGTACTTGTCCATGGGAGACGAGAATGCGCTGGCTGCAGCGATCCAGGGCCTGCTGCGCGGGGTGATCGACGACCCCCGCATGCCGGTGTTGACCCGGATCGATGCCCTGCAGGGCTGGGTCGCGGTGTCACTGGCGGCGTCGGCGCCTGATGCAGGCCTGGCGCCTGAGTCCCAGGCCTGGTTGCGGCAGCAGTTGACCGCAGTGAGGTCGACGCTCGACAGTTATCAGTTGCACGCGGGACTGAACGGTATCTGGCAGGCTTATTACCACGCGGGGATGCCGGAGCAGGCACGGGCAAGCCTGGAGGAGGGTATCCGGCTGTCCGACCAACCTTACTACTTCATGGCGGATCTTGCGTATTTTGAAACGCAACTGGGTAACGGGGAATCGGCTATGTCGTGGTACCAGCAGGCCTGGCAGGCGGCGGAGGGACCCGCCACCCGGCAACAGTGGGGTGTGAACTACCTGGAGGCACTGGTGACCTTCGCGCCGGAAGATGGCGCCGCGATCAGCGGCACCGCGCGTCTGCTGCTGGAGGAACTAAGCGGGCAGCGCGATGCCATCCATCAACGCACGGCACGCGAGCTGCGGGAAATGAGCCGCCTGCTGCTGGCATGGGCCGGGGAGGCACCGCAGGAAGAGGCGCGCCAGCAGGCCCTGGCCTCGCTGCGGGAGCAGATGCGTGATATCTGTGAGCCCCTGGAGACCCGCCCCGATGTCTGCGACAGCTTTCTGGTTGCCGTCGCAGCACCGGGTGACAACGCTACTTGATTTTCTGCTTGTCGGTGCCGCGGGGCCACTTGGTGCTGAACAGGTCGGGGTTCAGCTGCAGGTTGCGCGCCACGTGCGTAAAGGTGAGGGTGATTTCCTCGCCCCTGGAGCTGGCGGTGAACACCTGCTGTGACGGCGTCCACGAGGACTGGTCTATCCACAGTTGCGCCTTGCCCATTACGGCGCGCGCCTTTTCACTTTCCGGGGTCAGTTCCAGGCCCAGGGTGCGGCTGTCGCCCACATCGCGCTCACCGAGTGAGGTCAGCAGGTAATCGTCTTTCAGGTCCTTGCCGCTGTCGGTGAAGCCTAAACGCATAAAGGGTTCTATGCGGTCCTTGTGCCGCGACAGCGAGTAAATCTCCACGCGTTTCTCATCCGGGTGGTGGATGTACAGGGTACTCTTCTCTACCAGGTAGGTGCGCGGTGACGGCGCATCGGTATCAAGGCGTATCTTGCCTTTTCGGTCCATGAATATGGTGCCTTTTTCACGGCTCAGTTCGGTGCCGCCCAGGTCGCGACGCACGACTTCCACGCGCGCCATGGCGCTCTGGAAATCATCGGCCTGGCGATCCACCTGCTTCAGCGCGTCATCGAGCTCCCATTTGATGGCGGGGCCCTCGGCCGAGGTCGTATTGGCGGCCAGTGCCACGCTGGCCACAGCCGCCAGGCCGAGTGTTCTCAGATAGTGCTTCATCTTGTTCTCCTTGTTTGCGAAAAACGAACGCCGTTTACTGCGCCTGATTATAGCGCCTGTCCACAGCCGCGGGTTTATTTGCGCAGCGAGGCCCGGTAGCCGCGCGGCGAACTGCCCAGGGTCTTGCGAAACAGGCGTGAAAAATACAGGGGGTCATCGTAGCCCACGCGCAGGGCGATTTCACCCACACCGAGGTCGGTGGCGTCCAGCAGGTGGCAGGCATGTTCCATTTTCATATTGAGAAAGTGTTTGATGGGTGAATACCCGGTGAGTTGCTTGTAGCGATTGGAAAAATGGTACTTGGACATATTGGCCACGGCCGCCAGTCGCTCCAGTGTTACCGGCTGGTCAATGTGTTCCAGCATATAGGCCTGCACGTGATCGAGTTCAAAGCCCGATTGCAGGCGCCCGGCATGGGCGCTGATTTCCATCGACATTTGCGTCACCAGGTGGCGCAGGTGATTGGCGGCGTTGATGAAAGCGCGCGTGGAATACCCGGTGCGACGCACTTCCAGCAGGCTGGTGAAGGCGCCGATAAGCAGTGGCGATACGCCGGCATCCGCCAGCGGGCGCCCCTCGCGATAGCCCAGGTATTGCATCAGTACGCCGGTACTGGCGCCCTGGAAGTGCACCCAGTAGAGCGTCCACGGGTCACCTGCGGCGGCTTCGTAGGCGTGGGTGAGTCCCTGCGGCAGCAGCATGATATGCCCGGGTTGGACCTCTCCCTGCCAGTCTCCCGCCGTGAGCCGGCCGGCCCCGGCAGTGCAATATAGCAACAGATTGTCGTCGTGGCGTTCGCGCACCATGTGGTGTCCGCTGGCAGCGGGATAGTAGCCCATCGCCGTGGGGTAGCAGTCCTTGGTCAGGGGGTGACGCGCCAGTTTTTCCACCATAAAGGCGGGTGTGAGGAAGCGGATGCCCTGGTCCGGAAGCGGCCATTGTGAGGGTTTGCTCATGCTGCGGGATCATCCCTTGAATGAATGCTGATAGCAATATAGTCCATAAACTTAGCAATTTCGTCAATGTGCAGCTGCCGGGGCCGGTGCTAGTTTAGGTGCCTGATTTTTGTTCAACCGACAGGTGACAACCATGACCAAGCAAGTCCCGCTTTTTATCAACGGTGAATTCGTGCACAGCAGTGCCAGCGAAAAGATGCCCGTGACCAATCCCGCCAACCAGCAGCTCCTGGCGGAGGTGCCTTTTGCCACCAGCGAGGAGGTGGACGCTGCAGTGGCCTGTGCCGTGGAGACCTTCAAAACCTGGAAGGACACGCCGGTCATGGAACGCTGTCGCCTGATGATGCGCTACTGCAACCTGCTCAAGGAGCACCATGACGAGCTGGGTGAATTGCTGGCCCAGGACACCGGCAAGACCTTTGAAGACGCCAAGGGCGATGTCTGGCGCGGCATAGAGGTGGTGGAGCAGGCGGCCAATACCGGTTCCAACATGATGGGCGAGACGGTGGAAAATGTCGCCAACGGCATCGACACCTACAGCTACGTGCAGCCCATCGGGGTGGTCGCCGGTATCACCCCGTTCAACTTTCCCGCCATGATTCCCCTGTGGATGTACCCGCTGGCCATCGCCTGCGGCAATACGTTCATCCTCAAGCCTTCCGAGCAGGACCCGCTGACGCCAGTGCGCCTGGTGGAGTTGTTCGTTGAAGCCGGCGCCCCCAAGGGCGTATTGAACATGGTGCACGGTGGCGCCGAGCAGGTGGACCAGATATTGAATCATCCGGACATCAAGGCGATCTCCTTCGTGGGTTCTTCCCGCGTGGGCGAGCATATCTATCGCACCGGCACCGCCGCCGGCAAGCGCGTGCAGTGCATGATGGGCGCCAAGAACCACATGGTGGTGATGCCGGATGCGGACAAGAACGCGACTCTCAATGCGCTGGTGGGCGCCTCCGCCGGTGCCGCCGGGCAACGTTGCATGGCCATCTCCGTGGCCGTGTTTGTCGGTGAGTCAAAGGACTGGGTCGAGGAACTTGCGGAGCGCATGGCCACCGCCCAGCCGGGTGCGTGGAACGACGCCAATGCCGCCTATGGCCCGATCATCTCCAGGACCGCGCACCAGCGTGTGATCAGCCTGATCAACAAGGGCAAGGAAGAGGGGGCGAACTGCCTGCTCGACGGTTCCGAGTGCAGCGTGGAAGGTTTACCCGACGGCAACTGGGTCGGGCCGACACTGTTCGCCGACGTCACCCCGGAGATGTCCATTTACAAGGAAGAGATATTTGGCCCCGTGCTGTGCTGCATGAGCGTGGATACCCTGGACGAGGCGATAGAGCTGATCAACCGGCTGGAAGTCGGTAACGGCACCTCTATCTTCACCCAGTCTGGTGGCGCGGCACGCAAGTACCAGCACGAAATACTGGTGGGCCAGGTGGGTATCAACATTCCCATTCCGGTGCCGCTGCCGATGTTCTCGTTCACCGGTTGGCGCGGCTCCTTCCGTGGCGACCTGCACGCCTATGGCAAGCAGGCGGTGCGCTTCTACACCGAGACCAAGACCATCACCGCCAAGTGGACCCACGTGGAAGACACCAGCAAGCAGCCGAACATGAGCATCAACCTGCGCTGAGAATGCGTGCTGCCTGAATCGACACTGTAGGAGCGGCTGTAGGAGCGGCTACAGCCGCGAACATCCTGCAGGCTGAACGGCTTATCGCGGCTGTAGCCGCTCCTACAGATAGCTTCGTCCGTTGGGCTGAGCAAGAGCTTTGACAGAGCAATGAGAGAACAGGAGGAAAGCAGTTGGATTTTTCCCTGAACGAAGACCAGAAAGCGTTTGTTGAGAGCGCGCGCGCATTTGCCGAGGGCGTGCTGGCACCCAATGCCGCGAGATGGGACGAAGAGGCGATCTTCCCCAAGGAGGCACTGGCGCAGGCGGGTGAGCTCGGGTTTATGGGCATGTACACACCGGAAGCGGCCGGAGGCCTGGGCATGAGTCGGCTCGATGCCAGCCTGATCGTGGAAGAGCTGTCCAAGGGTTGTACTGCCACCGCGGCGTTCCTGACCATCCACAATATGGCCACCAACATGATCGGCAAGTACTGCACCGAGCAGGTGATCGATGCCTGGTGTCCGGAGCTGGTGATGGGCAGCAAGCTGGCCTCCTATTGCCTGACGGAACCGGGTGCCGGTTCCGATGCCGCCTCACTGCGTTCCACAGCCGTGCGCGAGGGTGACGAGTACGTGATTAACGGTGCCAAGGTGTTTATTTCCGGTGCCGGTGATACCGACGTGCTGGTGGTGATGCTGCGTACCGGCGGCTCCGGGCCCAAGGGCATCTCCGCGATGCTGGTCCCCGCCGATGCCGAGGGTGTTACCTACGGGAAAAAAGAGGACAAGATGGGCTGGAACGCACAGCCCACGCGCATGGTCAGCTTCGACAACGTGCGCGTGCCGGTGGCTAATCGCCTCGGTGAGGAAGGGCAGGGCTTTGCTATTGCCATGGAAGGCCTGGACGGCGGCCGCATTAACATCGCCACCTGTTCCATTGGCACCGCGCAGCAGGCCCTGGAAGAAGCGGTTGCCTATGTGCAGGAGCGCAAGCAGTTCGATACCGCCATCGCCGATTTCCAGGCCACGCAGTTCAAGCTGGCCGATATGCTGACGGAGCTGGTGGCGGCGCGACAGATGGTGCGCCTGGCCGCGAGCAAACTCGACCACAAGGATAGCCAGGCCTCTACCTACTGCGCCATGGCCAAGCGCTTCGCCACCGACGTGGGCTTCAACGTCTGCAACGATGCCCTGCAACTGTACGGCGGTTACGGCTATATCAAGGAATACCCCATGGAGCGGCACGTGCGCGACACCCGCGTGCACCAGATCCTGGAGGGGACTAACGAGATCATGCGAGTCATCATTTCACGCCGCCTGCTGATGGACGGTGCACTGGAGGTAATCAAATGAGCCTGAGTCAATCTGACAAGATCAAGGTAGAAATCCGCGGCCACACAGCCCTGGTAACCATCGATAATCCCGCCGCCAATACCTGGGACGAGGAGAGCCTGCCCGCGCTGGCCGACCTGGTGGAGAAACTCAACCAGGACAGCAATGTCTACGCACTGGTATTGACCGGAGCCGGAGACAAGTTCTTCTCCGCCGGCGCCGACCTCAAGCTGTTTGCCGACGGTGACCCCGCTACGGCCGGGCGCATGGCCGGTTTTTTCGGCCAGGCATTTGAAACTCTGGCGGACTTCCGCGGCGTGTCTGTGGCTGCGGTGAATGGCTTTGCCATGGGCGGCGGCCTGGAAGTGGCCATGGCCTGTGACATCCGCATTGCCGAGGAGCAGGCGCAAATGGCATTGCCGGAAGCGCGTGTGGGCCTGCTGCCCTGCGCCGGTGGCACCCAGCGCCTGACCCAGCTGGTGGGGCTGGGCTGGGCCAAAAAAATCATTCTTTGTGGAGAGCGGATCAAGGCCGCGACGGCACTGGAGATCGGCCTGGTGGAGGAAGTGGTACCCACTGGTACCGCCCTGGAGCGTGCCCTGGCCCTGGCGGAGCAGGTGGGCGAGCAGAGCCCCACCTCGGTTGCCGCCTGCAAGCGCCTGATCCACGCCGCACGGGATATTACTATCGCCGGCGGCCTGGCGGACGAGCGCACCGAGTTCGTTGAACTGTTCTCCACCGAGGACCAGCGCGAAGGCGTGAATGCGTTCCTGGAGAAGCGCAAGCCCGAGTGGAAGAACCGCTGATGAGCGCGCCGGTTCTGTTTGCAGAGTTGCCCGCTGCCGCGGGCAAGGTCGGGCGTATTACACTCAGTGTGGAATCGACCCTGAATTCCCTGACGCTGGAAATGGTGGACCTGTTGCAGGCACAGCTCGACGCCTGGGCTGAGGATGACGACATCGCCGCCGTGTTTGTCGAGGGCGCCGGCGAGAAGGCGTTTTGTGCGGGCGGCGATGTGCAGGCGCTGTACCGCTCTGCCACCGAAACACCGGGTGGGCCCTGCGAGTATGCCGAGGCGTTCTTCGCCCGCGAATATCGCATGAATTACACCCTGCACACCTACGCCAAGCCGCTGCTCTGTTGGGGCCACGGTATCGTCATGGGCGGCGGGCTGGGGGTGATGGCGGGTTGCTCGCACCGGGTGGTGACCGAGCGCACGCGTATCGCCATGCCGGAAATCACCATTGCCCTGTTCCCCGATGTCGGTGGCAGCTGGTTTCTTAACCACGCCCCCGGTAAAACCGGTGAATTCCTTGCGCTGACCGGCGCCTCTATCAATGCCGCCGACGCGATCTACATCGGCATCGCCGACCGTTTTATCGGCAGCGAACACAAACAGGCAGTGATCGATGCGCTGCTGGCGCAGCAGTGGAGCGCCAGCGCAGAGGGGAACCATGCCCTGGTGCGACATGCGCTGCGACCCTTCGCCGAGCGCAGCCTGTCGGCCTCGCCGGCAGGGCAGGTGGAGCCTCACGCGGCGACGATTGCCCAGCTGCTGGACGGCGACGACGTGCACGACATTATCGACCGCATCACCGGGCAGGAAACCGATGATCCCTGGCTGGCCAAGGCGCGGGATGGTCTGGCCCACGGATCCAGCCTGGCGGCGTTATGGATTCACCGGCAGCTGTGGGAAACCCGCCACGCGGGGCTGGCCGAGGTGTTCCAGTCGGAAATTCAGCTGGCCACCAATGTCGTGCGTCACCCGGAGTTTGCCGAGGGTGTGCGCGCCTTGTTGATCGACAAGGATCGCAACCCGGCGTGGCAGTACCCATGTTCGAGGGATGTACCGCAGTCAGTGATAGACGCGTTCTTTACCGCGCCCTGGGACGAAAACCCCCTCGCGGACCTGGCCTGAGACCGGCCCCGCGGGCTTGCGACGTGCGATCCATCGCGTCGAGACCGCCCCCGTAGGAGCGGCTACAGCCGCGATCCCTGGCGGAAAAACCGCCCCGTAGGAGCGGCTACAGCCGCGATCGCTGGCCAAAAAGATCACCCCGTAGGAGCGGCTACAGCCGCGAAGTAAACGGGCGAAAAGATAGCCCCCGAAGCGGCCAGAGCCGCGTTCGTGGACAATGAATAACAGGAGACCAGAATATGTCCTCAGTAGCATTTATCGGCCTAGGCAACATGGGCGCACCCATGGCAAAAAACCTCCTGGCCGCCGGCCACGAGGTCACCGTATTCGACCTGGTGCCAGCAGCCTGCGCAGACCTGCAGCAGGCCGGCGCGGCGGTGGCCGACTCTGCGAGCGCTGCGGCGCACGGCAAGGACTACGTCATTTCCATGCTGCCCGCCGGCAAGCATGTCGCCGCCACCTACCTCGGCGACGACGGCCTGCTGGCGCAACTCGACAGCACGACCACCTTGCTGGATTGCAGCACCATCGATGCCGCCACCGCGCGCGAGGTTGGCGAGGCGGCTGCGGCACAGGGTATCGGCTTCATGGATTCACCCGTGTCCGGTGGCGTCGCCGCGGCGGCGGCCGGTACCCTGGCCTTCATGTGCGGCGGCAGCGCCGAGACTTTCGAGAAGGCCAGAATTATCCTCGCGGCGATGGGCAAGAACATTTTCCACGCCGGCCCCGCCGGTGCCGGCCAGGTCGCCAAGGGCTGCAACAACATGCTGCTGGCCATTCACATGATCGGCACCTGCGAGGCACTGGAGATGGGCGTACGCAACGGGCTGGACCCGAAGGTACTCTCCGAGATCATGCTGGCCAGTTCAGGTCGCAACTGGTCGCTGGAGGTGTACAACCCCTATCCCGGCGTGATGGAAACCGCACCGGCCAGCAACGACTACAAGCCAGGCTTTATGGTGGACCTGATGGTGAAGGACCTTGGCCTGGCCCTGGAAATCGCCGAGCAGTCCGGCGTGGACAACCAGCTCGGTAAGCTGGCACGCGCCATCTACGAACAGCACCAGGGCGAGGGCAACGGCCAGCGCGACTTCTCCTCGGTACTGGAACAGTTAAAGGCCTGAGGCGTCGATCAGGGCACCATCGTCATGGTCAATACCGTCGCGAGCAGCTGACCTGTCTTCATGGCGTGCACCCGTTTTGAGGAGATTGCTGGACGATAGCCCACCCGGGCTGACAGGGATTATGCCCTGAGGTGTTTGCATCGCGTAGCTGCTACTATTCTGCAATAACCCCAGCGATCATACTCATGGCACTCTCATGATTTACAGGTTTGAGAGCTATACCCTGAACACCGGCACGCTCGCGCTGTTGCGAGAGGGCGAGCCGGTGGATGTCGAGCCACAGGTGTTTGCCGTGCTGCAGGCATTGATTGAGAACCGCGACCGCGCGATCAGCAAGGAAGAACTGGTGGCAATGGTCTGGAGGGGCAGGGTGGTCTCAGATGCCGCCATCTCCAGTCGCATAAAGAGCGCGCGTCAGGCTGTCGGGGACGACGGCAGGCAGCAGAGGCTGATCAAGACGATTCACAGCTTCGGCTTCAAGTTTGTCGCCGATGTGTGCCAGGCGCAAGCGCTTACCCCATCCAGCAACGAAGCGCTCCAGGAGCCTGCCGATCAACCCCGGGACCGGCGGGCCTCGCTTGTCGTATTACCCCTCGAAGTGCACGGCAAAACGCGGGAGGACGATGTCCTGGCAAGTGGTATAACCCACGATATCATCACCAGCCTGTCGCGACTCCACTGGTTGAAAGTCATCGCCAGGGCCAGCGCGTTCCGGCTGGCGAATTCTCAGCTCGGAAACGAAGACCTGCACCGCCTCTTTGATATCGATTATTGCCTCTGTGGATATGTTGAACTGGTGACTGGGCGACTCAGGTTACACATGCAGTTGATCGATGCGCGAGCCAACACGGTGTTGTGGGCTGACAGCCTCGCCGGCTCGCAGGACGATCTCCATGGGCTGCGCCTGAGTATTGTCAGTAAAGCCATTAACCTGCTGGAATTGAAGCTGTCCGACCTAGAAGCCAGGCGTGCGCAACTGACTTCACCTGAGAACCTCGACGCGTGGCGTTCCTATCACCTGGCGACATCTCACCTGTACCGTTTCAACCAGGCCGACAACCAGATTGCCGTGGAGCTCTTCAACCGGGCGGTGCAGCTGGAGCCCGGTTTTGCGCGAGGCCATGCGGGTTTGTCCGCAGCGGAGTTCCAGAACGCCTTCAATCGCTATCCCGGCACGGATACTGCCAGATCCAGGAAGGCGGCGCTAAGCGCAGCAGAAAAAAGCATTGAGCTGGACCAGATGGACCCGCTGGCCAATTTCGTGATGGGCCGATGCCACTGGCTCAGCGGTGATCCCGGCAGCAGCGTAGGCTGGTTGGAGCGTGCCATTGCCCTCAATCCCAACTACGCCCAGGGCTACTACGCCCACGGTCTCGCCTGCCTGATGGCGGATGATGCCATGCGCGGTTATGACGACGCCCGGGCCGCCGAGGCATTGAGCCCACTGGATCCGTTTATGTACGGTTTCTACGGCATCCGCGCTTTCTCACACATCGCAGACGGTGACGATGAAAACGCCCGACGCTGGGCCGAGAGCGCGGCACGTCAGCCCGGCGCTATTGTCGTTATGGACCTGGTGGCTGCCGCCGGGTGCCAGCTGGCGGGCCAGCAGGATAGCGCGCTCGACTGGCTGCAACGCGCCAGGCAGCGCAAGCCCGATATCGACATCGACTACCTGTTCCAGGCCCTGCCTTTCGCCGAGGGCAGCGTCAGGCAGCGTATACAGGACGCCCTTTCCCAGTTGGGTCTTGAGCATACCAACGACTGAATCTGCAGGTTTCCCCAGACTTTCTGCAAGTTATTGCCTCGCGTATCTGCGCTAATTGCATCTGCAAGCACTACGAGTGCGATTCAGATACGGGAGGTCTCTCATGACACGTACAGCTCAATGCTCCTGCGGAGCGTTACAAATCACCACTGACGGCGACCCAGAAATCACCATGGCGTGCAATTGCACCAACTGCCAGCGGCGAACGGGGTCTGCATTTGGCGTCGTCGCCTACTTTGAACGCAGCAAGGTCCTGGCGCGGCGTGGCGAAGGGCGGCAATTCACCCACCTGAGTGACAGCAAGCGCAGGCTCGAGCGCACCTTCTGTCCCCATTGCGGTTCTACCGTGCACTGGCAGGCGGAACTGTTCCCCGGAATGATCGGCGTGGCGGTGGGCTGTTTCAATGAGCAGGATTTTCCCGCACCCAATATCGCCGCCTGGCATAACTCGAAGCTGGATTGGGTAGAGTTCCCCTGCGACTGGATGCGCCTGCCGGAACAGGATCCCGGCCAGGCGCTGGCAGAGGGGGCCGAAGACCCGGTAGCGGCACGGGAGCCAGTGTCATGCTGAAGGCAGGCGACCTCCGTTTGGTAACAAACGCTCCGCTTCTCGCCATCCATGGTTCTGCCGCTACCGGCAGGCAATGGGACAGTTTGCGAGACCAGATTGGTGAGGCGCGTGCGGTGCTGGCGCCGGATCTCCCTGGCTACGGTGACAACCTCAATCCTCTTCCCGGCAAACAGGTGGGGCTGGGTGCCCGGGCGCAGCCCCTGGTGGATTTGCTGGCTAGCTTGTCATACCCGGTGCATGTGGTAGCGCACAGCTTTGGCGCAGCCATCGCGCTGGAACTGGTGCGCACCTTACCGGGGGCCGTGCGCAGCCTGTGGCTGTACGAACCCGTGGTGCCGAGCCTGCTGCAAACGGCAGGAACGGAGCGCGACCTGGCCCTGCGTTCGGATCTCGCCTGCCTCGCGGACATGCTGGACCGGGCCAATGCTGGTGTGGCTATGGCGGCCTTCATCGATTTCTGGCATGGCGGCGCCTGCTGGCAGCATCTATCGGCCAGCCGACAGGCGCTGCTGGCGATGCAGGCCAACGTTGTTCTCCAGGACTTTCGTGAGGCGTTTGCGCACCCGCTGCCCGGCACAGCACTTCGTCGTTTTTCCGCTCCGGCACACATCGTCGCGGGTGGGGATGCGACAGTCCACGCAACCCGCATGGCAGCGCTGCTCGCGGAGCTGCTGCCGAACAGTAGCCGTTCCAGTATGGCAGGCATGGGGCACATGGGGCCGTGTACGCATCCGGAGACTGTCAATGCTGCCATTAGGGCGTGGCTTGACCACGCTGAGAATCACCAACCGCAAACCTTGCCGGTAGAACATAGCCCGGCATCGGTGAACGTCTGATCTAACAGGAGTTACGCTATGAAATATGTAAAGTTCGGTTATAGCCTCGGAGTCTACAGTGCCTTTCTGGGCATATTCACCTACCTCGTGCTGTTCATTGGCGCGGGGCCGTTGGCCGAGTTTCTGCCCGCGCTGGCCGCGTTGAAGTCGGTTGATAGTGGTCCCGCAATACTCTCGCTACCGCTTGTCCCGGCGGTAGTGAACAATATCGTCCTTTTGCTGGCCTTTGCGATACAACACAGCGTCATGGCACGCAAAGAGTTCAAGGCGCTGATAGCGGGCCTGGTGCCCGATGACATGGAGCGCAGCACCTACGTGCTGATGACCTGCCTGGTGCTGCTGTGGATATATCTGGCGTGGATGCCGATGCCCACACTCGTCTGGGAGGCGTATGGCACGATTTCCCACGTGCTGTTGGTTGTATTCCTGGCGGGGGCCGGCCTGGTGCTGTGGTCAACGTTCATGATCAGCCACTGGCAGTTGTTTGGTCTGTCACAGGCGTGGCACAGCCTGATGGGTACGCAACCGCCGCAGGAAGAATTCACTGAGCCGGCGCTCTACAAGTATTCTCGCCACCCGATGTACCTCGGTGTGCTGATGGTGCTGTGGGCAACGCCGGTGATGTCGGTCGGTCATTTACTGATGGCAGCGATATGGTCTGTCTACGTCTTCGTGGGGATAGGCTACGAAGAGCGCGATCTCCTCGAACGCTTCGGAGACCGCTACAGTGACTACATGGCGCGCGTCCCGCAACTGCTGCCCCTGGGCAGGCGCCAGCGGGATTAGCGGTGTGAGCCTGAACTAGAATAGTGTTCTGGGCCCTCAGCGTGGGGACAACTTGAAGCGGTCACTGTCGGCAAAGGCCGCCTTGAAACCGGGCCTGGCGGTGAGAGTTTCCAGGTAGCGAGAGAAGCTGTCACCGCCGCACAGCCCGTAGAGCCTGGCCCAGATGACGTTGTGGCCCATAACACAGTCCGCTGCACTGAAATCTTCCCCGGCGATGTAGCCGCCGCCATTCAGGCGGGCCTCGAGTTGGGGCTCCACTTCCTTGGCTATTTTCTCCATGTATCGGTCGATTGTGCCCTCATCGCGCGCCTCCTGCGGCAGGAGGTCGCGATTCATCCTGATCTGCCAGAGCATCATGTCGAACCAGGACGCTCCGAAGTGCAGCATTTGCAGGTAGTCCGCGCGCTCGGCGGAGTAGGTTGCAGGGGGCGGGGCCAGGCGTCGCTCTGGGTAGCTATCCGCCAGCAGCGCCACGATGGCGCCGCTTTCAATCATGGTGAATACGCTGCCGTCGGAGTGTGTGATCTCCAGCACGGGTACCGCGTGATTGGGATTGCGTTTGAGAAAGTCTGGCTGGTATTGCTGGCCCTCGTACAGGCGCATCGTTTCCAACTCGAACGCGTCGTCCACCAGTTCGTGCAGTAGCCACTTCACACGCGCACTGCGCGACATGGGGAAGTGATAGAGTTTCAGGTGAGTGATGTGCACGTGCATCCCCTTGTTGTTTCACGATCGCCTGCCGAAGACAGGTCTGCTTCCAAGCGTAGACGGAAAGGCGGGTTTTCGCCTGCAGTGCATCTACATACCTGAGATGTGGACTCATTCTTTCTTCACTGTTCTGAGCTGTTGGCACGCTGCCCCAAAACATGGGTATAGATTTCCGTCGTTTTTACATCATTGTGGCCGAGTAACTTCTGCATGGTACGCAGGTCGTAGACTTTCTGGAGCAGTCGTGTGGCGAAGCTGTGACGAAAGGTATGACATTTCACGGGTTTGGTTATTCCCGCTTTTAGGCGTGCTTTCATGACATGTTTACGTAGCGCTGTGTGGTGTAGATGGTGTCGACGCATGACACCTGTTCGAGGACAGGCTCCGATACGAGTAGAAGGGAACAAAAACTGCCAGCCAAGCTCGAAGGCGGCTCGGGGATTTTTTTGGGCAAGCGCATTGGGTAGGTAGACCTCGCCAAATCCGTCTTCAATGTCTCGTGTGTGTAGCTTCTGTACCTCCGCGATCTGGCGCTGAAGAGGCACCAGCAGGGTTGTGGGTAGCAGTGTTGTTCGATCTTTATCACCTTTGCCGGAACGAACTGTGAGTGTATTCAGCTCGAAGTCAATGTCTTTGATTCGCAGATTCAGTAGTTCGCTCTGCCGAAGGCCTGCACCGTAGAGCAATGACACCATCAAATGGTATTTGCCATCCAGACAAGTCAGAATACCGTTTACTTCACCATGGCTGAGTACTACTGGCAGGCGCCGACGTTGACGTGCTTTTTCAAAAGCCAAAGGTTCAAGGTCAACCTTCAGGAATTTCCGATACAGGTAGATAAGCGCATTAAGTGCTATTCGCTGGGTGGCAGGCGAGCAATTCCGTTGGCTCCCAAGATGGCTGAGAAATACATTTATGTCATCCGCTCCCATCTGTGCAGGATGACGTTTGTTGTGGAAGATAATGTAGCGCTTGATCCAGTGTAGATATGTTTTCTCTGTCTGAAATGCATATCCTTTATCGCGAAGATCTTGCTGTATCTGGTGAACGAAGCGCTGAGACCGTTGAGGGGTAGCGGGGCGAATATCATCCATGAAGCCTACCTTGTATCTAGACTGTATATACATACAGTAAATCCATGTATGGATATTGCAAGCCGTTTTTCAGGGGACCCCGGCCAAGAGTAATGCCCATAGAGCCATATGTTGTTGATTAACAATGATTTATTCGAGGCGTGCTACGTGCTTTACGGTCAATTATGATGGCTCAGGCACCGAAAATATGGCTATTGTTTTCCGCTCTTTTGGGGTAACGTTTTTTAACTCATTGATAGAAAGGGACTTTTAGCCAATGTTTCCCCCTCATTCTTCTACATACTGGGCCCATGTCATTTTTAGACCTGTCTATATACTTAGCTGTTAAAGGGAAAGAATGAGCACCGAACACTTACCGACAGTCGTTAGCAGCACTATCGTTGCCATTGTGATACTGGTCATGTTGAGATGGATTGTAAGATCAAGCACTGAAACTAACTCAGATCGAGCAAGCAATTACCTTGTTATTTTGCTCGGTATAGTAGTGGGGTGGGTACTGGGTGCTTTAGTAGCACCATTCAATACTGATGAGGCGATGGTTTTTAAAGGTCTTGGCCAGGCAATAACGCTATTTTTTTCGGGCTACGTTCTAAGCAAACTGGACAGATTCACCGAAGAAAAGCTATTCGGGGTGAATGCAAAGCCAGACGCTTGGATAAAAATGGGGCTGTTCCTGGTATCGATGTTGTTATCTGCTGTTTATGTCTATTCGATTCGATACTACCTAAATGTTTAGCTTTCCCTTTAACAAGTCAAGGCTGCAAGGGCGCTTCGCGCCGGGACGCGCTAACGCACGCCTCAGCTTGAAGCGTTAACGGTACGCTTGTGCAGCCAGCAGGATCGTGAGATAAACTAGAGAAAATGATGCAGGGAAAAGGACGTTCTCTCGTGCAAAAGCGCTTCAGAAAAATTTCACCAGACCAGGAAGGTACATGTTTCTTATTGCGCTTAGCTTTCCTTGCTTATAACCAAAAAACGTTCCCGCGGAAACGTCACCAATCATTATTGTCCAGTATCTGTCCGTACCCTGGGTGTCTATTGGACCATCGCGTCCCATTAACAAGTAGCGCCAGTGCGACCCTGGCGGGGCCGGACGCAAAAACCGCAGCGCGGTTTCCGCGCCACTGCGGCAGGCGTTAGAGAGCCATGCCAACTAAGCCCCTAGATCGACTAATGTTTGCACAAGGCGGCCTGTGTTTCTTTTGCAATGAAAAGTTGCCGAAGGCAGAGGCAAGCGTCGAGCATCTAGTGCCGTCCTCCAGGGCCGGCAGTAATAGCGATGATAATTGTGTTGCGTGCTGCAAGGCAGTAAATGCTTTGCTTGGCAGCATGTCTCTGAAGGAGAAAATTAGGGTTGTATTGAACCAGAAGGGAAATTTTAAGTGTCCGAACGGAGTTGGTGGAGCCAAGCCAAAGACGAAAGCCCCTTCCACCAAAATAAGTAACTTGTCCAATGAGACCCTGGACGCCATTGTGAAGAACCTCAAATCCAGAGGAAATGCTAGGCCACGTAAAGTTAAGACCCTCTCGTCCACCATAAAGTCACTACCGCAGCTTAAACTTAATGATCAGCAGGTAAAATCAGTCATTGAGCATCTTTCTTCAACTGGAAAAATTGTGGTTACGGACGAAAAGGTAACTTACAAGCTATGAGCAAAAGGCTCTCTAACAAGTACGGCCAGCAGGACGCAAGTACCGCGCCCCCTGCCGTAGGCGTTAAATGCCATAGTTCGGAGATACACACATGAAAGTAGCATCATGTCAGTGCGGACAATTGACTGCCGCCTGTCCCGACGAGCACTTGTTTCAGATTCAATGTGGCTGCGTAGATTGTCAAAGACGTACTGGAACGCCGTCCAGCTTTAACGCTTATTACAAAGCGAGCCAGGTAAAAATAGCTGGAGAGCAGAAAGTCTATACGCGCGGTACACTTTCTGGTAGCTCGATGACGTTCCACTTCTGTCCTAATTGTGGCAGCACCGTAATAGCTGAAACGCCATCAATCAATGCGGTCTTTGAGGAGGATCTTTACGAGATTCCTGTAGGGTGCTTCTTTGATTCTAACTTTGCAGCTCCGGATGTCGCTGTTTGGACGTGCGACTTACATGATTGGTTTCCAGCTGCAGCCCCAAAAGATTTCCAGATGGAAGAACAACAGAGTTCTTTAGAAGAAATCAAAGAAACATTCAAAATGTTGGGGGTCCTCTAGCAACATCAACTTGGGGTAGCGCGCAGATGCCATCTAACAAGTCAATCAACTACGCGCCTTCGGCGCCGGACAGCCTAAAAGCGGCTTCGCTGCAGGCTGCCGGTTTTTGAGGCGTTAGGTGATTCATGGCTTATATGCACCTAGTTTATTTGCACCTATTCACGGTAGTCCCTTGCATATTCATTGGTGCATTTTTACTTTTTTCAACTAAAGGGACGCCCATACACAAGTCGCTCGGCAAGATTTACATGGCCCTCATGGTGTTCACAGCAATACTTGCTTTGTTTATGCCTGCTTTTGTAGGGCCAACCCTATTCTCACACTTTGGTCTGCTTCATCTGTTAAGCGTAGTGGTTCTGTTTTCCGTCGCATCCGCCCTTGCAGCAATACGCCGTGGTGACATTTCATCGCATAGGAAGCATATGATCGGACTCTATATTGGAGGTATCCTCATTGCGGGATCATTCACGCTTATGCCCGGGAGAACCATTCACACTTGGATATTTGGTGGTTAGCAAAACACCTAAGAAGTTACGGCAAAATCGCCGCGTCGTGGCTGGGCAGCCCAAGCTTCGGTTCGGCTGCCTGTGCGCAAGGCGATAGATGCCCCATAACTTAGAGGAATTCTCAACAATGACAATTAAGAAGAAAACCTATCGAAATGGCCCCTTCAAAGATTTTATTGCACAAGGTACCCAAGTTGGAAACGTGCTTTACCTGGCGGGGCAGGTGGGGATAAACGATAGCGGAAATGTTCCAGCTAACATTGCAGAACAGACAGCTATTGCTTACGCAAATATGAAACATGTTTTATCCCAGTTCGGGGCGGATCTTGAAAATGTTGTCGATGAAACGTTTTTCGTTACAGACATAAGTGAATTGATGGAGAACGTAGAAGCCGTCTACGGCGAAAGAGAATCTGCATACGGAGGCATGCCCGAAGTTAGCCAAACAGTTGTTCAGGTAGGCGCACTTGTTCAACCGGAATTAAAGATTGAAATTAAATGCATCGCTCATCTGTAAAGAGGCATCTAACAAGGCGCTCAACACGTTCCCTTCGGTTACTGGGACATTAACGCGGCGGCGATTCGCGATAAACGTCTCTTCTGAGGCGGAAGCCGATGGTCTGGATTCTCAGATACTCGGGTGCCGGGAGTGACGTTCAGAAAGCCGCTGTGTTGGCATGCCGTCTGAAGCCACAGTGTCGACTTGCCTGCCAGAGAGGTAAATTATTGCATGAGTGCCGCAACGAAATCACTCGTGCGCAGGCCTACCATGACCATCTGTGTGCCGATCACTGCAATGATCAGCCCCATAAGCCGGGTCACCATGGTCAGCCCCGCATTACCTATGATGCCGATCAAGCCCTGGCCGAAAATGAAGCAGAAGAATGTCACAACGCACAGGAGGGCAAAGGTAGCAACGGTGGTGGAGATGGCTACCCAGTCACCGGAGGCTGAATAGTTCATGGCGGTAGCAATCGTGCCAGGGCCGGCGAGAATCGGCACCGCCAGCGGCGAGTAAGCCACATTCACATCGACCGGTTCATTAGGTGCCGCATGCAGTGTGGACGAGCCGCCATGTAACATCTGGTAACCAATGATGAACAGCAGGATGCCTCCCGTGATGCGCAGGGCTGGCAAGGTGATATCGAAGAGATGGAATATCGTTTTTCCCGCCAGTGCGAAGATTGCTACGATGGCGAACGATGTCAATAAGGCCCTCAGGGCAATGGCAACCTGGGTGCTTTTCGGCTGCTCCGCCGTCAGTCCGACAAAGATGGCCGTGTTGGCGATCGGGTTCATGATGGCGAAGAACCCCATCAGCACCGCCAGGAAGTGCGCGCTCAGCTCATTCAAGAAGAAAGACCTCTGGTATTCAAAACAGGGCAACAAGAAGCATATTACGTTGTCATGGTGTCGCGTCAATGCGCTTTGCCATAAAGCACCGCGTAGCCCATTACATGCGTCAGATTGACCAGGCAGGCACTTGCTACCCGGCACGTCGGAGACTTGGCGCTCGATTGCCGAAGGTTCCCAAACAGAAGCAGACATCCTGGAGGCTATGGGAGTGGGTCGCTGTGCCGCTTACTGAAGGCTTTCAAGTTGGGCAGCATATAGCCCTTTGAAGTCCTCCCAGCCCAGGGAGGCGACAACATTGTGATCGTCGTCCAGAACCTCGTAGCAAGAGCCGCCGCCGCTGCGAATGCTGAACAGTACAAGGACGTCTGTGTCACCACCGCCTTCGCGATGGGGCTCAACGTCAGCCGGGCTGGCGGTGTAGCGTCCCGCGGGTCGGACGTCTTTCAGGGTGCCATCGGCTGCGTACAATCGATGCTCACCACTGAGGACCAACATATAGTTCGGCGCGGTATGCCGGTGCAGAAAAACCTTTTGATTAGCGGACATCTTGATGAGGACGTCGACGATTTTATTGTCTTCATCCAGGCTCATGACAAAGAAGGACAGGTGTTGTTCTATCGGTAGTTGCTGCCAGACAATGTTTGCCTGGTCCAGCTCTTGAAACGACATAGCCATATCGGCCTCCTTTGCAGAATCCATTACCTGGTGTTTACGCGAAACTGTCACCGCGAGGCAATAGCGAGCACGCCCAGATGACAGGCCCGATACAGTTTCTGCCCGGGCCAAGCGTGGCTTGAAAACGCGCTCAGCCCATCCTGTATAAATCGATTGCTGCCTGCTCATTGGCGAGGCCTGCGAACAGGGACGCGTCTGCCTCGATGCCGGTGCCGTCAACAAGACGATTCATCATGTTGAACATGCCGCATATCAGGCACGAATCGACGATAGCCTGCTCGGCCCAGCCCGCAGCGAGCACGTCGGACCGGTCTGCCGGGCTGACTTTTGACGGCGACTCGGTCAGCTTCTTCACCAGCCTGAAGACTGGCTTGAGATTGTCACCTATCGGAGCCGATTCGATGTCACCTACCAGGGCATCGAGCAGCTCACTGTCTACGCCGAGCGCCTCCGCCACGGCCCGGTGGGAACCGTAACAGAATGCGCAGGCGTTGAGTGCGGGGGTGTAGGCCGCGATCAGTTCTCTCTCGGCGACGGTAAACGGAGACTGGATGTCGCGCATCACGGTCTGGTGCAAGGCAATCACTGATTGCATGTGTTCTGGATAGGATCGAACGAGGGTCCCAAATTCCATTGTGCGTGTCTCCTGCAAACAAGCTGGTGATACCTGATCCTAACAGCTGGATGAAATTTATGAGAGCGAACATTGTTCACCTTCGCCCCGTAGCGGTTATTCATGAACTCTCTTCGCCCGAATTGCATCAGTACATATAGCCTGGCTCGGCCGTCTGCCACACTGTTGTAGCAATGACCGGACGGGTATCAAGCGCCTGCGCGAAGTATTGATTGAGCGCTCCCCTTCAGCCAGCCTCGTCAGCGGCTCCGCCCTGTGTTTCCGCCAGTTCAATCAGCGTGTCCAGTTCGCGGGTGAAATAGTCGAACAGCTTCCAGCCGTCCGGAAGCACGGACTTGTCCGCGAAAATGCACAGGTTGGCCTTGCCGCAGTAGGACCACATGGTGAGATTCAGGGAGGTGCCGTCGAACACCTGCCCGGTGGAGAACCAGTTGCTGACCCGGGTCGGGCCGAGGTACAGCGGCTGCCGCGGCCCGGGCACGTTGGACAGCAGCGCATTGCCGAAGATGCCCACGCGACCCTCGCGGCTGCGCACCCACCAGCTGATCAGCCGGGTCAGCCATTCCGGCGCCAGCGACACCAGGGAGTTGATGTCGGCGCCGTCTGAGGCGGCGATGTGTTCCTTGGTTTCCGCGCAGCTCCGGTGAGTCGCCTGCATGCGCGCGACGGGGTCGGCGATCTCGGTATGCAGCCAGGTGTAGTCTGCGGTCGCGAAGTTGCCCTGGATGTCCATGCCGGGAGGGCGTTTCTTGGACACCGGGATGCCGCCCACCAGCGGGCCGCTGTCTACCGCGTACTGCATCTCCTTGAGCAGGCTGCGCAGGGCGCCGGCGCTGCAACTGATGAACACGTCATTAATTGTGGCGCCGGGCAGGATGGCGCGGGCGCGCTGCATGCGCTCAAGCGGGATGGAGTCGCAAACCAGGGTGCGGCCATGGCTGACGCTGCGGTTCAGCGGTGTCCACGGCATGTTGGAAATGTTTGGATGCGGCGGGCGGCCCGATGCCTCGCGCTCTTTGCTCAGCCGGCGAATCTTGCGTACCCCGGTGATAGCATGGGGAATGCCTTTGGCCAGGATGAGGGGCAGGGCACAGGCGCCGGTCAGCAGGCGCATGGGCCAGGCGGGAATTTTCCCCGGTGCCCAGGGGGGCGGCTCCGGGTCCTCATCCCGGTTCGGCTCGGCATTGAAGAAGCGCATCATGGCATTGGAGGCGCCGGCACCATCGAAGTAGGCGTGATGCACCAGGGTCACCAGCGCCACCTTGCCGTCCTCGAGCCCTTCCACCACCCAGGTGATCCACAGCGGCCGGCTGCGATCCAGCTGGTAGGCATAGGCCGCGGACATGAACTCGCACAGGGCACGCTGGTCCCCCGGCGCGGGGCAGGCGACGTGGCGCAGGTGGTAGTCGAGGTTGAAGTCCGGGTCCTCCGCCCACAGCGGGTAGGCCAGCCCCAGCGGGCTGTGCACGTAGCGCCAGCGAAACGGCGGGATACGGTGCAGGCGGCGGCGCACGCGCTCGCGGTAGATGTCGAAGCTCCAGGCCTCCGGGTGTTCGCTGGGGTCGAGGATGGCGATCTTGAAGGTATGCATGTAGGCACGCGGTGTCTCCAGCGCGAGGAAAAATGCATCGGCTCCGCCCATTCGTCTTATCATTGTTATCGGCCCCTGTTGCTGTCAGCTATCGAGCACGGAAAGCTGCGTCCAGTGATATTGTTTAAGCGTAGACGGAACTGGCGAATTCGCCCATGTTAAGGGTGGGTGCGCTTGCCACGGCAGCTTTATCCAGGTCTGATCAGGCGCTAATCAGCGCGCTACGGCCTAACCAGGTCGAGACCTGCCTGCCTGGGCTACAGGTGCCGGTGCTGGCGGAAATTAATGGCTTTTGGGGCTTGCATTTCGATTTCAAAGCACTGAGTATATATACAGTAGTTTTACTGTATAGCCAGTTACATAAACCAGACGGACGTGAACAGTGGTCAAGAAGAGTAAAGGGAGCAAGACGATGGATGCCAATAAAGAAAAAGCACTCGAGGCGGCACTGACCCAGATCGAACGCCAGTTCGGCAAGGGCACGGTGATGCGCATGGGCGACCAGGAGCCCGTGGCGATTCCCGCGATTTCCACCGGTTCACTGGGCCTCGATATTGCCCTCGGCATCGGTGGCCTGCCCAAGGGGCGCATCTGTGAAATTTACGGGCCGGAATCCTCCGGTAAAACCACACTGACCCTGCAGGTGATCGCCGAAGCTCAGAAAGCCGGCGGCACCGCGGCCTTTATCGACGCCGAGCATGCACTGGACCCGCAGTACGCAGAGAAACTGGGCGTACAGATGGACGAACTGATCATGTCCCAGCCGGACACTGGCGAACAGGCGCTGGAAGTGGCCGAGATGCTGGTACGCTCCGGTGCGGTAGACGTCCTGGTGGTGGACTCGGTGGCGGCACTGACGCCCAAGGCGGAAATCGAAGGCGAGATGGGCGACTCCCACGTGGGCCTGCAGGCGCGCCTGCTGTCCCAGGCCATGCGCAAGCTCACCGCCGCGATCAAGCAGACCAACTGCCTGGTGATTTTTATCAACCAGATTCGCATGAAGATTGGCGTGATGTTCGGCTCCCCGGAAACCACCACCGGCGGTAACGCGCTCAAGTTCTACTCCTCCGTACGCCTGGACATCCGTCGTATTGGCGCGGTGAAGGATGGCGACGAGGTCGTGGGCAACGAGACCCGGGTGAAAGTCGTCAAGAACAAGGTGTCTCCGCCGTTCAAGCAGGCCGAGTTCCAGATCATGTACGGCAAGGGCATTTACCACATGGGCGAGGTCATCGACTGGGGTGTGAAGCTCAACCTGGTGGACAAGTCCGGCGCCTGGTACGCCTACAAGGGTGACAAGATCGGCCAGGGCAAGGCCAATGCCTCCAAGTTCCTTGAAGACAACCCTGCCGTGGCGAACGAAATCGAGTCCGCCATTCGCGCCCAGACCCTGAATGTCGGCAAGCCGGAAGCGGCGCCTGAACAGGCCGCAGAGGCGGAACAGGAGCAGGAATAATCCTGCTCAATGCCTGAATCTTTTCTGATTTTTCCCACGAGGCGCCGGGGCTCCACTTATCCCACTCTCGGCCCCGGCGCCTCTTTCTTTTTTCATGTCTGATTCCCTGCTTCAAAACGATCCCCATGCGGGCGACTTCGCCGAGCTAACTGCGGTGAACCCCGTTGATGTGCGCACCAAAGCCATGGACCTGCTGGCGCGGCGCGAGCACTCCCGCAGTGAACTCAAGCAGAAGCTGCTCAAGCGCTTCGGTGATGGCGACCTGATAGACCAGCAGCTTGATGTGCTGGCCGAGGAGAATTTGCAGTCAGATGCGCGCTATGCTGAAAGCTTTGTTCGCCAGCGATTTAATCGTGGTCATGGGCCGCTGAGGATTCGCCGGGAAATGCGGCAGAAAGGAATTCCCGATGCGGACATAGAAGCCGCCATGAAATCCGAAGATTACGACTGGTATTCAAGCGCGCAGTCTGTCCTGGAGCGGAAGTTTGGTGTCGAGCCAGCGGTCGACATAAAGGACAAGGCTCGCCGCGATCGGTTTATGCAGTATCGCGGGTTTAGTGCTGAACATTATGCTGATTATATCTAGCGCTTGCGTGGCCGGGAATCAGGTCTTTTGCATGTGCGCATGGGTCGCTCCCTGCAACACGCAATAGCACTGCTAGTACCCGTCACTTGGGTTTGGCGGTTACACGCCCGATAGTCTATCCAGCAGCCAACGCCCCGCGGTGCCCAGTTGTCTGCTGCGGTGCCACACAAGATCCACAGCACAGGTGTATGGCACTGACTGGTAAAGTGAGCCCAGTTGTACCAGTTGCGCAGACGCCGGATGACTTCCCAGCATGTGTGCAGGAATCTGCGCCCAGCCGAAGCCACCTATTACCAGATCAATCAGGCAGTTGTAGTCGTTAACGTAGATGCGCCTGTGGCTGATTTCACTGTCCTGCTGCCTGGCGCCTTCTTCCGCGGTGGTGATCCTGACGTGGCAGTGCTGCATAAGTTCCTCCTCCGACACCGGATGCAACTGGGCCAGCGGATGGGAGGCGCCACAAACGGTCAGGAATTCCGATGAGCCGATGCCACGCAGATGGAACTCTTCAGGGTAGTCCTCGGTGCTGCGCATGATGGCGAGATCAGCCTGGTTGTTCAGTACCAGTTGGCCGGGGCCGGTGTGCGCACGCACCAGTAACACCAGGTGAGTCGACGGAAACTGCGCAACGAATTCAGTAATGACCGGGTGCAGCTTCCGGATCGGGTACATGGCGTCATCGACGGCCAGTGTGAGGTTGCTCTCCACCCCCGCGCTGAGGCCGTGGGCTTTCACTTCTACAACCTCGACACTTTGTAGAACGGCTTTGGCCTCCCGGATGATGGCATGCCCCTCTTCAGTCAGGCGCGGGCTTCTGGAACTGCGGTCGAACAAGGTCAGGCCCAGGTCAATCTCGAGATTCTGTACCAGGGCGCTCACGGATGACTGTGCCTTGCCGAGTTTGCGTGCGGCAGCCGAAAAAGACCCTAACTCGGCGGCTGTGACGAAGGCCTTGAGTTGCTCGAATTGGACGCTCATATAGTTAAATCCGATAGGTTATAACTGTTTTTTACAGGAACAGACATTAGAATCCAAGTGTCACGGTAACCAGGCTGGCCTGACCCATGCATTCAACTGATGACCCCCGGGTCATAGAGGCGGTGGTACACGATGTACAGCGGCTACCCGCTTTGGTAGCCATGTTGCCTGTCGCCATGATGGGCGCTGCCGTGCTCACCTTGCTGCCACTTTGGGTCGGTACCCTTAGCGAGGGACTGGGCTTTACCCAGCAGCAGGTGGGTTTTCTTGCGTCCGCGGATATGGTGGGCATCTTCATAACCAGTACCAGCGCGGTTCTGTGGGTCCGCCATTGGCCCTGGCGTTGGGTGGTGCTGTTGGGGCTGACCTTGTTCCTGATTGGTAACGTGGGCAGCATGTACAGCAGGGACTTTGCCCACCTCTACGGTTTGAGAGTGGTTGCCGGCCTCGGTTGTGGTGCTGCCTATGCGGTGGCCCTGGCGGCGCTGGGCGATACCCGCAATCCGGATTGGTCCTTTGGCCTGATGGTCACGGCCCAGGTCGCATTCGGTTTTATCGGTTTCGAAGTGCTGCCGGGTTTGATCGAGGCACAGGGCCTCAATGCCTTTTTTCTTTACCTCAATGCCTGGTTGATCCTGGCGCTATTACTGAGCGCCGTCTTGTTCCCGCGGGCAGGCGCGCCGGTCAGGGACGGTGTCGCGCTCCGGTTCCGCGACATCGGCGGCCTGGCCGGGGCCGCATTCTTCGGTACGGTCATACTTTATATCGCTATTTCCGCGGTGTGGGGTTACATGGAGCGTATGGGTGTGGGGGCGGAGCTGGCGTCCAGCCGGGTCAGTGAAATCATCGGCTGGGGCTATTTGATCAGCATACTGGGCTCGATTGCGGCGCCCGCGGTGAGCCAGAAAGTTGGCCGTACCGCCGCAATGCTGCTGGCCCTGGTGGTAATGCTCTGCACTTTCGCCGGCCTGGGTATGATGGAACAGGGTAATGCACTCTGGACCTATATCGCGTCTACCGTTGTGTTCCAGTTTTTCTGGAGTTTCGTATTGCCACCGTTGATGGCTACCTTCAACGCGGTCGACGAGTCCGGCAGGTTCATCGTGCTGTGCTCACCGGCGTTCAAGATCGGAGAAATTATCGGTCCACCCATGGCCGCATTCTGGATCGTGGACAGCCAGTACCAGCCGGTTCTCTGGCTGGGTGGCGTGTGCGCGGTGATTGGCATCGGTCTGTTGGTGCTGGTCGACCAGCGCGCCCGGGTGGCGACGTGAGTCGGGGCTGACAGCGGTGATTCTGTGCAAGCTGCCAGTATGGCGACTATTCCTGTCCGGCTTTGTCTGCGGCCTGCTTTCCGTGGCTTCCGCGGCCCAGGTCCGGAATGACGACGGGACACCCGGTCCGGACTACTGGCAGCAATGGGTGGATTACGATATTGAGGTCGAACTCAATCCGGCAAACCATGTGTTGTCCGGTACGGGGCGCATGCGCTACCACAATGAGTCGCCGGTAGCCTTGCCTGTAATTTGGCTGCAGCTCGACCAGAATCGCTTTCGACCGGGCTCTCTGTCGCTGCAAAAGGGAAAGACAGTCGAACAGGCAACACTCGACTATTTGCGTGAGGCAGATCCGGGTATACGCAATTTGCGGGTTCGCGACCAGGACGGCCGTACCTTGCAAGTTGAATTGCAAGACACCTACGCCCGGGTTGAGCTCGCGGAGGCGCTTGCTTCGGGCGCGTCGATCGAATTGCAGCTGGAGTGGCAACTCAACCTGCTCGATCGCAGCCTGGTAAAGGCCCGCTCCGGATACGAACAACTGCCGGGCGGTGAAGCGATCCACCTGGCAGCCCAGTGGTTTCCGCGGGCAGCGGTATTCCACGATGACGGCTGGCACCTCGACCCCTTCCTGGGACAGGGAGAGTTTTCACTGGAGTTCGGCAATTACCGCGTGGCCATCACGGTTCCCGCAGATCATGTGGTGGCGGCTACCGGCGAACTGCTGAATGCAGACTCAGTCCTCGCGAAGGAAGAACACCGTAGATTGCTGTCGGCGCGCGCCGGCCACCCGGAGGTGGTCAGTACCCCGGGGCGGGAGGGGCAGGGTCGGCGACGTTGGGAGTTCCGGGCTGAGGGCGTGCGCGATTTCACATTTGCCACTTCAGCCAGCTTTTACTGGCAAGCCTCCGCCGTAACCCTTGGCGAACACCGGGTGTTGACCCAGGTGTTCTACCCCAGGGCAGGACAGCACCTCTGGGGGCGCTACGGTCTCGACGCCATCGCACATACCCTGCGCGAATTCAGTGCTCGCCTGTTTCCCTATCCCTGGCCGGTGGCAAGTATGGTCAACATCGCGGGCCTGGGTATGGAGTACCCGATGCTGGGCACCAATGCAGAGCGCGGCATGGGTGAGAACGCCCGCTGGGATATGATTGGCGGCGTCATCCACGAGGTTGGCCACAACTGGTTTCCCATGAGTGTCAACTCCAATGAGCGCCGCTATGCCTGGCTCGACGAAGGCCTGGTCAGTTTTGTCGAGTACCACGTGGAAAAGTCCTGGGACGAAGACTTCCTGATCATCTACGGTGAACCGGAGAATCTCGAGCGCTACCGTGGTAAGGCCTACCAGCAGCCACTGATGACGCCGGCGGACGAGCTGACCCACCGCATTGATAACGCCTATGACTACGCCGCTGCCGCACTCAATATCCTGCGCCGGGATGTGCTCGGCCCACAACTGTTTGATCGGGCATTTGCCCACTACGCCAACAGCTGGAAATTCAAACGCGCAACAGCGGAGGATTTTTTCCGCGCCATGGAAGCGGGCAGCGGACGTGATCTCAGTGCTTTCTGGGAAGAATGGTTCTACAGCGTACAGCGCGATTGCGAAAGCCGGGTGCACGAGGGGTGCCGATAATGTCCGACGATCTGTGTTACGCCTCGGCAACGGAACTTCTGGCCGCATTCCGCCGTGGCGAGCTGTCGCCACTGGAAGTGCTGGAGGCGCAGATAGCGCGCCGTGACGCGGTCAATAGCGAGATCAACGCATTGGCGTTCACCTTCGACGAGGAGGCGCTTGCGGCTGCCCGCAAGGCAGAACAGGCCTATACGCAGGGTACTGCCCGGGCGTTGGAGGGCCTTACCTGCGCTATCAAGGATGAAACGTACATCGCCGGCCAGGTGACGACCAATGGCTCGTTGCTGCTGCGCGACGCCGTGGCGACAACCACAGACCCGGTGCCAGAGCGCCTGCTCGCGGCTGGCGCGATTGTGCACCAGCGCACCTGCACGCCGGAATTCTCAGTGGCATCGTATACCTGGTCGCGCCTGTGGGGTGTGACCCGCAACCCCTGGAACAGGGAATACACTCCCGGCGGTTCCACCGGCGGTGGCGCGGCGTCACTGGCAGCGGGCATGACCACGCTGTCCAATGGCACCGATATCGGCGGTTCCATACGCATTCCAGCCAGCCAGTGTGGCCTGGTGGGTTTCAAGGCGAGCTACGGGAGGGTGCCGGAGATATTCCCCTATAACATTGATCCCTACTGCCACCACGGGGTACTGGCGCGCAATGTGCCCGATCTTGCACTGGCCTATGACTGCGTCGCCGGCCCGCATCTGTGCGACATCGCCTCGCAACTGCCGCGCGAATCGGCAGTGGAGCCGGTGCAGGATTTATGCGGCGTGACACTTGGCTACTCACTGGATCTTGGCTTCTATGAACTGGATGCCTGCGTGCGTAGCAATACCCTGGACACATTGGCCAGGCTGGCAGACGCCGGTGCAACGCTGATAGAGGTCGATATCCAACTTGGCGACTGGGTTATCGAGATGGCACGCACGCACCAGGGATTCCTGATGGGCACGATGCTGCGGCAGAATTATGGTGCTCCCGAGCAGGCCGAGCAACTGTGTGACTACACGCGATGGCACCTGGAACACACTGGCGATGTCACACCGGAACAGGTACGTTGGGCGAACGAGCGGGCCAATCATATCTGGGCACAGCTGGGTCCGGTGCTGGCGAAAGTCGATGGCTTTATCTGCCCCACTGTTGCCAGCCCCGAGATCGCCGCTGATTTCGACTACAGTCGCGATCAGTGTGTGATCAGTGGTAAGCCAGTGGATGCCAACAAGGGATGGTTCCTTACTTATCCCTTCAACGCGGTCGGGCGCTGCCCGGTCCTCTCCATGCCCACGGGGTTCAGCGCGCGGGGCGTGCCCACCGGCATGCAGCTGGTGGGATCGCCTTATCGCGATCGGCAACTGATGGCCCTGGCTGCCGCCTGTGAGCGCGCGCTGCCGCGCTGGTTTGGAGTAGACCGCAGACCGGCCCTGGGTTGATATCGGTGTTTGCCCTGAAACGGAAACCACAAGGAGTAAGCGATAGTGTATGAGCCGGGCTGGACGTCCCTGTTGCCACCGCTGCTGGCAATCGGACTGGCACTGACCACGCGCCAGGTCTTCCTGGCCCTGTTCGGTGGTATCTGGCTGGGCTCGGTTTTGCTGGCGGGTGGGGATATCCTCGCCGGCCTCGCCGCCGCCATCGAATCGCTGGTAGCGGTGCTGGGCAATGCCGGCGATGCCCGGGTCATCATGTTCACCCTGGTGATAGGTGGCTTGATTGCCACGGTGGAGGCCAGCGGCGGGGTCAGCGGATTTATCGCCTGGCTGGAGCGACGCCGCTGGGTCAATGATGGCCGGCGTGCGCAGTGGCTGCCGTTCTTCACCGGTATCCTGATTTTCATAGAATCCAATATCACCATCCTGGTGGCCGGGTCTGTCGCTCGCCCGCTGGTAGACCGCTACCGGGTGGCCCGGGAGAAGCTCGCTTATATTGTGGATTCCACCTCCGCCCCGATTTGTATTTTAATCCCGCTTAACGCCTGGGGTGCCTTCAATCTCAGCTTGTTGGACAACGTCGGCGTGGAACAGCCTTTGCAGGTGTTCCTGTCCTCGATCCCACTCAACCTGTACGCCATCCTGGCGGTTATCCTGACCGCCCTGGTAATCGCATTCGGCTGGGATATCGGCCCGATGAAGGCGGCCCAGCGCCGCACCGGGAGTGGCCGCTTGCACTGGAAAGAACCGTCGGAGGAAACAGAGACTATGGACTCGCCCCGGCTTGGTGCGCAGCCGGGCCGGGCGGTGAACATGGTTCTGCCCATGCTGGTCATGGTGTTGTTCATGCCGCTGGGCTTGTGGATCACCGGCGAGGGCGAGCTGGCCCGGGGGTCGGGATCGACAAGTGTGCTGTGGGCGGTACTGGCCGCGCTTGCCACCAGCTGGGCGCTGCTGTTGTCGCAGCGTGCCATGGGCATAGATCGGTTGATGCAGCTGTTCCTGAAAGGGGCGGCGGCGCTGCTGCCGATGGCGCTGATCCTGCTGTTTGCACTCGCCCTGGGTGGCGTCGCCCGGGAACTGGGCACGGGCCAATATGTGGCGGATCTGGTGCCTCGTGATATCACACCCTCGCTGATGCTACCGGCAGTGTTTTTCTGTTCCGCATTTATCGCCTTTTCGGTTGGTTCCAGTTGGGGTACGTTTGCCATTATGATCCCCATCGCCATTCCCGCCGCCGCCGCTTTGGGTCTGCCGCCAGCGCCTTTTCTTGCCGCGGTACTGTCGGGCGGTGTGTTTGGTGATCACGCCTCGCCGATCAGTGACACCACGGTAATTTCGTCGATGGCGACGGGGACCGATCACATTGAACATGTCCGCACGCAACTGCCTTACGCCTTGCTGGCCGGCGCGGCGGCGGCGCTGGGTTTTGCCGTTATGGGAGCTACGCTTTGAACAAGATGATACTGCTGCTTTGCCTGGCGCTTTTTGTTGGTACGGTCAGTGCAGACCCGTCGCCACAGATCGCAGAACGGGCGCTGGCGATCGAGCAACAGGTCATTGACTGGCGCCATGACTTTCACCGGCATCCCGAGTTGGGTAACCGAGAGTTTCGCACTGCTGGCATTGTCGCGGAGCACCTCAAGACTCTCGGCTACGAAGTGCGCACGGGTGTGGCCCACACCGGTGTTGTGGGCGTGCTGCGGGGCGGAAAATCCGGCCCCGTGATTGCGCTGCGCGCCGATATGGATGCCTTGCCGGTGACCGAGAAGACCGGCCTGCCCTATGCCTCCACCGCAACGGCGCAGTGGGCGGGTGAGACCGTGGGGGTGATGCATGCCTGCGGTCACGACGCCCATGTCGCCATGCTGATGGGCGCTGCGACGCTGTTTGCTGAGTTGCGCGATGAACTACCGGGTACAGTGGTGTTGATTTTCCAGCCGGCGGAAGAGGGCGTGCCCCCGGGAGAGACTGGCGGCGCCTACCAGATGGTGCAGGAGGGCGTGCTGGAAAACCCCGCGCCGGAGGCGATCATCGGTTTGCACGTGGCGCCTGACCCGTCGGGGCACATTACCTATACGCCAGGCGCGGCCCTGGCCAGCTCTGACCCACTGACCATAACGGTCAGGGGCGAGGGCGTGCACGGCGCCAGCCCCTGGCTGGGTGTTGATCCCATCGTCGCCGCGGCGCAGATCGTCATGGGCCTGCAAACCGTGGTCAGTCGACAGACTGACCTGGTGACCTCGCCGGCGGTCATTACCATCGGTTCCATTCACGGTGGCAACCGGGGCAACGTGATCCCCGACGAAGTGGTTATGCGCGGCACCATTCGCACCCTGGACCCGGAGGTACGCACGCAAATTCACCAGCACATCCGTCGCACCGTCAGTGCGATAGCGTCCTCGGCCGGTGCCGAGGCGGAAGTGCATATCGACACGGAGGAGGGCTACCCTGTCACGGTTAACGACGACGCGCTCACTGCGGAGATGGTGGCGGTACTCAAACAGCGCTTTGGTGAAGACCGCGTCTATACCTATCCGCCCGTGACTGGTGCCGAAGATTTCAGTTTCTTCGCCGAGCGTATCCCCGGTTTCTACTTCTACCTGGGTATCGCGCCGCCGGGTCTGGACAAGGTCCCAGCCAATCACTCACCGCGCTTTGTTATTGATGATGCCGCGATGCGTACCGGTGTCGCGGCCCTGGTGGAGCTGGCCTATGCCTACCTGGAAAAACGCAGTCGCTGATCATGACGGGGTCTGCTGAGCGTCACCTGCGGCAATTGCAGCAACGAGTCAAGCTCAAGCAGTTTGACGCGGCCCTGTTATCTGCACGCAAGTACGCTGCAGCAGAGCCAGGCAATCCGGCAGCTCACTACTGGGAGGGCTACTGCCTTATGCGGCTGCGCAAACCGCAACAGGCTGAAACCCCATTGCGGAAGGCTCTGGCGATCGATGCACAGCATGCGGAAAGTCTCTCGCTGCTGGGCCGCTGTCTTATCGGCCAGGGCCGCCATCGTGACGCGCTGGAAACGGCCAGGCAAGCGGAGACTCTTGCGTCGGACAATGCCGAGGTATGGGACGCCATCGGTGTCGTCTACGGGCAATTACATGAGTACCAGGAGGCGGTGCGGATGTTTCGCCGGGTTCGCGAGCTGCGACCGGACAGTGCGCGCAACCTTTTCAACCTCGCAGGTATGTTGAATTTCTGCCACGAAATCGCTGAGTCCGAGGCCGTTTACCGCGAGGCCCTGCGTCTGGAGCCGACCCGGTTTCTCAGTTATTGGTCGCTGTCACAGATGAAAAAGCAGACAGCCGCAGACAACAATATCGCCTTGTTGCGAGCGCAACTGCAGCGTTATGCGTCTCACCCCGACGGCGGCTTGCACCTGAATCTGGCCCTGGCCAAGGAGCTGGAAGACCTCGGTGAGTATGCGCAGAGCTTCGAGTACCTGCAGGCCGGTATGGCCAACAAGCGCCGCCGGCTCAAGTACGACCTGGAGCAGGATCGCCGGCTGTTCACTACCTTACAGGACACCTTCAGTCCGGCCTTCTGCCAGCGGGAAACCGCGGCATCGGATAACGGTGAACCCATTTTCATCCTCGGTATGCCGCGCACCGGTACGACTTTACTCGAGCAGATTGTCGGGGCCCACACCGAGGTGTTCGCGGCGGGAGAACTGCAGAACTTTTTTGCCGCGTGGGTAGCCCAGGCACGGTCGCAGCTTGAGCGGGTGACCCCGCTGGCGACCATGGCATGCGGTGCGCAGCTGGATTTTGCGCGGCTCGGTGACGACTACGTCGCCAGTACACGACCGCGCACAGGCCACTCGATGCGTTTTATCGACAAGATGCCCAACAATTTTCTCTATCTCGGCGCGATCGCACTGGCACTGCCGCAGGCGAAAATACTGCACATGACGCGCCACCCCATGGACACCTGCTATTCCAATTACAAGCAATTGTTTGGGCGCAATGCCTGCCCCTACTCCTATACCCAGGAGGAAATGGCTGGCTATTACCTGCTGTATCGTGACCTGATGGCGCACTGGGAAAGCTGTTTCCCCGGGCGTATCTGTCGGGTGTCCTATGAACAGCTGGTGTCGGATACCGAGAACGAGGCGCGCCGGGTAATGGATTTTCTCGAGCTGGACTGGCAGGAGGATTGCCTGCAGTACCATCGCCTCAAACAGGCGGTGGGCACAGCCAGCACTGCGCAGGTGCGCCAGCCGGTGTATACCAGCTCGGTGCAGAAGTGGCGTTGTTACGAACAGCAGTTGCAGCCGATGCGGGATGTGCTGGTCGCCGCAGGCGTGGAAATCTGAGAGGCAAAAAAAGGGCCGCAGTTGCGGCCGCAAGAAAACTTGCTGTACTCCGCTTTCTAGAAATCGTAGGACAGTCGAATTCCCAGCGTACGGGGCCTGCCGGTGTAGATGCGATTGCGGAACTCGGCCGATGAGACCGAAGTCTCGTAGTCTTCATCAGTCAAATTGTCACCATACAGCGAAGCGGTCCAGTTGCTGCCATAGAGGGACAGTGCTGCGTCCAACAGGGTATAGCTGGAGAGCTCAGACAGGAAGTCGTTACCGGTAGCGACATCGTCGCGATAGGCCACGGCGGCATACCAGCCCCACTGCAGCCCGTTGTTCAACTGGTAATCGCCATTCAGCGCCAGGCTGGCCTGCCACTCGGGCTTGCCGTAGATGGCTTCGCCGTCTTCGAAGTAAGCGTTGTCGCCATCGGCCTCAATTTTGTTGTACGAGGCGGAGGCATCGAGACGCAGGGTTTCACCCAACATGGCCGACAGTTCCACTTCAGCGCCGATGCTCTCTGCATCGCCGGCATTGACGCGCTGGTCAATCGGCAGGGAAATGGAGTTACCCTGATCGTCGTCGACACTGCCGACGATGATCTGCATGTCTTCCCACTCAATGTAGTAGACCGCGCCGTTGAGGGTCATGCGGCCATCCATCAGGGTCGATTTCACACCGATTTCGTAGTTATTCAGGCTGTCGGGCTGGTAGAAACGCGCTTCCTCAAACAGCTTTTCAACTGCTTCGGAGTCGCTGGCCTGGCCGCCTGAAGCGGCGTTCGCGCCGCCGCGGCGGAAACCTTCCGAATAGGTGAAGTAGGTCAGCACGTCGTCGGAGAAGGTATAGGAGAGGTTGAGCTTGTAGAACTGGTCGTCAAAGTCGCCCTTCGAACTGTCGGAGAAACAGATGGAATCCGGGTCTGTCAGGCAGGGGTCACTGCGGTCGTCGAAGTCATCCAGGCCCTCATAAATCGGGTACCAGATAAACATATCGATTTCGTCTTCCATGTCGAAATGGCGTATGCCGAGGGTGACATCGAGGTTGTCGGTGGCGTGCCATGTGCCCTCGGCGTAGAAGGCCAGCTGCGAATAGTCACCCTCTGATTCCAGGTTGAAATCGTTTGGCGGCACACTGGTGCCTTCACCCCAGAAGAATTCGTTCAGGCCGGGGGTGTACTCCAGCAGGTTCCATTCGCGGTCCTGCTGGGTATAGAACGTACCCACGACCCAGTCGAAGGTCTCGCCGGTCGACTGCAGGCGCAGCTCTACGGTGTCTGTCTCGGTGGTGATTTCGTTCTCATTCCAGGCGTTGAAATCATCGAATTCAGGGTAGAAGCCGACATAGAGGCCTTCAAGGAAACGCGTGACGTCACCCTCGGTGTCGTAGTCGTCTTCATAGTGGGAGGCGTGGAAAGTGAGGTCGGCGAAATCCAGTGAACCACGCAGGTCGAAGCTCACCAGCTTGATATCGCGTTGCGAGGATTCGTCGTTGAAACCGGTGTGTGTGTCCTCATCGACAAAATCGGATTCAATAGGGTCGCCAAATACATCCGTTGACGGCCCCGAAAAGGCCTGGCGGCCATAACTTTCCTGATCCTGGGCAATGTAGGCGAGTTCCGCATCCCAGCTGTCATTGATCAGCCAGCGGGCGGCAACGCGGCCCATCCAGGTTTCTTCGGTGTTGTAGTTATCTTCGCTGATCTCCGGCAGGGCGCCCGAGGCAAGCTTGTCCGGGAAGGTGACGTAGTCGATAAAGCCTTTCTGGTCCAGGTAGTTGCCGACGGCTCTCAAGGCAAAATTGTCGCCTATAGGGATGTTCAGCATGAATTCAGTGTCGCTGCTGACACTGTCGGCGCCGTCGATGTCGTAGAGATTGGTGGCCACTTTTGCCCCAAAAGCGTCGGGATCCGGGCGATTGAGTATGTAGCGTACGGTGCCGCCCATGGCGCCGCCGCCATAGAGCGTGCCCTGCGGACCGCGCAGTACTTCCATGCGCTCAACATCCTTGATCCGCAGGTTGAGATTCTCCATCGGGGTCTCACCGACGTAGTAGGAGGTGGCCTCGGTGGTGAAGAAGTCGCTGGAACTCGCGCCCGGGGCGCCGATACCACGGATGCTCAGGGAATTGCGGAAACGGGCGCCGCCATCGATCACACTGACGCCGGCAATGCGCTTGGCCAGGTCTTCAGGTCGGGTGATGCCGGCCTCGATCAGGTCTTCCTGGGACAATGCCGACACGTTAAAAGGGATGTCCTGCACGCTTTCGGCGCGGCGGCTGGCGGTGACGATCACCTCCTCAAGCGCGCCCTCCTGGGCATTGACCAAAACCGGCGTAGGCAGCAGGACGGCAGTAGTAACGGCGAGACAAATCTTCCTTTTCTGGAACATAGCGGTGAGACCCCAAGCAGAACAGTGGTTGTAGCTTTGGCAAACTACTGCCCCATCTATGTTAGGTAAAGTTAAAAACTATCGCGTATGGCGATAGGTTGTTCAGGTCACGGCGGGCTCATTGAGAACCAGGGTGCCGGCAGTGGCGTCCATCGTGGCCGAGATGCCCACGGGCAGGGTGCTGTTGTGGTTCACGTGGCCGAACATGGCGCCGTAGTAGCAAGGTACACCCAGCGGCTCACAGTGCTGGCGCAGGATATCCATCAGTGAGAAATTGCCCAACCCGGGTTGCGGAGCCACACCGGTGAACTGTCCGAAAACGATACCTGCCAGCCGCTGAAGCTGGCCCGCCAGCGCCAGTTGCGTGAGCATTCTGTCGACGCGGTAGATGGCCTCGCCCACGTCCTCAAGAAACAGGATGCGGCCGTCAAAGGCGGGCAGGTAGGGTGTTCCCAGCAGCGCTGCGACGAGGGTGAGGTTGCCCCCGATCAATTTTCCACTGGCCAGGCCGCCGTTGATGGTGCGGGTGCGATTGTCCTTGGCGACCAGGTCAACGCCCCTGTCCTGCGGGTTGTTGTAGGCGAGTGGCTCGGCCTCAAACAGCAGTTGATGCATTGAGCGGTAGCTAAACTCGTTCCACTCCGACCAGGCATTCGGGCCGTGGAAGGTGACCAGGCCGGTGCGGGCGTGGATACCGTTGAGCAGACTGGTGATGTCCGAGTATCCCAGCAGGATTTTGGGGTTGCGGGCGATACTGCGGTAATCGAGCAGGGGCAGCAAGCGGCTCGCGCCCCAGCCTCCGGTTAGGGGAAAGATGGCTTTGATATCGGGGTCGGCAAATGCACGGTTCAGGTCCGCAGCCCTGTCGGCATCCGTCCCGGCGAGGTAGCCGAATCGATCCAGCACGTGCTTGCCAACATCGACTTGTAATCCCATCGCCTCCAGTGTTTCCACCGCAAGCTGCACGCGCAAGCGATCATAGTTGACCGTGGCCGGGGCCACCAGGGCGACCGCATCGCCCGCACGCAGGCGTGCTGGTTTGAGGTGATCCTGTGCGGCAAAAGTGGTAGCGGGTAGAGAGGCGAGGGCAGCTGTAGCACCTGCCCACTGGATCAGTTGCCTGCGATTCATTTGCATTTTGTCCACCGATTTTGTGAAAGCCCGTGACTCACGATACAGTAAACCAGATGAACGCCATGACTTCACGTTTGCCCCTGCTGTTGCTTGCTGTCGCCCTCGCGACTAATGGCGTAGAGCAGTCCCCACTCATAGATGTGGGCATCACCTTGCCCGGACTGGATGTGCGTATTCGCTACGCCAGTCATGACAACTTCACCGGCACCCGCGTAGACGGTTACGATGCGCCGCGTTGCCTGCTGACTGAGCCTGCCGCAGCGGCGCTGGCCCGCGTCGCGCAGGATGCCAGTGAGCTGGGCCTGCGCCTTGTGGTGTTTGACTGTTACCGTCCGCAGCGCGCAGTGGATCATTTTATGCGCTGGACAACTCTGCCAGACGACGCGGCGAGCCGGGCGGAATATTATCCCAACGTGGCAAAATCCGCGCTGGTGCCGGAGGGCTATATCGCTGAGAAATCCGGCCACTCTCGAGGCAGCACTATTGACCTGACGCTCGCCCGCGCCGACGGCGAACTTGTGGATATGGGTACACCCTGGGATTATTTTGATCCACTTTCCTGGACTGAGAGCCCGGCGGTATCGGCAGCGGCGAGGCTTAATCGTCTCCTGCTGCGAGATCTAATGGAGCGGCACGGCTTTCAAAATTATGCCCAGGAGTGGTGGCATTACACGCTGCGCAATGAGCCGATGCCGGACACTTACCTGGATATGCCCGTCAGGTAGTGACTTAAGGGCAAAGCCTGTCGGCATAGACTCACCAGTTTTGATGTTGGCTCGAAGCGTTCTGCCGCGGGCGTTGGGCTGTGTCTTGAGCGCAGAAAAGTGTTTATTCGCGGATCAGGCTGCCTGTATTCTCACCCACTGGCAGCTGTTGGAGAATGATCATGCAGAAACTGTGTTTACTGGTTGGGGGAAGTCGTGGCCTGGGCGCGGCCCTGCTGAAAAAATACCTGAATGAAAATTTCCAGGTGATCGAGTTCTCGCGCAGCGGCGAGGGTGAAGGCCATGTTGCGGTGGATCTCGGCTCGCGCGAAGCCGCCATCGGCGCCATTGACGAGGTGTTTGCAGAACAGAAAACCCGGTCGTGGGATGAAGTGCACCTGATTCTCAATGCTGCCGTGGTTGATCCGCTGGGGCCCTTGTCCGGCAGTGAACCTGAGGCCTGGTGGCGGCATATGGATATCAACTTCACCCTGCCCATTTCCATACTGGGCTGCCTGCAAAGGCATTTCCAGGGGGTGGAATGCCGGAAAGTCGCCGGGTTTGTCTCCTCGGGCCTGGCGGTGTCTGCGATGGATGGTTCCAGCCTGTACTGCGCAACCAAGGCGGGTGTTGAACACTTCATCAGGTCGATGGCGCTGGAACAGGCGCGGTTGCCGTTTCCCATTGAGTGCGCCAACCTGAATCCGGGCATCATGGATACCGGGATGCAGGCGGATATTCGGGAATCCAGTGCGGCAGAGTTGAGTCAGGTAAACATGTTCAGGGATTTCAAGGCGCACAATGCGTTGGTCGATCCGGGCATTGTTGCCAACAACGTTTTTGCCGTGCTGACGCAACCGTTTGAAAATGGCGGTCGGATTGATGTCTCAGGCTAGGCTTTGGCAGGTCGCCCGGCCCTCCGGTGCTGAATGCCTGTCGCGGTCACGTTATCAGCCAACAGGACCCACGGCATTACGCTGGGAATGAAGCCTGGAACGCAACGGAGTAACGTGCTGCTGCGCCGCTATCTGTCGGTGCTGGTCTGTCTGTTGTCCTGCAAAGTGCTGGCGCTGGAAGTGGATACTGACGATCTCCAGGTGATCACGGCGGAGAATATTCGCGAGTCAATGATTGCCTTCGTCAACGTTACCACCGGGCCCGGACTGGGCGGTGCCACCCTTCGGGTTGACCAGCGCAACCGCGAATCGGATCTGCTGCGTGGTGGCCTGGAGGTCGCGGGAGACTACACGCTCAAGGACACGGTCGCCGATTTTTACTGGGGTGGCGCGCTTGCCTATGGCGCACTGGATGACGAACTGGAGGCACTCGGTGTAGGTGGGCGCCGGCTCAGGCTGAACGTCGAGCGCAGTATCATCTCGCTGCGGGGAAGCGCCGGTTTCAATCTGCCGGTCAGCCAACACCTCACTGTGCGACCGTACCTTTCTGTTGCAGGCTCTCGACTGGAGACGAATACCCGTATCCAGGGGCCGGATGAGATCAACTTGCCCGAGATCTATCGCGACAGTAGCGTTGACGCATTGACGACTACCGCGAGCCTGGTGGCAGAATACGATCGCTGGCAGGGAACCCGCCGCGTGGAAATCAAGGGCCACTATAACCTCGCCTATACAGACACCTTCAATGCCTCGGACGCAGGGCTGGAAACCTGGGGTTGGAACAACACCCTGTTGCTCCGCTTCCGTTACAGTGACGCCTTGCCGCAGTCTACCCGGGGCAAGCCCTGGCGCTGGAATGCCTATGCCATTCATACCGAATTTTTCGATCTGGATGAGCGTGCCCTGGGA
Organism: Pseudohalioglobus sediminis; assembly: GCF_008370495.1. GTDB lineage: Bacteria > Pseudomonadota > Gammaproteobacteria > Pseudomonadales > Halieaceae > Halioglobus. The sequence goes on along the minus strand of NZ_VTUX01000001.1, from coordinate 587,988 downwards.
TTCAACGCCTATCACGAGCTCGGTGTCGGCATCGATTACGAAATCAATATCCGGCCATTGAACTGGTTCGGTATGCGCTTTGTGGGGTTCAAGGTCGGTTACCTGTTCGGCGATGGCGTGGACGGCTTCTCAGTGGGGATTACCTTCTGATGCGCGTGCATGTTGCCAGGTACCTGCTGTTGCTTGCGCTGACCTTGTTGCAGGGCTGTGTGCAGCCCCATCTTGCCCGTTCCGACAGTGACCGCGCATTGCTGCTGAGTTCGCAACGCATTCTTCAACTCGATGGCGAGGCACCTGAAGATCCCTACCGTCTGCACCTGCCCCCAGGGCGCCATGTGGTGCATGTGCAGTACCGGACCTACAGTGCACATTTCAACTGCCGTTTTGAATGGGACGCGGTTAGCGGGCGGGTCTATGAAATCGTGGATCACAGCAGCCCCGAGCCCCTGGTGCTGTATCGATGGAGCCGCGCCAACGGGTTGTGGGCAGAGCGCAGCGAACCGATGTCGCCCGTTTGTGAGTCGTCGTCCGCGAAGTGAGCGTGGTTACTGTGCAGCTTGCGCAAGTCGCCGCTGCGCTCGCCCAGGCTGCATGGCGGTTCTACCTGCGTTACCAGTCGCCGTTTGATTTTCGATAAAAGTTACATAGGCTTAGTACATGCAAGATATCAATCCCAGGCAAGTTATCGAAAGTGGATCCTGGTTCCAGGGCCTGCCAGGGTCCGCCCTGGACCAGTTGGCGGCGGCCGCGGTAATTCGGGAATTGCCGGTTCTCAGCTATATCTACGAGCAGGGCTTGCCCACTCGAGAGATCTGCTGTCTCTTGTCGGGGCGAGTGAGGGTTTCGATTTCCAGCCCGAATGGCCAGGAATTTGCGCTGGTAGACCACGAGCAGGGTACATGGTTGGGTTTGCCGGCCCTGATGGGTGATCAGCAGCGCGTGATCGACGCTCGTGTAATTGAGTCCTCGCGCTTGCTGGTGTTGCCACGTGAGGTTGTGCTGGCGGTCGGTGATGAACACCCAGTGATGTATCGCAACCTGTTTTACCACAACCAGGAGATGTTGCGTGGCTTGCATGTCCTGATGGCAGGCATTCTTTTCTACCCGCTGCGGTCCAGGGTGGCGGGGCGCCTGCTCGACTTTGCCCGCGATCATGGTAAAGACACGGCGGAGGGGTTGCTGCTGGACATCAAGATTAGCCAGAGTGAGTTTGCCCGACTCTCACTCGGGTCCCGTCAAAGAGTCAACAAGGTATTTCGCGAATGGAGCGAGCGCGGCATTGTAATTACCCGCGATGAATATCTACTGATTCCCAGTATCGAAAACCTGGAGGGGGAAATAAGCCTGTTTGAGTAGGCAGTCACCTTGGTGACAGGTGGGTTTTCATTTCGACTGCTAGTCTCTTCATCGATAGTCAGCCCAATCGCCTGGCGGCGAGTGTTTGCTGGCTTAACCGATAAACAGACAGCGGTGAGCGCAATGTTTGAACTTGACCCCAGGGCGAGCTACATGATGCCTGCGCATTTTGGCCCACGACCTTTTTCGACAAAAGCATCAGGGTGGTACAGGGATGTCACCAGTATGGTGGTCTCCTTCGTGACTGACCGTGAGCAGTTGGGGCGCTATCTGCCGTCACCGTTTCGTGTGGCTGAGGAGGCAGTGGTCACCATCACTTATGCGTGCAATCGCCAGGTCGATTGGTTGGCTGGTAACGGCTACAACCTTGTTGCGGTCAGCGCAGCTGCTGATTTCATTGGCGAGCAAGAGACACTTTCCGGCGACTATGCACTGGTCATGTGGGAAAACCTGACGGATCCCATACTCACTGGGCGTGAACTACAGGGCATACCCAAAGTCTACGCTGACATCCAGGATCACACGGTCCTGCACGGTGATTGGCACACCAGCGCCAGTCATTTTGGGCACAAGTTCCTTGATCTTGACGTCAGCAATTTGCGAGACCCCAGCGAAGATGAAATTGCTGCCGATGCGGCCGCAAGGCTGGGTCGTGACAATCCCATGGCCTGGCGGCTTTATCCCGGCGTGGGCGGTTTTGGCGAGAGCATTAACGAGTACACAACCTTCCCCTCGGAGAATCGGATCACCGATGCCTGGGTAGGTGAGGGTGAGGCGCGCTGGCAACACCTTTCCTGGGAGCAGAATCCGACGCAGTTTCACATAATTAATGCACTGGCTGATCTCCCCGTGCTGGAATGGCGACCTGCTGTGGTGGTAAAAGGCAGCACCAATCTGGTCGTGGCTGAGAGATTGCCGCGGGTGATCAACTGATGACCGTACCGGGGATCAATACCGTCTGCTATGTAGGCGCCGGCACCATGGGTTGTTACAACTCTCTCGCGGCAGCTATCTCGGGTTACGACGTGGTCTTGCAGGATGTGAACCCCGAAACACTGGCAGGGGTTGGCCAGCGCCATCAAGAGTTTGCGGCAATGCTGGTCGGCGGTGGTTACTGTGGGCAGGATGCGATCCCGGCGGCGCTCGCGCGTGTGACGATCCAACCGGACCTGGCCCAGGCCGTAGCCGATGCAGACCTTGTCAGTGAATCAGTGTTTGAGCGACTCGATATAAAGCGGGATGTGCACGCAAAACTCGATAGCATGTGTTCGCCGCGTACGCTCATCACGACGAATTCTTCTATTTTGCAGGTATCGCAGATTGAAGACGTGCTGCAGCACGGTGAGCGTTTCGCAGCACTACACTCACACCTCGGGTCACCGCTGGTGGATATTGTGCCCGGTCCGCGCACGGACGCGGCCTGCGTGGAACTGTTGAGGCGCTATGTACTCAGTATCAGCGGCGTGCCGCTGGTGTTGAAAAAGGAGTATCCGGGTTACGTGCTCAATGCCATGCTGGGCCCGGTGCTGAGCGTGGCTCAATCGCTGGTGCTCGATGGGGGCGCGACCGTCGAAGACGTGGACCGCGCCTGGATGACCTCGCGCAGTGCCGTTATGGGGCCATTCGGCATGATCGATTTGTTCGGTATAAACCTTATTCACGATACCTGGGAGCAGCAAGAGCGCAGCCACTACCTGCCCGCGTTGCGAGAACAGGCGCTGGATTTTCTTGGTTCTTATATGAAGCAAGGCCATCTGGGCATGAAGAGCGGTCGGGGTTTTTACCGTTATCCGGAGCCTGCTTACCAGCGCCCCGAGTTTCTCTCCGAAGCGAGGGGGCTGGAAGATCTGGCGGCAGCGCTGGAGGTCGCCCTGATCGGCAATGCTGTTTTGATCGCAGCCGCAGGCGTGGCGGATGCAGAACAAGTCGATCAGGCCTGGCAAGCAGGTACTTATCTTAACAGTGGCCCGTTCGAGATTTTATCGTCGATGGGGTTCGAGGCATTCAGCCGGATGCTCTCGCGAGAAGTAGCAGGCGCCAGATTCAGTGACGTGGCTGCCGCACGCGTCAAGGATTATCTGGGGACAGAATTCGCCAGGACAGGAGGTTTTCACCATGTCTGAAAAGAGTCTGGATATCGCTTACCTGTTTTCGCTAACTGGCAAGGTGGCCCTGGTCACCGGCGGCTCGCGGGGCATAGGCTATATGATTGCCCAGGGCTTATTGCAGGCCGGGGCCAGGGTCTACATTACCGCTCGCAATGCTGGCTCATGTGAGGAGGCAGCGGAGTCACTCAGTGCCTATGGCCACTGTGTTGCCTTGCCCGGGGATGTAACGAGTGAGATAGGCCGCAAGTCAATTCTCGCCAGGTTGGGCGAGCGAGAGGCCTGTTTAAACATCCTGGTAAACAATGCGGGTACCGCCTGGGGTGATGTATACGAAAGTTACCCGCAAAGTGCCTTCGACAAGGTGATGCAGACCAACGTCGGGGCGATGTTCTGCTTTACACGGGATCTGACACCATTGCTGGAGAGAGCGGCGACTGATCGCGATCCCGCAAGGGTCATCAATATCGGCTCTATGGAAGGGCTACATATCCCTACAGTGCACGGTGTCGGCAACTATGCCTATACTGCCAGCAAGGCAGCGGTGCACCATCTTACACGACACCTCGCGGTCGAACTCGGGCAGCGGCAGATCACGGTAAACGCTGTTGCACCGGGCTTTTTTTCCAGCCGTATGACAGCTCACGTATTCGAGTCTGCCCGCGAACGGATTGAGGGTAACAGTCTGCTCGGCAGGGTAGGGGAGCCGGAAGAGATGGCGGGTATTGCCGTATACCTGGCTTCAAGAGCGGGTGCCTATACGCACGGCGCTGTCATCCCGGTTGACGGGGGCACCAGCGTCAACCATCAGCACGCCGCCACAACCGTTCCCACCAATGACTGAGCTCGGTTTTGGCAGGAAGCTCAGCTACGGTGTGGGTCAGCTATCAGATGGCATAAAGCAGTCTGCGTTTACCACCTTTCTATTTTTCTACTACAACCAGGTTTTGGGCCTGCCCGGCAGCCTGGCGGGCATGGCAGCGTTGCTGGCATTGGTTGTCGATGCAATAACGGACCCGATGGTGGGGCAACTTTCCGACCGCTTCCGGTCGCGCTGGGGCCGCCGGCACCCGTTCATGCTTGCAGGTGCCATTCCATTTGGCCTGGCGATGGTGCTCTTGTTCAGCCCGCCTGAGGGACTCTCTCAAATGGGACTGTTTTGCTGGATGCTCGGTGGGGCGGTCGCTGTTCGTCTCACGCTGACACTGTTTTTTGTGCCTCATTTGTCTCTTGGCGCGGAATTGGTGACGGATTATCACGGGCGAACGTCGCTGATTGGCTACCGTGTGTTTTTCACTTACGCCGGTATTCTCATGACCAGCGTCATCGGCTTTGCCGTGTTTTTCCCGCCTTCTGATGCATACAGCAACGGCATGCTCAATCGGGAGAGTTATCCTCATTTTGGTGTTTTCTGCGCCTTGACCGGTACTCTGGCAATGCTGGTCTCGACCTTCGGCACTCGGAAGGCGATCCCGTACCTTACCAGGCCGGTGAGCCGTCCTGGCGATGGCTCAGCCCTATGGGCGTTTGTCGAAGTATTTCGCACGCTAAGGCTTCACTCATTCAGGATACTGTTCCTGTCGGTTCTTGTATTCAGTACGCTGGCGGGTATTACCCAGACCCTGCTGATCTATGTCGCGACCTACGTGTTCGAGTTCCAACCTGGCCACCTCGCCGGGCTGGCAAGTTCTGTGTTGGTCGGTATTGTGTTTGCTTCGCCCGTTGCGCAGTACCTGTCACGCCGATATGACAAGAAAAGAGCACTGGCCACTTGCGTCATTCTGGGGGGGGTATTCGCATTTTCGCCGCAGATACTGTATTTCGGTGGGCTCCTGCCGATGATGAGCGCCTCGACCAAATTTGCGCTGATTTTCTGCTTGAACGGGATATCCCAGGTGTTCTTCATTGGCTATATCATTCTGCTGGACTCGATGCTCTCCGACAGTATCGACGAGCACGAGTTGGAGAGTGGCAGGCGTGAAGAAGGCCTGTTTTTTGCTGCGCGCTCCTTCGCCGCCAAGGCGAGCTATGGTCTTGGCAGCTTCTTTGCGGGCATTGGTCTTGACGTCATTCGCTTTCCACGTGAGGCGACACCAGAAACCGTCCCGCCTGAAGCTGTAATGCACCTGGCGATTTTCTCCGGGCCCATGATGTTGACGCTCTTTATAGCCACGGTACTGATTTCCAACCGCTATCCCATGAATGCCTCCCGTCATCGGCACATCATGGAGGGGATCGGGGCCAAAACTGCACCCTGATCCCCTTCGCCCTGGCGACTAGAAGCTGTATTGAACCTCCAGGCTATAGGTCCGCGGTGCGTTGGGGAAACCGACCACAGCGCCTGCAGAGTTGAGACGCTCCAGGCTCATGTAGGTTTCTTCCTCCGTCAGGTTACGTCCCGCCAGAATGACGCGCAGGTCCTGTGAAGGGCTGAACCAGGTAGCCATGGCGTCAACGCGGTAGTAGCTGTCGCCCAATGTAGCATCGGTATTGAAGGCATCGTACTGGCGCTCATCGACCCAGGAGTATGCGCCGGAAAGGACGAACTCACCGATTGACTGTGTCGGAATTGCATAGGCCGCGTTGAGGTAGACCTTGTTCTTGGGTGCCTGTGTCAGCGGGTTGCCAGACAAGTCCTGCTCATCACCCGGGCCATCGCCGGAAATGGTATCAATCTGGCCATCAAATTCGGTGTATTCACCGTCCAGGTAGCTGTAGTTTGCCATCAGTGTCAGATTCTCAGTGGCCAGCCAGGTCGCCTCAATCTCAAGTCCCTTGACCTCTGATTCACCGGCATTCACCAGTTGCTCCACCAGCAAGCCGTTGATGATGGTATTGGTCTGCACCTGCATGTCATCGTAGGTGTAGAAGAACGCTGCAGCATTCACGCGCAAGACATCGGCGAATGTGCCCTTGAATCCCAACTCGTACGAGAGGACGGTTTCCTCGTCAAAACTGCCGTCGGGTTGTACCGGTCCGAGATTGAATCCTCCCGCCTTGTAACCGTTGGCGATGCTGGCATACAACAGTATGTCGTCGTTTGGCGTGTAATCGAGCACCATGCGTCCGGATACATTGCTCCAGTCATCCTTGAGACGACGGTTAAATGTTTCCTGCTCGCGATCCAGGAAGCCGCAGCAATTCTCGGGGAAACCGTAGGCGTTCCACAATGGTTTCAAAGCATCGTAGGCAGAGACGCCCGGTGCGACGAACGCGACGCGGGGGTCGGCAATAATGGTCTGCGCCTCGTAGCCGTCCTTTTCATCCTCGGTGTATCGCACGCCCAGTGTCAGCTTCCACTCGGGATTGAAGGAGTAGTTCCCGTCAGCGTAGACCGCCTTTGACTCTGTCTCGAGGCTGGTAAACTGGTCCACCTGTCGCCTGCCCGGATTAAAGAACAGTTCCGCGGCAGGGTTGGTGGCGTCCGCAACCAGGATGGCGTACTCAAGCGGGTCGGCTGTTGGCGTGGAGGCGATGTAAGGCTGATCTTTGTCGCTTTCGTAGTAGTAGAAGCCGACCACCCATTGCAGTGCGCCGTCACTTGCGGACAACAGTTGAATTTCGTGGCTCTGGCTATCCTGGAACTGGCCGGAATACTCCAGGCCGCGGACATCGGGATTGGAGGTAAAGCCGAAGTCACCGTTTTCCGCCTCCCAGTCGTTTTCGCTGTAACTCCCAATGTACTTCAGTGTGACCGAAGAGAGGTCCCAGGTCAGGTGGGTTGCATACTTGTTGCTGCGGTAGTCGCGGGTGCGTAAAGCATCGTTGTAATCTACCTTGTAAGGATCCTTCAGTGTTGGGTTTTCCTTGTCCCAACCGAACTGCTCGCTCAGGAAGAACCCGTCCTGGGTGACTTGATCAGTGATATAGGGCGTGATCAGTGTGCCATTTGCGAGCAGCCCATTGCGGTAGTCGTCGGTTTCATCGCTGGCATAGCTGAACCAGATATTGAATGTGTCGCTGACATCCCAGCTGAGTTGCGCTCCCCAGCTGCGGTTGTCCTGGTCCCAGATGTCCTTGCCACTGATATTTTCGATATAGCCGTCGCGAGTCTGCTGCTTGGCGTAGACGCGATACCCCAGCGCATCGGTAATTGGCCCGGATGAAGACACGCCCCAGTCGAGTCGATCGTAATTCCCGATAGTGCCGCGTACCTGGTGTTCAAAGTTCTCCGTGGGTCGCTTGGAAATGATATTGATGGCGCCGCCGCTGGTATTGCGACCGAACAGGGTACCCTGAGGTCCACGTAGTACTTCTATGCGCTCCGTGGTGAGCGATGTGCTGCGATTCAGCTCGTTTAGCTCGGAAGAGTAGATCCCATCCCGGTACAGGCCAATGCCCGGTTCGGTGCCCAGTGTGTTGGTAACGCGACCTATACCGCGCAGAAACAGCCTCGACGGCTCTTCGCGCACGGACAGCGAAGGTACCAGGGCCTCGTAGTCGCCTGCGCTGGTAATGTTGAGATCGTCCAGGGCGTCTCCGCTGAGTGCGGTGATGGCGATGGAGGTGTCCTGCAAACCTGTTTCGCGCTTCTGCGCGGTGACGATAACCTCTTCCAGCATCGATTCGGCGACTACTGGCAGACTTGTGGTAGCTGCGCAAACAGCTGCGGCCATGATTCTGTGTTTGGTATTCATGCGGTTATTCCTGTTAAGTGATTATTGGTAACTCTGCCTTACACATGGAATATATCTGCAACGCCTTGAACCTCCTTGTCACCCAAGTGACAGGGTGGCCCGGGCAATAGTGCCGGGTTTTGTTCACCACCGCTGATGGCGAGCTGCATTTGGTAATCATGGAGGAGATGGCGGCATCGCCATGTCGCCGGATTGACTTCTTTAACTGCGCGGTGGTTTTGTGGCTGGACCGGGTGACGACCCAGGCTTTGCGCGATAAGGTGCATGGCTAAAATGATTAGGGAGCAGGCGTGTGAGCTATAACAGAGTGAATCTGAAAGCATTTGGCGGACCGGAGCAGTTGCAACTGGAAACAGTAGAGCAGCTGCCAGAGCCGGCGGCAGGCGAGGTGCGAGTAAAGGTGCTCACCGCCGGCACCGGGTTTACCGATACGATTATCCGTCAGGGGCAGTACGTGGGGGTGAAGGAAAAACCGCCGTTTACCCCGGGCTATGACTGGTTCGGCGTGGTGGACAAGCTCGGGTCCAACGTGAAGGGCCTGGCGGTGGGGCAGTACGTGGCCGATATGCCGGTAATTGGCGGCTACACCCAGTATCTCTGTGTTGATGCAGAGCGTGTGGTGCCGGCACCGGACGGCCTGGATCCGGCTGAGGCAGTGGCGATGATCCTGTCTTATACCACCGCCTACCAGATGCTGACCCGTATACGGGAGCTCAAGCCCGGCAGCACCTGCCTGGTGCATGCGGCCGGCGGGGCGGTGGGTACCGCGCTGCTGGAACTGGGACGCGAGATGGGGCTACAGATGTACGGCACCGCGTCGACGGCCAAGCATGAACTGGTGCGTGGCTTTGGTGCCACGCCTATTGATTATCGGCGGGAGGATTTTGTCGAACGCATTCTCGCGGATACCAATGGCCGGGGTGTCGACGCGGTGTTCGATACCATCGGCGGCAAGAACTGGTCGCGCTCTTACCGCTGTGTCGCGCGGGGTGGCATCCTGATCGCGTTCGGGGCGCTGCAGTTGACTACCGGCGAGGAGAAGGTGCCTTCGTTGCTGTGGGGCTTTTTCAAGCTCATGGCCGGTTGGCGTCTGATCCCCGATGGCCGCGCCTCGGTGTTCTACAACATCCAGACACGCCGGGAGAAACATCCCGAGGAGTTCAAAGAAGACGTCGCCGCCCTGTTTGGCATGCTGGTCGGGGGCAAACTCAAGCCCGCGATACAGGCAGTGGTGCCACTGCAGGAGGTGCAAGAGGTGCACCGGCAAATCGACGCCGCGGAGATCGCCGGCAAGGTGGTGCTGCGCTGCGCTGACGACACCTTGTAGGAGCGGCCACGGCCGCGATACCCAGGCGCGCGCCAAAACCCTCGCGGCTGTAGCCGCTCCTACGGATCCGGCAAAGCCCCTGCAGGAGCGGCCACGGCCGCGAACCCCAGGCGCGCGCCAAGACCCTCGCGGCTGTAGCCGCTCCTACGGATCCGGCAAAGCCGCTGTAGGAGCGGCTACAGCCGCGATCACCCGGAAGTACACTAGTTCTAAAGCAGCACAATATGACGCTGGTTGAAGCGCACCGGCAGGGCCTCACCCGTGGCCACGTCGACCTGGCTTGAGGCCAGGCATTGCACCTGCTGTCCATCCGGCAGGGCCAGCGTGTAGAGGAACTCGGCGCCGCGAAATGCACGCCGCAATACCGTCAGCTGCACGCGGCTTTGCGGGTCATAAACAACGTCTTCCGGCCGCACCAGTACCTGTACCAGCGCCCCGGGTTCAGGGTGCCCGGTCTCGCTGTCCGGGCTGAGGCCGATTTCGGGCAACCACTGTTTGTCATCCGCGGCGGTCAGTGTGAGCAGGGCGCCATCGCCGATAAAGGCGGCGGCAAACCGGGTCCTGGGGTGATGGTACAGGTTGTAGGCGGAGTCCGATTGCACGATCTCACCCTCGTTGAGCAGGGTGATGGAATCGGCCATGGCAAAGGCCTCGTGCTGGTCGTGTGTGACCAGTACCGCGGTGACGTTGCGCGCCTTCAGCAGTGCGCGTACCTCCACCGCCAGTGTCTCGCGCAGTGCGCTATCCAGGCTGGAGAAGGGTTCATCCAGGAGGATGATTTCCGGCTCCGGTGCCAGCGCCCTTGCCAGCGCCACGCGCTGCTGCTGTCCGCCCGACAACTCATGTGGGAAGCGGGCGTGGAAGTCACCCAGGCCAACCAGTTCAAGCAGTTCCTCGACGCGCCTGCGCCGCTCCCGGCGTGCCAGCGTGCGCAGCCCGAAGCCGACGTTGTCCTCGATGCTGAGGTGTGGAAACAGGGCAAAGTCCTGGAACACCATGCCCACGCGCCGCTGCTCCGGCGGGACATTGTGTGAGGGGCTCGAGATCAACTCACCGTGCAGGCTGATGCTGCCTGCGGACACCGGTTCAAAGCCGGCGATGGCACGCAACAAAGTGGTTTTGCCACAGCCGGAGGGGCCCAGCAGGCAGCCGATCTCTCCGGCGCCAAGGCCAAAGGATATGTCTTTTGCCGCGACGACATCGCCATAGTTGACGGACACGGACTGCAGCTCAAGTTGTCTCGGCATCTCATTCATTCCCGGCTCTGGCGCCGCGGTTAAGCAGGATAACAGGTAGCAGGCCGATCAGAACGATGGCAAGCGCGGGCGCGGCGGCGTCGACCAGGCGCTCATCAGAGGCCAGCTCGTAGGTGCGCACCGCCAGGGTGTTGAAATTGAAGGGGCGCAGGATCAGCGTTGCCGGCAGCTCCTTGAGCACATCGACGAACACCAGCAGCAGCGCCGAGAGCAGGCTGGCGCGCAGCATGGGCACATGCACGCGGCGCAGCACGGAGGCGGGGCTGGCGCCAAGGGAGCGCGCCGAGTCGTCGAGGCTGGGCCGGATGCGCGCCAGCCCGGCCTCAACCGATTGCAGCGACACCGCGAGAAAGCGCACCAGGTAGGCAAATACCAGTGCCGCCAGCGAACCACTGAGCAGCAGCCCGCTGGAAATACCGAAGTGTTCCCGCAGGAAGCCGTCTACCTGGTTGTCCAGCCAGGCAAACGGCACCAGCACGCCTACTGCGATCACGGTGCCGGGCACGGCATAGCCCATCGCCGCCGTGCGCACGGCAACCGTCTCCACGCGGTGCGGGTGCAGGCGTTTGCCGTAAGCCAGCAGCAGAGCCACCCCCAGGCAGCAGCAACTGGCCAGCGCTGCCAGCATGAAGGTGTTGCCCGCCAGCGCGAAGAATGCGGCATCGAACTGCGCGCTGCCGGGGCCGGCAGCCCACAGCAGTAACTGCGTTGCGGGCAAGGCGAAACCGGCCAGTACCACGCAGGCGGCCGCAGCCGTGCACACAATCTGCCGCCAGCCCTGCAGTTGTATGCGCGTTACCTGGCCGCGGGTGGCGGCGTGGTGGAAGCGCATACGCCCGCGTGAGCTGCGCTCGATTGCGAACAGGGTGAATACGAACAGCAACAGGAACGAGGACAGTTGTGCCGCGGTGTTGAGCTCCCCCAGTCCGTACCAGGTACGGAAAATGCCGGTGGTGAAGGCGCTGACGCCGAAATAGTCCACGGTGCCGAAGTCGGCCAGGGTTTCCATCAGCGCCAGGCTGACACCGCCGGCGATGGCGGGCCTGGCCATCGGCAGGCCCACGCTGAAAAAGGTTCTGCCGGCACCCAGCCCCAGGCTGCGACTGGCCTCCAGTAGGGCGGTGGACTGCGCGGCGAAGGCGGTGCGCGCCAGCAGGTAGACATAGGGGTAGAGCACCAGCGACAGCATGCAGATGGCGCCGCCCAGGGAGCGAATCTGCGGGAACCAGTAGTCCCCGTAACGCCAACCGAAACTGTCGCGCAGCCAGCTTTGCAAGGGCCCGGAAAAATCCAGCATGCCGGTGTAGGTGTAAGCGATGATGTAGGCGGGCATCGCCATGGGTAACAGCAGGGCCCAACTGAACAAACGGCGCCCGGGAAACTCACACATGGCCACCAGCCAGGCCATGGACACGCCCAGCAGGAAGGTGCCGGCACCCACGCCGGCCATGAGTAGCAGGGAATTCACGACGTAGTCCGACAGGACGGTTTCAATCAGGTGATGCCATACCGGGCTGAAGGGCAGTGCGAGACTGCCCAGGATGACCAGCACCGGCAGGCTCAACAGCAGCGCGGTGGCAACCAGTGCCAGGCGCCAGCGCGTCATCCGGGGGAGCTGCAACAGTGAGCGATTGGTGTGTGCGTCTGCACCTATTTCCAATTGGCGCGATCCATGGCCATCACTGCCTGCGCATTGAGGCGGCCGAGTTCGCTGGCGCTGACCTGGTCTGCCTTGAACTCGCCCCAGGACGCAAGCAGTTCGCTGCGTGCGACGCCTGCACGTGCCGGGTACTCGTTGTTGCTCTCGGCATACCAGCGCTGGCTGTCTTCACGGGCGAGGAACTCGATCAGCTTGATCGCCTCGGCGGGCTGCTTGCTGGCCGCGGTGACGCCGGCGCCGCTGACATTGATATGGGTGCCCCGGCCGGCCTGGTTAGGTCCATCCTGGTCCGGCCAGAAGATGCCGACCTGCTGCGCCGCGCTGCGCTGCCTGTCATCCCCGGAGTTGATCATGCCGCCAAGGTAGTAGCTGTTCACCAGGGCGAGGTCACATTGGCCGGCGGCAACAGCGGCAATCTGGTCGCGGTCGCCACCCTGCGGCGGGCGCGCGAAATTGGCGACAAAGCCCTTGAGCCAGGTATCGGTTTGCTCGGCGCCATCGGTGGCCAGCATGCCGGCCACCAGCGACTGGTTGTAGATATTCCCAGAGGAACGCACGCAGATGCGGCCTTTCCATTTGGGCTCCGCCAGCGCTGCATAGGTGCTCAGTTCTCCCGGCTGGACCCGATCCAGCGCGTAGACGATGGCGCGCGCTCGCACCGAGAGGCCATACCAGTAGCCCTCGGGGCTGCGCAGATTGGCCGGAATCGCGGCGTTCAGTTGCGTCGACTCCACCGCTTGCAGCACGCCGGCCTCCTGCGCCCGGTACAGACGCCCGGCGTCACTGGTGATCAGGACATCCGCAGGTGAGTTGCTGCCCTCACTGCGCAGCCGCGTCAGCAGTGCGTCCCCTTTCGCCGTCACCAGGTTAACTTTGGTGCCGGTCTCGGCGCTGTACTGGTCCAGCAGGGGTTTTATCAGCGCTTCCTTGCGCGCGGAATAGACATTGATTTCGCCTGCCGCAGCGGCGCCTGCGCCCAGTAGCAGGCCCGTGAGGATCGAGAAGAGGGCCAGGCCTGTAATGGTGCGTGGACGACGTATTTGCATCATGGTTCCTGCTTGGTCTGGTTTGAGAACGCTAATTATTCTCATTATTGGCGCGGGCGCAAGGGTAATTTGCCCGGCCGTTCTGTGCCGCCGATACCCGTGCACCGCTCAGGGCCCGGGCACATGATAAACCGGCAGCCCGCGGCCGAAGGGCACTTGCTGGTCCGGGTCATAACCGGAGCTGACCATCGCGTCCTGCCAAAGGGGCTGCCAGCACTGCTGCGCCTCCAGCAGGGGGCGCGCCAGTGCCGCGACCTCTTCAGGGAGCGCCCTGGCACGGTGTTGCAACCGTTCCAGGCACCAGACGCGGTATTGCGATACCGGCAGCCGGGTATAACTTGTGCCCTGCAGTGCCACCGAGTACTCGCGCTGTTGCCGCGCGTGGGCCGCGGCGTTGGCAACGAGGTTGGGCAGGTGGGTGGCACCGATCTCGGCAAGCAGCGGCAGCAGGTCATCCGGTATCCCGGTGACCAGCCCGGTACCGCAGGCAGAGCCGCGTGTGCGCCACAACCTGGCTGTCCAGGCGTACACCGCCGGCGCGCGTTCACGCATGATCATGGCCGGGTCGGGGTCATTGGCAAAGTGCCGGAACAGCGGCCCGGAGAGACCAAAGTCCGCCAGCGTCGGTCGCTCACCGAAGACGAAGGGCCGCTGGGTGAACACGCGCTCCAGTATGTCGAGTAAGCGCAGGTAGCCCTGTTCCACGTGCGCGCGGGTCTGTCTCGTGACGCCGTCCCCGTCGACAAAATATTTTTTCTGCCGCCGCCTGACCGACCAGCGTATCAGGACGCGGGGCAGCGGGGTGGTGGGTGCCATTTCATCGACAATGAGGTGCCCGAGCATGGCGCGGCCCGCGGCAAAGCTCCAGCGATAATGCATGGCGGGTCGCCACAGCCACTCGTCGGCATAGTCCTCGATCAGCCGGCAGACGAAATCCTGCAGCGGGTCGTCGGGATAGATACTGTGCCGGGGCCACTGGGTCTCCAGCCATTCGATCATCGGTGTGGAGTCGGTCATCCAGCGCCCGTCGGCCAGCTGTATGGCGGGCATTTGCCGGGCGCCTGTCGCCTCCGGGATGATGCGCTCGAAGTGCTCAGCGGTCATCGACTGGTAGCTAAAGGGTATCTCCTTGTAGCGCAGGTAGTTCTCCATCTTCCCGGTGAAGTAGGATACCTTCAGCCCGTAGAGAGTCATGGCGGGATGGGTTGTATTCATGTCGGGTACCGGTTGATGCGTTTTGCGTAGGCGCTAATCGCGTACACTCCCAGGCAGATAGGACAGGGTTTTATCATAATGAACAAGACCACGCTCGAACAATGGCGCATGCTGCAGGCGGTGGTGCGCCACGGCGGTTTTGCCCAGGCGGCCGCAGCCATCCACAAAAGCCAGTCCACGATCAACCACGCCGTACACAAGCTGGAGGACCTGTTGGGCCTGCCGCTGCTGGAGGTCGTTGGACGCAAGGCACAGCTCACCGAAGCCGGGGAATTGATGTTACGCCGGGCCGAGCAGTTGCTGGACCAGGCCGGCAAGCTGGAAGAGATCGCGGCCAGCCTGGCCTGTGGCACGGAAGCCGAGATACGCATCGCGGTGGATGCGATTTATCCGAATCGCTTCCTCGCCGATGCACTGCAGGCGCTGTCGCATGCCTACCCGCACACGCGTGTGCAATTGCTGGAAACGGTGTTGTCCGGGGGCAACGAGCGCCTGCTTGCCGGCGAAGTGGATCTGCTGGTCACCGGTGACGTGCCCGGCGGGTTTGTGGGGGAGCCCATGATGCGGGCCGAGTTCATCGCGGTCGCCCATCCCGAGCATCCGCTGCACCAGCTGGGCAGGGCGCCTGCACTGGCGGACCTGCAGCAGCAGCGCCAGATAGTGGTGCGGGATTCTGCCCAGGACAGCAGCACCGACTCGGGCTGGCTGGGTGCGGAGCAGCGCTGGACTGTAAGCCACGTGGCCACGTCCATCGAAATGATAGAGCGGGGTATGGGCTTCGCGTGGTTACCGGCGCTGCGAATCAGTGATGCGCTGGCGGCCGGGCGCCTGCAGCCGCTGGCGCTGGAGCAGGGGAGTGCGCGATATACCGAGGTCTACCTGGTGTATGCCGACAGGGACAGGGCCGGTCCCGCCACCCTGCACCTGGGTGAACTGCTGCTACAGGCCTGCCGGTAGCAGCATATAATTCTAATAAAACGAAACTAATAGCCAATAAAATGCGATTTTAATTCGCTTATTGCGAACATAAGGTATAGCCATTGCCGGGGAGGTTCCCCACCACAACAGCAAGGAGAGATGGCGATGGGTATGTTGGTAGACGGTCAGTGGCAGGACGTATGGTATGACACCGAGTCCACCGGGGGTTCTTTCAAGCGCGAGAGCGCGCGCTTTCGCAACTGGGTGACCGCTGACGGCGCCCCGGGGCCGGAAGGCGAGGGGGGCTTTGCCGCAGAGGCGGGGCGCTATCACCTGTATGTCTCCCTGGCCTGCCCCTGGGCGCACAGGACGCTGATCATGCGCGCACTCAAGGGCCTTGAAGATGCCATCGACGTATCTGTGGTTAGTCCGATCATGCTGGCAAATGGCTGGACCTTTAACCGGGATGAGGGCAGCACCGGCGACGCGCTGGCAGGGCGCGACTTCCACTACCAGGTGTACACAGATGCGGCCCCCGACTATACCGGCAGGGTGACCGTGCCGGTGCTCTGGGACAAGCAGCGCAATACCATTGTCAGTAATGAATCCTCGGAAATCATCCGCATGCTCAACAGCGCCTTCGATGGCATTACCGGTAATAAAGATGACTATTATCCGCAAGCCCTGCGCGAGGACATTGAGCGCTGGAACGAGCGCATCTACCCGCGCGTAAATAACGGCGTCTACCGCGCCGGTTTCGCCACCAGCCAGGCGGCCTACGAGGAGGCCTATGCGGAAGTGTTTGCCGAACTGGACGCACTCGATGCCCACCTGGCGAAGCAGCGCTTCCTGGTCGGTGACCAGCTCACCGAGGCGGATATCCGCCTGTTCACCACGCTGATCCGTTTCGACGCCGTGTACCACGGCCACTTCAAGTGCAACCGCCAGCGGCTTGAGGATTATGCGCACCTGCCGGGATACGTGCGGGATATCTTCCAGTTGCCGGGTGTGAGCGAGACCGTCGACTTCGACCATATCAAGACGCACTATTACGCCTCGCACGGCACCATCAATCCCACCGGTGTGGTGCCGCTGGGCCCGGACATCGACTTTACGCGCCCGCACCACCGCGGCTGATCAGCAGCACGCGGCGGAGTGCGACCGGCGCAGTGCAACTGCCTCATCGAGACTGCCACGGTGCGACGGTGAGAGACCGGGCCCTGGCGATAGGGCCCGGCAAGGACGTCGCGGTGCTGCGCTATTCCTCGATAATCAATGTCTCGCCGATCTGCGCGGCCTGGATATCCTGCTCGCAGAACGGGAAGCGCACCCAGCGCTTCTCGGCATAGAGCCTGCTCTGGTCGGCATAGTGGTCTGAGTCGGGGCGCACGCTCTGGGAGTGGGTCAGCATGGTGTCCGCTATGGGGCACTCGCTCTCGTCCCACGATACCACCTGTATGTAGGAGTTGCCCGCGCGCGGGTTCTTGTAGCCGCCCTCCTGCAGGCTGGCGCTGATGGCACCGAACACACCCATGGTGCCGGCGCCGCCGTGGATGGGCACCTGTTCGTTGTTGCGTTCGAGGAACTGTACCTCGCCCCAGGGCGCATCCAGCGGCACACCGGCCTCGTTCAGGCGCTGGTAGGCGTAAAGCAGCTTGTCGATGACCAGGTCGCGGTTGGCGGCGATGTCCGTGTCGATACCGGCGGGGGTGGTGATCGGCCTGGCCGGGTCGAAGTCCACTGCCCAGAACTCATCGCTGACAACCACATTCTGGAACTGGCTGCCGTACTCGTCGCGGATGCCGCTCCAGAATTCGGTAAACACCTGCGCGCCGCGGCTATCCACGTTCACGCGGCGGTCCCAGTTGCCCAGCACCTCGCAGGTCTCTGTGAGCATGGGCCCATTGGCGGGGTCGGCGTCGGGGCTGTTGAGGTAGTCGGCGCAGATCTGCAGCACATCGTCGAGCACCAGTTCGGCTGCGTGCACGCGGTTGCTGTACATCAGGCGTTTGAGCGTATCCGCGTCGAACAGGGGCGTCTCACTCAGTTCATCCTCGCCGGCCAGTCGGTCGGCAATCATGCTGTGGGTGATGCGCGTGCGCAGGAACTGCTGGTTGCCCTCGTGGCCCATCCAGCCAAACACGAAGGGAAAACCCTCCAGCGGCATGGTGGCATCGGTGAGCCAGTAACTGTTGTTGCTGTTGCCGGCGGTGCCGGTGCCGAGTATCTGCGGGTGCGCCTCGAGGCCGAACAGGTTGGTGCCTTCCGGGCTGTCAGCGTCTTCGCCCCATTCGCAATCCGAACGGCTGCCGTCGAGCCCGATCAGGGCGTTGGTGGTGACCGCGGCGATCAGCCCGCCGATACCGTTGAGGCATTCATCCAGCTTGGCCTGGTCCACGTGGGGCACGGCGCTGATCTGGCCATAGAACATATTACCGTGGCGGTCCGCCGCGAACTCATGGAACACCGGGTTGCCGATGTAGCGCAGCGCGGTCCGGTATTCCTCCATGTTGGTGGCCTGGGCTTTTTCCACCCACTGCTGCAGTGAGCGCAGGCCGGTGTCCAGGTTGCCGTCGCGCATGGTCATCAGTGTGCCCGCCGCCGTGGGCCAGCCACCCAGCGCCGGGTTGACGCCGGCCAGGTCGATGACCAGGCCGTACTGGGTGCTATAGAACGTGCGCTCGAGGGTTTCCAGGGAGCCGTCCTCCTGCAACTGCTGTGCCTGCACGGTGGTGGCGGTAATGTCGCGCATCTCGCCATCGTACTCGTACTGCATCGGGTCATCCGGGTTCAGCCGCACTTCATACAGGGTGAAGCGGGTAGCGTAGTCCACAGTGTGGGTCCAGGCGACATCCCGGGTGAAGCCGATGCCGATCCAGGGCAGGCCCTGCAGCGATGCGCCGGCGGCGTCGTATTCTCCCGGAATAGTCAGGTGCGCCTCGTACCAGCGGCCACTGCCGTTCCAGGGCTGGTGCGGGTTGCCCAGCAGCAGGCCGCCGCCATCCTGGGTGGCGTCACGGCCCGCGGCGATGGCGTTACTGCCTACCTCGGTAGGACGGATAGCGCGGCCCATGGCCAGCAGGTCCTGCGCCAGTCCGGCGCGCACGCCCAGCTGCGCCGCGCTGGCCGTCTGCATGGCGTCCGGACCCTGCACGCGCAGGATGGCGTCGCGCACGATGCCCTGGTCGGTGCTGGCCTGCAGGGCTATCTTGCGCAGGTACATCATCAGGTCGATACCGTCGAAGGCGTACACCCAGGGTTCATTGCGGCAGCCTGCTTCCCCTTCCGGCAGCGCATCCGTGCCGGTCTCATCGAGATAGCGGCTCATGCCCGCGGCGAAGCCGTCGATCAGGTCGCGGTCGCGCTGTGGCAGCTTGACGTAGAAGTTCTCGCTGAACTCGTCACGCGTGCCGTTGATGTAGCGCCACAGGAAATCATTGTCGATGCCGTCACCGGTCAGTTCCGCCCAGCGGCCACTGGCCAGCGCTACCTCGCGCATGGTGACGCAGTAGTTGTCCTGCGCGTAGGCATAGCCATAGCCGTATCCCAGGCTGCCCCAGTTGTCGGCCTTGATGTGGGGGATGCCGTATTCCGTGCGCCGGATTTCCGCGGAGAAGACCGGCTCGACCGGAGGCGGCACGGGGGGCTCGACAGGTGGCTCAGCCGGGCCATTACTGTCCGATGAGTCACTGCAGGCGGTGATAGCCAGGCTCAGCAGGGCGACTGCCGAGATACGGTGTAATGTGCGCATGGTGCGTCCTCGCGGTAGCTTGTCAGGTGTAAACCAGGTTGTTGTTATCGTGCTGTTCAGGGCGCCAGGGCATCCCACTGCAGTGCCGCCGCGGCCTTGATGCGCTCTGCATCCGGTGGCAGCAGGAAGCCCGCGGCGACGGCGTCATCGGTAGACTCGGCCACCGCGTCGACATAGCCCTGTTTGTCCACATAGAGCATGGCCATGGTGGCGGCATCGAACAGTTCCGTGGTGCCGAACAGGAAGCAGAAGCTGCCGCCCGCCTGGCCCTCGCCCGACAGGCGCGCCGCGGGAACATCCACGTAGGGTGTGCGGATGCCGCCCAGCACGTTGCCGTTGTCATCCAGTACAAAGGCGTCCTGGGTGTCGTTCAGGGCGAGTCGCTCGGCCTGCGGTGGTGCCACACCATCGCGCACCCAGGTGTTGAGCGCATCCAGGGCGGCGTTGAAGACCCAGGGGTGCGGTCCGTTGTTCAGCGGCACCGGGCAGGTCACCAGGCCTTCGGCGACGGCGTTCTCCTCCACCACGACAGCGAACTGCGGGTCGTCGCCTCGGTCGTCGAAGCCGATGAGGGTGGTGTAGGTGTCGGCGTGCGCCGTGCCGGTAACCTCCCAGAGGCGGAAGGTGTCGCTGTCATCCTGGCGGTCACTGACAAAGCCCAGGAACAGGATGTCGGTCTCGGTCTGGAAGTTCAGCACCGGCGCGTTGAGGTCGGTGCGGATGGTAACCACTTCCGGGGTGGGAATGGGCGTCTGCGGATCCTGTGCCAGGGCAGAGCTGCCGTCGCCGCGGCTGTGCACCAGGTAGCCGTCGAAGGCGTTGTACAGCGGGTGCACCGCGTTGATGTAGGTAGTGAGCCGGCTGGCGGACTGTGATTCACCCATGGCGATCAGGCGCTGGGGTGAAAGCCCTTCCAGCAGGTCTACATCCAGCGGATTGCGCAGGGCCTGTGCAACCTGGGAAAACATATCGTAGGAAAAACTGTCGCCCGGGTGCAGCAGTGACTCGTAACGTGGCGGGTTGATGGCCTTCAGGTGGAAAGGCACGATGCCGCGGTCGCTGCCTTCGATGCCAACAAACTGTGCCGATACGCCTACCCAGGCGTGGCCGTCGCGCAGGAGGCCGGTGCGACCGGCATTCCAGCTCGGGGCAATATCAAACCCGCTGGTCACGTTCAGCCACTCCACGAACACGGTGCCGCTGAACTCGGCGTCATTCTCGGGCCGGACCACGACAACCCGCGTCCGGTAGTCGGCTGTCTCCGCCGGCTCTGCGCTCCAGCGGCCATCACTGCCGAGTTCCTCGAGGTTAACGAAGGCCGTCGCCGTGCCGGAAAGGAAAAACTCGCGTGAGCGGTAACCGAGGTCAGCCAGCGGGAAATTGGTCAGCTGCAGGAAAAACTCGCCCTCGTCCGGTGGATTTTCTATTGCGGGATCAGCTATGGGAAGAAACGGATTGTTGTTTTGCGGAGGGCGGTCACTGCTGTCACTGCACCCGGTAAGGGCGACAAAAAACGTTACTAACAGTGTGGAAAAGAGAGCTTTGATGCTGCGCACTATGATTCATCCTTATTCTGGCACGTGACCGTAATATGCCCCGTGACCGCGCTAAAAGTCCAGCGACTCCCGGCCGTATCGAGGTGATCAGGCTGCTGGGCTGTTGCGTATATTGCTACGAACAAACGTCAGCGATGGAGTAACGCGTGATGAAATTTTTCGGTCTGGGTATGGGGGTGTTGATGAGTTTGATATTGGGCAGTGCTTCAGCAAACGCCATTGAAGAGCCCGAGTACGAGGTGGTCGAGCTGATTGGCGAGGTGGAGATCCGCGAGTATGCGCCCCGCATCGTCGCGGTGACCACGCTGGCGTCCAACAGTGATACTACCGGCGGCTTTCGCCGCCTGGCAGATTACATTTTCGGTGGCAACAGTGCAGGCAAATCGATCGCGATGACCGCTCCCGTCGAGGAAACCCTGGGGGTGCCGGAGCCGTTGATGGCCTTTACCATGCCGGCCGAGTACACCATGGCAGAGCTTCCCGAGCCCGACAATGAAGCCGTAACGCTGCGCGAAGTGGATGCACGCACGGTCGCGGTAACGCAATTCTCTGGTTGGGCCACGGCGGGAAGAGTGGCGCGTGCCGAACGTGAACTGCGCGAGGCCCTCGCGCAGCGGGATATCACTGTCACTGGCGCTGCTACACTGAATCAGTACAACCCGCCCTGGACGCTGCCGTTCCTGCGACGCAACGAAGTGATGGTGCCGGTGGCGACCCGATAACCGGAGAACAATACGATGATGAATTCGGCGGCATTTCCGCAACATGTGCTGGTCACCGGCGGCACAGGTTTTATTGGCCGGCACCTGGTGGCCGCCTGTGTGGAGAAAGGGGCCACGGTGACGGTGCTGAGCCGCAGCGAGCATGCCAGCGGTGACAAGGTGCGCTTCATTCGCTCGCTGGACGACTTCGCAGCCCCCGATGCGGCCTATTCGGTGATCAACCTGGCCGGTGAGCCGCTGAACAGCGGGCGCTGGAACGCGAAGCTGAAGGCCGAGTTGCGGCGCAGTCGCATCGACATGACCGGGCAACTGGTAAAGTGGATCAATCGCCAGACCCGGGCCCCGGACGCCCTGCTCAGCGGCTCCGCCGTGGGCTGGTACGGTCACCGCGGCGATGAACTGCTGACCGAAGTCTCCGAGCCGGGATCGGGGTTCAGCCACCAGCTGTGCGCGGACTGGGAGCGCGCCGCCAAAACCGATCTGCGCGAGGAGACCCGCTGCTGCATCGTGCGTATCGGCGTGGTGCTGGGCACTGAGGGTGGTTCCCTGCCGGAAATGTTGACGCCGGCGAAGCTGGGCCTTGGCGGGCCCATGGGCAGCGGCCAGCAGTGGTGGTCGTGGATTCACATTGACGACCTGGTGGCGATGATGCTGTGGTTGCTCGAGTATCCGTCCTATTCCGGCGTGTTCAACGGCACCGCGCCCAACCCCATGCGCCAGCGCGACATTGCCAGTGCGCTGGGCGATGTCATCAACCGTCCCGCCTTCATGCCCCTGCCGGGTTTTATGGCGCGGCTCATGCTCGGCGAGTTTGCCGACGAGATCCTGCTGCAGGGCCAGCGCGTTGAGCCCGCGCGCGTGCAGGCCATGGGTTTTGAATTTTCCCACCCGACTCTGGAGGGCGCATTGCAGGACCTGCTGCAATGATCCGCCGCCGGCGCGAGAGCGTACAAGTTTCTGAGTTTTGATATTCCAATGAATGCGTCGGCCCGGCCCGGCAAAACGACTGACAAACGAGAGCCCCTATGAAAACAGCAGTGATGGAATCGATAGCCAGCCCGGTACACGCCCTTTCCGAAGACGCGCGCAAGGTGCGCGATGCCCTGGTTGAGCACGGACTGGAAACCCCGATGTTGCGCAACGGCCTGACCCGTGACCAGAAAGTGGAAAGAATTCGCGAGGCCTTTGTCGATATCGCCCAGGCGCTGGAACTGGACCTGACTGATGACAGCCTCTGTGATACCCCCAATCGTATCGCCAAGATGTATGTCGACGAGATTTTCAGTGGCCTGGATTACAGCCGTTTCCCCAAGGCCACGGCAATCGACAACAAGATGGGCGTGGACGAGATGGTGCGCGTGGATGACATTACCCTGGTCAGCACCTGCGAGCATCACTTCATCACCATCGATGGCACTGCACGGGTGGCTTACATCCCCAAGGGGCGGGTAATCGGGCTGTCCAAGATTAACCGTATCGTGCGCTTCTTCGCCCAGCGCCCGCAGGTGCAGGAGCGCCTGACCAGGCAGGTGATGGTGGCGCTGCAGACCCTGCTCGGCACTGACGACGTGGCGGTGGTGATTGATGCGGCTCATTACTGTGTCAAGGCACGTGGCGTCATGGACGCGACGTCTTCCACGCGTACTTCGGCCCTGGGTGGCCAGTTCCGCCACGACGAGCGCCGTCGTTCGGAGTTCCTCGCCGGCTGAGCAGTACGGCGCTGAGGCATATGAATCATGATCGATCGCAATCTGGGCAACGCGGAACGGGTGATACGGTTGTTGCTGGGTATCGCCCTGGCGTTGTGGACCCTGAATCAGGACAAGATGAACGGCGTGGAATGGTTCGTCGCCGTGTGCTCTCTGTTCCTGATTCTTAACGGCATATTCTCGCGCTGTTACCTCTGGTACATCCTCGATCTGAATTCACACCGGGCAGATGAAGACCCCGAATGTATCCTGGAGGCGAATCGGGACATTTGACCCCGGCTCGCACCGGGGCGGGTTATACATCCCAGTCAATAGTCGCCTGCACTACCGGCGAACACAGCTTCGGTATTAGAATGGTGTCACCACTTTGCGTCGGCACCTTCATACCATGACCCCAAAACCCACTCTTTACACGCTGGTTATCTCCTGCCCCGACCAGGTTGGCCTGGTGGCCGCCGTGTCTGCTTTTGTTGCCGAACATCGCGGCTCGCTGGTCGAGTCGAATAACCACACCGATGTGCCGCAAAAATGGTTTTTCATGCGTAACGTCATTGACGCTTCCGCCATGGACCTGGACCTCAGGGCTTTGCAGGAAGCCTTCGCGCCACTTGCAGAACGTTACAACATGGAATGGTACCTGCGCGACAACCAGAGCCGGCGACGGGTGGTGATCCTGGCAAGCCATGCGTCACATTGCCTGGCCGATATCCTGCACCGCTGGCACAGTGGCGACCTCGACTGCGAAATACCCTGCGTCATTTCCAATCATGAGAACCTGCGCAGCATGGTGGAGTGGCACGGCATACCATTCCACCATGTACCGGTGCCGGTTGATGACAAAAGCGCGGCATTTGCCGCGGTGTCCGACATCGTTGAGCGCCACCGTGGCGAGACCATCGTGCTGGCGCGGTACATGCAGATCATCCCGCCGTCCCTGTGTGAGCGCTACGCGGGGCAACTGATCAATATCCACCACAGTTTCCTGCCTTCATTCATCGGCGCCAACCCCTACCAGAGGGCCTATGATCGTGGCGTCAAACTGATTGGTGCCACCTGTCACTACGTGACCGAGGACCTCGACGAGGGCCCGATCATCGAGCAGGATGTCGTGCGTGTAACCCACTCCTGCAGCAAGGATGACCTGGTGCGACTGGGGCGGGACGTGGAACGTTCCGTGCTGTCCAGGGGCCTGCGCTTTCATCTTGAAGACCGGGTTATCGTGCGCGGCAATAAGACCGTGGTATTCAATCCCTGACAGCTGTGCCCCGGGTTGGCGCCCGTTGACCCGGATCAGGCTTTACGCAGATCACAGCGCCGCGAGCTTGCCTGCCTTTTCCATACCCTGTTACGTTGAGTTGAGACACAACAGAGGAATTGCAGATGGCAACGATTACATTTCTCGGCGCCGCCCAGGAAGTCACCGGTTCCTGCCACATGCTGGAATCGCCGGCGCTGGGCAGGGTGCTGCTGGACTGCGGCATGCACCAGGGCGGGGATGCGGTAGAGCGCATACAGGATGAACAGTTCGCCTTCGACCCTTCCACTATCGATGCGGTGCTGCTATCCCATGCGCACCTCGATCACTCCGGTATGCTGCCAAAGCTTTACCACGAAGGTTTTCGCGGTGACATCCTCTGTACCCGGGCCACGGCAGAGTTGCTGAGTGTGATGCTGCACGACTCCGTAGGCCTGTACCTGCGTGACCTGGAGCGCACCAACATTCGCAATGCCCGTCGCGGCAAGCCGGCTGTGGAGCCGGTGTTCGACATGGAGGACGTGGAAGGCGTGCTCAAGCTGTGTCGCGGCTCTCTCTATGGCGAGCGTGTGGACTACGGCCCTGCAGGGGTGGTGTGCTTCCACGATGCCGGGCACATTCTCGGTTCGGCTATCGTCGAGGTGGTGCTCAATGAGCAGTCGCAGCAGAAAACGCTGGTTTTCTCTGGTGACCTGGGCAAGCGCGACTCGGTGTTGATGAACGAGCCTGCGACATTGCAGCAGGCCGATGTGGTGCTGATGGAGAGCACCTATGGCGACCGCGAACACCGCGATGAGGAAAGTTCACTGCAGCAGTTGCGGGACATCCTGCAACAAACCTGGCGGCGCGGGGGCAGCGTGATGATCCCTGCCTTTGCCGTGGGTCGAACCCAGGACATCCTGTTCCACCTCGGTTGCCTGCACTACCAGGGGGAGCTGGATAACTGGCAGGTGTTCCTCGACAGCCCCATGGCAATTGCGGTGACCCGGGTCTACGACCGCTGGCTGGACCTGCTCGATGGCGACGAGGTCCGCCACCTCAGCGACGTGCAGAAGACGTCGCTGGAAACCTTCCTGCCGACGCTGAATCTGGCTATCGACACCGAGGAGTCGATGGCGATCAACCGCATCAAGGGCGGCGCCATCATTATTGCCGGTTCCGGTATGTGCACCGGCGGGCGTATACGGCATCATTTCAAGCAGCGTATCTGGGACGATCGCAATACCGTGATTTTCACCGGCTACCAGGCCCAGGGCACGCTGGGCCGAATCCTGGTCGACGGCGCGAAGCGGGTGAAGCTGTTCAACGAGGAGTATGTGATCAAGGCGCAGATAGAAACACTCGGCGGTTTATCTGCGCACGCGGGACAGGGCGGGCTGCTGGACTGGATAGGCCACTTCCAGCCAGCACCGCGTACCCTGCTGGTGCATGGTGAATCGCGGGCGCTGGATGGGCTGCGCGAAGCCCTCTGGGATCAGCAGCAGCTGCGCGCAGAGATCCCCAGCCGCGGCCAGAGTATCGTTTACTGAGTCGCGCGATGCACAGCCAGCGCCGCGATCATCAGCGCGATGGGGCCGAGGCACAGTAACAGTATTGCCTGCCAGCTCAGCGCGCTGATGGCCCAGCCCGCGGACAATGAGGCCACCGCCTGGGTAGAGAATACAATGCCGTCATTGAGCGCCTGGGCCCGGTACTGTTCACCTTCCCGATGCGCGCGCGGCAGCAAAGCGGTGCCAGATATGAACAGGAAGTTCCAGCCGATGCCCAGCATCACCAGTTGCCCCCAGAAACCGAGCACCGACACGTCGACCAGGCCAATGATAATGGTGGCGCCATAGCACAACAGGCCCGCCAGCATCAGCCCGCGGATGGTCAGGGCGCGGAACAACCAGGCAGTGAGCAGCGAAGGCAGGAACATGGCGGCGATATGTGACTGTATGACCCACTTGGTGTCTTCCAGGCTGTGGCCATGATGCAGGTGCATGCTGATCGGCGTTGCGGTCATGACAAAGGACATGACCACGTAGGCCACGGCACCGCTGGTAATGGCGAGCACCAGGGTGGGGTTGGCCAGCATGGCCTTCCAGGGCCTGTGCGCACTGGTCTCAGGCTGGCTGAATTGCGGTGCCGGCGTGTACAGCAGCAGCAACGCTGCGCCGCCGACAAAACAGCCGATCCCCAGCAGAAAGGAACCGGCGTATTCCACCGCCAGCAGGTCCTTGCCGAGAACGGCCAGTTCGGGGCCGAGAAAGGCCGCCACGATACCGGCGCACATGATAATCGAGGCGGCCCTGGGGCCTTCGTCCAGTGGCACACATTCCATGGCGGCAAAGCGCACCTGCTGCAGTGCCGCATTGGTGACACCCAGCAAGAGTGCGCTGCAGCAGAACAGTGTGAAGTCGGCCCGGGCCAGCGCTGAGGCGGCGAGT
Source organism: Pseudohalioglobus sediminis (assembly GCF_008370495.1). Lineage (GTDB taxonomy): Bacteria > Pseudomonadota > Gammaproteobacteria > Pseudomonadales > Halieaceae > Halioglobus. The sequence goes on along the minus strand of NZ_VTUX01000001.1, from coordinate 561,046 downwards.
GCACAAGCGGCCACGCCTATGGCGAGAAACAGCAGAAACGTTCGCTTGCGGCCGAGGCGCGCCATACCGCGAGCCGCCGGGAGTACCCCGAGGGCGGTGCCGATAACCATCAGGGCGATGGGCAGGGTGGCCCATTGCTCGGAGCTGGCCAGGCGCGCGCCGATAATGCTGCCTACCAGCATCATCATGGGTGTGCCGGACATGGCCACGGCGTTCACTGCCGCCAGCAGCCAGACCATCCTGAATCCTGTTTGCATCGGCGCAGCTTAGCGTATTGCAGGGTGCCTTGCCCCAATGCAGTGGCCACATGCGCTGCAATCTCGCATGCCGGCAATCCGGAATGCATTGAATTCCGTAACCTATCAGGGCAGACTGCGGGGCATCCGCATCAAACTTTAACAATAAAGCGGCGTTTAGTTGCCGCCAGGATTCCAACATGAAAAGTATCTCCACGCCGCGCCTGCGGTACGGTTCGCGCGCCAGCCTGATGGCAGCCGGTATATTGTCCCTGGGTTTGCTGGCAGGCTGCTCCGACAGCAGCGATCGCCCCAACAACCCGCCGCAACCCGAGCCGCAGCCGTTCCAGGAGCTGTACGACCAGGGTATTGACCGTTACATCGGCGAATACACACCCATGCTCTCGGAGGAAACCGACGGTATCGTGGATCACTCATTCGGCGCCGGCGACGGCCCCCTGTGCCTTGACGGGTCCGAGTACACCATGGCGACCCGCGATGCCGGTTCCGAGGACCTGATGATCTTCCTGCAGGGTGGTGGGGCTTGCTGGTCCGAGTTGTGCGCAGCCACACCGAATGCGTCACCCGGTATCCCGGAGAACGGCATCCTCGACCCCGAACGCCAGGACAACCCGGTCAGGGGCTATAACGTCGCCTACCTGCCGTACTGTGACGGCGGTATCTTCGCCAGCGACATCGATTACGATACCGACGGTGACGGCGAGGCCGATCGCTTCCAGCGTGGTCTGCACAATCTCTCCGCCGGGCTTGATGTGGCCGCGCGGACGTTCCCCAATCCCCGTCGTATTGTCTTGTCCGGATCCAGTGCCGGTGGTCTGGGCAGTACCTTCGCGCTGCCGCTGGTGCGCCTGCAGTACCCCGGCGTGCGTATTGATGTGATTAACGACGCTGGCGTTGGCGTTGGTCGCCCGGGTCAGCCTGACTATCTGGAATTGTTGTTCGACGACTGGAACGCGCGTGCCTTCATCCCGGAGAGCTGCGAAAACTGTATCCCCGAAGACGGTCACTTCAGCGATTACCATATCTGGCAAATGGACCAGGATCCCGACGTGCGCCGAGGCATGCTCAGCCACAGCGACGATCCCACCTTTGCCCTGGGTTTCCTGATGATCGGCTTCGATGCCTGGAAAGAAGCGCTGTATCCGGAAATGCAGCAGCTGGAAGATGCGCATCCCGAGCGCAGCAAGTACTGGATTCCGATCGCCACCGGGCACACCTTCCTGCAGTCTGATGAGATAGAACGCAGCGCCGGCGGTGTACCGCTGCTGGAGTGGATTCAGCTGATGCTGGATGATTCGCCGGACTGGCAGTCCGCACAGGACTGATAGCGACAGCTGTTAAATAAAACGGGCCCCGCGGGGCCCGTTTTCGTTCAGGCTGCTACGGGCGCCGCTCGCGTACCGCGAATCAGTTCGCCGGGAACGGCGCCGGTAGGCTCACCGTTTTCCATGATCACCTCGCCGCTGACGATGGTGGCCAGGTAGCCTTTGGCGCCCTGGAACATACGCCGGCCGCCGGCGGGCAGGTCAAAGATAATCTCCGGTGCTTCCAGCTGCAGGGCGTCGAAGTCAATCAGGTTGAGGTCCGCTTTCATGCCGACCTCCAGGGTGCCGCGATCCTCCAGGCCGACACAGCGGGCGGTTTCCATGGTCTGCATTTTCACCGCCTGTTCCAGCGCGAGGCGGTGGCCGCGCTGGCGGTCGCGCACGTAGAAGGAGAGCATCTGGGTGGGTACGCTGGCATCACAGAGCACGCCGCAGTGGGCGCCGGTGTCGGCCAGTGACAGCACGGTGCTCTCGTCTTCCAGCAACGCCATCTGGCGGCTCAGGTCGCCGGCGCTGTAGCCGAAGCAGGGGAAGTAGATCACGTTCTTGCCGTCGCGCTGCATCATCAGGTCATAGCAGAGCTCCTGGGGCGGTACACCCGCGGCAGCCGCGCGCGCGGCAATGCTGTCCTCGGGGGCCGGTTCGTAGTTGGGCGGGTTGCCGAGTTCGTAGAGCTTGTCATAGCCACCGATAATGGTGTCCATGAACTCGTCACCCATCAGTGGCAGGTCCTCCGCCAGTATCGCCGCCCGTACCTCCGGTTTGCGCAGCTCCGCCAGGCGCTCCTCGTGAGACAGTATCGACAGGGCGGCATAGTTGGCGTGAAAGCTGAACGGATTGATGGTGCCGTCCCATGACAGCAGGATGTTGACCGGCCTGGCGCCCACGTGGGGAATCAGCCGGGCGCCTTCTTTTGCCGCCTCGCGCACATAGTCCAGCTGGGCCTTGACCCGGGGCCAGTCAGCCTCCTCACGGAAGAACAGTACGAAGTTGATCTGGCACTGGTTGTCGATGGAGAGGCGTTTCATCCAGTCCATCTCCTGTTCCCAGTTGGTCCAGTCCGAGACCACGCCATAGATGCCCTTGCCGCCCAGTTCGCCTATCGCCTTGCCGATGCCCAGCAGTTCGTCTTCGTCAGCGTAGGTGCCGGGCATGGCCTGGTCTTCCCGCGTGGTGTGCAGTTCGGTGCGGGAGGTGGTGAAACCCAGCGCGCCGGCCTCTATACCTTCACGCACGATCGTGGCCATCTTGCTGATGTCTTCCGCTGTGGCTTTTTCATTGTTGGTGCCGCGGTCGCCCATGACATAGGTGCGCACCGCGCAGTGCGGTACCTGGGCGCCCACATCGATGGCGCGCGGGAAGCGCTCGACGGCGTCCAGGTATTCAGGGAATGACTCCCAGTCCCAGCTCACACCCTCATGCAGCGCCGAGCCGGGAATATCCTCCACGTCCTCCATGACCGCAATCAGCCGGTCGTGGGCGGCATCATTGGGCTCGCAGGGCGCGAAACCGACACCGCAGTTGCCCATAATCAAGGTGGTGATGCCGTGGTTGGCCGCCGGGCTGCACAGGGGGTCCCAGGTGGCCTGGCCGTCCATGTGCGAGTGCACGTCGACCCAGCCTGGCGTCAGCAGCTTGCCGTCCGCGTCGATGATTTTGCGGGCCTCGCCGTCGACCTCGCCTACGGCGGCGATCTTGCCGTCGCGGACTGCGAGGTTGCCGTGAAAAGCGGCGCGGCCGGTGCCGTCCACTATCTGTGCATTACGTATCAGCAGGTCGTACATGGTGTCACTCTCCTGTGCTTGTTGCCTGGGAGCTAAACAATACGCCGGGCAGGTACGAAATACACTACCGCGGCACCGTGGCAGCCCGCAGAAGTGCCTGCGCCCGGGGCTGGTCCAATCTGTTGGACTGGGTGACTGACGGAGGCCCTATATACTGCGGGGTTTTCAGCGAGGGAGATAAGCGTATGCAGCGTCTGGCAGGAAAAGTGGCCATTGTTACCGGGGGCGCCCGCGGCATGGGCGAAAGTACCGTGCGCCTGTTTGTTGAACAGGGTGCCAGGGTAGTCATTGGCGACATCCTCGAGGAAGAGGGCAGGGCGCTGGCGGAGGAGCTGGGTGACGCCGCGGTGTTCTGCCGGCAGGACGTGACCTCGGAAGCGGACTGGGAGCGCGCCGTTGCCGCGGCCCAGGCACTGGGGCCGCTGAATGTGCTGGTGAACAACGCGGGCATCCTGCACATGGCGTCTATTCTCGACACCACGCCGGAGGATTATATGCGCGTGGTCAAGGTCAACCAGCTCAGCGCATTCCTGGGTATCCGCGCGGTGATCAACCCGATGAAAGCCGCGGGCTGTGGCTCCATTATCAATGTGTCCTCTGTCGATGGCCTGCACTCATCGGCCGGCCTTAGCGCCTATTCCTCGACAAAGTGGGCCCTGCGTGGCCTGACCAAGTCCGCGGCCATTGAGCTGGGGCAGTACGGCATTCGCGTCAACACCGTACACCCGGGCGGTATCTATACCGAGATGGGCGGCAAGGGGGCGCTGTCGGAAGAGGATATGAACGCGTCCGTCTACAAGCACTTCCCGATTCCGCGCGTCGGCCAGCCGGAGGAGGTGGCGCAGGTGACCCTGTTCCTGGCCACAGACGAGGCGAGCTACAGTACCGGCTCGGAATTTGTCGCCGATGGCGGCTGGTTCGCCGGCATGCGCAGTCCGGGAATGCCCTGTTCCTGAGCCGGTGCCGGCGTCAGAGCCGGTAACTCAGGCGCAGCCCGAAGGAACGCGGGTAATCGGCGTAGGGGCCCGTCAGTTCGGGAGGGTCCGGTTGTCCGGCACTCTGCTCATCCGCCAGGTTGTCCACGTAGGCGGTGAGCCGCCACAGGCCATAGCCCGCGCTGATACTGGCGTCCCACTGGCGGGCACTGAGGTCCTGGCACGGGCAGGCCGCGTCGCTGTACAGGAATTGCAGCAGGGCCTCCATGGCAGCCCATCGCCACTGCCATCGCGCCGAGCCGAACAGCGCGAGCTGCTGGCGCGGACCAGGCAGGTGGCCATCGTTGTGCGCCCAACTGCCGCCCAGTGTCAGGGTGTCGTTAACTGCCCAGCTCGCCTCAGCCTCCAAACCGTGAGCGCTGCCCGCGCCCTGTGCAAACTGGTCGAGTTCATAGCGGAACAGTGACACTGCCGTCTGCAGGCGTTGTTGCAGGAAGTGCGCCCTGTGCCCGATCTCGAATGCCAGCAGCCGGTTGTCGGGGGTGGCGATGGCGCCTCCCTGTTCGCGTGGCCCGCTGCCATGGCCGGTGCTGGTGCTGGCATAGAACAGCTGGTCACGCCACTGGTAATCCAGGCTCACCCGCCAGTCCCAGTAGTCTGCGTCCGGCGCGCCCCACGGGGCCGCAGGATCCTGCCCTTGTTCGTCGCTGTAGCGCAGGCCGGCCTGCAACTCGAGCACAGGGGCCAGGGACCAGCGCAGATCGGTCCAGGCGGCAAGGCTGTCGCGCTCGGGTGCCCGCGGGCTGTCTGCCTGCTCGCGTTCGCTATCGCGGTAGACCAGGCCCGCATCGAAATTCACCGGCCCGGAGAGGTCCGAGTAGACTTGCACGGTATGGCTGCGGCCCCGCTCCTTCTCCTGGATACGGTCGCGGGAGTACCAGCTACCGAGGTACTTCACCCGGTAAGCGCCCAGCGCGACTTCGTTGACCAGCAGGGCGGTCTCCAGCCGCCCGTCCGCCGTGTCTGCGCTGCTGCCCTGTAGTGTCGAATACCAGAGATTATTCCAGTGATAACTAAACGCACCGCGCAGGTACTGGTTGTCGAGCGCACCGCCGTCCTGGCCCGGGGCCGCCGCCCGGACGCGTGAGCGGGCCAGTGTGGAGCCCGCCACGGACATGTAGAACTGGTCGGTGATCGGGCCGCGAATCAGGCCCTGCAGGGCGCGGTAGTCGTCGCTGCCCAGTTCTGCCACCACCTTGCTTTGCCAGGTCGGTGAGGGGGCAGCGCTGCGCAGGTTGATCACGCCGCCCAGCGCGTTGAAGCCTGAACGCATGCCCTGGGGGCCGCGAATGACCTCTACGCTTTCCAGGTCAAAGTAATTGGCGGCGTCGGTAAAGCCCAGATCGCCCACGTACACATCATCCAGGAATACCGCCACCGGCGATGATTGGGTGGCCCCCACGCCGCGAATGCGCAGTATGCTGCCGGCGCGATCACTGGCCAGTGCCGGCGCCCGCACCGACAATTCGCCGGCGCTGTCGACACCATAGCGATCCAGCTGCGTGCCGCTGAAGACACTGGTGGAAAGTGGTGCGTGCGCCAGCTGTGGTGCCGGTGCCGGCAGAATCACCTGTTCTTGCAGGGTGTGCGCCCAGACAAATTGTGGCAGCGCCAGGCAGGCCAGCGCGAGGTGCGGCCGGCGCCGGGTCATGCCTGCTGGTTCTCCTGGTGGTCGCGGCAAGCGGGCTTCTCTCCTTGCTTTTCGCGGTACCCCTCTCTGTACCCCTCTCTGTACCCCTCTTTGTACTTTTGCAATGCCGGTGCCAACTCGTCAAAGCCCTTGTAATGCTGCAGGGCCGGCGGGGTGTTCTCGATTGCCGCGAACAGCGCCGGCAGTGCCCCCTCAACTTCGTGGAGCATGTCCAGCGGGTGAATGCACACGCGGATGGTAAAGGCGATCGCGCCGGACTCCGGCAGGCGCACCAGCGTCTGGCGTTCGCTGCGGTAGAACAGGGGTGTATCGGCATCCACCTCGGGTTCGAGGTGCGGTAACTGGGCCAGGGCATCGTCTGCCTGCAGCGACCAGTTGAAGCGCACCACGGGGTGTTGCGCGCGCAGGTGGGAGAAAAAGCGCTCTATCCGGTCGCTCAGCGCATCGTGGAAGCCGGGAATGGGGTCGTGTATTGCCCGCATCGGCTGTTCGAACTTGTCAGCCAGGTACCAGTGGCTTGGACAGCACAGGCTGGCCGCGGTCAGCACATACTGGCCGGCCTCTTCCTGCATGATCACCAGGTCATCGGCAACGCACAGTGACGTCCGCCACAGGGTTTCGCCATCCTCTGCGCACGGCGACTCGGCCCCGCTGAGTTCCGCGTAAAAGTCGCCCGGCAGGCAGTGCAGTCCGCGGTCACGTGTCTCGTAGTGTGCGCTGTGGGCTTCCAGCAGGTGCTGGCGCAGCAGTGTACTGAGCTCCCGCTGTGCCGGCAGGGACCGAGCCGCGGCCCGGTACACCGCGTCACCGCGCTCGCGTCGCTGCGCCAGCTTGTGACGGTGGTAGCGGCCGATATCGGTGTCAGTCTCTATCCAGGGTGTTTCGCGCAGGGGTGACAGCCCCATCAACAGCACTTCGGGATTGGCCATATGCGGCAGGTAGCGGGGGCGTGCGTTGTCGTAGATCATTGGGCACAGTATAAGCGCCTGCGCGGGTGCTGCGCCACGCACGCCAGTTGTGCACGCCCGGCGGGGATGCACCAACTATGCAGACTCTGGTGAGGATTTCCGCGACAGAGTCTGTGCGGGTTCTGGCGGGGCTGGTGCCGGTTGTCTAGTCTAGGCGGGTACGCTGCCAAAAAAACAACAGGAGCAAGGTATGCTGTCCAAGTTCGATGACTACCCGATTCACCAGACCGCAGAGCCCGTTTTTCACACGGCGTCCAGTGATCGCTTTCACTACGATCGCTACTGGTACAACGCGCATGCCCTGGACGGCAGTTTCTATTTCGGTGTCGGGCTCTGTCGTTACCCCAACCTGGGTATCCTCGACGGCAGTCTCAGCCTGGCTATCGATGGCAGGCAGTATGCTTTCCATGGCTCCTGCCGGGCACCCCACGAACCCACCGACCTGAGCATAGGGCCCATGGCGTTACAGATACTCGAGCCCATGGGGCGCCATCGCCTGCTGATTGAGGAGAACGAGACCGGTATCTCCTGCGACCTGCTGTTTACCCCGCGCACCGCCTGCATCGAGGAGGGCCGGCAGACCCTGCGCAACGAACGCCACGTGGTGATGGACGCCACCCGGCTCGATCAGTTCGGCTTCTGGTCGGGCTGGATTCGTTACGACGGCAAGGAACTGAAAGTCGATGGCGCCACGACTTTCGGCCTCAAGGATCGTTCCTGGGGTATTCGCCCGGTGGGGGATGCCTATACCGGTGGTGCGCCGCTGTCCGAGTTCCAGGCCATTCATTTCAACTGGGTGCCGATTCACTGGGAAGACCAATGCAGCCTGGCCGGCTGGTTCGAGGACGGCGATGGGCAGCAGTGGCACACCGACCAGGGCTTTTTGCCGCATTATCCGGGTATGGAAGACATTCCCGGCACCAACGACCCCGCGGCACGCACCTGGCAGGGCAATGTGGAGCACAGCCTCAAGATGGCCCCGGGCACCCGGCGCGCATCTTCTGGAGTCATCACCATGCACGACCGTTCCGGCGAGAGCATGGAAATCAGCCTGGAACCGGTGTTGCTGCATCGTATGAAGGGGCTGGGATACCAGCACCCCGAGTGGGGGCACGGCAAGTGGCACGGTGAACTGGCCATTGCCGGCGAGAGCTGGACGGACAGCGACCTGGATCCACTGGCGCTGGAAAACCTGCATATACAGCAGGTTGTGGTTGCCCGCTGCGGCGACAAGGTTGGCCATGGTGTGCTGGAACAGCTGCACATCGGGCCCTCGCCCACGCACGGCTTCACCGACTGGTTCGACGGCGCGGCCCAGGGCTGACGCCCTGGCGGGGAGGGCTCAGCCTTCCCCCATGTACTTGTCCGAGTCGAAGGTTTTCACCGCCTCCGGGTTCAGCACCACGATCACGCTCAGTACCATGCCGTTGATGAAACCCTCCGGAAACATGACCAGGGTGATCATCGGCCAGTTTTCCAATGCGGCTGTCACCTGGGCCTGCTGTCCGACCAGTTCCAGCAGGAGCAGGCCGCTGGCCGCGAGACCCAGTGAGGACAGCGCCCCGCCACCAAAGCCCGCACCCAGCAGGTAGATGAACAGGTTGCTCTGCGGGCGTCGTCGCAACCAGTACACCAGCAAGCGTGACAGTGAGGCGGGTACCAGCACCGTTATCAGCCACGCCGCTGGCACCGCGGCCAGGGGTTGCGAGATCAGCAGCGCGTAAACACAGCTGGCCAGTGCGCCGAGCAGCAGGGTAAAACGCCAGCCAACCAGCAGGGTCACGGTGGTCACACCCATGAAGTGCAGCCACAGGCCATCGAACATGCGTACAGATATCAACCACAGGACAACCAGGAACAGCAGACTGGCGAACAGCAGGTGCTGCCGCAGGGGTACCTGCAGCATGGCGCGCCATTCGGCATAGCGCAGGCAGGGCAGCAGCACCGCGGCTGCCAGCGCCGCCAGCCACCAGGAAAGCGACTCGGGGATCAATGCGGCATCAACAAACACAGTAGCAGCGCCTGGCCTAATCCGTGACTTTGCCGCGCAGGTTCTTGACGCGCCCGCGCCGGGTTTTGCTGTCCATGCGCTTTTGTTGTGAGCTGCGGGTGGGTTTGGTCGCGCGCCGCGCTTTCTGCGTTACGGCCACGGAGCGAATCAGGTCGCCCAGGCGATCCAGCGCATCCGCGCGGTTTTTTTCCTGGCTGCGAAAGCGTTGCGCCTTGATCACGATGATGCCCTCTACGCTGATGCGGGAGTCACGCAGCTGGCACAGGCGCTGCTTGTAGAAATCCGGCAGTGAAGAGGCGTGGATATCGAATCGCAGGTGCACGGCCGACGCGACCTTGTTGACGTTCTGGCCGCCGGCACCCTGGGCCCGTATCGCCTGGATGTCGATCTCGCTCAACGGCAGGGTCACGTTGGAGGATATTTGCAGGGACTTCATGGCTGGGCACTCTGCCGGGAATGGGTTTACCGCCACCGCGGCCTCCGGGCCGCCGCTGCGCGCTGTGCTTGTGGCGCAATGATAACAATGAAATCGCGCGGCTGCTGCCTTGCCTGTGGTGTGCCAGGCAGCCGGTCACGGCGCGCCTTGCATAACAATTTGTGCCGGCGCGGTGATTTGTGCACAGCGCTGCCCCGGGGCAAGGTGCCGTGCCAGCAATGTGGCATACTTCGGGCGAAATTCGCACAGTTGATGGTAATCGTATGCGCATGCTGCTCATATCGCTGCTCTTGTTTCAGCCGTTGCTGGCAATCGCGGCGGGGAAACCGAATGTCATAATCATGGTGGCAGATGACCTTGGCTGGTCTGATGTCGGCTTTCACGGTGGCGACATTGACACTCCCTCGCTGGATCGCCTGGCAGCAGAGGGCGTCGAGCTCTCGCGGTTCTATACCATGCCGATCTGCTCGCCCACGCGAGCGGCACTGATGACCGGCCGGGACCCGATGCGCCTGGGCGTGGCCTATGCGGTCATCTGGCCCTGGTCCAATGCGGGCATACATCCCGATGAGCACTTTATGCCGGAGAGTTTCCTGGCTGCCGGCTACCAGACGGCGATGGTAGGCAAGTGGCACCTGGGTCACTCCCTGCAGGCCTACCACCCCAACGCGCGCGGGTTCCAGCACTTCTACGGCCACCTGCACACCGAGGTGGGATACTTCCCGCCCTTTGCCAATCAGGGCGGCAAGGACTTCCAGCAGAATGGCGTCTCCATCGAGCGCGACGGTTACGAGTCCTACATCCTCGCTGACGAGGTGTCGCGTTATATCCGCGAGCGTGAACGCGACCAGCCGTTTTTCATCTACATGCCGTTTATTGCCCCGCACACGCCACTGCAGGCACCTGAGGACCTGGTGCAGAAGTATGCGGACATGGAAGACAGGCGCGAACCCGCACGCAGCAAAAACACCGACCAGACGCGACTCATTGCCAGGCTCTCGGGGCAGCCCAGTGCCCGACCCATGTTCGCGGCGGTGGTGGAGGGCATGGACAGGGCGATCGGCACGGTGCTGGACACGCTGGACGAGGAGGGCATCGCCGATGACACCATAGTCTTGTTCTTCAGTGACAATGGCGGCGCCGCCTATGCCACGGGCGGGGCGGACAATGTGCCGCTGCGCGGTGGCAAGGGTGAGACCTGGGAGGGAGGCATTCGCGTGGTGTCCCTGCTGCGCTGGCCGCAGCGGCTGTCCGCCGGCGGCAAAATGGAGCAGATCATGAGCGCGATGGACGTGTTCCCGACCCTGGCCGAGGCCGCTGGAATCGAGACCCGCAATGAGCGCTTCGCCCTGGACGGACGCAGCATGTGGCCGGCGATCGCCCATGGCCAGCGCCAACCCAGGGAAGACCTGCTGTTCTTCGCCTCGGAAACGCCAATACGCGGCTCATTCATGCTCACGGCCTTCAACGAGCACTGGAAGCTGGTGCAGGAAGTGGAGCAGGGCCTGCTATCCGCCACCGTCAGCAACTACCTGTTCCGGATCGACGAGGATCCCAACGAATACAACAATCTCGCCGCGGAGTTTCCAGAGGTGGTGGCGGAACTGGCGCGAGAAATTCACTACTGGCGTACCTTGCACCCGGTAGCGGGGGCGCGCTCGGAACTGGTGCCGCCGCCGGGTTGGCGGGCACCGAAGGACTGGGCCACCTACCCGCGCTCGTTCGAGGACACCCAGGATGCGGCCGCGCCGGGTATGCCGCCGCCGCACGCACTGCAGCCGCTGGACTGGCAGCACGGCGAGGCCGGTCGCCTGATCTACAATTGCGCGCCCTACCGTTTCGCCGGGGGCGGCCTTTGTCGCTAGCCAGCGGGCAAGGGGTGCGGGCGCAGGATCGCGGCTAGCCCGTTGCCGCCAGGTGATTCTCGATCACCTCGATAAAGGCATCGCCGTACTTGTTGAGCTTGCGCTCGCCAACGCCGGTAAGGCGGCCGAACTGCACCGCATTGCGCGGCATCGCTGCGCACATTTCCTGTAGCGTGCGATCGTGGAAGATCACATAGGGCGGTACGCCCTGGTCCTCGGCCAGTAGCCTGCGTTTCTCGCGCAGGGCCTCCCACAGGCCGACGTCGATATCCTCGGGCAGTGCCGTGCGGGTTTGTTGCCGGGCGGTTTTGCGGGCGACATCGCGGCGCAGGTCTATGGTCTCGTCACCGCGCAGCAAGTCGCGGCATTTTTCCTCCAGGCACAGCGCGCCGAAGCGGTCCATGTCCACGCGCAGGTAACCACGCGCTACCAGCTGCCGGAACACGGAACGCCATTGGTTGGCATCCAGGTCCTTGCCCACGCCATAGGTGGGCAGCTGGTGGTGATCGTACTGGTAAATGCGCTCGGCTTCGCTACCGCGCAATACATCGATGAGGTGATTGACGCCAAAACGCTGCCCGGTGCGGTACACGGCAGACAGCGCCTTGCGTGCGGCTTCGGTGCCGTCCCAGGTGGTGACCGGCTCCAGGCAGTTGTCGCAGTTGCCGCAGGGTTGCGGCAGCTGGTCGCCAAAGTACGCCAGCAGGCTCTGGCGGCGGCAGGCGGTGATCTCACACAGCCCCAGCATGGCATTGAGCCGATGCTGCTCTGCGCGTTTGTGCGCCTCGCTGCCGTCCGAACCATCCACCATCTGCCGCAGTTTTATCACGTCCTGCAGGCCGTACAACATCCACGCGTTGGCAGGGGCGCCGTCGCGGCCGGCGCGACCGGTTTCCTGGTAGTAGGCCTCCACCGTCTTGGGCATGTCGAGGTGGGCGACAAAGCGCACATCCGGCTTGTCGATGCCCATGCCGAAGGCAATGGTGGCAACCATGATAATGCCTTCCTCGCGCAGGAAACGGGCCTGGTAGTCAGCGCGGATGTCGCTGTCGAGCCCGGCATGGTAGGGCAGGGCATTGAAGCCCTGCTCCTGCAGCCAGAATGCCACGTCCTCGGTTTTCCTGCGCGACAGGCAATAGACAATGCCGGCGTCGTGGGGGTGTTCCTCTTTGAGAAACCGCAGCAGCTGTTGCCTGGCATTGTGTTTGAGCGTGATGCGATAGCGGATGTTGGGGCGGTCGAACCCGGCGATGAAGCGTTCGGCTGCCGCCAGGTCCAGGCGCAGTGCTATCTCTTCACGGGTGCGCTCGTCCGCCGTGGCGGTCAGGGCGATGCGCGGCACGTCCGCAAAGCGTTGGTGCAACAGGTCAAGTTGCAGGTAATCGGCGCGGAAATCGTGACCCCACTGGGACACACAGTGGGCCTCGTCGATGGCAAACAGTGCGACCTGTGAACGCGCCAGCAGTGCCAGCGTCCGTTCCTGGGTCAGCCGTTCCGGTGCAATGTAGAGCAGGTCCAGTTCACCGGACTGCAGCGCTGTCTCCACTGCTGCGGCCTCGGCGGGGCCCAGTGTCGAGTTGAGGAAGCTCGCCCTCACACCCAGCTGGCGCAGGGCGTTGACCTGGTCCTGCATCAGGGCGATCAGCGGGGAGATGACCACCCCGCAGCCGGGACGGGCGAGCGCGGGAATCTGGTAACACAGGGATTTACCGCCACCGGTGGGCATGAGCACCAGCGCATCCCGGCCGGCGATGACCGTGTCAATAATGGCGTCCTGGGGCGGACGGAAGGACTCGTAACCGAATACGGTCTGCAGGATCTGGCTGGCGGATTTCATGGCGCGGCAGTATACCCTATCAGGGGCGCCGGTTCGGCCTGCTGGCGTGAAACAGCCTGTCGCCAGCGCTGGACTGGCAGCGTCGCTATCCTGAGCTACTATGGAAGTGGGCGAATCATCCCTTAGCGGGGATCCATTTACTTTTTCTTAATCAGGGAATGACGATGAAAAATACTCGCAAACTGCTGCTCGCAACCGCCGCGTGCGCCGCTTCGGCTCCGGCGCTGGCAGATCTGAGCTACTCACAGAAGATCATCGTGGAGGGCGGCGGCGCCATGTCCATGTTCTCGTCCGAGGGCACTGTGATCAATCACCTGGCGGGTGACAAATCCCGCAGTGAGACGCAGATGAACATGAAGTCGCGGCTGGCCCGCCTCGCCGCGGGCAGCGGCAACAGCGTCACCATTGTGCGCCTGGACAAGGCACTGACCTGGAACCTGCAGCCGGAAGACCAGCAGTACCAGGAAGTCACGTTTGCCCAGGCCAGGGCGCAACTTGCCAAGGCCATGGATGCGATGGAACAGTCCGGAGGCGGTGTGTTGCCGGTCAGCGAAGACGGTTGCCAGTGGAGTGATGGCAAGGTGGAAGTGGACAAGACCGGCGAAAAGGAAAAGATCACCGGTATCAAGACGCGCAAGCACGTTATCCGCATGCGCCAGTCCTGCACCGACCCGCAAAGCGGCAAAACCTGTGATATGACCTGGGTAATGGAGACCTGGCTGGCCAGTCGTGTGCCCGGCGAGAAAGAGGTGCGCGCCTTCCAGAAACGTTACCTGGACGCCATGGGGCTGGGGGATGCGGCGCAACACATGCAGGGTCCGGCCCAGGCCATGCTCGGTATGTTCGGTGATAACTGGGAGACAGTGGTCGACGAGCTGCAGGACATCAAGGGCTATCCGCTGCGTACGGTGATGCAGATGGGCATGGGTGGCGAGCAGTGCACAACGGCATCCGGGCAGCCGATCGCCATGGACCAGGTGTGGGCGGATGCCTCCACCTCAGCCTACAACGCGGCACTGGACCAGGCCGGGTATGAAGCGGGCAGCGCTGCCGGCCAGGCGGTGGGTGAATCCCTTGGCGGCAGCATCGCCGGCAGGATCGGAGGTGCCGCGGTCGGCGCCGCGGCAGGCGAGTTGATCGGTGGCTTCACCGGTATGTTCAAGAAGGATAAAAAACCGGTGGAGGCCGAGCCGGCGCAGCCTGTAACTGATGGCAACAAGCAGGTGACACTCTTCCGCATCAGCACCGAAGTAACCAACTGGAGCGAAGTGACCGTGCCGCCGGAGCGTTTCGAAGTCCCGGCAGGGTGGACCAAAGTCAAGGGGCCGTAGCGGTAAACTGACTACTGCCCCTGCACAAGGCCGGCCCCAGGAAACATGTCACATCTTCATCCCCGGCTGCACGGGGATGACAAACTGGGTGTTTCCTGATGCTCGCTATCTGGGTGGTTCTACCAGGTCCTGGGGCGTTTCTACGGACAGGCTGCCCAGGGCCAGTACCGCCTGGGTGCGGGAGTGTACCCCCAGCTTGCGAAAAATTTCCGTCATGTGAGCCTTGATGGTGGCCTCCTTGACGTTCAGTTCGTAGGCGATCTGTTTGTTCAGCAAGCCCTCAACCAGCATGGAGGCGACCCTGAACTGCTGTGGCGTGAGACTGGCCAGGGCGTCAGCTACATCAAGGGACTGCAGGCTCGCACCGGAGGCATTGGCGTCGAGACCCGGATGCAGGCCGCGCGCGCCCGCCATGACCTTGCCTATGCAGTCTTCCATATCAGCCACATCGGCCGATTTTGACAGGAAGCCGGCAGCGCCGTGGTCGATGGCTCGCCGCACCGTCTCCGGATGCGAGTTGGCCGAGATCATGATCACCGGTGTTGAGGGGTGCTGGCCGATAAACCAGGACAGTGCCGAGAAACCCAAAGCCCCCGGCATATGCAGGTCGAGCAGCAACAGCTCGATGTCCGGATGTTGATCGACCTGCTGCTGCAACTCGGCGACGCTGGCCGCCTGGTAGAGCGTGGCCTGTGGATACAACTGGGCAATTACCTGTTGTAGTGCACCACGAAACAGCGGGTGGTCGTCCGCCACCAGGATAGATTGAACTGCAGAACTCAATGGTCTTTATCCGTTGTTGTTATCAGGTCTATTCTGGCGATACAGCGAGAGCGTGTAAAGGGGCAGGAAATCGGCTCGTAGAAGCCCCTGCGCCCTGGTCTGTCAGGTGTTGCGGATTGCGGGCGCGGTTTGCGGTATGACAGGCAAAAAAAACCGGGCCAAAAGCCCGGTTGAACACAGTGACCCAAGTGGGTCTGTGGGGGTGAGAAACACGGTACCCAGTGTAAGGAAGCGCCGTGTACTTGCCATTGGACTTTGGTCCATGCGCCGCGTGCTAGCGGCGGCCGCGGTGCGCAGGTAAGCTAGTGTATCGGCGTGATTCCTGCACGGCTGCGTGAGACCGCAGGTGCAGGAGATCACGCCGGCGCTGCTTCGATAAATTTAACAATAGCCGTGTTCGCAAGGAGAAAGAATGAAACCACTGCTAGCTGCCATAACCGGTATCGGTCTGTTCGCATCGTCGTCACTGTTTGCTGCCAGCCTTAACATCCCCATGGCCTTCGAGTACCTGGCGGTGGATGGTCAGCAGGTCAAGAGAAGTGTCGTCATGCACAAGTCCAGGCTGGACCTGTCGCAGGGACAGCACGAAATCGCCTTGCGCTATAGCGATATGGTGGAAGCCAATGCCATGGAAACACCGGAAAGCGTGAAGTCACCGGCTTTTATTATCACCCTCGACGCGGTTGAGGATGTTGATTACTTCCTCACCACGGCGGATGGCAAACCGGTAAGAAACGCCAAAGAGTTTGCCAGGGCGCCCGACGTGAAAATTATCCGCAAGGACGGTGGGCAGGTTGACTACACGCTCACCCATACCCGGATCACGGACAAGGATTTCGCCACGCACCTGTATGGGCAGGAGGCGCAGCCGGCCAAACCTGCCGTTGTCGCCACCACCGCGCCTACCACGGCGATGGCGGCAGCAGCGCCCACGGAACCGTCGCAGTTGCAGTCTGCACCCGTTGCGGCGGCCGCTGCGTCGGCGGGCGTGGAGGCAGGGGAAAGCAATGCCTCACCGGAGCAGATGCTGCGTCTCTGGTGGCAACGCGCTGACGAGCAGACGCGCCGGGACTTCCTGGCCTGGGCGATAAAGCAGCTCTGAGACAGGCGTGCCGAAGGGCTCTCGCTATCACGCCGGCCTCGCTGTGCCGGCCTGGTGGTTGCGCCTAAAATGAATGCCCCAGCCAGGCGCGGGTGAACGGCAGGGTGGTTCTTTCAAGCCGAAACAGTGTTTTCCGCGCGCTCTCCGCCAGAGAGGAATTAGCCGATGCGTAAATCACTGTTGCTGTTCTCAACCGCCTTGCTCGCCGCGTGCAAGATCAACATGCCGGTCAGTGATGATGGCCGTGTTGTCAGTCTCTCCGGCGCCCGTGACTGTGGGCCCGGTGAAACCTGTGAGTTCGACGTCTCGGACACCTTCTTCGAGGAGACATTCACCGCCGTGCCGGGGGCAGGGCAGGTGTTCCTGGGCTGGCGCAAGCGCGATCGGGGGCTTTGCGGCGGCACCGCCGCGCCCTGTGAGCTGAGTACCTCGGCGTTTGCGGGCGACGCAGCATTGGCCGGGCTGCTGGCCTCGGATGAGACCTTTTTTCTGCAACCGGTGTTCGCACCCACTGGCGGGCCTTCCTTTAATGTACGCTATTGCGAAGTGCTGATCGGCAGGGCTGTGGATGACGGTTTTGAAGCAGAGGTCTGGGGTTCACAGAGCCTGAACGATTGCCCGGAGGCCAAGGTGCGGGCACTCGATCCTGTCGCGATAGCCCGAGAGAATGATGCCGAATGGGCCAATATCAACGGGCCCCGCTACTGGGTTATCGACAACCTGCAGTTGACCAGCATACCGCCGGGGTTTCGCGCGCCTGAGGACATACGCCGGGAATTTGGCGGCATCGAGATGCGCCTGATCACCTCAGTGCGCCTGTCAGGCGTGCAGGGCCTGCTGGCGGCGGGCGGCTACCAGGTCGCGGAGGTGGCGCGAGGCACACTGTTTACCTTCGTCAAGGGGCGACGCGTTTACGAGCTCGAAGATCCTGCCGGCAGCCGCTACCTCATGCAGTCCTTCAGCCAGGCGGTGAAGCAGCGCCAGGATATCACCGAACTCGCGGATCTCGGCAGCCGGCTGCAACTGCCGCCGGGCTGGCGCTTTCGCAGCTATATTCTCGATGAAGCGCTGCAGTTACCCAGCGTGGACGGCATAGCGCGGGTGGTCACCGATAACCTCGAAAATACCTACCAGTTGCTTCCTGAACAGTAAGGCTTTGCCCGGGAAGACCGTGCCGCGCGTCCTGGGGCATTCGCTGCTATCACCTCACCCGATAATGCGGGGTGGGCTCTCCCTGGCTCCCGGGGACGTCTATGCAGAGTTGGGTGATTATCCCCAGCCGCGTCCCCTCCGCCTTCCCTGGCTCCCGGGGACGCTTGCCCGAAAATCGGTTCCAATCCCGACCGCGTCCCCTCCGCCACACCCGATACGGCGGGGTGGGCTCTCCCTGGCTCCCGGGGACGTACCGTACATCCTGTACATAAAAAAGGGTGTCAGCCTTTTATGGCTGACACCCTTTGTGTTGTGGTGGGTTCGGTTTAGATGCCGAACTTGGCGGACAACTGGAAGTAGTTGGAATCGCCGTTCTCGGCGTCGCCGCCATCGGAGATGTCGAAGTTACCCAGTTCAACACCGACGGAGAGTGCAGGGGTCAGCTGGCGAATCAGGTTGACGCCCCAGTGAGCACGCTCGAAGTCAGTGGTGTCGGTTTCCGCATAACCGTAGTAAGCGGTGCTGCGCCAGTTGTCGCTCCACAGGTGACGGTAGGCCACGGTGAAGGCGGTGGTTTCTTCCACTTCATACTGGCCGTTGGAATCCAGCACGATGTCGCGCACCATGCCTGCACCCACGTAACGACCTGATTCACCGAAGTTCACCTGGAAGCGGATGTCATCGCGGCCGATGTTGATCTTGCCGCCGATGTTGCCGGCCAGCGCTGATTCGTCGATCGCCCTGCGACCTGCTTCATTGGCGTCGCCTTCGAGCGTGCGATACAGAGCGCTGAACTGCACTTCACCCCAGTCGCCGGAGAAAGCGTAAGCTGCCACGAGGTCAGGGTATTTAGCGTCGGAATCAACGGTGGCCGGGTTGTTGCCGCCACCATTGCCGCCGGCATCCAGATAGTCGTTACCCCAGGTTTCGGGGTTCTCAATGGCGAACTTGAAACCGCCAACGGTATAACGAATCTGTGGCTGGCGTACGAACACTTCACCGACGATCGGGCCGCCGAAGTCCAGTGCGTCCATCCATGCTGCCATCGGCGTGAACGTGGACCAGTATTGGCCCGCCATCCAGCCCTTGTACTTCACAAACGCGTGGCGCAGGCGCGGATTGGTGCTGTTGGTGGCGACCTCGTTACCGTCACCACCGTAAAAGTCCATTTCGATAAAGGCTGTCACGTCACCATGCACGTACTTGGTGTTGAAACGGGTTTCGCTGACGGTCATGCCGAACTTCGAAGTATCTTCGAATCCCGGGTTGTTGCCACGCCAGTAGTCCTGGTACTTCACATCGCCGTCGACGTAGCGAGCATCGGCCTTGATATAACCACCAAAGGTGATCTGGTCACCGTTCTCGAGGTTGAATTCATAACCGGCAAATGCCTGCGATGCGGTGCACAGGCCTACGGCAGCAGCCAGGGTTTTCATTTTTATGGTGTTCATGACAGTCTCCATGTGTTGTCGGATAACACGCACAGACTCTGTTGTTTTAGGTCCAAAACCAATTGGACCTTAGTCTAAACGCGGAAAAATCACACAACCCGGCAGCGTATAAAAGGTGCTGCCGGCTTGTCTCGCAGCGTCGGGCTATAAAAGCAGCGTGACACGAAACGCCGGGAAACCTGTCGGCGCCTCTCACAGCCAGTCGATAACCGGCCTCGGCCCAAAGCGCCGGTTGCGTGTGGATTCGGGCGGTGCAGCTGCACCGTAATCAGGCCGGCGGTGCGCCGGGGTATCCGCTGAGTGAGTGAGCTTTTCGATCGAAGGGGATACCCCGGCGCATCGACGGCCGGCAGCCGATTCACCAGCCCGCGAAGCGCCGCTACGCCTGACATCGTAATTCGAAACACTCCTGGCCCCGTGCGTCAGCTCCGACGCACCCGAAGCCCGCGTAGACCAATGTCTAATACCCCCGTTGACGATGGCAGTGTCAGTATGCGGCAACGTGTTCTTAGCTGTGGATAGACCAAGGTCTAAGAGTATGGATCGACCCGGCGGAGTAACATCTGCCAGGCATGAAACGATAACAACACCGATAGGAGGTGTGTGATGTCCCCACTAAATGAAGAGCAGGCCAAGGAGTACTGGCGCCGCAACCTGTCATTGATGATCAGGTGCCTGGTGGTCTGGTTTGTCGTCAGCTACGGCTTCGGCATTATCCTGGTCGATGTGCTGAACCAGATCCAGATAGGTGGTTACAAGCTTGGGTTCTGGTTTGCCCAGCAGGGTTCAATCTACGTGTTTGTAGCATTGATTTTTTACTACGCCAAGAAAATGGGCGACCTGGACCGTGAGTTCGGTGTCGAAGAAGAAGAATAGGGAGCTCTGACATGGATCTGCAAACATTAACGTACATTGTGGTGGGCTTTACCTTTGCCCTCTACATTGGAATCGCAATCTGGGCCCGTGCGGGCTCTACCAAGGACTTCTACGTCGCCGGGGGCGGTATCAACCCCATACAGAACGGTATGGCCACAGCGGCTGACTGGATGTCCGCAGCCTCGTTTATCTCCATGGCGGGCCTGATCGCCCTGAGCTATGGCGGCTACGGTGGTTCGGTGTTCCTGATGGGCTGGACCGGTGGCTACGTGATCCTCGCCATGTTGCTTGCGCCTTACCTGCGTAAGTATGGCAAGTTCACCGTGCCCGAGTTTATCGGCGACCGATTCTACTCCAACTCGGCGCGAGCCGTGGCGGTTATCTGCCTGATCATCTGTTCCGTTACCTATGTAATCGGCCAGATGAAAGGTGTGGGTGTGGCGTTCTCCCGCTTCCTGGAAGTGGATTATGACACCGGCCTGTACGTGGGTATGACTATCGTGTTCTTTTACGCCGTACTCGGCGGCATGAAGGGTATCACCTACACCCAGATTGCCCAGTACTGCGTATTGATCCTGGCGTACACCATTCCTGCCATCTTCATCAGCCTGCAGTTGACCGGCAACCCGCTGCCGCAGCTCGGCCTGGGTAGCACCCTGGTTGGCACTGACGTATACCTGCTGGACAAGCTGGATATGGTCGTCACTGACCTGGGCTTCAAGGAGTACACCACCAACGTGCGCCTGAGCGGCATCAACATGTTCGCCTACACCCTGTCGCTGATGATCGGTACCGCGGGCCTGCCCCACGTGATTATCCGCTTCTTCACCGTGCCGAAGGTCAGGGACGCGCGTTCCTCCGCTGGTTGGGCACTGGTCTTCATTGCGATCCTCTACACCACTGCTCCCGCAGTTGCTGGTATGGCTCGCCTGAACCTGATGCAGACCCTGGAGCCTTCACCTGGCCAATACCTGGCGATCGATGAGCGTCCCCAGTGGTTCAAGAACTGGGAGAAAACAGGTCTGCTGGCGTACGAAGACAAGAACGGTGACGGTCGTATCCAGTACTCCGCGGACAAAGAAACCAACGAGATGGTCAAGATCGACAACGACATCATGGTGCTGGCCAACCCTGAAATTGCCAAGCTGCCCAACTGGGTAATTGCACTGGTGGCTGCCGGTGGTCTCGCTGCCGCCCTGTCCACTGCGGCGGGTTTGCTACTGGCGATCTCGTCGGCAATCTCGCATGACTTGCTCAAGGGTATGTTAACGCCGAATATCAGTGAGAAAGCGGAGCTGAACGCATCCCGGATAGCCATGGCCTTTGCCATCGCCGGGGCGGGTTATCTAGGCTTGAATCCACCAGGGTTCGCGGCGGGTACCGTGGCACTGGCCTTCGGCCTGGCGGCGTCCTCGATCTTCCCGGCACTGATGATGGGTATCTTCTCCAAGGGTATTACCAAGGAAGGCGCCATAGCCGGCATGATCGGCGGCATCGGTGTCACCCTGTTCTACGTGTTCCAGCACAAGGGCATCATGTTCATCCCGGGTACTGCCTGGGTGCAGCCTGGCGGTGAGAACTGGTTCCTCGGAATCGAGCCCAACGCCTTTGGCTGTGTTGGCGCCATCGTGAACTTCGTGGTCGCCTTCGCGGTATCCAAGGTCACTGCTGCACCGCCCGAGCGCGTGCAGGAGCTGGTGGAGCACATCCGCGTACCGGTTGGTGCGGGTGAAGCCACTGGCCACTGATCCAGTCGTCCTGACTCGGGAGGCATCGCTTGCGATGCCTCCCTTTTTTATTTGTCACTTTTGCCCAATCGCCATTTGCCTGTATTTCAAGAAAGTGGCGATCGTGCAACAGTGATGGGGAGGGGGCATAGCATTCGCATTGCTATGATTACTGCTCCGTGAAGACATCACCGTAGAGGGAAAATAACGCAACATGTTTACCAACAAGCACGTCATTATCGCCATGATCGTGGCGCCTATCCTGGCGGTACTCGCCTGGTTTGCCGTGGGTCAGCTCACGGGAGAGCAGCCGCATGTCGCCGAACCCGGGCAGTCCTACCCGCTGGTGGAGAAGAGTAACTGCCGCTATGAAAGCGGCGCTTGCGATCTTGAGAATGAAGACTTCAGGTTGCGCCTGACCCTGCAGGATGGCGTAACCGGCCCCGAATTCCTGTTGACCTCGTCCCATACCCTGGAGGGTGTGGTATTGTCAGTGGGCGCAGCCGATGCGGAAGCCCAACCGGCGCCGATGCGTGCGTCCGACGGCCAGGGCCTGCAGTGGCGTATCGTCCTTGGCGAGAAACCGACGCCCGACCAGCGCATACGCCTGGTGGCGCGGGCGGCCGGCAGTAGCTATTTCGCCGAAGCTTCAACGACCTTCCTGCAGCCCAGTAAATGACCCCTGACATGAGTACAGAGAACAACCAGCAGACCGCCGCCGAAGACCGCAATGAAAACAGGTATCCGGGGCTGGATACACCGGAACTGGTGACGGTAGCGGAATTTATCCAGCAAACTTTGCCGTTCAACGAATTGCCAGAGGAAATACTGTACCCGGTTATCTCGCGCATCGTGATCCAGTATCACTGCCAGGGTGACGCCTTCGATGCCCGGACGCCCGAGCGCGGGCTGCGTATCCTGCGTAGCGGTGCCGTGGAATTGCGCGACAGCGATAACAAACTGCTGGATCGGCTCGGTGAAGGAGAGAGTTTCCACATCGCCGGGCTGAACGCCGAGCGTGGTGAAGTGATTGCCACGGTGATAGAGGACGCGCTGTTCTACTTTGTGCCTGACGAGGTCTATCGCGAGCTGCGTGAAGCCGATCGCGGCTTTGACCGCTACTTCTCCGGACAGCGTAACCGACGGCTGCGCCGGGCGGCACGCTACCAGCCGGAACCCAATACCATGATGCAGGAAGTGCGCACGGTTATGAGTTCCAACCTGCTCACGGTGGCGCCATCCTGTACCGTGCAGGACGCGGCAAAGGCCATGGCGGAGCGACGTGTTTCCTCTGCCTTCGTGGTAGAGGATGACGTGCTGCTGGGCATCGTGACTGACCGCGACCTGCGGGTGCGTTTTGTCGCGGCGGGTTTGCCGTTTGATACCCCTGTCAGCCAGATCATGACGCCGGACCTCGAGTGGGTGGATGGCTCGGAAACCATCTTCGCCACCACCCTGTTGATGACGCAGCGGCGGTTTCACCACCTGCCGGTGAAAATCAACGGCGTCACCAAGGGCATCGTGACTACCTCGGACCTTATCCTGGCCAAGCAGGATGATCCAGTGTACCTGGTGCAGCATATTTCGCGGCAACACGACGTCGACAGCATTAAGGAACTGGTCTCCGGCATGGCCAACCTGATGGTGCAGTGGGTCAACTCCGGCATGCTGGCACAGCAGGTCAGCCAGGTGTTAACCGCCATATCCGACGCCATCACCATCCGCCTGATCCAGCTGGCGGAAGAAAAGTTTGGTCCTGCGCCGGTGCCCTGGTGCTGGACCGGGTTTGGCTCCCAGGCGCGTGCCGAACAACTGCTCGGCGCCGACCAGGACAATGGCCTGGTCATTGACGACAGCGTTACCGCGGAACAACTGCCCTGGTTCCGCCAGGTGGCTGATTTTGTTTGCGATGGCCTCGATCACGTGGGCTACGTGTACTGCCCGGGCGGGATCATGGCCAAGAACGACGAGTGGCGCCAGCCCCTGGCCAGGTGGCAGGACACAGTGCGTAAATGGGCCCGGGCGCCGACCCCGGATGCGGTGATGCGCGTGAGTATTTTCTTCGACATCCGCTGCATCTACGGCGACTGCAAGCTGGCCGAGAAACTCCAGGAAACCATGCTCGACCAGGCGTCGCGCAATTCCATATTCCTTGCCGCCCTGGCTGCCAACGTGCTCGATACCAAGCCGCCGCTGGGGATCTTCCGCCGCTTTGTGGTGGACCGCGATGGCGAGCACCGTTCCGAGCTCGACCTGAAGAAGCGCGGCGTATTGCCGGTGACCGAGATCGTGCGCCTGCACGCGCTGGCGCACAAGATTACAGCGGTGAACACGGACGAGCGCCTCAAGGCCCTGGCCGCAGAAAAGCACCTGACAATCGCCGGTAGCCGCAACCTGGCCGATGCCCTGCACTTCATCCAGCAGTTGCGCATCAAGCACCAGTGCGAGCAGATTACCCGCGCTGAAAAGGTGTCCAATTTTGTTAATCCCCGTGACCTGGCCAAGATGGCAAAGGAGCAGCTGCGCGATGCATTCACCATTATCGATGAAGCCCAGTCCTCGGTGCGGCAAACCTACCGAGCGGGAATGGGCTGATGTGGCGGCTGCGGTTACGGCGCCTGATGTATCAGCGCCGGATTGCAGGCACGGCGCTGCAGCGCTGCTGGCAGGCGCCCTTGCCATCCACTTCGAGCGACTGGCGGGCGGTGTCTTTCCTGGTGGCGGATGCGGAGATGTCTTCCCTGGACGCCAACACCGGTGAGCTGCTAAGCGTCGGCTGGGTAGTGGTGGAACAGGGCGGGATCATGCTCAGTAGCGCCCAGCACCACCTGATAAAGGCGGAAAACTCCGTCGGCCAGAGCGCCACCATTCACAACCTGCGCGATCACGACCTGCTGGATGCCGACACCAAGGACAGGGTGCTCGGTGAATTCCTGCAGGTGGCCGCGGGCAAGGTGCTGGTGTTTCACAACGCCGCGCTGGACATGGCTTTCCTCAACAAGATCAGTCGACGTGAATTCGACGCGCCTATCATGATGCCGGTGGTGGATACGCTGCTGCAGGAAGAGAAGCTGTTGCGGCGCCGGGACAAGCCCATCAAGCCGGGCGAACTGCGCTTGCAGGCCTGCCGTGACCGCTACGGCCTACCGCATTTTCACGGGCACAATGCGCTGCTGGACGCGCTGTCTACCGCTGAGTTGCTTATTGCCCTGGCTTCCCGTCGCAGTGCCGGCCAGTCACTGACTCTCGGCCAGTTACTTTAAACCGGGGTTTTGCCTCCCCGGTCTCGCCACCAGGGCGCCATCAGTCCGGTGTCGGTGTCCGTGAGATACAGCATGGGCCTGGGTGAGCGCAGCCGGTTCTCGCGCACGGCTGGACAGTGTTCACGCCTTGAAGCAAGCTAACGTTCTCATTCGGTCAAATAACAACGGGAAACCGACTCGTGATGCATATTTTCCGGCTTTTGATTCTATTCGCCAGTGCGGCACTGCTGGCTGCATGTGACCCGGCGCCAAGCCACTACACAAGCCTGGAGGCCAATGCGGCGTGCAGTGTCAGCTCAGAGCATGCGGGTGAACACGAGGAAAACCCGCTGTTTCAGCCCCTGGAGCGGCAACCTGCAGGCCCGCTCAGCCCGCTGCTGAACAGTGTCAGAAACCGCACCGTCACCTCCCTGAACGGGGAATGGAATTTCATCGTCGATCAGTTGGGTGTCGGTGATGCCAGCCCCTTGCTGCGCGGTGGTGTTGGCGAAGATGCCGACTACCTGCCCTACGAACTGCTCGAGTACAGTTTCGCCGGTGGTGACACGCTGACAGTGCCGGGCGACTGGAACAGCCAGCAGGACTCGCTGTTCTGGTACCGCGGTATCGTCTGGTACCAGCGCGACTTTGAGTACGCGCGAGCCCAGGGCAAGCGCCTGTTCCTGTATTTTGGCGGCGCCAATTTTGCCAAGGACGTGTACCTGAATGGTCGGCTGATTGCGCGCCACAAAGGTGGCTTCACACCCTTCAACAGTGAAATAACCGAGCACCTGCGCCCGGGACGCAACAGTCTCGTGGTCAAGGTCGACAGCATGAGCAGCGCCGCCGAAGTGCCAACGGAGTACAACGACTGGATGAACTACGGGGGCATAACCCGCGATGTCCTGCTGGTGGAAACGCCGGAGACGTTTGTGCGCAACTTCAAGCTGCAGCTGCGCCCGGGCAGTCTCGACACCCTGCAGGGCTGGGTGCAACTGGATGGCGCCAGCGCGGGGCAGCGCGTACGCCTGGAAATACCGGAAGCCGATATCGCGCGCAGCTTTCGCGTTGACCGTCTCGGGCGCGCCGAGTTTGAGTTCGAGGCCGAGGTGGGGCTCTGGTCTCCGGAACAGCCGCGTTTGTACGACGTGGCGTGGTCGACTGAAGCTGACACCTTGCGTGACCAGGTGGGATTCCGCACTGTCGAGACGCGTGGTGAGGACATACTGCTGAACGGCGAGCCGATTTTCCTGCGTGGTATCTCCCTGCACGAGGAGTCACTGTTGCGCCCGGGGCGGGCACACAGCAAGGCTGACGCCGAGGCCGTGATTGAGCGGCTGGTGGCGCTTAACGCCAATTTCGTGCGCCTGGCCCACTACCCGCACAACGAGCACATGGTGCGCGCCGCAGATCGCGCCGGCATGCTGGTCTGGGCCGAACTACCGGTTTACCACAATATCACCTTTGCTGACCCCTGCACCCTGACCAGCGCCAAAAAACAATACAGTGAACTGATAGCGCGGGACCACAACCGCGCCGCGGTGATTCTCTGGAGCCTGGGTAACGAAACGCCGGAAACGCCTGCGCGAGACGCTTTCTTTGAAGCGATGGCTGAGCATGTGCGCGGCGAAGATAATACCCGCCTGCTTACAGCCGCGTTGCTCGGTTTCGGTGGTATGGAGGCCGTGGGCAAGTATATCGGCACCCTGCTCGCCGCCAGGGACAGCAAGCTGGTGGCCTTCTTCACTGACCCGGAGCCGGTCACGATGACGATTGATGACCCGCTGGGCGATATCGTCGACGTGATTGGCTACAACGAATACCTGGGCTGGTATATGTCCGGCATGATCGCCGATGCGCTGCGCGAGCGCGGCATGGAGGTCAGCGAGGCCGACGTGCGCGAGCTGATGCTGACGGAAATGGTGCGCTTCACCATTGATACGGATTTCGACAAGCCGCTGGTGATCAGCGAATTCGGCGCTGGCGCCAAGGCTGGCATGCGCGGCGGGCCGCTGCATGTGTGGAGCGAAGACTACCAGGCGCGCGTCTACCGGCAACAGTTGAAGATGCTGCAGAACAGCCCTGCATTGCGCGGCATTTCGCCCTGGATTCTCAAGGATTTTCGCGCACCCTATCGGCTCAACACGCACAAGCAGGACTACTGGAACCGCAAGGGCCTGTTGTCTGAAACGGGGCAGGAAAAACTTGCGTTCGAGGTGCTCAGCGAGCACTACGCAGAGCGCATGCAGGAGTGAAATTGCGGGCCAACAGATAGCGGGCCGCGCCAGTCACCGGCTGTAAACGAAAGGCGCGCGACGGTGGTAGTCCGCTGTTTCCAGTTGCTCCAGCACGAATTCGGCCAGCTCGGCCGCCCGCAGCCGGAATGTGGCCGGCGTCGCCAGTGACACTATCGCCGGCTGTACATAGGGGCCCGACTCGATGAGTGGGCAGCGCACCACCGTCCACTGCAGGTCACTGTCTGCGAGCAACTGGTATTCCGCCTGTTTGTCACGGAGTATTTCCGGGTAGCGGATTTTCACCAGCTGCCGCATCCACCAGCCGGTGGCATTACGATCATCGCCGGGGGCCGCGACGCCCGCCCCGGACACCACCAGGTAGCGGGTAAGGCCGTGTCGCTGCATTGCCGTTATGAGTTTGCCGGTCACGGCGGAGCTGATACCTTTCGCCGCCGCGCCGTCGGCGGGTACCGGCCCGATGGCGCTGATTACGGCATCGGCACCTTGCAACAGTGAGTCCAGCACCGCAGGGTCACGTGCATCGCCCTCTATCACCGTCACCCGGTCACCGAGGTAGGCCAGTTTTTGCGGGGAGCGTGACAGCACCCGCAGCGGGTAGCCTCGCGCCAGTGCCTCGCGCAGCAGGTAGCTGCCGGCCAGGCCGGTGCCACCCAGCAAAGCAATGGTGCGTGGGCGCTCGATGGCTTGTTCGGCGGCGCGGATTGCGTCCGCTGAGAGGCGTTGCTGGGGCAGCGCACAGCCGCTGGCCAGGAGGCTGGTCAGCAACAGCAGTAGCGCTACGCGCAGCCCACCGCGGGGAGTTGTCATGGCACCTGCAGCTCGCGCCAGAACATGCTTCCCGCCTGATCGCACATGGGGCCCATGGTGGCGGTGTCGAGATAGATGCCGTCTATCAGCAGCCGGCACATGCCATGCAGGGTACTCCAGGTCACCTGGGCATAACGCAGGGCATCCAGCGTCGGGCTGATGCGCTGCTGGTCCTGCCACGCGCGCACCTGGGCCACGTAGAACCGAAACGAACTGTGGGCCTCATCCTGCAGCGCGCTGCTGATGTGCCCGGATTTCCACAACTGGCTGCCGAACATCAGGTCATAATACTCAGCGTTGTTCACGGCGAATTCCAGGTAGTTGCGCACGAACTGCTGCAAGCGCTGTTCCGACAAGGCCGCACTTTCGATGCGCAAGACGCCGACAAAGCGCCGAAAACCTTCCTCGGCGATGGCGCAAAGCAATTGCTGTTTATCTGCGAAGTGATGATAGGGCGCCGTGCGTGAAACACCCGCCCGCGCCGCCAGGGCGCGCATGGACAGTCCTTTCTCGCCTTCTTCCCGCAGCAGGCCCGCGGCCTGGTCCAGCAGGGTGCGTCGCAGGTCGCCGTGGTGATAGGTGGATTTTTCTGCCATGGGTGCAATTTACCGCGCAATCTTGACAGTGTCAAAATCCCTCGCTAAAGTAATCTGAAAGTAACTTGACGCCGTCTAGATTGAGGAGAGATACGTGACTGCCTACCCGAAACTGATGCAGCCCCTGGACCTTGGCTTCACCACCCTGCGCAACCGTGCCCTCATGGGTTCCATGCATACCGGACTGGAAGAGGCGCCGGATGGCCACAAGCGCATGGCCGCGTTCTTTGCCGAGCGCGCTCGCGGCGGTGTGGGCCTGATAGTGACCGGGGGCTTCGGACCCAACAAGCGCGCGGCCACCCATGAACACACCAGGATGCTGTGGAGCGAGGAAGACTGCGCGGACCACCGTGTGATCACCGATGCCGTGCATGCGGAGGGCGGCAAGATCTGCATGC
Source organism: Pseudohalioglobus sediminis (assembly GCF_008370495.1). GTDB lineage: Bacteria > Pseudomonadota > Gammaproteobacteria > Pseudomonadales > Halieaceae > Halioglobus. The sequence continues at coordinate 532,194 of NZ_VTUX01000001.1, read as the reverse complement.
AGATACTGCATACGGGGCGCTACGCCTTCAATGAAAACCCGATTGCACCGTCGGCGATACAGGCGCCGATCAACGTGTTCAAACCCAAGGCTGCGAGCGAAGACGAAATCGAGCAGCAGATCGAGGATTTCGTGCGCACCTCGGTACTGGCGCAGAAAGCGGGTTACGACGGCGTGGAGATCATGGGATCGGAGGGCTACTTCCTCAACCAGTTCCTCGCCCGGCGCACCAACCAGCGCGATGACGAGTGGGGCGGCAGTTACGAGAACCGCATGCGCCTGCCGGTGGAAGTCGTGCGCAGGGTGCGCGCCGCCGTGGGCGAGGAATTCATTATCATTTATCGGCTGTCGATGCTCGACCTGGTGGAGGGCGGCAGCAACACTGAAGAAATTGTGCGGCTGGGCAAGGCCGTGGAGCAGGCCGGGGCCACCATTATCAATACCGGCATAGGCTGGCACGAGGCGCGCATTCCGACCATCGCCACCAAGGTACCACGGGCTGCCTTTACCTGGGTGACCCGGCGCTTCCGCGAGGAACTGAGCGTGCCGGTGGTGACCTCCAACCGTATCAATACCCCGGAAGTGGCGGAAGAAGTGTTGCAGCGCGGGGATGCCGACATGGTTTCCATGGCGCGGCCATTCCTGGCTGATGCCGATTTCGTAGCCAAGGCAGCAGCGGGCCGCGCCGATGAAATCAATACCTGCATCGGCTGTAACCAGGCCTGCCTCGACCATGTGTTTTCCGGCAAGATGACCAGTTGCCTGGTCAACCCGCGGGCCTGTCATGAAACCGAGCTGGTGATTGAGCCGACCAGCCAGCCAAAGCAACTCGCGGTAGTGGGTGCCGGCCCGGCGGGTCTGGCCTTTGCTACCACCGCAGCGCAGCGGGGCCACCACGTGACCCTGTTTGACGCGGCCAGTGAGATAGGCGGGCAGTTCAACATCGCCAAACTCATACCGGGCAAGGAAGAGTTCTATGAGACCCTGCGTTATTTCAAGCGCCAGATTGAATTGACCGGTGTGGAGTTGAAACTGGACACGCCCGTGGATGCGAACACCCTGCGCGAGGGCGGCTTCGATGAGGTGGTGCTGGCCACAGGCATCACACCGCGCACGCCCGATATCGAAGGTATCCAGCATCCCATGGTGCTCAGTTACCTGGATGTATTGCGTGACCACAAGCCGGTTGGCGAAAGCGTTGCCATCATTGGCGCCGGCGGTATTGGCTTCGACGTGGCCGAGTACCTCACCCACGGTGAGGCCTCGCCCGCTACCGATATCGCGCAGTTCATGCGCGAGTGGGGTGTGGATATGACCTTGCAGGCCCGCGGTGGCATCGAGGGCGTTGCCGCGGTTGTGGAGCCCTCACCGCGCCAGGTCAGTCTGCTGCAGCGCAAGGCCAGCAAGGTCGGCGGTGGTCTCGGCAAGACCACCGGCTGGATTCATCGCCTCGGCCTGGAAAAGAAAGGCGTCCAGATGATGCCGGGCTGCCAGTACGACCGCATTGATGATGCTGGCCTGCATATCACGGTCAATGGCGAGCAAAAGCTGTTGCCGGTGGATAACGTGGTGATCTGCGCGGGCCAGGATCCGCGCCGTGAACTGCTCGACGGGCTGGAAGGGGTGACCACACACCTGATTGGCGGCGCCGACGTGGCGGCGGAACTCGACGCTAAACGTGCTATCGACCAGGGCACGCGGCTGGCCGCTGCGCTCTGATTGGTTCGCCGCCATGCCCCGACGTGTCTCCGTGGCCGCCAAAGACAGGATATTTGCGTGCTGGCCGGCCGCCGCGCCGTCGGGATATCCCCTTCGATCGGAAAGCGCACTCACTCAGCAGATACCCCGAGGCCACGCCGGCCCCGGTCGGCTCCCCGGTGCCAGGCCGGATCGTCAGCGACGCGACAGCATATTCTGGTAGTGACGGGGTGGGGGCTTCTGGGGAGAAGCTGCTGCAATTTTTTGCATGCTTCGCCAAAGCGACTATGCTGTTAGCTAATCCCCATGCAAAATAAGTGTGTATTGAATCATGGCTCTGGCCCAGGCAATCATGACCTCTCTGCTGGATGCCGACCTCTCCGGGTCGGAATTAGCCCGCGACTTCGAGAAGTCCATGGGCTTTTTCTGGCAGGCATCGCACCAGCAGATTTACCAGGAACTGCGCAAGCTGTCGCAGAAAGGCTGGCTCAACAAGCGGGAAGTTAACCAGACAGGCAAACCCAACAAGATACTCTACGGCCTTACCCTCGCCGGCAGGAAAGCGTTGGCGGACTGGGTATACGGCCCCACCCGGGTGCAGCCCACCAAGGACGAGTTGCTGCTGAAGCTGTACAACCTGAGCGAGGAAAATGCCGAGCACCTGATTGGCGAGATCACCCAGAGGCGAGAGGAAGTGATGCAGCGCCTGTACCTTTACGAGACCATCCGCCGGCGCCACTACGCCGATCCGGCGGCTTTGCCAGTGCGCCACAAGGGCGTGTACCTGGCGCTGGAATCAGGCATACACCAGGGCGAGCAGTTCCTTGCCTGGTGTGACCAGGCCCTGGAGCTGCTGGCGACGGTTTAGGCGGGGGCGTTCAGGAAGTCCAGGGAATCCTCGCGCATGTCGCGCACGATCGGACAGTGTCTGGCGATGCTGAACAGCAGGCGGGGCAGGGCTGCCATATGGCTGCCCAGCACCGGTTTGCCACTGTTCAGAATGGCCACGGAAATATCGCGCTGCGGGTCTGCCCAGCAAAATACATTGGACAGACCCAGGTGCCCGTAGGCGTAGTGACTGTCTTTGCCGTAGATGCCCGCCGGGCTGCCGCCCAGCATGAATCCGGGGCTGTAGCGCATGGGCACTTTCAATGACGCGTCAATTTCCGCCTTGCCCGCCTCCTGTATGGCGCGGTGCACGGTCAGCGGCTGCATGATCTGCTGACCCTGCCAGCGGCCGTAGTCGAGCAGCATCTGGAAGAAGCGGCTGGACTCTTCTGCGGTGGCGTAAATATTGCCGGCCGGCAGTACCGCCTGCATGAATTGCTCGGTGTTGGTCAGCGGAATAACCTCATTGTAATCCAGGCCCAGGGCATTCTTGAGCACCGGCGCCAATGGGCCCAGCGGCAGGCCGGTAAAGCGATTTTCCGCGGCCCTGGGCATATCCCGTTTGGTCAGTCCGTAGCGGAAGTACCGCATGCCCATCGGCTTGCGAATATACCGGTCGAGATATTGCTGCGCCGTCAGGCCGGTGGTGCGACGAATCAGTTCATCGATGATAAAACCGCCGGTGATGGCGTGGTAGGCCGAGGTACGCCCGAGGTGGTCAATGGGGTCCGCGGCGCAGATCGCTGCAACGGCGGCCTCGCGATCAAACAGCAGTGATGTGTCTACCTCTTCACCGAGGCCCGGCACACCGGCGCGGTGCGCCAGCAACTGGTAGATGGTGATATAGCCCTTGCCGTTGGCCGCAAACTCCGGGATGTAATAGCTGACCGGGTCCAGCAGGTGAATTTTTCCCTGCTCTGCCAACAGGTGCACCAACATTGCGCTGACGGCCTTGGAGGCAGAGAACAGGCAGATCGGTGTATTCAGGTCGCCCACCACCGCGTCTTTGCTGCTGGCATCGCCGCTTTGATAACCGATGCTGCGATTGAGGACGATCTGGCCGCGACGCCGCACACACAGGCTGAACATGGGGTGCATGCCCTTGCGATACAGTTTGACGGCATCCTGCCAGATGGCGTCAACTTCCCGTTGCGACAGCTCGGCCAGCTCTGGCGAGACCTCGTTGCGCTCATCTACCCGGGTAATTTCATCGAGATCCGCGGGAAGCGGGGTGGCGTTGAATCGCGCCTGCACGCGCTGGCGAACAAATCGCAGGGTCATAGACAGATCTCCGTTGCTATCCCGCGTCTAGGGTAGGGGAAATGCCCCTTGCATAAAAGGATTATATTTAGCCTGCAGCGGCAGGGGATGCGGCGCCGTTTGCCTTGGCGCTACCCTGGGTGCGGTTGGCCAGCAGGGTGAACACGGCCAGGCTGAAGAAGCCCAAGGCCGGCATCAATTGCAGGGCGACGCGGTTGAGCGAAGTGAATTGCACGGCACCTACCGCGTTCTTGGTAAACAGGTAGAGCGCCAGGTAGAGCAGCAGTGCCGATACGACGACTGCAGCCACTGGCAGCGCAGCGCGTGCAAATAGCGGCACGGCGGCCAGGGCGGCGAGTGCGATATAGGCCAGCACATGCCAGTTAGCATGCACCAGGAAACTGAGGTAGATCGACAGCCAGCTGTCGGGGCGATAGCGAATCCGGGTCTCTGCCAGCGAGTGTCCGGCAATTTCCAGGTCTGCGGGCATCAGCCAGATTGCCAGCACCAGCAGTAGTGCCAACACGGCCAGTACCATCAGGCCCCGGCGTATGCCAACCAGTACCAGCAGGATGCCCGGGAACAGCGTCAGGAACCAGTAAAAGCCCTCGTTCTTGATCAGCATGCAACCAGCACCACAGAGCAGCGCCAGCAACAACTGGAAGGCGGAACGCTGCTGGCTCCAGTTATAGAGCGCGGCAACCGCGCCCAGATAGCAACATGCCATCAGTGCATCGGCGTAACCGGCCAGGGCAATGTGAATGTTCAGGTAGGGCATCGACAGCACCATGTAGGTTGCGCCGATGGCCACAGCCGCGCTCGCGCCGGCAAGTCTCGCCTGGCTGTAGAAGACCAGGCCGGTGGCCGCCCAGATCACCAGCCAGGGCAGGTTAACCAGGCTCTCATGCCAGCTGCCTAAGGCTGTTGCTGTCCACGCCTGCAGGAGTGGCGTGGCGATGGGGTAGTCGGGGTGCATGTTGGTGTAGACGCCGCTGCCGCCCAGCTCCAGCCACTGCTGCAGGCTGACATAGGGCGCCACGGCGCCCAGCTCAAAGAACACCCGGGCTTGCTTGGTCCAGTGCTGCTTGGCATCCCAGGAGGTAACCGGGCGTGTACCGAGTTCCAGACCGAGGCTCAGCAGCCGTGCCGCCAGCAGTGCCAGGCACAGGCCTATGAAGAGGTATTGCCAGCGGGACAGGGGCAGTTCCGCTCGCGGTTGTACAATGGCGGGCCCGGATCGCCAACTGGCTGGTGCTAAGAGCCCCGCGGCACACAGCAGTAGCGCAACTGCGCCGATACTGTACAGCGAGAAGGGCAGGCCGATAACGCTGAGCAGGCGCATGATCAGGGTGGTGGCCAGCATACCGAGCGCGGCACTGTAACCGGCCAGCAGCCAGTTGCGGGCGGGAGTCTCCAGGGGCACCAGTCGATGTAGCCAGATCCACGCCGGCGCGACGGTCAGTAGCAGTGCCAGCAATAGCTGCAGTGTGATCATTCCTTCACCTCCAGCAGCAGGCCGACATTGTCCACCAGGCGCTCATGCACAGCCACGTCTTCGCCGCTGGGCAGGCGAACGAGTCCCAGACCGCGGTTGTAGAGCAGACGGGAACCGCCGACGACAAGAATATAATCACCCTGCCGCAGGTAGCGCTTCTCCGGTAATTCAATGCCGCGCCGGTTCCAGTAGGTATTCAACGGCGACATATAGTACGCGGCGCGCATGCCGTCGCTGTCGGACAGGCTGGCGATGAATACGCGCGCGTCTTCCCGGTTGATCTGCTCAGCGGCGCGTGCGGCGAAGCGGGCGATCAACGCATCCTCTGAAACCAGCGGCTTGCGCTCGCTGTCCACGCCCGCGTAGCGATCCCGGGTCACTTCCAGTTGCTGCCAGAGACGCCACTGCCACAGGCCGTCCAGCACCAGCCAGCCGCAGAAAACCAGCAGTGCGATCACCGTCCACCGCGCCCGGCGACGGCGCAGCAGCAGGTAGCAGGCGAGGAGCAGCGCGATGCCCGCCGCAATTACCGGTGCGGGGAAGGGGCCCACGTTAAAGTCGCGGGTGCCGGTGTAGACGTTGATGTCGCGTGGAATCCACGGGCGGAAGACCAGCCAGCTGGCTACCGTATCAGATAATTTGTCGCTCCAGCGGGGCAGACTGATACGAATATCGCGCAGCGTGACCTCGGCATTTGGCGCTACCAGGAACCCGAACTGCAAATGTTCAACCCTGCCTTCCCAGCCCGCTACCGTGTTCAGTTCGATGAAGGGTGTGGGGTTGCCGTAATTGACGAAGCCGTGCTGCAGCAGTTGCCCGGCGCCCTCGGGTTGCCAGAGCAGGTAGATTTCTGCCGGCGGTTGTCCGCCGAAGCGAAAGCGCACGCGCTGGTTTGGATCGAGCTCGAGATTGGCGGCGGGCACTCGCAGCAGTACCTGCCCCTGTTCGTTGGCCAAAACGGTCAGGCCATCATCTGTGTTGACGATTTCACCCAGGTCCACGGTGAACCGGGTATAGGCGACGTCCTCAGCCTGGGCTGGCGAGAATGTACAGACAAACAACAGCGCCAGTAGCAAAGTGTGTGTGATTTGCGCTAGCAAGAAAGGGCTCCGCTGCCAGGTTTCCTGAGGTTATTTAGTTGCTTACGGGAGTGTTCAGTGGGCTGAGGATAACATGGTTGCGTGTCGAAATTGTAGCGGGAGCTAGAACTGGTAGCGCGCGATATCGATGTCGTGGGCGCCTGGCTCAAGGCTGCGGGCAATGGAAATCGGTTTATCCTGGTAGGGCGTCTGGGTATCCTGCAGGTCGACGATTTTCGGGCGTGGATAGGGCTTCTTTTTCCGGTCCAGCACCAGGATCACCTTGGGCAGCAGCCGGCGTTTACGGCTTTCGGCCACTACGATACCCACTTCGCCTGATGTCAGTTCGACGATAGTACCCGCCGGGTAGATGCCGATGGCCTGAATGAAGGCTTCGACCAACTCGGCCTGGAAGTGCTTGTCACGTTGCTCGTACAGGACCTTGATGGCATCTGCCGGCGCGCGCGCAGTGGCATAGGAACGATTGGAGGTGACAGCGTCGTAGGTGTCGACGATGCCGGCAATGCGCGCAAACGGCGGAATCTGGTCGCCTTTAAGTCCGCGCGGATAGCCACTGCCATCGTGGCGCTCGTGGTGAAAGCCCACCATGTCGAGTATGTCCTGGTTGATAATGCCGCTCTTTTTCACCAGGTGAACGCCGTGGGCAACGTGATGGCGCATCTCCCGGGTTTCCTCTTCCGTGAGTGCACGATTGGCACGCAGCAATTCCGGGTCGACCAGCAACTTGCCTACATCCATGAGCATGGCCCCGGTTGCCAGGGAGCGCAGGTCCCGTTTGTGCAGGCCGATCTGGCGGCCCAGGGCAACGGCCCAGATGGCCACACTGAGTGAGTGCTGGTAGCTGTATTCGTCGTGTTGTTTCAGTCGTCCGAGCCACAGGCAGGCGTCCGGGTTGCGGCTGATACTGCCGACGATCGGGTCGGCCGCGGTTTTCAGGCGGATGGCGTCGAGTTTGCCGCTCTCGGCAGCCTTGTCGAAGATATCGGTGATGTCATGCAGCAGGCTGTTCAGGGCGCGTGTAGCGCGGGGGTGCTCTTCTTTCCACTCGGCCTGGTCCGAGTAGACCTGCAGCGTGCGGCCCTTGAAAATTTCCGGCAGCGGCACGCGCGGGCGTTCGCCCTGGGCCCGGCGCTGGAGTTTGGCGCTCACATAGACGCACTTGTGGATATCTACCCACACGTACTCGCAATAGTCGCGCACACGCTCTATGTCGGAGTCCGATTGCAGCAGGAAACCCTGGGTCAGGAAAGGAGTGCCCAACCAGTCCCGGTCAAGCCCGCTGACAAACATTCCCTTGGTGAGGTCCGTAGTGGGGACCTTCACAGTCTGGAGCATATACCCGCCTGTAAAAAGTAATAGCCGCTCATAGCAAAAATACCCCATCGTGTGGGTGCTGTCTGAAAAAACTGCACTTTTTTACAATTTCCCGGACGGGGCGAATTTCATGCTTTCTGGCTTCCCTGGCCCGATGCGGCCGGACCTGGCGAGGCGTTACCTGGGGCAGGCGTCCTTGCCAGGGCAATGGTCAGCAGGCCACCGGCGATCACCAGGGCGCTGCCCAGTACGGACCAGAAGTCGGGGACCTGTCCCCACAACAGCCAGCCCCAGCCCGCGGCGAGTACGACGGCAAGATAATTTACCGGTGCGATAGCATGAGCCGGCGCCATGGCATAGGCGCGCGTGTAGAGCCGCAGCGTAAGGTAGATGGTGATGCCGATATACAGCATGGCCGCCCATTCCTGCCAGCGCAGGCCGCGGAAGTCGGCGACGCTGAACGGCGCCACGCACAGGAGCGAGAGCAGGAAGTAGTAGAAGAGGATGCGCGAGGCCGGTTCCGTGCGCGCCAGCCGGTGCGTCGCCACCATTGACACGGCGAGACACAAGGCGGAGATAAATCCGCCGGCATGCCACCAACTCAAGCCCGCTGGTGACGGTCTCAGGATCACCGCCACGCCGGCGAAGCCGATGACGAGGGGCAGCCAGGCGCTCGCTGCGATGCTTTCCCGGTTCCACAACCAGACCACCAGGGGCACACTCAGCGGGGCGCTCTGGCGGAGCAGCACGGCATCAACCATGGGGATATGTTCCAGTGCCGCGTAAAACAGGTAGAAGCCCAGTACGCCCGCGGCACCGCGAAACAGGTGCAGGCCCATGCGCTGGCTGCGCAGGTTGGCCAGCCCCGGGCGCAGGGTGATGCGCAGGCAAAGCAGCAGGCAGACGGCATATTGCACCGTGACGATAGCCTCGGTGCTGGCGCGGGCGGAGGCGAACTTGGTGGCTACGGCGGCGGTGCTGGCAATGATGACCATCAGCAGGGAGATATAGATTGCCTGCCGGGTGCGCTGCGCCTGTGTCATTCCCGGGGTTGGTAGCGCTCGGTGCGCGCATATTTCATCAGCTCACCGTTGCCGCGGTATTGCGTTGTCACACCGTTGATGGCGGCCAGCAGATCCGGCGACCAGGTGGTGTTTACACGCCCTGCGAAGCTGGCCAGCGACTCGCCCGGTTGCATGGTTGCCACACGCAAGCGCGAGCCACCGGTGCCGTTGCGCTCCTGGTCCGTCAGCGGTCGCATGCTCATTACCGCAGCGCGCAGGGCGCCCTGGAAATGTGCCAGCCCCATTCCCATGAACGTGAAGCTTTGTTGGGGTGTCTGCAGGAACACATAGAACAGGCTGATGGCTTCCTCACCCGAGGTGTCGTCATAGCGCACCAGGTGAGCCGGCCAGCCCTGGAGTGTGAAAGCACGGCTCACGTCTGGAGACAGGCCGGCGCGCTCGCGCATGCGCGTCACCAGGGCTGCTGCATAGCCCTCAGGCGAGAACTCTCCCGCGTTGGAGCCCAGTGCCAGGTAGGCGCCTTGCTCGGGTTCCATCGCACCCACGAAGCGGGGTGTATTGAGTGTTTCCCATGCGCTGGGGAAATCGACGGCAAAGTTCATGTCCGCGCTGAGAAAGCGCTGCCCGCGGAATACCCCCTGTTGGGGATTCTGCTGGCCCCACCACAGGCCGTCGAGGTAGCCGAGGAATTGTGTCCTGTCAGCCAGTGGCGGGGTTATTGTCGGCTGTAACTGACTGGCCAGGTTGTTGATGTCCGCCACCCGCTGCGGGGTGGTGGGGTGGCTGTCGAGGTAGTTTTTTTCGTGCTGCTCACCGGTCAACAGGAACACGCTGCGTTCAATGCCTTCCAGGGCGCTGGCCAGCGCCACCGGCTCATAGCCCGCCCTGGCGGCCAGCCGCATGCCGACCTGGTCTGCTTCACTCTCCTGGCCGCGCGAATAGGAAGAGAGATACACATTGCCGGCGAATTCAATTGGGCTGTTGATCATGTTGCCGAGGTCTTCGCTGACAACGCCTACCGCCCTCCCGGGCAGGGTCAGCAGCCCTGTACCAATGGCGCGGCCAGCCTGGCGCACGTGATGGCGCTGGGTGACGTGGCTGATTTCATGCGCCAGCACGCCCGCCAGCTCCGCCTCGCTATTGGTTTGTGCGAGCAAACCGCGGGAAACATAGATGTAGCCGCCGGGAGTGGCGAAGGCGTTGGGTTCGAACTGGTCGACAATGTCGAAGCGGAACTGGTAAGGCGTCTCCCCGAGGGCCTGCACCAGGCGCTGCCCGACGGTGTCGAGATAGCGCTGCAGGGCCGGGTCGTCGTAGAGACCAATCTGGTCTGCAACCTGTTGTGACATGGCGGCGCCGGCTTCCTGTTCCATCTCGGGTGACACCACCGAGGTGACGCAGGCGCTCAGCAGCAGTGCGCCGGCCGCCAGCGAAAGCCGTTTCATGCAGGTTTTTACGGGAAGTCGATGTGGCATGGCAGAGTTTCCTTTTGTGTTCAGAACTGGGGCGCTGGCTCAGCGCCCCATCAGCAGCTGGTTGTTGAGGAACGGCCAGCCAATTGCCAGGTACAGGGCATCGCGCGAGCCCTCGGAGCGACCATAGGCAATGTAGATGGGACCGACGGGCGTATCCAGCGCCAGGTAGAGACTGCCCGCATTGGCGAAATCGCTGGTGCTGACATCGGCGCGATCAGACCACACGTTCCCGCCCTCGATGGAGACGCCGACGTAGGTAGGCACGTCGATCGGCAGCACGCTGTTGGCCGTGAGGCGGCGCTGGTACTGGGCCATGGCAAATGCCATCTGGCGTCCGGAGAGCAGGTTGTGGCTCAGCCCCGACAGGTTAAACAGTCCGCCCAGCTGGTAGGCGTTCTGTGGCTCGTTGCTCGCATCGATGGATTGCCCGGTGCGAGCGGTCAGGATCAGCGTGTTGCGCTGGTCTGCACCCCAGCTGATGGCGCCCAGGGCGGAGGCGTGCCAGCGCTCGAAGTCGTTATCCGCCCCCACTTCATCGCGCATCAGCTGGTATTCGGCGTTGGCAAAACCGCCCTGGGTGGGGAAGAAGGGGTTGTCCAGTGAATCGTAGCGCAGGCCCAGCAACATGCCGCCCTCGTCGAAACGGGACTCGGGCAGGGACCCTCCCACTTCGATATCGGCGACATACTCACCGACATTGCGGAACAGCCCCATGCTGACCTGGCTGTTATCGAACAGGTTTGCGCCGGCGTTGAATTGCCCGGAAAAGCGGCGCACGCGCCAGCTGCCAAGAGTGGACTCGAAATCGAAATCCGGGTTGATATTGGTCACGTCGTAATCGTGATAGTGCAGCTGCGGCAGCAGGAAAAAACGTGACTGCAGGTCCAGAGGCATGTAGAACTCGCCGCCGAGAAGAATATTGTCGCCCACCTGCGCCCGCGCATACAGTTCGCCGCCCAGGTCGGTGACGCCCTCCCAGATGGCACTGGCGCCAATGTTGATCTCGCTGCCGCCCTCAAAATCACTGACCAGGTTGATGCCAAATTTGAGCTGGTCGTCGCCCCAGGTTTTGGCCTGCGCATTGATCTCCAGCACGCTCTCGCCACCCGGTTCGCCGACCACGTCATAGTCGATAATCTGCCAGTGGCCAAGGGTATAGATCTGAGCGATATCCTCGCGCAGCTGCTCCGTATCCAGCGGCTCGTCCACCTGCTGGCGCAGGCGCACGCGAATCAGATCGTCGCGCAACAAACTGTCGTTGTTGATGACGATGCGATCAATTACCGGCGTCGCCGGCGCCGGCCGGTCGCGGCTGGCCAGGTAGGACGCCCACTCTGCATTGTTCAGTGCCAGCGGGGCGAGCTGTTCCCGCAGCGCCATGGTGGCCTGGTAGCCGCGCTCGTAGATTTCCTGCGTCCGCTCGAAGTCGAGCATGCCGATACCAGTGAGATCGGGACTGATGAGAATGTCCTCGTCGGTGAGCGTGGCCAGTTGCTCGAGAGAATTCCTGCGGGTAAGGAAGCCCAGCATCTGGTCGGTTACGCCCAGTACGCTGTTGATTTCGTCGCGGCCGCGCAGGGGAGTGCCGATATCGACTACCAGGAGGCGGTCCGCACCCATGTCGCGTCCCACCTGCACCGGTATGTTCATGGCCAGGCCGCCGTCAACAAGTAACCTGCCATCGTGCTCCACCGGTGCCAGCAGCGCCGGCAGCGACATGCTTGCGCGCATGGCGGTGACGATATTGCCTTCGCTGAAGACATAGGCATCGCCGGTCTCGATGTCGGTGGCTACGGCCCGGTAGGGGGTAGGCAGTTCATCAAAGTTGCGCACATGTTCTGCTTCTAAGGTCAGCCGCTTGATGATCTGACGCACCTGCTGGCCCTGCACCAGGCCCAGAGGGATGGATATCTGTCCACCCTGGAATGACAGGCTGACGGAGGTGGGGTAATCGTAATCGTCGCTCTTGCGCCGCTGTGGCAGTTCGCTGCGATCCAGTGAATCGGCGAAGGCGTCTTCCCAGGCCATGTTGTCCACAACCTCTTTCAGCTGCGCACTGTCCATGCCGATGGCGTAAAGCCCGCCTACCAGTGCTCCCATGCTGGTGCCCGCCACCGCGTGGATGGGAACCTGCATCTCCTCGAGGGCGGTGATGGCGCCCACATGGGCGATGCCGCGCGCGCCGCCCCCCGCCAGCACCAGGTTGATTCTATCGCCGCTGGCGAAGGCGGGTGGCGGTGCGAGCGCAAGTGCCAGTACAAGGGAGAAAAGTCGCGAGATGCGTTGCATGTGAGGTTCCAGGGTTCAGCTCGGGCGATTATCCCAGCCGTGGGATGGCAGGTCTATCTCTGTTGTTGGCGGTTAGCCGGGCAGCGCGATGATGTGGTCGCTGAGGTGGCTTGCTGCCTCCCGTTTTTCTCGCTGCAGCAGGCGGGAAACGGGTGGAAAAGAAAAGCAGCACAGCATACCGGGAATCGTTCAAGTAAACACAGCGTTGATGCATAATGAGGGCACATGTATCAACAATACTTTGGCCTCAGCGAGGCCCCGTTCTCCATCGCCGTGAACCCGCGCTACCTGTTTATGAGTGCGCGGCATCGCGATGCCCTCGCGCACCTGTTGTACGGGGTCGGCGCGGGCGGTGGTTTTATCCTGCTCACCGGCGAGGTCGGCACCGGCAAAACCACGCTCAACCGCTGCCTGCTGGAACAGTTGCCGCACGATACCGACGTCGCCATTATTCTCAACCCGGCGCTGAATGCCATGGAACTGCTGGCCACGGTTTGTGATGAGTTGGGGGTGGCCTACAACACCGAACAGCACACCCTGAAGAGTCTCACAGATGCCCTGCACCGCTTCCTGCTGGATAACTATGAACAGGGGCGCAAGACAGTATTGATGATCGACGAGGCCCAGCACCTCGATTTCGATGTGCTGGAACAGATTCGCCTGTTGACCAACCTCGAAACCCACAGCGAGAAGCTGCTGCAGATCATACTGATCGGGCAGCCAGAGCTGGCGCAGATGCTGGCGCGGCCGGAACTGCGCCAGCTGAACCAGCGCATCACTGCGCGCTACAATCTCGAACCGCTCAACTTGGCGGAAACCGGCGCCTATATCCAGCATCGGCTGCAGGTGGCCGGCATGACCCCGGACCGACAGATTTTTCCGCCCGCGGTGGTGCGCGGTATCTACCGGCACACGCACGGCGTACCGCGCCTGATCAATGTGCTCTGCGATCGAATCCTGCTGGGCGCATACGGGCGCAACAAACAACGCGCCGACCGCGCCACCCTGCGTGATGCCGCCCGCGAGGTGCTGGGCGAGGACCGCCGGCGACATGCCGCGCGCTGGCCCTGGGCCCTGGCGGCCCTGGTCCTGATCGGCTGTGGCATCGCCTGGTGGGTGCTCGATCTGCAGCAGGAACCGACAGCCACGGCGATGCCTGAAGTCGTTGCCCCGGCACCCGCTCCGGCTGAGCAACCTGCTGCGGTGGCGACAGCCCCGGCGGCGGCTGCAAGCGCTGCGGTCACGGCGGAGCAGCCGGCCACGCTGGCTGGGGCAGAAGCGCCTGTTCCACAGGTAGCAGTGCCCGATGCCGATCCGGCGGGGATGGCCGCGACGCCGGCAACGCCGCTGGCATGGCTGCAACCGCCACAGCAGGCTCAGGCGCAGCTCTGGGCACTCTACAGCGACCTGCCCGTGCCGGCGGAACTGTGTGCCGACCCGGCCGGGCGAATTGCCTGTGTTGAAGGTGAAGCGGCTACCTGGGATGAACTGGCGGCCCTGTCCCAGCCGCTGCTGCTCGACATGGTGACGCCGGAGCGCTTTGCGGCGGCCACCCTGTTGCTGGGAATAGAGGGACGGCGCGCGTGGGTGGCCCTGGACGCCGGCGTCAGTGAAGTCGCGCTGGCGGACCTCGCGCCGCTCTGGACCGGCGGTTACCGCCACCTGTGGCAGGTCCCTGTCGGTTTTGAACGCCCGCTGGCGCAGGGTGATTCCGGCCCGGCGGTGGCTGCGGTCGCACTGTTGTTCGCGCAGCTCGACCAGCAGTCCAGGCCGTTGACCGATACCCGCTTCAATGCGGCACTGAAACAGCGGGTGATCCTGTTCCAGCGGGCCAATGGCCTCGAGGACGATGGTGTGGTGGGTGTGCAGACCTTGCTGAAACTGAATGCGGCGCTGGGGATAGACGTCAACGCCGAGCAGGCGCGCGCGCGATTTGCCCGGGCGGGGGAGGGCTGAGCCATGTCATTGATACTGGATGCGCTGAACCGTTCGCGTGATGACAACAGCGGCATGCCCGACCTGGCCACGCGCCATGATTATGCCTCCGGGACCCCGGGCCGGCGCTGGCTGGTGTTTGTATTGAGCGTGGCACTGATTGGCTGTTTGCTGCTCATTCTGTGGCTGTTCTGGGATCGCGGGCAGGAGCAGCCTCCGGCCCAGGCCAATGTATCGCTCCCGGCCACGGTCGGTGCACAGCCGGCTGCGCAGCAACCGCCGCCGCAGGAGCAGGCGATTACGCAAGCGCCGGTCACGGTTGCTGCAGAGCCAGCCCCCGCGCAACCGGCGGTTGCGGTGCAGTCGGTGGTGGTCGACTCGCCGGAGGCGACAGCGGATAGTGCCGCCGCCAGTGCAACGGAGGCGGGCGCAGACCCCGTCGCAGACCCTGCGGTGAGCGCGTTGTATACATCGCAGCCGGATGCGGTTGCGCAGGCGCCCGCGGCGAGTACAGCCCCCGCCAGGGTGTTACCCGCGGAGACTGCCCCGGCAGCGGCCCCGCAGCGGGCGCCCGCGCAGGAGCAGGCGGTTGATATCGAGCAGATGGTGCGCAAGGCCGAAAGCGAACTCGCAGACGCCAGGCTGGAGGAGCACCCGGCGCCATTCGTCAGCGAGCTCTCCCAGCAAACCAAGGACAATATCCCATCGGTTTACTACCAGCGGCACGAGTATTCAGGCCAGGCCGGGCAGTCGCGGGTGGTGCTCAACGGCAAAACCCTGCAGAAAGGTGGCAGCCCCGCCGCCGGAATGCGGGTGGAAGAAATACTCTCCGATTCGGTGGTGCTCGACTACCGCGGCACGCAGTTCCGCCTGCGCGCACTCAACAGCTGGGTTAATCTCTAGCCGCCGGTAGCTCCAGGTAGGCGGCCATAATCCGGAACAGGTCAGGCTGGGCAATGAAGCCCGGCAAACGGCCCTTGCCCTCGGCGTTGGCCAGCACCGGCACCGCCGCACCCGTATGTTCTTCCCTGCTGAAACTGGTGGTGGCGTAATTGACCGCCATGTACCCGCCTTCCGGTGTTTCGATACGGGCCAGGTAGCCCGGCGTGTAGATGGGCACTGGAACTCTGTCGTACAGGCTGACGTAGGGGATCAACTGTGCCGCATGGGTGTGATCGGCCGTGACCAGTACCAGGGTGTGCGGATGCTGCCTGGCGAAAGCCAGCGCGCTACCCAGGGCCTCGTCCAGTTGCGCCACTTCACCGATGGAACCACAGGGATTGCGCCTGTGCGCCTGCTTGTCAATGGACGCTGATTCCACCATCAGGAAGAAGCCCCTGTCATTGTCGGCAGAGAGGTGGCGCAGGGCGATCCCGGTCATCTCCTGCAGGCTGGGTGTGCCGGCGAAAGCCGGGTTGGGTTCACAGACCATCGTCGGTGGCAGGCTGACGTCCCCGAGATAGGGATGCAGGCGATTCAGCAGGCTGGGTTTGGGCAACTCGGCGATGCGCCCGCCTTCTCCCTGCAGGCGTACCGGCAGGTGCCCGCTGGCAAAAATCCCCAGCAAACGCGCGCCGGGTTGGCTGGCCAGCAACTGCTGCCGCGTACTCACGCTGGTAAAACCCTTGTCGACGGCCAGTTCCAGTACGCTGCCCGGGCCGGTTTCTGACGCTACGGTGAAGTGCTTGCGACCACCGCCCAGCAGGACATGCAAACCTGATTGCGCCAGCTGCTCGGAGATCGCCCCCGGCCCGCCATTGCGCATGGCATCCGCGGGGCAGCCGCCGAGTTCGATATCCTTGTAGGGGGTCGCTTGCACCACGCGTTCCACGTTATCCGGATTTTCACAGAGGCGTTCACTGATGTGTGCGGCAAAGGCCGCGGGCGTGGCATCGGTGACGCTGGCGGTGCTGACCAGCCCGGTGCGATAGCCTGCCGCAGCGGCCAGCTCGACAATGGTGGGGAGATCTTCATCGCTGCCGGCGCTGGTGGCAATGCGCCCGCGGCTGGTGACTGCGCCGGTGGCCATGCTGGTGGCGGTATTGGCTGAGTCCGCCACGTACATGGGTTGGCCCGCGCCCCGGTCCTCGATGGTGAGCACCTGGGCGGCACTGCGTACAGGCAGTGTGTCCATCAGCAAGCGCCCGCGCGCACCCCGGAGATAGTTACGGGCAATAGCCAGCTGCTGCTCGCCCATGCCGTCCCCGATGAGCAGGATGATGTTTCGCGGCTGCCCGGTCCCGCTGCCGGCGGCGTGGCTGGTGCCCGGGCCGAGGCTTGCCAACAGGGCTGCCGTGCATATCGCTAGAGTGAGTGGCTTCATCTTTTCTATCCGAGGCTGATGAGACAGGAGGGGCAATTGTTAGCATGATGCGCGCGCAGATGCATCTGCGATATCCGGTCACGAGGGCGATATATGGGCGGATCGCCGGACCAGCGCAGCCAAAAGGGAGGCTGGGTGCTTAAGTTTTGGTCGCCGTTGTGGCACGATCGGTCAACTTTCGCAGCTGCGTATGGTGCGACAGTGCATGGCAGGGCTCTCGGGTCCCTGCCTGACAATAATTAACCGGGGAATAATCTATGAAGATGCTGATAGCCATCATCAAGCCATTCAAGCTTGATGACGTGCGCGAGGCCCTGCAACAGGTCGGGATCGACGGCATGACGGTGGAAGATGTCAAAGGCTTCGGCCGCCAGAAAGGGCACACGGAGTTGTACCGGGGTGCTGAATACGTGGTCGAGTTTCAACCCAAGGTGAAAATCCAGATCGCGGTCAGCGATGCTGAGCTGGCGTCTGCGATTGAGGCCGTTTGCGCTGCCGCAGCCACTGGCAAGGTAGGTGATGGCAAGATCTTTGTAACACCTCTCGAAGAGAGCCTGCGCATACGCACCGGCGAGACCGGCGACCAGGCGCTATGAATACGGAGAAAATAATGAAGTCAATTTCACGACTGGCGCTGCCGGTTTGTCTCATGCTGGCGCCGGCCCTGGCCAGCGCACAGGAGCTCAACCAGGCTGACACCGCCTGGATACTGACGTCTACGGCGCTGGTGTTGTTTATGACTATTCCCGGCCTGTCGCTGTTTTACGCCGGACTGGTGCGGGTGAAAAACGTGCTGTCGGTGTTGATGCAGTGCTTCGCGCTGACCTGCCTGATGTCGCTATTGTGGTTTGCAGTGGGCTACACCCTCGCCTTTGGCTCCGACGGCGTCGAGCAGGGGCCTTTCATCGGTGACCTCGGTAACCTGTTTCTCGCCGGTATGACCATGGACAGCCTCAACGGCGGCATTCCCGCGATCCTGTTCGTCATGTTCCAGATGACCTTCGCCATCATCACCCCGGCGCTGATCGTTGGCGGTTTCGCTGAGCGCATGCGCTTTTCCGCCATGTTGCTGTTCAGCTCGATCTGGCTGCTGGTGGTCTACGCGCCGATCTGTCACTGGGTCTGGGGTGGCGGCTGGCTTGGCAACATGGGCCTGCAGGATTTCGCTGGCGGCACCGTGGTGCATATCACCGCAGCGGTGGCGGCACTGGTCGCGGCGTTGATGCTGGGGCCGCGCCGCGGCTTCGGCACTGTGGCGATGCCGCCGCACAACCTCACCCTGACCGTGATGGGTGCCGGTATGCTCTGGGTCGGCTGGTTCGGTTTCAATGCCGGGTCCGCGGTGGCTGCCGACAACAGCGCCGCCATGGCCATGCTGGTAACGCACCTGTCGGCATCCGCCGGTTCGCTGGCGTGGATGGCAATGGAATGGATCCGCCACGGCAAGCCCTCTGTACTCGGCATCGTCACCGGCATGGTGGCGGGCCTGGGCACTATCACGCCTGCCTCCGGCTCCGTGGGTCCCGCAGCGGCGGTGCTCATCGGGCTCACCGCCGGTGTGGTGTGCTACTTTGCCACTAACTGGATCAAGAACAAGCTGCGCATCGATGACAGCCTGGACGTGTTCCCGGTGCACGGTGTGGGCGGTATTCTCGGTACCCTGCTTGCCGGGGTGTTCTGTTCCACCCAGCTGGGTTTGTTCAGCGGCAACGGCTTCTCTGACGGTGTCGACAGCATTGGCGGACAGCTGATGGTGCAGGCCACCGGCGTGGTGAGCACATTTGTCTATACGGCTGTCGTCAGCTGGCTGATACTGAAGCTGGTAGACGTCCTGGTGGGGCTGCGTGTGGATTCCGACCAGGAAACCCAGGGTCTCGACCTCGTGCTGCACGACGAACGCGGCTACGACCTCTGAGGTCACACTTGTGCTAGTGTGAGGCTGCCGCCGTGGCGCCGGTATTGACTCCGGCGCGACCGCTGCCGCCTTGCCCTGCATCCACGCAGTGGCAGACGTTTACCGGTTAGACGATCAAGCGGGTAGCCTATGCAGTGGACACATCACCACGCCGTGATCAACGGCATCAACATGCATTATGTAGAGCAGGGTGAGGGTATGCCGGTGGTGCTGTGCCACGGGTTTCCTCACCTGTGGTTCAGCTGGCACCGGCAGATACCGGCGCTGGCGGCTGCCGGATACCGGGTCATTGCGCCGGATATGCGTGGCATGGGCCAGACCGATGCGCCGGCGGCTCCCGAGGCCTATGGCGTGGATGCCATCACTGCTGACCTGGTGGGGCTGCTCGATCATCTCGGCATAGAGAGCGCCGTCTTCGCGGGCCTGGATTTCGGCGCCTTTGCCATTTACGACCTGGCGCTGCGTCATCCGCAACGGGTGCTCGCCGTTGTCGGGCTCGAGAACCCCGCTGCGCCGCACAATCCGGATGAGCCGCCCCTGAGTGAGTACCGGCGCATCGGCGAGCAGCACTTCCTGCACATCGAGTACTTTCGCGAACCGCCGCGCGCAGACCTGGAACTGGCGGCAAATCCAAGGCGCTTCCTGCACCAGGTTTTTCACACGCTCAGTGGCGCGGGCAATTATTTCGACTGTTTCCAGTCTCCGCCGGGTACCAGCTATATGGATGCCATGGCGGAACCGCCGCCCTTACCCTGGCCCTGGTTGTCGGAACTGGAGATGGAGTTTTTTGTCAGCGAGTACAGTCGCACCGGGTTTACCGGGGGGCTCAACTGGTATCGCGCGATGGACATCAAATGGCGCGATCGCAAACCCTTTGAAGGTGTACAGAGTGCGGTGCCGGCGTATTTTCTCGGCAGTGAACACGATGTCGACCTGGAAGGCTTTCACGGCGAAGACCCCGTGGGCCTGATGCGCGCCATCTTTCCCGATCTGCGGGCGGTGCGCATGATACCGGGGGCCGGGCATATGGTGCAGTTGGAGGCGTCTGCCGCGGTGAATGAAATCCTGCTGGATTTCCTCGCCGATGTTGGCGCGCGCGCGGCCAGCTGACACCGGGCCCCGAATCAGGAGAAGCTCAACTCGACACCCAGTTTCCCCAAATAGGACTGCTCCTGCTCCAGTTCGCTCAGGGTCAGTGGATGCGCTTCGAGCCAACCCTCGGGGAAGCCCAGGGCAAGTGACTTCTTTTCCGCCTGCACGCCGAAGTCGGGCAGTTGCTCGAGTGGCTCCACGTACTTGAAGCGCACAGCCAGGCGAATGATGACCAGGAGATAGTGCAGGCGCTTGCGCTCGCTCTTGGGCAACTC
The DNA here is from genome assembly GCF_008370495.1 of Pseudohalioglobus sediminis. Classification (GTDB taxonomy): domain Bacteria; phylum Pseudomonadota; class Gammaproteobacteria; order Pseudomonadales; family Halieaceae; genus Halioglobus. The sequence goes on along the minus strand of NZ_VTUX01000001.1, from coordinate 512,111 downwards.
CTCCAACAGGTCACTGGACAATTTGCCGCGCTGGCCCTGCGACAGGATGGCCAGGGTTTCCTGCTCCTGCTGTGAGAAGCCGGGCAGGTCGGCATTGCGCAGCAGGTAGGCGGAGTGCCGATTGAAGTGTTTGTGGGAAATGGCCATGCCGATTTCGTGCGTACGCGCAGTCCAGTGCAGCAGTTCCCAGTCCTCGTTCTGCAGGCCCCAGGGACCCTGCGTGGCCGAGAAGAAAGTGCGACAGCGTCGCTCCACGACTGCCGCGGTATCCTCGTCTGCGGAATAGCGCTGCACCAGCGCATTCACCGTGCGTTCGCGCACGTCCTCATGGCTCAGGCGCCCCATCAGGTCGTAGATAACGCCCTCGCGCAGCGCCCCCTTGGAGGTGCGCATATGTTCGATGCCCAGGGTGTCGAACAGGGCGCTGGTGATGGCCACACCGGGCACGATCACGTTGCGCCGGTTTTCGGAGAGACCTTCAAGGTTGATGTCGTCGAAGCGCTCGAACCCCAGGAGTTTCTTCTCCAGTTTGCTGAGCGCCTTGCGGGTGATACCGTCATCGCTCCAGCCATTCTGGATAACGATGGCCTCAATCGCGTTGAGCGTGCCGGAAGAGCCCACGCATTCGGCCCAGTGGCCGGAATGGTATCGGTGGCGGATATGCGAGGTTTCGACCCGCGCGCAGTTGTAAGCGCGTCGATAGTTCTGTGCGTTGATCAGGTCGTCGGCAAAACAGTCCCGGGCGTAGGACACGCAGCCCATCTGCAGGCTCTCCAGTTGCCTTGGTTCGAAGCGCTCGCCAACAATGAGTTCCGTGCTGCCGCCACCGATGTCGATCACCAGGCGCGAGTTGGCGTCATCAGCCAGCGTGTGCGCGACACCGAGGTAAACCAGGCGTGCCTCTTCGCGGCCGTAGATGACGTCCACGCGACTGCGCAAAATCTCGTTTGCCGGCATCGTGAATTCCATGCGGTTGTGCGCCTGGCGCAGGGCATTGGTGCCAACGGCGCGAATTTTCGAGGGTTCAACACTGTCCAGTAACTGCGCAAACCGGGACAGGCAGTCCAGGCCGCGTTGGATGGCTTCTGCAGACAGCCTGTCGTTTTCCAGGCCGGCCCCCAGCTGTACTTTCTCTGCGAGTACCTCAATGGGACGCATCTCGCCGTGCTCGATGCGGGCGACGATGAGGTGGAAGGAGTTGCTGCCGAGGTCGACGGCGGCGAGTAGGCTGCCATCGGGCAGGGAGTCCTGTTGGTCTGCGGCCAAGTTGAGCGTGTCCTTGTGTGTGCGCCGGGGCCCTATGGTAATGGATTAGTGGCCCGTACGCATATGGACGCGGCGCAATCGATGTTCAACCTAACCTTCACCCTGGTCAGCGTAGTACCACACCGGCGAGGTCCAGGCGCGCTCCTGTATCTGCCACGGCAGCCCCGGGTCTGTGCAGCTGGGCGGGCGCTCCGCCTCGGCAAGGCGAATACAGTCCCAGCGGCTCCAGCGGCAGCTGGGGTTTTCCAGCACGCGGGCATAGTACACCGCGTCTTGTGCCGGATCGAAATCGGGATCCTGCCAGCTGGCGCAGAGTTGGTTATAGCCGCTGCCACTGACGGCGCAGGTATCGCGATCGACGCTGGCGCCGTTGCCGGTATCTCCGGCCACATCGTAGACCGCCTGGTGGGTGCGCCCGGCAGCGTCCACCCAGGACTTGATGACCTGGATACGCTGCAACAGGCCCGCGCCCGGGTCACGACTGGCGCTGGCCAGGAACACCGGCGCCGCGGAGCCTGCTGGCGGCGGTGGCAGCTGCGCGCCCATGGGCACGCCATGCGCGTAGGCCCTGGCGATGAGATCCGGCGACTCGCAATCGAGAGCCTGCTGATCCCACCCGGCAAACAGGCGCGGGGTGATGCGGGGCCCACTGATGCCGAAGGTTTCCCGCCTGCGCATGGCATCGAACAGTGCGCTGCGGCTGTTTTCACGTGCATAGACGCCGGCCAGTCCGCCCGGGTTGTAACGCACGGGGGAGCCCTTGCCGATACCCCCGGGCACTTCCCTGCTGCCCTGGAGGCGACTGAGTACGTTGCGATCAATGCCGTGGGAGCCGAGATAGTTGTCTTCAGCCTCAGCGGCAGGCAGGCCGTTGTGGGTATCGGTTGCGGCAATGATGCCCATGGCAAACGGGTTGACGCCGAGCTCCCGGCGCTCCCTCAGGCCGGCTGCGAGCGCGTAGCGCACAAAGTTGTAGCGTGACGTGCATCCGCTCAGCAGCATGCCGCCACTGCCGACTGCCTCGCCACAGTCCTCGATTTGCTCTGCTGCCGGGCGCAGCTTCTCGAAGTCGCAGAACTCGTCGGCAGCGCCCATCACGCTGGCAATGCCGTTGCGGCATTCCGAATCGCCCTTGGTTTGCATGATTTCCGCCAGCGGTTCCAGTTCCGCCCTGAGTTCGGCCTGTTGCCGGCGCGTTGCCGGGTCCAGGTCACGATTGCTGTAGGGGTACCACATGCGGCCGGAACTCCAGTTGCTGTTGTGCGGAATTGCCAGTACATCACACCGGGGATCCCCATCGATACAGGTTTGCTTCAGCCACGCCCACAGGTCTTCCGGTGTTGCTGCGTCTTTCGCGCCAACGGCTGCCTGCGGCACGGCCGCTGACCGGAAGATAACATTGCGGTGCAGGTTGGAAGACTCTTCTGCCAGCGTGTACTCGTAAGCGTGCAGCGTGGTGAAGCGGCAGTCGCCGCTGCGATCCTGCCAGCGCTCCGTGCTGAGCTGGTTCTCGCGCCAGACGCGGGCCGCCTGCTCGCGGCAGCCGCTGCCGTCTGCGCCGCATATCCCGGCCGAGCGATCGCGGCCGAATATCGCCAGCGTTGCCAACCGCAGTATGGGTTGCATGTCCGCCGCCGCCGGCACGCGCACGTCGCCGCGGTAAAGCCGGCACACGAGACTGCCGAAGGCCTCGCTGTCTGCGCTGTAACACAGGCGCACCTCGCCCAGTGACTCGGCGTGATCAGTGACGGCCATGAAGTCCAGCGGCCTGTCCAGCCCTATGCCGGGCGGCTCGAAGCCGGCAGCGTCGCCGCGCAGGCGCAGCGGCATGCGCTCGCCGCGAGCAAAGCGATAGGCATCATCGGCGCTGGCCAGGGTGCCGAAGGCGGTGGCGTCATAGGAGGCGGCTGTGTGCACATGCAGGGCGCCAAAAAACGCCGCCGGATACTCTGTGCGGTTGCGGCAGGGCGCCGGTGCCGGCAGGTCCCTGGTGGCAACTGACACGGTGGCCGCTTGCTGCCATCGCGCGGGGTCAGCGCTGTCTGTCGCCACCCTGGCGAATTCGTGGCGCAGCCACAGTGCAGCGGCTACAGCGCTCAACAGCATTGCTGCAACAAGCCAGAGCAGGGCGCGGGCCAGGCGCGGGAGTGTCAAAGTCATGACCGGAATTAAAACAGCTTTGCGCGGGCCTGCAAACCAGCGCGACCGGAAGGCTGGAGGGGTGAGTGCGGTTCAGGGTGAGTGGGGCTGGCGGTCATGCTGTCCGATCTATGGTGCCTGCAATTGACGGCGCAATGCAGCTCACGTAACGTTATCTCATCTTTTTTACAGGATGCCCGTCGCATGACGTTTACTCAATCAGTCCGCTCAGTCATTTCAAAGTATGCCGTGTTTGCGGGTCGCGCCTCGCGTTCGGAATATTGGTACTGGATCCTTGGCCTTGTCCTGGTCAGTATTGTGCTGTCGATCGTGGAGGGCGCACTGGTGGCCCCATTGCTGGGCTTCGAGCCCTTTGCAGAGGAAGCCGGGCAGCCGCTGAACTGGCTGTTTTCCCTGATCATTTTTATCCCGACGCTGGCGGTCGCCGCGCGAAGACTTCACGACATGGGTCGCTCCGGTTGGTGGTTGCTCATCCAGATCATCCCCATTATCGGAGCGCTGGTGTTGTTGTGGTGGTTAACCCGCCCCAGCGATGCGGGTGAAAACGCCTATGGCGCAGCGCCCGCTGCGGCCTGATCCTTGACGCCGGACTGAACCCATACAGCGCCTTGCATGTAGAGGAGAAATTATCATGCGTGTTTTATTTTTGAGCCTTGTTTTCTGCAGCCTTGTCGCCTGCGGTACCACTGACTCGAGTCTGCAGCAGCAGGGTCGCAGCCAGGCCTACATCATCGGCTTTCACGATGGCCGTCACAGCGGTATGCAGGAAGCAGGTAACGACTTCGAGCAGTACATCAAGGATGTCGAGCGTTTCGAGTCGGACGCGGAGTACCGTGATGGCTGGCTAGCCGGCGAGGCAGAGGGCAAAAAACTCCAGCAACAGGCGACCGCCGTGGGTGAGGCCGCCGGCGGCGCCTACTCTGGCTACCGCGTTGGCGAGGAGGTGGATAAAGCCCAACCGCATCCGAAGAAAATCGCCAAAGACGCCATGAAAGGCGTGGACACAGAGGCATTGAAATCTCTCGAGAAGTAGCAGCGGACCCGGGTTCCTGTGACTGACTGCAATCAGCTTGCCAGGACCACCCTCGGCGTCCGCGCCGGCATTCTCGTGGTCAGTTCATAGCCGATGGTATCGGCACAGGCGGCCACTTCACTGGCGGCGAGGCCCTGGCCCCACAGCACCACCTCATCGCCGATGTTCACGCCCTCGAGCTCGGTCACGTCAACGGTAATCATGTCCATGGACACGCGCCCGGCGAGCGGCGCCCGTTGCCCGTTGACCAGCACCGGGGTGCCGTTGCCGGCCAGGCGCGGATAGCCATCACCGTAACCTATGCTGACCGTGGCAATGCGTGACGTGCGCTGCGCTGTCCAGGTCGCGCCGTAGCCCACGGTTTCACCGCATTCGATTTCGCGCACCGAGATAACCGACGATACCAGCGTCATCACCGGGCGCAGTGCCTCGGCATTGGGATGTGGCGCCGCCAGCGGCGAGTTGCCGTAGAGCATGTAGCCTGGCCTGATCCAGTCGTAACAGGAATCCGGCCAGGCCAGTACACCGGCAGAATTTGCCGCGCTGCGCGGTCCCTGCAGCCCGGCGCTCACGGCCTCGAACTGTGCCAGTTGCCGCCGGGTCATGGGATTGTCGGGCTCGTCGGCGCAGGCAAAATGCGTGCAGGTAACCACCTCGCCCCGGCGATTCGGGCAGGCCAGCAGGCGCTGGTGAAATGTCGCCGCCTGTTGCGGCGCCACGCCCAGGCGGTGCATGCCGGTATCCACCTTGAGCCAGCAGGTCACCGGTTGCGACAGCGAAGCCTGCTCCAGCCACTGCATCTGTCGTTCGTTGTCTATCATCACCCAGAGATTCTGGGCCGCAGCTACCTGTAATTCGTCTGCGCTGAACCACCCCTCCAGCAGGAGGATCGGGGACACGACGCCGGCCTCGCGCAACTCCAGCGCTTCCTCGATACAGGCCACCGCCAGCGCGTCGGTGTGCGGGTCCAGTGCCCGGGCAATGGTGACCGCGCCATGGCCGTAAGCGTTGGCCTTGACTACGCACATGACGCGTGACCCGGGCGCCAGTTGCCGCGCCAGGCCGAGGTTGTGGCGCAAGGCATCGAGGTCCAGCCTGGCCTGGTTTGCGCGACTCATCAGAAATCGAACTTGTGACGGCTGTACAGGGTTTGCGCTGCGAGCCACACGTCCCCGATGCTGCCATCGCCCACTGGCTTGCCGTCGATCTCGATGACCGGTGCGATTTCCTTGGAGGAACTGGTAATCCACACTTCATCCGCGCTATGCAGTTCATCGCGCGTGACCACGCGCTCCTGCACCGGGATGCTGCCATCGCGGCGCAGTATCTCCAGCAGCATCAGGCGGGTGATACCGGGCAGCTTCTGGTGGTCCAGCAGCGGCGTGGCGACGATGCCATGGCGCACCACGAACACGTTACAGGCGGCGGCCTCGGTGATCTCGCCCTGCTGGTTGTAGAGAATGGTTTCCGAGTGCCCGCGGGAGTGGCCATGCTGGTAGTGCATGACGTTGCCGAGCAGGGCGGTGGACTTGATATTGCAGCGCTTCCAGCGCAGGTCCTCCGCCGTGGAGACGGTGTAGGGCGTGGCCGCGGCCTTGTCGGGCTGCGGCGCCGGCGGGATCTCGAAGGCGAAGGCATACATCGTCGGGGTAATCCCCTCGGGATAGGCGTGATGACGCCGGGTATCTGCGCCGCGGCTGACATGGTAGTAAATGCCCAGGTTGCCGCCGCCGTTGCGCGCGATGAGTTCGCGTGCGACCTCGCGCCAGGCGTCCCGGTCGACTTGCAACTTGATCTCGATCGCGTCGAGGCCGTCCTGCATTCTGGCCATGTGCGGTGCGAAACCGACGAGTTGGCCATCATAGGACGGGACAACCTCGTAGATGCCGTCACCGAACAGGAAGCCGCGGTCCATCGGCGAAATACGGGCTGCTTCCATCGGCATGTACTCGCCGTTCAGGTAAACCGTGCTCATAGTGATTGCTCTTTCCTTTCCGTTGCTACACCCGGTTACGGGTGCTGTCCAATGCTTATGTTGCGCGCTAGTCGCTGCTGTCAAAACCGGTTAGCTGGCGCAGTTCCTCGATGACCTGTTGGCCGTGTCCGGCGTCGAGTCCATCCTCTGTCAGTGTGTTTTCACGGGTGACACCGTCCACGCTGCCCCGGGCTGAAAGATAGCCGAGTATGGCCAGCGGTGACACTTCCGCCAGCAGGTCGCGTTGCGCCCACAGGCCGAGCAGCGCGATCAGGCCGTAGGCCCCCCAGTTGGATACGTCTGCCACCAGCAATTCGTCACAGCCGGTAACCGCAGGCGTGATGTCCAGGCCGCTGATGGCATCACGAATGTTGCCCATGCCGATCTCGTTGCCGCCGTCGCCGATGGCGATGGTGGGGCACTGTGCCTGCTGGAGATACGGGTCGAAAAAGGCACTGCGTGGGGTGATGTCCTCGCCACGCATATTGTAGTAGCGCCCGTCGGCGCTGAGGCCGGGGCGTTCAATCGACACCACCACCGCCGGCTGCAGTTGCGCGAGCTTGTCGCTGGCCTCGCGCTCCGCGGCGGCAAGGTCACGAGCCTGCAGTTGCAGTACGCGGTAGTCCTCGAGCAGGTGCTGGCTCAGTGGCGCACCGCAGGCCAGGACGGGTTTTGCGCCCAGTGTCTCCATGGCCTTGTACAGTGCGATGGCGCCCACCGGCCCGTCTGTCTCGAAAGTTTCGCTAACAGGAAAGCCGGTACCAATCAGCACGGTGCCCCGATTGCGAAACAGGTGCTGCGCGGCACGCAGGTAATAACCGGGTTGCAGCGCTGCCCGTGCGGTCTGCATGTGTCGCGGGTTGCGCGCCACCAGTACCTGTTCGATGGCTGTGCTCAATTGCAGTTCTGTCATGGTGCCCACTCCGGCAGTCTTTGTCTGCACATCAGGCTGTGCGCGAGGTGCAGCGCGTTATGCGCGGCGTGCGGTGTAATGGGCGCAAAGTGTACCCGCCCGCCCGGCCGCAACTGGGCCAACTGGCCGCAGTCCAGTGACAGCGCGGCGCCGATTTTCGGGTAGCCGCCAATGGTCTGGCGATCATTGAGCAGCACAATGGGTTGTCCGTCCGCGGGAATCTGGATCGCCCCGAAGCAGATGCCCTCGGAGAGGATGCCGTCGATATCACATTCTATCGCCGGCCCTTCCAGGCGATAGCCCATGCGGTCACAGCGTGCGCTGACGTGGTAGGCGTGGCTGAAAAACCGGCGCTGCTGGTAGCGGCTGAAAAATTTCTGCTGGTAGCCGGGAATGACGCGCACGGTAACGATATCGTGGTAGTGCGGTTGCTGCTCCCGGGGCAGATAGCGCAGGTGGCGCTGGTGTACCGTGGGGCAGGGCAGTGAATCACCCGCGCCGAGCTTGTCACCGTGTAATCCGCCTATGCCTTCACGCATCACGGTGGCGCTGCTGCCGAAGTGCGGCGCGACGCTGAAGCCCTCGGCAACGCCCAGGTAAGCCCGGCTGCCTTTCTCTGCGAAGCCCATGGACAGCACGTCGCCGGCGCGAACAGGCAACACCCGCCATTGCTCGGCGGGTTCGCCATTGATACGCAGTCCCATGTCGGCACCGGTGAGGCAGACGAAGGTATCAGTCTCGGCTGTGAGTTCCGCGCCGCCGAAGCTGATTTCCACTGCAGTCGAGCCGGGCGGGTTCTGTAACAGGCGATTGCAGTAGTCAAACGCCTGCGGGTCCAGCGGGCCGCCGTTGGTCAGGCCGATGCGGTGCTGCCCGAAACGCCCACCATCCTGCAGCAGCGCGAGGATGCCCGGCTGCTCGACGCGCAGGCTCACAGCTCACCCCCGAGCTCGAGAAAACGCGCGCGACTGACCGGTTCAAAGCGCACCCGGTCACCTACCGATACCGGCATGGTCGGCTCCGCACTGGGGTCGAACATGCGGGTAGGGCAGCGCCCGATCAGGTTCCAGCCCCCCGGGGAGACGGCGGGATAAACCGCGGTCTGTCTGTCGGCAATAGCCACCGCTCCGCGCGGCACTTTTTGTCTCGGGGTGGCCAGTCGCGGTGCGGCAATGCGCGCGTCCACCTCGCCCAGGTAGGCGAAGCCGGGCGCGAAACCAATCGCGTAGACCCGGTATTCGCAATCACTGTGCAGCGCGATGACCTGCTCAATACCCAGCCCGGCGTTCTCAGCCAGCGATGCCAGGTCCGCGCCGGCCTCGGGGTCATAGTAAACCGGCAGTACCACCAGCTTGCCCTCACCGGCCGCCACGGCATCGAGGGTGGCAACGCACTCGCGCACCTTGTGGCTTACCGCAAGATGGTCGGTACGTAATGGGTCGTAGATGATCAGCAGCGAGGCGTAAGAGGGCACGAGGTCAACCAGGTCGGCGCCAAGCACATGCTCTACGGCCTGGGCGGCAGCCTGCACGCGCGCGGATACCTCGGCACTGGCGGTGTCGCCAAGATAGAGTATGAGGGCATTCTCGCCGGCGCTGTGCAGTTCCACTAGCCCCTGCCTTTAACCAGCGCGCGTATTTCGCGAATAGCCTGCACGCCCTCGGGGTTGTCGCCGTGCACGCACAGGGTATCGGCAGCCAGTGGCAGTGTATGGCCACTTACCGTGGTAAGGCTGCCCTGGTCGCACAGCTGCGCGACCTGCGCCAGCATCTTCTCGCGGCTGTGTACCGCGCCGGGCAGCCGCCGCGACAGCAAGCGGCCGTTGTCGTCATAACAGCGGTCGGCGAAGGCTTCGAACAGGAGTTCCAGACCCAGCGCCGCCGCCTCCTCGCGATGCGCGTCGGCTTCCGGTGTGGCCTGCAGCATCAAACTGAGAGGTCGGTGGTAGGCGGCAATGCTCTGCATGATGGCGCCGCGCACCTCGGCACTGGCCATCATGTCGTTGTAGAGGGCGCCATGGGGCTTGACGTAGTGCAGCGTCATGCCGGCGCTGGCGGCCATGCCATCGAGCGCGGCTACCTGGTACTGCAGGCAGGCGATGATTTCATCGGCGCTGAGTTGCATGGAGCGCCGGCCGAAGCCTACCAGGTCGGGGTAGGCGGGGTGGGCGCCTACGCTGACACCGTGCACCGCTGCCAGTGCCAGGGTGCGCTGTATGGTCAATGGGTCGCCGCCGTGAAAACCACAGGCCACATTGGCCTGGTCGATATGCGGCATCACCTCTGCATCCAGCCCCATGGTCCAGCTGCCATAGCTTTCGCCCAGATCACAGTTCAAGTACATCGGTGTATCACCTGCCCGTTACAGTATTGCCAGTTGGCTGTTACGCAGATCCGAGACCAGCATGTGCCCCGGGCTATGGGTTATGGCGAAGGGCGGTCGCGCCGCCTCCAGGGCCACCTGGGGCGTGACACCGCAGGCCCAGAATACGGGCAGTTCATCCTTTGCCACGGTAACGGCGTCGCCGTAGTCAGGCCGCGCCAGTGACTCAATGCCGATCAGCGCCGGGTCGCCCAGGTGTATCGGGGCCCCGTGCACCTGGGGAAAACGCGTACAAATCTGTACCGCGCGTATCGCATCCCGCGCCTTGAAGGGTCGCATGCTGACTACCATCTTGCCGTGGAAGGGGCCGGCCGCCGCACAGTCTATATCGGTGCGGTACATGGGCACATTGACGCCCTCGCTGACGTTGCGCACTTCCAGGCCATCGGCCAGCAGCGCTTCTTCAAAAGAAAATGAACAGCCCAGTGCAAAAGTCACCAGGTCCTCACGCCATAGCCCGGTGATGTCCGTGACTTCATCGCTGCAGACACCATCATGGAAGACGCGATAGCTTGGCACATCGCTGCGTATGTCAATATCCCCCAAAAGTGGTAAGGCTGTGTCGCCGGCTGTTGCGGACACTGCCAGCAGCGGGCAGGGCCGGGGGTTGGCCTGGCAGAAGCGCAGGAAATCGCCAGCCCATTCTGCCGGCAGGATGGTGAGGTTGCACTGCACGTAACCGGGAGCAAGGCCGGAGGTGTTGCCGGTAAACTCGCCGCTGCGGATTGCCCGGCGCAGGGCGGCGGGGGTAAGGTCTGGACGCATCGATTATCCTGATAGCAGAAATTGATCGCTTAAGTTTGGCACAGAATGGGTTTTCTGGATAATGGCGGCTCGCCTGACAGGGATACAGCAGAAGAGGAAGCATGCTCGAGCAGTTATTGGACATAATGGCACTGGAAACACTGGCCGAGGATCGCTTTCGCGGCCGCAACATGCACCCGCGCGGTTTCCGCATCTATGGTGGGCAGGTGCTGGCACAGGCCGTCTGTGCGGCACAGAAGACGGTAGACGAAGATCGCGTGGTGCACTCCCAGCACGCGTATTTCCTGCGCCCCGGGGACTGCGCCGAGCCGGTTGTCTACGAGGTCGAGCGCGCACGTGACGGCGGCAGTTTCACCTCCCGGCGAGTGGTCGCCCTGCAGAAGGGGCGGCCGATCCTGGTGTCTTCGATGTCATTCCAGCGCCCGGAAGAGGGTTACGAGTACCAGCCGGACCTGCCCGCGGTGACGCCGCCGGAGGAACTGCCCACAGAACGCCAGCGCGCCATTGAAGACGGCACCCTGGACGAGGACTTCATGATTACCACGGGTGAGGACCTGGATGTGCGCATGGTGCACCCGATCGACTGGCGCAACCCGCAACAGGCCGATGGTGAACTCTGCAACTGGATGAAAACCACCGGCCCGGTGGCCGACGACCCGGCCCTGCATCTGTCCCTGCTGACCTACATGTCCGACACCATGGTACTTGACGCGGGGCTTATACAACACGGTCGCTCCTGGATGGAGGGCGGCCTGCAGATCGCGAGCCTGGATCATGCCATCTGGTTTCACGCGCCCTGCCGGGCCGATGAGTGGCTGCTGCACACCGCTGACCTCGAGCGCAACAGCGGTGGCCGAACCCTGGTTCGTGGCCGCTTTTTCACCCGCGAGGGTGTACACGTGGCAACGGTGATGCAGCAGGGTCTGATGCGCACGCGCTGAGCAGTTGCGTTGTTACCGGAGACCTTATAATGTCGAAGGCATAAGCCACTATCCTTGCAGGAGCGCATCATGCCGCATCCCCGCCACACAGCAGAAACCTATCCGCACAAACCCGCCATTATCATGGGCGACTCCGGGGAGATGGTGACCTACCGTCAACTGGATGAGCGCTCCAACCAGGGTGCACAGCTGTTCCGTTCGCTGGGTTTACAGGCTGGCGACCATATCGCCCTGATGATGGAGAACAATGCCCGCTTCCTGGAAATCTGCTGGGCAGCGCAGCGCGCAGGACTCATCTATACGCCGATCTCCAGTCACCTGAAGCGCGAAGAGACCGCCTACATCATTGATAATTGCGGCGCGCAGCTTTTCATCGGCTCGCATGAGCTGGCGGAAGTGGCGCAGGACATGCTCGAAGCGGCCAGTGGTGCCAGTCACTTCTACATGGTTGGCGGCATTATCGACGGTTATGAATCCTGGGAGGAGGCCACGGACGCACAGCCGGCAGAGCGTATTGCCGACGAGAACAACGGCGTGCCCATGCTGTACTCCTCGGGAACCACCGGCAAGCCCAAGGGCGTGTTCGTACCACCCACCAGCGACGACGTGGATGCCCCCCACCCGATGGCGATGACCCTGGGTGTTGCCTTCGGGTTTGCAGAGGAAACGGTGTACCTGTCCCCGGCGCCGCTGTATCACGCCGCGCCGCTGCACTACAACATGATGAACCTGTATCAGGGCGGCACGTCAGTGATCATGGAGCGTTTCGATCCCGAGCGCGCACTGGCGCTGATAGAAGAACACCGTGCCACGCACAGCCAATGGGTGCCGATCATGTTCATCCGCATGTTGAAGCTGCCGCAGGAGGTGCGCGAACGCTACGACGTCAGCTCCATGCAGTTCGCTATCCATGCGGCGGCGCCATGCCCCATAGAGGTGAAGGAAAAAATGATCGACTGGTGGGGGCCGGTGATCGTGGAATATTACGCTGCAAGTGAGGGCATCGGCGCCACCATTATCGACTCGGACGACTGGCTGCAACACAAGGGCTCGGTGGGCCGGGCGCTGGCCGGCGAGATACATATCGTCGATGACGATGGCAACGAGTTGCCGCCCGGAGAGACCGGTACAATCTATTTCAGTGGCGAACAGGCGCGCTTCGAATACCACAAAGAGTCAGAGAAAACCGCGGGTGCATACAACGAGCGCGGCTGGGCCACGACCGGTGATGTCGGCTACGTCGACGAGGAGGGTTATCTTTACCTCACCGATCGCAAGCACTACATGATTATTTCCGGCGGCGTGAACATTTATCCCCAGGAGATCGAAAACGTGCTGGTGGGGCATGACAAGATCGCCGATGTCGCCGTGTTCGGGGTGCCCTGTGATGAATTCGGTGAAAAAGTGCAGGCCGTGGTGGAGCCCATGAACTGGGCCGATGCCACTGACGAGACCGCCATCGAGATCATGGAGTGGTTGCGCGAACGCATCTCCCACATCAAGCTGCCCAAGGCCCTGGATTTTCATCCCAAGCTGCCGCGCCTCGACAATGGCAAGCTCTACAAGCGCCACCTGATGGAAGAGTACAAGGGCGGCGCCAGGGCCAACGACAAGCCGGAAGAGTGATCACGGGCCGGGGTTTGGAATCTCGCCACGCTGGTGCCGACTGGCTTTTGCGACGCTGTCGTGCGATTAGCCAGTGCGGCTCCGGAAGCTCCGCATCGAGTTATCCCGGCCAGGCGGCAGCAGTTGAAAACATTGTTAAAGCCTATGCCGTAAGCCGTCATCCCCGCGCAGGCGGGGATCCAGTGATATCTCCGTGTTTTCTGGATCCCCCGATGGGGGACCACCGCCTGAGCAGGTACAGGTCTGGTCCGGACTCTCTCTAGTTACCAGTCAATGCCGCCTGTTGCGACGCCGCATCGCGGCGCTTGCCACGGCGGCTGAAGGGCAGGTAGAACACCGGTACCACGAACAGCGTGAACAGGGTGCCCACCAGCATGCCGGCACTGATTACCAGGCCGATGCTGAAACGGCTGTTGGCGCCGGCGCCACTGGCGATCACCAGTGGCCACACGCCCAGCACGGTGGCGAAGGTCGTCATCAGGATGGGACGCAGGCGCTGCGCGGCAGACTGCAGCACCGCTTCGCGCCGTGCCATGCCAGTCAGCGCCAGTTTGTTGGCGAACTCCACTATCAGTATCCCGTGTTTGCTGATCAGCCCGATCAGGGTCAGCAGGCCGATCTGTGTATAGATGTTGAGCGTGGCGAAGCCCATTGCAATGGGCACCATGGCGCCAAAAATGGACAGGGGCACCGTTACCAGCACCACCAGGGGATCACGGAAGCTGTTGAACTGCGCGGACAGCACCAGGAAGATCAGCATCATCGACAACGTAAACAGCAGCGGGAAGGACGCGGTTTCCTGGACGAAGCGACGCGACGCGCCGGTGTAGCCCTCGCGGAAGCCGCTGGGTGCGACTTCATTCAGGGTTTGCTCGAGGAATTCAAGCCCCGCACCCAGGCTGTTGGGTGGCATGATAATGCCTTCGATAGTGGTGCTGTTGAGCTGCTGGTACTGGGTCAGGCTGTTGGGTTCTACCCTGGTCTCCAGCGACACCAGCGTGGACAGGGGCACCATTTCGCCGCTGCTGGTGCGCAGGTAGTAGTGCTCCAGTTCCTCGCGGGCGAGCCGTGACTCCCTTTGCGCCTGCGGTATCACCTTGTAACTGCGTCCATCCAGGGTGAAGCGATTGGTCTCGGCCTCGCCCAGCATCACCGCCAGGGTCTCGCCGATCGCCTGCATGGATACCCCTAACCTGGCGGCGCCCTCGCGATCCACGTGCACCACGATTTCAGGCCGGTTGAAGTCCAGGCTCTGGGTGACAAAGGCAAACAGTCCCGATTCCCTTGCCGCCGCCAGCAGCGCATCACCGACGCGTTTTACTTCATCGTAGCCGGCGGTTGACGCCACCACGAAGCTGACCGGGAGTCCGGCATCGGCCCCGGGCAGGGCCGGCGTGGCGAAGGCAAACAACTCCATACCCGCGACCCGGCCGAGTTTTTGCTGCAGTTCAGCTTGTACTTCCTGCTGCGTGCGTTCGCGCTCGTCCCAGGGAAAGAGGGTGATGCCGCCGAAGCTGCCGTCCTGTTGAATGACCTGCCAGGAATGACTGAATTCGGGGATGCTGCGCCAGATGTCGACGACTTCTGCCAGGTAGTGGTCGGAGTACGCCACGTTGGTGTGGCGCGGGGCGTTGCCGACCACGAACACGCCACCACTGTCCTCATCGGGCGCCAGCTCCTGCTGGGCCAGGGCGAACAGCACCGGCAGGCTGGCCAGCAGGCAGGTCGCCAGCAGCAGTACCGCGCCACGGTTGGCCAGGCAGCGGTCAAGCAGGCGCTGGTAACGCGCCACCAGCTTGTCAAAGCGGTGATCCAGCCAGGTGGCAAAACGGCCCTGGTTGTCGGCATCCTTGAGCACGCGCGAACACATCATGGGGCTCAGCGTCAGCGCTACCACCCCGGAAACCAGCACGGCACCGCCCAGGGTGAGGGCGAATTCACTGAACAGTGCCCCGGTGAGCCCGCCGATAAAGGCAATCGGCGCGTATACCGCGGCGAGCGTCAGGCTCATGGCTACCACCGGTAGCGCCACTTCCCGCGCCCCGGTCAGGGCAGCCTGCATGGGCGTGGCGCCCAGTTCGATGTGCCGATGCACGTTCTCCACTACCACGATGGCATCATCGACCACCAGGCCGATGGCGATAACCATGGCCAGCAGGGTCAGCAGGTTGAGGGTGAAGCCCAGGCTGTAGATCATGAACACCACGCCGATCAGTGACAGGGGAATGACCACCAGGGGAATCAGCACCACTCGCAGGGAGCCGAGGAACAGGTAGATCACCAGGATGACGATCACCGCGGCCTCAATGAGTGTGGTGATCACCTCGCCGAGGGCTTCATCGATCACCACGCTGCCATCCCAGTCCAGCAGCATTTCCATGTCTGCCGGCAGGCTGGCTTCAATCCTGGGCAGAATGGCATGTACGGCCCGGGAGACGTCCAGCGGATTGGCGTCGGGCGCTGGCGTGATTGACATGAACACCGCGTCGCGTCCGCTGGACAGGGTTTTTAACTGCGTGGTTTCGGCATCCAGCGCGACCTCGGCAACGTCACCCAGGCGCACGCGCTGGTCGCCCACCTGGCGCACCACCAGGTCGCGAAAATCCTGTTCCGTCTGCATGTCCGTGCGCGCATCCACCGTCACGCGGACCAGGTTGCTTTCTGTGGATCCGGCCGCGCTGATGAAGTTATCGCGACTGATGGCGGCGTGTACGTCTGTGGCGGTAACACCCAGCGCGGCCATCTTTACCGGGTCCAGCCAGACCCGCATGGCCAGCCGCAGGGCGAAGACTTCGGCTTTGCCCACGCCGGGCAGGGTAGCGATTTCCGGCTGCACGCTGCGCAGCATGAAATCTGTTACCTGGTGCATGCTCATCTGCTCGCTGTAGAAGCCCAGGTACATCATGGCATCGGTGCTGGCGGCCGAAGTGATGACCGGGTCCTCGATGCCGCGGGGCAATTCCCCGCGCGCTTCATTGACCTTGGCAATGACCTCGTTGAGCACATCGGTGCTGCTCTCGCCCAGCTGCACGTGCACGGTAATAAAGGACTCGCCGGGATTGCTGTCGGAGACCATGTACTCGACGCCGCGGGCGCCGGCGATACGCAGCTGCAGCGGGTCGGTGACGAAACCCTGCACGGTACGCGCGCTGGCGCCCGGGTAGTAGGTGGTGACGTAGATAACGCTGCGTTCCAGTTCCGGAAACTCGCGAATGCCGACGCGAAACGCAGAGGCCGTGCCCAGCAGCAGTAGCAGGCTGCTGACCACGATAGCCAGCACCGGGCGCTGGATGAATGTGTCGGTAAGCTTCACTGCGTAAACGCCGCGGGACTGGTCTCGGCGACGATGCGGGCGCCGCGATAAAGCTTGTTCTGGCCGACGCTGGCGACCCGTTCCCCTGCCTGCAGGCCACTGCGTATGGCAATGCGTCCCGCGCGAACCTCGCCGGTCTGGACTACACGCGGTGTGACCAGTAAGCCCTGTTCATCCTCTTCCACGACGAACACGGTGTCGCCCTGGATCGAGTAACTGACCGCCGTCTCCGGCAGCGTCACCACCTGGCTTGCCTGCTGCAAATCGATCACCAACTGGGCGAACATGCCCGGCAGCAGCGCGTCACTTCCGGGCAGGCTGGCTCGCAGCGCCAGGTTGCGGGTACCCGGGTCTACGGTTACGTCGATCGCCTGCAGCGTGGCGCTGAAACTGCGCTCGCTGGATGCGGTTTGCACGCTTACCGGCAGGCCGGCACGCAGCTGCGGAAAGTGCCTTGCAGGCACGGAGAAGTTCACCTCCAGCTCACTGAGGTCCTGCAGGGTGGAGATGGGCGTGCCGGTCTGGATGTAGTCGCCGCGCTTGACTTCGATAATGCCCACGGTGCCTGCGAA
This sequence comes from Pseudohalioglobus sediminis, assembly GCF_008370495.1. GTDB lineage: Bacteria > Pseudomonadota > Gammaproteobacteria > Pseudomonadales > Halieaceae > Halioglobus. Next base: position 495,165 of record NZ_VTUX01000001.1, on the reverse strand, counting down.
TGGCGCGACGATGCGTTTGTTGTCCAACTGCGCCTCGATTTCAGCAAGGCTGGCGATGGCTGCGTCCAGGTCTGCCCGCGAGCGATCGTACTGGCTTTGCGGTATCGACTGCTGCTCGATAAGGCTGGCGTCGCGCTGGTAGAGCTGCTGTGCCAGCACCAGGTTGGCCCGGGCGCGCTGCCGGCTGGCCTGCTCGATGCTGTCATTCAGGGTCAGTAGCAGCTGACCGGCCTCAACACGCTGCCCGGACTCGATGTCGATGGCGATGATCTCACCGGCTGTCTCAGTAGCCAGGTTAACGCCGCGCGCCGCGCGCAGGGTGCCCACGGCGCGCAGGGTGGATGGCCAGGATTCCTCCCTCGCCGTGGCAACGGCCACCGTGACCGGAGGCGGCGTGAAATCCGTCCCGGCGAGGATGGAGAATTTATTGTACAGATAGCCGGATATGCCGCCGAAAATAACCAGCAGCAGCACGGCGACAGTCAGGTAGGCGCGCAAAACAAACCCCGCTTTTACGAGTTGGCGAGGGCAGTGTATGCGCTTTCTGGCTGTTATGCATCCTGTGTATATCGGGGCTGGCTTTTATGCCGGTTTTCCCGGGGGAATTACGCCAGGCCGCCCGGGCTCTGGGCTAGTTACGGCCTTGTTGACGGAGATCATGGCTCGATGTGATCACTGCTCACTAAGCTCTGGGTATCGATAGGTAATTGCTTTATGCTTGTGGCAAATCCATGAGGATTGGCCAAGCAAGAGAGGTATTGAGTGCGTAAGTCCCGCAAGCTGAAACAGCTGGTAAAACAAATGAACCAGGCCGGCAGCTATGCCGAATGGGTGGAAGCGGCCGTCGCTCATGACGACCTGTCAGGTGCCCGGCGCTGGCGCGAGGTGGACCAGACCAGCCAGTACGATTACGGCCAGATCCGTATGCGCCTCGATCGTTTGCGCAGCCTGCGCGCACGCCAGGACGATCACGGGCTACTTTACACCCTGAACGAGGGCATTCACGGCAACATGGGTGGCATGGGTCGCGCCAGCCTGTATCGCCGCGCGCACTTCGGCACCAAGGTGCTGATCGAGCAGTACATCGATGAGATTGACGACGCCCTGCGTTACCTGGCGGAACTGCCGCCGGACAAGATCCATCCGCAGGAAAAGCTGGACTTCTTCTACCGCGCCAACATCTGCTTTGGTCGCTCCGCGCTGATGCTGTCCGGTGGTGGCGCACTGGGTTTTTATCACCTTGGTGTGGTCAAGGTGATGCTGGAAGAGAAGTTGCTGCCGCGGGTGATTTCCGGGTCCAGCGCCGGCGCCATCATGGCTGCCGTGCTGGGCACGCACACCGACAAGGAAATGGAGCATTTCTACGAACCCGCCAACGTGCACTTCGAGGCGGAGAAGGAGGCCAGCGTCTTCTCCAAGATGTTTTTTGGCACCAACCCGCAAATCGACGTGGGCGACCTGGAGCGGCTGATCGCGCGCATGGTGCCGGATATGACGTTCCAGGAGGCCTATGAAAAAACCGGTCGCCAGATCAGTATTTCCGTGGCCCCGGCAGAGCCGCACCAGCGCTCGCGCCTGCTCAACGCGATCACCTCTCCGAACGTCCTGTTGCGCTCGGCAGTGATGGCCTCGGCGGCGGTGCCCGGCGTCTTTCCGCCGGTGACCTTGATGGCGCGCAACATGCACGGCGAGGCGCAGGAGTACCTGCCGACACGCAAGTGGGTAGACGGCTCCATTGCCGACGACCTGCCGGCGAAGCGACTGTCGCGCCTGTACAGCACCAACCACTACATCGTCAGCATGGTGAACCCCATCGTCACGCCGTTCCTCGATTCAGAGAACGAGCGCAGTGCCTTGTCCCGTGCCCTCGGGGGGCTGGGTATCGGTATCGGTCGCGAAGTACTGAATTTCTATCGCGGCATGGTGCAGCAGGACGGCGACAACTGGCCGCGCTTCAACATGTTGATGAACACCGTGCATGCGCTGATGGACCAGGAATACAGCGGCGACATCAACGTGGTGCCGAGCTTCCGGTGGTACAACCCGGCCAAGTTACTATCGCACCTGTCAGAGCAGGACCTCATCGCGCTGATGGAAGGCGGCGAACACTCCACCTATCCGCAGCTTGAGCAGATTCGGCTGTGTACCCGTATCAGTCGCACCATGGAAGAGATACTCAATCGCTTTGAATCCGGCGATTTGCTGGAACAGGCGCAGAACGTCAAGCGGCCGCGCTCATCGCGGCGCAGACCACCACCGACGCGGACGGATCGGGCGGCCATGCGCGAACAGCGCGCCGGTGAAAACGCCACCGAACAGAAACCCACGCGGCGCAAGCGTACGCCGGCAAACAAGAAAAAGCCTGCTGCCAAGGCCAAAGCCAAGGCGACCGCCGGCGAGGGGGGCAGCGGGGGTGCCAGACAGGCAGCCTGATCAGGCGCACTGATAGATCCGGCGGACAGGGTTAAACCCTCCGGGAGGGGTAGTAATGGGGGATACACGCTTATACCTGAGCCTCATTCCGCAGGCGCTGGTGGCATCGATGTTGAATCCGGAAGAATTTGGCTACTACTACGCCACCGGCAAGCAAGCGCATACCCATGGCGAAGCCATATTCTTCGAGGTTGACCCGGACTGGCGCTCGGAAGACTTTCCTTTTCACGTGATGACGGAAAAATGCGTACCGGGTCCCGGCGGTGAACCCAAGGAGTCGGTATACCTCGGTATTTATCGCGTGTTGTCGCGGGTGCCGGTCAGGGCACTGGGTAATCTCTACCTGGTGACTTCGGACGGGCTGTCGCTGGAACTCCAGCGCCAGCCGCACAGCGAAGCCGGGCGCGATGAATTGCACTTGTACCAGGAGTTCTGCCCGATTACGCCGATGGTAGCCAGCCGTCTCAATCCGCGCCAGTTCTGCCAGTTCATCACCGATACCTCCCAGCCGATTCATGTGCCGCGCATTGTGTTCTCGGAACTGCGTCTCGACGGGCTGGCACAGGATCCGGTGCAGGGCGATGCCCATGATCTGCCCTATCACAACCTGCAGCATTTGCGTGACTGCCTGCAACAGATCAAGGCTACCCACAAGGACACCAAGCTGGTCACCAAGCAATCGACCGAAGGCGTCATGTACCGCATGGTAAAGGGCGGTTTTTACGTTGGCGACCAGCATGATTTCGCTTACTACCCGTATCCCTCGCTGGACCTGCTGGAAACCAGCCATCGCAGCTGGTGGCGCTCGGCCCAGGCCGGCGGCAGCTTCTGGAGATAGCCCCATGCTGACTGAACCGGTGTTCTGGCTCGCTCCCGCGGGTGTGCTGGCAGGCGTGGTGTTTGCCGTGCTGTTTTATCGTGACATGCTGCGCCAGGATGCGGGCAGTGCACAGATGCAGCGTATTGGCGGTCATGTGCAGCGCGGCGCCATGGCCTACCTGGCGCAGCAGTACCGCATCATGTTGCTGGTGTTTCTGATACTGGCGGCCCTGTTTGCCACGCTCGCTTTCGGGCTCGATGTGCAAAGCCGCTACCTGCCAGTGCTGTTTCTGGCCGGGGGGCTGTTCTCCGCGCTGGCAGGCTACGTGGGCATGCAAACCGCGACCCGCGCCTCGGTGCGCACGGCTGCCGCCGCCCGCTATTCCCTCGCTGCGTCCCTGCGCGTGGCTTTTCGCAGCGGCGCGGTCATGGGCCTGGCAGTCGTATCACTGGGCCTGGGCAATGTGGTTGCCTGGTTCCTGTTCGCCACCACCTTCATGCCTGCAGCGCGGGGTGAGGGCGCTGGCCTGGTGCTGGTCACGACCACCGGCTTGTCGTTCGGCATGGGCGCGTCATTGCAGGCCCTGTTCGCGCGGGTGGGCGGGGGTATCTACACCAAGGCCGCCGACGTTGGTGCGGACCTGGTGGGCAAGCTGGAACGGGGCATTCCCGAGGATGATCCGCGCAACCCCGCTGTCATCGCCGACAACGTGGGTGACAACGTCGGCGACGTGGCGGGTATGGGCGCCGACCTGTTCGAATCCTACTGCGGCTCCCTGCTGGCCGCTGCGGCACTGGGTGCCGCGGCCTGGTCGCAGGACCCGGCAATGCAGCTGAAAGCGATTATCGCGCCGCTGGCCATAGCCGGTCTGGGTATCCTGCTGTCGGTATGTGGGGTTTTCCTGGTGACGACAAAAGAGGGCGCCGGACAGAAACAGTTGCTGAGCTCGCTGTCGCGCGGAATCAATGCCAGCGCAGCGCTGATCGTGCTCGCCAGTGCGGGGGTGCTGCACCTGCTGGGCGTCGCCAATGCCTGGGGCCTGTGGGGCGCGGTCGTGGCCGGCCTGGTCACCGGTATGGTGGTTGGCCGCGCTACCGAGTACGCCACATCGCCGGGTTACGCGCCCACGCGCAAGGTTGCCGCCCAGGCTGAGGGCGGTGCCGCCACCACCCTGATTGCCGGTCTTGGCACGGGGATGCAGTCCACGGCAATTCCGGTACTGGCGGTAGCTGTGGGGACACTGCTGGCTTTCCTCTGTGCCAGCGGGTTTGATCTCAACCAGCTGAACCAGGGCCTGTATGGTGTGGCCATCGCGGCGGTGGGTATGCTGTCGACACTCGGTATCACCCTGGCCAGTGATGCCTACGGCCCCATTGCCGACAACGCCGGGGGCAATGCCGAGATGTGCGAGTTGGGACCGGAAGTGCGCGAGCGCACCGACGCCCTGGATTCGCTGGGCAATACCACGGCGGCTACCGGCAAAGGTTTTGCGATAGGTTCTGCTGCGTTGACGGCACTGGCACTGATCGCCTCCTACATCGAGGTGGTGCGACTTGAATTACTGCGTCGCGGAGAAACGCTGCTGACGCTGGATGGGGGGCGGAGCGTGCCGCTGGCGGAAGCCAGCCTGCAGGACTTCATGGCGCACTACAACGTCACGCTGCTGAACCCGGTGGTACTGGCGGCCATGTTCATTGGCGCCATGGCGGCGTTTGTGTTCAGCGGCATGACTATACAGGCGGTGGGCCGTGCCGCTGCGGCCATGGTGGAAGAAGTGCGCCGCCAGTTCCGCGAGGATCCCGGCATCCTGCGTGGCGACAGCGAGCCGGACTACGCCCGCTGCGTGGAGATCTCCACCCTGGGCGCGCAGCGCGAGATGATTGCCCCGGCGTTGCTGGCAGTCATGGTGCCGGTGCTGACCGGCCTGCTGCTTGGCGTGGCCGGCGTGATCGGGCTGCTTGCCGGCGGCCTCGCCGCGGGCTTCGTGCTGGCGGTGTTCCTGTCCAATGCCGGGGGAGCCTGGGACAACGCCAAGAAGTATGTGGAGGAGGGGCACCATGGCGGCAAGAACTCGCGCGCACACCAGGCTGCGGTGATTGGTGATACGGTGGGTGATCCGCTCAAGGACACCGCCGGGCCCAGTCTGAATATCCTGGTCAAGCTGATGAGTATCGTGGCGATTGTCATGGCAGGGGTGACGGTGGGCTTCAGCCTGCTATAGTAGTAGCGTAACGTTCAAGACAAGGATATTTCCATGCCAGCACCGAGTACTATCCGCGATTGCATGCGTCGCAATCCGCTGACCATTCATCACGATGCCAACCTCGTGCAGGCGATCGAGATGATCGTCGAGTACAAGTTGACCGGTCTCACGGTGACTGACAACGATGGCAAGGCAGTGGGCATTCTCTCCGAACTTGATTGCATCAAGGCGGTATTGAACGCGCTGTACAACGACGGTGACCCGGAGTACACCCTGGTCAGGGAAGCCATGAGTACCGATCTGTCCACCTGCTCGCCCGGTGACGGCATCGTCGAGGTCGCCCAGGCCATGCTCGATACACGACAGCGTCGACGTCCCGTGCTCGAGAACGGCAAACTCGTGGGCCAGGTGAGCAGCAGCAATATACTCTGGGCGCTGATGGAGCACTCGCGTCGCAAAACCCTGGGTGCACGCAAATAGGCTTCAGCCGATGTTGCGCTCCACGTCTTCCCAGTAGGGCTGGCGCAGAATTTTCTTGAGAATCTTGCCGGAAGGGTTGCGCGGCAGTTCCTCTACTACCTGCATTTGCCGGGGTATCTTGTAGCCCGCGATGCGCTCACGGCAGAAGTCAATGAGCTGTTCCAGCTGCAAAGCCTGCCCCGGTTTCAGTACCACGAATGCCAGTAAGGATTCGCCGTACTTGTCATCGGGAACGCCGATGACAGCGACGTCTGCCACGGCATCGTGCTGGGCGATGGCGTTCTCCACTTCCACCGGGTAGATGTTTTCGCCACCGCTCACCACCATGTCCTTGATACGATCCTTGAGGTAGAGGTAGCCCTCCGTATCCAGGTAGCCGGCGTCGCCGGTGTGTACCCAACCGTCGGTCAGGCTCGCGGCGGTGGCCTCAGGTAGATTGTAGTAGTGCTGCATGACGGTATCGGAGCGTAACCAGATTTCACCAATTTCACCCGCAGGCAATTCCTCGCCGTTACGGTCCATTACTTTGACCTCGGCACCCACAGAGGGTCGTCCGCAGGAGCGCAGCAACTCGGGCTTGCCGGCCAGCGCCTTGCGATGATCGTCGGCAGAGAGGTTGATCACGGTGCCCGTGGTTTCGGTCATGCCGTACATCTGGATGAAATCACACTCAAACACCGCCAGCGCGCGGCGCAAGATGCTTTCCGAGATCGGTGAAGCGCCGTAGAAGACCTGGTTCAGGTTGGAAAAATCCCTGCCCTCGATGTCGGGCAGCTGCAAAATCGCCATGATCATGGCCGGTACCATGAACACGTTGCTGACCGGGTATTGCTCAATGTCATCGACAAACTGCTGCGGATCGAAGCTGCGGTGCAGCAGGGTGTGCAAGCCTTTATAAATACTGAACACCATGGAACCCATGCCGCCAATGTGGAACAGCGGTGCACAAATGATGGCCGCCATGCCGGCACTGGCCCTGAGCGGTGCCGCGGTGTCGTTCATGGTACACAGGGACAGCAGGTTGAAGTGGCTGATCACCACTCCTTTCGGATTTCCGGTGGTGCCACTGGTATACAGCTGTAACAGCGCGTCCTGTGCTGATACCGACCTGGACGGGGGCTCTGTGGATTGCTGCGCCAGCCACGCATCGAACTCTGCGCCCTGGGTGAGCACGGCAAGGTCTGTGCCGACCTGCTCGCGCAGGGTAGACAGCTTGTCCTCGGTGCCGGCCAGCGCCAGCAGTACGCGGGTCTCCGCATCGCTGATCACAAAAGCCAGTTCCGCGGGCGCAAGGCGGTGATTGAGCGACACCGCGACGGCCCCGATGCGGCTAGACGCCATCACCAGCAGCAGGTGCTCGAGACTGTTCTCGCCAAGTATGGCCACGCGCTGACCCTTGTCCACGCCAAGTGCCAGCAGCCCGTTGGCGAGGCGCTTGCTGCGCTGGGCCACCTCGCCGAAATCGGTGGTGATACCATGCTGGGTGATGCAGGGCAGGTCCGGCTGGTTGCGCGCATAGTAGTCGAGAAAATTGTGAATGATCATGGTTGTTGGTATCCGTTTATTGGCATTCGGGCTGGAACCCACTGCTGGGTATTCTGCGCCAGCGCGACGGCTTTGGCCAATCCTGTTGCCCGGCGTGGCCAGTCACTGGCAAGATGCCTGCCACTGACCTGATGCCCCCTGTTTTCTGCTACGCTAGTGCGCACATGCACTCTGCCCCGGTACTCGCGATACGACTGTGAAACTCTCTGTACTCGATCAATCCCTGGCGCGTTCGCCTGATGAGGTGCCCGAGGCCCTGCAGGAAACGCTGCGCATGGCACAGTGGTGTGAGCAGCTTGGTTATGAGCGCTTCTGGGTATCCGAGCACCACGCTTTTCCCGCGGTCGCCGGCAGCGCGCCCGAGGTTTTGATCGCGGCACTGGGCGCGGCCACAAAACGTATTCGCCTGGGTTCCGGGGGCATCATGTTGCCCCATTACAGCGCCTATAAAGTTGCGGAAGTATTTTCGCTGTTGGCAAACCTCTACCCCGGGCGCATCGACCTCGGTGTGGGCAGGGCGCCCGGTGCCGATATGTCCACGGCAGTGGCGCTGGCCACGGACGGCAGGCCAAAATTCGCGCGTTTCCCCGAACTGGTCGCAGAACTCAGTCACTACCTCTGGGACGAGGGCGCCATCCCGGTGGTGAGCCCGGCGCCACCGCACGACCTGCCACTGTGGATGCTTGGCTCCAGCCCGGACAGCGCGGTACTCGCCGCTGAGCGCGGTCTGCCCTACGCGCTGGGCCTGTTTATCAACCCGCAGGCGGACAACCGGCTCACTGCCCTGTACCGGCAGCGCTTCCAGCCCGGGTTGCTACAGCAACAGCCCTATGTACTCCTCGCCATGAGTGTCTTTTGTGCCGACTCGGAGGCGCAGGCGCGGGCCCTGCAGCTGACTCATGACCTCAACCTGTACCGTTTTTTCACCGGCCAGTCGGATGGCAGCGCGTTAACACCGCAGCAGGCACTGGCCTATTCGCTGGGGCCGCAGGAGAGGGCGTTTATCGCCAGTCGCGACAGCAGCCGTGCGGTGGGTACGCCGGCGCAGGTACGGGAGCAGGTCCGCCGCCTTGCCGAGGCGCACCAGGCTGATGAAGTCATGGCGGTGACCAACATGTACTACTATGAAGACAGGAAGCGCTCTTTTGAGCTGCTCAAGCATGCTTTTGACTAGTTTGCCAACACAAGGAAACGCCATGCCAGCACCATCTCCCTACAGGCCGCGTCGCTCGTGCCTGTTCATGCCGGGTGCCAACGCGCGGGCGCTGGAAAAGGCGCAATCCCTGCCGGCGGATACCCTGATACTCGATCTCGAGGACGCCGTGGCACCGGATGCCAAGGCCGGGGCGAGGGCGGCGGTGCTGGCCGCCGTCAGCGAGCGGCGCTTCGGCTCGCGCGAAGTGCTGATCCGGGTAAACAGCCTGGATTCGCCCTGGGGCCGTGACGACCTGGCTATGGCCGTAAGCGCCGCACCTGACGGCATTGTGGTACCCAAGGTGACCTGTGCTGAGCAGGTTGAAAAACTGGATAACGCACTGTCAAAGGCCGGTGCTGCGACGGACCTGGCGCTGTGGCTGATGGTGGAAATGCCACGCGCGGTGCTGGATATTCGCGATATCGCCGCCGTGGCGGGGTCGACCCGGTTGCGGGGGTTTATCCTGGGCCTGAACGACCTGGCACTGGAAACCCATGCGGTGGCCACGGCGGATCGCGTTGCCTTTCAGTACGTCCTCTCAGCCGTGGTGTTGGCGGCGCGTGCGCACGGCCTGCTGGCGATAGACAGCGTGTACAACGATTTCAGGGACGAGGCCGGTCTCGCGCAGCAGTGCGAACAGGCGCGGGTACTGGGCTTTGACGGTAAATCCCTGATCCACCCCGCGCAACTGGAAGTCGCCAATCGCGTATTTTCTCCTCACCCGGAGGCGGTGAGCCACGCGCGTGCGGTTATCCAGGCCTTCTCGTTACCGGAGAATAGCGGCAAGGGTGTCATACAGGTAAACGGCAAGATGACAGAGCTGCTGCACCTGCAGGAGGCGCAGCGGCTGGTTGCCATCAGCGAGGCGATTGCTCAGTCCACCACGGGCGGGTAAGGCATACCGAACATGGTTGCCGCGGCGCTGCTCATGTTGTCGATCAGTTCCCGTCGATCGCCGCCACGAGCAAACTCAGCCAGCATCCTGCCCGCCTCGCCGACAACATGAATGGGCGTTGCCCCCAGTGCTGCAAGCCCTTCCTCAGCGACCTCCGCAGATGACAGGGAGGGCAGGGTCGACATGTCGGCACCGGCCCTGGCCATAGCCGGTGTGTCGGTGGCGCCGATCACCAGCGACAGTACGTCCACGCCGAAGGGTTCCAGTTCGGCCCACAGGGATTCGGCAAAACCGATGTCAAAGGCCTTGCTGGCAGCATAGGTGGCGATGTAGGCGCTGCCACAGAAAGCCGAGAGTGAACTCAGCAGGATGATGCCGCCGCGGCCGCGCGTGCGCATCCTGCCACCGAGCAGGTGGCACAGGGTAGCGGGCCCCGCGCAGTTCAGCGCAATCATCTGCAATGCGCGATGCAGTGGCGCATCGTGGAACAGCTCCAGGCCATGGGAAGCGCCGGCATTGTAGATCAGCATGCCGATGTCCAGGTCAGCGGTCAGGCTGTCGATGCGCTGTTCGAGGTCATCACATGACAAGTCCATGGCTGCGGTCTTTACCTGCACAGGAAAGGCCTGCTCCAGTTCACGGCGTGCGTCCAGCAGTGGTTGTTCCCGGCGTGCCAGCAGCAGCAGGTTGATGCCCTCGCTGGCGAGCCTGCGCGCAAACTCGAGGCCGATGCCCTCGCTGCCGCCGGCGATCAGCGCCCAGGGGCCGTATTGTTGTTCCAGGGAAGATGGCATGTAATTTCTCCTGTTGTTCAAGGCACTGGGCCAGGGCAGAAACCGCCCAGCTGGGCAGCGCTGTTGCCCCGGTCCAGAGCGCGCTGTGTGATGTTTATTCTGTCGTCAGCTGGTAGTGACGCCACTCGGGCTCGCGCATCATGCTCACGAACTTTGAGAAGCTCCAGGGCCAGCTCGCGGGAATGCCCTCGGCGTCCAGGTACCAGCTCTGGCAACCACCGGTGTACCAGATCGTTTTCTTGGCGGCAGCCACACGCTCGCTGTCAAACGCTTCCATGGCGTCGCGTGTTGGCGAAATGGCGCGGTACTCGCCGCTGCGCAGGCGTTCCAGCAACTGCTCGATGTAGCGCCACTGGATCTCCGCGATTTCGATGAGTGAAAAATTGCCTACCGGGCCATTGGGTCCGTTGAGCATGAAAAAATTGGGGAAGTCCGGCATGGCCACCGCGAGGTAGGCCACCGGCCTTTTGGCCCACAGTGTTTCCAGATCGAGGCCATCGCGGCCGTGGATTCGCATCGGGCGCATGAACTGGTCTGCCCTGAAACCGGTGGCCAGGGCGATGACGTCCAGTTCGTGCAGGCAGCCATCCCCGGTGCGGATGCCCCCGGGCTCAATGCACCGGATATCACTGCGCACCAGGTGTGCATTGGGGCGCTGGATCGCCTGGTAGTAATCGGGCGAAAAAATCAGCCGCTTGCAGAACGGCTCATGATCGGGTGTCAGCTGCTCGCGCAGCGTGGCATCGTGAACGCCTTGCTGCAGGTTTTCGCGGCAGGCGGTGCTCATGGCGATCGCCACTTCCGAGTCGGGGTTGGTCAGCGCCTGGGTATAGGCGTCTACCGAGGCCGCGTAGCCTTCAAAATCCATGGTCCGGTTGAGCAGTTCGGGGTCGGCGCGAAACGCGGCCCGCTCCTGCTCGGGAAAGTATCCGTTTTCCACCGGCATTATCCACTGCGGCGTACGCACGAAGTGGCTTACAGCAACGCCGGCGGCGCTCAGCTCGGAGACGATCTGTACCCCGGTCGAGCCCATGCCCACAATGCCCACGCGTTTACCGGCGAGCGGGACCGAATGATCCCAGCGGGCGCTGTGGAACAGCGCGCCGCGAAATGTGTCCATGCCGGGAATTTCGGGCCAGCTGGGGTGATGCAGTACCCCGGTGGCGGCGATGACCACGTCTGCGCTGTCGCGGCTGCCGTCGGCCAGCTCCAGGTGCCAACGCTGATCACGGTAGCTGGCGGCAACCACCTCGGTATTGAAGCGGATGCTCTCACGCACGTGATAGCTGTCGGTCACACGTTCGAAATAGGCCTGTATCTCGCCTCCGGGCGGTAGGTGTCGCGTCCAGTCGGGGTTGCGTTCAAAGCTGTAGGTATAGTGATGGGAGGGCACATCACAGGTAAGGCCGGGGTAGGTATTCTCCCGCCAGGTGCCGCCAATGCGGTCGGCTTTTTCGTAGACAATGACGTCGGTATAGCCCGCCTGTTGCAGCTTGATCGCCGCCAGGATGCCGGACATGCCGGCTCCAATCACCACGACTCGCAAGGTAGTCTTTGCCATGATTCAACTCGCGCGTTGCCCCATACTCGGCGTCCAGTGTACTGCAAGCCTGCTGGTGTTGTAGTTCAGCCAGTAATACTGATTCCCGGCGCGCACTGTTTCGCTCAAGTGGCTATTGTTGGGGCATTGACCCGTCGGGAAAGATTTCCCGTATCATGAAACAAGCGGACTGTAGCGGTGCGGGTGCAATGTACGACGACCAATTCAGATGGGGGCCACTGGCGCGAGGCGCTTATATCGCCATGCTGTGGCTGACAATTCTTGTTGGCTGGCACTACTCGCATCTGCTCGGCTGGTACGTGGCGCTGTTGATTTTTCTCGGCCTGGTACTGCGCCCGCTGCTGATCGCAACCGGCCTGGCGCAATACCTCGCCGACGTGCGTGAGTCCATGCTCGAGTCGCACTGGGAAAAGCGTAACGAAAGGCGGCGAATGGAAATCACCCGTTCGGAACGGGACAAGCAGTACCGCTATCGCCGCACCAAAGACCCGCGCCTGCCGCGAAACTGGTAGCTCGCTACCTGTTACAGGTGCGTTGCAATTTCCGGTAGCGGTGGTTCAGGGTGCGCTGGTCATGGGCAACGTACTGGTCACGGTTGATGGTATCCAGCAGGCAATCTCCCTCCTCCGCAATCAGTGCCAGCCGATCGGGCCTGCGCGTGACCGCGGCGAGCCGCTCCAGTGATTCCAGTAGATTGACCAGCACGGGTACGTTCTCTCGCGAGCACTGGCGCACGGGTGCGTAGAAGGCGCGCACCAGGCCGCGCAAATCGGACAGGCGAGCCATGATGCGCGGTGTCGACTGCGCATCCACAAATACCGTGCCGGGCAGATCGCTGTCGATGATTTCAGACAGCGCCTTGCTGTACCAGTCGATGCAGGTGATCGCGGTACCGGGGTCGTTTATACCCGGAGACAGTGCCCGGTTGATAAGCTGGTTCAACTGGGTGATGGGGTACTCGGGGTCCTGTATCGGTGTGCGCACCGGACCGGTGCTGATGAAGCGCTGCTGGAATTCCAGCAGGTCGTCCGCATTCGCGTCCGCTGCCCGCCCGAAAACCGCAGCCACACAGCTCCCCTGCAACAGGAAATCGCCGGCCCTGACGCGCAGGAGCACGCAGTAGTCGCGGTCCACGCACCACTCCAGGATGCCCTGGTAGTCGATAGCCTGTACATAGCCACTCTGCGCTGAGCCAATGCTGCACCTGCTCTGTCCCCGGGCTCGCCTGCGCCATGCGGCGGTATCACGGGAGCGACGTTCGGGTCGTTCCGGTGTCGCCAGGTCATGCAGGGCCTGGCTGAGATCGCGGCCCAGGCGCTGGATTATCTGGTCCGCCTGCAAGTCTGTCGCCGTGTTGTGGATGAAGGCGATAAACGCAATCAGCGATAGCAGGGTCAGTAGCAGTGCCCCGCTCAGGGTATAGCCCGGCGTTTCTGCTACCCGGTAGCTGGACATGGCGAGCAGGCAGTACAGGCTGGTGCCGATGAACAGGCCCATGGAAATCTTGGCGTGACTGTCGCTGAGGTATTGGCGCAGTAGCTTCGGCCCGTACTGCCCCGAGGTCAGCGTAAGTGCCACCATGGTAACGGAGAACACCACGCCACCAATGCCCAGGAGGGCGCCGGCGATGGTTGCCAGCACCTGCCTGGCAGCCGTTACCGGAATGCTCGCCTGCTGGAAGAACCATTGCGGCGGAGAGAGGTTGTTGTCTGCCCAGGATAGCGCCAGACCGGAGGCGAGACAGATTGCGCACAGCACCAGCGGGATGAACCAGATGCTGGTGGCAATGCGCTCGCGAAGCTGTGGGACGATATGATGCAGGGTCAATCCTGTTGCCGTATTGGGGCAAGGGCTAAGTCAACGGTGCTTTTAGTCTACACGCTGGATCGCACAGCGCCACCATCGCAGGGCTGTTGCAGGGTCGCGGCCCGCGTTATGCTAGCGCGCAATCTATTGCGACCCGAGCCCACGAGGACTATGCCCCACAAGTATCCCACGCACCCTGACTATGCCAGGATCCCGGTATTCAATTTCCGCTTCAACCGGCTGATGGTGGCCCTGATGAATGCCTTTGTGGCCCTGAGCCGATGGCGCGTGGCCAGGCAGTCGCCGGAGGGTCTCGCGGTCAGTCGTGTGGCGATATTCGGCACTGGCGGGCGGCAGATCCCCGGCATACTCTATCGCCCGGAGTCCGTGTCGGGCGCGGTGCCGCTGTTGCTCTATTTCCACGGTGGCGCCTTCGCCCTGACGTACGCGGCCAATCACCTGACAATGTGCCAGAGCTACGCTTTGCGCAGCGGCTGCGCGGTACTGCTGGTGGACTACCGACTGGCACCGGCGCACCCCTGGCCGGCGCCCTTCGATGATTGTTATGACAGCCTGCTGTGGGCACGCCAGTCGGCGCAGGAACTGGCAATCGATCCCCGGCGTATCGTCGTCGGCGGTGACAGCGCGGGTGGCGCCCTGGCAGCGGGCGTTGCACAGAAAGCGCTGGACCAGGGCGAAGTACTGTCGGGGCAGATGCTGGTGTACCCGGTGACGGACAGTCGCTGTAACACGCAAAGCGTACAGGAATTCGATGATGCGCCGCTGTGGAACAGCATCTCCACCCGGCGCATGTGGCAAGCGTACCTGCCGGGGGGCGATCACCAGCAACCACCCGAGTACGCGGCACCGGGTTTGCGCCAGGACCTTGGCGGCCTGCCGCCCGCCTATGTGGAAACTGCCGAGTTCGACCCCTTGCGCGACGAGGGGGAGCACTATGCCCGCGCGCTGCAGGCAGCCGGGGTGCCGGTGGAGATGAACGCAACGCAGGGTACCATTCACGGTTACGAACTGGCCGCTGAAAACCCGATAGTCAAAGACGCCATGGACAGGCGCTGCGCTTTTCTCAGCGCCTGTTTTCAGCGGCCGGATAGCATCGATTCGACAGGCAGTGAGGCATAGTCCATGAGTGCAGACATGGCAACATTGGCGGGCGGCGTAGCCGTAATCACTGGCGCCGGTTCGGGCATCGGCGAGGCGCTGGCCCGGCTGGCGGCAAAAACCGGGATGCAGGTGGTACTGGCTGATGTGGCAACGGCGCGGATCGATGCGGTTGCCGCGCAGATCGTCGCCGACGGCGGCACCGCGCTGGCGGTGACGGCCGACGTCAGTGATCCCGCATCGATGGATGCACTGGCTGCAACCACCCGGGATGCATTCGGTGACGTGCGCCTGCTGGTAAACAACGCCGGCGTGGAGACGCTGGGCTTTGCCTGGGAGCTGTCCGCCGAGGACTGGGCGCGAACACTGGGCGTGAATATCCAGGGTGTGGTCAATGGGGTGCGTGCCTTCGCGCCGGCGATGATAGCTGCGGGAG
The DNA here is from genome assembly GCF_008370495.1 of Pseudohalioglobus sediminis. Lineage (GTDB taxonomy): Bacteria > Pseudomonadota > Gammaproteobacteria > Pseudomonadales > Halieaceae > Halioglobus. The sequence goes on along the minus strand of NZ_VTUX01000001.1, from coordinate 479,878 downwards.
AACAGGCGTTCATCGCCAATACCGCGTCTGTTGGTGCGCTCGGCATCATGCCCGTGCAGACGCCCTATATCATGAGCAAGCATGCGGTGCTGGCGTTCAGCGAGTGCCTGCGCCTGGAGATGGAACTGAAGCAGGCGCCGATCAGCGTATCGGTGGTACTTCCCGGGCCCGTGCATACACGTATTTTTACCGACTCACTGGGCGCTGGGGATGCTGTCAGCCAGTATCATCGTCAACAGATGGAGGGCATGCTGGCAGCCAATGGCATCAGCAGTGCAGAGGCGGCATCAAGGATCCTGCCGCAGGTCGCCGCCGGCGATTTCTGGGTGTCCACCGATGCGGAGATGACACGGGCCTACGCAGCGGGTCGCGCGCAGGCCCTGCTGGATCTGCAGCCGCCCGCGCTGGCGCCCGAACTGGCGGCCTCGCTACAGGCGGAGTGATCACTTCAGCCGGCCTGCGCTGTGTCCAGTTCGCTCTGCAGGGCCTTTTTCAGGAATTTGCCGCTGGCATTGCGGGGCAGGGGAGCATCCAGTATCCAGATGTAGCGCGGTATCTTGAATGCGGCCATGTGCTCGCGGGCGAACTCGCGCAATGCCTCCGGGCTGAGCGTCGCACCGGGTCGGGGGTAGACAGCGGCGCCCACTTCCTCGCCGAGGCGCTCATCCGGCACTGAGAACACCGCCGCTTCCTGCACCGCCTCGTGGCGAAACAGCACGTTCTCTACCTCGCTGCAGTAGACGTTTTCCCCGCCGCGCAGCACCATGTCCTTGGCCCTGTCCACCAGGTAGAGAAAACCGTCGCTGTCGAGGTAGCCGATATCCCCCGTGTGCAGCCAGCCGTCGATTATGGTCTCGGCGGTGGCTTCCGCGCGATTCAGGTAGCCCTTGATCAACTGCGACCCCCTGATGCACACCTGGCCGACCTCGCCGGTGGGCAGGGCGATACCTTCGGCATCGCGGATCTCGACATCGTATATCGGTAATAGCGGTCCGCAGCTGGTGGGCTTGTCGGCCAGGAAGTGGCCCATGGACGCGGCGATAATTCCGCAGGTCTCAGTCATCCCGTAACCCTGGTTGGCAACGCGCCCCAGGTTTTCAATCTTGCCGATCAAATCAGGCTGTACCGCGGCACCACCGCCGCCGAAACCGATAACGGTGGATGTGTCGTAGTCCTTGAAGGACGGGTGCAGGACCAGCTCACGTGTCATTGCCGGCACACTGGAAATAGCGCGAATTTGCTCGCGCTCGATCAAGCGCAGTGCTTCCTCGGCATCCCACTTGTACATGAATACCAGTTTGCCCCCGGCCAGGGTGACCGGTTGGGCCGCGCAATTGTTGGCGGTCACGTGGAACAGTGGCGTGCCCAGCAGCTGCGCCGGCGGCAGCTCCTGTGCGCCTGCCGCCTGTGAAGTGGCGGCCGATTCTGCTTGCGCTTTCTGTACCAGGCCTCCCTGGGTCAGGTTGACATACAACATGCTCATCACGTTGTTGCAGCAGCCCCGGTGGGTAAGCTGTGCCCCCTTCGGTTGACCGGTGGTGCCGGAAGTGTAGAACACGCAGGCGTCGTCATCGGGGTCGATGTCTGCCGCCGGCATCTCGGGGGCGCTGGCCAATACCTCGGACCAGGGCGTGGCCCATGATGGTGCGGCGTCACCGCAGCGCACCGCGGCCGCGCGCAGTTCGGGGAACTGGTCGCGGATCTCGGCGAGGCGTTGCATGCGTTCTGCATCGCCGATAATGACCTTGGCGGCGGAGTCGTTGAGTGCGTAGGCCATTTCGCCGGCGACCCACCACGCGTTCATGCCCACGACCACGGCACCCATCGAAGTAATGGCCCAGTACGAGAGCATCCACTCGGGGTAGTTGCGCATGGCAATGGCTACACGGTCGTGTTCACGCACACCCTGCAGGTGCAACCAGTTGGCGATTCGGGAGACTGCTTCGTGTGCCTCGGCGTAAGTCCAGCGTTCGTCGTTGTAGACCAGGTAGTCTTTTTCTGCGTGCCCCGCGGTTGCTGCCCACAGCTGGCCCAGGTCTGCGGGTGCATTGCGCCAGACCCTGACGGGCGCGCCGCGAACGTCTATCTCGGTGGTTTCAAACATCTGTCCGGCCGCCATCAATTGTTCACCGGCTGCCTTCAGCGCATCGGACATGGTGCTGTTCTCCCTGTTATTGGTCTGCGGATGTCAGCATCGGGCGGGCAGGAACACGCCTGGCCGCCCGTTGATTGTCAGCAGGTAGTGTAACGATTTGCGGCCTCGCCGTAAGCGTTTTTTAGCCCTGTATGCAGGCCGCGATGCGGGCAGGCGCTGTCACGTCGCGGAGGGCTTGGTGGGCTGAAGGTCAGGAATGCGCACTGCAGGTGCCGGACGCTGAGCGCCAATACGCTACCCGCCCGAAGCGGGCCGGCACTGGGGTGTGGCAGCCGATCAGGCGGTGCGCTGGGGTGGGGTGATTTCCTTTGCAGGAGATGTGGGAGGGCTTTCCGAATCCTGCTCGGCTGCTGGTGCAGAGGTCGTCGGGATCAGGCGAAGAAACGGTGCCGGCGCCTGCTCTGGCTGGCTGCCCGCGCCCTGTGCCGTGCTCTCGTCGGAGTGGCTTGATGACGGTTTCTCGGCCTGGGCCGCTGTGCGTCGTGCTACCACGCCGAAGCCCAGGACCAGGGCTACCAGCAGCAGGCCCAGTTCGGCCAGCAGGCCGGCGGAAACCGACACTCCACCCTCCGCGGCCAGCAACTCTGTGCTGAGCGGCATCATGGCTGTTGTCAGCGCCCATCTGAGGGCGTTAGTGGTTGTCATCGTCGCTCCCGGCGAAAACACGTTTTGCTTTGACACAGAGTTTTCTGCGCCTCTTATAAACATCATTGCACTCGTGGTCGATATCGTCCCGGGATTTGCTTCAGTCTTTGAACCAGTTCACACAACACCGACCCTGTTTTTGACGCAGGTCACAGCTTGCGGTTGCCTGGTGACGCTGTGCCTGCCCAGAACCATGCACGACGGGTCCGGAAGTACTGGGTAGCCAGGGAAATTCAGTTGCTTGATTTAGGTACGCAGCCAAACTCGCAACGCGCTGCGCTGTATGGCAATTCCCGTTGCGGATTGAATATTTGTACTGCGTGAGCAGGCAGCGGCAGTCGCAAATGGCTACCGCACGAGTTGATGCCGCAGTGATGCTGACAATTCAGCACGCCGGCAGCAGTGCTATGCTAACACGGAAGTGGGTCGGCTCTTCGCTATTGGCGGAAAGCACTGCCATTAACGGCAAAGGGAAGTAGTTGCGGTGATCATAGATAGAGGGTGTAGGGCATGACGCGCAGGTCCTTGCTGGCCGCAGCGGGTACGATAGTGGCCCTGGCGTTGTCGGTGGTGTTGTACATGCTGAATACCTATGTGCCGCTGCCCCTGGATGCTGACTGGGAGCCGCTTCCCGAGGCTGTAGGGGATGACGCGGCGGTGACCGTGCGTTTCAGCGGCACTGCAACCCTGCTGGTCAGTGACGGCAGCACTGCGTGGATGGTGGATGGATGGTTTACGCGCCCCGGCCCCCTGCGGCTGGCCTTCGGGAAAATTGCTCCCGATGCGGAGGCCATCAGTTATGGCCTGGCTGCCAATGCAGTGCAATCGCTGGCGGCCGTAATTCCCGTGCATTCCCACTACGACCACGCCATGGATGCCCCGGAAGTGGCGCGCAGGACCGGGGCAATACTGATGGGTTCAGAGTCGACAGCCAATATCGGCCGGGGCTGGGGCCTCCCGGAGTCACAGATCCAGGTGCTGGTGAGCGGCCAGGCGCAGGCGATCGGCCAGTTCCGGGTGACAGCATTCGAATCCAGTCACTTCCAGTTTGCCGACCCCGCCCTGCGTGAACGCGCGCTGGGGAATCCGCATATCAGGGCGCCGCTGGTGCCGCCGGTTTCGGCTTTCGACTACCGGCTCGGTAAGGCTTATGTACTGCATGTACAGCATCCGGCTGGTAACTTTCTCATCGTCGGCAGTGCCGGTTACCGAGAGGGCGCGCTGAAGGGATTGCAGGCCGATACGGTTTTTCTCGGTATCGGTGGCCTGGGCTCGCAAACAGAGGGCTATCGCCGGGCCTACTGGCGCGAGACCGTGGCGGCGGTGGGGGCGCGGCGGGTGATCCCCATTCACTTCGACAGCCTGACCGCACCGCTGGATGCACCGCTGCGCGGGCCCTTGCGGGCCATGGCGTTTCTGTCCGGTGACGCCGGACAGACACTGGCTTTCCTGCAGGCAAAAGAGCAGGGAGACGGCGCTGTGCGTTTTCGTGTGCTGCCACGGTACACGCCGGTAAGGCTTTACCCGTGACCGCTACCTGGCCGGTAAGCCTATCTATACCCAGTGCGCCCGGAGGCGGTGCGGGCTGGTATCACCGCGGCATCCGGCTGAGAATGTACGGCAACAGGCGGCTGCTTCACTGCCGGGCGCCGCAACATAATAAACCGTATCGGATATTGCCATGAGTTCGGATACCCGCCTTGAGCAACTGTTTACCCCGCTGACCCTGGGTGACGTCGAACTGTCCAATCGAGTAGTGATGGCGCCCATGACGCGGGCCCGTTTACCTGACCGTGTGCCCGATGCTTCCACGGTGACCTATTATGCGCAGCGCGCTGGCGCGGGCATGCTGGTCACCGAAGCCACAACCGTATCCAGCCAGGGCAATGGCTCGGTGTCGACGCCGGGAATCTACAATGCTGCACAGCTGGCGGGCTGGCAGCGCGTAACCCGGGCGGTGCACGAGCGCGGTGGCAAGATTGCCTTGCAGCTCTGGCACACCGGTCGGGTGTCACATGCGAGCATGCAGCCGGATAACGCTGCGCCGGTATCGGCCTCCGCTATCGCCGGGGAAGTAGTCACCTTTACCGCAAACGGATTCGAGCCCACCACGCCGCCGCGGGCGCTGGCCTTGCAGGAATTGCCCGGGATTGTTGAGCAGTTTGTGCAGGCCGCGCGCAACGCCATGACGGCGGGTTTCGACGCGGTTGAGATCCATGCCGGTAGTGGCTACCTGCTGGACCAGTTCCTGCGCGATGGCTGCAACCGGCGCGACGACGAATACGGCGGATCGATTGCCAATCGCTGCCGGCTGGTGCTGGAGATCGTCGATGCGGTCATTGCAGCGATTGGTGCGGGTCGCACGGGTGTGCGTATCTCGCCAATGTTGGTTACGTGGGATTGTCGCGACAGCGCCCCCGCGGCGCTGTTTACCCATCTGGCCGGCGAGCTCGGCAAACGCGATATTGCTTTCCTGCATGTTCTCGAGCGCAATGACGCCTCCATCGCCGTCAGTGCTGATGACGCTACCGACGACAATGAAGCAGGGGTACGGCAGATTCGTACGGCGTTCACGGGTAACTACATTGCCAACGGCTGTTATTCCGGTGACAGCGCGGACGCAGCGATCGGCTCCGGATATGCCTGCGCAGTCAGTTTTGGCCGCGACTTCATTTCCAACCCGGACCTGGCCGAGCGCCTGCGAGCGGGAGCGCCCCTTAACCCCCCGGCTGACCCCATAGATTATTACGGTGATGGCGGCGACAAGGGCTATATCGATTTTCCGCTGATGGGCGGGTAGGCGTGTTGTCCGGGCGCAATGCCGGCACACAAGGTGCAGTGATAGGGAGGATTCGGTAAATGGCAGAACAGGAACACCTGGCCGTGGCGGCCAATATGAAATCCATAGAATATGCGATGGCGGGGGACAAGGCTGCCTGGCTGGCCCTGTATGCGGACGACGCCGTGGTCTGTGACCCGGTTGGCGTCTCGCCGATGGATCCCACCGGGCAGGGGCATCGCGGCAAGGCGGCGATCGAGCAGTTCTGGGACACGGTGATTGGCCCGGCCACGTTGCACATCACTCCGCAGCGACGCTGGATCAGCGGCGCGCATACCTGCTGTGTGCACCAGGTGGCTCGCAACGACCTCGGCGATGGAAAGTTCACCGACTGCGATATGCTCGCTGTCTACACGGTCAATGAGGAGGGCCTCATTACCGCCATGTCCGCACACTGGGATTTTGATGCCATGATGGCGCAGTTGAGCGCGTTGGCCTGACATCCTCGTGGCCCCTGCCGCAGCCCCCACGGCAGGGGCCGCGGTTGCCGGGCGCGGTAGCCTGGTCAGGCCGTCGCCGGCTCAGGAATCCAGGGCCGCGCGGATGTGCCGGGCAACCAGGCCGCTGTCCTGCATCGGTATGAAGTGGTTCAGTTGCGGGTAGTAATGGTCCGTGCAATCCGGTATCGCCTCGGCCAGCGCCGGCCAGGTGGGCGAGGCGGAGAGATCGTTGATACTCACACCGGTGTATTTGGCTCGAAGGAGCGTCGTCGGGGTAGTGATGCGAGGCAGGTCCTGGTGCACGGCATCGCTCATGGCCTGGCTGATATAGACGGAGGCTTCGTTGATCGGGTCACAGGCCAGTTGGCGGTAGCCGTCTTCGTCCGCCGGGGTCAGGGCGTAGTCGCAGTAGTCTCGCAGTACCTGTGGTTCCCAGGTGTTGAACGGTTCCCGGTCGTGAAAGCGGTTGAACATTTCATCGGCGTCGCGCCAGCGGTTCTTGCGCCTCGACACTGGATGATCCGTGGCGTCGATAGAGGCGGCTACTGCGCGGGCTGCCGCATAGTCCTCGGGCGATACGATCACCGGATCAACCAGCACCAGGTGGCGGAACCGTTCCGGGTGCGCCGCCGCAGCCCGGGCAATCATATAGCCGCCGATCGAGTGTCCGACCCCGATCACCCGGTGCAGGTCAAGGCGCTCGACCAGTACGTTGATATCCTGTGCGATAACCTCCCAGTCGACGTCACCGATGCTGCCGCTCCTGCCGTGAAAGCGCAGGTCAACGGCGTAGGCGTGATGCCCGGGCAGTTGTTTCACCACTTGCGTCCAGCAGCGGCTATGAAAGCCCGACGCGTGCAGCAGTAATATCGGGTCGCCCTGGCCCGGCCATTCCAGTACCGCCAGTTCCACCTCGCCTACATCCAGGCTGTACTCCAGAGGCTGGTCCATTGGTGGATCAGATCCGCTCGATGATCACCGCCGGGGCCATGCCGCCTGCCGCGCACATGGTGATGAGGGCGAACTGCTTGTCCTGTCGTTCCAGTTCGTCCAGCGCCGTATTGATCAGCAGCGAGCCGGTGGCCCCGATGGGGTGGCCCAGGGCCATCGCGCCGCCGTTGACGTTGACCTTGTCACGGTCCAGGTCCAGGTCGCGCATGAACTTTTCAGACACCACGGCGAAGGCTTCGTTGATTTCCCAGATGTCGATATCACCTACCTCGAGTCCGGCCTTGGCCAGTACTTTGCGGGCGGCGGGTACCGGGGCATTGAGCATCAGCGTGGGGCAGTCGCCCTGGTTGGCCATGGCGCGAATGCGGGCCCGTGGCGTCCAGCCCTGGCCGCGGGCATAGTCCGGCGAAGCCAGCAGCAGGGCGCCGGCGCCGTCGACGACACCGGAGGAGTTACCGGCGTGGTGGACATGGGTGATCTCAAGGCCGGGATACTTCTGCTGCACCAGCTGTCGGTAAGTGGTGCCGGCCTCGTCCAGTGGATAGTCGGCGACTGCGGCAAAGGCGGGCTGCAACTCAGCCAGGCCTTCCAGTGTGGTCTGCGGGCGCGGGAATTCTTCCTGGTCCAGCACCAGGTTGCCATCCGCATCATGTACCGGCACCAGACTGCGGTTGAAGCGGCCCTCGGCAATGGCACGGGCGGCTTTCTGCTGGGTTTCGAAGGCCTGTCGGTCCAGATCCTCGCGGGAGATGCCCTCCAGCGTGGCAATGGCGTCAGCGCACACGCCCTGGTGAGGCTGGGGGTGCAGGGCGCGCAGGGCCATGTTGCCGTTGTCCAGGAACATGGCCGGGGTGGAGCCTTCCTCACCATAGGTGGACATCATCTCGGCGCCGCCGCCGATCACCACGTCCTCGGACCCGGAGAGGATATTCATGGCCGCCAGGTTCACCGAAGTGATGCCGGAGCCGCAGAAGCGATCCAGGGTGACGCCGGAGGAGCTGATGTCGTAGCCCGCTTCCAGTGCCGCCATGCGCGCCAGGTCGCCGGACTGGCGACCACGCTGGGAACTGGTGCCGAATATGATGTCGCCCACGGCAGCGGTATCGAGATCATTGCGCTCGCGCAGTGCCGACAGCACCACTGCACCCAGGTGCTGGGGGTGCTGGTCAGCCAGTGCGCCCTTGCCTTTCTTGCCAATACCGCGGGGTGTGCGGCAGGCGTCGATAATCCATGCTTCGTTCATGTTGTGGGCTCCTATTTACCTTTCCAGTTGGGTGCGCGCTTCTCGGCGAAGGCCGTGGCGCCCTCGATAGCGTCTTCGCTGGTGAAGATCGGCATCACGATGGCCTGTTGTTGCTGCCACATGTCGTCGCGGGTCCAGTCCGTAGACTCGTTGATCACCTGCTTGCTCAGCTTCACCGCCAGGGGCCCGTTGGCGGCGATGCTGGCGGCCAGTTCCCTGGCGCCCTCCAGCGCTGAACCGGCGGGTACGGTACGATTGATCAGGCCAAGCTGCAGTGCGCGCTCGGCGTCGATGAAGTCACCGGTAAGCGCCATTTCCATGGCGATGCGCGGCGGAATCTGGCGCGGCAGGCGGATCAGTCCGCCCGCAGCTGCGGCCAGGCCACGCTTGGCCTCTGGAATGCCAAAGCGGGCGTTCTCTGCCGCCACCACGAGGTCGCAGCTGATCATGGTTTCGAGCCCGCCGGCGAGGGCAAAGCCCTCGACCGCGGCAATCAGCGGCTTTTGTGGTGGCGCCTCGACGAAACCGGCGAATCCGCGGCCTTCAACGATGGGCAGCTCACCGGTTACGAACGCTTTCAGGTCCATACCGGCACAGAAGGTGCCGCCGGCTCCGGTGAGTATAGCCACGCGGATGTCATCATTGCTGTCGAGTTCATCCATGGCTTCCGCCACGGCTTCCGCCATGGCCCGGTTGACCGCGTTCTTGGCGCCGGGGCGGTTCAGGGTCAGGGTCATGACGCCATCGGCGACGTCGACCAGTACGGGCTTTTCTTCAGACATATTGTGCTCCATTGGTGCGGGATTAATCGATCAGCGAGGTGGCGAGTTCCGCCAGTGGTTTTACCAGTGCGCCCTTGGCGCGGGCTTCGGGGCTGGATGCGTTGCCCTGTTCCGCGCGCTTGAGCACACCCTGCAGGATGGCGGCGAGGCGGAACATGGAAAACACGATGTAGAAATTCCAGTTATCGATACCATCGCGCCCGGTGCGTTCGCAGTAGCGGGCTATGTACTCTTCGTCCGTGGGAATTCCCAGGGCGCCGCGATCGACACCGGCCATGCCGGCGATGCCACCCGCACCGGGCAACATCCAGGCCATGCACTGGTTGGCCAGGTCCGCCAGCGGGTTGCCCAGGGTAGACAGTTCCCAGTCCAGCAGTGCGATGGCGCGAGGCTCGGTGGCGTGAAACATCAGGTTGTCCAGGCGATAGTCACCGTGCACCAGGCTCACGCGTCCGTCGTCTTCGGGCATGTTGGCAGGCAGGTAGTCCATGAGTTTTTCCATGGCCGGGATGTTTTCCGTCTCGGAGGCGCGGTACTGCTTGCTCCAGCGACTGAACTGGCGCTCGAAATAGTTGCCCGGGCGCCCGTAGTCGGACAGGCCCACAGCGTCGACATCCACGTTGTGAAGTGCGGCCATAGTGCTGTTCATGCTGTCGAAAATAGCCGCCCGTTCGGCGTTGCTGCTGGCCTCGGGCAGGGTCGGGTCCCAGAGGATGCGGCCCTCCAGGTATTCCATCACGTAGAACATGGAACCGATAACGGACTCGTCCTCACACAGGACATAAGTTTGCGGTACCGGCACCTCGGTGTCGCGCAGCGCCGAGATCACCCGGAACTCGCGGTCCACGGCATGGGCGGACTTCAGCAACTCGCCCGGCGGTTTGCGCCGCAGCACATAGTGCTGGTTCCCGGCAGTGAGCTTGAAAGTCGGATTGGATTGCCCCCCGGCGAACTTCTCGGCGGTGAGCGTACCGGCAAAGCCCGGGATGTGCTCGGTGAGGTATTCGCTAAGCTTGCTGGTGTCGAGGTCCTGTGTGCTCATTATGCTCTCGTGTTGCGTTGCCGGTTGCCGCAGATGCAGGGCGCCGGCATGGGGGCTTGAGTCTGTGGCTTGGGCTGTTGACTGCCAATGACACAGTGAGACAAAAAAATAGACCAAAGGTGACAGTCTGTCAGATGCCGTTCTGGTAACATCGCCAAAGTGATCTCATGACGGTGTCCCAGGGTGATCGAACCTATCGATGAAACACAGCGCCAGCAGGTGCTGGCACACACGGAGTACTACATTGCCAGCGCTGAAACCGTGCTACAGCGCTCCTTCGAGCGCATCCCGGTGCTGTTTGACCTGAGCGGGACCACCGCGGGGATGTTTCGCGCCTGCGGGCGCCAGCGCGAGATTCGCTACAACCCGTGGATATTCGCCAAGTACTGGCAGGTAAACCTGGAAAGTACCGTGCCGCACGAGGTGGCGCACTACGTTGTGCACGAAGTCTACGGTGCCGGAAAGGTAAAACCGCATGGCGAGGAATGGCGGGCGCTGATGCACTATTTCGAGGCCGACGCTGAAGTCACATTCAAGCTGGATTTGGCGGATATTCCCCAGCGGCGCCAGCGCCGGCATCCCTACCGCTGTGACTGCCGTGACCACGAGGTTTCCTCGACCCGCCACAACCGCATGTGCAAGGGCACCGGGGTCTACCTTTGCCGCTACTGCAACAGCCGCCTGGTCTACGCCCCCTGAGCCCGGTCAGGGCTCGAGGTCGAGCACCACACCGCTGAATACCTGGGCCTCCATGTCCAGTTCCGCGGACTGCTCGATCACGGCCCGGTCCGCCGGCATGCCCAGTTCATTCACCAGGTAGTCCTTGCTGGCCACTGCGCGGGCCTGGGTCAGCTGGCGCAATTGCTCGGCACTGATGTTGATACTGGCAAGCACTGCCTCGTAGCGCTGGTTGAAGCTGGTTTCGCCGACATCGGCGCCCAGGGCTGCATATTTCTTCTCTACCGCCTGCAGGTAGTCCGCGTTGCGCTCAGCCAGCGCCTGGGCCGACAGTCCGTTATCCAGCAGTTCCTGCTCCAGTGCGGCCTTCTGCAGCGCGCGCGTGTCCGGGTCCAGGTTGAGCTGGCCGCTGATGACGAGGGTCAGGCCCGGGCGCTGCGACAGCGCTTCATACAATATGCCGAGTTTCTTTTTGGAGGCGTCATTGAGCTCGGCACTGCCGCTGGGAATACCCACCCTTTGCAGGTCGTCCTCGGTGCCAACCAGGCTGCCAAGAAGCGCGAAGGGCGCGGTCACGGCCTTGGTAATCAGGTTCATCACCGCCCCGGCGATGACGCTGCCAAGGGCAAACTCGGGGTTGTCCACGTCACCCTCTACCGGGATCTGCAGGTCGATTACGCCACTCATGTCGGTCAGCAGGGCCAGTGCCAGGTCCAGTGGCAGGTCGACGGCCTTGTCGCTGTCTACCGCCTCGCCGAGTTTCAGCTGGTCGATGAGTATCTTGTTGTCGCCTTCCAGGTGGTTGTTGTCGAGGCTGTAGGCGAGGTCGAGGTTCAGCAGGCCGCGCTCGATTTCCCTGCCGGCGTAGGTGCCCGAGTAAGGGGTCAGCAACACCATGTCGACACCGGTGAAGACCAGCTGCAAATTCAGCCCGGGCGGCTCGTCAAAGGGCGCCGCGGTGCCATTGAGGGTAACGGGCGCATAACCGTCTACTGAGCCCTTGATGTCCACACTGGTGTTGCTGCCGGGCGCTGAACTGATGTCGGTGATCTCACCGTTGACATCGCCGATCACGGTGCGGAAAGGTATGGGCAGGCTTTCGTCCATAAAGTCGATGGCACTTTCGGTCACCAGGATTTCCGGTATGTTGACCTGCCAGGGACGATCCAGCTCCAGGTCATGGGCGATTTCTTCCGCCCGGTCCCCCAGCTCCTCCTGCCAGACCTTGGAAGCGTTGATGCTGCCGTCCTTCATGATGTGCACGCGGCCTTCGTAATTGTGTATCAGCAGCTTGCGCATGAAGACCGTGCGTTCTGAGAGATCGACCTCTAATGCCTCCCAGCGCACACTGTCCCAGCGCGTTATGGCGTCTTCAGCGCCTTCGATCTTGCCCGCGAAGTTGGTGACAGCGCCGTCGACTTCCACCAGCACAGGCATGAACTCTGCCAGGCTCAGCGCGCCGGTCACATCCAGCTGCCCATCGGTAAGGGTGGCTTTCAGTGCCTTGGGGAGGTTGGGGTTGAACCAGGGCAGGGGCAGCGTCTGCAACTGGTAACTGAACTCGCCAGCTCCGCTGTCCAGGTTCAGGGCGCCGCTTATCTGTAGTTGGGTGGTGTCGTTCACGGCGAGCGAAAGCGACAGGGGGCTGTCATCCCGCGGCGGCCAGGCAATATTGCTGGCGCTGGCAGTGAGGGGGGACAGCACTACCGTCGGCGGGTCGGTGTACTCGGAGCGCCAGCTGACATAGCTGTTTTGCAGCGCGAAGTCGTCGAGCGATGCGCTCCAGGCGGGGGTATCATCATCGGCTGCAGGTTCCGGGCTGGTCGCGGGCAGTTTGTCGGTGGCGAACAGGTGCAGCAGGCTGACCTGCTCACCTTCACTCCAGCCGGCCACGTTGAGGCCGTCCACGGTGACACCGCTGATGTGGACCCGCTGCCCGGCGCCGTTCACGCTGATGCCAGCCACCTCCAGCTGATCCATGACGACAGCCGTATCCGCTAGCGAATCCGGGGCCTGGGGCGCAATATCCAGTGACAACAGGCTGACGCGTCCATTGTCCACCTGGTAGTCGAGGCCATCGCCCCAGCTTACCGTGTAGTCTCCGGCCACGTTCAGCAGGCCGCGACGCAACTCGAAGTGCAGCCAGGGTTCGGCGAAGCGCCACAGTGGCACCAGGCTCAGGTCGCTCACGCGCAGCCTGCCCTCGCTGCGGGCCTGGGGTATGGAGACCGTGCCAGACCATTCCAGCTCGCCGCCGCTCTCATCGCGTGCCAGTACGCGGTAGGGCTTACCCTCCTCAATGACCGTGGACAGATCGGTAACGGCGATATCGATGCCGTCATAGTGCGTTTGGAAGGGCTCATCCCGCGCCTCGTCGCTGATATCGATGCGCTCGGCGGTGAACACCAGCAGATCGATGGTGATTGCGGGTATGGTGGTCTCACTCGCCTCCGCGGTGTCCTCCGATGGTGGCGGCAGCAGGTCGGAAAAGTTGTAGGTGTCAGTGTCGGTGCGGCGTAGTTGCAGGCGCAGGCCGCGAACGCCCACCCCGTCCAGCACCACGCCGGGGCGGGTCAGGCTGGCGAGCGACAGGTCGACGTTGGCCCGGTCGACACCGGCGAAGGCGCTGCCGTCCGGTTCGCTGAGGCTGGCGCCACGAATCTCGGCATTGAAGGTGAAGGGGTTGAACAATATGAGGTCGGTGCGCAGTTCGCGCCCGTAATTCTCCTCCACGTAGCGCGGCGCCATGAAATTGACAGCGGGCATTAACAACAGGACGACAACAAGGACATAGGCGACGTAGATCGCCAGCAGTACCCGAACAACTTTCCCCAACACGTGCGCTCCTTGGTGGCTTGTGCAGACTAACTATAGTTCAAAAGCGGCCGATGCAAACCCATCACATGACCGCCTGCCGTGTTCGCAGTCTGTGTATACGTGGTGGGGAAGGCAGTGGTGCTCTGCGCGCGCCCGCAGGGCGATAAACTGGTGATGGCGGGACGCCTACAGGCCCTTGCGATAGGTATAGGGGGTGACGCCGGTCCAGCCCTTGAACGCGCGGATGAAGGCCGAGGATTCCGAAAAGCCGGCGCGATGGGCGATTTCCTCGATGGACAGTCCCTGCTTGCCCAGGAAGTGCAGGGCGGTATCCCGCCGCACCTGGCTTTTGACTTCCTTGAAGGTGGTGCCCTCTGCGGATAGCCGACGCCTAAGTGTCTGCGGGTGCACATCCAGCATGGCGGCGACATCGTTGAGTTCAGGCATGTCCATCAGGTTCTGGTGCACGGCTTCACGGACCTGCGCTGTCCAGCTGTTCTGGTCATAGGTCTGGGTCAACAGCATCAGCGTCGGATGGCGCAGGAAATGGCGCAGGGTCTGTTCAGTCTGGGTAACACGGCGGTCCAGCAGTGCGCTGGAAAACACCAGCTGTGAATGTGCCTGCTCGAACTCCATCGGATTGCCGAGGAACATGGCGCGATATTCGCGCAGCTGGGTTGCCGGCGGGTAGGCCAGCTGCGCACTCTGCAGCGGCAGGTGCTCCCGGATCAACCAGCTGAAAAAACGGTGGGCGTTGAACAGCATCAACTCCACCATGTACGGATCCGGTGACGCATGGTCATCTGCGGTGATCACCCTGATCAGGGCCGTCTCGTCGTCGACCATAAACTCGGGGTGCACACCGCACTCAAACAGCTGGAAGAAGCGGCAGTAGCGCGCCATCGCCTGCCCCAGGGTTTCGCAACCCATTACCGCGTGGCACATCATCGACCAGCAGCCAACGGGCATGGGCCGGGACGCGTAGCCCAGCGCCTCGTCGTTCATGGCCAGCATGGTATTGACCTGCAGGTCGGCGAAGCGCTCAACGGAGACGCGGGCATCGTCCTCCAGCAGCAGGCGCGGTGATATGCGGCTGTGCCGCAACAGGCTGATCGGTTCCAGCCCCCGTGCCACGGCGTTCTTCAGCACTGCGCGAGCGAAGTAGACGGAGATGGAAACATCGCGCGTGGACACCGTTCAGCCCACCTTGCCGGTATTGCTCAGGTGCATTGTGTTCGGCTCCACGGAGGCCACGCGATTGCGGCCGCTGCGCTTGGCCAGGTACATCGCGCGATCGGATTCCCGGCACAGTTCGTCCAGGGTGATATTGCCACGCAGCGACGCGACGCCAAGGCTGACAGTTATCGGTATGCGCTGCTGATCGACAAGCAGCGGGCGCTCGCCCAGCGCATTGCAGATACGCTCGGCGAGCACACGTGCGGATGCCAGGTCGGTGTCGGGCAGGACCAGCACGAATTCCTCGCCGCCAATCCGTGCTACCGCGTCACTGGACCGGCTGAGCCGGTCCAGGGTGGCGGCCACTTCACGCAGCACGTAGTCGCCGGCCTCGTGACCGAAGCTGTCGTTAACATTCTGGAAGTGGTCGATGTCGACCATGATCGCGGCGGTCTCGATGTCTTCACGATTGGCCTTGGCCAGGCTGATGCGCAGGGTATCGCCGAGGCCGCGGCGGTTGAGCAGGCCGGTCATCGGGTCTTCCGTGGCCAGGTGCGACAAATGCTGCTGGTACTCGAACAGTACGCTGGTAAGAAACCCCACCACGAGCAGGGCAAAGCACCAGACATAGGCGCCAAAGGTGATTACACGAGCCAGTCGCATGTCATCGCCGACCAGCAACTGGTAATGGGCCACGGGAACCGCGACCACGACCAGCGCGGCAGCGCCGGCAATAATCGCATCGCCCACGTTACGCTTGGACAGGGCCCGTCGACCACAGAGCAGGCCCGTGGCAGCAAAGAACAGGCCTGACAGGCCGCTCTGTGTCAGGTACATGGCTTTGGGTAACAGGAAGAAAACACTCAGGCAGCCCAGCAGGCAGGCAATGCCCAGGGCGATGCGCCCGCGAGGGTCGCGTGCGCGCTGTCCCGCAGCGAGGAACAGCAGGTAGCTGTTGAGGATGGCTGCCACAGCCGGCACATCGACGGCCATGGGCATGCCGGTGTTCTGCTGCAGGCTGAAGGCAATCCAGCCCAGCAGGGTGGCCATAAAATACACGGTGAACAGCCCGACGCCAGCCGGAGGCGTGACGGAGTCGCTCAACACGTAGGTCACCAGCAGCTGTGCCAGGGTCAGCAGGAACAGCAGCCCCAGCAGCAATACAGCCCAGTTTTCTGGAAAAATGTCTACCATGCGCAGGTCGTATCAGTCCGCTGTCAGTTCCAGTCAATTAATTTGTCGGGGCCGGTCATTGTTGGCCGGGAGAGCGCTAACCATACTGACCGGCCTTCGATACAGCTAGATTTAGAGGTGTTCCCATATGCTGCCGAGAAACTTCACCGAGGAACAGAACATGTTCCGCGACGCTTACCGTAAATTCCTTGCCAGCGAGATTGTGCCACATATGGAGGCCTGGCGTGAGGCCGGAATAGTCGATCGTGAAGCTTTCCGCAAAGCGGGGGAGCAGGGCTTTCTCATGTTCTGGCCGGACGAGAAATACGGTGGGATCGGTGACTACGATATTCGCTACGACCAGATCATCATCGAGGAGACCACCTACGCGCGCGCCGGGGACTGGTTCGCCAACCTGCACAGCCGCCTGGTGGGTCCCTACCTGACGCGATTCGGCAGTGAAGAACAGTGCGAGCGTTTCCTGCCCGGGTGTGTCAGTGGCGAGACCATTCTCGCTATTGCCATGACCGAGCCCGATGCGGGGTCGGACCTGTCGGGCATGCGCTCAAACGCCGTGGAAAAGGACGATCACTGGGTGCTCAACGGTTCCAAGACGTTTATTTCCAATGGCATTAATGCCGACCTGGTCCTGGTGGCGGCAAAAACCGACCCGGAGAACAACCCCTACCACATGACCCTGTTCCTGGTGGAGCGAGGCATGGAGGGCTTCGAGCGCGGCCGCAACCTGAAGAAGATGGGGCTCAAGGGGCAGGACACGGCGGAGTTGTTTTTCAATGATGTAAAAGTACCGAAGGAAAACGTCCTCGGTGAGCCCGGCAAGGGCTTTGTTTACCTGATGGAGGGGCTCGCCGAAGAGCGCCTGCTGGGTATGATCGGGTACCTGGCGGCTGCGCAGCTGTCCTGGGACCTGACTGCCGATTACGTGCAGCAACGCAAGGCCTTCGGCAAGCCCATCAGTGCCTTCCAGAACACCCAGTTCAAGCTGGCTGAGCTGCGCACGGAACTGGATATCACACAAAACTATGTAGACCAGTGCGTCAGTGCATTCAATGCGGGACAGCTTACCGCGGTGGATGCTGCCAAGGGTAAACTGGCGACGTCCGAGCTTCAGGTCAAGGCAGCCCAGGTGGGCGTACAGATGCACGGTGGTCACGGCTACATGGACGAATACCCGATCAGCCGCCAGCTGACCGATGCGATGATTTCCCCCATCTACGCCGGCAGCTCCGAGGTGATGAAACTGATCATCAGCCGAGACTGCCTGGGGGATGACTACGTCCCCTTCAATACACGCAACTTCTGAATAAACACCAAACCATTTCGCAACAGGAGAACCAAAATGGATCTGAACGGAAAAGTAGCAATTGTCACCGGTGGCGCATCCGGCCTGGGCCAGGGCACCGTTGAAGCTTACGTGGCCAAGGGTATGAAGGTCGCGATTTTTGACCTCAATGCTGACCGCGCCCAGGCTGTGATTGACGACCTCGGTGCCGACAACGTCGCCTTCTGGAGCGTGAACGTGGCCGATGAGGAGAGCGTCAGGAACGCCGTTGCCGAGGTCGTGGAGAAATTTGGCGCCCTGCACGTGGTCAATAATTTTGCCGGCATCGGCAGCGCTGCCAAGACCTACGGCAAGAACGGCGTGTTCCCCATAGAACAATGGGACCCGGTGATCGCCATCAACCTGACCGGCACCTTCAACGTGTCCCGCTACGCCGCCGAGCAGATGTCCAAAAACGACACCATCAATGACGACGGCGGCCGTGGCGTCATCATCAACACCGCTTCCGTGGCCGGCTATGAGGGCCAGGTTGGTCAGGTTGCCTACTCCGCCACCAAGGGCGGTGTGATCGGCATGACAGTGCCCATGGCCCGCGACCTGGCCAGCTATGGCATTCGCGTCAACACGATCGTGCCCGGCCTGATTCACACGCCGTTGTTCGAGTCCCTGCCGGAAGCAGCTTACAAATCGCTCGAGGCCTCCGTGTGCTACCCGCAGCGCCTGGGCAAGCCTGCGGAAATTGCGCACCTGTCGGTATTTATCGCCGAGAACGATTACCTCAATGCAGAGTGCATCCGCCTGGACGGTGCCATCCGCATGCAGCCTCGCTAAGGAGCTCACTATGGGACCGTTGAACGGCTACACAGTTTTGGAACTGGCGGGCATCGGTCCCGCTCCAATGGGGGGTATGATCCTGGCGGATATGGGCGCGGAGGTCATCCGCATCGATCGTGCCGGAACCGTCGGCGGCGGGCAGATGAAGGACGTCAGTAACCGCGGCAAGAAGTCCGTGGCGCTGAACCTGAAAGATCCCGCAGGTGTGGAAACCCTGCTGCGCATGGTGGAAAACGCCGATGTGATTATCGACCCCATGCGCCCGGGTGTCTGCGAGAAACTGGGTATCGGGCCGGATGTGTGTTTGGAACGCAACCCGAAGATTATCTTCGCGCGCATGACTGGCTGGGGCCAGGACGGTCCGCTGGCACAGGCTGCCGGCCACGACATCAACTATATCTCCATCACCGGGGCCCTTTACGCGATGGGTCGCAAGGGCGAAAAGCCGGTGCCGCCGCTGAATCTCGTGGGTGACATGGGTGGCGGTGGCATGCTGATGGTGAACGGCATTCTCGCTGCGCTGCTGGAGACCGCGAACTCCGGCAAGGGCCAGGTCATTGACGCAGCCATGGTGGACGGCGCAGCCCAGCTGATGTGGATGTTCCACGGGTTTGAGGCCATGGGCATGTGGGACGCCAGCCAGCGCGAGAGCAACCTGCTCGACGGCGGCGCCTTTTTCTACGACACCTATGAATGCGCTGACGGTGAATACATTTCTATCGGTTCCATCGAGCCGCAATTCTATGCCCTGCTGAAAGAAAAGGCCGGCCTGTCGGATGAGGATTTCGCCGAGCAGAATAATCCGGCATTGTGGCCTCAGCAGAAGGAAAAGATCGCCGCGGTATTCCGGCAGAAGACACAGGCCCAGTGGTGTGAGCTGATGGAGGGAACCGATGTCTGTTTTGCCCCGGTGCTCAACCTGGTCGACGCCCCCGCGCACCCGGCCAACGTGGCACGCCAGACGTATATCGAAGTAGATGGTGTGACCCAGCCGGCGCCGGCGCCACGTTTCTCGCGCACGCCCTCGGCGGTGCGTAACGCCGGCTCCATCCCCGGCGAGGACACGCGCGCAGTGCTTCTGGAGATGGGTTTTGCGAGACAGGAGCTCGACGCCCTGAGCGAGGGGGGCGCCATTGCCAGTGGAGATAAAAATGACTGAGTACACGACGGTACAGCTGGAGCGCCACGGTGCGGTGGGCGTCATCACCATGGATCGTCCGCAGGCCATGAATGCGTTTGATGCGGCCCTGCGCCGGGACATGCTGCTGGCAGCGCGTGAACTGAATGCAGACGACGCCATTCGCGTTGTCGTGCTGACGGGAACCGGCCGTGGTTTCGGCGCCGGCGCGGACCTGACCGAGACCCCGATGTCGGATCCCACCTGGCGTGTGGATGACCAGCTCAACCTGGAATACAAACCGCTGATGCTGGAAATCTACCGTGCCCCCAAGCCCTGGATCAGTGCCGTGCACGGCCCCGCCGCGGGCGTATCCAGTGCCCTGGCGATGGTATGTGACCTGACCGTGATGGCGGAGAACGCCTATATCTACCAGGCTTTCACTGCCATTAGCCTGGTGCCGGATGGCGGTGCCACCTGGCACCTGGTGCAGACTATCGGTCGCAAGCGCGCCTATGAAATTATCGCCACCGGGGAAAAGCTGGCCGCACAGAAATGCCTCGACTGGGGGCTTTGCAACCGCGTGGTGGCCGACGATGCGCTGCTGCCGGAAACCCTGGCGTGGGCGGAAGAACTCGCCAACAGGGCGCCGCTGTCACTGCGCTATGCCAAGCAGGCGGTAGCCGAGGCCTGTGAGGCAGACCTGGGCCAGACCATCTCCGTTGAAGCCGACCTGCAGCGCATCTGTATTGCCAGTGAAGATGCGGGTGAAGGTGCCGCGGCTTTCCTGGAAAAGCGCGCGCCGGTGTGGAAGGGGCGCTGACAGGGCCTGAGGCCATGCTAACATCTGCGGCAGAACAGAATAACGAGAGATGTTATGCGACGTGCACTTGTACTGGCCGCGATGCTGGCCGCTTCACCTTCGGCGCTGGCCACAAAGCAACTGCTGTGGGGTGACACCCACCTGCACACCAACAACTCATTCGACGCGATTACGATTGGCAACGCGTCGATAGACCCGGCGGCGGCTTATCGTTATGCCAGGGGTCTGCCTGTTGTACATCCCTACCACGGCGCTCGCGTGCAGATCGGCACACCACTGGATTTCCTGGTGGTCTCTGACCATGCGGAATTCCTCGGTGTGATACGTCATGTCTACGAGGACTGGGTGCCTACCGAAGACCTCGGCATCGTGGATTCACTGTATGCCTGGTTTTCCGCGCTGGTCATCAAGGCCGGCGTCGGCTCCAGTTGGGGTCCGGTATTGTTCGGTTCGCGCCTGCCCACGGCGGAGGATCCGCGCGAGGCCGGCGAGCGCCTGCAGGATGAAGGCATCAAGATCGGTGGCATCCCGCCCCTGCCCGATGTGTCACGCGCGACCTGGGAACAGGCGGTAGCGGCGGCAGATGCCGCCAATGAACCGGGCAGCTTCAGTGCACTGATAGGCTGGGAGTGGAGCTCCAACAACGGCGGCGCCAACCTGCATCGTATTGTCATTACCGACTCCGGTGCCGAGCAGGCCCGGCAATACCTGCCCTTCAGTTTCCTTGATAGCTCCTTCCCCGAAGACCTCTGGGCCTGGCTGGATCGTACCAGCGCCGATACCGGGGCTGATTTCATTGCCATCCCGCACAATTCGAATATATCCAAGGGTTACATGTTTGACACCCAGACCCTGCGTGGCCAGCCCATCACCGCAGAGTATGCCGCCGCGCGCATGCGCTGGGAACAGGTGGTGGAAGTAACCCAGATCAAGGGCGACTCGGAAACGCATCCTGACCTGTCGCCGGATGATACCTTCGCCGATTTTGAAACTTTCCCGTTCTACATCCAGCGTGACCGCACACCCTACGTGGCATCGATATCGGACTATATTCGCCCTGCGCTGCGATTGGGGCTGGAAATTGAAGGTAATATCGGTATCAACCCCTACCAGTTCGGCATGATTGGCTCCAGTGATGCCCACTCCGGGCTGGCCGGTGCGGAGGAGGATAATTTTCACGGGAAATTTGCCGCTGACAGTATTCCCACCAACAAGGAAGGCCTGTTCAAGGTAGACGCGGAAGGTCGGCCGGTGGGCTGGAATATGTCTGCTTCCGGGCTGGCTGCGGTCTGGGCTGAGGACAATACGCGTGAAGCCATTGTTGCTGCACTCAAGCGGCGCGAGGTCTATGCCACCAGCGGCCCGCGTATCGCGGTGCGATTTTTTGCCGGGCGTGGCTACAGCGAGGCCATGCTCGACAGTGCCGGGCTCTACGCGCAGGCAATTGCCAGTGGTGTGCCCATGGGGGGGCAGTTGGCTGGCCCCTGGAGCACCTCACCGGAGTTCCTGGTGGTGGCAGAGAAAGAAGCGGATGGCGCCAACCTGGATCGTATCCAGATCATCAAGGGCTGGGTGGACAGTAACGGGCGCAGCCACGAGCGCGTCTTCGATGTGGCCTGGTCTGGTGCCAGGCAAGCCGATGATGGTGGTAAGGTGCCGCCTGTGGGTAATACCGTGGACGCGGACAACGCGCGCTACAGCAACACCATCGGTGCCGTCACCCTGGGCGCACGCTGGCAGGACCCGGAATTCGATCCCGCCGTCAGCGCTTTTTACTACGCGCGGGTGTTGCAGATACCCACACCACGGCACTCGCTTTACGACGCAGTCGCATTGCAGCGCGACATATCCGCCGGCTTTCCGGACAGTATCCAGGAACGGGCCTATACCTCGCCCATCTGGTACCAGCCCTGATCAGTCGGTGGTGCCGGCGGGCAGCTGCCGCACCTCCACCTGCAGCGGGGCGGCAGTGTCCAGGTGTACGTCGCGCTGCGGGAAGGAAATGCTGATGCCGGCGGCGTTAAACTTGTCATTGATGACGGTGCGCAGCTCGGTCCAGGCCCGCGGCCGGCTCTCGGAGACATAACAGCGCAGCCACAGCAGCAAGGCGTTGTCGCCAAAGTCCTCGAATGTCACCAGGGGTTCAGGGTCAGGCAGCACCAGTTCTACTTCGCCCGCGGCTTCGTACATCAGCGCCATGGCGTTGCGCACATCGGTGCCGTAGGCAACACCGACCGGGACAATGACCCGTACCGCGTTTTCACTCAGCGTCCAGTTGATGACCTGCCCGGTGATCAGTTCCTTGTTGGGGATCAGGTGCTCCTTGCGCTCAAATGTTTCGATGATGGTTGCCCTTGGGTTGATCTTTTTCACCACGCCCTCGGCGCCGCCGGCACTGATGACATCGCCCACGCGCACCGGCCGTTCAAACAGGATAATGATGCCGCTGATGAAGTTGGCCACGATTTCCTGCAGGCCGAATCCGATACCCACGCCGAGTGCCGCAACCAGCCACTGTACCTTGCTCCACTCCCAGCCGATGGTGCTGAGAAACAGCGCGCCGCCGATAGCGATTACCAGGTACTGCAGCAGTATGCTGGTGGCATAGCGCGCGCCCGCGCTCATGTTGAACCACTCACGCATGAATACCTCACTGATAGAGGGCAGGTTCCTGGTGACCAGTGCCGTGACGACCAGGATGACCACGCTCAGGGTGAGGTCGAACAGGGTGATGGCGCGCAGGCCTCCGGCGCCATCGCCCGCCTGCCACAAAGTCATTGAGTCGAGCAGCGTCAGCGCGGGGAGGCTGGGCGCCCAGATGACAAACAGCGCCACTGCCGCGGCCAGGAAGCGCACCATGGTAAGCAGCTTGGTATGTGCCTCCGAGAGGGATATGACGTCAATCATGGCCTCCTCGTCGTCGGGGGCCTCGCTGTCCTGCTCATGTGCGCGGTGCTCTTCCCGGGCCTGCTTCTGCAGACGGGCGCGCAGTATCAGCAGCCAGCGTTCGAGCACGTCCCCCGCCAGCTTGATGAGCCCCAGTGCGATAACCGAGCGCCCCAGTGCCATCAGATAGATATCGGCGGCGAAGAGCAGGCCGATAGCCTGCATCACTATCACGGCCGCGGCGGTGACCACGGTCAGGCGCAGGCCGAGCCGCGTGAGCGAGTCGTCGCAGAAAATCTCCCGGCGCAGCAGGCGCACACTGAAAGCGATAATGCTGCCAGCCACAATGGCAGTGGCAAGTGCCCCTAGCGGGCCGCCGCTGACCACCACGTCGAGATGAAATACGAACACGTCCAACAATACACCGAAGCAGATCGTGGGGCCCGCCCAGTTCAGCTCCTTGCGCAGCGCGTCGAGCATGCGGGCGTTCCACTTCAGGTAGCGGCGCCCCACACCGTGGCGGCTGGCGATCAACCGCGTCAGCAGCAACAGGTAGAGTATCCAGGCGGTGAACTTGAGTGCGGGTGCCAGGGCATCACCGAAATCCGAGGCCGGTATGCCTTCCTGCAGGAGCACGCCGGCACAGAAAAGCAGCAATGGCCACGGGGCGACCAGCAAGCAGGACAGGGCCAGCCCGGCGAGCATGTGCCACAGGGTCGCGCCGCTGATGAGTATGGGCTTGCTGAGCATCTGGTTATACACGGGACGCAGCTGACGGCGCAGCAGGATGGCGAGCAACAACAGGGCCAGCAGCGCACTTGACCATGGCAGCGCCTGGTAACCGGAGACCAACTGCGCAGGGAGCCGCGTCCAGCTTTCCGGGTTAAGCAGCACCGCGAGCTGGTGCTTCAGAGAAGCCAGTTCGAGATAGGAGAAATTGCGCACCCACAGCAGGTTGCCGAGGAGGAATTTGTGGAACTCGCTGGTGGTCGTGATCAGCGTGAACGTGGTTTCATTATTTTCCAGCAGCTGATGCAGTAGCAGGCCCATGCCCTGCAGGTTCCGCTCCAGCAGATCCCTGCGCTGGTCCACCAGGTCGTTAACCAACTGTTGCGAGGCGCTGTCCCAGTCCTGCAGGTCAGGCAACAGCGTACCGAGATAATCCTGGCGGTCATTGATGGCGCGGAATTCTTCTTCGACATCGATTTGCTCCATGGAAGTATCAGCGATCAATGCGTTGCGCTGGTTGATCTCCCGCCGCAGTTCCTCGGTTTCCGGCAGGCTGTTGAGGCGCGTGATCATGACCCTGCCGAGGACTTCCTTGCGGCCGGCCACTTCCAGGCGCCGCTGCATCAGCAGCGAATCCTGCTCAAGTCCTTCCAGCGTCGCCTTGAGCTGGTTGCCCTCCGTTCGCGCACTGTCGGTGGCGTGCGCAACTGACTGCAATTGTTCCGCCAGCGAGCGGTTTTCCTCGGCAAAGCGCTGCAGCACCGGGTCGTCTCGTTGCAGTTGCTGCTGCAGCTGCGCAGTGGTTTTCAGTTGCTCCTCGGTGGCGCTGCTGCGAGCCGCGTCCAGGGCCTGGTTCAGCGCCGCCAGCTTTGCTTCCGTCCGGTTGATAGCCGCGCCCAGCCAGGTGCGCTCCGCCGCATTCACGCGCGCGCTGGCAGGTTCGCTGAGAATTTCCACTTCCAGCGCCTGGCGCTCGGCTACCGCCGCCCGGTTTTCCGCAGCCGCTACGGCTGCTGCCACGCGCTGCTCGAGACTGGCATCGAGCGCGGTGGATACCGGCGTCCCGCCCTGGCTCTGCAGGGCAACGAGGCGTTGCTGTATCTCCGCCCGGCGCGCCGGAAGATTGTCTATTTCCTGCAACAGTTGCGTGCGCCGCTCACTCAGGGCCTGCCGCTCAGCGCCGACCAGCGTAATCTGGCTGCGCACCTGGTCAACCGTTGCGTCCGGCGGAAGCAGGTCCTCATTACTGGCCTTGTCAGTAGCTGATTTGACCTCTTGCAGGCGTTGGTTGAAAAGTTGCACCTGCTCGGAGGCGTTCTCCATAAGCTGCTGCAGCTGGTCGGCACGCGCCTTGAAGGCACGCGCGTTCTCCAGCTCAGCCTCGGCGCCGTCGAGCCGCTGCAGCAGTTCCTGTCGGCGCTCCTCGGCGAGCTCGCTGGTGTTATTGATCTCGTTGCGCAGGGCGTCCAGCGAGTCCGCGTCCAGTTCAGGCTGGGCCAGGCTGGCAAGGGAGAAGAATGCCAGGCACAACAGGGGCATCAGCGGCAGCAGTTTGAACAGGGATCGGCACGGCGAGGGAATCATTGCCGCGGCCGGTTCATTTCCAGGGGTGGCGTGGGTCATAATGGCTTGTCTTTAATCCGGGCTGCCGGGCAACTGATACAACGAGGAGGTTAACACATGAACCCGGCCGTTACGGAAGATGTAGGCTTTGGTATCACTCGCATTGATGCGAATTATATGGCTCCGGGCGTGGCCTGCTTTTACCTCGTCGAGGGCGACGGGGAGTGCGCCATCGTGGAAACCGGCACCCGCCACTCCGTGCCGGCACTGCAGGCGGCACTTGCCGAACGCGGGCTGTCAGCGCAACAGGTACGCTACGTCATACCCACGCATGTGCACCTTGATCACGCCGGCGGTGCGGGCGCCATGATGGCACTGTTTCCCGAGGCGGAACTGTTGGCGCATCCGCGCGGCGCGCGCCACCTGATCAATCCGCAAAAACTGATAGAGGGTTCGCGAGCGGTGTATGGCGATGAGGCATTCCGGGCCCTGTACGGCGAAATACTTCCGGTTGACGCGGCACGCGTGATTGAGGTGGCCGATGGCGATGTGGTCGAGTTTGGCGGGCGTGCACTGCGCATCCGGCATACCCCCGGGCATGCCGATCATCATTTCTGTGTCTGGGACGCGCGCAGCCGGGCCTGGTTCAGCGGTGATGTATTCGGTGTATGCTACAACTGGTTCCGTACCCCGGGTGGTAACTTTTCCATGATCTCAACGACACCGACGCAGTTCCGGCCAGAGGCGCTGAAAGCCTCATTGGCATTGTTGGCCGAGGCCGGGCCGGAGACGATCTACCTCACCCACTTTGGCCCGCTGCCTTACAGCGAGCAGACCCGGCAGGGCCTGTTGCAACAGGTAGACGAATACCTGGAGATCGCAGCACGCTGTGACGGAGACAGCAACGCCATGGCGGCAGAGATTATCGCCTGTTCGCAGCGACGCGTGCAGGCGATGAATGCGGGCGCAGAGATGAATGGCATGCGCGATCGCTTCATGCACGATGCGCAACTCAATGCCCAGGGCCTGGCAATATGGTGGCAGAGGGCGCAGCAGTGATACTCGAGCGATCTGATGGCCATCAGCTGGCCTATGAGCACACACCGGGATCAGGCCCGGGCATCCTCTTCCTCGGTGGCTTCAATTCCAATATGCAGGGAGAGAAAGCGCGCGCGCTGGAAGCCTGGTGTCAACAGAACGGCCGTCAATTTACCCGCTTTGACTACCTCGGGCATGGCCAGTCCAGCGGCGAGTTCCAGCAGGGGACCATCGGCCGCTGGATAGAGGACGCCCTGGCGGTAGTGGACGACGTTGCCGGCGGGCCGCTGCTGCTGGTGGGGTCGTCGATGGGTGGCTGGATCATGCTGCACGTCGCCCTGGCCCGTCCGCAGCGGGTGGCCGCGTTGGTTGGCATTGCCACGGCGACAGACTTCACCGAGAGCATGCGCGAGAGCGCCCTCTCGGCGGAGCACTTGTCCCGGTTGGAGCTGTCCGGCAGCTGCGCCATCGACAACTGCTACGACGACGGCGAGCCCTACATCATCACCAGGGAGCTGCTCGACGAAGGTCGCCGGCACTGTCTGTTGCAGCGCGAGACAGTGCCGCTGGAGCTGCCTGTGCGTTTGTTACATGGCCAGCGCGACGCGGACGTGCCCTGGCAGCACTCGCTGACCCTGGCAGAAAAGCTGCGCTCTGACGACGTGGAGGTTTGCCTGGTGAAGGACGGCGATCACCGTTTGTCCCGGCCTCAGGACCTGCTGCGACTTGAACGCTGTATCGCACAATTACTGGAGGACCTGGCGTGAGCGAAGCCGCCCCGTGGTACCTGCTTCACGACAGCTCCTTCGAGGCCGATCGCGCCGCAGACTGGGTCGAGGCATTTGCGCTGCGGGCGACGCCCTGGGTCGATCGCGAAGAGATTCCCGCGGACGCCACGGTGCTGCTGTGGCTGGGCGACGAACAGATCCGTGAACTGGCCGACCTGGCGCTGGACCGCAAGTGGGTGATTGCCCTGCTGGCACATCCCGAGGCGCGGCAGGCCTGCACCGCGCTGGGGGTAAAGGGCGACCCCAGGCAGCTCATCGAGCACTACCGGCAGGTTGACCCCATCGAGGGTGACGCCCTGACCTGTAACGGAGAGCTGGTGTTCTCCTCCGTGGTGGTGGGCTCAGTGCTGTCACTGCATCCCTATGACATCAATCGACCACAGTCCGACTGGAGCCTGTTGCGCAGCGCCCTCAGCGGGCTCGGTAAACTGACGCTCAATTCCTACAAGCTGACCACCGCCAAGGAACAGGTGATTAATATGGGGGTGCTGGGCCTGGTCGGCGTGGCCCCGACGCAGAGTTCCCTGGTTGGCCGTCGCTTCGATGAAAGCCTCAATATACCCGACGGGCGCGCAACCCTGCTGGTCATCGCCCCGCGCAGCGTGCTCGCCTATCTCTGGTTCCTGCTGCGCCTGCTGCTGCCCGGCAAGATCAGCCTGTCGCGACTACCCGAGTCGCTGGCGCTGATCCGCAGTGAAAGACTGTTGCTGGAGTCGCCGGAGGGCTTTGATTACCTGCTCGATGGCAGGCCGTCCCGGTCGAGCTCGGAACTGGCGCTTACGGTGCTGCCGGAGCGGTTCAGGCTGCTGCCGGGGCCGGCGCTGACGCCGCGGGAACGCGGCCATGGCAGTGGCGGCAAGGAGACCGTGCGCCTCAACCACGTGCCGCTCGATGGCACCGCTTCGGTGCTGAAAAACCAGCACCTGCCCATGTTCAACCACGCCTCTGAGGAGGAGTACCGGGACCTGTTCATCGCCCTGCGCGACAATGCCAGGCCATCCTCGTCGTTCCAGGTGCTGATGGTTCTCAGCGTCATGCTGGCACTGGCTGGGCTGTATGCCGATTCCGCGCCGGTGATCATTGGCGCCATGATTCTGGCCCCGCTGATGGCGCCGATCATGTCGTTTTCCATGGGCCTGACGCGCTCGGAAATCAATCTGCTGCGCGGCGCCGTGAAAACCCTGGCGGTGGGCATTGCCTGGGGCCTGGGATGCGCAGTCCTGCTGGCCTGGCTGATGCCCTTCGACCTGCCCACGGAGGAAATGCGGGCACGCATGTCGCCGACCCTGCTCGACCTCTTCATCGCGGTGATTTCCGGTGTGGCCGGTGCCTATGCGCACTCCAGGGAAGAGATCGCCAAGAGCCTGGCCGGCGTTGCCATCGCCGTGGCGCTGGTGCCACCGCTCAGCGTGGCCGGTATCGGCATTGGCTGGGGCGACTGGCAGATGGCCCGCGGCGCCCTGTTGTTATTGACCACCAACCTGGTGGGCATTTCCCTGGCTGCCAGCCTGTCTTTCCTGGTGCTGGGTTTTGCGCCGTTCTCGCGTGCGCGCAAGGGGCTGGCGGTATCGGTCGGGCTGGCGGCCATGATCAGCATTCCACTGTATGTTGCTTTTGACCACCTGGTAGAGCGAGCCCGGCTGGAAGAACGGGTGCCGGAAGGCGCGGTGCAGCTGCTGGATCAGGATGTTCATGTCAGCCATGTACGCGTGACCCTGGGCGAACCGCCTCTGGTGGCGGTGGTGGTCAGTTCCCCGGAGCGCCTGGAGAACGCGCATGTGGACGAACTCAAGCGGCTGATACGCGAACAGGTACAGCAGGACATCCAGTTGGAAGCGCAGCTGAATATTCGTCGCTAGCTTTGCTGTCATGCCGTGCTAACATGTTTGCGCGTGTTGCTGGACAGTTCTCATGCGTTGTAGCGTAGTATTCCTGCTGGTGTTGATTCTGACCGCGTGTGGCGGTTACGAGATCAAGAACCTGGCCAAATCCGACATCGACCTGGTCACGGACGAATTCATCGACGAGACGCGCCGGCTGGTGCGTGAGTTGACCATCAAGCTGTACAAGCGCAATCCCGGTGAACTGGCCAAGATCCCGGGCATGACCATTGAGATGCGCCAGGCGCAACTGCTGGCCAACCCCGGCAAGCTGGAGTTCGTGGAGCTCGCAGGGCGCCAGGAAACCGACGCCATGGAACTGGTGTTCAATCCCCATTACGAAGGTGACCGGGTGTTTGCCCTGGTGGTAGGGCTGGGCGGCATGTTGCGCCACGCCTACGGCTATGACGATGAACACTTCCTGTTTGATTCCCTGTCGCCGGAGCAGTTGTGGACCAGTGCCCATAACGTGGAGGTGCTGGCCTGGAGGCTGCGCAATAGTCGCCGCGACAACGGTGATCCATGGCTGGTTACCAGCGATTATCGCGGCGTCACTGACAACCTGAGCTTCGAGCGCCTGTTCGGCAAGCTGATTGTGCTGCAGGAGATGATGGCGCGTATCGCTGGCGATGCCGACAACCGGCGCGTTACCCGCGTGGTACATGCCGCCAGCAGCGTGTTTATCCCGCTGCCGATCTGAGCGCTGCGCGTCGCTTTGATGCGACTGTCGCGGTGTTTTGCTGATGCCTCAGGTGGTGATGATCAGCCGCAGCGCCTGCAACTGCAGGCTGGCGTGGCGTATGTGTACCGCGCATTCCTCGATGCGATGACGGAGGTGCTCCAGCTCGGCCTCGCGGATGGCGGGGTTGACCCGGCGCAAGGCCTCCAGGCGCTCGAGTTCAGCACCGAGGTCTGCGCGCATCTGCACTTCCGCGGACTCGAGCACGGTGCGCAACCTGGATTCCGCCTGGGCGTTGGCCAGGCGCATCTTGGCATCCACCTCCTCATGTACCTGCTTGATAATGGCCAGCGCAGTAGATTTCTTTACCCGCTCCACCAGCGTGTTCAGTCTCTCGTGCGGGACCAGTTCCGCCAGTTCCTTGCCGCGCGCATCGACCAGCAGGCGAATCGGCGATAACGGCAGGAAACGTTCCACCTGCAGATACTTCGGCGCCACGCAATTCACCGTGTAAATGGCTTCCAGCAACAGCGTGCCCGCCGGTACACCCTTGAGTTTGATGGTGCCCAGGGCAGCATTGCCCAGCTCGGTGGACAGCACCATATCCATCGACTCGATGATCATGGGGTGTTCCCAGGTCACGAAGTCAATGTCTTCGCGGGCCAGTCCCTTCTCGCGGCTGAAGGTCACGGTGGTGCCCTCATCCTTCACCCCGGGGAAATGGCCGGTCAGCATGTGTTCGGAGGGGCGTAGCACCAGGGTCTGCTCGGAGTGAAATTCCTGGTCCACGCCGAAAGCGTCGCAAAGCGTCTCCAGGTATCGCTCCAGGTCGTCGCCGGCCTCCAGTAGCGCGATCTCCTCGATCAGGCCCACGGCGATCTCGCGCTTGCAGGAATTGCGTTCCAGCAGGCGATCACGGCCCTCACGCAGTTCCTTGCGCGTGCGCAGTGTGAATTCCGCGGTATCGGTGAGTAGCTGCTCGAAGGCGGCGCTGCGCTGCGCCAACTCCGGCAGCAGGCGCTCCCGGAACGTCTGGAAAATCATATAGCCCGCGGAGCAGGCATCCCGGAACAGGTCCATGCCGCGATCGTACCAGTCCAGCAGTGTTTCCTGTGCGCTACCCTCCAGGTAGGGCACGTGAATCTCCACATCGTGTTGCTGGCCGATACGGTCAAGGCGGCCAATGCGCTGTTCCAGCAGGTCCGGGTTGAGCGGGAGGTCGAACAGGATCAGGTGATGGGCAAACTGGAAATTGCGTCCTTCACTGCCAATCTCCGAACACACCAGGGTTTGTGCACCACCGGCTTCATCGGCGAAGTAGGCGGCAGCGCGATCGCGTTCGAGTATGGACAGGCCTTCATAGAACGCCGCTGAGCGGATGCCGGCGCGCAGGTGCAGATGGTGCTCCAGCGCCACCGCCGTGCTGGCGTTGCCGCAAATTACCAGTACCTTTTGCGGGCGCAGGGCTTTCAGTGTTTTTTCCAGCCACGCCACCCGTGGATCGAAGTCGAGCCAGCTGTCGTCCTGGTAGGGCAGCTCCGGGTGCAGTGCATACTCCAGCTCCAACTGTGCGTGGGCATAGGCATCAGGCTGCTCCAGGGGGTAGCGGTGCAGGTGTCGCGCGGGAAAGCCCTCGACGGCGGCGCGGGTATTGCGGAACAGCACACGGCCGGTGCCGTGGCGGTCAAGCAGCTGCTCTATAAGCGTCTCGGCGTCCTGTGTCCTGTCCAGGTCGGCGGGCAGGTCCCCGGGGATGTCACCCTGCTCCAGCATATCGGCCATGGCGCTGAGCTGGCGGTACTGTTTTTCCTCTTCACGGAAGGCCTGCAGGTCGTGAAAGCGCGAGGGGTCAAGCAGGCGCAAGCGGGCGAAGTGACTGTCCTGGCCGATCTGTTCGGGGGTTGCGGTCAGCAGCAGCAGGCCCGCGCTGCGCGTGGACAGCTGTTCTACAAAGCGGTAGTCCTCCCCCGGAGACTGCTCGGACCAGTGCAGGTGGTGCGCCTCATCCACCACTACCAGGTCCCAGTCGGCGTCCAGCGCGCGCTGCTGCAGTGCAGGGTCGTCCGCAAACAGCTCAAGGCTGCACAGCACCAGTTGCTCTGCTTCGAAGGGGTTGCCAGCGGTGTCGTCCTCGGTGCCGGCTTCCGGATCGCCCTCGGCCATAGCCGCGATGCGATCGGCGTCAAACAGGGAGAAGTGCAGGTTGAAGCGGCGTAACATC
Source organism: Pseudohalioglobus sediminis (assembly GCF_008370495.1). Taxonomy (GTDB): domain Bacteria; phylum Pseudomonadota; class Gammaproteobacteria; order Pseudomonadales; family Halieaceae; genus Halioglobus. The sequence continues at coordinate 448,076 of NZ_VTUX01000001.1, read as the reverse complement.
TCCACCAGCCACTGGTGCAGAAGCGAAGGCGGCACCAGCACCAGTGCGCGGCTGGCGCGCCCGGTCATCAGCTGCTGGTGGATGATCATGCCGGCCTCGATGGTTTTGCCGAGGCCGACTTCGTCAGCGAGCAATACCCGCGGCGCGTGGCGTTGGCCCACTTCGTTGGCGATGTATAGCTGGTGCGGCAGCAGGCTGGTTCGCGAGCCCATCAGGCCGCGCGCAGGGCTGCGCTGCAGCCGATCGGTATGCTGCACAGTGGCCACACGCAGGGCGAAGTCCTCGTTGCGGTCAAAGTGGCCGTTGAGCAATCGCTGCTGCGGTGTGGTCAGCTGTACGAATGCGTCCAGCTCCAGTTCCGAAACGTGCTGTTCCTGTTCATGGTGATCAGTACCCGCGTACATGAGCAGTCCCTGGTGCTCGCTTACGCCAGTGACGATCAGTTCCAGGCCCTCCACCGTGCTGATATGGTCGCCTTCCTTGAAGCGCAGGCGCGTCAGCGGGGCATTGTCGATGGCGTAGGTACGCTCTTCACCGACCGCGGGAAAGCTCAGGGTAATGCGTCGCGGTTCCACGTCGACCACGACGCCAAGGCCCAGTTGCGCATCAGCATGACTCACCCAGCGCTGTCCAATAAGGTATTCCATTATGATTCAGTCCCGAAAAACAGTGTCTGGCTATTGCTATAGACCTGCCGGAGCAGTTCTTCCACATCCAGCTGCATGGTCGTTGCCACCTGCTCGGCTATGAACGGCAGGTAATAGGAGGCGTTGGGGCGGCCCCGGTAGGGTACGGGTGTGAGGTAGGGGGCGTCGGTTTCAAGCAGCGCCTGGCGCACCGGCGTGGCCGCGATTACCTCGCGCACGTTGTCGGCGCGGTTGAAGGTTGCGATGCCATTGAAGCCGAGCATGAATCCCTCCCCGAGGCAGAATTGCGCCAGGGCCATGCCGGAGGTGAAGCTGTGGATCACACCCTTGCGCGGTAGCAGCGAGGAGAAGTTGGCAAGAATTGCACGGGTGTCTTCATCGGCATCGCGCGTGTGAATCACCACTGGCAGTTGCGCGTCCACGGCAAGTTGCAGCTGCCGCTCGAACACCTCGCGTTGCACCGAGCGATCAGCGTGATCGTAGTAATAGTCCAGACCGATCTCGCCGACGGCGAGCATGCGGGGGTCCTGCAGGCCCTCGCGGACAAGCTGTTCCACATCCGGGGTGTAATGCGCAGCCTCGTGCGGGTGGATGCCCTGCGTACCCCATACCATCGCGTGCTGCTGCGCGAGGTGGCGCACGGTTGACAGGTTGTCCGGCGACACCGCGATGGTAATGATTTTCTCCACACCGACGTCGCGCGACTTGCCGAGGGTGTCTTCCAGTTCGTCCTCGCCCAGGTAATCCAGGTGGCAATGGGTTTCTATGATGGGAGTGCTGAAGCGCGGAATCTCGCGCCTTTTCTTCTTGCTCATCTGGCCGCCCGTAATCCTTGCCTATCTCCTCGCGGTGATGCGCTGGCGCAGCTTCTGCGGCTGGGCCGGGCGCAGGTCGCGGATGGTACAGGTGATCTGCTCCCATAGCCAGATATGCAGGGGCGAGTTTTCGGTGCGTTCATGGGCCACCAGCACATAGTCGAGGCTGGCGTTGTCTTCAGAGGGCAGGGGCAGGGCGGTGATACCCTGGCCCACGGCCTCATTCTGGATCAGGTAGGCGGGTGCCGGCATGTAGTAGTCGGTATTGCGCAGTACTTCCATCGCCGTCATCAGGTGGGAAATTTCCAGCGAGCCCTGCCCCGGCTGGCGCGACTGCTCAAAGAGCCCGGAAACGCTCTGGATTTCCAACTGCTCCCAGTCCGCGACGTAAAGCCGGATGACCGGGTAGTTGGCCAGGAGCGCCGGGTCTGTGGGTGCGCTGCACAGGGGGTGGCCCTCGCGCAGGAGTAGTGCGGGCGGGCTGCCGCCGAGCTCTTTTACCCGGAACTCACGGCCGTAGCGCGCCTGCTTGATATGTACAGCGAAGTCCAGCTTGCCCAGCGCGAGCTGCTCCAGCTGGTTTTCCACGCGGGTGATGATGCGCAGGTTGAGGTGCGGCGCCTGGGCCTGCAGGCGCCTGGCCAGCGCCGGCAGTAACGCCAGGCCGATATACTCAGACAGTGCAATGGTCACTTCGCCCTCTACAGCCGCCGGGTCGAATTCCCTGGCGGACACCAGCTGGCTGATGCCGCCCAGTACAGCGCTGAGACCCTGGGCCAGTTCCTGTGCCCGCGGTGTTGGCTGCATGCCGTGGCTGCAGCGTGTAAACAGCGGGTCGCCAAAGAGCTCGCGCAGGCGGGACAGGGTCTTGCTCATGGCTGGCTGGGTAATGTAGAGGCGTTCCGCTGCCCGGGAAACACTGTTTTCTTCCAGTAAAACCTGCAGCGATATCAACAGGTTAAGGTCGATTTTGGCCAGTTCGCGGGTGTCGGTCATCATGATATGAATTCAGTTCATGTTTTGCATAATATAAATACATTTCATGTATATCACAATCTGCCCTAGGATGGTCGCAACTCGAAACAAGAGCCCCTCATGCCGGGGCTGGCAGTTGGCCCATGGCCAATGTCGATGGCATCCCATCCAGGTCCAGCAGAGTTACTTTCAAACCCGCCCCATGGCGGGTTTTTTTATGTACAGGACGTACGGTATGTCGCGAGAGGCAGGAAGCCGGTAGCGACGCATGTACAGGACGTACGGTGTACTCGGTAAAGCGGGGCAGGCCCTGCCGCGAGAGCCCAGCCCGTGTCAGCGGGTGGGTTTGCCGCCAGTTGTGGGAGCGGCTACAGCTGCGATCGGCTAAAGCCATGGCTGACATGGTCTCAAGACACCTTCGCGGCTGTAGCCGCTCCTACAGGTGCAGAGATTGTCGCGCTTAGCTCAGCTTCGGTTTGACTTTGGCGCGCGGGGCAGGCCCTGTCGCGAGAGCCCAGCCCGTGTTAGCGGGTGGGTATGCCGCCAGTTGTGGGAGCGGCTACAGCCGCGATCAGTTAAACCCAGGGCTGATATGGTCTCAAGACACCTTCGCGGCAGCAGCCGCTCCTACAGGTGCAGAGATTGTCGCGCTTAGCTCAGCTTCGGTTTGACCTTGGCGCGCGTGCCAGTCTTGCGCCGGGCCGCTGCTTTGCGCTTGGCGGGCGCCTTGCCTTTGGTTGCAGGCCGTTTGCTGGCGGCGACCTTCTTTCTGGCGGTAGTCTTCGACTTGGCGGTAGTCTTCGACGCAGCCTTTGCCCTGGCCTTTCCGGCGCTGGCGGTTTTTGCCTTCGTGCTTTTGCCCGCTGCAGATTTCCTGGCCGCCGGTTTCTTCCCGGCCGCGGCTTTTTTCCGTGCCGGGGTTTGCTTTTTCGCCGGCTTTGACGGGCTGGCGGACTTGGCCCGTTTGCGTTTGGACGCATCGACCTTGGCGCGCGCCTGCGCGGCACGTGACGCGGGGAGATATTCCGTGGCGGCAGCGTAGAGTTCCTCGTAGGAGGCCACCAGGCAGTCGTGGTAGAACTCCGGGTCGGGCATGATCTGGCGGTCGCCCAGTACCGCCAGGGTGAGCTTGCCGGCGTAGCTGAATGCCGCATGGAACAGGCCCATGCCGGGTGTCAGCACACCGAGGCCGTAGTAATCGACCATTTCCGCCCCGGCGCAATACAGCGGGAAGTCCGGCCCCTGTACGTTGGTGACCACGGTTGAGATGTTCACCGGCAGGTACTTGGACAGCTCATTGCGTGACCACAGCCCGGCGACGGCGCGGGTCACTGCCGGGGAAAAGACCCCGGCGATCTTGAGTACATCCACCAGCGGGCTTTGCTCGCCGCTTTCCTTGGCTTCTGCGGTGGACTGGTGCACCGCCTGCAGGCGCTCCAGCGGGTTGTCTATGTCCGTGTGCAGTGAGGCGTAGACGCTGCCAACCTGGTTGTTATCGTCGGTGGTATCACGACGGGTGCGCATGTTCAGCGGGATGCCCGCTGCCAGTGAACCCGTCTCCGGTGCATCGCCCCTGGCTTCCAGGTAGCGCTTGAGGGCGCCGCCTACTACAGCGAGGGCAACATCGTTGATGGTGGTGCCGGCGGCATTCTTGATGTCCTTGAAACCCTCCAGGGGGAATTCGGCGGCGTCGAATACGCGGTGTGGTCCAACAGGGCGATTGAGTACGGTTTTCGGGGCATCGATATCCGGCGCCGGGATTTCCTTGCGCGCCACGTCCAGCGCATAGCGTCCAAGTGCCAGGGAGTTCCTGGCTGTGCCGCGCAATACGCCCAACGTATTTTTAGCGGTGTTGACCGAGGCCTTGGCCAGCAACTCGGTGACGCTGGGCTCTACATCTACCAGGCGCGGTTCTTCCATCGTGTCATCGTCCGGCCCGGGGTTGGGAACCAGGTCGTGTATCAGCGCCATGAAAGAAGAACCGCCGGCACCGTCTACCAGCGCGTGATGCATCTTGGTATAGATGGCGAAGCAGTCCTTGGGCAGGTTGGGGATATTGTCCAGGCCCTCTATGATGTAGGCCTCCCAGAGCGGGCGCGACATATCCAGGGGGCGTGAGTGCAGGCGTGCTACCTGTATGCACAGTTGTCGCCAGTCGCCCGGCTCGGGCAGGGCGATGTGCCGCAGGTGGAATTCAACATCGAAATTGGCGTCCTTCACCCAGTAGGGGCGATCCAGGCCCCCCGGCACTTCAATCAGGCGTGTGCGGAACAGGGGGTGTTTGTTCAGCCTGCGTTCAAAGCTTGAGATCACGTCCTTGAAGCGAACAAAACCGCCTGCAGCGGTGGACGGATCGTAGATGCCCAGCCCGCCCACGTGTTGCGGGGTGTTGCTCTGTTCCAGGTTGATGAATGCAGAGTCCAGAATGCCCAGTTGTTTCATAGTTTATCCACGCCATATGGCGGCTTTGCAGGGGTAATAAACGAGGCGCCGTTATATCATTGTTGCTTCATGCTTGCCATAAAGGTGGTCAAATTTTGTGCACGAACCTGAATCGCTATGCCGTGCGCCTGCTCGCGCTGCTGGCCATGTTGGCAGTGTCGCTGGCGACGCAGGCAGGGCGCGCCGGTTACGGCCAGGACTTTGTGCGCCTGGACGCGGCGGCAGTGAGCGTCGAGGAAGCGCAGGACAAGGCCGAACCTGCCCCGGGCGCTGTTGACCCTGGCGCCTATCAGCAGCGGCTGCTGGCACTTGAACTTCAGCAGGGTCCCTACGCAGATGCACTGGCTGAGCCGCTGGCTGCCATGGGTCGCCATTACCGGCAGCGGGGCGAGTACGATGAGGCGGTGAAACTGTATACCCGCGCCCTGCATGTGGTGCGGGTGAATGACGGGCTTTACAGTGAACGCCAGGCGCCACTGGTGCGCGACTTGCTGGGTATTTATCGCCAGGCGCAGGACTGGCAGGCGCTGGACGAGCGCTACCAGTATTTCTTCCGCCTCTTCGGCAATGGCCAGCCGCCACTGACCGGCTTGCGCTTGCGTGCCGCCGTGGAATACATGCGTTGGCAGCGCGAAGCCATAAGCCGCGGCCTGGGGAACGAGCAGCGCCGTATCGTCGAACTGGTCGAGCTCAACGATGCGCTGCTCGCGGCGGAGCGCAAGGGTGAGGCCGCGGGTTATCAATGGCGCCGGGTATTGACCTTCAGCCAGATGCGCAACCTGTACCTGTTGCAGCAGGAGTTTGAAATAAGCCAGACGCAGATGGTGCAGCGCGGGCCGGGGTATTACCCCGGCGCGCCGCCCGCGATCAGCGAGGATCTCGATACGCAAAGGCTGGACAACCTGTTGCGTAACGCCCCCGGCAAAGGCAGGCAGCTGCTGGCGCAGCTATTGCCGGAGGCGCGTTTGCGGGGTGCTCGCGAATCAGCCTCGGTGCAGCTGGCGTTGGCGGACTGGTATTTCTGGAACCGGCAACAGGGGCGCGCCGCCGAGGCCTATCAGCAGGTCATTGCCACCCTTACCGAGGCCGGAGAGCCGGCGCTGCTGCAGCAGTGGCTGGGAGAGCCGCAGGAGTTGCCGGCTGAGCATCTGTACGGCGATGTGCCCGGCGTACCCGAGCCGATTGTGGTCAGTGCCCGTTACGACGTGTCCGCGCGCGGCCGGCCAACAAATCTTGAGGTGGCGCTGCTATCGGGTGGGAATGAGCAGCATCTCGGGACCTTTCGCCGCCAGCTCAGCGCGACACTGTTCCGTCCGCGCTGGGCCGACGGCGAGGCTGAGGGTGTTAGCGGGCTGGCGCGCGATTACCGCCTGCTGGATTGAGTCAGGCGTTCTCCAGCACCATGATGGCCCCGGAGGCCTCTATGGAGCCCCGGGTGCTCCATTCGATAACTTCGGCACAGTGTTTGTCGGCGCAGCGCTCGGCAATCTCGAAGAAGGGCGAGCGCTCTGGATCGGCAATCAGGATGTGCTTGACGCCGGCTTTCACCGCGCGGTTCACCATGTTGGTGACCGGCTTTACCAGTTCATCCCAGAAGCAGATGTCTGCGGCAATGAGCATATCGAACTGTGACAACTGTTTGGTGCTGAGCTTCTCGAAACGTGAAACCAGCTCCCGTGTGCGCACGCCGTTGACCTCCGCGGTAGCGTGCAGAAAGGGAAACACGTCCGGGTCGGCATCCATGGAGGTAACGTCTGCGCCCAGGTATTTTGCGCACCAGATGCCACCGATACCCCAGCCGCAACCCACGTCGATTACCGAATTACAATGCTGTGGCGGGTTCTTCTTCAGGTAGTCGATCAGCAGGCAACTGGACTTCCACAGTTTGTTGCCATGGATCGAGGGTTCTATGCCCTGGCGTTTGAGCCGGCGAATGGCGGGATGCGACGCTGTGGGCATGATGGCGCCGCGAAAGCGGCGCTCGGTGCGATTCTTCTTGGCCAAAATTACTCCTTGTTGGCGCTGACCCAGATGGGCGAGGTCCACGCCCGTTCCTGGATGGTCGGTGAATAAAATGGTTCATCGTCGGGGTTCAGGCAGCAGCGACCAAATACATCGCCGATAGCGCCCGCGTCCTGCAGCGCCTGTGTCCGGGCCTCGGCCTGCTCGCTGCAGTTCTCGGCAAACGGGTTCACGCCCGCCGCCTGGCATTGCAGTGTACTCCATCTGCACGAGGGGTTTTCCAGCACCCGGGCATAATAGAATGCCGTTTCCGCACTATTGTACTGTGGATCCCGCCATACGGTGCACAGGTTCTGGTGGCCTTCGCCGACGGGGGCGCAGGTATCCGGGTCGACGCCGGCGTTGTTGCCCGCGGAGCCGGCCACGTTGAATACCTGCTCCCGGGGCTTGCCATCGGCATCTACCCAGCCTTTGATGATCTGTATGCGCTGCAGGTCAAGCCCGGGCGCCCGCGGTGTACCCGGGTCCTTGCCCGCGCTCACCAGAAATGCCGGCGACGTGTCCCCGGCGGGCAGTTCCCCGCCCATGGGTACCCCGCCGGCGTAAGCTTTATCGAGCATCTGTGGGTCATCGCACAGGGATTTCTCCAGCTCCGGGCCGGCGAAGAAACGCACCACCGGACGCGTGCCGCTGGTGGCATAGGTCTCCCTGCGCCGCATGCCCTCAAAGATGGCATCGCGTGAGTTCTCTTCAGCCCAGACCACGGCAAGGCCGCCGGGATTATCGAAGAAGTGATCCTGTACATTGCGGTAGCCCGCATCCCGGCGCCCGAGGTGGCCGGTGTAGTTGTGTTCCTCGGCGCCACCGGGCGAGGCGCTGTGCGTGTCGGTGCTGCCAATAAAGCCGAGTTTGAACGGGTTGATACCGGTCTGCTGTTGCAGCGCCAGGCCATCCTTGAGCACATTGCGCATCATGTTGCGGCGGCCAAACTCCGCCAGCGGCACCGGGCTGGCTTCGTCGGTTCTCACTTCACCGTACACCGTGCCCAGCATGGCCAGGTTGTCCGCCTCCACCTGCTCAAAGTCGCACAGTTCGTCCTCGGTATCGAGGCCCCTGCCGGCCAGGCGGTCATAGCGACACTCGCTGGCGGCCTTGTGCTGAACCAGCTCTACCAGGGGCTCGAAAAACAGCCTTTCCCGTGCCTCCTGCTCATTTGCCGGGTCCGGGAACATCAGCCCGCGGCTGAGGTTGGGGTTGTGTGGGATTGCCAGTACATCGCAACCCGGTATGCCCTCTATGCATTGTTGACGCAACTGGCGCCACAGTTCCGGCACGTTTTTGGAGCCGGTGTCGTAAGTGGAGATGGCGGTCCCGGTTACCCTGTCGTTGCGAAAAATTACGTTGCGGTGCAGGTTGGCGTAGTTGGGTGCGTCGGTGTACTCGTAGCCGATAAACGTGGTGAAGGAGCAGGTTTCACTGCGGTCGTAATGCGCCTCGGCTGCCGCCTGGATTCCCGCCCAGGCTTCTTTGTGTGCGGCGTTGCAGTCATCCAGCGTGCACACGAATGACTCACCTTTCTGCGCAGCGTCATTGACCACGCCAACTTTGGTCCAGTACTGCGCGGCCAGCAGTTGCACAATGTACCAGTTGCTGCGACCGGCAATGCAGGCGGGGAACCAGTAGGCCAGTCTGGACGAATCCTGGGTACACAGGTTGATGGGGCCGAGAAACTCCGCGTGATCGGTTACCGCGGTGAAGTCCAGCGGGCGCTCGATGCGGGCGCGCAGCGTCTGCTCGCCATCAGCGTCGGGCAGCATGATGGGCTCCCCTTTGGCGTAGCGGTAGGCGGCCGCAGGGTCATTGCGCTGGCTGGAAACATAGCTGTCAAAAGAATAACTGGTATGTACGTGCAGGTCGCCGAACAGCGGCTTACGTGTGGCGGAATAATCGGCGCAGGGCGCGCGCTGTTCCGTTCGCTCAAAGGCGCTGGCGTGTTGCATGCCCGCCAGTGCCAGCAGCGCAGCCACGGTGAGTGCAGGTCTGATTTTGTATCGCATTGTCATGGTGGTTCCGTCGCCAGTCTGGGGATGGGTCAACATCTTAGTCCATGGCCCTTTCTTTGCCACGTCGCGATGCGATCGTCCCTGCACTAGGACATGATATTGACCCTGATCAAGGCTGGCCAGTGAGTCGATGATGCAGAATGCGACTATGCTTCAGCAAGGGTGAGCGTGCTGTTTTGCTCCACGCCCGCACAATAAGCGAGTCAGCGCTTTCATTAAAATAAATTGCTGGTTCGAGGAGATGAATGATAATGAAGCGGTTTCCCGCCGTGAGAATGCTTGCACTCTTGTGCTGCCTGATGCCGCTGCATTCGCAGGTCGTTACGGCTGCCGACATCGATTACGCCATGCAGATACCCGGGGCCGAAACATCCATGCTGCTGGATGTTGCCGTTGCCGGCGCGCGTGTGGTGGCAGTTGGCGAGCGCGGCCATATCCTGGTTTCGGAAGACGCCGGCGCCAGTTGGCGCCAGGTGGAGGTGCCGACATCGGCCATGCTCACGCGGGTGTTCTTCCTCGATGATTCCCTTGGCTGGGCGGTTGGTCATGACGGCAATATCCTGCACAGCCAGGACGGCGGCCTGACCTGGGTGTTGCAGCGCGACGGCCTGGCAGACCAGGTGCAGATCAACGAGCAGCGTGCCGGGCGCGCCCAGTCCCGGGTGCAGGCATTACAGGCGCAACTGGCCGTTGCCAGTGAAGAGCTTGCCGCGGATCTGGAGGACGCCCTGGCGGACGCCGAGTGGGCGCTGGAAAACGCCCGTGAAACCATGGACAAGCCGATCTACGCCCCGCCATTGATGGATGTCTGGTTCGCCACCCCGGAGCAGGGCTGGGCTGCCGGTGCCTATGGCACCCTGCTGCGCACGGCCAACGGCGGTCGCGACTGGGCCGACTGGTCGCACCACCTGGACAACCCCGAGGAACTGCATCTCAACGGTGTCGCCGGGGACGGACGCGGCGCGCTGTACCTCGCTTCCGAGTGGGGCATGGTGTTTTTTTCCGACAACGCGGGCGGCAGCTGGCGCACGCTGGAAACCGGTTATGACGGCAGCTTTTTTGGCGTGGTGATCAATCCCGCAAGCGGTTCGGCATTCGTCTACGGGCTGCTGGGCACGATTTATCGCAGCCAGGATCAGGGCGAGACCTGGGAGTCGCTTGATTCAAGGGTTTCCGCCAGCCTGTTCGGGGCAACTGCAGCCGGCGACGCTGTCATCTTCGTGGGCCAGGGCGGTACTGCCGCAATCAGCGCGGATGACGGCGACAGCTTCACTCCCATGATCCAGCCCAATCGCGACGGACTGTTCGGTGTCGCTGCGCTGGAGGACGGTCACTATGTGGTTACCGGGGAGGGCGGCAGCAGGCGTCTACAGGGCCCCGGCACGGGAGGGCAGGGCGATGAATAATACCCCGCTGCACTATGCCGCCACCGAAGACGCCAGGCTGCCCGAACGCCTGATTTTCAGTAATCGTCCGGTGGTGCTGGTGCTGTTCCTGCTGGCCACCGTATTCCTGGCCTGGCAGGCCTACCATCTCAAGCCGGATGCCAGTTTTTCCAAGTTGATACCGCAGGGCCATCCCTTCGTGCAGAAAATGAACGCGCACATGAAGGACCTGCGTGCCAGCGGCGCCAGCCTGAAAGTGTCGGTGGCGGTAAAGGAAGGCGATATTTTCAATGATGAATACCTGACCACGCTGGGCCAGATCGCCGATGAGATTTTCTATATTCCCGGGGTCAACAAGAACGGGCTGAAAAGCCTGTGGAGCCCCGATGTGCGCTGGACCATGGTCACCGAAGAGGGCTTTGAAGCCGGTTCGGTGATCCCGCCGGAGTACGATGGTTCGCAAGCCTCGCTGGAAAGGCTGCGCCTCAACCTGACCCGTTCAGGCACCATCGGGCGCATGGTGGCGAACGATTTCAAATCCACCATTATCGAGGTCCCGGTGTACGACAGGGACCCGACCACGGGTGAGTACCTCAATTACCTGGAATTCTCCCGGGCGATGGAGAAACTGGTACGCCAGAGTTATGAAAACGACAATATCAGCATTCACATCATCGGCTTTCCGAAGATCATCGGTGACCTGCTGGAAGGCATCGGCGCGATCTTCCTGTTCGCCGTCGTTACCCTGGTGATTACGGCGGTACTGCTGTGGATATACACCCGCTGCATCCGGGCAACGCTGACGCCGCTGGCGACATCCATCATGGCGGTGATCTGGCAGCTGGGCCTGCTCAACCTGATGGGCTACGGCCTCAACGCCTATTCCATACTCGTGCCGTTCCTGATACTCGCTGTCGGCGTCAGCCACGGTGTCCAGGTTATCAACGGTATCGCGCTGAACATGCAGGCTGCCGGCGAACGGCTGCTGGCCGCGAGGCTGGCATTCCGCGCGCTGTATATCGCTGGCATGACAGCGCTGATCAGCGACGGTGTCGGCTTCCTCACCCTGCTGGTTATCGATATCGAGGTGATTCAGGAACTGGGTATTGCCGCCAGCGTAGGCGTGGCGGCCATTATTTTCACCAACCTGGTCCTGCTGCCGGTGTTCATGTCCTATATCGGTATCAGCCCCAAGGGGGTCAATCACATGAAGATCGACCCCGATCACCGGCATCGCCTCTGGTCGCTGGTGTCAAAGTGCGCCACCGGCAAGGTGGCCGCGGTGTCAATCCTGGTAGCGGCCATTGGCTATGCGATCGGCATTATCGGTGGCCAGAACCTGGCCATTGGTGACCTCGATGCCGGGGCCCCGGAACTGCGCCCGGATTCGCGCTACAACCTCGATAACGCGTTTATTACCGACAACTACGCTGTCAGCACCGATATCATGGTGGTGATGGTGGAAACACCGGTGCAGGCCTGTACCCGCTACGATGTGGCCAGCCTGATCGACAAGTTTGACTGGTACATGGAAAACGTACCCGGGGTACAGTCGGTCATATCACACACTGATGTGATGCGCCTGACCTCCATGGCGCTCAATGAAGGCAACCCGCGCTGGAGTGTGCTGTCGCGGAACCAGCGTGCCCTGGATGGCTCAGCCGCCCGGGTGCCGCGGGCGTTGATGAATCTCGATTGCAGCCTGGCGACGGTCGCCATCTACCTTGATGACCACAAGGCCGAGACGCTGTCCACCGTAGTCGATGCGGTGAAGCGTTTTGAACAGGATTATGGCAATGACCAGGTCAATTTCGGCCTGGCGGCCGGTAACGCCGGTATTGAGGCCGCGACCAATGAAGAAATAGCGGTTGCGCAGACACAGATCCTCGCCCTGGTATACACCGTGGTGGGCGCGCTGGTGTTCCTCAGTTTCCGCAGTATTGTGGCCGTGGTATGTATCCTGGTGCCACTTGGCCTGACCTCAGCGCTTTGCCAGGCACTGATGGCGCACCTGGGTATCGGTATCAAGGTGGCGACACTGCCCGTGGTAGCACTGGGCGTTGGCGTGGGCGTGGACTACGGCATCTATATTTACAACCGGCTGACCTACTACCTGAAACAGGGTCTGCCGATGCAGGAAGCCTATTACCAGACACTGTCCACCACCGGCCGGGCCGTCGCCTTCACCGGCATTGCCCTGGGCGTAGGCGTTATTACCTGGATCATGTCGCCAATCAAGTTCCAGGCTGACATGGGCATCCTGCTCACCTTCATGTTCCTGTGGAATATGGTCGGCGCCCTCTGGTTGTTGCCGGGCCTGGCCTATTTCCTGGTTCGCCCTGACAAGGGCAAAACGTCTGACCATCCTGCAGAGACTGGCGGGCGGTCGGCAGCTGCCGACGCAACTGAATCACAACCTGCTTAGGGGAATAACTATGTCTGCAACAAAGCGATCCGCACTGATTCCTGCCGCCGTGAGGGCAGCCCTGGTGGCGGCCGGTATGACCGCGGTGCCCACCCACGCGCTGGAGTACAACTGGGGCGAGTGGTTGTTCAACGTCGACACCACCCTGAGCGCGGGCGCCCAGTGGCGTACCGAGTCCATCGATAAGGAGATGGCCTTTGACGAGGGCGGCCTGAACTTCAATGACGGCAACAACAACTTTGACCCGGGACTGGTTTCCAACAACATGAAAGCCATTCTCGAGTTTGGCGGCGAGTACAAGGATTTTTCCTTCTTTGTACGTGGTGATGCCTCCTATGACTGGGTTTACACCGAGAACAAGACCGATCTCAGCGAAACCGCCTACCTTAGCTACAACAACGGGATTCCCGCCGGCGGCAACCTGCAGCGTGGGGAGTTGCCCCGTGACACCATCGCCGAGAACGGTCGTCGCACGCGGTTGCTGGATGCTTTCGCAACCTACAATTTCGATGTCGGCGAGCAGAGCGGCGCCGTACGTTTCGGCCGCCAGGTGATCGCCTGGGGTGGCTCTCGTTTTTACTCCGGCGTGAACGCGCTGCAGAACCCCATCGACGCCGTTGCGGCGCAGACTCCGGGGGTGGAGGTAAAGGAGATATTCCTGCCCACTTCTGCCGTTAACCTGAAGTGGGACTTCACCGGCACGATCAGCGCCGAGGCCTATTACAAACTCAACTGGGAGCGCTCCACGCTGCCCGGTGTGGGTAGTTTCCTCAGCACCAGTGACACCACCGGCGCCGGCGCTGAGCGGGTGCTGCTGGGGCCGCTGGGTGCCGCGCCCACGATCAGCCGCCTGACCCCCGAGGATGATGACCAGTGGGGCCTCGCCGCGCGCTACAGCACCTACAGCGGCTACACGTTTGAGCTGGCCTATACCACCTCCCACTCCAATATCCCCGGTGCCCAGATCAAACTGGACATCGGTGGTGGCGATTCTTTTTTCCGTGAGGTCTATACCGAGGACATCGACGTGTGGTCCGCCAGCTTCAGCGGCAACCTGAGTGAGGCCGAGGTCTATATAGACCTCGCCTACTCTGACAATATGCCCTTTGTTGACGTGACCTCGCAGTTTACCGACGACGGCTACTTCACGCGCAGTGACGTTATACGGGGACACTACTGGCAGGCCTCTGCGGGCTTCAGTGACGTGTATACGGCATTGCCCTGGTTGTCGCCATCGATCGCGGTGCTTGCCGAGGCGCATATCCAGGGCAACAACCTTGGCGAAAGTGAACTGATTCCGCCGCCTGCCGGCATCACGCCGCCCGGGGAACAGAATCTGAAAGTGACGGATACGGCGTGGGGCTACCAGGCGGTGGTCACCCTGCGTTATTTCTCGGTCATACAGGGTATGGACATGAATGTGATCGGTACCTTCAGGCACGACGTGGATGGCTACGGCAATGCCATCGGCCTTAACAACGGTTTGAAAGAAGACCTGATGACAGCGTCGATCGGTGCCACGGCCTACTACCTTACCAACTGGCAGTTCGATGCCAAGTACGCCTGGTATTTCGGCAATGACAATGCCGATGACCAGACCCTGGACGACCGGGACAACATATCCATCGGTATCAAATACCGCTTCTAACATTGTAGTATCGAAGGTATTAGCCTCGCAGGAGAGTGAAAAAATATGAATAAGCGAATTATTGCCACCGCAGTGGCTTCGGTGCTGCTTGCGGCTGGCCTGGCACAGGCGAAGGTCTCCGAGGAAGAGGCCGCCCGCCTCAACGGCAAGGACCTCAACCCCTATGGTGCCGAAGTGGCGGGTAACGCCGACGGTTCCATCCCGGCCTGGGAGCCCAAGTGGACGGACGTGCCCCCCGGTCTCGAATACGGCGGCCCGGGTAGCCCACGTCCCGATCCCTATGCCGATGAAAAACCGCTGGTAATCATCACCGCCGAAAACTACAAGGAGCATCTCGCCCACCTGTCCGAGGGCCAGGCGGCGCTGTTTGAACGCTATCCGGCGTTTCAATTGCACGTTTATCCCACCCATCGCGACTTTGGCTACCAGGAGCGGATGGCGAAGAAAACCAAGTGGAACGCACTGCACACCGAACTGGTGAACGATGGTGAAGGCCTGAAAAATTACAATGGCGGCGTCGCTTTCCCGATTCCGGCGAATGATCGCGAGGTGCTGTGGAATATGCGCACCTCAGGCTGCTATACCACCTACAACGTCGTTTATGATGGTTATGGTGTGTTCGCCAACGGCGAGCGGGCCCATGACGCCATAGATTTTACCCAGTCGCATCCGTTCAATAATCCGGAGGATCCCGACACCGGCGTCACCGAGGCGGAGCGGGGGGACCGTTCAGTCTGGACAGTGAGCCAGCGCCTGGCGCCGCAGCGCACCAAGGGCCAGATTACCGTGGTCACCGGCCCCATGGACTACAAGCGTGACAAGCGCAACGCCTGGCAGTACGACCCGGGTACCCGTCGCGTGCGCAAGGCGCCGGCTATCGGCTACGATAATCCCGACGGTCCTGGTGGCATGCAGACCATTGACGATCACAAAGGCTTCAATGGTCCTTTTGACCGCTTTACCTATACCTTGCTTGGGCGCAAGGAAATCTACGTGCCCTTCCACAACTTCAAGTTTAACGACAGCCGCATCGGCACGCTTGATGACCGCTTGACCCTGAATTTCCTCAACCCGGAGTTTGTGCGCTTCGAGAAACGCCGCGTCTGGGTCGTCGAGGGTAATCTGGCACCGGGCAAACGCCATGCGTACAAGAAACGGCGCTGGTATGTGGAAGAGGACAGCTGGATTCCCGTGATGTCGGAAAATTTCGATGGTCGCGACAACCTTTGGCGAGTGGGCTTTTTCCTCTCGGACTACGAGTACCAGATTGGTTGTTACGAGCGCAACACCCAGGTGTTCATGGACCTGCCTTCCGGTGGCTACGTGAGTAACTTCATCACCATCGATCGCAAGGAAGCCGTGCACAATCTGCCTTACCTGGACAAGGACTACTTCACCCCGGCTAACCTGCGTAAACTCGCCAAGCGCTAACTATGTCCCGGCCGTAAGGCCGGGCCCCGAAAGCCAGCGATATCGTGGTCCCCGCACAGGCTGTGGTCCGTGATCGCTGGATCCAAGCGCTGTAACGATTGCCAACCTTTCTTTCACACCGTCATCCCCGCCTGCGCGGGAATGACGGTTTCCTTATGCATCTGCGTCTACTGTGTGACTCCCGGGGCGGTGGGTTTTTACCCGTTTCGGCTTGCGGCATAGGCCAAACGAGCTATGCCCTGCGGTGGTGCCCAGGCTTCCGGTGGTATAGGATTGCAAAAAAGAACCGCCGGCGCAGATCGGCGGACATAAGGTAGGGCATACCATGGCAGCACCCAGAAGGCAGGTAGAACTGCTTGAAAAGAACCGTCCGCGCCAGGCGCGGGCCAAACGCACCTTCGAGGCGATACTTGAGGCAGCGGCCGAGTTGCTGATGGAAGTGGGGGTGGAACGCATCTCCACCAACCTGATCGCAGAGCGGGCCGGGATTACTGTGCCCGCGCTATACCGCTATTTCCCCAACAAGTACGCGGTGATCAACGCCCTGGGTGCTGATCTGATGGACAGGCAGAACCTGGCATTCCAGACCTGGCTGAACAAGTACTTGCCGGAGAACAAACCGCAGGTGCTGCTCGATCACGTCTACGAGGTACTGCAGTCAACCTACGACGTGACCCTGGAGCGTACCGGCGGTATTGAAATCGTGCAGGCACTGCGCGCTGTGGCACCGCTGCAGGAAGTGCGGCTGTCCTCGCATCGTGCGGTCGCAGAGCAATTCGCCGCTTTCCTGGGCCAGCTTTTAGGCCGGCCCGTGGATGAAGAGCTGCACATGCAGGCGAGGGTGACGATCGATATCAGCTACAGCGTGGTGGAAATGGCACTCGAAGACAGTTCACTGCCAGCAGAGCAGGTGCTGCGACAGGGCGCCACCATGCTGGAGATGTACTGGCGCAAAAGTGCCGGGCTGTCGGGGCTCTAGAGCGCTTCCACATCCTCGGCCTGGGGGCCTTTCTCCGTTACCGTCTCCACGAACGTAACCCGCTGACCCTCGCGCAGGGCACGGCGGCCTTCACCGCGTATCGAGCGGAAGTGAACGAAAATCTCGTCACCGTTGTCCTTGGTCACGAAGCCAAACCCCTTGGAAACGTTGAACCACTTCACCTGGCCCCCTTCTCGCGGCCCGTCGGCGGGTTCGCGCGCGGGGGCTGCCTGCTGTTGCTCTCCGTGGCTGGTGTCCTCCGGGGCGGTGACTGCAGCGCCCGCGGGCAGTGACACCAGCACGGCAGTGGCCAGGCAGGCGACGACCAGCATCGCCGCTTCCGGCACGGCGGGAAGGAAGTGTCGCAGTGCGACCGCAACGGCGGCGACGACCAGGGCGATAACGATTTTTCCGGCAAGCTTCATGAATACCTCAATTCTGTTGTGGTGAGAAGCGGGCGCGGCATGCTGCGCTCGCGGACAGTTCCTCACCAATAAATAAACGCGGCAGCGCCATAGGCACTGCCTTACTTGTGTGTTGACTGGTAAAACGGGGCCCGGTTGTCAGTACCCCGGTGGTGGACTACAGCTTGTGCACGTCTTCCGCCTGCAGGCCCTTGGGGCCTTCAATCAGATTGAACTCCACCTGCTGTCCCTCATTGAGGGTGCGATAGCCATCGCCCTGAATGGAGCGGAAGTGGACGAACACATCGGCATCCCCTTCCTCTCGTGTAATAAAACCAAATCCCTTTGCGTTATTGAACCACTTTACCGTGCCGCTTACACGATCACTCATACCACTATCCTCGGTTTTAGCGTTTTGCTTTTATTATGCTTCAGCGATCTCATGGGAACGCTGAAGACTTGAAACCTTGGGTGCCGAGGCCGTTACATATTGCTGACGCGTTGCGCCTGCTCCTGTAACTTGTGCAGTGCCTGTTCCAGTGCCTGCATTTTCTCGCGCTCTTTTTCCACTACCTGCGCGGGCGCTTTATCGACGAAGGCGCTGTTTTCCAGCTTGCCCTTGACCCGGTTGAGGTCTTTGTCCAGTTTTTCCATTTCACGGGCCAGCCGTGCGAGCTCTGCTTCCCTGTCGATCAGGTCGGCCATCGGTACGAGAATCTCCAGTTCTCCTACCAGCGCAGTGGCCGCCACGGGTGCTTCAGCTCCGGGCTCAAGCCAGGTCACTGTCTCCAGTTTTGCCAGCTTTTCCAGGAACGGGGCGTTCTCTGTCAGTCTTCTCTTATCTTCTGCGCCGCCATTCTGCATGAGTACGGTGAGCGCCTTGCCGGGAGGAATGTTCATCTCCCCGCGAATGTTGCGCACACCGACGATCACACCCTTCAGCCATTCTATATCTGCGTTTGCGGCACTGTCCATAGCCTGTTCGTCCGCCTGCGGGTACGGTTGCAGCATGATGGTAGCGCCGGACTTGCCTGCCAGCGGTGCTACCGTCTGCCAGATTTCCTCGGTAATAAACGGCATCATCGGGTGCAGCAGGCGCAGCCAGGTTTCCAGCACCCGAATCAATGTGCGGCGAGTGCCGCGCTTGGCCTCCGCGCTGGCATTCTCGTCCCAGAGCACAGGTTTGGACAGCTCCAGGTACCAGTCGCAGTATTCATTCCAGATAAACTCGTACAGGGACTGCGACGCCAGGTCGAAGCGGTAGGTGGCGATGGTGCGCGCAACCTCGGTCTCGGTTTCCTGCAGTTTGCTCACGATCCAGCGATCGGCAAGGCTGAGCTCTACCGGCAGCGATTCATCCTGGCCGCAGTCTTCACCCTCGCAGTTCATCAGCACATAGCGTGCTGCATTCCATATCTTGTTGCAGAAGTTGCGGTAACCCTCGATGCGCCCGATATCGAATTTGATGTCGCGGCCGGTAGAGGCCAGTGAATAGAAGGTGAAACGCAGCGCGTCGGTGCCGTAGGCGGCGATCCCTTCGGGGAATTGCTTGCGCGTGGCTTTTTCGATGCGGGATGCCATTTTGGGCTGCATCATACCGGCGGTGCGCTTGGAGACCAGCGTTTCCAGCTCGATACCGTCAATAAGGTCGATGGGATCCAGTACGTTGCCCTTGGACTTGGACATCTTCTGGCCTTCGGCGTCGCGCACCAGTCCGTGCACATACACCTGGCGGAAGGGGACTTCCTGGCGGAAGTGCAGGGTCATCATGATCATGCGCGCGACCCAGAAGAAGATGATGTCGAAGCCGGTGACCAACACCGAGCTGGGGTGGAAGGTTTTCAGTTCCGCTGTTTCCTCGGGCCAGCCCAGTGTAGAGAAAGTCCACAGGGCAGAGGAGAACCAGGTGTCGAGTACGTCGTCGTCCTGCTGGAGGTGCATTTCGTCGGCAAGCTGGTGTTCGGCGCGCACTGCCTGTTCGGACTCGCCGACATAGATGTTGCCCTTGTCGTCGTACCAGGCGGGAATACGGTGCCCCCACCACAGTTGGCGGCTGATGCACCAGTCCTGGATATCGCGCATCCAGGCAAAATAGGTGTTCTCCCACTGCTTGGGAACGAATTCGATGTCGCCGTTTTCCACTGCGGCAATTGCGGGCTTTGCCAGTTCGCGTGCGTCCACGTACCACTGGTCCGTGAGATAGGGCTCGATGACCACGCCCGAGCGATCGCCGCGCGGTACCTTGAGAGTGTGGTCCTCAATCTTGTTAAGTAGCCCGAGCGCATCCAGGTCGGCAACGATCCGTTCCCGTGCAGCAAAGCGATCCATGCCCACGTAGGCGGCGGGCGCCTCGCCACCGATGGCGGCGTTGTCGTCGAGAATGTTGATCAGCGGCAGGCCGTGGCGCTTGCCCATTTCGTAGTCGTTGAAGTCATGCGCCGGGGTGATCTTGACGCAGCCGGTGCCGAATTCGCGGTCCACGTAGTCATCCGCGATCACGGGTATCTGGCGTCCGGTCAGCGGCAGCTCCACCATGCGGCCTATCAGGTGCGCGTAGCGCTCATCCTGCGGGTGCACCGCTACGGCGGCATCACCCAGCATGGTTTCCGGGCGGGTGGTTGCCACGGTGAGATGGCCTTCCGCTCCCGCAAGCGGGTAATCGAAGTGCCACAGGTGTCCCTGCTCCTCTTCGGATATCACCTCGAGATCCGAGATGGCGGTGTGCAGCACCGGGTCCCAGTTGACCAGTCGCTTGCCGCGGTAGATAAGGCCCTCTTTATACAGGCGTATGAAGACTTCCTGCACCGCGTTGGACAGCCCTTCGTCCATGGTGAAGCGCTCTCGCGACCAGTCCAGTGAAGAGCCGAGGCGGCGCAACTGGCGGGTGATGGTGCCGCCGGACTGTTCTTTCCATTCCCAGACCTTGTCGATGAATTGCTCGCGGCCGAGGTCGTGGCGGCTTATACCCTGTGCTTCCAGCTGGCGCTCGACCACCATCTGGGTGGCGATGCCCGCGTGATCGGTGCCCACCTGCCAGAGGGTGTTGTAGCCGGCCATGCGGTGGTAGCGGATCAGGGCGTCCATGATCGCCTCCTGGAAGCCGTGACCCATGTGCAGGCTGCCGGTCACGTTCGGCGGCGGAATCATAATGCTGTAGGCCTTGTCACCGCCCTGTGGTGCGAAGTAGTTGTTCGCCTCCCATTCTTCATACCAACGGGTTTCAATAGCGGCGGGTTGGAACGTCTTTTCCATCGATCTGGGAATCCGGGTCACGAGCAGGGGGCGCGATTATACGTCATAGGGTCTCGCCTTTGTAGAAGCGCTTGGTCAAGTCGATTGAGATCAGGGTCCTCCCCGCGAGGGCGGTAATCCAGCATCCAGCGGCCTGAACGCGTAGAGAAATACACCGGGTCATCCCCGCGCAGGCGGGGATCCAGTGAGTTCATGGGACTCCTCCTGTGGGCGGCTATCGCCGCGAGCTCCAGCATTGTTGCCGGTACCCCGCGGCAGGGTTCAGAGGTCGTGCTTCTCCAGTTGATAGCCGCGCTCCTTGTAGAAGCGCCAGGCGTCACGCAGCGCAGACAGGCTGCCCTCATCCTGGGTGACGACCTCGGCCACCCTGGCGAAGCGCGAAAAGAATGCCGGAATTTCCAGCTGCAGGTTGATGAGCAGGTCAGAGTGCTTGCCCGGGTCCTGCCCCCAGCCGATGGCGACCTGCTCGGAGTGGGGTTCACCGGCCAGGGCATGCGGCAGGAAGCTGGCCGGGCGAAACGACCACAACAGCTCGTCCAGTTGTTGCGCCTGCGCCTTGTCCACCGCATTGATATAGATGCGGTGGCCGCGAGCGTGTGCCTTGTCAGCGAGCCGGGCGGCAACCTGCAGCCGCTGCTCGGCACCGCTGGCCTGGACCACGTAAAAGCCGACGCGTGTCATCGCGCTCTATTTGCCGGCGCGATCGATGAGGTAGCGCGTGAGCAGGCCGACGGGGCGGCCGGTAGCCCCTTTGGGCGAACTGTCCCAGGCGGTACCGGCGATATCCAGGTGCGCCCATTGGTAGTTGCCGGCGAATTCCTTGAGGAAGCAGGCTGCGGTCACGCTGCCGCCGCCGGGACCGCCGATATTGGCGAGGTCGGCGAAGTTGCTCTTGAGCTGCTTGCTGTAGTCATCCCACAGGGGCATGCGCCAGGCGCGATCATGGCTCTCTTCTCCCGCCTGCAGAAGTTGCTCTGCCAGCTGATCGGTGTTGGCGTAGAGCCCGGTAGCGTGCGCGCCGAGTGCAACCACGCAGGCGCCGGTGAGGGTGGCGATGTCGATGACTGCCGCCGGCTTGAAGCGCTCCACATAGGTCAGGGCATCGCACAGCACCAGTCGGCCCTCGGCATCGGTATTGAGCACCTCGATCGTTTTGCCCGCCATGCTGGTGACCACATCACCGGGCTTGGTCGCTTTCCCGCTGGGCATGTTTTCCGCCGCGGCGACCACGCCAATCACGTTGAGTGGCAGCTCCATCTCGGTGATCGCCTGCATGGTGCCAAAGACACTGGCGGCGCCACCCATGTCGTATTTCATCTCGTCCATTTTTGCGCCGGGCTTGAGCGAGATACCACCGCTGTCGAAGGTAATACCTTTACCCACCAGCACGTAGGGCTTGTCGGTTTTCTTGCCGCCGTTGTATTGCATCACGATGAGTTTGGCCGGTTCCTCCGTGCCCGCCGTTACCGACAGCAGGGAGTGCATGCCCAGTTCGCGCATCTTTTTCTCTTCCAGCACCTGCACGCTGAGCTTGTTGTTGCCGCGCCCAAGCTTGCGCGCCTCGCGGGCAAGATAGCCCGGGGTGCAGATGTTGCCGGGCAGGTTGGCCAGGTTGCGCGCTTCATTGATACCCAGGCCGGTAGCGGCGCCACGGTCCAGCGCTTTCTGGGCCGCTGACTTGCTCTGGCTGCTGACGACAACCCGGCCAAGTTTCAGCGGCGGCTTCGGCTCGGACAGCGTTTCCTTGTAGCGGTAGGCGCTGGCTTGCAAGGTGCGCGCCAGCATTTCCAGCAACCAGCTCTCGTCGGCGTCGTCGACTTTCAGGTGGTCGACCAGCAGCAGTGCATCGCGGGCACTGGTGGCGGCCAGGCTGGTTCCCACCAACTTGGCAAACTCACGCGCGGCGGCGCGATCAAATTTCTTGCGCTCCCCGCAACCTATCAGCAGTACACGCTTGGCCTTGCCGGCGCCGGGCAGGCTGGCGCTCTGGCCGCGCTTTGCCTCGAAGTCGCCGATGTCCAGGGTGGCCTTGATGGCGGCGCCGGCGCTGTTCAGCGCGTTGGCGGCGGCGGCTAATTTGCCGTCACTGAATAGTGGAACCACGGCGCACTGGGTCGCTGTGCTGCTGGCATCGCCAATCTTGCGGGCGGAAAATTTGATTGCGCTCATGTTGCATAACCTCGACTAATTTGCTCCGCGCTAGTGTATGATGTTGCGCAGTCAAACCCAACCGAAAACACAGCATCCGCTCCAGGCCAGGCATGAAAATTCTCGGCTATCTCGCTCGCGACGTACTCCTGCATACAGTGGCAGTGAGTTTTGTCTTGCTGGTGATCATCATCAGCGGGCGTTTCGTCAAGTACCTGGCCGAGGCTGCAGTCGGTGACCTGGCGGCGGATATCCTGCTGCCGGTCATGCTGTACCGCCTACCCGGCTTCCTTGAATTGATTGTGCCCCTGGGCCTGTTCATCGGCATTCTCATGTCCTATGGGCGCCTGTACGTGGAAAGCGAAATGGTGATTCTCACCGCTACCGGGCTGAGCCCCGGCCGCCTCGCCGCCTACACCCTGGCCCCGGCCGCGGTGGTGATGTTGCTGGTCGGCTTCCTCAGCCTGTGGATATCGCCGCTGGGCGCCGCGCGCTCCGATGCCCTGCTGCATGCGCCCGAGTCCTCGCAGGGCCTGAATGCGGTTGCGGCCGGGCGTTTCCAGACGCGACGCAGTAACAATACCGTGAGCTATGCGCAGACCATCACCTCAGACGGCGTGATGCGCTCGGTGTTCCTGTCCCAGGGGCAGCGTGACGATGACGGCAACCTGCGTATGCAGGTGACGGTGGCCGAGGAGGGGGAGGTCAAATTCGATACTGCCACCGCGGCGCGTTACCTCGAGTTGCGTAACGGCTACCGCTACGACGGCTACCCCGGTGACCTGGACTACCGCACGGTGCGATTCGAACGTTTCGGGGAGCTGATTCCCGAGCCCGAAGGGGGTATCCGCACAGCGGACCCGGTGGATGGGCGTTCCACGCAAAAGCTGCTGCTGTCGGACCTGCCGGAAGACAGGGCGGCACTGCACTGGCGGCTTTCCATACCGGTCATGGTGCCGATCGTGGCCCTGATTGCCATGTGCATGAGCCGCACTGATCACCGCCGCGGGCGTTATATCAAGATGGCCCCGGCGTTCCTGGTATACCTCGGTTACCTCATGCTGCTGGCCAATGCGCGCTCGGCGGTGGCCGAGGGCGAGGGCAGCGTACTGGGCATGTGGGGGGTGCACCTGCTGTTCCTGGTGGTTGCGCTGGCGATGCTTTACGGCCCGTCGGTACGCGGCCGACTCAAGCACAGGAGATACCTCAGTGCGCAAGCTTGACCGCTACGTGGGCTGGACCGTGTTCGCGGCTATCGCCCTGGTGCTGGTGGTCATCGTGGGCCTCGATGCCATCGCCGCATTCATTGATGAGGCCGACAACATTTCCGAGACCTACAGCTTCGTCCAGGTCAGCCTGTACATCCTGCTGACACTGCCGGGCCGGTTCTACGAGTACATACCTTTCGCCGGCCTGATCGGCTGTATGCTCGGCCTGGGGCAGCTAGCCAGCTCCAGTGAACTGGTGGTCATGCGCGCGGCGGGCGTGTCCATTGGCCGGCTGGTGTGGATGGCGATGAAACCCGCGTTATTGATAGCCGTGCTCGGTTTCCTGCTGGGCGAGTTCGTGGCCCCGAAAACAGACCAGTGGGCCGAAACCCAGCGCGCCCTGGCGCAGAACCCGGGGGAGAGCTTCGCCGGCCGCCACGGTCTGTGGAACCGCGAGGGTGATACTTTCCTGCATTTCAATGCCCTCGAGGCCGAGGGTGTGGTTCACGGCATCACCCTGCTGCAGTTTGATGCGAAGTTGCGCATGGTGTCGTCACTGCGCGCCCGGCGCGCCACTTTCGAGGGCGACTACTGGGTCATGGAAGAGGTGGTGCAGACCCGGTTCAGCAGCTGGCAGACGACCCGCGAAACCTACGAGACCATGCGCTGGGACACCGGCATTACGCCGGAACTGTTAACCCTCGAGGTAATGGAGCCGGACCAGCTGCGGCTGGCGGACCTGTATCGCTACAGTCGCTACCTGCAATTGCAGGGCCTTGACTCCGAGGACTACCAGCTGGCCCTCTGGCGCAAGGTGCTGCAACCCGCGGCGATCGGCGGCCTGGTGCTGGTGGCGATTTCCTTCATCTTCGGGCCCTTGCGTGAGGGCACCATGGGGTTCCGTATTTTCTCCGGCGTGATCGTGGGTATTGTCTTTCGCACCAGCCAGGACCTGCTGGGGCCGGCCAGTCTGGTGTTCGGGTTCCCGCCGATTTACGCGGCGCTGGTGCCCATACTGGTGTGCCTGTTGTTCGGTATGCTGTTGTTGGCGCGGGCGCGCTGAGCCACTATTTGTCGCGACTGCTCTTGGGCAGCAGGATCAGTTCAGTGCCGCTGAGGTAGTCATGCCAGTAGCGCTGGTTGCGGTCCACCAGCTTCCATAAATACCCCATACCCAGGCAGCCTGCGGAAAGGGCCGCTGCGGCGCAGCGGATGATGGCCTGGTGCCAGCGCAGCTTGCCGCCATCACTGGCCACCAGCTTGATGCGCCACGCCTGCATACCCAGCGTCTGGCCGTCTTTCATCCAGAATGCACTGTAGAAAGCCACCAGGCTGAATACTATCAGCGCCTGGCCCAGGTGCGGATTGAGCACTTCCTGTTCGCCCCCGCTGGCCTTCACCACAATACCCAGGGCGATGGCGTACACCACGAAAATCAGCGCGATGACCAGCAGGCCATCGTAAACCATGGAGATCAGGTGCCGCAGCAGGGACGGGGAGGGCAGTTTTTCTGGCGTTGTGTTCATGGTCGCGGAGTTTATCATCAAATGCCTGCTGATTAAGGATTGGTAATGAACCCGGGTATCGCCCTCAGGCGGCTTCTGCAGCGAGGGGGCACATGCTACATTGCCGCGTTATATGAGCCCTGCCATGAACATACTGCTGGTCGAGGATGACGACGCCGTTGCCGAGTTTATCGGCGCCGAGCTGGTGCGTGCAGGCTGTGGCCTTACGCGCTGCGACAACGGTGACCAGGGCTATGCGACTGCCTGCAATGAGACCTTTGACGTCTGGGTGGTGGATCGCATGTTGCCGGGCCGTGATGGCCTGACCCTGATCCGTGACCTGCGCCAGGCCGGCAAAACCACACCCGTGCTGGTGCTCAGCGCCCTCGGGGAGGTCGACGACAGGGTGCAGGGGCTGCACAGCGGCGCCGATGACTACCTGGCCAAACCCTTTTCCATGGACGAGTTGCTGGCGCGCCTGCAGGTATTGCACCGGCGCGCGACCAGCAGCAGCGAGGTGGCCACGTCGCTGCAGGTGGCGGATATGGTGATGGACCTGTTGCAGCAGCGGGTAGTGCGCGACGGGCAGCTGATACCGCTGCAGCCACGGGAGTACAAACTGCTGGAGTACCTGATGCGTCACGCCGGGCAGGTCGTGACCCGGGCCATGCTGCTGCAGCATGTCTGGGGTTACAACTTCGACCCGCAGACCAACGTGATTGATGTGCACATATCCCGCTTGCGCCAGAAGATCGACAAGGATTTCGCCACACCGTTGCTGGCCACCGTTCGCGGCGCCGGTTACCGCCTGGGTGCCGGGGAGGACTGAGTGCAGGCGCACAAGGTTATCAGCAGCCTTACCTTCCGTTACATCGCCCGCTACCTGCTGGTGCTCAGCGCCACAGTATTCCTGGTGGTGGTGGGTATGTACTCCATCTACAGCTACAACTATTTCTCCGAGCTGTCACAGAGCATCGTCGACGAGGAGGAGACACTGCAGCTTATCTACGATGGGCAGGGACTGCCCGGTGTGCGGCAGTACGTCGAAGACCAGGGCAAGATCAGTATCGCCGATCACTTCTACTACCTGGTCACCGATGTCGAGGGTACCAAGCTCGCCGGGGATTTGCCGCAGGCGTCGGCTTACCGGGAATTCGATGGCGGCTGGCTGGGGTTTGAGCTGGCCCTGCTGGAATGGGGTGAATCCGTAGATGTGGAATTCCTGGCCCGGGAGGTAGCCCTGGGAGAGGACTACCGCGTGGTGGTGGCACGCAGTTTTGAACAGGCGGTAGCCCAGGGACGGCTGGTGCTGCACACGCTGGTGCGCACCATGCTGGTCACCATTGTGCTTGGCCTGGTGGGGGGGTATTTCGCCGCTGCCCGCAGCCTGCAGCGCTTCGAGTGGCTGGGCAGGGAGATGTCGCGGATCGTGCGCGGCGACCCCTCACAGCGCATCGACGCTGACGCGGAAAAGGGGCAGGTGCGGGAACTGGCCGGGGTGATCAATCGCATGCTGGACCAGATTGAAGCCCTGATGCACGGCGTGCGCAGTGTCTCCGACAACATCGCCCACGACCTGCGTACACCACTGGCGCGGCTGCGGAACCAGCTTAGCCAGCTGGCGCACGATTTGTCCGAGCAGGATGCCAACCGGGTGGAGGACCTGATCGCCGATTGTGACGCCCTGCTGGCATCGTTCAATGCCGTGCTGCGGATCAGCGCACTGGAGGCGGGCAGCCGTTTCAGCGGTGAGACGGAGGTGGACCTGGGGCAGTTGCTCAGGGACGTGGTGGAACTGTATGAGCCCCTGGCCCAGGAAAAGTCCATTGACCTGCAGTTGGCAACCCTGCCCAGCGCCCACTGCCTCGGGGAGGCCGACCTGTTGTTCCAGCTGTTTGCCAACGTGCTGGACAATGCCATCAAGTACACCCCGGCTTCGGGTTTGGTGTCTGTCAGCCTCGAGCGCAACAGCGCGCGGGCGGGCCATCGCATCGTCATTGCCGATAGCGGCCCCGGCATATCTGCTGAGCACTGGAAGGATGTGTTTCGGCGCTTCTACCGTGTGGAACCAAGTCGTTCGGCCCTGCCCGGTCACGGCCTGGGCCTGAGCATGGCCCAGGCGATTGCACATTACCACGGCGGCACTGTGGACCTGGAAGACAACCAGCCGGGGTTGCGGGTGCTTATCGAGCTGGCTTGAGTGCAGTGCTGCCCGCGCTATTCCTGCAGCGAAATATGATCTGTTCCCGGGGCTGCGGGCGCCGGCTTGTTGCGGTACTTTTCTTCCAGCACATCGCTGCCTTCAGGCGCCAGGTCCATGCTCGACAGGTCTACCGGCGGTGGCGCCGGTTCGGGAGGCGCGCAGTCGGCGAAGTCGGTGCCCTCTGGGGACAGCGCGATTAAGCTGGTATCCGGTTGCAGTGGGGGCTGGTCAGAGGGCAGGGTAGGGATACTGTCGCCCACTGCGCCCATGCTCAGGTGATCTGTTGCCGGCGCCGCCGGCGCCGGTGGGCGCTCCGGAGCCAGGTTGCCGGTATCGGCTGCCAGGTCCAGTGCGGAGATGTCGATGGCGGCCACGATTGGCTGGCGCCGCTCCTCGGGCCGGAGAATATCCGCGCCCACCGGTTCCAGCTGCCAGCCGGTCTCTTCATCGATTTCCGGTTCTGCCGCCTGCGCCTGCTCCGCCGCGTTGAGGCCCACATCGGGTGCCGAGGCCAGTGCGGCCACGCGCTCGGCCATGGTCAGCTTGCGCTCTGGCGCCGGTTCAGGTGAGGGCGCTGCCGGCGCGGTGCTGTCATCGCGCACCACCTTGATCACCGGTTGCGCGCCGGCTTGCTCCATCGCCTGTTTGTATTTCAGCGCGGTGGTCTTGTCACACTCCCGCTTTACCAGCTGTTCGCTGCCACTGAACAGCTTGTCCAGCACCGCATCGCTGGCTTTGAACAGCTTGCGCAACTGTTCCCGCACTGTTGCCTGGTTGTGCCCTGGCAGTACCTCGCCCGCATAATAGATGTTATAGCGCGATCCCATGGCGTTTCTCCCATTTCGGCTCTGGGCCAGTATACGCTGAATGGCAGCGGTGGTCTTGTTTGCAGACCGGGTGAGTCTGTTACTATGCCCCGCTCAATTAACTGCCAGGTGAATGATGAGCGACCGTGTCCCCACCCGATTTATGCGCACCCTGCTGAAGATGGTAGGTGACCGGGGCTACGATTTTTCCGCTGTACTGGCCGAGGCGGGGCTGGATTTTGATCCCCTGGATGAGTCCGCACCCGGTTACCGCAGCGAGGTCAGTGCCATGCAGTACTCGCGCGTGTACCAGCACGTATTGAGCCTGTTGCAGGATAAGACCTTCGGCGTGACCGGCAGCGACCTGGTGGCACCGGGGGCGTTTCGCATGATGTGTTATTGCGTGATCTCCTGTGAGAACCTGGGGCAGGCTATCCGGCGCACATCCGAGTTCTATCGCACGTTTTTCGATGAGAAAAGCCAGCTGTACACCAATTTCAGTGAACAGTTTGCACGCGTTGGCTACCGCACCATGGACCGCACCAGTCGGCCGCAGGTTGACGTTGCCGATGCCTATGGCCTGTCGGTCTGGCACCGTTTCTTTGGCTGGCTCTGTGGCAGGCCGATTGAACTGCAGCGCGTGGATTTTACCGGGGAACCGCCGGATAAGCCCGAGAAATACGAGGCGCTGTTCCGCTGCCCGATATATTTCAATCAGTCCATGGATTTGCTGTACTTCGACAGTGAGTGCCTGGTATGGCCGATCGTACACACGCAGTATTCACTGGAAGCGTTTCTACGCACCGCGCCCTATCAGTTACTGCTGATGGACAACGACCCCGACAGCAACAACCTGTCGGCCCAGGTCAAGGCCATGATCGGGCATGACTTCAGCGAGGGCTTTCCCGGTTTTGAGGTGATCAGCAGCGCACTGAATATGTCTGCCCCGACCCTGCGCCGCCGACTCAAGCGCGAAGGCACCACCTTCCAGCAGCTAAAAGATCACGCTCGCTGCGAGGCCGCCAAGCTGTGCCTGAATCGCCGCGACCTGTCTATTAACGAGGTCGCCCTGCAGCTCGGTTTCACCGATCCCAGCGCCTTCCACCGCTCCTTCAAGAAGTGGACGGGGCAGACCCCCGGGCAGTTTCGCGCGGAATTACGCCGTGACTAGGCGTATAATCGCAGTGCACAACAGGAGGTAGATGAATGCAGGTGCAGCAGCAGATACAGCAGACACTCGAGCAGCAGTTTGACCCTGCACACCTTGAGGTCGTCAACGAGAGTCACATGCACAGCGTGCCGCCGAACTCGGAGACGCATTTCAAGGTGGTGCTGGTCAGTGCGGTATTCGATGGCAAGCGCAAGGTCGCCCGCCACCAGCTGGTTTATGCGGCGCTGGCCGAACAACTGGCCGGTCCGGTGCATGCACTGGCGTTGCATACCTATACCGGTGATGAGTGGTCCGCGCGGCAGCAGGGTGCTCCCGACTCCCCGGATTGCCTCGGCGGCTCGAAAGCGGAGGCCTGAGCTGGCATGTCTGAAATCGTTGTAGCCGCACTGTATCGCTTCGTCACCCTGGAGGATTATCGCGCCCTGCGCGAGCCGTTGCTGGACGTCTGCCGGGACGCCGGTGTCAAGGGCACCCTGCTGCTGGCGCAGGAGGGTATCAACGGCACCATAGCGGGCAGCAGGGAGGGGATCGACCGGGTGCTCGACTACCTGCGGGCCGACCCGCGGCTGGCGGCGCTGGAACACAAGGAATCCTTCGACGAATCCATGCCGTTTTACCGCATGAAAGTGAAACTCAAGCGGGAAATCGTCACCATGGGCGTGGAGGACATTGACCCCAACAAGGTGGTGGGCACCTACGTGGCACCGCAGGACTGGAATGCCCTCGTGAACGACCCCGATGTGCTGCTCATCGACACGCGCAACGATTATGAGTGCAGTATCGGCAGTTTCCGCGGCGCCGTGGACCCGCACACCACCAGCTTTCGCGATTTTCCCGGCTACGTGCGCGAGAATCTCGATCCCGCCAGGCAAAAAAAGGTCGCCATGTTCTGCACCGGCGGTATCCGCTGTGAAAAGGCCTCCGCTTTCATGTTGCAGGAGGGCTTCGAGGAGGTGTATCACCTGCAGGGCGGCATCCTCAAGTACCTGGAGGAAGTGCCCGAGAAGGACAGCACCTGGGAGGGTGAGTGCTTCGTGTTCGACAACCGGGTCGCGGTGAACCATCGCCTGGAGAAGGGACAGTACGACCAGTGCTATGGCTGTCGTATGCCGATCACGGAGGAAGACAAGCTGTCACCGCTGTATCGCAAGGGCGTGTGCTGCCCGCATTGCCACGACAGCTTGAGCGCGGAGCAGATCGAGCGTTTCAGCGAGCGCCAGAAGCAGATGGAACTGGCGGCAGCCCGGGGCGAGCGCCACGTGGGCGCGCCGGCGCCGGAACGCCAGCGCAAACCCGGGGCTAACTCAGTTAGTGTGAACAAGCCCTAGTTCAGAAACCGGTTGAGCGGGCCGCGAAAGCCCGAGACCGGCACAAACAGGCTGACGCGTTCGCCGTCGCCCCGCGAGATAACACCACTGAAGTAGGCCTCCCCCGTTGCCGAGACCTGTACCACGGCACCACCTGAAGCGCCTTTGTAGGCGCTGCAATCGCTCTCACTCTCGCCCCGCTGTTGACGGGTGATACGGCAACCGGCATGAAAGG
Source organism: Pseudohalioglobus sediminis (assembly GCF_008370495.1). Classification (GTDB taxonomy): domain Bacteria; phylum Pseudomonadota; class Gammaproteobacteria; order Pseudomonadales; family Halieaceae; genus Halioglobus. The sequence goes on along the minus strand of NZ_VTUX01000001.1, from coordinate 417,065 downwards.
TGAGTGCTTCACCATGCCGGCCCAGCCCGGGATCGCCAGAGTAGCCGGCCATGGTGACCGCGCGCGCTGGATCCGCGCGTGCAGGGTGCGGGATCAGGGCGGGGACATCGGCAACATCAACCGCACGTTGCAGGCGCAGCACCGCCCAGTCCGCATACATGCCGCCGCCGTCGGCCAGGCGGTGTGCCTCGCGGGCGATGCGCTCGCCGTCGGCCAGTAGCAGTGTGAAGGTGATGGGTCGCGACAGGTCGCGGTAGAACTCCAGGCAGTGCCAGGCGGTGATAACGGTGTCGGCGCGGTCGCTGCCGGCGCTGGACACCAGCGTGCCGCTGCAGTTTTCCTGCTGGTGCCTGCTGTAGCCATCGCGATAGGTGACGCCGGGAACATGCAACTTGCCCACGGCGCGCAACCATTGCGGCGCATCCCCATGGTAGGCCTGCCGGGGTTCAGCCCAGGTACTCCTGGCGGATAGTAAGCCCACAAGTGTGCACACTGCAGCCAGCAGGATTGCGCCGCGTCTCATACCGAAAAGTCCAACCTGGGTTAATTATGTGACCAGCACGCATGGTAATCGTGTTCGCGCGCGCCGTCATCAGCCCGTAGGATGTAAGGCCGGCAATCTGGAGGGAGCATAGCCATGGGCGAACACAACAGCAGGGTGGCCGTCGTCACCGGCGCCAGTCGCGGGGCCGGCAAGGGTATCGCGCTGGCGCTGGGTGCCGCGGGTGACACAGTGTATGTCACCGGCCGCAGTCGCAACGAGGGCGATGCGCCATTGCCGGGCACGGTTGCCGCGACCGCCGAGGCGGTGACTGCCGCCGGCGGCGTCGGCATTCCCCTGTACTGCGATCATGCAGACGATCAACAGGTGCAGGCGATTTTCCGGCAGATCCAGGAAGAACAGGGCAGGGTGGACATACTGGTCAATAACGCCACCAGCCTGCACGACGCCCTGACCCAGAAGGGCCCGTTCTGGGAAAAGCCCCTGGAACTTACCGATATCTGGAACGTGGGCATGCGATCACACTATGCCGCGACCTGGTACGCCGCGCCCCTGCTGCTGGCCAGTGAACAGGCGCTGGTGGTCAATACCTCATCGTTCGGCGGACGCATTTACATGCACGGCCCCGCGTACGGCGCCGGCAAGGCGGCGGTGGACAAGATGGCGCACGACATGGCCGTGGACTTCCGCCCCTATAACGTGGCTGTGGTTTCCATCTGGATGGGCCTCTTGCTCACTGAACGCACCCGCCTGGTGTTTGAGGCAGAACCGGAGATGTATGCAGACCTGGCTGAGACCTGCGAAAGCCCGCAATTCACCGGCCGCGTGATCGATGCGCTGCACCGTGACAGTGAGCGCATGGCGCGCAGCGGCAAGGTATGGGTCGGCGCGGAGCTGGCTGAAGCCTACGGAATTGTCGATGTGGACGGCCGCCAGCCGCCTTCGCACCGCGCCTTCTTCGGTGCCCCGACAACCTTTGGCGATGCCGTGGTTGAGTAGTACATAACCCAAATGAAGGATGATGCCAGCGCCCTTCCCGGTTTCAATAGAGCCTGGTCGCGCCAGGCGCGACATAACAACAATGACAGCAAGGCAACAGGTGATCACATGAATGAGTACGGTCTCGAATCCCCCAGAGCACAGGAATTGATAGCAGCGGCCCGCGCCATGGGGCCCGACCTGGTCGCGCGCAGGGCGCAATGCAAGGCAGAGCGCCGCGTACCCGAAGCTACGGTGGCTGATTTTCACAAGGCCGGGTTTTTCAAGATATTGCAGCCGGAGCAGTGGGGCGGCTACGCCATGGACCCGCAGGTCTTCTACATGGTCGGCTTCGAGGTCGCGCGCTTCTGTCCCTCCAGCGCCTGGATACTGGGCGTGATTGCCGTGCACAACTGGCAGTTGGCGGTATTCGATGACCAGGCGGCCCAGGACGTCTGGGCCGATGATCCCACGGTGTTGATTTCGTCTTCATACGCGCCGGTGGGCAAGGTCAAAGTCGTCGACGGCGGTTTCCGGCTCAGCGGTCGCTGGAGTTTCTCCAGCGGCTCCGAGCACTGTAAGTGGGCCTTCCTGGGTGCCGTGGTGCCGACCCCGGAAGCCCCCTTCGACATGGCCAACTACCGCACATTCCTGGTGCCGATAGAAGACTATGAAATCGTCGACAACTGGGACGTGGTCGGCCTGCAGGGAACCGGCAGCCATGACATTGTTGTCGATGACGTGTTCGTGCCGGAGCATCGCACCCACAAGTCCATGGACGGTTTCCTGTGCCAAAACCCCGGCAATGCCGTCAACGATGCGCCGCTCTACCACATGCCCTTTATGCAGGTGTTCGTGCGCGCCGTGTGCACCGCTTCGCTGGGTGCGTGTGAGGGTGCCCTGCAGGCCTATATCGACGTGGCCAAAACCCGCCAGGTGGGCCCGGCCAAGATGAAGGACGATCCTGCCGCGAGGCAACTGGCGGCCGAGGCGCGCTCTGAAATCGAGGAAATGAAGCTGACAATGGTGCGCAACTTCGATGCCATGATGGATAAATGCCGCGCCGGTGAGGAGATTCCCGTGCCCGATCGCGTGCGCTACCGCTACGACTCAGCCGTGGTGGCCGATCGCTGCCTGGCACTCACCAGCCGTATGCTCAAGGCATCTGGCAGCGGCGGCGTGCGCCATGGCAGTGAACTGCTGGACTATCACCTGGACATCCTCTGCAGCCAGGCGCACGTGGCCAACCACTCGGCGCCGTTTGCCAAGAATATGGGCGGCGTGATGTTCGGCGAGGAAAACGTGGACTACGCTATCTGAACGCGCATAAGCCCCGCGCACACAGCTCAGTGCGCGGGTCGCGGCGGTGCGGCGAAGGCCCGCCACCGCCATTGCAGTAAACCCTGGGCAACGCGGAATAAAGACAATGGGAATGATCGGCCTGTTACCCGAAGGCAACTATGCCAACTGCGCCAACGGCTACAAGATTCACTACCTGGATGAAGGCGAGGGCGAGGTGGTGGTGTTCCTGCACGGCTCCGGCCCGGGCGCCAGCGGTTACAGTAATTTCAAGGGCAACTACCCGGCGCTGGTGGAGGCGGGCTACCGTTGCATCATTCCCGACCACATCGGCTATGGCTTCTCCGACAAGCCCGACGATGTGGACCACCCGCTGTCCTTTTTCGTGGAGTGTATCAAGCAGACACTTGACTGCGCCGGCGTCGACCAGTGCACACTGGTAGGTAACTCCCTCGGCGGTGCTGTCGCACTGGGCCTGGCCCTGGATTATCCTGAACTGGTGGAGAAGATGGTGCTCATGGCCCCCGGTGGCCTGAGTGACCTGCCTGAGTACCAGGCCATGCCCGGTATGCAGAAAGTGTTCAAGGTGTTCGGTTCCGGTGAGCCGGTGACACCCGAGGTGATGAAGGATCTCTTCGCCACCGGCCTGATGTTTGATCCCGCCCACGCCACGGATGAACTGGTGGCGGAGCGCATGCAGGTCATGCAGATCATGAACGGTCACGTGATGGCGACCATGCAGGTGCCCAACCTCGTCGACCAGTTGCACAAAATCGCATGCCCCTGCCTCGGTTTCTGGGGTATGGACGAACAGATGATGCCGGAGAGCGGCCTGATGAAGATGGTCAAGGGCATTCCGCATTTGCGCACCATCCTGGTCAACGAGTGCGGTCACTGGGTGATGGTGGAGCACGAGGGCATGTTCAATCGCGCCTGCATCGATTTCCTCGAGCACGGTTAGCGCAGCGGGCTACCCGTCTGTGCCCTCACTGCCGGGCGTTGATTAATCCGCTGGCTGGCCAGCAGCATGGCGCCCGGCGCGCCGGCCGGTAAAAATACAGTCCGCCAGGGACAGGCCGCTGACATAGCTTGCCGACGCCACGCCTTCTGCGGCGCGTCCTGCCGCATACAGCCCGGCGATGGCCTCAGCGTTGTCATCCAGCACCGCGCCGGTCGATTCATCCACTCGCAGGCCACCCAGCGTAATGGACGGGTTGCGCACCGCGCCGGCCACGCGACAGTCAAGGGCGTACCAGGGACCCCGCTGCAACACGGCGAGATGATCCGCGGGTTTGCCCAGAGGGTCCGCCGTGCCCTCGTGGGAAAGCGCGTTGTATTCCTGCACCGTCTGCGCCAGCGTCTCCGCGGGCATGCCCAGTTTGCCCGCCAGTTCCTCCAGCGTGGATGCGCGTTTGCGGGCGATAAACAGGTACAGCAAGGCGCTGGCGGCCTGGAACCACATCGCGCGGCGCGGGCCGATTTGGCGCAGGGCCCGCTTGGCCAGTGACTTGTCCAGTATCAGCCAGGCCTCGCCCCCGGCCTTTTCCATGATCTGCTGGTTGAGTTGGGCCCCGTAGTACATCTCGTTGCAGAATCGCCTGCCCTGGCTATCCACCAGCACACCGCGCACGAAAGATTCTGGTGGGTTGATAAAACGCCACTGGCTGACGTTGCCCATTCGCGTCGTCGCGGCGTTCACGCTGGTGCCAAGCAGGATGCCGCTGCCGTCGTCACCTATCGTGCCCAGGGGCATGCCCGGCAAGTGCTCCGGCGCATATTGCGCGACCATGTCGCGGTTGTAGAAGAACCCCCCGGTGCTGATGACGATGCCGCGCCTGGCGCGCAGGAAAAATTCTTTGCCGTATCGCACTTCCAGTTTCTCCAGCATTGCGCGCAGGACAACGGTGATTGCAGGCAGATACATCGCGCCGTAGCGACCGAAGATCAGCAGCGAGTAGAGGTGGCGGTGCAGCCAGCCTGCGAGAGAACCTGTGGCAAAGCGGCGCAGCCGCACACCGACCGCGCGCCCATCGCTGTCGGTAACCAGGCCCGTGGCCCGATGCTGGGTCATGATGTGGATACCGCGGGCGCGGGCGGCTGTTGCCAGTGGCCCGAAAAACACGGCCCCGGATACGCCCTTGCCGTGGGCGCGGTGGCCGCGCGGGGCGGGTGAGGCATCTTCGCTATAGGGCGCGAAAGCCTCGTTGCCGGAGTAGTACAGGTAGTAGCTGTTGGAGGGGTAGGAGGTCTTGAAAGGGCACAGGCTGGCGTCAAAGGGCACCCCCTGCTGCATCAGCCAGTAGAGGTTGCGCGGGCTGTCATCACAGAACCTGCGCAGGGTGTCGGCACTGACGGCGCCCCCGGTCTCGTGGCGCAGGTAGCGGAACATATTGTCCGGGCTGTCCTCGACACCGGCCTGTTGCTGGATGCCGGTGCCGCCCCCGGCGTAGTAGATGCCACCGGAAATTCTGGTCGAACCGCCCCCGTTGAAGCGATCTATCACCGCTACCTCGGCACCCTGGTCCCGCGCCTCGATGGCCGCCGCAGCGCCAGCTCCGCCGAAACCGATGACGGCAACATCAACGGTTTTGTCCCAGTGCTGGCTGTCCAGCGATTCGATGGCGAGCGGCGGCTCGATCGCGGCCGCACCAGTTGCCAGCTTGCGCCAGGCGGACTGTATTTTGCTGAACATCGGCTACCCTCCTTGGGAAACTTACCTCGTACGCCAATGTTATGCTGATTGACACGTAGACGGGCTGTTCCAGATCAAGGGGAAGCGCGGGGTTTTGTCTTCAGGGTCGAGTGGGTGTAACGTGTTCTATCTGAGAAAGTCTTCGCGCCCTTCGGGTCGTGCGGGCAATAACCGTAAGTAGAAAGATAATAAAACAGTATGAGCCAGAAACTACCTGAACTGCCGGCAATAGATGACCTGCAAAAATTGCTGCGTTTCGAACCAGAGGAAGGGCGTATCTGGTTGGAGGAGGAGCGCATGGTGCTTCTGCGCAGCAGCGAAATGCAGGCGCTGCGCAAGGAGTTGATTGAGTCACTGGGTGTTGACCGTGCCAAGGGACTGCTTATACGTATAGGCTATGTCGCAGGAATGCGGGACGCGGATACTGCCAGGCGTCTGCGCCCCGACGCTACGATGTTCGAAGCATTTTCCGTCGGTCCGCAGTCGCATATGGTCACGGGGCAAGTAAAGGTTGTGCCGGTAAGCCTGGAAGCCGATGAAGAAAGCGATTATTTCCGGGGCGTCTTTGAATGGCAGCACTCTTTTGAGGCTGAAATTTTTCTTGCCGAGTACGGTGTCAGTTTTGAACCGGTGTGCTGGTCCCAGATCGGCTATGCCAGCGGCTTTACTACCCGATTTACCGGTACGCAGATATTGTTCCGGGAGCTGGGTTGTGTGGGCTGCGGCGAAAAAGTCTGCCGCATCGAAGGTCGCCCCGCTGAGCAGTGGGACGACGCTGAGGAGTTGCTTAGATACTATCGCCCGGATCGCATCGCTGACCAGTTGTTTACCCTGCAGTCGCAGGTTACTGCGTTGCGTGACAATCTTACTGCCGAGCAGAGTTTTGGGGATCTGGTGGGTTGCTCGGCCAAGTTCCTGCATGTACGCCAGTTGTTGGCTCGTGCGGCGGAGAGCAAGGTCACCGTGCTGTTGCTGGGCGAGACGGGTGTCGGCAAGGATATGTTTGCCAAGGCTCTGCACGAGGGTTCCCCGCGCCGTGACAAGCCATTCATCGCCGTTAACTGTGCCGCAATTCCGAGGGACCTGATCGAGGCAGAACTCTTCGGTGTCGAAAAAGGCGCCTATACGGGGGCGGATCAGTCTCGCCCGGGGCGCTTTGAACGCGCGCATGGTGGCACTCTGTTTCTCGACGAGGTGGGTGAACTGTCGCCTCAGGCGCAGGCCGCGCTGCTACGAGTCTTGCAGGAGAATGAGCTGGAGCGAGTGGGTGACACCCGAACACGCAAGGTCGATGTGCGCCTTGTTGCAGCGACCAACGAAGACCTCGAGGACGCAGTGAAACAGGGGCGCTTCCGCGCAGACCTGCTTTATCGGCTCAATGTTTATTCCGTAACCGTGCCTCCGTTACGCGAGCGTATAGATGACGTGCCCGAGTTGGCGAGACATTTCGTCGAGAAGTACTCAAGCTTGCACGGCAAACTGCTGCAGGGTGTCACTGACCGGGCCATGGCCATGCTGCGCGAGTATCATTGGCCGGGCAATATCCGCGAACTGGGTAATATCATCGAGCGGGGTATTATCCTGGCTGATAACGGTGGGCAGATCGAAGCTTCCCACCTCTTCCCCAACGTGGTCGCAGAGACTGAAGGCAATGCGACGATGGATTCCAGTCTGGATAAACTGGTAGGGCAATTACTCGAGCAGGGCTGTGAGTTGCCAATCCTGGAAGATGCTCTGATCAATCAGGCATTGAAAAAAGCCGACGGTAATGTCAGTCGTGCTGCAAAATTACTCGGCCTGTCACGGGCTACGCTGGACTACCGGTTGAAGAAGCGCAGGTCATCCTGAAATTACCCCCCCATTCACTATTTGGTGAATTTCCAGGTCGCCGGCATTGATCAAATGATGAATCCATAGCCCGGCCTCTCCCGGAAGTTTTCTTCGAATATCCATAACCTCCTGAAATATAGATAAATATTTTATCTGGCCTGGCCCTTGCATTTCTGTTCGTTGGCAAATAACGAAAAAGAGCCGCAGGAGCCATTTCATGGTACCGATAAACAAACATCCGGCAGCGAATGATGTCGCAGCCAATTTCGATTCGCTAAAGCGTTACGTCCGTATTCGCGACGTGCTCGACGACAAGTTTGTCGAGTTCGATTTCGCTATTGGCGACCCATCACTTTATGTCGAACTGGTCCTTCCCAAAGCCGCCTTTGATGCCTTCTGTAAGCACAACAGGGTCGAAATCATGACCCAGGAGCAGGCTGATGCTGTGGATGCAGATATGGAGAAGTGGCGATACGGCGAAGATCATCAGCGTCAGGAATAGTAACCCTAACCAAAGGTAGTCCAATGAGCATAGAGATAAAGACAGCAACACTGGAACCAATCAGGCATACCTTCGAACACACCAAGCGCCGCTTTGGTGATAAACCTGCCTCGAGGTATCAGGAAGCCAGCTACGATATTGCGCCGGAGCAAAACTTTCACTACAGGCCACTTTGGCAGCCTGAAAAAGAGCTGTTCGATCAGAGTCGCACTGCCGTCAGGATGGAGGATTGGAACGTACATAAGGATCCTCGCCAATACTACTACGGCACCTATGTACAGGCGCGAGCAAAGCTGCAGGAAGTCACTGAAAGTAACTATGCATTTTTTGAGAAGCGCGGCCTGGCCGATAGGATGAATGATGAAGTGAAGGCCAAGATCATCCGTTGCCTCGTGCCTCTGCGTCACGCTGAGTTGGGTGCCAACATGAATAATATGTTCGCGTTTTCCTACGGCACCGCGACGGTGCTTAACCAGGGCTTCTTATACCAGAGCATGGATCGCCTTGGCATCGCTCAGTACCTGTCGCGCATCGGCTTGTTGTTGGGCGGAAACAGCACCGAGAACCTGGTCGCCGCCAAAGAGTTCTGGATGAGTGACCCAGCATGGCAGGGCATTCGTCGCTACATTGAAAACGCGCTTTGCCTGAAAGACTGGTTCGAAGTCTTTATAGCCCAGGACGTTGTGCTCGATACGCTGCTCTATGACCTCATGTACCGGCAATTCGACGAAGCGATCACGGAGCAGGGCGGTTCAGACCTGGCGATGCTGACAGAGTTCATGCAGGAGTGGCACAAGGACAGCTCCCGTTGGGTGGACGCGACCCTCAAGACCACTGTTGGCGAGTCTGAGCACAACCGCGAAACGATAGCTGGCTGGATTACTGATTGGCAAGAAAAAGCAGTTGCCGATTTGGCACCTCTGGCTGAAATCGCCGTGGGCGATGGCGCAATTAACGCGAGTGTGGATGTTTTGAATAAGCGTCTGGCAAAGGCCGGGCTATAAGGGAGTAAGAAACAATGTCGAAAGCCTATATAGCATTGCAGGACAACGAGGAATCGCACTACATCGTGGAAGCCATCGAGGAAGACAATCCGTCAGCTACGGTGATCTACCAGCCCGCGATGATTCGAATTGAAAATGAAGGGCAACTGATTATCAACCGTGAAACCGTGGAAGAGAAAATGGGCAGGGATTGGGAGATCCAGGCGCTGCATGTAAACCTGATCACGTTGGGCGGGAACGTAGATGAAGATGACGACCAGTTTTCCCTGACCTGGAAGCAATAAGGAGAAGCCAAGATGAGCAATCGCAAGATCAATATGAAAGAAAAGTATCGTTTGCTGACGCGCGATCTTGAATGGGAATACAGCTATCGTGATTACAAGGAAATCTTCCCCATGGAAGAATTCGAGGGGATCAAGATCACTGACTGGAGCAAGTGGGAAGACCCTTTCCGTTTGACCATGGACGCCTACTGGAAATATCAGGCGGAGAAAGAGAAAAAGCTTTACGCCATCCTTGACGCGTTTGCCCAGAACAATGGCCAGCAGAACGTCACTGACGCGCGTTACGTCAACGCAATCAAGCTTTTCCTGACGGGTATCTCACCCGGGGAGCACCAGGCGGCGATGGGTTTCGGTCACGTGGGTCGGCAACTCGGGGGGGTCGGTGCGCGGGTTGCCTGCCAGATGCAGGCCATAGATGAATTGCGTCATGTTCAGACTCAGATCCACGCGATGAGCCACTACAACAAGTTTTTCGATGGCTTTCAGGACTTTTCCCACATGCACGACAGGGTTTGGTACCTCTCCGTGCCCAAGTCGTTCTTCGACGATGCCCGTACTGCGGGGCCCTTCGAATACATGGTGGCTATTGGCTTCTCATTTGAGTATGTGCTGACGAACCTGCTGTTTGTGCCGTTTATGTCAGGCGCTGCCTATAACGGTGATATGGCAACCGTGACCTTTGGTTTCTCGGCACAGTCGGACGAGGCGCGCCACATGACCCTGGGTCTGGAAATCATCAAGTTCCTTCTCGAGCAGCATCCGGATAACGTGCCAATCGTACAGCGCTGGATCAACAAGTGGTTCTGGCGCGGCACACGCATGCTGGCTTTGGTGGCCATGATGATGGACTACATGCTTCCAAACAAAGTGATGTCCTGGAAGGAGGCGTGGGAAGTCTATTTTGAGGAAGCCGGCGGCGCTCTATTCAAAGACCTGGCGCGCTACGGTATTGAAATGCCTGCCTATGCGAAAACCGCCATTGCCGAGAAGGAACACATTTCTCATCAGGCGTGGAGCATCTTCTACAACTATGGACACGCGGCGGCCTTCCATACCTGGATGCCAACCGAGGAGGAAATGGACTGGCTCTCCGAAAAGTACCCCGATACCTTCGACAAATACTATCGTCCGCGTTTCGAAAAGTGGCGTGAAATGGAGGCGGCGGGAGAGCGCTTCTATAACCCGACCCTGCCCATGCTTTGTCAGACCTGTCAGATACCCATGGGCTTTACGGACATGGAGGACCCAACATCGACCTTCTACCGTCAATCCGAATACGACGGTGAGCGTTACAACTTCTGTTCTGATGGCTGTAAGGACATTTTCGACTACGAGCCAGAGAAGTACGTGCAATCCTGGCTGCCAGTGCATCAGATTTATCAGGGCAACTGCGGTGGTGCAGAAATGGAAGAGGTCCTGGGGGAATATTACAAAATCAACCTCGGGGTCGACAACATGGACTTTCACGGCTCTCCGGACGAGCAGCGCTGGAATGCCTGGCATAACCTGTCGTCTGCAGAAGACAAATTGAAGCAGGCAAGCTGAGAGGAGTATTGAACAATGACAGTAGCAGCAATCGTTCCTGATTATGTTGGTGAACGCCGGGACCGCGTGGAAAATTTTCATGGCAACCAGGTTGTCTATGTGGGCTGGGACCGACACCTGATGTTCTGCTCCCCTGTGGCTTTCGCACTGCCTCCGGAGACACCGTTCTCCAAGCTGGTGGATGAGGTTCTCGTTGGAGCGTTTAGCCAGCATCCTGACTTCGCGAAAATCGAATGGGACCGCGTCCAGTGGCATCTGAACGGCAAGCCGTTCGCCCCTGACCGGGACAAGAACCTGATTGAACAGGGCGTGGATCACAAGTCCATTCTCCGCATGACCACGCCGGGGCTTAACGGCATCAAAGGCTCGGGTAGCTGAACAGGGGTAGAACATGTATCAAGTAACCGTAGAACCCACTGGCGATGTGGTAGAAGTCGAAGAGGGGCAAACCATTCTTGACGCCAGTCTACGCCAGGGTGTCTGGTTGCCCTTCGCGTGTGGGCATGGCACATGCGGTACCTGTAAGGTGCAGGTGCTTGAAGGTGATGTTGATATAGGTGACGCCTCGCCGTTCGCGCTGATGGACATGGAGCGTGACGAGGGCAAGGTGCTGGCCTGTTGTGCTATCCCCGAGGGCGACGTGGTGATCGAGGCGGATATTGATGTGGATCCTGATTTTCTGGGTTACCCCATCGAGGATTTCGAGGCCACTGTCGTGGCGATCGAGGATCTTTCGCCGACAATCAAGGGCGTCCGCTTTGAGTTGGACCACCCGATACAGTTCCAGGCCGGGCAGTACATAAACCTCAACCTGCCCGGCGTGGAAGGTGCCAGGGCATTCTCGATTGCCAACAAGCCTTCTGAAAATACCGTATTGGACCTGCATGTGCGTCGCGTCCCGGAAGGCGCTGGTACGGGCTATATCCATGAGCAACTTCAGGTTGGCGAGAAACTGTCTGTGTCTGGTCCGTACGGCCAGTTCTTTACGCGCAAGTCAGCACCCGAAGACCTGATTTTTATTGCCGGGGGTTCCGGGCTTTCCAGCCCCCAGTCCATGGTGCTGGATCTTCTCGAGCAGGGGGATGCACGTAAGATCACCTTGCTCCAGGGCGCGCGCAATCTGGCCGAGTTGTACAACCGCGAACTGTTTGAACAACTGGCTCAGGAATATGAAAACTTTACCTATGTGCCGGCATTGGACAACCCGCTACCCGAAGACAACTGGCAAGGCTTCGCCGGTTATGTCCACGAAGCCGCTATCGAGCATTTCAGTGGGCACTTTGCCGGGCACAAGGCTTATCTGTGCGGGCCTCCGCCGATGATCGACGCGGCCATTACCGCCTTGATGCAGGGGCGGTTGTTTGAACGCGATATCTATATGGAACGTTTTCTTACCGCAGCGGACGGAGCGGAGGGTAACACCAAAAGCGCGTTGTTCAAGAAGATATAGCGGCCCGGCATGAAATATTCCATCAGTGTGCTTGGCGAGGATGAGCGTTTTTCCTGTAATGCCGATCAGCATCTGCTACAGGGTATGCAGGCCTATCGTATCGGCATGCCGATGCTGAGACTGATCCCGGTGGGTTGCCGGGGCGGAGGCTGTGGTGTCTGCCGTGTACGCATTGTTTCGGGTGACTACGAGGCCAGCAAGATGAGCCGAAAACATGTCACGGAGCAGGAGCAGGCAGAGGGTATTGCGCTGGCCTGTCGTGTGTATCCATCCAGTGACCTCGAGATTGAGCTCGCACCGCGAGTTCAAGTTGAAAAAAATAGCGAATAAAATCGAATTAGAAGCGAGAGATACCCATGAGAAAAGGCGTAATGCGACCCGGCCATGTCCAAATAAGGGTGCTGGATCTGGAAGAGGCATTGGTTCACTACCGCGATCGGCTGGGCTTGATCGAGGTGGGCCGGGACGACCACAACAGGGCATACCTGAAAGCGTGGACTGAAATCGACCGCTTCTCCGTGGTCCTGCGACAGGCGGAAGAGCCCGGCATGGACTTCATGGGCTTCAAGGTCACCGGGCCCGATGTACTGCAGCAACGCAAGCAGGAACTGATTGACTATGGTTGTGTTGTGGAGACTATACCCGCGGGCGAGTTGGACGGTTGTGGTGAGCGGGTGCGGTTCGACTCCCCAACTGGCCACTTTTTCGAACTGTACGCGGAGAAGGAGCAGACGGGTAAATGGGGTATTAGTGAACGCAATCCTGAAGCGTGGCCGGAAGCGCTCAAGGGTATGCGCGCAACCCGTTTCGACCACTGTCTACTTTACGGGGAAGATATAGATGGCACCTCTGCGCTGTTACAGCAAGTCCTGGGCTTCCAGCTTTCAGAGCAGGTTCTGGACCGCGACAACGGAGACCTGAGGGTTGCAGCATTCCTGGCGTGCTCAATGAAAGCGCATGATGTGGCACTGGTGCGTCACCCTGAGAATGGCAAGTTTCATCACGCCTCTTTCTATCTGGAGACCTGGAGCGACGTGTTGAGAGCAGCCGACCTGATCTCGATGCACGATATTCCCCTGGATATCGGTCCCACGCGGCACGGGTTAACGCACGGCCAGACCATCTACTTTTTCGACCCATCCGGTAACCGCAACGAAGTATTCACCGGTGGCGACTACACCTATCCCGATCATCCTGTTGTAACCTGGGATGCTGAACAGTTGGGCAAGGCGATTTTCTATCACCATCGTCAGTTGAATGAGAATTTTCTCGGTGTTGTGACCTGAACGCTATCGGGATAGCGGTGCAGTCCGCTTGGTGAGGTGACTATGAACAGCGCAGAGGCAGAAGCCATTCTGGATCGTGCGGTAGCTTATGCCGACGAGCTTGGTGTGGCGGTCTGTGTCGCCGTTGTCGATGCCGCGGCCCACTTGCTCGCGTTCAGGCGCATGGATAGCGCAATTCTCGGTGCGATCGATGTGGCTCAGCGCAAGGCGCGTACGGCAGTGCTGTTTCCAATGGAGACCGGGAATTTCGGCGATTTGATCAGCGCAGAAAAACTTGTCGGTATGGAACTGTCCAATCACGGGCTGGCGGCCTTCCCCGGGGGACTGACTATTCTGTGTGGCGGAGTAGCGGTCGGCGCTATCGGTATTTCGGGCGCGACAGCAGAGCAGGATAGGGCGATTGCGCGGGTTGCTGTCCAGCATGCGGGGCAAAACTGATCTCGCCCTTGCGTATCTTGTTCCCCGTCGTCGTGGATAGCGATTTACCAGCTGGTCAAGGTGCTGCGCTATAGATCAGGCTTTCTGCGCAACCTCCAGATTTTCCTGTAACAGCTTCTTGGTGATCTCTGCGGTACGGCGGATATGCTGCTCGTTGGCTGCGCAGAGCGCCGAAACATCCTTGGCCAGGGCCGCGTCGCAGATAGCGGTGTGCTCCTCGTGAACGTTACGCCGGGAAGCCCTGTCGATGCGTGCCAGGTTGCGGTAGCGCTTATGCTGGTCGTACAGAATTTCGTGAAACCGCATCAGCCAGGGCGAGTGGCAGCATGAGACCAGGGCGAGATGGAATTCCCGGTTGCGGACTTCCCATTCCTGCAGGTCTGGCTCTGCCTGCATTTCTGCCTTGGTGAGATGGTGAAAGGCCGCTACCACGCGTGATTCCCAGTCATCATCGCTGTTCTCCACACTCTGGGTCAGGGCCATACCCTCGAGCACCACACGCAGGTCGGTGATGTCTTCCAGTTCCTCCGGTGACATCTCAGAGACACGAAAGCCGCGCTGGCCCTGCACCAGTACGAAGCCGTCTGAACTCAACCGGTATAGCGCTTCCCGTAAAGGTGTTGCGCCGACACCGTAGGTGCGTTTCAGCAGTTCGATACCCAACTTGTCACCCGGACCGAACCTTCCGTGAACGATGTCCTCCCGCAACTGTTGATAGGCCTGGTCTGTAAGAGTCTTTGCTTCCATGTGTCCGTTTCCATGCCCCGGGGCGAAATATAGAGATTAAATCCAAGAACTGCTTATTGCGAGGATATTCCGACACTGGCGGATATTCGATGGAATTTTTAGATCAATTCGACATTAACAACAAAATCGTTAAAACCATTAAATATCGATAATAAGTTGTTAGCGTTTGAAATATCGACTATCGTTAATCCATCCAAATATCGATAAAAAGCTTTTCATATAGATCTGCCTCGGCAGATCCAGGCGACGGAGACAATAATCATGAGAAAAGGCGTTATGCGACCAGGGCACGTTCAACTGCGCGTCCTGGATCTGGAAGAAGCGGTGGTCCATTACCGGGATCGCCTTGGCTTGATCGAGGTGCAGCGCGATGACCAGGGCCGCGTGTACCTGAAGGGCTGGACTGAGATCGACGCGTGGTCGGTGGTTTTGCGTCCCGCCGACGAGGCAGGCATGGACTTCATGGGGTTCAAGGTGCTGGATGAGGCGACCCTGGAGGCCCGCAAACAAGACCTTATCGATTACGGTTGCGAGGTGGAGACAATCCCGGCGGGCGAGCTGGACGGCTGCGGTGAGCGTATTCGCTTCCAGGTGCCAACCGGCCATTTCCTGGAGCTGTTCGCGGAAAAAGAACAGACCGGCAAGTGGGGCGTTCACGAAAACAATCCCGAAGCATGGCCCGAAGACCTTAAGGGCATGAAAGCCACACGCTTTGACCATGCGCTGCTTTACGGCGACGATCTCGACGGCACAGTCGACCTGATGACCAATGTGCTGGGCTTTCAGCTATCAGAGCAGGTCATTGACCGGGACAACGACGACTTCCGCCTTGCCGCATTCCTGACGGTATCGACAAAAGCGCACGATGTGGCCTTCATTCGGCATCCGGAAAAGGGCAAGTTGCATCACACATCCTATTATCTTGACACATGGAACGATGTCCTGCGCGCGGCGGACTTGATCGCCATGCATGACATACCGCTGGATATCGGCCCTACACGTCACGGGCTCACCCACGGGCAGACCATCTACTTTTTTGATCCATCGGGTAATCGGACTGAGGTGTTTGCCGGCGGTGACTACACCTACCCGGATCATCCGGTCACGACCTGGGATGCAGACAAGCTCGGCAAGGCGATCTTCTATCACGATCGTGAGCTCAACGAAAACTTCCTCTCTGTGGTGAGCTGATCGTGTCCAGTTCCCCATCCAAGCGAGCTGCGCCCGCAGTCAGTGAAGTCAGGAACTTTATTGACGGAGAGTACCGGTCATCCTCGGGCGGCAAGACCTTTGATAACGTCAACCCTTGTACCGGGGCGCTGAACGGAAAAGTTCATGAAGCCACCAGTGAAGACGTGGATGCGGCAGTGCGGGCAGCCCGCGCCGCACTGTACGGGCCATGGGGCAAGATGAGTGATGCCGAGCGAGGAGAAATCCTGCACCGCGTGGCTGACGGTATCGATGCGCGATTCGAAGAGTTTCTGGAAGCGGAGTGTGCCGATACCGGTAAGCCGCACGGCATTGCCAGCCACATCGATATACCCCGGGGCGCAGCGAACTTCAGGGTATTCGCCGATGCGGTGAAAAACTTCGCCACGGAAGCGTTCCAGATGGCTACGCCGGACGGCAAGGGAGCTTTCAATATTGCCGTGCGCAAGCCCAAGGGCGTGATCGCGGTGATCAGTCCCTGGAATCTGCCCCTGCTGTTGATGACCTGGAAAGTGGGCCCGGCACTTGCCTGCGGTAATACCGTGGTGGTGAAGCCCTCGGAAGAGACGCCAACGACTACCTCACTGTTGGGAGAGGTAATGAACGAGGCCGGCGTGCCGCCCGGCGTCTTTAATGTCGTCAACGGTTTCGGTGCCGACTCTGCCGGCGCCTTTCTCACCGAGCATAAAGGCGTCGATGCCATCACCTTCACGGGCGAGACCCGAACCGGGGAGATCATTACACGCGCCGCGGCAAAAGGGCTGCGCGATGTGTCGATGGAGTGTGGCGGCAAGAATCCGGCGCTTGTGTTCGCTGACTGCGACCTGGAAAAGGCGATTGAAGGCACACTGCGCTCAGCGTTCGCCAACTGTGGCCAGGTTTGCCTGGGCACGGAGCGTGTCTACGTGGAGCGTCCCATATTCGATGAATTTGTCGCTCGCCTCGCCGAGGAGGCCGGCAAGTTCAAGCTGGGTCTGCCGCAGGATGCCGATACCGACATGGGGCCCCTGGTGTCACACGAGCACCAGCGCAAGGTGCTGTCCTATTACCAGCTGGCCGTGGAAGAGGGCGCGCAAGTTGTTCTGGGTGGAGGTGTGCCAGACATGCCCCCCGAGTTGGCCGGCGGTGCCTGGGTGCAGCCCACCATCTGGACGGGTCTTGCCGACGATGCTCGCGTCAACCGCGAGGAAATCTTTGGCCCCTGTTGCCATGTACGCCCGTTCGATACGGAAGATGAAGCGATCGCGCTGGCCAACGATACCGACTACGGCCTGGCTGCTGCCATCTGGACCGAAAATACCTCTCGCGCCCTGCGGGTATCCACCGCCATCAATTGCGGGATCGCCTGGGTCAACAGCTGGTTCCTGCGTGACCTGCGCACTGCATTTGGCGGAGCCAAGGAATCCGGCATGGGACGTGAGGGCGGAGAGCATTCACTGGAATTTTATACCGAGATGCAGAACGTCTGCATCAAGATCTGAGAGACACGACTAGATGAGCACATTAAGCCCCGAGACTGTAGAGCAGCTGGCAGAGCACCTGGAAAACGCCGAGCTTGAGGCCAGTGATGTCACCAAGATCACTGATGACTACCCGGATATGGATTTCGAGGATGCCTACGACATCCAGTGGGCGATTCGTCGTCGCAAGGAAGCCAGGGGTAACAAGATCGTCGGCATGAAAATGGGTCTCACATCCTGGGCCAAGATGGCACAGATGGGCGTAAAAGAGCCCTGTTACGGTTTTCTTGCTGATTACTTCAGCTGCCCTGACGGGGCAGCTATCAAGACTACTGAATTGATCCATCCAAAGGTGGAAGCTGAGATTGCATTCGTCACCAGGGCGCCGCTTAAGGGACCCGGTGTTCACGTGGCCGATGTGATTGCAGCGACGGAATTCGTACTGCCTGCGGTTGAAATCATCGATTCGCGTTACCGCGATTTCAAGTTCGATATCAAGAGTGTGGTGGCGGATAACAGTTCATCCTCGCGCTTCGTGACTGGCGGACACAGTCGTCCCCTGGATTACATGGACCTGCGTACATGCGGGGTGGTGATGGAGAAGAACGGTGAGATCGTGGAATTGGCGACCGGTGCGGCGGTGCTCGGTGACCCAGCTGCCAGTGTTGCCATGCTCGCCAATATGCTCGGTGAGCGCGGTGAGGAACTGCCGGCGGGGACGTTTGTCATGACCGGCGGCGTCACCGCGGCGGTTGCCGTTGCTGCCGGGGACAACATCACCGTGCGCTACCACGACATGGGCTCAATCAGCATGAGGTTTGTGTAAGGCCCGGCCTTACCTCCCAGGAAACAGCATCATGAAAATCATAAACAGAATGCTGCAACATTTGCCCGGGGTGCCATGGTCACGGGTACTGCTGCCATTGGTAGTCACACTGATGTTGTCCGCGTGCGAAGCGCCATTGAACCTGGAACAGGTGGAAGCAGAGAAAGAGCGGCCATTACGGCGTTATGACATGTTGCAGGCCGTTGCCCACAGCGGTGCAACAGTCGTGGCGGTCAGTTCGGTAGGGGCCATCGTTGTTTCTGGTGACAATGGCGAGAGTTGGCGCCGTCATGAGCTACCCGACCGGCCGGCGCTTATTGACGTCACAGCATGCAGCAGTGGCGAATTCTACGCTTTGGACGCGGAGCGGCGCATTTGGCACGAGTCCGCTGCCGGGGAGTGGGTGCCCACAATAATCGATACGCCTGAAAACACACTTTCCATTCACTGCGCGCCCAATGGCCGTCTCTGGGTGTCTGCCAGCTTCGGCACACTGTACTGGACGGATAAAACCCTCGAGCAATGGCACGAGTTTAGCCTTTATGAAGATCTGCAGTTCACTACCGTTCGCTTTTTGAATGAACGCGACGGTTATGCACTGGGTGAGTTTGGCACGGTACTGGCATCCAGCGACGGCGGCGACACCTGGGAATCCCGGGAACCCATACCCAACGAATTCTACCCCATGGGCGTCGACTTCCTGAACGCAACAACCGGCTGGGCAGGGGGGCTGGATGGCGTTATCTGGCAGACAGTTGACGGTGGCAATAGTTGGCAGCGACAGATGTCAGTGACTTCTGCGCCGATTTACAACGTGCACGCCAGCGCAGATGGCATCTTTGCCGTGGGCGGCAGTGGCAAGCTGGTCGAACTCAAGCAGGGTGCGTGGACTGGCTTTGAGGGTGGCCCCGAGGTACTGGCATTCATGCGCGGCGTAGATGTTCTGGAAAACGGTTCCCTGTTGGTGGCCGGAGGTGGGGGTGCCCTGGCGCTGATCCCGCTGGCGGTCCGCTGATGACCATGCGGATAAAAGGTAAAACATCGTGAAAAAAGACAGTGTGATCAGCCGGTTCTTCAGAATGATAGAGGTCTTCGTTTTCTATCATCCGAAATCGTTCCTTGCCGTAATTCTGCTGGCGACGCTGTTCTTTGCCAGCCGCATTCCCTACCTGGAAATGTATTCCAACTTCGCCGACCTGCTACCGCAGGAGCACCCGTATATCCAGTTGCACAATGATGTGAAGGACACCTTCGGCGGCGCCAACAATGTGGTGATGGCGATCTCGGTAGAAGAGGGTGATATCTTCAATGCTGATACGCTCTCAAGAATTCATCGGCTCACTCTCGGCGTCGATTCCCTGCCCGGTGTTAACCACAACCTGGTGCGCAGCCTGACCCACCGCACTGTGCGCAAAACCTGGCTGACGGAAATGGGCAACATGAATTCCGAGGCCTACTACGATCCGCTGTATCCGGACATGTCCCGCGAGCAGCTTGATCAGCTGCGCCTGGATGTCATGGCAAATCCCACGGTGTATGGATTGCTAGTCTCGCCTGACCTGAAATCAGCCCTGATCCGCGGCACCTTCAACGAAGGCCAGCTCGACTATGTAGAGATATTTCGTCAGCTGGGTGAGCTGAAGCAGGAGGTGGAAGAACTTCGCGCCAGTGAGTCCGCACCGGGCGTGCATATCTACGCGACCGGCCAGCCGGTGCTGATGGGCTGGGTCTACAGCTATCTCGGCCAGATCATGCAGATCTTCTTTTTGACCATGGCGATTCTCCTGGCGCTGCTGGTGGCGTATTTCCGTTCGCGGGTCTACGGCATACTGCTGCCGCTGGTGGGGGTGATGATTTCGGCGACGTGGGGTCTGGGAATCGTCTCGTTGCTCGGCTACAACCTGGACCCGCTGACACTGGTCATTCCATTCCTGATCACCGCGCGGGCGATGTCTCACGGCATCCAGCTGGTAGAACGCTATTACCAGGAGGCGCACGAGGCGGTGGACAATCACGACGCTGCACGCCGCACCTTCGAAACCCTGTTCCGGCCAGGCACGCTGGGTATCGTATCTGATGCCGTGGGCCTGCTGCTCATCTCCCTGGGCTCGTCGCCTATTAACGTCAAGCTGGGTATATACGCATCGATCTGGGCGGGAACGGTCGTGATCACCGTGCTGATCGCGGTGCCACTGGTGTTGTCCCTGCTGCCCCTGAGTAAAGTCAGCGGAGACGCCGCCGACAATGCCCAGGCGGGTGTGTTCGCGGCACTGGCCCGCTTTGTCACCAGCAAGAACGGATCACTGGCCGTCTTGTCGCTGGCGCTGGTGGTTTACATCGGTGGTGGCTTCCTCAGCTCGAAGGTGCAGATAGGTGAGTCGGAGCCGGGCTCGCCCATTCTCTATCCCGACCATGACTACAACATCTCCTCGAAGAACATCAACGATAATTTCCCCGGTTCCGAGGAAATGTACATCGTGGCCCATACCAGCGAGCCCGGTGGTATGAAGCGTCCCGAGGTTTTGCGCGCCCTGCAGGACCTGCAGATTCATATGTTGAAGGACCCGGAAATGGGCGGCACCAAGGGCATGCCTGACCTGGTGAAACAGGTCAACCGGATACTTCATAACGACGACCCGCGCTGGTCCGTCATTCCTGATGAAGCGTCTTATGTGGGCGGTCTGATGTTTGCGTTCATGGCCTCCAGCCCGATTCCCGGGGCGCTCAAGGAATTTGTCGATACCGACGACCAGACCGCCAATCTGGTGTTCTTCTACAAGGATCACAAAGGCGAAACACTGCGCCGTGCCATCCATATGGCGAAGCAATGGATCGATGATCCGGCTAACCAGGTCGAGGGCCTGGAGGTGCGCCTAGCGGGTGGCCCGATCGGCGTTACCGCAGCAATCAACGAGGCTGCTTTCGCCAGCAACATGGTCATTATCCCGGCCGCAATGGCACTGATTTTCCTTTTTGTCACGCTGTTTTACTGGTCATTGCATGCGGGCTGGCTGATGTTCCTGGTGATGACATTCTGCACGGTCGCAACCTATGCCTACATGGGTGTTGTCGGAATCGGCATTGACGTCAATACCGTGCCGATTATCGCCGTCGGTATCGGTGTTGGTATCGACTACTCAATTTACATGATGGACCGGGTTCGGGAAGAAACCGCGCGGGCGGATGGCGATCTGGGCAAGGGTATCCGGCACGCCATTGCCACCACTGGTAAAGCGATTGCCTTTACGGCTACGGCTTTGATCGGTGGTGTTGTCATGTGGGCTTTTGTCTCGGATCTGCGCTTCCAGGCTGACGCAGCGCTGCTGTTGGTGGTCATGTTGATACTCAATGCCTGGGCCGCTGCCAACCTGGTGCCGGCCTGGATAGTGCGCTTCAGGCCTGCATTTATTGTGGATGCCGAGTTGCTGGACGATGAAATTCATGCCGAGCCGGTAGCGGCTTGATGATGTTTTACCTGGTTGACGGCCACGGCCGACATTTCAAGAACACCTCAAGAGGGGATTCCGATGCGAAAGATAAATAAGATGCTAAGTGCGCTGGGAAGTACCGCAATCCTGGCCGGGCTGGGTTTGGTAAATGCCCAGGCCCAGGATGAAGAGTGGGACATGGCAGGCTTTGTCGAAAATGCCACGTTTTATCGGGACGGCGCTGGTATTTCCAAATCCCGCAACACCGGGCAGTTTGAGTTCAGTAAAGACTTCGGCAAGAAGTTCGGCATGAACAATTTCCGCGTCAGCGGCACGCTGCGTGCCACCTACGACGCCGTCTACGATATCAACGACGATGAGTACGGGAAGAATGCCGGTGGCCCCCGCTCCTTCGAAAACGCTGGCAGTACCACTGCACAGGCCATCTATGGCGGTAACGGTAACTCACCCTGGGGACAGTCGATACTGGGTAATGGCGGGCCTCCTGGCGCTGTGCCGCCGGGATTCCTGTTCGATGTCAGCCGCAATCCCAACCAGGGGCTGAAAGTCCTTGGCGAAGATATGCACAATCCGAATGCGGGGGTGACCATCGGTGTGCCCGTACGGCCCTGTGATAAGGACAGTCGGGGCTGTGGCCTCGATGACTACATGGACTTTGATACCAATGACCTCCGCTTCCCGGAGTTCAATGATCAACTGGACTTTATCCGTGAGCTTTACTTCGAAGGTAGTGTCCCGACCGGGGATATGTCTGAGTTGTTCTTTCGCGTTGGCAAGCAGCAGGTAGTCTGGGGACGGACTGACCTGTTCCGTGTGTTGGATATTATCAATCCTGTAGATTACTCACGGCACAATATTTACGACGAACTGGAAGACATCCGCATCCCCCAGTGGATGGCCACCGCAGAGTATCGCTGGGGTGCGACTGAAATTTTTGATGACCTGAATCTGCAGCTGGTCTGGAACTTTGACGAGTTCCGGCCAAATGCGCTGGGTCAGGGTGGCACGCCTTACTCCATACTTGACGCCGGCTCTTTCTTCCGCGCCATGAACAACTGCTGGGAAAACGGTTGTACCGTTTCCAACTTTGTCCCCGCTGGCGCCATCGGCCTTGACGATCCTGGCCTGATAGCGGCGGACTTCGCGCCGGGGGTTATTGGTATCCGCCAGGTGAACCTGCCTGATGGCCATGACCAGGGCGGTATCAAACTGGAAGGCGTCTACAACAGCGTGGGCTTCTCACTCAATTACTACCATTACTATCAACAATTGCCGGTACTGCGCGGTGATATTGTATCCATGAACGCTTTCACCGGAGAAATGGCAGACTGGGATCATCTTATTGCTTTCGATATCGATTTTCCGGAAGTGGATTTGTTCGGCGGATCGCTGGATTTCTACGTCGATAGCCTGAAGACCGTTTTCCGCGTCGAGACGACCTATACCCAGGGTGAGGAATTCGCGAATACGATTGAACCCGACCTGTATTCCGAATCCGATGTTTTCCGCTGGGTACTGGGCATCGACCGTAACACCTTCATCCCGATCCTGAACAAAAACCGCGCCTTCCTGATCTCGGGCCAGGTGTTTGGTCAGCACTTACTTGACCATGAGTTGGAGCGTGCCCCCCTAGGCGATATCGGCATGCCAGATTGGGAAGACAACTACACCATGACACTGCTGGTTAAGGGCTGGTATAAGTCAGACACCATCAGCCCTCAGGTCATCATGGCCTACGATTACGAAGCCGGGGCCGGCACCTTCGCGCCCTCGGTAGACTGGTTGATCAATGACAACTGGCGTCTGATCGTCGGCTTCAATATCAAGTTTGGCGACGGCATGGGCGATCAGGAATTCGACGATTGCCGGACCTGTAATCCCTTCCCGCCCTTTACCGCAACCCCGGCGCATGCTGACCCCAACCAGTCCGGTTCGGTTGGTCTAAGTGGTATTCAGCCGCTGGGTCGTTTCCGTTCGGGGCCACTGGGTAGTGCCAGCGAAGAAGACGAGTTTCAGGTCACCCTGCGTTACCGGTTCTAATCAGATAACAAACTGGAGAGTTCAAATGTTTAAGAGAGCAGCTACCACGATAGCCATGGCCGCGGCCATAGGCGTAAGCCACTCCTATGCCGATGTTGTGGATGAATCCTTTTATCCCTATCGCGAAGGCGCACCGTCCTATGAGGGACTCAGCGTCGGCATGACGATTAATGCAAGCAACGCGGACCAGTTCAAGGAGATACTGGATCCCGCGACCTACGAGCAGTTGAAGAATGGCTGGTGGGAAATGAAGGTGGGGGAGACGACCTCTTTCGATCTGCATCCCAACTATGTCGAGGCGACACGCAAGAATCTGGGACAGGTTTCACTTGGAGACGAACTGGGCCAGATTAACGGTTTTGTGGCCGGGCGCCCGTTCCCGGAAGAGCCGAGCGCCGACGACCCGCGCGCCGGAGAGAAGCTGGCATGGAACTACAAGTATGGTTACAACTGGGGGGATAGCGCCGCGATCTATCCCTTTTACTGGCGCTACAGGGATCTGGAGTCGGGCAAGATTGAGCGCACGTTGAAGTTCAACTTCCACTTCCTCAACTACAAGCACCGGGTGCAGCATGAACCCGTACCAGAGTTCGCGGACAACCCCTCTGACCTGTTCCGGGCCATTTATGTGCAGGTGCTCGAACCGTTCGATGTGAAAAACACGCAGTTGCTGATCCATCGTTCTTCGGATGACCAGACTGCAGACAATACCTGGCTGTACCTCGGTTTTCAGCGTCGAGTGCGTCGCCTCTCATCAGGCCAGATCACTGATGCCTTCCTGGGAGCGGACATCATGATTGAAGACTTCGAGGGTTATAACGGCCGCATCTCAGACATGAACTGGAGCTACCAGGGCACGCGCAACATCATGCTGCCGTTCTTCAACCACAACGAACTGGAACTGGCCACTGACCTTGAAGAGAAAGATGGCTATCAGTTTGTCGACTTTGGCGGCAAGGGAGGCTGCTTCCCGAACATTACCTGGCAGTTGCGGAAGGTCTATGTGCTGGAGTCTGACCCGATCGATGAGAACCACCCGATCAGCAAACGTACGCACTACGTCGACGCGCAAACGTTCACCTTGCCCCGTACGTTGATCTATGACCGCAAAGGTGACCTGTGGAAATCCTGGCTCATCGGTCAGGCGCACCCTGACCACCATCTGGAAAAGAACAAGGGCACCGGCGTTTCCATCGACGATGCTTTTTCCATGCTGGACATCCAGGCAGGTCACTGCACAACTGGCCAGTTCAAGGGACAGGTCGATCCCAAACTGAACGAGGTCAAGCTGTTTACCGTGCAGAATATGCGTGCCAAAGGGCGCTAGTCTTTCCTCCGTGGTGTTGGCCAACTCCCGGTTCAGTGTGGCCCGTGGAGTTGGCTCTTTTTCTTGAGGTTTCGACATGACAGACGCCGTTGACGTGACATTGTATTTCAACTTTCGCAGTCCTTACTGCTATATCGCTTCGAAAACCTTGTTCGCGATTTATGACGACTTCCACACCAACCTGGTGTGGCGGCCACTCGGGGGTTGGTCCGGGCGTTCCTCTCCGGAACGGGCCAAAGTGAAAGTTCCGCTAACTCGGCAGGATGTGCGCCGCATTACTGCCAGAATGGGTATTCCGATGACGCCCCCTCCCATTGACACAGACCCAACAAAGGCCGGGGCCGCATCGTTGCTGGCAGAGGAATGTGGCTTGCTGCGGGAGTGGATTGTGGAGGTGATGCGCGCTGAATGGGCGGAAGGACTGGACATCGGGGACGAGCAGGTTCTGCTGGACGTAGGCAAGGAGATCGGCTTGGATAAAGAAGCGCTGCAGCATGCGTTTACCCACGACACCTACCTGGAGCAACTGGAGTCTAACTGGACCGAGGCACAGTCTCTGGGCCTGATTGGCGTACCGAGTTTTCGAGTGGGCGACGAGTTATTCTGGGGGTCGGATCGCATCGACTATGTGCTGGATCACCTTAACAGCCTGCGCTTAAGAAAGGTATAGCGCCATGCTTGAACTCTACACGCACCCCATGTCTCCCTGTGCGCAAAAGGTTCGTATTGTACTGGCGGAGAAAGGCCTGGATTGGGTAGCCCATCACGTCAATCTGCAGGAGAAGGAAAACCTCGCGCCGGATTACCTGAAGCTCAATCCACTGGGTGTGGTGCCTACCCTGGTGCATGATGGCAGGCCTGTTATTGAGTCCAGCATCATCTGCGAATATCTCGATGACACCTGGCCTGAGTTCGCGCTGAGGCCTGGGGATACGTATTTGAGGTCGAAAGTCCGCTTCTGGATGAAGCATGTTGATGTCAAGCTGCATCCCGCCTGCGGCACATTGCAGTGGCCAATGGTGATGCGCCCCAAGCTCATGGAAAAGCCGCAACGGGAACGCGACGCAATCCTTGAGCGCATTCCGGAAAAGCCGCGCCGCGAGCGCCAGCAACGCCTGGTCAAACTGGGCCTGGATGCGCCAGATGTCGCCGACGCGGTGCAGACCTATCGCCGCACAATACTGGATATGGAGCAAGCGCTTGAAACCAGCCAGTGGGTTGTGGGAGAGAGCTTCAGTCTTGCCGATGTCTGCCTGGCGCCATATTTCCAGACCCTGACCCAGTTTAATTGGACGGCGCTGTATGATCAGGACTGCCCGCGCGTTGCTGACTGGGTAGGGCGCTGCCAACAGAGGTCGTCCTATCAGCAAGCGGTTGCAGAGGATTTCCCTGCAGCATTGACGGCGCGGCTGCAGCAAGAGGGCACCACGGTGTGGAACAAAATTGCCGTGCATCTCAACGAACGATGATCACGCTTTACCAACGCACTGATTGCCCTTTCTGCTGGAAGGTGCGTCTGGCGCTGGCGGAACTGGGGCTTGGCTACAACAGCGTCGACACCCGGCTTGGGGAGAAACACGCGGAGGTGCTGCGTCTCAGCCCTACCGGTACAGTACCGGTACTGGTGGAGGGCGACGTGGTGATCTGGGAGTCAGGCGTTATGCTCGACTACCTGGATGCTCGATATGCTCGCGCACGTTTCATTCCCGTGGCCGCCGTCGAGCAGGCGGCTGCGCGCAATCTACATGCCTACTCCGACAAGGTGGTGGGGCCAGCGCTGCGAGAACTGGTGTTTGAGAAGCGCGCCAGGCCGGAGGCTGACTGGGATTGGCGGCGCATACGCGACAGCGAATCGAGGTGGCGCGATTGCCTGGCATGGCTGGAGTCGGAAGCAGGAACGTTATCGGCCGGAGCCCCGGGTATCGCAGACTTTGCATTGGGCGCGCGATGTGGTGTGGCTGAGGCTTACGGGGCGGGTGTCGATGGCGATTTCCCGCGGCTTCGTGACTGGTTCAAGGCATTGCAGGATCGCCCAGCCTGGGATGCTGCGTACCCGACTTATTTCACAGCGCCGTAGGCATTGCACCAGCTGACGTCAAAATGCCCGCGCGTGCACGCCACCCGGTGCTGCCTCGCTTGTTGAAGCGCATCCTGGCCCGATTTTCGATGTTGCAAGCCGGGCGCTGATTTCCTCAACGCGAAAATAGTGTCTTTTCAAGCGATAACACGGTGTTGCGTATATGCGCTTCGTGTCGGTGCAGGAGTTGCGGTATGTCCTTTGCCAGTGCCGCTTCCAGTATGGCCTCGTGCTCGGCATGAATGTCACGACCGGCGCGCTCCACCCGTGCCAGCATGCGATAGCGCCGGTGCTGGTCATAAAGCAGTTCGCATACACGTTTCAGCCATTGGGATTCGCACTGGCTTGACAGGGCGACATGGAAGGCATTGTTGCGGGTTTCCCAAAGCTCCAGATCCGGCTGCGATTGCTTTTCTACTTTTTGCAGTTGGTGGAACGCCACCACCACACGTGCTTCCCACTCATCGTTGGCATGCTCCACGCTTTCTCGAAGGGCCAGGCCCTCGTTGACGATTCGCAGTTCCGTGAGTTCACGCAACTCCCGCTCGGAAACATCTGCCACGCGAAAACCGCGTTGCCCGGTCATGACCACGAAGCCCTCCGCGCTGAGACGCTGCAGTGCTTCGCGCACCGGGGTGGCGCCGACGGAGTAGCTGGAGCAGAGTTGCTCTATGCCCAGTTTTGCGTTCGGCGACCAGGTGCCCTCGATGATGTCCCGTCGCAGGCAGGCGTGAACTCGGTCACTGAGTGTCTTGTGCGGGTTGTCGCTGGGCGTGCTGGCGCTGTCTGGAGGGGGCATATGCGTCGTCTCGGTTTCTAAAGCGGTAATCAGCTATTGCCTTACGGCAGAAAATATATATTATAGGCAATTCAGCACAAAATATATATTTTTAAATTCTCGGCGGTTCGCTGGAGTGCGTAACAATGATTGAAGAAAAAATTCAACAGCATGGGGAAGCGTTGTACCAGGCCCTGCGGGCGCAGGTATGCGTCCGACCGCTCACCGAGCAGGAGCCTGGAATCACGATCGAGGACGCCTATCACATCAGCCAGAGTATGCTGCAGCACCGCCTCGACAATGAAGGCGAGAAGGTCGTGGGAAAGAAAATTGGCGTGACCAGCAAGCCGGTTCAAGAGATGCTCGGCGTTTTCCAGCCTGATTTCGGTTTCCTTACTGACGCCATGGCCTACCCCGACGCCGCGGAGATTCCCATTGCCGGCAACCTGATTGCGCCACGCGCCGAGGGCGAAATCGCCTTCCGCCTGAAGAAAGACCTGGTCGGCCCGGGCGTTACTGAAGCGGATGTGCTCGACGCCACCGAAACCATCATCCCGTGTTTCGAGATCGTTGATTCTCGTATAGAAGACTGGAAAATCAAGATCCAGGATACCGTGGCAGACAACGCCTCCTGCGGTGTTTATGTGCTGAGTGAGAAAGAAGTGGACCCGCGCGATTACGATCTGCCCAACCTGAAGATGACCATCTGGAAAAATGGTGAATTCCACTCCGAGGGTCTGGGCAGCGCCGTACAGGGCAACCCGCTCACCGCCGTGGCCTGGCTGGCCAATACCCTGGGCGAATTCGGTATTCCTTTCAAGGCCGGGGAATTGATCCTGTCCGGTTCGCTGGCCCCGTTGATACCGGTGGTGGCGGGGGATGAGATGCGCCTGGAAATCGAGGGCATCGGCGGCTGCAGTTGTAAGTTTGTATAGGCGAGCGGGGCTGCGTTCGCACCGATCAGGCAGTGTCCTGTAGGAGCGGCTACAGCCGCGATTCAGTCTGGGAAGCTGCCGAAGAAAATCGCGGCTGTAGCCGCTCCTACAGCAGGTTCAACGATTCAGAATTAGAGAGCAAAATATGAGCAACAAAATCAAAGCGGCCATTATCGGCCCCGGCAATATCGGCACCGACCTGCTGATGAAGGCCCAGCGCAGCGATGTCATCGAGCCCGTGTGGATGGTGGGTGTGGACCCGGAATCCCCCGGCCTGGCCCGCGCAGCGGAGATGGGCCTGAAAACTACTGCCGAGGGCGTCGACGGCATGCTGCCGACGATGCGGGAAGATGGCGTGCAGATCTGCTTCGACGCCACCTCTGCCTACGTGCACGCCGAGAACAGCCGCAAGGTAAACGAGCAGGGCGCGGTGATGATCGACCTCACCCCGGCGGCGATCGGCCCCTTCTGTGTGCCGCCGGTCAATCTCGCTGATGCGGTGGCCGCAAAAGCCATGAACGTGAACATGGTGACCTGCGGCGGGCAGGCGACGATCCCGCTGGTGGCAGCGGTCAGCCGGGTACAGGATGTCACCTACGGTGAGATTGTCGCCACGGTGAGCTCCAAGTCAGCCGGCCCCGGAACCCGCAAGAATATCGATGAGTTCACCCGCACCACGGCGAAAGGTATCGAGGTTTGCGGCGGGGCCCACACCGGCAAGGCGATCATTATCATCAACCCGGCGGAGCCACCGCTGATCATGCGCGATACGGTGCACTGCCTGACCCACGATGACCCGGACCAGGAAGCCATCACCCAGTCGGTGCATGACATGATTGCTGAAGTGCAGAAGTATGTGCCGGGGTATACCCTGAAGAACGGCCCGGTGTTCGATGGCAAGCGGGTATCGATTTACATGGAGGTGGAAGGCCTTGGTGACTTCCTGCCTAAATATGCCGGTAACCTGGACATCATGACGGCCGCCGGTTTGCGCACGGCGGAGATGTACGCGGAAGAGATACTTGCGGGTAAGTTTAGCCCAGCTGCGGCTTGAACTGAGGGCCGTGGTGCCGGGATTGGTATGGCAGACCGTGCGAGGCATGGATGCCGAGCCCGAGCCTATATGGATGTATTCACGGCGTGTCCTGACATACCAATCCCGGCACCACGGACCGTGCTCGGGTTGAGAACAGATGAGGTTGAGTAACGTGGAATTGAAAGGCAAAAAAATCACCGTACACGACATGTGCCTGCGTGACGGTATGCACCCCAAGCAACACCAGATCACCGTGAATGAGATGGTTACAGTGGCGCGGGCCATGGACGAGGCGGGCGTGCCGCTGATCGAAGTCACCCACGGCGACGGCCTCGGTGGTGCCTCGGTGAACTACGGTTTCCCGGCGGCCTCGGACGAGGACTACCTGACCGCGGTGTGCAAGGAAATGAAGCAGGCGAAAATCTCCGCCCTGCTGTTGCCGGGTATCGGTACCGTCGATCACCTGAAGATGGCGGTGGACTGCGGTATATCCACCATCCGTGTGGCCACCCACTGCACCGAGGCGGATGTCTCCGAGCAGCACCTGACCATGGCCGCCAGCATTGACCACCTGGACACGGTGGGCTTTCTGATGATGGCGCACATGATTGAGCCGGAAGAACTGCTGGTGCAGCTCAAGATGATGGAAGATTTCGGTGCCAATTGTGTTTACATCACCGATTCCGCCGGCTACATGCTGCCCGACGACGTCACCGCGCGGGTGGCGCTGGCGCGGGCCGAACTGAAACCGGAAACCGAGATCGGTTTTCACGGCCATCACAATCTCGGCATGGGCGTGGCCAATTCTATCGCCGCCGTGGCGGCCGGGGCCAACCGCATCGATGGTTCGATGGCTGGTCTCGGCGCGGGAGCAGGTAACACCCCGCTGGAAGTGTTTATTGCGGTGTGTGATCGCATGGGTATCGAAACCGGCGTGGACACCTTCAAGGCAATGGACATCGCCGAGGACCTGATCGTACCGATGATGGATCACATGGTGCGCATCGACCGGGACGCACTGACCCTCGGCTATGCCGGCGTGTACTCGTCCTTCCTGCTATTCGCCAAGCGCAGTGCGGAAAAGTACAACCTGTCCAGTCGCGATATCCTGGTGGAACTGGGGCGCCGTCGCACCGTCGGTGGCCAGGAAGACATGATCGAAGACCTGGCGCTGGACATGGCGAAAGAGCGCGGTACGATCTAGGGCCTGATAACAGACCCTGGGCCGCATCACCGGCGCTCTGAGTGCTGCGGGCCATTGTACGGAGCGATCGATATGCTCACGCCAAGCTACAGCGCATCCCTACCATGGCTGAGCCCGCGAATGCCGGCGGCCTTGCGCTGGGCCTTCGCGGCGACGCTGCTGGTGATCGCGCCCATCGTCAGCGCCGCCACCTACGACGTCGATTACCGCGCGCAGATCGTTCCAGACGAGGGCATCGCCAGAGTGGAAATCGCCCTGCGTGGTGAGAAGTTGCCCAGCAAGGTGGTGCTGCGCGTGGATGCGGACAGGCATCTTGCGTTCTCCGGTGATAGCGGCCTCGATGTCGCTGACGACAAGGTCACCTGGAAACCCTCACCCCCGGTGGCGACATTGCGCTACCAGTTCGTGATCAAAAACCAGAAAGCCTCGGGTCGCTACGACTCGTACATCAACGCGGACTGGTCGATATTGCGCAGCGACAAGATGATTCCTCCCATGGCCGTGACTGCCGCTAAAGGGCTGCAATCCCGGGCTTCGCTAAGCTTCGACCTGCCAGAGGACTGGTCTGTGGCCGCCCCTTACGAGGAAGACGGCGACAAACGCTACCGCCTGGTCGATCCGGGGCGCGGCCTGATACGTCCCAAGGGCTGGTTGATACTGGGCCGGATCACCTCGCGGCAGGATGACATCGAGGGTGTCGACATCCGGGTCGCGGCGCCCCGGGGCGAGGATATCCGCCTCCAGGATACGCTGGCCTTTCTCAACTGGGTGCTGCCCGAGGTGACTGCGATCTTCCCCGGCTTCCCACAGCGCCTGCTGGTGGTCTCTGCGCGGGAGCCGATGTGGCTGGGTGGCCTGTCTGGCACACGCTCCCTGTTCATGCACGGCAGCCGGCCCCTGGTCAGCGGTAACCGGACCAGCAGCCTGATCCACGAACTGGTGCACGTGGCGTCGGGTATTCGCGGGGACCACGAGAGCGACTGGATCGTGGAGGGCCTGGCGGAGTACTACGCTGTCAACCTGCTGTATCGGTCCGGCGGTATGAGTACGGCGCGGTACCAGCAAACACTGGCAGAACTGGAAGACTGGGGCAGGGAGGCGGACTCGCTGCTGGTGAAGCGCTCATCGGGTGCGGTGACCGCGCGCGCTGTCGCTGTGCTGCTCGGGCTCGATCAGGATATTCGCCAGGCCTCGAACGGTCGCGCCAGCCTTGATGACGTGGCGCGGGAGCTTGCCGCCACACGAGGTGTTGTCAGTCTCGAGCGCCTGAACACGCTGGCCAGCCAGGTCGCCGGCGCGGACATTACCGCGCTGCAGCGCGAAGCGCTGTCACGGCCGCAATAAACCGGCACCGTGGCGCGCGGGCTTCAGCTCAACTCGGGCTCAGGCCGCCGTTTACCGGCAGTTCCTGGCCCGTTACCCAGCTCGCCTCTTCACTGGCCAGGTAAGCGATGGCGCTGCCAGCGTCGTCGCCACTGCCGGTCCTGGGCACCGGTATGCCGCGGGCAACGAATTCGACAATCTCCTCCGGCAGGTTATCCATTGGGCCCAGGGCAATGGCGTTGGCGGTGATGCCGCTGGCTGCCACCTCTTGTGACAGGTTACGCACGAAGTGCACGGCGGCGGCCTTGCAGGCGCCGTAAAGGGTCACGCCGGCATTGGTGCCCACGCGGCCCGCATCCGAACTGACCACGATGATACGACCCCAGCCGCGTTCGCGCATGCCCGTCAGAACAGCGTGACTGCAGTTGAGCGTGCCATAGAGATTGACGTTAACCATGGGGCGCCACTGTTGTGGAGAGGTTTCCGCAAAGGGCTGTAGCGCCATACCCTCGCGCCCCGGGATGCCGGCGTTGTTGACCAGGATATCGATGCGCCCGGCCGCCTCGACGGCCGCTGAGACGGCGTCGTAATCCGTGGTGTCGAAGGGCAGGGCGCTGGCCTGTAGCCCCTCCGCGGAAAGTTGCGCGCAGGCCGCCAGCGCGCGCTCCTCGAACAGGTCGTTGATCAGCAGCGCGGCTCCCTGCCTGCCCAGCACCCTTGCTATACCGAGGCCCACGCCGCGGCCGGCGCCGGTTACCAGGGCGGTTTTTCCAGTGAGATCAAACATGTCGTGCTTCCTGTTGCTGCGGTTGGCCAGTAGACTTGCAGCGCATTACGCTATCACACCCACACGAGCGCTGCCTGCCGATGCCCACCGAATATTTCCTGGTGCCAGTCGCCTTTCTCACCTCGGCCCTGGCCGGGGCGATGGGTATGGGTGGTGGTGTGCTGTTGATCAGCGTGATGCCGGGCCTGGTGCCTGTTCACGCGATCTTCCCCATCCATGCCTGCACGCAGTTGGCCAGTAATGCCTCCCGCGCCGGGTTCGGCTGGCGCCATATAGATTGGCGAATGCTGCCACCGCTGGTGTTCGGCGCACTGCTGGGCGCCGTGCTGGGTGGCGGCGTTTACGCCAGCCTGAACCTGCACTGGCTGCCCGCTATTGTGGGTGTGTTGATTCTGCTGCTGACCTGGTTGCCACTGCCGCAACTGCCCGGGCGCGGGCAGCTCAGCCTGGCGGCGCTGGGCTGTTACCAGACTGGCCTGGGTATGGTGGCGGGCGCCACCGGGCCACTGGGTGCCGCAGTGATGTTGAGGCGCAACCAGCAGCGCGACTGGTTGGTGGTAAATACCGCTGTTTACATGACTATCAGTCATGTCATGCGGGTCAGCGCCTTTGTGGCGATAGGGTTCAGCTTTGCCCCGTGGTGGCCACTGGTGCTGGCGATGGTGGCTGCGGTGACAGCCGGGTCCTGGCTGGGTACGCGCGTGCGTGGTGTTTTTCCGCAGGCTGACTTCCAGCGCTGGTTCAAGCTGCTGATCACACTGCTGGCGCTGCGGATGATCGCGCTGCCGTTTTACGGGGGCTGACGATGTCTGCTCCCGCTCTCAGTACCGGTGACGCGCGTCGCGGTTTGCTACTCGGCGTGGTGTCCTATCTCATCTGGGGCTTTGCTGCGCTCTACTGGGTTCATGCAGAACCGGTCCCGGCGCAGGATATCCTGGCGCATCGGGCATTGTGGTCCGTGCCATTCGTGCTGCTTTGCCTGCTGTTGCTGGGGCGCTTGCGCGGTGCGCTGGCAATTCTGCGCCAGCCGCGAACCCTCGGCATAATGTTCCTCTCAGCCACGCTTATCGGTGCCAACTGGCTGATTTTTCTCTGGGCGATCACTCACCAGCAGGCCTCCGCTGCCGCGCTGGGTTACTTTCTTTTACCGCTGGTTAACGTGGCGATCGGCCTGACCCTGTTTGGTGAATCCATCGGGCTGGCGCAGAAAACGGGTGTTGCCTTCGCCGTGGCCGCGTTGCTGTTACAGGTGCTGTATTTCGGCGGCCTGCCGCTGATCGCACTGGGATTGTCTCTCAGCTTCGGGCTGTACGGTGCCATCCGCAAGAAGGTCGCCGTCGATTCTTTGGAAGGACTGTTTGTCGAGACCATGCTAATGGCGCCTTTCGCACTGGCCTGGGTGCTGTATCGGGATGGCGCCGGTCTCGGGCAATATGGCCTTGGAGTGGACCTGGTGTTGCTGGGCGCGGGCGCATTCACCGCGATTCCGTTGATGGCCTATGTGGCTGCCAGCCGCCTGTTGCCGCTGACTGCCCTGGGACTGGTGTTTTACATTGGACCCACTGCGCAGCTGCTGGTGGCCGTGCTGGCTTTCAACGAACCCTTCAGCGGCGTCCAGGCAGCCGCCTTCGCCCTGGTATGGGTGGGACTGGTTGTGGTCACGGTTGATAATTTTCGTCGCTCACGTAACCTGCGGCGGCTACAGGCGGCCAGTGAATGGCCCTGCCGGCGATACCTCCGCCCGGTCGATCAAGCGATGGAGAACGCGTTGTGAAAAAAGTGATTGTGCCCTTCATGTTGTCGTTGTCGGTCGCAGCCTGCGCCGGCCAGGTGCCCGCAGAGACGGCACAGGCTAGCCAGGATTTCCACCCCGACCAGCGCCCGCTGGCCCGGACCCTGGTATACGAGTGTGGCGATATGGAATTCATTGCCCGTCTCGGCCCGGGAGAAATGGCGATCTGGCTGGAGGATCGTTACCTGGTGTTGCCCCAGGTGCGCGCCGGCTCGGGTAGCAAATACCAGGAAGCGGATGTGGTGTTCTGGTCAAAAGGCGACGAGGCCCTGCTGGAAGTGGCGGGGCGTACCTATCGCGATTGTCGGCTCAATCCGGCCAGGGCGCCCTGGGAAGATGCCCGCCGCCGGGGTGTTGATTTTCGCGCCGTGGGCAACGAACCGGGCTGGCACCTGGAAATTCGTGAGGATGACAGCGTGTTATTCGTGGGCGACTACGGCGCCAGCAAGCTGCGCTTCACTGATATCAGCCGCGAAACCGGGCGCGAACAGGTTTTCTATACAGCCAGTCATGGCGCAGACACCCTGCGGGCTACAGTGGTCGAAAGCGAGTGCAATGACAGTATGAGCGGGGAGAGCTTCCCCTTCGCGGTGATGGTTCAAATAAACGACCGCAGCTACCAGGGCTGCGGCCGCAGCCTCGATCACCCCTGGGAATAAGCGCTTTCGGTAATACTACCAAGGTCGCACATCACCTCTGGCGTATCTCTTGATTGACATCAATGTCTCCGGGGGGGCGCAACCCTACCATAGCCCCAGCTGATACAGGGGTAGAAACACTCCTGCATCGATGTCCATAGATAGGAGTGAATCATGAAGAAAGTTCTTACCCTCGCAGTCGCAGCTGCACTGGCCGGCGGTACCGCAATGACACAGGCCTACGAGGCCGGCGACTGGATCCTGCGCCTTGGCGCCACGACCGTTGCACCTGATGCCGACAGCGATGTCGTTGGAGACCTGGGGGTTACCGTGGACGTCGATGACAATACCCAGTTGGGTATCATCGGTACCTACATGGCGACCGAGCAGTTCGGCATCGAACTGCTGGCTGCAACACCTTTCAGCCATGATATCGACGTCAACGAAATTGACGCCAAGGCCGGTGACACCAAGCACCTGCCCCCGACCCTGTCCATCCAGTGGTATCCCCGTGGTGGCAACAGCGGCTGGCAGCCCTATGTTGGCGTGGGCGTGAACTACACCTATTTCTTTGACGAAAGCGTCGCCAGTGACCTGGAAGGCATCGTGGGTAAAGCAGACCTGGACCTTGATGACTCGTTCGGCCTGTCCGCCTCTGCCGGCGTTGACATTCCTTTCGGCGAGCACTGGGCGTTCAACGTGGGTGTCTGGTACATCGATATCGACACTACTGCCGAGGTAACCCTGCGTGATGCGGGCAATGCCAAGGTCAAGTTCGATGTGGATATTGACCCCTGGGTTTACAACATCGGTATTGCCTACAAGTTCTGATCGAATCCCCATTTGACCGGCTCACCTACGGTCTAATGGCGACTGGCCCGGCTCTCTGAGTCGGGCCTTTTTTATGCCCACGGATGGGCGGTATGTCCCCGGGAGCCATGGAGGCGGAGGGGACGCATGTGCAGGACGCACGGTACGTCCGCGAGAGGCAGGAGAGCCTGCCCCGCTGTATCGGGCACGCCGAAGCGGACGCGGTTGGGAATATGACCAATCCTGCACTGAAGTCTCCGGGAGCCACGGAGAGCCTACCCCGCCTTATCGGGTAGGGCGGTAGCGGCGCATGCACAGGCTGCACGCTGCCACCGTATGAAGCAGGAGAGTCTGCCGCCTGATCGCCAATTGGTCGCCGCGCCATTGCAATAAGTAATATGAGACTGCAACCCTGTCCTGCTATATTTGTCGCTACACCGAGAACAATAAGAAGGCATCCAGCCAGTGACAAACTCAGCAATTTCCCGGGACGCAAGATCCTACCGGCTCACCAACATCGACATGTTGCGCGGCCTGGTGATCGTCATTATGGCGCTCGACCATGTGCGTGACCTTTTTATTGTCAACGTGGTCCAGGACCCGATGACGCAGCCAGATGTCTCGCCCGCTTTGTACCTGACCCGCTGGGTGACACACTTCTGCGCGCCAGTGTTCGTCTTCCTGGCAGGGACATCGGCCGGCCTGATGGCGGCGAGAAAAAGCCGGCACGAGCTGGCAGCCTTCCTGTTTAAGCGCGGAATCTGGCTGGTGTTCGTGGAGGTGGCGATTATTTCGACTGCCTACACTTTTGCTCCCTTCGACGGCGTGCCCGAGCTGGGAGGGCAGACGCTGCTGGTGATGCAGGTGATATGGGCCATCGGTGCCTCCATGATTGTGCTGGCGGGCGCCCAGTACCTGGGTGCCAGGGCCTGCGCGCTGGTCGGCGCTGTCATTTTCCTCGGCCACAATGCGCTCGACCCGATCTGGCCGGTTGGAGATCTGCTGGCCGGTAACGACCCGCTCTGGTACGGCCTGAAGTCCCAGTCCTCGACCGCATTCGGCCCCTTCCTGCTGGCATTTGGTTATCCGCTGGTGCCCTGGATTGGCGTGATGCTGCTGGGTTATGGCACGGCCGGTATTTTCCAGCGTGAACCCGTTGCCCGCGATCGCTTTCTTGTCACGGCCGGGCTGGTAATGATCGTCGCGTTCCTGCTCCTTCGCGCCAGTGGAGTGTACGGCGATCCCAATCCCTGGCAGGTGCAGGAAACGGGGGGGCTGGCCACGGCACTCGACTTTATGAATGTCACCAAGTACCCGCCCAGTCTCCTGTTCCTGTTGATCACACTGGGGCCGATGGCGCTGCTGTGTGCCTACGCGGATCGCATGGGCGGTTGGCTCAAGGATACGCTGGTGATGTTTGGCCGTGTGCCGTTTGCATTTTATATCGCCCACTGGTACCTGATTCGCCTGGGCAATATGGCGCTCGCTCATTACCAGGGCTTTGAGCAGGAGCAGATGATGACGTTCTTCTTTTTCTTCCCGCAGGGCTACGGTGTATCGCTGCCCTGGGTTTACGCTATATGGCTGCTGGTGCTGGCGATCCTGTATCCATTCTGCAAGTGGTTCGCGGGCATCAAGGCCCGGCGCAAGGACTGGTGGTTGAGTTACCTCTAGGTCTCAACCCCGGTTCACCTGCAGCATGACGTGGAGAGGGGGCCGGCCCTGGCTACCCGCTTGCCCCTGGCTCGGTCGGCGCGTCGCGCAAATCAGTGTGACTAGAGTTTGCCCTTCAATGCGTACAGCAGCTCCAGTGCCTGCCTGGGGGTGAGGTTGTCCACGTCCAGTGCTTCCAGTTCATCCACCACCGGATGCGGTGCCGGTGTGCTGAACAGGTCGACCTGGGGCGAGGAAGGGGCCGCGGGCGTGGCGGGGGGGGGAGCCGTTGCAGGCTGCGCTTCAGCCGGCCGCGCCTGAGCTGGCCGCGCCTGGGCCGGCCGCGCCGCCTCCAGTTCGTGCAGTTTTTCCCCGGCTGCCTGCAGCACCCGCGCGGGAATGCCGGCCAGCTTGGCCACCTGTAAACCAAAACTGCGGTTGGCCGGCCCTTCCTGGATGTGGTGCAGGAAGACGACGTGGTCCTGGTGTTCGGTGGCGTCCAGGTGCACGTTGGCCATGGTGGGGCAGATCTCCGGCAGGGCGGTCAGCTCGAAGTAGTGGGTCGCAAACAGGGTGAAGGCCTGCACCTGCTGCGCCAGCTCTACCGCGGCCGCCCAGGCCAGGCTGAGTCCGTCGAAGGTGCTGGTGCCGCGGCCGACCTCGTCCATCAACACCAGCGAGCGCGGCGTGGCGTTGTGCAGGATGTTTGCGGTTTCGGTCATTTCCACCATGAAGGTGGAGCGGCCTGAAGCCAGGTCGTCTGATGAGCCGATGCGGGTGAAGATGCGATCCAGTGGCGCCATGCGCGCGGCACTGGCGGGCACGTAGCTGCCGATATGGGCGAGCAGGGCGATGACGGCGTTCTGGCGCATATAGGTCGATTTACCGCCCATGTTGGGGCCGGTGATCAGCAGCATGCGGCGCGATGTATCCAGCAGGGCGTCGTTGGCGATGAAGGGCTCCTCCAGTACCTGCTCCACCACCAGGTGGCGGCCCTGGTTGACCTCGAATACCTGTTCCTCGCAGAACTCCGGGCGGCAAAGGCTGAGGTTTTCCGCGCGCTCTGCCAGGCAGGCCAGTACATCGATCTCCGATACGGCGGCGGCGGTGTCCTGCAGTGACGCCAGTTGTTCGTTGAGCCGTTCCAGCAATGCCTCGTACAGCGCTTTCTCGCGGGCCAGTGCCCGGCTCTTGCTGGACAGGGCCTTGTCCTCGAACTCCTTCAGCTCCGGCGTGATAAAACGCTCGGCGTTCTTCAGCGTCTGGCGGCGGATGTACTCGGCGGGCGCTTTGTCAGACTGGGCGCGCCCGATCTCGATGTAGTAGCCATGCACGCGGTTGTAGCCGACCTTCAGTGTGGGTATGCCGGTAGCCTCACGCTCGCGTCGCTCTATTTGCAGCAGGAAGTCGGCCGCGCCGGTGCTGATCTGGCGCAGTTCGTCCAGTTCGGCATCGTAACCGTCGGCAATGACGCCGCCATCGCGGATCACCACCGGCGGGTTTTCAATGAGGGCCCGATCCAGCAGTTCCACCAGTTTCGGGTACTCGCTGGCGCGGCTGCTCAGTTCTGCCAGCAGTGGCGCGTCGCAGTGACCCAGTTCGGAGCGCAGGGGCGGCAGTGCCGCCAGCGAGGCGAGCAGGCGCGTCAGGTCCCGCGGGCGCGCGCTGCGCAGGGCAACCCGGGCGAGGATGCGCTCCATGTCGCCGATGGGTTTCAGGGCGCTGCGCACTGTCTCATAGTGATAGTTGGCGCACAGGGCACCAATCGCATCCTGCCTGGCCTCCAGTGTGGGGATATGGGTGAGTGGCCGGTGTAGCCAGCGCCGCAGCAGGCGGCTGCCCATGGCGGTCACGCCCTTGTCCAGTACAGCGTAAAGCGTGTGTGTGTCGCCGCCCGCCATATTGACGTCGATTTCCAGGTTGCGGCGGGTAGCCGCGTCCAGGATCACGCTCTCTTCTCGGCTCTCGTGGCCGATCGCACGCAGGTGCGGCAGGCTCGAGCGCTGGGTGTCCTTGACGTATTGCAGCAGGCAGCCGGCCGCGCCCAGGGCCAGTTCCAGGTCGTCGCAGCCGAAGCCGCGCAGGTCGTGGGTCTGGAACTGTGTGTTCAGTGCGCGCCGTGCGCTCTCGCTGTCAAATTCCCACTCGGGTTGGGCGCGGGCACCGCGGCGGCCGGTAATCGCAGTGTGGCCGATCGTGTCGCAGTAGAGGGTCTCGGCGGGGTTCAGGCGCTCCAGTTCCCCGCACAGGGCCTCGTCGCCGCTGACTTCCAGCACGCGGAAGCGGCCACTGCTGAGGTCCAGGTAGGCGATACCGTAATCATTCCCGTGCTGGGCGATGGCGAGCAGCAGGTTGTCTACCCGCTCCTCCAGCAGGGCCTCGTCAGACAGGGTCCCGGGCGTGACTACACGCACCACTTTACGTTCTACCGGCCCTTTGCTGGTGGCGGGGTCGCCGATCTGTTCCGCGATGGCGACCGAGACGCCCGCTTTCACCAGCCGGGCCAGGTAGCCCTCGGCCGCGTGAAAGGGCACGCCCGCCATGGGAATGGGTTCACCGTTGGACTTGCCGCGCGCGGTGAGGGTGATATCCAACAGTTCCGCCGCCTTTTTGGCATCGTCGTAGAACAGTTCGTAGAAGTCGCCCATGCGGTAGAACACCAGGTCATGCGGGTGCTCGGCCTTGATGGCCAGGTACTGCACCATCATCGGGGTATGACTGGATTTACTCGCTTTGTCGGTCGTTTTCATTTATCTGCGGCAACTCACGCTGCCGGGGCAACAGGCGTCGGACTGGTTATATTTTGTCGTGCCAGGGCGCGTGCCCGGCGAGAACACGCATACTAACATCGAATTCGGTTTCGGTGCGCACTGCCATCCGCCCGCACACCGGGGTAAAGAGGTCGGCGCCCTGGCCACAGTATGCAGAGGGTTGGATTCCGGCTGCTGCGACTTGCGCTACACTCACACCACGCCTTCAATACTATGGCGGCGCTCAGGTGAGCGTCGTACAGCGCGCACCCGGTCTACACCGGGACCGGGTGCCCAACCATCACACGAGGGAGATTGACATGGCACTGGACATTATCGGGGCAGGCTTCGGCCGCACTGGCACGATGTCGCTGAAAGCGGCGCTGGAGCAACTGGGCTACCCCTGCTACCACATGGTGGAATGTTTCCCGCGTGGCCCCGAGCACTGGCGACTCTGGGAGCAGGTGGGCCAGTCCACACCCGACTGGGATGCGATTTTTGAGGGCTTTACCGCAACCGTCGAT
Source organism: Pseudohalioglobus sediminis (assembly GCF_008370495.1). Taxonomy (GTDB): domain Bacteria; phylum Pseudomonadota; class Gammaproteobacteria; order Pseudomonadales; family Halieaceae; genus Halioglobus. The sequence goes on along the minus strand of NZ_VTUX01000001.1, from coordinate 375,890 downwards.
TTTCCCGCCTGCACCAGTTATGGCGCCCTGGCCAGTTACTACCCTGATGCCAAGGTTGTGCTGACGGTGCGGGCCCCGGAAAAGTGGTACACCTCCGTACAGAACACCATTTTCCAGAAAGAGTGGATCGATTTCCTGCCCGGCACCGATGCCGGTGCCTATATGAAGGCAACCATCGATGACTACTTTGATGGTCGCATGCACGACCGTGATCACCTGGTGCGACGCTTCAACGAACACGTCTCCAGCGTGAGGGAGAACATTGCGCCGGAGCGCTTGCTGGTGTTCGAAGTGGCCGATGGCTGGGAACCACTCTGCGAGTTCCTCGAATTGCCAGTGCCGGATATGCCCTTTCCCAACGTCAACGACACCGAGGCAGTGCAGGGTATCATCAAGGCCATCATGGAAAACGGCTTCCAGGCGGTGCTCGGTTACAAGGGCTAGCAGGCAGTTCCCGGGCGGGCCACGTTAGTTGCCCGCAGCACACCAGGGCGGCTATAAAGTTGGCGTGCTCCAGTCCTCGGAAGCCGGCCATTCGATTTACCTCGCCCTTGGTTTTCAGGACGTTGGCGAAGTGCATATGTTCACGCACATGCCTGCGGTGACGGCGTAAACCTCAGCAGGGGAGGGCGGCCCAAGGCGCGTTCAGCGCCACTGCATGTGCATTGGCAGCAAACCCTGCTTTGCCGTGGCGGAGCGTGTTGGTGTGCCCCGGCCCGCGAGATCAAGATTGGCAAAGATTTCCAGGTAAGCGACTAATTTCTCCCGCGCTTGCAACTGATCCTGAAAGGGGCCCTCGATGCCTTCCCGGGTGTTGAAGTACCATTCGCCACAAATCTGGAAAATACGACCATTCTGGCTTATATCGCTGTAGCTGCTCACGATAGCCTCCCCATCTTTTTTATTCCGCTCGGACTCTTATTGTGGTTGGCCACGATTCTCAATCAATAGATGGCGTGACCAAGATGGGTAAGCATCGACAGGTCCTGAATTCGCACCGGGCTAGGGCTGCCCTTCGAAATACCACGCCTGATTTGACGTTTTTGCGCGGCCAAAGTCGTATCTGATGCCGCCATGTCAGATTGTCAGGATTCGCTTACTTTCACCTGTGCGCAGGCGAAGCATGACCGAGCTCCTGGCTAATACAGCCGTCCGCCAACTTTGCCACAGAGCACGGTCAGTTTTTGAAATGAACTAATGATCACTTCTTGTGTGGCTGATCATCATGAGCCTGGAGATTCCCGTGGGTCAGGGGGACCGGCGGCCAGATTTCCAGGACTGGGTTATCCTCATTTCCTTTTTCCCAGATCTTGATGCCCATCCTGTCGTTCGTGCCCGGTTCGCCTGCATCGATGAGCTTAAACCTGACTTCGTAGCCTCCGACAGTGTTAAAACGACCACTGCCCCGGCCTTGAAATGTATCGATTCGCGCACGCGGAGGAGCCTGCTTGATTTCGGGGTCATCAGAGCAGAAAGCTGTGTTCAAGTGTTCTTCCATATGAAACCGATTCCCCTGCCAGTTGATTTGCAGATTATTGGAAAGCAGCTTGTCGCAGTGCAGGGTTAGCCCTCGGGTAATCCTGACTCCATCGACCACTTGCAGGCCTCCACCGGTGAAACGTCCGGGTAAATTACAACCACAGGATTCTTCCTCAGTTGTTGCCTGAGCCTGCTGTTTGGGTTTCTTCGCGTGGTCGGGTTTTTTCGCGTTGGCGATGCCAGGGGATATCATTTGCAGCGCAACTAACACGCCGGTTGCTATCAGTGTATTCCGCGTATTCAACATAACTCTGTTCCTCTTTTGGCAGGAATGACGGCGGAAAGACCACCATGGTGGCGATCCGGCGATCCGGCGATCCGGCGATCAAATTTTGAACGATCACATGTTGTATAGTTGGCGCTTTCTGGCCAGTCAATCGGGAAATGTGAACTGGTTCACAACAGGTCGAGAATAAGCGAACTGATGCTCATTTCGGGAAGCAGGCGGCGCTTTCCGGGTCTAATCGAAGCTTTAAGATGTATGGTCATGCGACCATGAGCATGCCAATAATGCGAAAAACAGCAACGCTTCGCTGCTCGCGAAGCGAAAACCGGGCCTGACGCAGGGCAGGACATGACAGATAACACCCGACCGCTGATCCTGGTTTTTGGCGCCAGCGGTTACATCGGCACCAACCTGGTTCCCCATCTGCTGGCCGGCGGCCACCGGGTGCGGGCTTGCGCCCGCAATCGCAAGGTGCTGGAGGCCAGGGGCTGGCAGGATGTGGAATACTTTGAGGCCGATGCATTGTCACCGGCAACGCTGCCACAGGCGCTGGCTGGTGTGGATGTGGCCTATTACCTGGTGCACTCCATGGCGGCGGGGAAGAACTTCGGGCGCCTGGACCTGGAAGCCGCGGCGCACTTTCGCGACGCCGCCGTGGCCGCCGGTGTGCGCCGCATTGTTTACCTGGGCGGGCTGATCCCGGAGCAACCCGAATCCGAACACCTGCAATCGCGCCTGGAGACCGGGGATTGCCTCCGGCAGGGTACGGTACCGGTTACCGAGGTGCGCGCCGGTATGATCGTTGGCCCTGGCTCGGCCGCGTTTGAGGTCATGCGCGATCTGGTCAACTACCTGCCGGTCATGGTGACGCCGCGCTGGGTTGAGTCACGCTCACCACCAATCGCCCTGCGGGACTTGCTGGTCTACCTCGAACGGCTGGCGTTCATCGATGCTGCAGCGGGGCAGACCTATGACGCGGCCGGGCCGGATGAGTTGACCTACAGGGATATCATGCAGCGGCTGGCGCGGATGCTCGGCAAGTCACCGTTGATCATGCCGGTACCGGTGTTGACGCCGCGCTTGTCATCCTACTGGTTGAACCTGGTCACCGCAGTGCCGGTCAATGTCGCCCGCGCGCTGATCGATGGCCTGAAACACGATGTGCTGGCGCAGGCGCAGCCACTGCGGGACCTGGTGCCCATGCCGCTGATGAATCTGGAGCAGTCGATCCAGGCCGCGCTGGATGCCGAGCGCAGCCAGCAATTGCCGGCACACTGGGTAGAGGGCTCGCTGCGCTGTCGCAACTACGAGCCTCGCTATGCGTTCTACGCCAAGCGCGCAAGCGGTGATTGCATGACCGATGCGCCGGCGGATGTTGTCTGGGCGCAACTGTGCCGGTTTGGCGAAGCGGGTGATTTCTTTTCGCTGAATGTGCTGTGGTGGCTGCGGCGTGCCGGCGACTGGCTGTTGGGTGGGCCCAGCTTCCGGCGCCAGCGCAGGCACCCGGGCGAGTTGCGCTACGGCGATGTGATCGACTCCTGGCGCGTGATCGGCTACGACCCGCCGCGCAAGTTGACCCTGCTGATGGAAATGAAGGCACCCGGCAGCGGTGTGCTGGAGTTTGAACTCGCCCCTGAAGGCGGCGGGTACCGGTTGACGGCGACCGCCTATTTCCATCCCGCCGGTATCTGGGGGCTGTTGTACTGGTATCCGCTGGTGCCGGTACACCTGTGGATATTCAGGGGCATGACGCGAGAGGTCTGCCGACGCGCCGAGGCGCAGGCGGGCATGGCAAATACACGGTAGGGCTGCCGGCAGTTCATGCGCAGGTTTATTCGAATCATTGGCCTGTTAAATTCGGATTGTATATCGGCCGGGTGGCTTTAAGCTGGCGCAACTTCAACTCAAGCCAGGAAGATCATCGTGAACAATGCCTCCAAAGACAATGCACCGCAGCAACAGGTCGCAACGGCGGTACGCCCGCAAGGAAAAGAGCGTTTCATCGCCTGGATCCAGGACCCAATGGGTGGCGTGATTGCGGCCTCAGTTGCCTGCATCGGCGCGTTCGGTACCGTACTCTCGGGAACCTGGTTGATTCACCTGGCCATGAACTGAGCTCGCCCCAAACTCACGGTTTGACGTTTTCAATGGCGGCTTGACGCCGCCAGTTCCCTGGCTGCAGATCAGCGGCGCAAGTTGCGCGATTGGCGCTGCGGCCGGGGCCGGTTGCGTTCCTGCATGGCGCCGTGATTTCGCGCCCTCTGCGCCCTGTCGAGATCGCGGTGCCGGTCATGCGTGGTCGGCCTGCTAGCGGGTTTCTGCAGATCACGGTTGGACGGTTTGGGGATATCGCGCGTGGCGGGCTTGGGCAGGTCCTGCCTGGCCGGTCTGGTGGCCTCACGCGTTGCCGGTCGATTCAGCTCCGGGTCCTGTTTCCAGCCACCTTTGTCCCGGGACTGCCACTGGTTGTCCTCGTGCTTCAGCACGCGGCCATCGCGGTCTGCGTAGACGTTGTTTTTCAATTTGCTGTTCGAGGTGGCGCGCTTCAGATCACGTTTGACCAGTGACGGATCCGCCTTGCGGTCGCGGTTCTCCGCGCGATTGTACAGGTTGTCCCGGCGCTGCCCGTCGCGATTGAGATCAATGTCGTTGCGGTTGATGCGATCGCCGAAGTCAACGCGATTACCGACGTTGATATTGTTGCCGATATTGATGTAGCCGGTATTGATCACCACCGGCCCGCGATAGCCACCGCCGCCATACCAGCCATGATGGTGGCCGTGGTAGTAACCCCCACCCCAACTCACGCCGAAGTTGAAGAAACCACTGCTCCAGCTAAGGCCGAAGCTCCATCCCGTCCAGGGGTTGTAGCCCACGTTAAAACCCCAGGTGGGTGGCCGCGGGTAATACCAGGGGCCGGGATAGGGGCGGTAGTACCAGCCCGAGCCATACACGGGCACGCCATAATAGGGAAAGGACCACAGGTAGCCGGGGGTGTAGCCGACGTAGACGATTTCGGGAGTGGACTCGTACACATTCACATAGGTGGTGTTGTACACCGGCGAGCTGGGCGGAATTTTCTTGATTTCATCGCTGGGGATGGAATCAGCTACCGCCCATGGCCCGGTGGCCCTGGCCGCCGTGAACCAGACGCCGTTGTCTACTGCGTAGTACTTGCCGTCCACGCGCAACACCTGGGTGCCCGTGTTGACGGCGTAGGCGACGCTGGTGCCGGGTATATCTTCAAACCTGGGCGTGCCTTCGTAGGCTACCTGCAGCGTGGTATCGCGGCTGATGGCCGCGGTTTGTGGAATCTGCGCATCCAGTACCGCGTCTTCCGCCTCGGGGGTGCCGGCTACCGACGTGCGCAGGCCGCCGATATCGGAGGCGGGTGGTATATCCGCAAAGGCGGCTGGCAGTTCATCGGCGGGCACGAAGGTCCAGGGTCCCGATGTGTTTTTGGCGCGAAACCAGCGCCCGGAAAGCAGCAGGTACATGTTGCCGGTAGAGAGGTTACGCAGCCACGGCGACTCTGTGTTGGTCACATAGAGTACCTCGCCGCCGGCGAGTGGTGTCCACTCCGGTGCGCCATCGGTAACGATCAACTCTGTGGGCTCGGTGGCCACCACGATTTCAGGTGGCGTGGGCCAGTTGGGCAGGTCCCCCTCCGGTGCAGGCATGGCCTTGACCAGGTCGGCGGGGGGTGACGAGGTGGCCGTCCACGGGCCCATGGCCGAGTCAGCCTGGTACCAGAGTTTGCCGTTGGTTACGTAGTGTTTGCCGTTGCCGGCGCGCACGACCGCGATCGGTGCGTTTACCACGCGTTGGTAGTTGCTGTTTTCAATATCGGCGTAGCGGGGCTTGCCGTCATAACTCAGCAGCACGGCGAGCTGCTCGCGAAACAGGATCTGCGGCGGGTCGTTGTTCAGCTTCTCGAGGCTGCGCGTCTCCAGCTCAGCCGTGGCCAGGCTTGCGGCCAGGCGCTCCCTGGATATGACGAAACCGGCCTCCGGGATGGCCGCCTCGACTATGGCGGTGAAGCGTTGCTCGCCCGCGTCCCTGGATTCGGGCCAGCGCACCTGGGTGACGCGCAGGTCGCGCACCAGCGCATTGTCGTCATCCGTGTCGCTGTCGACCCGGGCCGTGAACCAGAACGTGCCGAAGATTTGCTCGCCACCGGATTTGGGTACCAGCGCCATCGCCGCCCGGCCGCTCAGCTGATTGCCTTTGAAGGCCTCGGGTTGAGGCTGGTACACGATAATGGTGCCTTCCGCGGCGCTGACTTCCTGGGGCCATTCCAGCGCCCGGGCGTGGAGCGAGGAAAGCAACAGCATTGTGCAGAGAACGTAAAAAGTAGAACGACGGATGATATTCAAGCGGCCCCCTTGATGGCGCGGTAAGTTCAACACCGCCCCGCTGGTGGGCCAGTGCGATGCGGCAGCCAAGCGGCCGCGCATCGCAGTGAGTATAGAAGGGGAGGGCGGACTGTCCAGTGGCCAGCCCGCCTGTTATGCCCTAGCCCTCGAAGGCCTTGCGGGGCTCGGTGACTCCAGGTGCGTCTGAACCCTTGAGGTAGGCCAGCATGGTGTCTGCGTCCGATACCTCGAAGGGGTCTGTCGGGCAGTTGTCGGCGTAGTCCGCTTCGACGAACATTTTCTCGATTTTGCCGTCGTTCACCAGCATGGAGTAGCGCCAGGAGCGCATGCCAAAGCCCAGGTTGGACTTGTCTACCAGCATGCCCATCTTGCGGGTGAACTCACCGTTGCCGTCAGGCAGCAGAAATACGTTCTTGTTGCCGATCTGTTTGCCCCACTGGAACATCACGAACGCATCGTTGACTGATACGCAAACGATGGCGTCCACACCCTGGGCCTGGAACTCATCGAACAACTCCTCGTAACGCGGCAGGTGGTTGGAGGAGCAGGTAGGAGTAAACGCGCCGGGCAGCGAAAACACCACGACTTTCTTGTTGGCGAAAAGTTGCTCGGTGGTGAGGTCTTCCCAGCGGTAGGGATTGGGCCCGTCCACAGACTCATCGCGAACACGGGTTTTGAAGGTAACGTTGGGTACACGTTCTGTCATTGGCATGTCGATCTCCTTTGATCGTGGGTTGTTGCGCATAAATATAGACAATCAATCGCGCTACATCTAATTAAACATCTCTATACATCGCTGCGGCTTTTTACTATCAGTCCGGCGCTGTTACCATGTCCGGCTTCCTACCAGACAGGTGATCAGGCGAATGCGGGCACGGGTGGCCATGAACAGTGTGCGGGTGCGAGGCTGATGGTTGATATCCGCCCGCTGGACCTTATCACCGATTCTCCCTGGTTCAGTGGCTTGCCGGAGCCGGCGCTGCAGCAGCTGGCTGGCGCTGCCTCCATACGCCCCTATCCGCGCGGTGGGCAGATTTACACCGAGGGCGAGGTGACCACGGAGGTGTACTGCGTGGTGACGGGACGCCTGCGGGTGGCGATCTCCAGCAGCGAGGGGCACGACTTTGCCATTGTCGATCTTCGCCATGGCTTCTGGTTTGGCGAGCCGGTGCTGGCCAGCGATGCTCCCCGCGTGACGTCGGTGCAGGCATTGACCAGTGCCGATGTCCTGGTGATACCGCGGCAGGTTGTGCTGGAGGTCGCGGAGGCCTATCCGCTGATGTATCGCAACCTCTTCCATGACCACATCGCGGCCACCCGTAAATTGTACGAACTGCTCAGGAGTATGCTGTTTTACCCGCTGCGGGCCAGGGTGGCCCTGCGCCTGCTCAATTTCGCCGAGGACTACGGCGTCGCGGCCAAGGGCGGCACCTGCATCGATATCAAGCTCACGCAGAACGACCTGGCGCGACTGGCACTCGGCTCGCGGCAGCGAGTGAACAAGGTGCTGCGTACCTTTACCGAGCAGGGCCTGATAGAGACCCGCGACGACCGCGTGGTGATACTCAACAGCGAAGGGCTGGCGGCAGAAGTCGAACCCGGTTAAGGCTGACTGTCGTGCTCGTGGCACCGGGGTGGCATTTTTGGTGCTAGGATGGGCGCATCAAACAATAACAACAGCAAGTGAGTACCCTATGCAGCAAGCCGATGTCAGTCCTGGCGCCGCGCGCTATGGCCTGTTCATGTTAACGCTGGTCTATGCCTTCAACTTTGTCGATCGCCAGATACTGGTGATCCTGCAGGAGCCTATCAAGGTCGATATGGGGCTCTCCGATGCGCAGCTGGGTCTGCTCAGCGGCTTCTCTTTCGCCCTGGTCTATATCACGGCGGGTATTCCCATCGCCTGGTGGGCGGACCGCACCAACCGGCGCAATATTATCGCCGGTGCCCTCACCGTGTGGAGCGGCATGACCGCCCTGTCGGGGCTGGCGCAAAACTACACACACCTGTTGCTGGCGCGGATCGGGGTCGGCATCGGCGAGGCCGGTGGCAGCCCCCCGGCGCACGCCATGATCAGTGACTATTATCCCGCGCACCAGCGCGGTACTGCCCTGGCTATCTACTCCACCGGTGTTCACCTCGGCATCCTGCTCGGGTTCATTGTCGGCGGCGTGGTCAGCCAGTTTTATGGCTGGCGGGTGGCCTTCTTCTCGGTGGGGATACCGGGTATTTTACTGGCGGTTGTCTTTGTGCTCACGGTGAAGGAGCCGTCGCGCGGACGCTGGGATTCGGCCAGCGCCGAGGTCCACAAGCCGACTCTGGCGGAGACGCTGAAAACCCTGTCCCGCTTCCGCTCCTTCTGGCTGTTGGCACTGGCAACCGGGCTTTCCGCGTTTGCCGGCTATGGCAGCGGCAACTTTGCGCCCTCGTTCCTGATCCGCAATCACGGCTTCAGCGTGGGTGAAGTCGGCGTCATCCTGGCCATCGTGAGTGGCGGGGCGGGCATGATAGGTACCTTTCTCGGCGGCTACATTGCCGACAAGCTCGGTCACAGGGACCGTCGCTGGTATCTGTGGGTGCCGGCGATCGCCGGGCTCATTGCTTTGCCCCTGAGCTTTCCCTATCTGCTGCTGGACAATACTGCGCTGGTGCTCGGGTTTTCCTTTTTCCTGAGTATCGCCATGAATACCTACCTCGGTCCGGCACTGGCGATCGCCCACGGCATTGTTCCCCCGGCCATGCGCGCACAGGCGTCGGCAATCCTGTTTTTTGTGCTCAACCTGATCGGCCTGGGTCTGGGGCCGTTGACCGCGGGGCTGCTGAGTGATGCCCTGCAGCCGCATTATGGCGAGGACAGCCTGCGCTATGCCATGTTGGCGATCGCGCTGTTGAGTACACCTTCCATACTGCTGTATTACCTGGCATCGCGGCGCCTGCCCCATGATCTCGCTGCCCGCGAGGAGCTGTCGCCCAGGTGACAGATGTGCCGCTGCCGAGTTGCTAGGATGTGGTCCCCCTGGAAAAGAACAACGGAGCAGCGCATGTCCCTCAGAACAGTCCCCAAGGAAGAACTGGTTAACGAAATCGGCAAGAAGTTTGCGCCCGGCGACTGGGTGGTCCTGGATCAGGAGCGTATCAACACCTTTGCTGACTGCACCGAGGATCACCAGTTCATCCATATCGATGAGGAAAAGGCAAAGCAGACGCCTTTTGGTGGCACGATCGCCCACGGCTTCCTCACTCTGTCCATGTTGGTGAAAATGGTCGAGGGTATCGGTGTGGCACCCGAGAACGTGGTGATGGGTGTCAACTATGGCTTCGACAAGGTGCGATTCCTCGCGCCCGTGCGCGCCGGCAAGCGCGTGCGCGCACACGTTGAGGTGCTGGATGTTACCGCCAAGGACGATAACCGTTTCCTTATCAAGCAGGGTATCTCGGTAGAAATCGAAGGCGAGCAGACCCCCGCCCTGGTCGCCGAGTGGCTGTCCATGGTGGTAACCGGCTGATACCGCCCATGCCGCTGGCGTCAGCTGCGCCAGTGCCAAACCGATGAATCTTACATTGCTGCCGCAACCCGTCTGGCGATCCCTCTACAGCGGGCTGGCGGCATGCAGACAACAGGAGTAACAAAACATGTCTATTCGTTATGACGGCAAGGTCGCTATCGTTACCGGTTCCGGCCAGGGTCTGGGGCGCTGCCACGCCATCGAGCTGGCGAAACGCGGTGCCAGGGTCGTGGTCAATGACCTCGGTGGCAATGTAGACGGTTCCGGCGGTGGCTCGGAAGCGGCGCAGGCTGTGGTTGCAGAAATCGAGGCTGCCGGGGGCGAGGCGATCGCCAACGGCGCCAACGTCGCCGACTACGGCCAGGTTGAAGCGATGGTGCAGCAGGCGATGGACAAGTGGGGCAGGGTGGACATCCTGGTGAATAACGCCGGTATCCTGCGCGACAAGAGCTTTGCCAAGGGCTCACTGGATGACTTCAAGCTGGTCCTCGATGTGCACCTGATGGGCACGGTGAACTGCACCAAGGCGTGCTGGGACATCATGCGTGAGCAGTCCTATGGCCGCATCGTGGTGACCACCTCCTCCTCGGGCCTGTACGGCAACTTCGGCCAGACCAACTATGGCAGCGCCAAGCTGGGCGTGATCGGGCTGATGAATACGCTGGTGCAGGAAGGCGCCAAGTACAACATCCGCGTTAACGCGCTGGCCCCCACCGCGGGCACCCGCATGACCGAGGGCCTGATACCCGAAGAGGCCTTTGCCTTGTTAACCCCGGAGACGGTAACCCCCGCCGTGTTGTACATGGTGAGTGAGGACGCCCCCAACAAGACCATCATTTGCGCCGGTGCCGGAGCCTATGCGGTCGCCAAGATCGTGGAAACCGACGGCGCCTGGCTGCCGCCAGAAGAGCAGACCCCTGAAGGCATTGCCGCACACTGGGATGCAATCAGTTCACCGGAAGGTGAACGGCAGCCGGAGGCCGGTTTTGAACAGACCGTGAAAATGACCGGCAAGGCCATGGAAGGGTTGGGCATCGACAACAAGTGACGCCTGCCAAAGCGCACAATCCACGCACAGCAGCAAGAGAATTCGGAGAAAAGCTATGAAAGAAGCAGTCATCGTCGCCACGGCGCGCACCCCCATCGGCAAGGCCTACCGCGGCGGCTTCAATAACCTGGGCGGCGCCAGTCTCGGCGCTGCGGCTGTAGCAGAGGCGGTCCGTCGCGCGGGCATCGACCCGGCAGAAGTGGACGATGTCATTATGGGCTGTGCCCTGCAGCAGGGCGCGACCGGTTCCAATATCGCACGCCAGGTGGCCTTGCGTGCCGGCCTGCCGGTCACCGTTTCCGGCATGAGTATAGATCGCCAGTGTTCTTCCGGGCTGATGTCCGTGGCGACCGCGGCCAAGCAGGTGATCGACGACGGCATGAGCGTGGTCGTGGGTGGCGGCCTCGAATCCATCTCCCTGGTGCAGAACGAACACATGAACTTGCATCGGGCGGCAGACGACGCGCTGCTGGCCATGCACCCCGACGTGTACATGCCCATGCTGCAGACCGCTGAGGTGGTTGCGGAGCGCTATGGCATCACCCGCGAAGCCATGGATGAGTACGGACTGCAGTCACAGCAGCGCACCGCGGCAGCTTACGAGGCGGGCCGCTATGACGATGAACTGGTGCCGGTGACCTGCTCGCGTATCGTCTGGGACAAGGAGACCGGCGAACAATCCGCAGCGGAGGTGACCGTGAGCGCCGACGAGGGCATGCGCGCTACCACCGCTGAGGGCCTTGCCGGCCTGCGCACGGTGGTAGAGGGCGGCACTATCACCGCGGGTAACGCCTCGCAGCTGTCCGATGGCGCCGCGGCGCAGGTGGTGATGGATGCCAAACTGGCGGAGCAGCGCGGGCTGGAGCCACTCGGTATCTACCGCGGCATGGCGGTCGCCGGGTGCGAGCCGGACGAAATGGGCATTGGCCCGGTGTTTGCTGTGCCCAGACTGCTGCAGCAGCATGGCCTGAAGGTCGATGATATCGGCCTCTGGGAATTGAACGAGGCGTTCGCGGTGCAGGTGCTTTACTGCCGGGATCGACTGGGCATCGACAACGACAAGCTCAACGTCAATGGCGGCGCGATTTCCATCGGCCACCCCTACGGCATGAGCGGTTCGCGCATGATAGGCCACGCCCTGATCGAGGGCCGGCGGCGCGGCGTCAAGTACGTGGTGGTCACCATGTGCGTGGGCGGTGGCATGGGTGCGGCCGGCCTGTTCGAAGTAGCCTGATTCTGGGGAGTAAGCGAAATGAAAGCAGTTGTATGTAAGGAACTGGGCCTGCCTGACAAACTGGAACTGGTCACTGACTGGCCGGAGCCCAATCCCGGTGATCACGAACTGGTGGTGGACGTCAGGGCCGCCGGTCTTAATTTTCCCGATGTGCTGATGATACAGGGCAAGTACCAGCACCAGCCGGAGATGCCGTTTATTCCCGGCGGTGAGTGCGCCGGCGTGGTCACGGAAGTCGGTGCCAAGGTGACCCGCTACCAGCCCGGTGACCGGGTGATTGTCGCCGCCGGCGTCGGCGCCTTCAGCGAGAAAGTACTGGCCAACGAATTTGCCGTATTCCCCATGCCCGGCACCCTGAGTTTCGAGCAGGCCGCGGGTGTCAGCATCACCTACTTCACCTCCTACTATGCGCTCAAGCAGCGCGCCAATCTGCAGCAGGGAGAAACCCTGCTCGTGTTGGGAGCGGCCGGTGGTGTGGGCTCCACAGCGGTGGAACTGGGCAAGCTGATGGGTGCGAAGGTGATCGCCGCGGCCAGTTCGGAAGAGAAGCTGGCGCTGTGCAAGCAGCTCGGTGCAGACGAGGTGATCAACTATAGCGAGGTCTCGATCAAGGATGCGGTGCGCGAACTGACAGACGGCAAGGGCGTGGACGTGATCTACGACCCGGTAGGTGGTGACTACTCCGAACCCGCCGTGCGCAGCATGGCCTGGAACGGACGCTACCTGGTGATCGGTTTTGCCAGCGGCCCGATCCCCTCGATTCCGCTCAACCTGGCACTGCTCAAGGGTTGCTCTATCGTCGGCGTCTTCTGGGGTCGATTCTCGGGCGAGGAAACCGATGTGCAGATGAAGAACGTCGAGGAACTGTGGGCGCTGTTCGAGGCCGGCAAGCTCAACCCGGTGGTCACTGACTGTTTCCCGCTGGAGCAGTACGAGGATGCCTTCAACTGCCTGATTGAGCGCAGGGCGCGCGGTAAGGTCATCCTGACGACCTGACGCTGTGTCCACAGCGGGTGACTCCCCGGTCGCCCGCTCACGCTTTTTTTCTTTTAAATTATCCACTGAGGAGTTGCCATGCCAGCCCCCCTGCTTGATCGCCGTGACCTGGAATTCATGCTCTATGAGTTGTTCGACGTGGAGCAATGCCTGAGCCGGGAACGCTACAGCGACCACAATCGCGAAACCATCGACGCGGCCCTGGATGTGTCGCAGGCCATTGCGGAAAAGTATTTCCTGCCCTACCGCCAGAAGGTGGACACCCACCAGCCTACCTTCGATGGTGAGAAGGTACAGATGATCCCGGAAATCCAGCAGGCACTGGATGCGGTGATCGAGGCCGGCCTGGCATCGCCGGGCGCAGATTACGAGTTGGGTGGGATGCAGTTGCCGGCACTGGCCACGTCCGCCGTGTTTGCCTACCTGAATGCCGCGGGCAGCACCACCATGGGCTATATCGGCCTGACCAACGCCAATGCCAACCTGATCGAGGCCCACGGCAGCGAAGAACAGATCCGTACCTGGGTCGAGCCGCAGCGCACCGGGCGCTTCGCCGGCACCATGGCCATGAGTGAGCCGGGCGCGGGTTCCAGCCTGGCTGACCTGACCACCAGCGCGGTGCCGCAGGCAGACGGCACTTACCGTATCACCGGCAACAAGATATGGATTTCCGGCGGTGACCACGAGCTCAGTGAGAACATCGTGCACCTGGTGCTGGCGCGGGTGAAAGGCGCGCCAAAGGGCGTCAAGGGTATCTCGCTGTTTATCGTGCCCAAGTTCCTGGTCAACGAAGATGGCAGCCTGGGCGCGCGCAACGACGTGCAACTCGCCGGCCTGTTTCACAAGATGGGCGGGCGCGGGCAAACCTCCACGGCGCTCAACTTTGGCGAAAAGGACGGCGCCGTGGGCTACCTGGTGGGAGAGGAAAACCGTGGCCTCATGTACATGTTCCACATGATGAACGAGGCGCGCATCATGGTGGGAACCATGGCGGCAACCACTGCACTTTGCGGTTACCAGTATTCACTGGACTACGCGAAGGAGCGCCCGCAGGGCCGGCTGCCTTCCTCCAAGGATCCCCTGTCGCCGCCGGTGAACATCATCGAGCACGCGGATGTGAAGCGCATGCTGCTGGCGCAGAAGGCCTATGCCGAGGGGGCGTATGCCTTGTGCCTGCTGGGTACGCAGCTGGCGGACGATGAGCGCACCGCGCCCACGGAAGCGGAGCGCGCAACGGCGCATGAATTGCTGGACTTCCTGACACCGATCATCAAGTCCTGGCCCTCGGAGTATGGCCCGAAAGCGAACTACTATGCGATCCAGGTGCTCGGCGGCTCCGGCTATGTCAATGAGCACCCGGTGGAGCTGATGTACCGGGACAACCGCCTCAACCCCATCCACGAGGGCACTACCGGTATACAGTCCCTGGACCTGCTGGCGCGCAAGGTGCCGCAGAACAAGCTCGCCGGCTACCGCGCCTGTTTGCAGGCTATTGGCGAGACCATCTCCCGGGCGCAGCAGGTCGCGGAACTGTCCGCATTTGCCGGTGAACTACAGGCATCCGTGGACACACTCAACAGCACCACCGAGTTTCTGCTGGGCAGCATGCTGGAGCAGGATATCGACCTGGTGTTGGCCAACTCGGTCAAGTACCTGGACATGTTCGGGCATGTGGTTATTGCCTGGATGTGGTTGAAGCAGGCAATAGTGGCGGCAGAGGCGCTGGCGAACTCGCCGCACGATGCTGACGCGGCGTTCTATCGCGGCAAGCTGCAGGCGATGCGTTACTTCTTCCGCTATGAGCTGCCCGAGACGGAAGTCTGGGCGCAGCTGCTGCGGCGCCTGGACGACACTTGCCTGGGCATGCACAACGACTGGTTCTGACGGCGGGCTGCGCTTACCGCGGGTTGTCGGCGATGAAGCGGTTGATCACGTCCGCCAGTACCTCGCCCTGGTCCTCCTGCAGGAAGTGGCCACCGTTTTCGATGGTGATATGGGGCTGGCCCTCGCAGCCGGGGATCAGTTTCTGCATTACCGTCTCGGCGCCGGCGGTCACCGGGTCCGAGTCGCTGAAACTGGTCAGGAATGGCTTCTGCCATTGCTTCAGCACCTCCCAGGCAGCGCGGTTTTGCGCGCAGGCCGGATCATCCACTGTGGCGGGCACCAGCATGGGAAACTGCCGGGCGCCTTCTTTGTAGGTTTCATCGGGAAAAGGCGCATCATAGGCGTGCAGGGTCTCTGCACTTAACGCAGTGGTAGTGGCACCATCGATGATCGTGCTCACCGGGAAGGTGTCAACGCGTTGCGAGAAGTCACGCCAGTCAAGGAATGCCTGGCCCAGGTCGTGATCACCGGTTGGCAGCATGGTGTTTCCCGCCACCACGCGCGCGAAACGAGCCGGGTTTTCCGCCACCAGGCGCAGGCCGATCAAGCCACCCCAGTCCTGGCAGAACAGGGTGATGTGTTGCAACTGCAGCTGATCGAGCACTGACTGCATCCAGTCGACGTGGCGCTGGTAGGTGTAGTCCTCGCGCCGGGTGGGTTTATCGGAGCGGCCAAAGCCCACCAGGTCGGGGGCTATCACCCGGTGGCCGGCAGCGACCAGGGGCGGGATCATCTTGCGGTACAGGTAGCTCCAGGATGGCTCGCCATGCAGCAGCAATACGGGGTCGGCATCACGCGGGCCCTCATCCAGGTAGTGCACGCGCAACTCGCCGTCTTCGGTATCGCTGACCTGCAGGTAGTGGGGATTGAAGGTGTAGTCTTTCAGGCCTTCGAAACGCTGGTCCGGTGTTCTCAGGTATTGCATCTGCTCTCCTATTGCTGGCCAGGGCAGCTCGCGCTGATGCGGTGGTCGCCCTGGCCCGGTGGTCCTTGCTACACAGCATAGCTTATAAACTCGCGACGGGCTGATGTTAGACTGTGCGCCGAGAACACTGTGTGGCTGTGTATGCAACAACCTGGAGGTACCGCATGGATGACCTGGCCCTGCTTATTGATCTGCACCGGCACCAGCACCGCCAGGGGCCAGGCAGCGCCGCGGTAACGGCCCGGGCCATGACGCTTGCCGGCCTGGACACGGCGCGCGGCTTGCGCGTTGCCGATATCGGCTGCGGCACCGGTGCTGCCGCCCTGCAGCTGGCGGCGCAGTTCGGGGCTGATGTGACGGCGGTGGATTTTGCTGCTGAGTTTATCGGTCAACTTGACGCCGCAGCGCGCGAGCAGAGCCTGTCAGAGCGTGTGCACCCGTTGGTGTGTGCCATGGAGTCGCTGCCCTTCGCCGATGCCGAGTTCGACCTGATCTGGTCCGAGGGTGCGATTTATAACATGGGTTTTGTCGACGGCATCAGGGCCTGGCGCCGCTTCCTCAAGCCGGGTGGGACGCTGGTGGTATCGGAGATCACCTGGCTGACCGGCTCGCGCCCAGAGGCCCTGGAGCGCTACTGGCTCGATGCCTATCCCGAAATAGCCAGTGCCGGCGCGAAGCTGGCGCAACTCGAGGCGAACGGCTACGACCTGCAGGCGTATTTTTCCCTGCCTGCGGACTGTTGGCTGGAAAACTATTACCTGCCCCTGCAGGAGGCGTTTCCCGCTTTCCTGGCGCGGCATGAAAATGATCCCGCGGCGCGCAACCTGGTAGCCGCGGAGCAGGAAGAAATTGCCTTGTACCGCGCGCACCAGTCGTACTATGGCTACGGCATGTATATCGCGCGTGTTGCGGGCTAGGCATGCTCCGTAAACGCATTGTCATTCATGCCGGTAGTCACAAGACCGGTTCGTCCGCCATCCAGCGCTATCTGTTCGAGCGGCAACATGAGATCGAGGGGCTGGCTTACCTTTGCCGGGCGGAGCGCCCCAATTCCTCCCTGTGGATGCTGCAGGCGTTCAAGCAGGACGTCGCCGAATTGCCGGCCTTCCGCCACCGGCAACTCACTGCCGACGAGGTCGAAGTCAAGCGGCGGCGCGCACAAGCGCAGTTGACCAAACTGGCCAGCGCGGTCACAGCCCCGTTGACGATCCTGTCTGCCGAGTCAATCGGCACCTTCAATAGTGAAGAACTGCAGTCCCTGCGCGATGTGCTGGCCCCGCACTTTGATGACATTTCCCTGCACCAGTACTTTCGCCCGCTGAAGGCGAGAATGGAAAGTGCTTTCCAGGAAAAGCTCAAGCACACCGCGGCCTCACTCATGCAGACCTATCGCCTGGCCTATTGTCGCACCATCGAACTGCAGGATGCGGTTTTCGGCGCGGAGCAGGTGATTTCATACAAGTATGACGAGGCGCTGTTTCCGCAAGGAGACGTGGTGCTGGATTTCCTGGCACAGCTTGGCGTTACCGCCCCGCAGGCGCAGCCGGCCCGGCCGGTGAATGTCAGCCTGTCACTGCATGCGATCCAGTTGCTCTACGTTTACCGTCGCTACTACACCACGCCCTGTGCGCAGGACAAGGCCGTGGTGCGCCGGCTGAAGGCGCTGCCTGGCCCGCCGCTGCGCTTTCACAGCGAGCTGTATCGGCAGCTGGTGGTGATCAGGCCCGGCGAGGTTGAGCGTTTTGAGCAGCGGGCCGGTTTTTCCGTGGAACAGGACGTCACTGCAGACGACGAGCTCGGCATTCGCGATCCCCAGGACCTGCTGACGATTCCCGCCGTGTCGCTGGCCTGGTTGCAGCAGCAGGTGGGGGGGGCGCCAGTGGCTGCGACAGACTACCGCGCTATTGCTGACGCGGTGGCGGCGCTGGCGGGCATGGAAGGGCAGGCGTGACGTTGACGCCTGGTGCTCAGGAAGCCGGTAACAACTGGCGCAGGATCAGCGTATCGCCACGCTGGGTGAACTCGATGTGCTTTAGGAAGGACATGCCCAGCAGTACCTGGTCGATACCCATGCCCGGTGCGATGCCAGCGCTGACGTTGTTGAGCTCGATATCGCCTACGGCCACGGAGTCCAGTACCGCGGCATAGCTTACAGCGGTGCCGTTGGCGGTCTGGGTGCGATACGGGCGCCCCCGGGGCACACCCAGTCGCTTCGCCACCGCGTCGGGTATGGCAACGCCGGTAGCCCCCGTGTCCAGCATGAAGGTGACCGGCTTGCCGTTGATTTCACCGCTGGTGACATAGTGGCCAAAGCGGTTGCGCTGCAGCACCACCTCGCGCACGCCGTCGGCTGCAAGCCGCGTTTCCAGTTGCTGGTTGGGATTGAACTGGCGCTCCAGTACGTCACCGAAGAACAGCGCGCCCAGGCCGAGCAGTGTAAGCCAGGCCAGCACCATCATGCCCAGCCCCATACGCTTCTGCTGCTTTACCGGCTCAGTGGATTCCATACGGGTTTATACGCGCAGCAGGCTCAGTCCAGATCGCTGGCGTCGTGGCGCTCCGGCACGCGATCCGCTTCTTCGCCCCAGACGCGGTTGACCCGCTGGCCGCGCTGCACGGCGGGCCTTGCCTCCACGTCCCGCGCCCAGCGCAGTACATGCTGGTAGGACTGCACATCGAGAAATTCCTGGGCGTTGTAGGTCTCACCGGTCACCAGCACGCCATACCAGGGCCAGTTGGCCATATCGGCAATGGTGTAGTCATCGCCCGCCAGCCATTGGACCTCGGCGAGGCGCTTGTCCAGCACGTCCAGTTGGCGCTTCACTTCCATGGTGAAACGGTTGATAGGGTATTCCCACTTCTCCGGCGCGTACGCGTAGAAGTGGCCGAAACCGCCGCCGAGATAGGGGGCGCTGCCCATCTGCCAGAACAGCCAGGACAGGCACTCGGCGCGGCTGGCGTCAGTGGGCAGGAAGGCACCGAATTTCTCCGCCAGGTACAGCAGGATCGCGCCGGACTCGAACACCCGCGTAGGCGGGTTGGTGCTATGGTCCACCAGCGCGGGAATCTTGGAGTTGGGGTTGGCCTCGACAAAACCGCTGCTGAACTGGTCGCCTTCCAGGATGTTGATCAGGTACGCATCGTACTCCGCGCCCTCGAATCCCAGAGCCAGCAATTCCTCCAGCAGCACGGTGACCTTGATCCCGTTGGGGGTGGCCAGCGAATACAGTTGCAGGGGGTGTTTGCCCACCGGGCGGGGCTTGTCATGGGTGGCGCCGGCAACCGGGCGGTTGATGCTGGCGAAGCGTCCGCCGTTGTCTGCGTCGGGTTCCCAGGTCCAGACCCTGGGTGGTTGGTAACTGTTGTCCGTCATCAGCCGATATCCTTGAGGTCATTGAAAGTGTCGATCGCACGGGGCGTATAGTTGGCCTCGCGTTTTTCCATGGCGGACATGACCGCCTCCATCTGGTTGTTCTTGCCGATAATCCTTGCCTGCAGGACTTCCTCCAGGCGCAGGCCTGCTTCGTCGTCGCCGTGCCAGGCGTTGTCGAGCAGGTACTTGCCGAGGGTGATAGCGTCGGGGTTGCGCCCGGCAATGTCCCGGGCCATGTCCAGGGCGGCGGTGACCGGGTCTTCATCCACCCGGGTGAGCAGGCCCAGCGACAGGGCTTCTGCCGCTTCCACGACACGGCCGCTGAAGGTGAGTTCCTTGGCCACATCCAGACGTACCAGGTCGCGCAGTGTCTGCGACGCGGACATGTCGGGAATCAGGCCCCACTTGATCTCCATCACCGAGAGCTTGCTCTGCGGGTGGGCGATACGGATATCGGCACCCATGGCGATCTGGAAACCGCCGCCGTAGGCGACGCCGTGAATGGCGCAAATGACCGGCACGGGCACCTGCCTCCACACGTAGGCGGGCTGCTGGTAATAATTTGGCCAGAAGCCGCCGCGCCCCTCGCCGAAGGGGTCCTTGCCCAGTCCGCCGGCAAAGTTTTCCAGATCGAGCCCGGCGCAAAAACCGCGGCCTTCGCCGGACAGCACTACCGCGCGAATGGATTTGTCCTGGCTCACCGCATCGCCGGCGGCGTTGATGGCATCGAACATGTCCCAGTTCAGGGCGTTCATTTTTTCCGGCCGATTAAGGCGCACATGGGCGACGTGATCGTGAATGTCGATAGTGACCAGTTCGGTCATGTCTTGTCTCCGTAACAGTCGGGGTCTGGGAGTATAACCGCAAATACCACCGTCAACAGTGCCAGCGGGCTGCGGCTGGTCACACTATGGGAAACAAAAATATCGGATATGACTTGTCATACGAGACGGGTTTGCTTGTAGACTTGTTGCTCTTTAAGGAAACAGGGAGCAGCCCATGAAAACACGCGCCGCGGTAGCCTTTGAAGCGGGAAAACCGCTGGAAATTGTCGAGGTGGACCTGGATGGCCCCCGCGCCGGCGAGGTGCTGGTGGAAATCAAGGCCACCGGGGTTTGCCATACCGATGCTTTCACCCTGTCCGGTGATGACCCGGAAGGTGCCTTCCCGGCGATCCTCGGCCACGAAGGCGCGGGTGTGGTGGTTGAGGTTGGCCCCGGGGTCACCAGCCTTCAACCCGGGGACCATGTAATCCCGCTGTATACACCGGAGTGTCGTGAATGTGATTTCTGCCTGCACCCCAAGACCAACCTGTGCCAGTCCATCCGCGAAACCCAGGGGCAGGGCGTGATGCCCGATGGCTCCAGCCGCTTCTCCCTCGATGGCAAGCCCATCCTGCACTACATGGGCTGCTCCACCTTCTCCAACTATACGGTCATGCCGGAGATTGCCCTGGCCAGGGTGCGAAAAGACGCGCCCTTCGACAAGATCTGCTACATCGGCTGCGGCGTCACCACCGGCATTGGCGCGGTGGCATTCACCATGAAAGTCGAGCCGGGCTCTACCGTGGCGGTGTGGGGGCTTGGCGGTATCGGTCTCAACGTGATCCAGGGTGCGAAGATGGTGGGCGCTTCACGCATCATCGGTGTTGATATCAATGCCGACAAGGTGCCGCTGGCGCGCCAGTTTGGCATGACCGACTTCGTCAACCCGAATGATGTGGACGACGTGGTGGGCCACCTGGTGGAAATCACCGGCGGTGGCCTCGATTACACCTTCGAGTGCATTGGCAACGTCAATACCATGCGCCAGGCCCTGGAAGCCTGTCACAAGGGCTGGGGCGAGAGCTGCATTATCGGTGTGGCCGGCGCCGGTCAGGAAATTGCCACGCGGCCGTTCCAGCTGGTGACCGGGCGCAGCTGGAAGGGCACTGCCTTCGGCGGCGCTCGCGGCCGCACTGATGTGCCTAGGATAGTCGACTGGTACATGGATGGCCGCATCAATATTGACGACCTGATTACCCACACCATGCCGCTGGACGACATCAACAAGGCCTTCGACCTGATGCATGCGGGTGAGAGTATCCGTTCGGTGGTGCTGTACTGATGCAAAAAATTGCAGAGAATCGTTGCTTCGGCGGCCGCCAGTTGCGTTACAGCCATAGCTCGTCGGCCCTGGGCTGTGACATGAACTTCTCCATTTACCTGCCGCCGCAGGCCGAGCGCGGCCGGGTGCCGGTGCTGTACTGGCTGTCCGGGCTGACCTGCACCGACGAGAACTTTGTCACCAAGGCCGGCGCCCAGCGCTATGCCGCGGAGCACGGCCTGGCCATCGTGGCCCCCGATACCAGCCCACGAGGAGAGGGGGTACCCGACGACCCTGAGGGCGCCTGGGACTTTGGCCTCGGTGCCGGCTTTTACGTGAACGCGACCCAGGAGCCCTGGGCGGCGCACTACAATATGCGCGATTACGTGGTCAGCGAATTGTTCACCCTGGTGGGTGCCAATTTCCCGGTAGACAGCGCGCGGGCGGCCATCTCCGGACACTCCATGGGCGGACACGGCGCCATTACCATCGCCCTTACCGCCTCGGGCCGCTTTCGCTCGGTCTCGGCTTTCGCACCGATCTCTTCACCCATGCGCTGCCCCTGGGGCCGCAAGGCGCTCGCGGCCTATCTGGGTGACGAAATCCGGGAGTGGGAGAACTATGACAGCAGTGTGCTGCTGGGCCGTGACACGGAACAACTGCCGCTGCTGGTGGACCAGGGAGATGCCGACGATTTCCTCGACGAGCAACTGAAGCCGCACTTGCTGCAGCAGGCCGCGGACAGTTCCGGTTACCCGCTGCAGCTGCGTATGCAAACCGGTTACGACCACAGCTATTTTTTCATTGCCAGCTTCATCGGCGAACATATCGCTTTTCATGCCGCGAATTTGTGACGCGAGCCCGGTCCGGGCTGACGGCGGGCGCGCCTTGGGCCATACTTGGCGGGTAGAAGCAGAATAAGAGAACACGCTTTGGACACCGAACGCCTGCTCGCGCAACTGCTGTGCCAGTACCAGGATACCCCGGGTGGCCTGCTGCCGCTGCTGCAGGCGATACAGGAAGACCTGGGTTACATCCCCGGCGAGGCTGTGCCGGCAATTGCCCGGGTGATGAACTGTTCCGCGGCCGAAGTGCACGGGGTAATCAGCTTTTACCATGACCTGCGCACCGCACCCGGTGGCCGACACACGCTGCAGGTGTGCCGGGCCGAGTCCTGCCAGGCGACCGGTGGCAGGGAACTGGAGGCCTGTGCCCGGGACCTGCTGGGGGTGGATTTTGGCAACACCACCGCTGACGGTGTGATTACCCTCGAATCCGTATATTGCCTGGGCAACTGCGCTTGCTCGCCCTCGGTGCGACTCGACAACGATACCTATGCCCGCGTCGACCGCGAGGGCCTGGCCGGCCTGATCGCATCGCTGCGGCAGGGCGCGGAGGACACGGCATGAGTACGCGCTATTTCGTACCGCGTGATGCCACGGCGCGGGCGGTGGGGGCAGATGCGGTGGCCGCTGCCCTGGCCTCAGGTGTTGCGGAGCACAACCATGCCGAGATTGTGCGCAACGGCTCCCGTGGTGCGTTCTGGCTGGAACCGCTGCTGGAGATCGAGCAGGACGGCAAGCGCGTTGGCTTTGGTCCGCTCTGCGCCGACGATGTGCCCGCCATCCTGGCGCTGGAAGCGCACGAATATGCAACCCATGACCGCTACCTGGGTCCCCTTGAACAACACCCGTGGTTCGCCGCGCAACAGCGCGTTACCTTCATGCGTGCCGGGCTCGACGATCCGCTCTGCCTGGAGTCCTACCTGGCTCGGCACGGTTTCGAGGGGCTTGAGCACGCGGTGCACCTGTCGCCGGGGGACATTGTCGATGAGGTGACTCGCTCCGGGCTGCGCGGTCGCGGCGGTGCTGCCTTTCCCACCGGGGTGAAGTGGCGCACCGTCCTGGAGGCGGAAGCCGGGCAGAAATATATTGTCTGCAATGCCGATGAGGGCGATTCCGGAACCTTTGCCGACCGCCTGCTGATGGAGTCGGACCCCTACCAGTTGATCGAGGGTATGGCCATCGCGGGTGTCGCGGTGGGAGCAGACCGCGGTTATATCTACCTGCGCTCGGAATACCCCGATGCCTGGCAGGTGATGCACACGGCTATCGCCAAGGCCGAGGCCGCCGGTTACCTGGGACAGGACATTTGCGACAGTGGCAGGGCCTTTCACCTGGAACTGCGCCTGGGTGCAGGCGCCTATATCTGTGGCGAGGAAACGGCCCTGCTCGACAGCCTCGAGGGCAAGCGCGGCGTGGTGCGCGCCAAGCCACCGCTGCCTGCACACCAGGGTCTGTTCGGCCAGCCCACCGTGGTCAACAACGTGCTGACCCTCGCCGCCGTGGCCAGCATCATGGCTGACGGCGCAGAGGCCTATGCGGGCCTGGGCAGCGGGCGTTCCCGTGGCACGCTGACCCTGCAGCTGGCGGGCAATGTTCGCCATGGCGGGCTGGTGGAAGTGCCCTATGGCTGCACCCTGCGCGAGGTGCTGGATACGTTTGCCGGTGGCACCCGCTCGGGGCGGCCGATGCGCGCCATCCAGGTGGGCGGACCGCTTGGCGCCTACCTGCCCGAGTCACTGTGGGATACGCCGCTGGATTACGAGGCCTTTGCCGCCGCGGGCGGTATGCTGGGCCACGGCGGGGTGGTGGTGTTCGATGACACTGTGGACATGGCCGCACAGGCACGCTTCGCCATGGCGTTTTGTGCAGCCGAATCCTGCGGCAAGTGCACGCCCTGTCGTGTCGGTTCGGTGCGTGGCGTGGAAGTACTGGACCGCATTATCGCCAGGGAAGAAGGCGCCAGGAATCTGGCCCTGCTCGAGGACCTGTGTGACACCATGACATCGGCCTCGCTGTGCGCCATGGGCGGGCTTACGCCAAACCCGGTGCGCAGCGCAATCGCGCACTTCCCGGAAGATTTTCAATAGGCACGCTTATGGTGCAGTACTACGAACCGCAAAGAGATTACGGCACGCCGGCCGCCAGCGGCGGTGAGGCGGTAGCGCTGCAAATCGATGGCATCGATATCGAAGTGCCCGCGGGCACCTCGGTCATGCGCGCGGCGGCACTGGCAGGCGTCAAGGTGCCGAAACTGTGTGCCTCTGATTCACTGGAGGCATTTGGCTCCTGCCGTGTCTGCCTGGTGGAGATTGCCGGGCGCAGGGGTTATCCCGCCTCCTGCACCACGCCGGTGGAACCCGGCATGCAGGTGCAAACACAAACACCCGCGCTGGCAAAGTTGCGCCGTGGGGTAATGGAGCTGTATATCTCCGACCATCCGCTGGACTGCCTGACCTGCCCCACCAATGGTGATTGCGAGCTACAGGATACGGCAGGGGAAGTGGGCCTGCGCGCGGTGCGCTACGGCTTTGCAGGCGCCAACCACCTGGAGGCAGAAAAGGACCAGAGCAACCCGTATTTCACCTTTGATCCCGCCAAGTGCATTGTCTGCTCACGCTGCGTGCGTGCCTGTGAAGAGGTCCAGGGCACTTTTGCCCTGACCATCGAGGGCCGCGGTTTTGACTCTCGGGTCAGCGTGGGTGCGACCGACTTTCTCGGCTCCGATTGTGTCTCCTGCGGCGCCTGCGTGAACGCCTGTCCCACCGCCACGCTAACCGAGAACAGTATCATCGAGCAGGGCATCCCCGAGCACACGGCCATTACCACCTGCGCCTATTGCGGTGTTGGCTGTGGCTTCCGCGCCGAGTTGCGCGGTAATACCGTGGTGCGCATGACGCCCTGGAAAGATGGCAGGGCCAATGAGGGCCACGCCTGCGTAAAGGGGCGCTTTGCCTTCGGCTACGCCACCCACCCGGATCGCATTACCACGCCGATGGTTCGCGACAGTATCGAGCAGCCCTGGCGCGAGGTCAGCTGGGACGAGGCACTGCAGTTTGCCGCGCGCCGTTTTCGTGAGATCCAGGAGCGGCACGGCCGCAACAGTATCGGCGCCATCAGTTCCAGTCGCTGCACCAATGAGGAAGTCTACCTGGTACAGAAACTGGTGCGCGCCGGCTTCGGTAACAACAATATCGATACCTGTGCCCGCGTCTGCCATTCACCCACTGGTTTCGGCCTGAAAACCACCCTGGGCGAATCGGCCGGCACCCAGGCCTTCACCTCGGTCGACAGCGCCGACGTGATCATGGTGATCGGCGCCAATCCGACCGAAGCCCACCCGGTGTTCGGTTCACGCCTCAAGCGCCGCCTGCGTGAGGGCGCCAGGTTGATTGTGATCGACCCGCGTGAGATCGAGCTGGTGGATGCGCCGCATATTCGTGCCGATTACCACCTGCCGGTGAATCCTGGCGCCAACGTGGCGGTACTGAATGCCATGGCACACGTTATCGCCACCGAAGCGCTTCACGACGCCGGGTTCATTGCACAGCGCTGTGACCGTGAGTCCTTCGCCTCCTGGCTTGAGTTTGTCAGTGCGGAGCACAACGCGCCGGAGGCGCTGGCGGCAGCAACGGGAGTGGACCCGGAAAGCCTGCGCGCGGCCGCGCGGCTCTATGCCAGCGGCGGCAACGCGGCAATCTACTACGGGCTCGGGGTGACCGAACACAGCCAGGGCTCCACCGCGGTGATGGCCATTGCCAACCTGGCCATGCTCACCGGCAATATCGGTCGCGAGGGTGTGGGGGTGAACCCCATGCGCGGGCAGAACAACGTGCAGGGTTCCTGCGACATGGGCTCCTTCCCCCACGAACTGCCCGGCTACCGGCATCTTTCAGATGCGGCCACCCGCGGCCAGTTCGAGGCGGCCTGGCAGGTGCAGCTGGATCCCGAGCCGGGCATGCGCATACCCAACATGTTCGACGCGGCACTGGACGGGCAGTTTCGCGGGCTGTACTGCCAGGGCGAAGACGTTGCCCAGTCCGATCCGAATACGCAGCACATCGAGGCGGCGCTGTCGGCGCTGGAATGCCTGGTGGTACAGGACATCTTCCTCAACGAAACCGCCAAGTTCGCACACGTGTTCCTGCCCGGGGCGTCTTTCCTGGAAAAGGATGGCACGTTTACCAACGCCGAGCGCCGCATTTCCCGGGTGCGCAAGGTCATGCCGCCGTTATCCGGCAAAGCCGACTGGGAGGTGACGCAGGCGTTTGCCGCAGCACTCGGTTGCGATATGGATTATGCGCACCCCTCGCAGATCATGGACGAGATCGCGAGCCTGACGCCAACGTTCAGCGGCGTCAGCTATGCCCTGCTCGACGAGAAAGGCAGCCTGCAGTGGCCATGCAATGAAAGCGCCCCCGAGGGCACCCCGACCATGCACAGGGACGAATTTGTGCGCGGCAAGGGTTACTTTGCGATTACTGATTTTGTGGCCACGGATGAACGCGCCAACCGCCGTTTCCCGCTGCTGCTGACGACCGGGCGGATTCTCAGCCAGTACAATGTCGGTGCGCAGACCCGTCGCACCGACAACAGCGCCTGGCACAGCGAGGACACGCTGGAGATACATCCGCACGATGCCCAGGAGCGTGGCGTCAGCGAGGGCGACTGGGTCGGCATCCAGAGCCGCGTCGGCAATACGGTGCTGCGTGCCACCCTCACTACCCGGGTGAAACCGGGTGTCGTATACACCACGTTTCACCATCCGGTGTCCGGGGCCAACGTGGTCACCACGGATAACTCTGACTGGGCCACCAACTGCCCGGAGTACAAGGTCACTGCGGTGCAGGTAAGTCGCGTCAGCGCACCGTCCGCATGGCAGGCGCGGCAGCAGCAGTTCGATCGCAAGCAGCGGGACCTGCTTGAGCGCGCGCGTACTGATGCCTGACGGAACAGTGACGCTGCCGCGCCGTGTCTGGTGCGCGGGGGAGGGCGTCGAGGACAGTGACGATGTGGTGGTGGAAAGCCCGGTGGCGCTGGTCTACAACGGTGTGTCGCACGCGGTCATGATGGCCACGCCGATGGACCTTGAAGACCTCGCCTTGGGTTTCAGCCTGTCCGAGGGTATCTTGCGCGACAGCGACCAGTTGCTGGACCTGCAGGTGGCGACACGCGAACAGGGTGTCGAGGTGGCCATGCAGATTACCGGTGAACCGTTCGCCGCGCTGAAACACCGCCGCCGCCAGCTCACCGGGCGCAGTGGCTGCGGTCTCTGCGGTGTCGAGTCGCTGGAACAGGCGGTTTACCCACCTCACAGCGTCAGCGCGGAAGTGCAAACGACGCATGAGGCAATACAGGCTGCACTGGATGGGCTTGCGGCAACGCAGGAGCTGAAACGCCGCACCGGCGGTGTGCACGCGGCCGCCTGGTGCAGTGCACAGGGAGATATCCTGCTGGTCCGGGAAGACGTGGGGCGCCACAATGCGCTGGACAAATTGCTCGGTGCGCTGGCGTTGCGCGCAAGCGACAGCGGTTTTATCCTGCTTACCAGCCGCATCGGCTATGAAATGGTGGCCAAGGCGGCAGCCTGTAACGTGGCGCTGCTGGCCGCGGTTTCGGCGCCCACCTCGCTGGCCGTAGCGCAGGCGCAACAGGCGGGCATGAGCCTGGTCGGGTTTGTACAACGCGGTCGGCAGGTGATTTACTGTGGCGAACATCGCGTGCGTTAGCGAGGCAAAATGAGCGGCCAACAGATCGATCACCTGGTAAAGATGGCAAACCAGATCGCACTGAACTTCGGCGAGCAGCGCGATCTAAGCCGTGCGGCGCAGTGCACGGCTGAGCACCTGGAAAAATTCTGGACCAGGGCCATGCGTGAACAATTGTCGGCATACGCGGATGCGGGAGGCGAGGACTTGTCCCCCGCGGTACGCCTGGTGTTCGCCGGGCAATCGGATACACAAGGGAGTCAGAGACCATGAATACAATGTTTTCAACCAGGGCGGGGCTGCTTGCCGCGATGCTCGCGATAATACTTGCACCAGCTGTTGCCAGTGCCGATGAAGCCGAGGCCCAGATCCGCGTCAGTGGTGAGGCGGAGCGGGCCATGGCGCCCGACATGGCGATCATGCAACTGACCGTTACTCGCGAGGCGAAGACAGCGCGTGAGGCGCTGGACGCCAATTCCGCGGCCATGACCGAGGTGATTCGCGCGATGCGCAAGCAGGGCGTGGCGGAACGCGACCTGCAGACCTCGAACTTTTCCATCCAGCCGCGGTACGTATATCCCAAGCCGCGCAATGAAAAACCACCGGAAATCGTCGGTTACGTGGTGCGCAACAGCCTCACCGTGCGTGTGCGCGATCTCGATGACGTGGGCAAACTGCTTGACCAGTCCGTGACCCTGGGCGTGAATGAGGGTGGTAACATCCAGTTCACCAATGAAGACCCTGAAGAGGTGCTGGCCAAGGCGCGCGCTGCGGCAGTGAAAGATGCCCTGGCCAGGGCCGAGACGCTGGCTGAGGCAGCCGATGTGGACCTCGGTGACATCCTGTCGATTTCCGAAGAGAGCTACAATCCGCAGCCCTACCGCGCGGAGCGTATGATGGCATCGGCAGCGGCAGCTGATTCGGTGCCGGTGGCGGCCGGTGAGAATCGGTATCGGGTCACGGTCCACCTGACCATCGCCATCGATCAGTAATCGTTTAGTCGATCCAGATC
Source organism: Pseudohalioglobus sediminis (assembly GCF_008370495.1). Classification (GTDB taxonomy): domain Bacteria; phylum Pseudomonadota; class Gammaproteobacteria; order Pseudomonadales; family Halieaceae; genus Halioglobus. The sequence continues at coordinate 347,136 of NZ_VTUX01000001.1, read as the reverse complement.
AATAACAATACCCACGAGGAAAGTCACAATGGCCTGCTATGGGTATTGAGATAGATCACATCGAGTTTAGCGACCAGGATTTCCTGGCGTTTCGCGCTTGCCTGGAAGATAACATCGAGGCGCTGGGCGAACTGTTGCAGCGTCCCGGCTTCGGCGAGGGCCCGGCGTCGCTGGGTGCGGAGCTGGAGATGTATATCGTCGATGGCGACGGCTACCCGCTCTATGCCAACCAGGAGATACTCGAGGCCGCCGCTGATCCCACGCTGACCCTCGAGTTGAATCGTTATAACCTGGAGTACAATCTCCCGCCCTTTGCCCTCAGCGATGACCCCTTCCGGTGCACCGAGAAGGCGATTATCGACAGCCTTGAGCGGCTGGCGCCGGTAGCCGCCGCGCACGGCGGTCGCATTGTGCCCATCGGCATACTGCCGACCCTGCGCGAGACGGATTTCGGCTCGCACTGCATTACCGACCGGCGCCGCTACCACGCGCTGGTGCGACAGTTGATCGAGCGTCGCGGCGACCGTTTCCAGATAGATATCAACGGCACTGAGCCGCTCAAGCTGGCCATGCAGGACATCACCCTGGAGGGTGCCAATACCTCTTTCCAGGTGCACTACCGGGTTACCCCCAGCGCCTTCGCCGATACCTTCAACGCTATTCAGTTGATGACGCCGCTGGCGGTTGCGCTGGCCGCCAATTCGCCGGGGCTGTTCGGTCACTCGCTCTGGCACGAGACCCGTATCCCGCTGTTCAAGCAGTCTATTGATACCCGCCACCTTGACCCTTACGGCTGGAACGAGCCGGCGCGGGTCAACTTCGGCCAGGGTTGGGCGCGGTGCGGCGCCGAGGAACTGTTCCGCGAGGTGGTGCGCATTTACCCGCCGTTGCTGCCGCTGCGTGACGGCAGCACCGCCGCAGAGGATATGGCCGCGGGCAGGGTGCCGTCACTGGCCGAGCTGCGCCTGCACCAGAGCACGGTGTGGCTTTGGAACCGGCCCATTTACGATGACGCGGACGGCGGACACCTGCGTATTGAAATGCGCGCCCTGCCGGCAGGACCCACGGCGGTAGACATGGTCGCCAATGCCGCTTTCCTGATCGGCGCCGCCGAGGGAATTCGTTCCCAGCTGGCGCACCTGCTGCCGGCTATTCCGTTTCGCAATGCCGAGTACAATTTCTATCGGGCGGCACAGCACGGTCTCGATGCGCGACTGGTATGGCCGGAACTGGACCAGTCCGGTTACCGGGAACAGCCGATTACCGAGGTGATTGCACGCATGTTGCCGGTGGCCCGCGTTGGCCTGGGTACAATAGGAATCAGCGCAGCGGAGATAGATCGTTACCTCGGCGTTATCGAAGAACGCCTGCAGAACAGGCAGACGGGGGCCGTTTGGCAGCAGCGCAAGTTGCAGAAATTGAAACAGCAGATGCCCGCAGACAGGGCTATGCACGAACTACTGGAGAACTTTATCGGCCTCAGTGCGCAGAACCTGCCTGTGGCCCGGTGGCCTGTATGAGACGATTCAAGTTTGTACGCGATCCCGACCCCAAAGACCTCGGCTACAACATCGAGGAATTTCTGCACTGGATGGATGGGCCCACCTGCTTCCTGCTCACCGGTGATGACCCGTCCCGAACACGCGCCCTGGTGACCCTGCTACATGGCAATGAACCCTCGGGCACGATTGCACTTTACCGCTGGCTGAAAAGCGGCCGCCGGCCGGCGATCAATATCGTCTGTATCGTGGCCTCGGTTGGCGCCGCGCTGGAACCCCCTGTTTTCAGCCACCGCATGCTGCCGCGGGCGCGGGACCTGAATCGCTGTTTCCGTCCGCCTTTCGACGATGCCCAGGGTATCCTGGCAGAGGAGATACTGGAAATTCTCAATCTGCACCGTCCCGAGGCGGTGGTCGATATGCATAATACCTCCGGCTCCGGGCCCGCCTTCGGAGTGTGCACGTATATGGATCGCCAGCACGATGCCCTGGTGTCACTGTTCACCCAGCGCCTGATTATCTCCAATCTCGGTCTCGGGGCACTCATGGAGCGCAGCGAGGCGGATTGCCCCACGGTGACAGTGGAGGTAGGTGGCCGCCTGGATGACGAAGCCCATGAACTGGCCTTCGAGGGTATGTGCCGGTATTTCCAGACCGAGGTGGTGCTCAGCCCGGGTGATACCGACTGGGGCCTGGAACTGTTGCGCGACCCGATTCGCCTGGAGCTCAATGACAATGTCACCCTGACCTACGCGGAAGAGCCCTGCGACAACTACGACATCACCCTCAAGCCCGACATTGAGCACCACAATTTCGGTGGCGTGAAGCCCGACACACTCCTGGGCTGGGCCCGCGCACCCGAGAAGCAGTTGTTCAGCGCCCTGGACGCCGGTGGACGCTGCGCGGTGACGCAACTGGTGCGCATCGAGAATGGCGAGATGTACCCGGCGCAGCCGCTGAAGCTGTTCATGATTACCAACAATGCCGCCATCGCACACTCCGATTGCCTGTTTTATGCCGTCTCTGACGATGGCTCCACCATCTGTGCATGATCGTGTGAGTGCTCGCCATTCCATTACCGAATGAGTGTGCTACATTGGCAGCGGACGTACGCTGAGATGACGCAATGCGCTGGGACGAAATTGACAAACAAACCTGTTCAGTAGCCCGGGCCCTGTCTGTCGTGGGCGAGCGCTGGACCATGCTGATCATCCGCGACGCCTTTCTCGGCACCCGCCGCTTCGACCAGTTCCAGGGCAATCTGGGCATTACCCGCCACCGTCTTTCCGAGCGCCTCGGCAAGCTGGTGGATGCCGGCGTCCTGGTCAAGGTGCCCTATAGCGACCGTCCCCTGCGTCACGAATACAGGCTCACCCGCAAGGGCCTGGGTCTGTACCCGGTATTGCTGACTTTGGCGCGCTGGGGTGACGAATGGATGGATGGGGGTGAAGGCGCACCGCTGGAGTATGTGCATCGTACCTGCGGCCACAAAACCCACGCCGTGCTCACCTGCAGCGAGTGCAACGAGCCACTGCGCCCGGAAGAGGTCACCCCGCAACTGGGTCCTGCACTGTTGCCGCTGGCAGAAGCATTGCGACGCGACGGTGAGTCCATCGACGAGATCCCTCCATTGCTCAAACGCTCCGTGTAAGGGGCCGTTCGCGGCTGTGGCCGCTCCTACAGTTTATCTGTCGCGTCTGCCCAGCGATTCTCCGTGCAATCAGCGTTGCTGTGGCGCTTCGAAACCGCATTCTACCCCGTAGGAGCGGCTACAGCCGCGAGGAGACAGCACCACAATGCGCGAGGCTGCTGCCGACATACCCATCCCGCCTGCGCTTTTTATATGAAATAGTTACTACGCGCGAAACTTTCAGTTTGGCCGCAGGGGTATAAACTGTTGCGACAACAATAATAAACAAGAAAAAACAGCTATCTCCGCAAAATATAGGGAACACCGCAATGTTTAAGTTCAAGAAAACCATACTGGCTGCGGCCATGATTTCCATCGTGCCCGCCGCGCAAGCTCAACTCGAAGAGGTACTGGTTACCGCGACCAAACGCACCGCCTCGGTGCAGGATCTGCCGTTCTCGGTGAACGCGCAGACGGAAGCGGATATCCAGCGCTCAAACGCCACCACCCTCGAGGAACTCTCCCGCAACGTTGCCGGGCTGTCGATCCAGAACCTCGGCCCGGGCCAGAGCCAGGTGGCCATCCGCGGCGTCTCGGCGGGCCAGATCGTTCGCGACCAACCCGGCGTCAAGGAACAGGTGGGTGTATACCTGGATGAAACCGTTATCTCGCTGTCCTTGTTTACCCCCGATCTTGACTTGTTTGACCTCGACCGCGTAGAGACCCTGCGTGGCCCGCAGGGCACGCTGTTCGGTTCCGGATCAATTGGCGGTACCGTGCGGTTCATCACCAAGCAACCGGTGCTGGAAGAAATGGAGGGCCAGATTGAGGCCAACGTCAATACGGTTGATGACGGCAGCGAGGGCGGCCACCTGAAGGGTGCCATCAATATTCCCATGGGAGAAACCCTGGCGCTGCGCCTGGTGGGTTACGGCACCCAGTATCCGGGTTACATCGATGCACTGGGCGAAGGCGGCAGGGTCGATGAGGATGTCAATGACGGCTCCCGCAACGGCCTGCGTGCGGCGCTGCTGTGGCAGCCCACGGACAACTTCTCGATCACACCGCGAATCGTGTACCAGGAACTGGAGACCGACGGTTACAACCGTCAGGAAACCTACAACATGTTCGCCAACCCGTTCACCACCACACGACCGGCGATTCAACTGGATGATCTTGAGCAGTACCTCCTGCTCGACGAGGCCTTCGACGATGAAACCACGATTGCTGACGTCGTCGCGACCTGGAGCCTCAATGCGGTCGATTTGACCTATGTGGGCAGTTACACCGATCGCGATATCGTCGTCAGCCGCGATGCCAGCGCGCTGACCGGCAGTATTACTATCGATTTCGGCTTCGGTGAAGACGCCGCACAGTTGCCATCCAACCTCCGGGATACCACCGAGCTGGAACAGATGACGCATGAATTCCGCGTCAGTTCCAACGGCGACTCCGCGCTGCAATGGGTAGCAGGCGTATTCTATTCTGATACGCAGCGTGACTATGGCCAGTTCCTGCCAACAGCGGGTTACGATGACGCCATCGATGCCGTCAATGGCCCAGGCTCGGCAGATGATACCTACGTGAACGGGTTCGGACCGAACTCTCCATTCAATTCCGAGTTGAGTTACGACATCGAGCAGACAGCCGTATTTGGTGAAGCCACTTATAGCTTCACCGATCGCCTGGATGTCACGCTCGGTGGTCGCTGGTACGACTTCGAGGAAACCCGGGATATTATCCAGGACGGTATTTTCTCCTCCTACGCAGACCAGACCGATGAAACCAGCTCGGATGGTTTCACGCCGCGCATCCTCGCTGCCTACGATGTGACTGATGCGGTCACCGTCAACGCCCAGGCGTCACAGGGCTTCCGCCTCGGTGGCGTGAATGACCCCCTGAATACGCCGTTGTGTTCCGACAGCGACCGGCGCATTTTTGGTGGTTTCCAGGACTACGACGACGAGACGCTGTGGAACTACGAGATCGGCGTCAAGAGCATGTGGGATAACATCCGCCTGAACGCCGCGGTGTTCTACACGGATATTGAAGACCTGCAGGTAACACTGGATGCTGGCACTTGCTCCTCGCGCGTATCTTTCAACGTCGAGGAAGCACACACCATGGGTGCAGAGCTGGAACTGACGGCTTATGTGACCGATGCCTTTGTGGTGACCTTCGCCGGTAGTGTGCTGGAGGCGGAGTTTGACTCCACCGTCCGCGACGGCGACGGCAATGTCGTCGGTGGTGTAGAGGACGGCAACCGCCTGGCCTCCGTGCCTGAATGGCAGTTCTCCGTTTCAGGCACCTACAACTTCGGCAGTATCCTCGGTTCAGAAGATTCCTACGTTTCGCTCTGGTGGCAGGCGGTCGGTGATCGTATCACCCAGCCGTCCGACCAGTTGCCGGGTGCCGGTACTTTCCAGGCGGGCAGGCCGTTTGCGGGCATGACCGGTGACGAGGTCTACACCGTGGAGACCGAGCTCGACTCCTATGACCTGGTCAACCTGAGTGCCGGACTGAACTATGCATCCTGGGACCTGGTGGTGTACGTGAATAACCTGACTGATGAGCTGGCCCTGCTGTCGCTCGACCGGGAGCGTGGCGGTACTGCCCGCGCCGGACACCGGGTGAACCAGCCACGTACCTACGGCCTCACTGCGCGATATAATTTCTGATCGCACAGCAACCCCAAAAAAACCGGCTCTGTAAAGAGCCGGTTTTTTTATGCCCGCTTACCTGACACCCCCTGTAGGAGCGGCCACAGCCGCGATTTTTTTGCTTCCTGACGATCGCGGCTGTGGCCGCTCCTACGGGGCGCGCTTCACACGCTTTACTTCGCCGCTTCCAGCGCCTGCTCGATATCGGCGATGATGTCGTCCACATGCTCGATGCCGATCGACAGACGCACCATGTCTTCGCTGACACCCGCTGAAGCGAGTTCCTCCGGGTTCAGCTGGCGGTGGGTGGTGCTGGCGGGGTGGCAGGCCAGGGACTTGGCGTCACCGATGTTGACCAGGCGCAGGATGAGTTGCAGCGCATCGATGAACCGGGTGCCCGCTTCTATGCCACCGTCGATGCCGAAGCTGAGAATGCCCGCGGCATCACCGCCACAGATTTTCTTGCAGGTCTTGCGATAGGGGCTGTCTTTGAGGCCGGCGTAGTTGACCCACTTTACCTGCGGATGCTTCTGCAGGTACTTGGCTACCTTTTTCGCATTCTTGCAGTGCTGTTTCATGCGCAGGGACAGCGTCTCCAGCCCCTGCATGATCAGGAAGGCATTGTGCGGCGACAGGGCGGCCCCGGTATTGCGCAGCGGCACCACCCGGCAGCGGCCGATGAACGCCGCTTCCCCCAGCGCCTCGGTATACACCACGCCATGATAGGAGGGGTCCGGGGTGGTCATCACCGGGAAGCGGCCGCTGCCGGCCCAGTCGAATTTGCCGGAATCGACAATGGCGCCACCAATGGAGGTGCCGTGGCCGCCGATGTACTTGGTCAGGGAGTGCACCACGATGTCGGCGCCGTGGTCGAAGGCGCGGCACAGCAGCGGTGTGGCCACCGTGTTGTCAACGATCAGCGGTACCCCGGCGGCATGGGCGATATCCGCCCACTTCTCGATGTCCACGACATTGCCCGCCGGGTTGCCGATGGATTCGCAGAACAGGGCCGTGGTGTTCTCGTCGATCAGCGAGGCGACCTTGTCGTAGTCGTCGGCATCGGCAAAGCGCACCTCGATGCCCTGGCGCGGGAAAGTGTGCGCAAACAGGTTGTAGGTGCCGCCGTAGAGCTGTGAAGTGCTGACGATATTGGACCCTACCTCGGAGATGGCCTCGATGGCGTAGCGGATCGCGGCCATGCCCGAGGCCACCGCCAGCGCGCCCACGCCGCCTTCCAGTTCAGCCAGGCGCGCCTCGAGCACGGCGTTGGTCGGGTTCATGATACGGCTGTAGATATTGCCCGGCACTGCCAGGTTGAACAGGTCGGCGCCGTGCTGGGTGTTGTCGAAGGTAAACGAGGTGGTCTGGTAGATCGGGGTGGTGGCGGCGTTGGTGGTCGGGTCGCCGTCGTAGCCGGCATGCAGGGCGATGGTTTCAGGTTTCATAGTGTTGCCTTATTGGTTAGGAGTCGTGTTGCGGGTTGATCGGGGTCAGGGGAGCTTAGCAAAAGCTGGACCCGGCGCAAGCGCCGCCGTCTCAGCGCCCCTGCTCACGCTGGCGTACACGGTCCAGTTTTGCGCACAGGTGTGTGGCGCCCTGGGCAATACGCACCGTGGGTCGCTGGATCAGGTCCGGGTGCACGTGTAGCAGGGCGTCACCCTTTACCGCTCGCAGGCTGGGATACTGGAGCCAGTCATCCAGCCACTCGGGCCTGGATTGGCCCATGCCGCTGGCGATGATGGCGTCCGGGTCAGCAGCCAGCACGGACTCAAGGGCGACGCGCGGTGCAATCTGCGGGGTGTCAGCAAAAATGTTACGGCCTCCGCAAAGCTCGATAACACGACTTATCAGGTGCTCGCCGTTAACCGTTTGCAACGGGGAATTCCAGATCTGGTAAAACACGCTGAGCTGCGGACCTGTCGCCGCCTGACGCCGCAAGGCGGCGATGGATGATTCAAATGCCAGGGCTTCGCGTTGCGCGGTGGCGCTGGTCCCGGCCAGCTCGCCAAAATCCCTGATGCTGTCGCCGATGTCGGCTAGCGAGCGCGGCTCACTCACGTACACCACCAGCCCCAGGCGCTCGAGCTGCGCCAGCGCCGACATGCCGTTCCCCGAACCCCACAGCACCACCAGGTCCGGCGCCAGCGCCACCACGGATTCCAGGCTCCAGCTGAAGGCGCTGCCCACCTGCGGCAGTGACCGTGCGGCGGCGGGATAATCGCTGTGGCTGACCACGGCCACCACCCTGTCGCCGGCCCCCGCGCTGTAGAGGTTTTCCACGATATGCGGCGCCAGCGCGACAATCCGTGTGGCCGGCTGCGGCAGCGTGACCGTGCGCCCCAGGGCATCCGTGACCGACGGTCCCGCCAGCGCCCACGCCGGCAACACACTGAACAGCAGGAGCAGGGCGCGCAGCATTACTGGATCACCAGTGGTGAGCCGTTGCCGGGGTGGGGGTGCACCATTACCTGCACGTCGAAGACCTCGGCGAACATGGCTTCGTTGAGCACGGTCGCGGCCGTGCCGTGACTGTGCTGGCGCCCTTCCTGTAACACCAGCAGGGTGTCGGCGTGGGATGCCAGCAGGTTGAAATCGTGGGTCGCCAGTACGATGGCACAGCCACTGGCTGCCAGCGCGGCCACCTGCGCCATCACCATGCGCTGGTGGGCCAGGTCGAGTGCAGAATTGGGCTCGTCCAGCAGCAGCAGGCGGCAGGGGCTGTCTTCACTGCGCCAGACCTGGGCCACGGCGCGCGCCAGTTGTACCCGTTGTTTTTCGCCGCCCGAGAGTTGCGTGTAGGGGCGCCGGCGCAGGGCGGCGGTGTCCGTTGCCGCCAGTACCTCGTCGACGATGGCGAGGTCTACCTCCCGGCCCGAGGCGTGGGGCATGCGCCCGAGCAGGATCACCTCTTCCACGGTGAAGGGGAAGTTGAGGGTGCCATGTTGCGACTGCATGGCCAGTGCGCGGGCGCGCTCCAGCGGACTCCAGTCGGCCAGCTTGCGGCCATTGAGCAGGACCTGCCCGGAGTCTGCGGCAATGCCGCCGGCGAGCGCGTGCAGCAGGGTGCTCTTGCCGGCGCCGTTGGGACCGATCAAGCCCAGTATCTCCCCGGGGCGCAGGGTGAAATGGATATCGCGCAGCAGGCTGGGCCCGTAGGGCGCTGCGTTGACCGCGGTAACCGTCAGCACGTCCATTACTGCATGCCGTAATCCCTGCGCCGATGCAGCAGGGAAATAAAGAACGGCACGCCGATACAGGCGGTGACGATGCCCACCGGCAACTCCGCGGGTGCGACCAGGGTGCGTGCCAGGATGTCGGCAAACACCAGCAGGATGGCGCCTGCCAGGGCGGCCGCGGGCAGCAGGTAGCGATGATCAGGGCCGATCAGCAGGCGCACGATATGCGGTATCACCAGCCCGACGAAGGCGATGGTGCCGGCCAGTGCCACGCCGGCGCCCACGGCAACCGCCACGGTGACCACAATCCAGGTCTTGGTGCGCTCCACGTCAATGCCCAGGTAACGCGCCTCGGATTCGCCCAGCAGCAGGGCGTTGAGTGCCTGGGCATGGCGCGGCAGTATCCACAGCACCACGGCGGTGACCACCATGGCGGTGACGACCCGCGGGTAGTCGGCACCGTCCAGCCCGCCCATGCGCCACAGGCTGATGCGGCGCAGCACTTCGTTGGACGAGGACAGCTCCAGCACGTTGCCCAGCGCCCCCGCCAGTGCCGTGATAGCGATGCCCGCCAGCAACATGGTGGCCACCGAGGTGCCGGTGTCGGAGCTGGCCAGTCGATAGACCACCACCACCGCGAGCATGCCGCCGGCGAAGGCGCCGAGAGAGACCAGGGTCAGGCCGCTGATGCCGACTATCCAGCTGCCGGCCCCGGCGATGACCAGGCTGGCACCCAGTGACGCGCCGGCGGTGACGCCGATCAATGACGGGTCCGCCAGCGGGTTGCGAAAGATACCCTGCATGGCGGCGCCGCTGGTGGCCAGCAGGGCGCCCACCAGTGCCGCGAGCAGAGCTCGCGGCAGCCGGATCTGGCCGATGATAATCGCCGCGTGATCCGGGTACTGCGCACTGAATACATGCCCCAGCGCCTGTAGCAATTGGCCCGCGCCCAGGCTGACGCTGCCCAGGGCGAGTGCGGCCAGCAGGGCCAGCGGCAGCAGGACCAGCAATAATATGATCAGGCGTCGGGCGCTGTGTGCACGTGACAGCGTCATGCGGCCTCGAAGCAGGCCGGGAACAGGCCCGGCAGGTCCAGGTGCTGTTCGATGCAGTCCGCCAGCCGCTCCAGTTCCTGCTCGCGAATGCTGTCGCGGTCTACTGCGCGGGCCGTTTCCAGCCCCGCCCAGCGCAGCAGCGCTGCGCAGGCTACGGGCGTGTCCAGCAACCCGTGCAGGTAGGTGCCGGCGATCTGCCCATCGGCGGAGACGGCGCCATCTTCCCGGCCGTCATCCAGCAACGCAAAGTGCGGCACGGCCTGGCCGCGGGTGGTCTGCCCGCAGTGAATCTCGTAGCCGGCGAGGCGGGTGCGCAGCAGCTCGCTGTAGCCGCCGGCCTGGCGCAGGATCTTGCCGGCCTGCAGGGTGCTGCTGACATCGAGCAGTTGCAGGCCGCGGCTGCTGCCGGCTTGCCCCTCGATACCTTGCGGGTCGTGGATGGCGTCGCCCAGCATCTGCAGTCCGCCGCAGATGCCCAGCAGCTTGCCGCCGTAGCGCAGGTGGCGCTGCAAATATTGCTCCCAGCCGTTGTCGCGCAGCCAGTCGAGATCGGCGCGCACGTTTTTACTGCCGGGCAGGATGACCAGGTCGCCGGGGGGCGGCGCCTGCCCCTGGGCAACGTAAACGACCTCCGCCTGCGGGTGCAGGCGCAGGGCATCGAAATCGGTGTGGTTGGAAATTCGTGGCAGGGCCGGCACCACTACCCGGATGCGCGCCGCGTCCTTGTCACCCTGGCTGACATCGATGGCGTCCTCCGCGTCCAGCCGCAGGTTGTGCAGGTAGGGCAGCACGCCAAGCACCGGCTTGCCAGTGCGTTGTTCCAGCCAATCGAGACCCGGTTCCAGCAAGGCGATGTCGCCGCGGAAGCGGTTAATCACAAAGCCACATACGCGTTTCCGCTCGCTGGCCGAGAGCAGCTCCAGCGTGCCCACCAGTTGCGCGAACACGCCACCGCGATCAATGTCGGCGACGATGATCACCGGCACATCGGCGCGCTCGGCGAAGCCCATGTTGGCAATATCGCGATCGCGCAGGTTGACCTCTGCCGGGCTGCCGGCGCCTTCCACCAGCAGATACTCGTGGCGTTGCTGCAGTCGCCGCCAGGCGGCCATTACCGTGTCCATCGCCAGTGTCTTGTACTGGTGATAGTCCATGGCATCCATGTGCTGCAGCGGCTGCCCGGCCAGCACCACCTGCGCGCGCTGGTCCGAGGTGGGTTTCAGCAGGACGGGATTCATGTCTGTATGCGCCGGGATGCCGGCAGCCTGGGCCTGCAGTGCCTGGGCGCGGCCGATTTCGCCGCCCTCGGGTGTCACTGCGCTGTTCAGGGACATGTTCTGCGGCTTGAAGGGCGCCACCGATAGCCCGCGGCGAGCCAGCACGCGGCACAGGCCCGCCACCAGCACGCTCTTACCGGCGTCCGAGGTGGTTCCCTGCACCATCAGCGCGCCGGGCACGGTCAGTAATCCACGCCCTTACGCGCTTTGATGCCGGCGGTGAAAGCATGTTTGATCTCCTTGACCTCGGAGACCGTGTCCATAATCTCCTGCAGTGCGGAGCCGCCACCGCGCCCGGTGACCACCACGCTCTGTTCACGCGGACGGTCCCGCAGCGCCGCAATCACTTCATCTTCGGGCAGGTAGTTGTATGCCAGCATATAGGTGAGTTCGTCCAGGACCACCAGGTCGTAGGACGGGTCGCCCAGCATGGGCAGGGCCACTGCCCAGGTATCTTTTGCAGCTTTGATGTCGGCTTCGCGATCCTGGGTGTCCCAGGTGAAGCCGGTGCCCATCTGGTAGAAACTGACCTGCGGGCAGTGTTCCTTGAGGTAGATTTCCTCGCCGGACAGTTGCTGCCCCTTGATGAACTGCACCACGCCCACCTTGTGGCCGTAGCCGAGGGCGCGCATGACCATACCGAAGGCGGAGCTGGATTTGCCCTTGCCGTTGCCGGTGAGCAGGATGGCGACGCCGCGCTCTTGATCGGCAGCCTCGATATTGGCATCGACCTTTGTCTTCTGCTTCTCCATCGCCGCCTTGTGCTTGGCGTTCTTGCGTTCGTCACTCATGCCGCATTCTCCTAGAAGCTGTAGCGCACACCGGCATAGGCCGCGGCGCCGCTGGTGTTGAAGCCGCGCACTTCCTGGTAGTCCTCGTCCAGCAGGTTCTCCACGCGCCCGAAGAGCTCGAGGCTCTGGAACAGGGTGAAGCTGGCATTGAAGTTGATCACCTCGTAGTCGTCCAGCGGCTCTCCATCGGTTTCGTTGGCGTCGCGCGCCAGTCTGGCGTGAACGCCGAGCTTCAGGCGATCTTCCAGACCCTGCCAAGTCAGGCCCAGGTTGGCGAGGTGCTCAGGCCGGCGCGCGGCGACATCGCCATCGCTGGTTTCTGCGTCGTTGTAGGTGTAATTGCCTGTCAGCGCCAGGCCTGGCAACAGCGGCCACTCGGCGATCAGCTCGACACCCGATGATTCGGCTTCGCCACCGCCCTGCAGGTAGCCACTGAAATTGACCAGGTCAAAGAAGATGGGCTTGTCCAGGGTCTGTTCGAAGTACACCGCTTCCAGGTAGAGGCCGTTGTTGCCGAACCAGGAAATCGCCAGGTCGTAGCCCTCACTTTCTTCTGCATCCAGGGTCACGCCATTGCCAAAGTCACCGGCATTGTAGCCGATCTCGTACAGGCTGGGCGCCCGGAAGCCGGTGCCGTAGGTGCCGCGCAGCTTGATCTCGCCACTGCTCGCCGGGATCAGGTAGGCACCGCTGACACGCCATGTGGTGTAGTCGCCAAAGTCTTCGTTGTCGTCGTAGCGGGCGCCGGCGGTGACGAAGAAGCGGTTGGACAGGTCGCCCTGGTATTCCAGGTAGTAACCGTCCTGGTCGCGCTGCTGGCGCCCGCCGCTGTCGTCCCGCGTATCGGTGCGCCAGTCGGCGCCGTAGACCAGGCGCGTGGCGTCACTGGCCGCAAAGCTGCCCAGGTAGCTCCATTTTTCCAGCTTGCCCTCGCCGCCGAAAGCGAAGCCGCCGTCGCTGTAGTCGCGGTTCTCGGTGTCGCTCTCACTGTAGGCCAGTTCATTGGCAAAGCGCTCACCCTGGTGGCGTATGCCGCCGCGCCAGGCCTGTTGCTGGTATTCGCTGGTACAGTTGTTGGTGGGCAGGAAGCTGCTGTTGAAGCAGTTGTCGTATTCGCTTTCACCGTCCACGTCGCGGCCGACCAGTTCCAGGCGCAGGCTGTCGGTAGCGTTCCAGCCCAGGCGCCCGTGCACGGTGGTATTGCCGTAGCCGTCGTCGTCACGGAGGCTGGTGTCGTCGGTGCGGGCGTTGAAGCCATCGGTGTCGTAATCGGTCAGTGACAGGTTGCCGTCGATGCTGTCGCCACCATAGCCGACGCTGGCCGCATATTGCCGGGTGCCATAGCGGCCGCCCTCGGCGCTGATGTCTCCGCCGAAGCCATCACCGGCCTGGGTGGTGGTCATGCTGACCACGCCGCCGGAGTCGGCGCCGTACATCAGGCCCTGCGGTCCGCGCAGTACCTCCACGCGGCCGATACCACTGCTGAGCACCTGCTCCATGCGCGGCAGGAACTGCGGGCTGGAGGTGTCGCTGACATCAATGCCGTCAATGAGCAGCAGCGTGCGGTAGCCGTCGGCACCGCGAATGCGCAGCGTCGACACCTTGCCAGCGCCGCCGGTATTGCTGACGCCCACGGCGGGCATGGTACGCAATACGTCTAGCATGGAGTTGAAGCCCAGGGCGCGAATGTCCTCACCGTTGAGCACCGATACGGAAGTGCCCACCTGTCGCAGTGGCATCTCCACCCGCGAGGAGGTCACGATGATCTCTTCCAACTTGTCGTTGGCCAGGGTAGGTAGGGTCACCAGTGCGCCGAGCGCGGCGGCTGGCAGTATGTTTTTGTAGTACATGTCGATCCTCAATGCCGAAATAATGTAGGCGATTGAGGGAGGGGATCAGGGAACGCGATGGGGGCATCGTGCAACCTTTAATGAAGCCCTCCGCTCCATCGGTGCAAAATGTCCAGGCAGGTTTCGGGCTCACAGTCTTGCAACTGCATACCGTTGCGGGGGCAGCGGTGGCGTTTCACCACACTTCCCATTTAACCTACCCAGCAGCGTTCACTGCGGCAGGCACCTGGTACGGGCGGGGATTGTGGGGGCGCCCCGGTGTTTTGTCAATCAGGGACCGTGGTGGCGGTGCAAGCGATGCACCTTTTTGTCACCCACCGCGCTGGCGATCTGCCGGCGCCCGGAAACACCGCGCTTCGTCACCCCCGCGCAGGCGGGGGTCCAGTAAGTAATTCATATATGGATTCCGCGAAGGCGAATCACCGGCTGAGCGGGAATCACGGTTTGTTAGAAATGCCTGCGTTTCCCGACGCACACCCGCTAGCGAATAGCCACCCCGGTCAGGCGCATGATGCGTTTGATGAGGCCAGGGTAGGTATTCGGAAACCAGCGCGCCAGGCGGTCGTTCCAGATCCCGTTGCCGATGAAGATACGCCCCTTGCCCTTACTCACGCCTCGCAGAATCAGTTGCGCGGCGCGCTCGGGCTTGACCCCCTGTTGCAACTCCTCGTGAAAGCGCTGTGAATTCTCGCCCTGGTAATCCGCATTCCGGGTGATGTCGGTTGCCACGGCACCGGGATGCACACAGTGGATGGACATATGCTCCAGGCCGCGAACGGTGTGTTCCACCCGCAGGGCCTCGGTAAACCCGCGCACCGCGAACTTGGTCGTGCAGTAGGGCACCAGGTAGGGCAGGGCGAGAATACCCTGGGCGCTGGACAGGTTGACCAGCGCTGACTGCGGCCTTTCCAGCAGGTCGGGATAAAATAGCTGCGTCGTATGCACCACGCCCCAGTAGTTCACCCCGGTAATTTTCTCCAGGTCCTGTTGCGTGAGCTCGGGGAAGGTCCGGTCGCCCAGGGCGATCCCCGCGTTGTTGATCAGCACATCCACATGATCATATTGCGCCAGTACCTGCTCGCGAAACGCCGCCACGGCGGCGCGGTCACTGATATCGACCCGTGCCGAAAGATGCCGTCCCGGCAACGCCGCCATGAGTTTATCGGTCTGCCCCAGGTCTGCCACGTCGCAATAGGCGACATCGGCGCCCCGGCGCGCCAGTTCCAGCGCCAGGGCCTGCCCGATTCCTGAGGCGCCGCCGGTTACCACCGCTACTTTTTGCTTGAAGTCTCGCATCTGCTCAATCCATGGGTGCCTGGGGTCTTCTCAGCGCTCAGTGGCCTCAGCCGACGAATTTAGCCAGGGCTATACCAACGATATTGGCGATAGCATAGCCAAGCAGCCCGCAGAGAATACCCGGGGTGGTGAGGTGGTGCCAGCCCCGGGACACGGCCATGGCCGCCGCCGAGGGTGGGCCGAGGATGCAGGCATTGGAGGCGATCAGCACCTCGCTGCCGCTGAGGCGCATGAGTCTTCCAAACAGTGCCAGCAGGACAAAGTGGCTGGCCAGCAGCAGCGCGCAGAACAATACGACGTCGCGACCTTCTGGCCCAAAGGCCAGCGCAAAGTCGACCTGGGCACCCAGCACGGCGAAGAACAGGTAGATCATGACCTGGCCAAGCTCATAGTGTCCGTGCAGTTTCTGCGCCTGCCGCGGCAGTAGGCTGGCAAAGGCCACGCTGAGTACGGTAATCACCAGGTATTTGACGGCGCCCTGGCCGCTGAGCACGTACAGCCACTCGCCAAGCGCGACGATCATGGCGCTGAGGGCCAGCGCAGCGGCGAGGGAGAAAGCGCTTACCTGGCTTTCCGGCCTGCGCAGCGGAACGTTCGCGGATGCATCCCGCTGTTGCGGTGGATTGAGCAGACGCCACAGGGGACGAATGCCGGGTAACAGCAAAAGGAAGGCCAGGTAGCTCAAGCCGACGGTATAGGCGGCTGCGACCATCACGCCCATGAAGGGGTCGGAGGCCTTGCCCATTGCGGCGGCGACGGCGGCGGTATTGGCGCTGCCGCCGATAAACCCGGCAGTCATGATCCCCAGCCAGACGCCGCCGTCTTTGCCGGGTGTGACCACGCTCAGCGCAATCAGCGCGCCGATGACCGTGGCCAGCGCAGCGGCCATGAAGGCGATGAGCAGTCGCCCCGACTCCCGCCATATCTGCACCAGATCAGCACGAAACAGCAGCATGGGAATCGACAGGGGCAAGAGGTAGTGGCTTGCGAGCGTGTACAACTCGGACTGCCGCGGCAGCACCTGCAGTGCACCGAGCAGGGCGCTGAGCAAGATGATGCTGAGAATGCCGAACTGGGCCAGCCGGGGCCGCGTCTCCATCCATACACCCAGCGCGAGAATGCTCAGCAGTACGGCCAGCACCAGGGGATGGTTATCCGCGGCGATGAGGCTGCTCATGAGGCGGCAGGGATTGTTGCCGGGCAAACGCTGTCTGGCTCCCGCCAACTGTCACCGAGGGCGAGATGGGCAAAGCCTTCGACGGCTTGCGTGTAGTCCCGCATTGCCGGAGACAGTTCAGCCTGCACCAGCGAGCTGAGTCGCGCCAGGCGTAGCCCCTCGCCATCGTGTCGCTCAGCCAGCAGCGCCACCGGCGTCATGCTGACGACTCCCGGCAGGGTCATGCTGCGTCCTGCCACCTTTCCCTTGACCAGTTCCAGGCGGGCGACGGCGCTCAGCACCGATGCCGGGTGGTGAATCAGCGGCATAAGGTTGCCGAGGCTGTAGATGATGGGCACGTGGCGCGCCGGGTCGCGCCGGGTGCGGTAGTACTCGATGGGCTGCACCACGTGGGGGTGGTGGCAGACGATCAGATCGGCGCCGGCCTCGGCGAATTCTCGCGCCCACTGCAGTTGCTCGGGGTGTGGGTAGATCTCAAATTCCAGGCCCCAGTGCAGGCCGAGTATAACCACATCGCAATTCTGTTCCCGGCACCAGCGGATCTGGCGCGTAATCGCCGCGGTATCGGGGTTGCGTTCGAGGTGAAAGGGCACAAAATTGACCAGGTAGTCCTTGCCCTCCGGGAAGGGACGGAAGTTCACGCTGAAGGTGAAGGCCACCCAGCCGATGCGGATGCCGTTGACCTCGATGATTCTGCCCTGCGCCGCGTCGGATTCCTCGGGATTGATGCCGACCCAGTCGATGCCGTCGCGCTCCAGACGCTCGAGCGTGACATCGATGCCCGCCTGGCCGCAATCCAGAATATGGTTGTTGGCGAGCTGCAGCATCGAGTAGTGGCGTCCCTGGTGGCCGATGAAGGCCTCGTACTGCTCGGGTGTCACGTTGATCTCGGGAGTCTCGCCCGGCTGGATTAACGTGTCTTTCGGGGCAGTGCGACTGAGCGTCGACTCAAAGTTGGCATAACGGATATCGGCGTCGAATACCAGGTCCGCGATATCGGTATACAGGCTGTCCCTGGAATGCTCCAGCCCTTTGGTTGCAATGAGGTCGCCGACCGCACTCATCGAGGCGCGATGCTCTGCTTCAAAACCGGCCGGGAACAGGTCGGGCGGCGCCTGGCGCGCGCTGGCGAAGTGCTGCTCCAGGCGCGAGTCGCGCATGGCCCGGGTAATGGGATTGCCGGTCTTGTGAATCCAGTAGGACCAGAAATAGGTGCTGTCCATCTCCAGTAACAGGTCCTGGGGATAGCGCCACAGGGGCGTATGCCGCGCCAGCCAGCCGAGCGTGTCGACGCAGAGCTGCTGGTGCCAGAGGAAACGCATCAGCGCCCTGGCATCCGCGGGTAGCGGGGCCGGGCGTAGCGCGCCGTAGTCGATGGCCGTCATCACAGTGCGTTACGTTTGAATTCACCGCCCTTGAGGATCACCGGCATACGCGCTGGATCCTGGAAAATGGTCAGGTCATCCAGGGGATTGCCATCCAGAACCACCAGGTCTGCCAGGGCATCCGGGGCCACGCAGCCCACCTCGCCGTCCAGTTGCGCGATCTCGGCATTGATGGATGTCGCCGAGCGCAGGATGTCGATGGGCTTGCTCACCTCACTGCGATACACGAACTCGTGGCTCTGCAGGTGGTGGTGATCGGTGCCGAAAATGTCGGTTCCCATGCCTAGTTTTACACCAGCCCTCTGGCAGTTCTCGATGCTTTCCAGCGCCCGGGCATAGATCGGCTTGACCTTTTCCAGACTCTCCGGGTGCATGCCGAGTGTGGGACCGTGGTCGAGGATCTCACGCACCACGGCCAGTGTGGGTACCACGTAGCTCGCTGGTGCCTCGGCGATCATGCGCGCAGTGTCATCGGTGATATCCATGCCGTGATCGATTGACCTCACACCGTTGCGCACGCTGCGCTGGGCACCGTCGTCTGAGAGGCAATGCACCACCACATACTTGCGCCGCGTTTCTGCTTCTTCAACAGCGGCGCGTATTTCAGCATCGGTGAATTGCGGCATCCAGATCGGGTCGGTGGGAGAGGTGACGCCGCCGGAAATAAATAGCTTGATATGGTGGGCGCCCTTGCGCAGTTCATCACGGCAGAGTTTGCGAACCTGGTCGGCACCATCCACTACCTGGCATATAACGCCTGAATACGCGCAGGCGCAGGGCTGCTCTTCATCGTGGCGCCGGAAATCGCCGTGGCCTCCAGTCTGCGACAGCGCCTTGCCGCCGTAGAGAAAGCGCGGTCCGTCGATCAGTCCCTGGTCGATGGCCAGAGAGAGCCCGACGTCGCCGCCGCCGGGGTCGCGCACCGTGGTGAAGCCACGCTGCAGGGCACCTTCCAGAATTCTCGTGGCATGGGCAACCAGCAGGGGCTTTGGCATACGGTCAAGCTGGTTTAGATTGAAACTTGCGGAGTAGGCGTGAAAATGCAGATCCAGAAGCCCCGGCATAAGAAAGCGACCGCCGAGATCCAACTCGGTGGCACCGCTCACCTTTGCGGTACCGGTGCACACTTCGCGAATTCGCTCGCCTTCGACAACCACGCTGCCACCCTGCAGCAGTTCCTCATTCGTGCCATCGAAGATGATCGCGTTCTTGAGTATGAAAACATTGGACATGAGACTGACTCCGGGTTTGATACCGTCAGGAAAGATACTGGAAACCGAGTATGTTCCAGTAATAGTACAACCAGGCCAGCCCCAGCAGGGCCAGACTGGCGATCGTGTAGCGCAGGCGTGCCCAGGACCCCATCAGCAATCGCTGCCGCCAAACGACAGCGTTCTGTTTGACCAGCCATAGCGTGCAGGCAGTGGCCAGGAGCGGCAGACAAAGCCACATTTTGAATAGCAGGGGTATCTTCTGTAGCAGTGAGCCGCCGACGATTGCCAGTGTTATACCTCCCAGGACAAAGGTCAGCATATGCAGTGCTGCGCTCCAGATCAGGACACGTTGCGCGCGGCGGGTACCGCCCGCGAGTGCGGCGTAGTGAGCGCGCTGGTAATAGCGTCGCAATAGCAGGTGCAGTGATGCCAACAGGCCTATAAGCAGAAATGCCAGGCTGAAGCCGGTAGTCGCATAGGCTGGCAGCCGGAATGTGGCCACATAGGGTTCGCCATCGACGGCGAAGCCGCTTGCTCGTCCGCTGGTATCGCGCAGGAAGGCCAGTCGGCGTCCCGATTCAGCAGCCTGGAACAGATCGTCGTCCACGGGGAGGTAAAGCGTGTCGTTAATGCTCAGGCCATGGTCTGTTGCGGTGACGCGCTGGCGTGAGAACAGTGCATTGACCTTGTCCAGACCGCTGAAGTTCGCGCGCCAGCTCTGGTACTCTCCGGCGAACTCCACAAGGTCGGTCTTGGCCAAACTGCGTGTCTCAGCGCGTTCCGCTGGATAGAAAGTCCCGTAGAACAGTTGCTTGAACTGCTTCATGGCCTGCCCATACCCGGGACCACTGAAGGAGGCGAAGACGACTGTATTGTCTTCGGGAAGTACCGCGAAGTGGGTGGCGAAGTAAAAGGTGCCACCGTCATGGCCGATGGCCGGCGTATTGGCGGGGTAATGCAGGAAACCCAGTCCGATACCCTTGATGCGGCGATCGTAAGTGAACTGCTGTGCCAGCAGGGCATCGACACTTTCCGGCTCGAGGATGCGTCGGCCACCCAGGGAGCCTCCATTGATAAGCGCCTGGCCGAAGCGCAGCATATCCGGTGCGGTAGCGGCCATGGAGCCTGCTGGTGCGAAGCTGGAGATCAGCTCATAGGGCTGGGCCTGGTAGCTGCCGTTGGAACGTTTATAAGCTACGGCCATGTGCGGCGACAGGGCATCCGGCAGCGGTTCTACAAAGGTAGAACTGGTCATACCGAGCACATCGAATATGTGCTCCTGGATATAGTCCTCGAAGCGCTGGCCACTGACATTGGCGACTATCAGGCCGGCGAGGGCAGTGGCATAGTTTGAATAGGCCGAGATTTCTCCCGGCGGGTTCACCCGCTGCGGCTGGTAGCGTTGCATGGCCTCCCTGAGCGGCTTGATCTGCTCCGGTTCCAGCGTGATCAGGTAGCCCAGGAAACCGTCTTCGAACCCTGCCGTGTGGGTCATGATGTGGCGCAGCGTGACCGGCTTACCCGGCCAGCTGTCTTCGATTTCCACCTGTTCAAGATAAGCGTTGACGTCGGTGTCGAGGTCCAGGCGGCCTTGCTCTACCTGTTGCATCACCGCCACCCAGGTGAACAGCTTGGACACGGAACCAATACGGAACAGCGTCTGTTGACCATCCACGGCAACGCTGTTGGCTACGTCCTGCATGCCGAAACCGCGTGTCATGACCGGCTGCCCGCCACGCGACAAGGCCAGAACCGCAGACGCTGTGTGCTGTTGCATGAGCAGGCTGTTCATCGCGCCGTCAGCAAACGCGGTAAGCGTGGCGGGCTGGTCCAGGTCCGCCGGCGCCAGTGCTGCCACTGCCTGGCACCACAGCCCCAGGCAGGTGAACAGCAGGTGACGCCAGTATTGGCGCTTAGAAGTCATAGGAGACGGTCAGGCCGACGGTTCGCGGCTGGCCTATCACCACGCGGGCGAGATCTGCCTCTGTGGAGAAAGGACTGCCGTAGACAGCAGAGTTCATCTCCGCTTCCTCGTCAGTGATGTTCCGCCCCCAGAGAGTGAACTGCACAGCGTTCACAACCAGTCCCGCACGCAGGTCCAGCAGCCCGTAAGACTCCAGTACATAGTTGTCACCGAAAGGAGTCAACGCGCTGTCGAAGCGTGTGTCACGGTCATCGACATAGCGATAATTGATCGTAGCGAAGCCTTCCATGCTGTCGCCCAGGCCGAAGCGATATTCGGCGAAGGCATTGGTGGCCCACTCAGGGGTCAGCGGGAGGGCGTCGCCATCGAGTCCGCCGATCACCAGGCTAGGTGTGTCTTCCGTCAGTTGGGCATCGGTATAAGTGGTGTTGAGCCCGAGTGTGAGTCCGGCGACGGGCAGCCACATAACCTCCAGTTCCAGGCCTTCCGAGGTGGCGCCACCGCCGTTGGCGCGAACACCGGCACCGCCGATAATCTGGGTAATCTGTATATCGTCCCAATCGATGTAGAAAAGGGTGGCATTGGTCTGCAGCGAATTCTCCAGCCAGGCGCCGCGATAGCCGATTTCGAAATTGGTGGTTTCGTCACTGTCGAAATTACCGAGGTCGCCAGTAGTAGCCAGCACCGGGTTAGGTCCTCCGGCACGATAGCCGGTGGCAACGCGCGCGTAGAACATCGCGTTATCCGTGGCGTCCCACTTGGCGCTTACCATCCAGGTTGTCACATCCTCGTCAGAGTCGCCGGGCGCAGCGATGGGTGTTGTCGGGTCGACGGGGTTGATGGCCAGGCCAAGGGCATCCTGCTTATAGTCCTGTTCGTTCTGAGACCACCTCAGACCTGCCGATAGTTCCAGCGCATCGGTCAGAGACCAGTAGAGTTCGCCAAATACCGCGTACTCTTCATACTCGAGATCGAGGTTGATGTCGGCCAGTACCGGTAGAAAGTCAACGGCCCCGCCCAGGTCATCGGACCAAAAGTCCAACTGCTGAATGGTGTCAGATTCCTGCTTGGTGTAATAGAAACCACCCAGCCAGTTGAGGCGCCCATCGCCATTGCTCGCCAGGCGAATTTCCTGGTCGAACTTTTCGGTAGCGATATCTACGCGGAAACGAGCGGTGCCGTCATCCGGCAGCGGCAACACCGCAAGGGTCGGTGCGTATTGGGCGAACTCATCCGTGATACGCTCGGAGTCGAGGTCCTGGTAGCTGGTAGCCGAGAGCAGGCTGGCGAAACCCAGGTCCCACTCGATCACACCGGTGAGCAGTTGAAAGTCCTGTTCAAAAGGCTCCGCGGTCCGGGTGCTGGTGACATAGTCGCCATAAACGGGTTTGCCGCTGTTGGGGTTGAAGTCCACCTGGGTGCGGCCGTCCATGTCGATGGTCTGCTGTATGCCGGTGAGTGTGAGCCGCAGCGCATCGGTCGCGTCCCAGGCCAGTGCCAGGCGACCGCCGGATTGCTCACCCTCGTTGCTGTCGTCCTCGCCTGTACCGACATTATCCACCCAGCCCGGCAACTCCTTGATGTAGCCACTCGCGCGCAGTGCGACGCTGTCGCCGAGAGGCAGGTTGATCACGCCGTTCACGCCGTAGCCGTCGGAACCCTCGCTAACGTCCGAGTATTCTGCTTCAACCCGGCCTTCGATGCCGTCGGTGGTTGGCTTGCGGGTGACATACTTGAACAGACCGCCGAGCGCGCTGGCACCGTAAAGTGTGCCCTGCGGTCCGCGCAGTACTTCAACCCGGTCTAAGTCGATGGTGGCAAGGTCGGCCGCCAGGCCGCCGCCGCCTGAATAGGCGGAGTTGGAACTGAGCGCGGCTTCATCGAGGTACACGGCCACCGTGGGCGTGGGCTCGGACCCGGTGGCGATGCCGCGCATGGTGAGGGTGGACTGCCCGGGTGTACCCTGGTTGGCGTACTGCACACCTGGCAGGCTGGTGGCATAGTCCTGCAGGGAGAAGGCACCGATATCATCAAGGAATTCGCCGGTAAAGGCGCTGACGCTGTTGGGCACGTCGCTCAGTGCCTGTTCACGCTTGGAGGCGGTCACCACGACCTCTTCCAGCATGGGCGCGTCCGCGCCAGTCTGGGCGTGTGCCTGATTGTTGGCCAGAAGCACTGCGTGAGCCGCGAGCAGTCCACTTACCATCAGGCATTGAGCGGTGGGTTTGAACTTTCCAATGGTGCGTTGCATCGCGTTTTCTCCACTTTGGTTAGCTGATGTATTGGGTAGCGTGTTCTGTTTCATCGTGGTCATCCCTCGTGTTGTGGCGTGTCCGACCACAGGTTCGTCGACAGGTATTTGAGGCCTGAGTCACAGGCCAGGAAGGCGATGCGGGAACCTCGTTCCTCACTTTGCAGAAGCCTGGTGGCCGCGGCCAGGTTTGCACCGCAGGAGAAGCCGGCAAAGACGCCTTCCGTTCGCGCCAGTTCTCGCGCCGCCTGTATGGATTCCTCTCCGGTGATAGACAGGAAGCCATGCAGCAAAGCGGGATCGAGTAGTTCCAGCTCAGGCATGGAATAACCGCCGCCTTGAATAGGGTGGGATTCTGGTGATGTCACCTGCCGGCCCAGCGCTTCTGCCCCCGCTGGTTCGACGGCGTAGCAGCGGATGTTCAACCCGTGGTCGCGTACGTAACGGGCGATGCCTCCCAGCGAACTACCCGAACCCACGAAGTCGCAAACGGCATCCAGCTTGCCGTCGAGATCGCGCAGTAGTTCCGGCATGGTGTTTTCGTAGTGAGCGCGTGCGCAGGCTTCGCTCAGGAACTGATCTGCCCGATAGGCGCCGCGCTCTCGGCACAGTTCCAGGGTGCGCGCTTCCACCCTCGCCAGGTCCTCACCCGAGACCTGGCCCACGACTGACCCCGGAGCCTGCTCCACCAGCACCACCTCAGCTCCCAGGGCGCGCATCATATTGGCTCGCTCAACAGAGTTGCCACGTGACATCACGGCGATAAATGGGTAGCCCTTCTGGGCACAGACGATGCTGAGACCGGTGCCCATGTTGCCACTGGTAAGCTCGATTACCGGTTGACCGGGCTGCAGTGAACCGTCCTGCTCTGCGGCCTCGATGATGGCCAGCGCGGCGCGATCTTTCTTTGAGTACCCGGGGTTTAGATATTCGAGCTTGGCATACAGATCACCTTCAAGCCGCGCGGATAGCGTGCCGAGATGGACCAGGGGTGTGTCGCCAATGGTGCCGAGGATGGAACGGTGCAGGGTCATTGCATGCCACCTCTCTGCTGAGGCGTGGCTTCGACCGGGAGCAGTAATCGGCTGGCCTGTGCGGTGCCGAAGGCAAACTGGTAACGGGGTTCGCCCCTGGCCGGAGTGCGCGCAAACTGCACTGCATCCGCCCCGGTCAGCGAGATACGCAATCGGTCGCCGGCCCGGAAACGTACGGAGGTGGCCAGCAAGGGCAGGGTGATGCGATGCAGCGTATCGGGGGTGAACGGTTGTTGGTGCTCTCGTGCGAAAGAGCGATTGGGCCCGTCGGACCTGTAGGGGCAGGTCCGGCAGCTCGGTGCACGCGCGTGGGTGAGCCTGGTCGCGCCTTCTGTAACATAGGTGACCCTGCCGTCAGCGGATACATGCTCCATGTAAGCGTGCACTGCGCCATCGGCATGTGAGGATGCCAGGTGCAGGTCGAGAACCGGGGTGCCGGTAATATCCATCGCTGTTGGCAGGGGCGGAGACGTAAAGCTCAGGCGACGGCCGCTCAGGTCGCGTCGGTCTTCATATACGACGTCGGAACCGCCTAGCGGTGTATCCCAGCGGGTCCTGCCCAGGTGGCTGGAAGTGGTGCTGAAGTCTACCGCGTAGGTGACCTCTCCGGGCCTCACCGCGTCATTGGTATCGCACAACATGCCATCTTCGCAAAACTGCAAGACCCGTTGCGCCAAGCCGCTGGGGGGCCAGGTGTTGCTCTCTTTCCACCCCCCGTTGAGGGTGTAGTAACGAATGCGCTGTGTTGGCGCTTCGCCCTGCGCGGCCAGGTGGTGAGAGAAAAAATCCGCCATCTGCTTGAGTTGCTGCGCCCGCGATGGCTCCGCCGATGCGGCCACGGGCTTGAACGGGTCGGTATCGTGCAGGCCGCCATGTGACAGTGTGCCGATGGTGACTTCCTGGGTGTTATTTGGCAGCGAGAGCAACCGCGCCAGTGCGCCATCGGCGGAACCTGCATCCAGCCAGCCCGCGAGTGCGAATATCGCGATGTCAGTGCGCGCAATAACGTCGGCCCTGCCGTAGGAGGCAATGTCCCGCCAGGTGAGAGTCGGGTTCCGCCACAAGGGGTCATTTCGATAGGGCGTCTTCTCGGTTGTTTCCAGCACAGCGGGCGTTTGCCGTTGCGCGGCCAACGCCGCAACCGGCTGGCCTTCCACTTCGCGCACGCCACTGACCAGCATATTCAGCCACCGGCAATTGTCACCGGGTTTGCAAAGTCCGGCGTTGGCGTCCAGCCCGTGGTTCAGCGCCTGCCAATCGCGCATGAATTTGCTGTTCACCACGCCGCCGAGTGTCGACAGGTAATACTGCGAATCAAATACCATGTAGGTTGGAGCGATGGCCTTCAGCGCGGGGTGGCCCTGGCCGGCCATGGCCTCCGCGGTCATGCCATCGTAGGATACGCCGAACGCACCGACATTGCCGTTGGACCAGGACTGGAGGGTGATCCAGTCTATAACCTCGGCGTAATCGGCAGACTCCTGCGGCGCGATAGGGAAGGGCTTCTCGCCCTCCGACGCGCCAGTGCCGCGTGCATCTGCGATCACCACCACAAATCCGCGCTGGGTGAAGTAACTGGTATCGTCACGCAGGCCCAGGGGCGGAAGCACGCCCAGCGCACTGAGGCCTCGAGCCAGCAAGGTGAACTCGCCGTTGCGCCAGTAGCGCGTGGCTCGGAGCAGCGCGGGCCGATGCTCACCGGGCGCGATATCCGTGGGCAGCCAGACATCCACGGCGAGTCGGGTGCCATCGCTGGTGGTCACGTACTGGCTGGTGAGTCGCGGGAACCCGTGTTCGGTGGATGTTTCACCGGGTAGTGCGGTGGTCCACCCGGCGATAGCGATTACCAGTCCGGCGATGGCCGCCAGAGCCAGCAGAGCTGCCAAAGTCCTGATCAGCAGGCGCGCCAGCACGGTCAACTGCGCCCATAAATCTTGAGGAAATTGGCTACGCCGCGACGCAGCAGCGGCTCCGGTATGCTGCTGGCGGTGCCAGTACCGCCGCTTCGCAGGGCGCTGCCACCTGCGCCCTGGGTCAATGACAGGAAGTCCTGTACGGCGAGATCCAGCGCGTCGAAGTGTATCTCGCCATGCCTGGAGAGACCCTCTATAACCTGGGCGATTGTCGTGAGCAGGGATTGCATGCCGACTTCGTACTGCCAGCGGATCAACTCCGCCAGGTCACCGGGCGCAGCCAGCATCATTCGGTGCAGTGCCATAAAGTCCGGGTCCATGAGCACCGCCGCGGTCGCCCGGGCCAGGGCGAGAAGTTGCTCCTCAGCAGCTGCTTGCGGATCGGGGCGGTTTATCTTGTCGCTGAGGGCGCTGACTTTGCGCTCTATCACTTCCCGGAACAGTGCTTCCTTGGCGCCGAAGTGCTTGTATATCGTCGTTTTGGAGATGCCGCTGACCTCGCTGATGCGATCGATGGGCACGCCGGCAAAGCCATCTTCGAGAAATAGCTGTTCAGCTGAGTCAAGAATTGCAGCTCTTTTTTTCAGCCACAAGGGGCGCTTCGCCTGTTCGTGCTTGCTGAGCGTGGTCTCGGGCGTGTCTGGGGTGCCGGCCAATTGCTATCTCTGTTGCAGTTGTTATGTTGTGTACTGTACAGTACACCAAAGATTTCGGCCTTGCAATGCCGTGATACTGCAGCCGGCGCAGGCCTCGACTACACTGGGCACTTAAAAAGGATAATCCGTTTTGCTCTACGCCATGCTGTCCCACAACGGGGCTTTCCCCATTATTGCGCTGCTGTTTGCCGCGGCGCTGGCCCTGCTTGCCGGGCGACTCCGGGCGCGATGGCTGGCAGTGCCCGTGTGGGTGCTCGCCGGCTTCGCTGCACTGTTTTGCGCTGCCGGTCTCTATGGCAGCTGGCGCATTCACTCCATCACGGCAGCCACGCCCGCACCCGGTGAAATGGTGGATGTTGGAGGTTATCGAATGCATATTCTCGCCGAGGGCGCCTCACCGCTCGGGGCAGCGCCGGTAATTTGGATAGCGGGGCAGCACAGTGCCGGTTTTGCTTTGAAGCACCTGCACGATGGCATCAAGGCAGACTACCGCTCCATCCTGTTTGATCGACCCGGTGCCGGGTGGAGCGAAGCCGGTCCATTTCCGCGGCGCACCGCGCTGGAGGCGGCGGAACTGCACACGCTGCTCGAACGGGCTGGTGAGCGCGGCCCCTTCGTTGTGGTCGGTCACTCCTATGGCGGGCTGCTGGCAGTAAATTTCGCGAGGCGCTACCCGGAACAGGTGGCGGCGCTGGTGTTGCTAGACGCCACGCCTCCCGACAGCCTGGTGTATGGCGGATTTGACGGCCTGGCGATGGTGTCACGGTTGGGAATGCTGCAGGCCCTGGCACGCAGTGTGGGCGTGCAGTCTGACTTGCTGGACGTAATGGCATCGCGCAACCCCCGCGCCGCGGACCAGTACCTGCCTGTGAAGGAGGCGCTTGGCGAAAACCTTGCACTGATTAATCGCGCAGAAGCCGGCCCCAAAGCCGGTTGGGCGACCGCGTCGATTTTTTCCGAGGGTGCTCATCCGCAGGTGCTCGACACTGCGTTCGATCTCGTTGTTTACGATGGCGAACTGGGCGATATGCCGGTTTATGTCGTGCTGCCGGGTACGTTGCAGAGCCTGGACTGGGACGATGACGAGGCGGTTACCGCATTCCAGGCGGCCACGGGTATGCCTGCGGCGGACCTGTCCCGCTTTGCCCATATTTCAGAGGCCATGCGCTACCGCTTTTTGCAAGTCTCCAGCGCCGCGCGCCTGTTGCGGGCACCCGCGGGTACCGGCCACCTGTTTCCATACGAAACCCCGGGCTTCGTGATCGATCTTGTTCGCCAGGCGGTAGCGAGCCCGGTACCAGCAGATGACGCCGTTGGCGGAGCTAACGCTCCGCAACGGCGATAAAGGTGCCATCGGCGATGGTATCACTGGAGCGCTGCCACAATATCGCTGACCTCAGGCGTCGGGCCAGGGCCCGACTGCCGGCGCCGATGTTTCATTACATCGATGGCGGGGCCGACGATGAATGGAGCTTGCGGAACAACACCTCGGCCTTCGATGATTATTTGCTGCAGCCGACCTACCTGCGCGACGTCAGCGAGATCGACCTGTCGACCCGGGTGCTGGGCCAGGACCTGGCCCTGCCATTCTTTCTGGCGCCCACGGGGATGTCGCGGCTGTTCCATCACCATAAGGAACTGGGAGCGGCCAGGGCTGCCGAACGCTTCGGTACGATCTACAGCTTGTCGACCCTGGCCACCACCAGCCTCGAAGAGATTTCCGCCACTACCAGTGGCCCCAAGATGTTCCAGATATACATCCTGCGCGACCGCGAATTGACACGTGAATTTGTGCAACGCTGCAAACAGGCCGGCTACCAGGCGCTGTGCCTGACGGTGGATACTCCGCTGGCGGGAAACAGGGAGCGGGACCACGTCCACGGTATGACCATGCCGCCGCGTATCACGCCGGCCAATTTCCTGAGCTATGCCAGCAGTTTCCACTGGCTCTATCACCTCATTCGTGACCCTGATTTCCGGTTGGCCAATGTGGCGCACAGGGTCGATGCCCTGGGAAAGGGCGCCATGGGTTTGATCGAGTACGTCAATGGTCAGTTCGATCGCACAGTATGCTGGGATGACGTGGGCTGGCTGGCGCAACAGTGGGATGGCCCACTGGTAATCAAAGGCATGACCAGTGCCGATGACGCTCGACGCGCATTGGATGCCGGCGCCACCGCTGCGATGCTGTCCAACCACGGCGGACGCCAATTGGATGGTGTGCCCGCCCCAGTGGATTGTATCGCACCGATCCGAGACGCAGTGGGCGACCGGCTCGAGCTGATCGTGGATGGCGGGATCCGACGCGGCACACATATTCTCAAGGCGCTCGCGCTGGGCGCCGATGCCTGCTCCATTGGCAGGCCCTATCTGTATGGCCTTGCCGCGGCTGGGCAGGCGGGAGTGGAGCGCGCGCTGGAGATACTGGAATTGGAACTGGCGCGGGATATGGCCCTGCTCGGCTGTGCCAGCATTGCCGATCTCGATGCGGGATATGTGAAGCACAGGAGCGAGCGCTAGGTCATGGCCACACCCTCTACAAACGCCCTCGGCGGCCCCTATGACCTGATTATCGTGGGCGGCGGCATTATCGGGCTGTCCATTGCCTGGCAGACCGCACGCAGGTCTGGGTTGAAGATCGCCGTTCTGGAAAAGGGCGCCGGCGTGGGGGAGGGCTCCACCGGTGCATCCTCGGCAGTGTGTCGCTTTCGTTACTCGCTGGATGAGGTGGTCACCCTGGCCAAAGACGGCATTGCCGCATACCAGAACTGGCGCGAATTTACCGGCCTGGCAGACCCCAATGCGCAATACCAACGCGAGGGCGTGCTCTGGTTACCCGGCACCGACGAACACTGGGCCGAGACGCAGCACCGGCGTATGCAGTCGCTGGGGGTTGCCACCGAGGTGCTCGACGCAACGGAACTGCGCGAACGCTTTCCCGCTGTTAATCCCTGCGGCCTGGCGCCTGACTTCGACAGCGGCGAAGGCCACCGTTGTATCGACGGCGCCCGCAGTTTCCTCGAGGTGGATGGCGGCTACATGGACCCGGTATCCGCAGCCCAGGATCTGGTCACCGCCTGCCGCGGCGCCGGTGTAGATGTGTGCTTCAACGTCACCGTCAGCGACGTAAGATGCCAGGGTGGCCGCGTGGCAGGCCTGGTCCTGGCATCCGGTGAGCTGCTCGATGCGCCGCTGGTGATCAATGCCGCCGGCCCCTGGTGCCGGGATCTCTACCGTGCTGCTGGCCTGGACCTGCGCTGGGACATTCGGCCCGTGCGCATCCAGGTGCTGCATCGCGACCGGCCCGCAGTATTGCCGGGCCATATTCCGGTCACTGTTGATATGGCCAGCGGCATCTACTTCCGCACCCAGAACCGCGGCCAGCAACTTATCGTGAGCTCGGTGCGGGAGGAGGACGAGCGTGAACACGTGGAGGCCCCGGACGACTTCAACCGGGTGCCCGATACAGAGTTCGAGCTATACAAGATGCACGCCTTGCACCACCGGCTGCCTGACTTACCCTATCAGGGAAAAGTGACTGGATATTGCGGCCTGTACACGGTCAACCACGACGACGTGCATCCGGTGCTGGGCCCCACCGAGGTCGAAGGCTTCTGGGTAGCCAACGGATTCAGCGGCCACGGTTTCAAACTGGCGCCCGCGATCGGCTCAATGCTGGCGCAGGCGATCACGGGCACGCGCTGTGAGTTCGATACCAGCGTGCCGCTGTCATTCCTGTCGGTCGACCGTGAGCCGATCGCGCTGGACTCGAAGTCGGTGCTGGCCTGATTTGCCGGCGCTGGCCAGGCGTTTGCCACAGCGGATGCACCTGCCACCTTCCCGGCTTTGGCGTAGAATAGGGCGCTTTCCTTAAAGGGAGTAAACAGCGGTGGTTTCGGAGCAGGACAGAGTGGCGGTGGCGCAGCTTCTCGGGCGTGAGCCGCGCGGGCTGGAAGATATTCCCGTCCGCGGGGCAGATGGTGCGCCGCAGGTCATCCGCGTCGCTTCGCTGGTGGATGACAAACCCTTCCCCACGTTGTTCTGGCTGGTGGACCCGGCGCTGAACTATCGTATCGACGGCGAGGAGGCCGGCGGCCTGATCGCCAGGTTGCAGGCGCGCATTGACGCGGATGACGCCCTGCAGACAGCCATGGCCGACGACCACCGCCGCCACATCGCACTCCGGGAAAGCTACATGGATGCGCAGCTGCGAGTGCGCATTGACGAACTGGGCTTCAGCACCGTGTTCGCCGACAAGGGTATCGGTGGCATCGCCGATTTCACCCGCATCCGCTGCCTGCACACCTGGTATGCCGCGCATCTGGTAACAGCCAATACCGTGGGCAGACTGCTGGATGCGCACTGGACCGGGCCGCTTGAAACGGACGGGGCTGTATCGTGAAGCGCCGCACGCTGCTGCTCGCGGCCCTGGGCGGCGCGGCCGCCACCGGGCTGGCGCTGCGTCCGCGCGATGAGGGCGCGCCGCACCAGCCTTATTTTGAGGGTCTCAGCAGCGCCCTCGATGCGGCCGGCGCGGGCACGCCGCGTCTGCTCATCGACAGGCAAGCGCTGCACCGTAATATCAGCACGCTGCGTGGTCATATTGGCGACCGCTACGCCTACCGTATTGTCGCCAAGTCACTGCCCTCGGTGCCCTTGCTGGAGGAGGTCATGCAGCGCTCCGGCAGCAACCGCCTGATGCTGTTTCACCAGCCGTTTATCAACCGGGTGGCCGCGGCGCTGCCCCATGCCGATATCCTGCTGGGCAAGCCGATGCCGGTGAGCGCTGCCGCCCGCTTTTATGCCCAACTGGGCACAACCACGTTCCAACCGGAGCAGCAGCTGAGCTGGCTGCTGGACACACCGCAGCGGGTGGCGCAGTACGCCGCCCTGGCCGAGCAACTGGCGGTGGACATGCGCGCCTGTATCGAGATCGACGTGGGCCTGCATCGCGGCGGCGTGCAGGACGATGCCACGCTACTGGCGATGCTGGACGCGATCACCGCCGCACCGCGGCTTCACTTCGCCGGCTTCATGGGTTATGAGCCCCACGTGGTGAAAGTGCCCGGTAGCGCGCTGAGCTATCGCGATCGTGCCATGCAGCGTTACAGCCACTTTGTAGCCGTGGCGCAGCGCCACCTGGGTGCGCGCTGGCCGGAGGACGCCATACTGAACTGCGGCGGCAGCCCTACCTACCAGCTCTACGATGAAGGCGAATTTCCCTTCAACGAACTGGCGGCCGGTTCCTGCCTGGTCAAGCCCACGGATTTCGATATCCCCACGCTCGCGGACCACGAGCCCGCGGCCTTCATCGCCGCACCGGTGCTCAAGGCAAGTGCAGGGGTGCAGATACCGGGCCTGCCGCTGGGCGTGCTGCAGCAACTGTGGAATCCCAACCGTCGGCGCACGGTGTTCACCTACGGCGGCTACTGGAAAGCACAACCGGTGTCGCCCGCGGGGCTGTCCGTGAACCCGCTGTTCGGGCGCTCCACCAACCAGGAAATGCTGAATGGCTCGCCCGCGACTGGCCTGGCCGCGGATGACTGGGTGTTCCTGCGGCCGACGCAGAGCGAATTCGTGTTTCTGCAATTCGGCGATATCGCGGTATTCGACGGCGGCGCCATTGCTGCCTACTGGCCGGTGCTGGGGCAGCAGGCCTGAGGCCATCCTTTGCCGCAGATCATGTTATCGGCGGGCGCAAGTGGTATATTAGGCGCCTTTTTTGCGGCCCGTAGCGGGCCGCAGCAGTAACAGGCCAGGGGATTATGACAGCCAACACAGACGATCTGCGGATCGGGAAAACCAACGAACTGATTTCGCCCGAGCAGTTGATTGCCGATATTGGCATCAGCGACAACGCGGCGGAAACCGTCGCCAATGCGCGACGCACTATTCACAATATCCTCACCGGCGAAGATGACCGCCTGCTGGCGATTGTCGGTCCCTGCTCCATTCACGACCCCGATGCGGCGCGTGAGTACGCAGCGAAACTGCAGGCCGAGGCACAAACCGTTGCTGACGACGTGTTCGTGGTGATGCGCGTATATTTCGAGAAGCCCCGCACCACGGTCGGCTGGAAGGGCCTGATCAACGACCCGGACCTGAACGATACCTTCCAGATCAACAAGGGACTGCATCTGGCGCGGCAACTGCTGGCCGACCTGGCCGAGATGGGCCTGCCCAGCGGCACCGAGTACCTCGACCTGATCAGCCCGCAGTACTATGCCGACCTGATTTCCTGGGGCGCCATTGGCGCGCGCACCACCGAGAGCCAGACCCATCGCGAGTTAGCCTCCGGCCTGTCCTGCCCGGTGGGTTTCAAGAATGCGACTGACGGCGATATCCAGGTGGCCATCGACGCCATCAATTCCGCCTCCAAGCCGCACAATTTTCTCTCGGTAACCAAGCAGGGGCATTCGGCCATCTTCCAGACTGCCGGCAACGAGGACTGCCACATTATCCTGCGCGGCGGCAAGCACCCGAACTACGATATGTTTTCCGTGGACGACGCCAGCAGCATGTTGACCCAGTCCGGCTTGCCGCAGCGCATCATGATTGATGCGTCACATGCCAACAGCCGCAAGATTCCGGCGCGACAGATCGACGTTGCCTCGGATATCGCTACCCAGGTGGCGCGCGGCAGCACCAGTATTTTCGGCATCATGCTGGAGAGCAACCTGGTGGAAGGGCGGCAGAACGTGGTGCCCGGCGAGGCACTCACCTACGGGCAGAGCATCACCGACCCGTGCATTGGTTGGGAAGACACACGCTCGCTGCTGGAAGAACTGGCTACCGCGGTGCGCCTGCGCAGGGGCTGAGACAGCCCCGTTGGCGAATTCGCTAGCGGCTAGAAGTTGTAACCGAGCTCCACGTAGGCCCCCAGCGGCTGGCCGACAAAGTAGCGGTAGTCGCCAAAGGCGTAATCACCCCGTTCGGCGTAATCTTCATCCAGCAGGTTGGTGACGCGCAGGGTGCCGCGCCAGCGCGGTGTGAGCTGGGAGTCCAGCCGTAGGTTGAGCAGGGAATGTCCGTCATACTTGTGTTCGTTGTCCGCGTCCAGGTAGTGAGACCCTAGATACACCCACTCCAGTTCGGCAACCGCATCGGCGCTGAACTCCCATCCCAGCCTGGCGCTGCCGAAGCGTCTTGGCGCGGTGTCGATATCGTTGCCCTTGATGTCACCGGACGAGCCCAGCAGTTCGACGCGGCTGTCGTAGCGGTGCAGCGCAAAGCTGGCGGCGCCGTTCAGGTACCAGTTGTCGGCGAAACGATAATCCAGGCTCAGTTCCATACCGTGGTGCCGGGTGCTGGCGCCACTGACGTTCTGGCGGTCGCTGTCCTGGAAGATCACGTCATCTTTTTCCATGTAGTACACCGAGGCATCGTAGGCCAGTGCGCCACCCAGCTCACCGCGCAGGCCGAGTTCAATGTTCTGCAGTGATTCCGAGTCCAGGTCTGCCACGCGCTGCCCCGCCTGCAGTCGATACAATTCGGTTGCCTGCGGCGCGCGAAAGCCGCTGGCCAGGCGCGCGTACACTACCTGCGCATCGCCGAGGGCATAGCTGGCGCCGGCGTTGATTGACAGGTTGGTGAAGCTGTCATCGCGGTCTGCGGGACGGTAGAAGCGGCAGGCGGTGGCCTCGGGTGCGCAGGCCGGACCGTCGCCGGTGCGGTTGTTGTAATCGTAGCCGGTGTAATCCAGGCGCAAGCCGCCGGACAACTCCAGGCTGCCGCTGCGCCAGGTGGCCTGGCTGAACAGAGCCGCATTGAGTGCATCCACCTGGTAGTCGTAGTGCACGCCCGCGGGCTGGTTGGGGCTGAAATCGCCATCCTGTATCTCGGTCAACCAGCCGTCGGTGTAGTCGATGTCCACGCCGTTGGCCAGCGCCCAGTTGCCCAGCTCACTGTGCACCGCCGCCTGCAGGCCGAGGCTGGTGTGGCCGTTTTCCTCTACCGGTTGCCACGGCAGGAAGTGCATCAGGAATTCCATCTCGTTGTCGCGCAGGTAGGGAGTGAGCACCAGGGTGTGCGCGTCACCCAACGCGCGGCTGGCGCGGCTGTAGGCGCGCAGCGACCAGACGTCGCGGTAGGCCTCAGGGTTGGGGTTGCTGTCCTTGAGGTCTTCGTCCTCGTAGGCTTTGTAGCCGCGAATAAATCCCGCCGTCTCCTGGTTCAGGTTGGCGTAGTCGATCACGCTGGTCACGTTCCAGGTGTCACCGCTGTAGTCATGACGGGCAGTCAGTTTCTGCTGGTCATAGCCGGAATCGTCCTTGTAGCCACCGTCGGTGGTGCCATTGATGCGCAGGCTGATGCCATGTGCACCGTTCTCGGCACCGTAGGCATACTTGCCGCGGTAATAGTCGTAGGGTCCGGCTTCCACGCTCAGGTTGTTGATGTCCGCCGGCGCCGCGCTTATCACGTTGATCACGCCGTGCAGGGCATTGGAGCCATACAGGGCGGTGGCGGGGCCCTTGATCACCTCGATGCGCGAGGCCTGCTCGGTATTGGCATCAAACAACTGGTTGATATTGCAGAATCCCGGCGCGCGCAGGCTGATCGAATCGGCGGCCATGAAAAACGCGCCGCAGCTACCGGCGCCGGTGAATACCGGTGAGCGCAGGCTGGGCAGGCTCTCCTGGCCATTGCCACGGCTGATCCAGGCGCCCGGAACGCGCTGCATGGCCTCGGTAATGTGCACATGGCCGGTGAGCTCGAGTGCGTCGCTGTTGATCGCAGACCAGGACAAGGGCAGCGCCGCGGCCTGCTGCTCTACCCGCGTCGCGGTAATCAGCATTTCCTCGATTGTGGTGTCGGTTTGCACCTGTGCATGGGCAGGAAAACTGGCGCAAGCAGCGAGCGCCATCCAGGTCGGCAGTGATTTCTTCATGAGTAAAAGCTATTCAGTGAGAGGCGATAATGTTGGGGTCGGTACTGGCGGCGGGGCCTTCGCGGTTGCGCACCGCGTCGGCAATACGGAACAGCGGCACTTTCAGCATGTCGACCAGTTCCTCGCTGGCGCCAATGCGCTCCAGCGCCTTGTCCATGCACAGCAGCCACTGGTCGCGTTCCTCGGGGCCGATATGGTAGGGCTCATGCGGCTCGGTCATGCAGACGCTGCCGTACTTTTCCGCATAGCGCGGCGGGCCGCCCATCCAGCCGGTGAGGTACTCAGCCAGTTTCTCCTTCATCGGCGCCAGGTCGCGGGCATGCATGGCGCGCAGGGGCGCCACCTCGGGCAGCTCGTCCATGATGTCGTAGAAGGCGTTGGTCAGCTCGCGTATGCCGTCCTCGCCGAGAATCTGGTAGGGGGTTTGTGCTTCGTTCATCCGCTTTCCTCGGGGCCGCCACAACGCGGCCGGGACGCTAGTTTACACAGTCGCAGCGCGGTTGTCGGCAGGGGAGGACAGGTGTTCACAACGGTATCCTCTGCTAGACTCTTGCCCCTTCGGCACACAGCGCCTGCTGCCCTGGCAGGCCCCGGACATGGAACCCAAAAATGAGTCTCGCCAACACCGTACTGGCCGTTAACGACGACCTGCCCATCCGCACCGGCGCTCCGGTGCACAGCGGCAAGGTGCGCTCGGTATACTGGCTGACCGAGGAGGACAGCGCGCGCTTGATCGCCGAGCGCGGCTACGATGTGGCGGCGGATGCGCCGCTGGCCATCATGATTATCTCGGATCGTATTTCCGCTTTCGATTGCATCTGGCACGGCGAGGGAGGCCTGCACGGCGTACCCGGCAAGGGTGCGGCGCTCAATGCTATTTCCAACCACTGGTTCCAGTGCTTTCGCGACCAGGGCCTGGCGGACAGCCATATCCTGGAGATTCCCCATCCCCTGGTGTGGATCGTGCAGAAAGCGCGCCCGGTGATGATCGAGGCAATCGCCAGGCAGTACATTACCGGCTCAATGTGGCGCGCCTATGCCGGGGGCGAGCGCGAGTTTTGCGGCATCCGCCTGCCGGACGGCCTGGAAAAAGACCAGAAACTGCCAGACCTGCTGATTACCCCCTCGACCAAGGGCATTCTTACCGGCATACCCGGTGTGCCGGCAGTGGATGACGCCAACATCACGCGCCGGGATATCGTGGATAACTATGCGGCGTTCAATTTCAGCGCGGCCGTTGATGTCGAGCGCTACGAGCAGCTGCTGCAGGAAGGGTTTGCGCTGATCGCTGCCCGCCTCGCGGAGCTGGACCAGATATTCGTCGACACCAAGTTCGAGTTTGGCTATGTCCATGACAAGGCCGGGCGCGAAAAACTGATTTACATGGATGAAGTGGGTACGCCGGATTCCTCGCGCATCTGGGACGGCCCGGCCTGGCGTGCAGGGAAGATCCTGGAGAACTCCAAGGAGGGGTTCCGGCAGGTACTGCTCAATCATTTCCCCGACCCGGACATACTGCTCAACAAGGCGCGCATGGATGAGCGAGCCGCGCTGGCACGGGACAATGCCCTGCCATTGCAGGTGCTGATGGATGTGTCGGCCACCTATACCGGCATCGCCGAGAAAATTACCGGCCGCCCACTGGCCCTCGCCGAAAATCCCAAGGCCGAGATTATCGAGGTGCTGGGCGGCCAGTTCGGCCTCGTCGATTGAACAGCCTGGCATAAGCAACCCGACAGGACGCACAGTACATGAGCGATATCACCTTCGAGAAACGCGGCCCCCAGGCCTGGATTACGCTGAATCGGCCACAGGCGAAAAACATGCTCAACGGCGCCATGTTTGCCGCACTGGCGGACGCCTGGGACGAAGTTCGCGAGGACAAGGCCATTCGCGTGGCAGTGCTGACCGCCGCCGGGGATGAAGACTTCTGCTGCGGCGGCGATCTCGGCGACGTGATCCCGCTGTGGACGGGTGCGAGACAGCCGGCCAATGAGCTGGAGCAGCGCCTGCAGTCTGATCCGCTGATAACCGACAAGGTCATGCTCAAGGGCAAACCCTTGTACAAGCCGGTTATAGCCGCGATCAACGGTCGCGCGCTGGGTGGCGGTACCGAGTTGCTGCAGGCGACAGACATTCGCATTGCCGCGGATCACGCCCAGTTCTCACTGCCCGAGCCCCGGGTCGGTATCGTACCCGGAGCCGGTTCCATGGTGCGCCTGGCGCGGCAGCTGCCCTGGGCGCATGCCATGCGCATCTTGCTTGGTGGCGACGCTATCAGCGCCAGCGACGCACTGGCCATGGGCCTGGTTTCCGAGGTGGTGCCGCTTGCTGAGCTGCAGTCGCGGGCGCAACACTACGCGGACAATATCAGCATGCAGGCGCCGCTCGCGCTGGAGGCCATCAAACGCACGGCCTTGGAGACCCATACCCTGCCATGGGCCGATGCCTTTCGTTTCGAGATGGAGCAGGCCGGCGCTGTGATGATGAGTCGAGACGCCCGCGAAGGGCCGCGGGCGTTCAAGGAAAAGCGTCAACCCAATTTCAGCGGCGAGTAGATGACACGCCAGAGGAGAGAATCATGAATGCCTACAAACTGAGCGAATCACTAGCCGTATGCGGCCAGATCACGCCCGGCGCCGTTGCCGATATCGCGGCGGCCGGATACAAGGTGCTGATCAATAACCGGCCCGACGGGGAAGAAAATGGCCAGCCCACCAGTGCCGAAATTGCCGCCGCCGCAGAAGAGGCGGGGCTGGAATATCACTACATGCCGGTGACCGCGATGAATTTCCCCGGCGATCACCTGCAGCAAATGGCCGACCTGTTTGACGACGAGGAACGTCCTGCTTTCGCTTTCTGCCGTACCGGCACTCGCTGCACCAACCTGTGGGTCCTGTCGCGGGAATCCGCGGAGCGCGAGCAGGCTGCGCAATTGGCCAGCAAGATCGGCTTCGACCTGAGCATGGCCGCCCGGGCCATGTCCTGACGCCTGGCGGCCGCGCCTAGGTGCGCGGCGTGTACCAGATCGGCGAACTCCAGGCGCGCTCCTGGATAACCCGCTCGTGGTCTTCGCGACAGCAGTTTTCCAGGCCCTCGGTGATGGTGGCCGGGTCGTCGCAACGTACCCCCGCCTCGGCGCAGATGCGCTGGCTCCAGCGGCAGCTCGGGTTTTCCAGCACGCGGGTGTAATAGAAGGCCTGGGCATTCGCGTTGAAGTTGTCGTCCCGCCACACCGAGCACAGCTGGGCGTGGCCGCTGCCGGTGGTTTCACAGGTATCCAGGTCCACGCTCGCATCGTTGTCGCCGCCGGCCACGTCCAGTACCTGTTCTTTCAGTTCGCCGTCTTCATACCAGCCCTTGATTAACTGGATGCGCTGTAGCGGGTTGCCGGGGTACTTGGCGGTGCCACTGTCGGCCACGGCGGAAACGATGAATGTGGGTGTTGCCGTGTTGTCAGCCGGGGGTGCGAGATCGCCGCCCATGGGCACACCGCCGGCGTAGCCGCGGGCGACCATGTCACGCGCTGCGCAGACATCCTGCGGGTAATCCCAGCCGCCGAAAAAGCGCACTACCGGTCGCGTGCCGCTGGTGGCGTAGGCCTCGCGGCGCTGCATGGCGGCGAACAGCGAGTCCCGGGTATTCTCCTCGGCGTAGAGCACGGCCAGTCCGCCGGGGCCATATTCCAGTTCATCGGCCAGCCCCCTGGGCACGCCCTCGCTGGAGCCCATGCCGGCACCCCCGTGTCCCGGGTGGTTCTTCTCCATGGTGAGGCCGGGCGCGGCAATGTGGGTGTCGGTGGCCGCTATCAGTCCGTACTTGAACGCATTCACGCCCAGTTCCGCCTGTTGCTGCAGGCCTTTTTTCAGGGCGTAACGCAGGAAGTTGCTCTCATCCGGCAGCTTGGTCTGGGGCAGTTTCTCGTCGTCTACCATGAAGCTCAGCCACTTGGCATCGATGCCGCCGGGCGTGCCGGTGTTCTTGCCGCCAAAGCTGTCATAGCCGAGTTTTTCAAATCCGCAGTACTCGTCTTCAGACCAGGTCGGGGTGCGATTGTCACATTCCGAAGACCCCTTGTGCTGCATCACTTCAAACAGAGTATTCCAGCGGGCGCGGCGGGTGGCTTCCGCGGCGGTGACGGGCTCCGCTGGCACGGTGTCTGTGGCCAGGCGGGCGGTTTCAAACATCAGCCCGCCGCTGAGGTTGGAGTTGTGCGGGATGACCACGGCATCGCAGCCGGGCTTGTCCAACAGGCACTCCTGGTCGAGATAATCCCACAGCGTGACCTGGGATTCGGACTCGATCCATGACAGGGCGCGGTCCGGCACCTGGTGGTTTTTGAACACCACGTTGTGGTGCAGGTTCTGGCCGGTGCCCACGGTTCCGGTCCATTCATAGGCGGAAAAGCTGGTGAAGCTGCAGTCGCTGCTGCGATCGTAGGCGTCCTCGGCGGCGCGCTGGATGTCTTTCCAGGTGTCGGCGGCCTGGGCGAAGCAGACTTCGTTGTTGTCGCCGCAGAAACCCCAGCGGTTCTTGCCCTGCAGGCCGTAGGCGGCCAGCGTGGCGAAAGTGAACTGGGGCAGGTAGCGGTGGGCGATGCACACGGGGTGCCAATAGCCGGGCAGCCCTGCGGTGGTACACATGCGTATCTCGCCCATGAATTCAGAGTGATCAGTCACCGCGGTAAAATCCAGCGGCCGATCAATCTGGATACGGCGCAGGGGCTGGTTGTTGTCGTCATAGGGCTGTATGCCCATGACCTCGCCCTTGGCAAATCTGTAGGCGTCGGCGGGGCGGTTGCGCGTGTCCTGGGAATTGGCATCAAACGACCAGGCGGTATGGACGTGGGTATCGCCGAAATGCGGCTGCCGTAACGGGTTGTAGTGATTGCAGGGTTCCCGTTCTTCGCTGGGCTCGTAGTCGCGCCGGGGCAGCGGGAGCGCGACGTCGCTATCGCCCTCAACTGCGCTCTGTGGCGGCTCTGCGGGGTCCGCCGCCGATACTGGCAGGGCGAACAACAGAGAACCCGACAGGGAACCCAGCAGTGGGAGCAGAAGCAGGCTGAATGAGCGCATGGAGGCTTTACCTTTGGATGAATTTTTGGCGCCCACAAGTTTCCAGTTTTTCGCGCACAAGGCAAAGCGGGCGGTATCGCTACTTACACTCGCGAAGGCTTATTTCAGTAGCGATAGCTGAGATCTATTCCCCAACTCCTGGGTTCACCCCATAGCACGGCCCGCGAAGCATGGGGCAGGTTGTCTATGGTGAAGGTCACATATTCCTCGTCCAGGGCATTTTTCACCCAGGCCGAGAGACTGACTTCTCCCCCTGCCAGGTTCACTTGTGACAGCGTGAGCCTGGCGCCCAGCAGGTCGTAGGCGTCGATATACGTCAGTGCACTGGCGGTATCGCGCGCGTCCATGTAGGTGTAATTGAGGTTGACGCTGATCACACCCGCGGCCACTGGCGGGAACTGGTAATCGAGGTTCAGGCTGGCACTGTGCTCCGGGGCATTGCTGAAACCAAAGCTGCGACGCTCGCCGGTGAACGGGTCGAGTACATCGTCGATCTCGCTGTGCAGATAGGCGTAGTTGCCGCGCAGCAGCAAGCCGTACAGCGGCATGGCGACGACCTCCAGTTCAATCCCTGCCAGTTCGGCTTTCCCCGTGTTGAGCACGCGTGTG
Source organism: Pseudohalioglobus sediminis (assembly GCF_008370495.1). GTDB lineage: Bacteria > Pseudomonadota > Gammaproteobacteria > Pseudomonadales > Halieaceae > Halioglobus. The sequence goes on along the minus strand of NZ_VTUX01000001.1, from coordinate 305,777 downwards.
TCCGAGATAGTGCCCGGCAGCAGGAAATTCAGCTGCATGTCGTCAAAGCGCGAGTAAAAGATAGCGGTATTGACCCGCAGCGCGCGCTGCAGCCATTCACCCTTGATGCCGATTTCAGCCGTACGATTCTTCTCCTCGTCGAAGCCACGCGAAAAGAACGCGGGGTCCGGGTCACGGGTGTTGAAACCGCCGCTCTTGTAGGCTTCGCCCAGCTTGGCATACAGCAGGGTGTCGTCACGCCAGTTGTGCTCGGCGATCAGCACAAATGAGTTGTCATCGAAGTCCTTGTCGGCATCGGCGCGAAAGTCCGTACTTTCCAGTGGCCCCAGCACCAGGTTGCCGAAGTCGATGTAATTGTCCTGGGTGAACACCCGCTGCACCTCGCGGTTATCCCGGGAGTAGCGCCAGCCAACAGTAAGGGCCCAGTCCGCGGCGGGCGACCATGTCAGCTGGCCATAGGCAGCCATGGCTTCATTGCGAATGCGGCTGTCCTCGGCGCGGATGTTCACCGCCAGCCCGAGGTCATCGGTCTCGATGAGCGGGAAGCTGAATATGTGGTGCAGTGGGAACCAGTTCTCGCGCGCCGTTTCCCGGAAATAGTACAGGCCGGCGACCACCTGCACGCTGTCCGCAAGCGAACTGAACAGCTGCAACTCCTGGGAGAACTGTTCCTGCTCGAGGCGCGTGCGCACATCGTCGAACGCCCCTGGAGACGGGCTGCTGGCGCCCAGGGTGATGGCGTTGAAATCCACCCGGTATTCTGCGCTGGCGCCGCTGGCAAAATCGATATAGCTGGCGTCCTCCAGCTCACGCCAGGCGGTGATCGACTTGATGCGCAGTGGCTGCCCATCCCAGTCCAGCGTCAGGGCGTGGCCGCTGATGTCGGTATCGGTGGGCAGCAATGGGGTGCTGGTGCGCAGACGGTCCATTCGCGCGCGCGAGTAGGGCACGAAGCGGCGGGAACTGCGAATGGCGGCATCGGCCGGCGTACCCGATTCGATTCCCGGCAGCACTGCCTGGGGAGAATAATTGTGAGTCTCCACGCGGGACTTGTCCCAGCTGTAATCCAGGGTGAAGGTGTCACTGGCATCCCAGCGCCAGTCCAGGCGATAGCCCTCGGCGCGGCTGTCGCCGAAATCTCCCCCCGGCCCTGGATTGTCGATATAGCCTTCCTGTTGCCGGTATAGCGCGGCCAGCTTCAGCGCCTGCGTACTCGACAGGGGCAGGTTCAGGGTGCTGCGCGCGTGGAACTGATCACGGTTGCCTGCGCCCAGCCACTGGGTGAAGCCAGGTGCCTGCGTATCCGGCCTGGCGGTGACGAGGTTCAGTGCGCCGCCGGTGGTGTTGCGACCGTACAGCGTCCCCTGCGGCCCGCGCAGTACCTCGATGCGCTCCAGGTCGGCTATCTCGCTGGCCAGGCCACTCGATCGCGCCAGGTAGACACCGTCGAGGTAGACGCCAACCCCGGGGTCCTGGGTAACCTGCACGTCGGTTATGCCGATGCCGCGGATAAACAGGCGCAGGGTCTGGTTGCTGGCGGGAAAGCTGTCCACCACGAAATTGGGGACGTTGGCCTGGATGTCGGCGATGTTGTCGATACCAAGTATGTCCAGCTGGTCGCGACCCAGCGCTGCCAGGGAAATAGGGGTGTCTTGCGCCGATTGCTGCACGCGCTGCGCGACCACGATCACTTCTTCCAGCATGGCCGGCTGTGCTGACGCGGCGACGTCGCTCCCCGCAGCAAGCAGTAGTAAAGGCGCGAGACGTGATAGGTTTAAGCGGTGCGTGCGCATGCCCTGGATGTGAAAAAAGAGAAACAATATCAGACTACCATACCCGGGCATGAGTCAGAACGCGGCGCCACTGCGCAGGCATGACCTTGCTGGTACACTGCGCGGCTATAAATACAGTCATGTAAAGGTAGTCATAGCGATGTCTGACACCCCTGAAATACGCCCGGCCAGCACCGTGGTGCTGCTGCGTGATGCCGACGCCGGCCTGGAAACCCTATTGCTCAGGCGGAACAAGTCACTGGCTTTTGCCGGCGGTTTCTGGGTATTTCCGGGCGGCAGCCTGGACGCGGAAGACCTGGCCGCAGCCAACGATGATGAGGAGCAGGCGGCGCGTATCGCCGCCGCGCGGGAGGCCATGGAGGAGTGCGGACAGCAGCCCCAGCCTGAGGACATGGTTTTGCTGAGTCACTGGACCACACCGGAGACTGAAAAGCGCCGCTTCTCGACCTGGATTTATGCGGCGCCGTTACAGGCCGAGGAAGAGGTGGTGATCGACGGCGGGGAGATCCATGATCATCGCTGGCTGGGCGTTCGCCAGGCACTGGATGAACACTATGCCGGCGAGTTGCGCATCCTGCCCCCGACCATGGTGACCCTGTCCCGCCTGGCCAGTTACAACACCGTTGCAGAGGTGATGGAGATGGAGCGCGACAGCCCGGTGCCCCGGGTCCTGCCGGTGATCACCAAACACGAGGACACCATCGTTGCCCTGTATCACGGCGACGCGGGTTACGAGGCGGTAGACCCGGCGCTGCCCGGCCCGCGGCATCGTGCCACCATGGTCGACGGTGGCTGGCACTACCTGTGCGAAGACGTGGACGATGACATCGTGCCGCTGGTGCCAACCGGGGAGGTGCTGTGAGCAAGGGGTTCGTACTCTGGGATGTGCCGACGCGCGTATTCCACTGGTCGGTGGTGGCCTGTGTCGGGCTGGCCTGGTGGAGCGGAGAGCAGGGGCGCAACGACATACATGAATGGACCGGCTATACACTGATCGTGCTGGTCTTCGCGCGAATCCTGTGGGGCGTTGTCGGTAGTGTGCATTCGCGCTTCAGCGACTTTGTGCGCGGTCCCGGGGCCGTGATCGGCTACTTGCGCGGCCGTGGCAGTCCGACCCCGGGGCACAATCCCCTTGGCGCACTCTCGGTGCTTGCCTTGCTGGCGCTGCTGTTGGCGCAGGGCATCAGTGGGCTGTTCAATTCTGACGACATCCTGTTTTCCGGGCCACTGTATTACGCCGCGAGCACGGATTGGCGCGATACCATGGGCGTGGTGCACGAAGTCGCCTTCGACCTGTTACTGGTCCTGGTCGCCCTGCATGTGCTGGTGGTGGCCTATCACCAGTTCATGCGCAAGGACGGAATGATCACTGCCATGTTCACTGGCCGGGCACCGGGCAGGGTCGGCACTGCCGCCCCGGTTGCGGCGTGGAAGGCGCTGGTGTTGCTGGCGCTGGTGGCGGGATTGCTGTGGCTGGGGCTGGAGCAGGCGCCCCAGCCGCAGCCATTGTGGTAGGCCATCAACTGACGGCAGCGGGGCCGGGCCGGCCGCTGCGCGGGCCCTAGTACAGGTAGTCCTTGGACTTGTACTCGTCGTGGCAGGACTTGCAGGTCTTGCCGGCTGCACCGGTGGCCTCCGCAATCGCCTGGCGATCCCCGGAATTGGCTGCCCCCTGCAGGGCGACTACGGCATCCCGCATATCCTGCAGCTTGGCACTGAAGTCTTCCTGGTTGTCCCAGATTTCCGGCTTGGCGCGGGTGGTGCCCTTGTCGGTGCCGGGGCCGAAAGCACGGGATACGTCCATGCTGCCCAGCGCCGCCAGGTCACCGGCGAACATCTTGACCTTGGCATCGTCCCAGGGCATTTCGCCTTTTACCATCGAACCGATAGGCCCGAAGTTCATGGCCAGCAACGTGAAGTAGGACTGGCGATAGGACTGCATCGGTTCCTTGTCGTTGAGGTGGGCGGCAACCTGCACCGAGGCGGCGAGGCAACTGGCGCCGGCGATAGACAGAAGTAGTTTGCGAGTCGAGCGTTTCATATTGGCGTCCTGGTGGGTAGTGAAAGAAAAATGGTAGCGCAGATGAGTGTAGGCAAGACCCGCCGACTTGCGCAAGTCGCGTGCAGTTAAACCACGGCCAGTCAGCCTGTAAGCCGCGGCCAATATGTTAAACCTGCCCTGTGTTAAGCCGCGCGACTGCTCCCTTGGCTGCGCTGCTGGGCTACCATGCGCCCATTGATGTTGCGGGAAGAACCAATGAGCACAGAACAACAGTGGGACTACAGTTTTGATGTCATCGTAGTCGGCTCGGGCAACGGTGGTATGACAGCCGCCCTGTGCAGTTACGAAATGGGCACCAAAGATGTGCTGGTGATCGAGAAGTCCGACCTCTACGGCGGCACCAGCTCCGTCTCCGGTGGCGGTGTGTGGATTCCGGGCAACCGTTATGCCGCAGCGGCTGGCGCGGAGGATTCCTTCGACAAGGCCAAGACCTACCTGCGGCAGCTGATCACCGAGGAAGAGGTGCCGGAGTACCAGCTGGATGCCTTCCTGGAGAATGGCCCCAAGATGGTCGACTTCCTGCACGAGCGCACGCGGGTGCGCTACGTCACCCTGGAACACTACCCGGATTACTACACCAGCCTGGAAGGCGCGATGGAAGGCCATCGCTCCATGGAGCCGGAGACTTTCGACGCCAGTGAACTGGGTGACGAGTGGCGGCGACTGCGGCGCACCCACCAGATGATGCACCTGGGCGGGGTTATCGGTATCACCCAGGTCGAGGCGGCGGAAATGGTGGGGCAGCAGCCGGGCTGGTGGAAGTCGACACTGAAGCTGTTTGTGGACTACCTGCTGGACATTCCCTGGCGCCTGAAAAGCAAATATCATCGCCGGCTGGCGACCGGCTGTGCCGGCGTGGCGCGGCTGCGCGCCTCCATGCTCGACCGGGATATGCCGCTGTGGCTGAACACCAGCATGACGCGCCTGGTGGAGGAAGATGGCAAGGTGGTCGGCCTGGAAGTGACCCGGGATGGCAAGCCCCTGCGCCTGCAGGCCCGCAAGGGTGTGGTGCTGGCCGCGGGCGGTTTCGAGCACAACCAGGCCATGCGCGAACAGTACCTGCCGCAGCCGACCGATCATCGCTGGAGCGCCGGGGTAATGGAGAACACCGGTGATGCGCACAACGAGGCCATGCGCCTGGGCGCGAAGATGCACCGGCTCGATGAGGCCTGGTGGTGCAATACCATCAGTGTGCCCGGTGAGCCGATTCCCCGCCTGTCGGTCATGGAACGCTCCTACCCGGGCTCGGTTATCGTCAATCCCGCCGGCAAGCGCTTCAGTAACGAGTCGCAAAACTACATGGCGTTCCAGCTGGAGACCTTCGCCAAGCACTCCGAAGAGAGCCCGACCTATCCCACATGGCAGATCTTTGATGCCAATTTCCGCGCCAACTATTTCGTCGGGCCCTTGTTCAACAGCAAGTTCCGTCCGGACTGGCAGGTGCCCAGGCACTTTGAGTATGCCCAGGGCGGTTTCTATGCCAAGGCCGACACCATTGCCGGGCTGGCGGCAAAGATCGATGTGGACGGCGCCGGACTCGAACAGACAGTCCGGGATATGAATGAGTATGCGCGTACCGGCGTCGACCCCGAGTGTCATCGCGGCGAGTCCGCCTATGACCGCTACTACGGCGACCCGCGGGTGACGCCCAATCCCTGCCTCGGCCCGGTGGAGAAACCGCCGTTCTACGCGGTGCGGCTGGACCCCGGTGATTTCGGTACCCAGGGCGGCATGGTGATTACCGCCAATGCCGAGGTGGTGCGCGAGGATGGCTCCGTCATCGAGGGTCTCTACGCCTGCGGTAACTGCAGCGCTCCCACGCTGCCCTGTTATCCCGGCCCCGGGTCCACCCTCGGACCGTCAATGACCTTTGGTTACCAGGCCGCCAAGGCGATCACCGGGTACCAGGATTAATCCCGCCCCAGCCTGGCCCCTGCGCTCAGGCTGCGTGCGCGTTCACCAGCGCGTCCAGCAGCGTTTGCACTACGCGCGAGGGTGGCGGCGAATGGCGCACGATGGCGCTGAACTGGCACAGGTACTGGAAGGTATCCGGTAGCAGCGGCCGCATCATTCCCCGGGCCACAAAGCCCTCCGCGTAGTGCTCCGGCAGGTAGCCGAGGTAGCGTCCTGACAGGACCAGGTGTGCCACGGCTTCCTGGTCGTGGGCGGTGGCGTGGCGCTGCAGGCCCAGTTGCCGACTGGTTTCCATGTTCGGCGAGTGGTAGCCGATGCCGACGTAGCGGGCGCGGCGCACGTCCTCCGCGCCCAGGGTATTTTCCCCGGTCGTAAACAGCGGATGGTCCGCAGCGCAGTAGAGGTACATCTGTTCATCGAACAGGGGGTAGTAGTCGAGGCTGGCCGAGGGCCGGTGGTTCGGGATAATGCCCAACTGGAAGCGGCCCTCCATTACCCCTCGCTCAATCGCATTGATCGGTTCCACGTGGATTTCCGGGCGCACTTCCGGTGCCTCGCGGTCAAACTCCGCGAACGCGCGATCGATATGGCAGGCCGGGTTGGATGCGGTCTTGTCGAAAATGGCAATGGACAGCGTTCCGGTCAGCTGTTGATGCAGGGCGTCCACGTCGTGCTGGAACTCTTCCATGGCGGCCATGATACGCGTGGCGCTGTCGAAGACCTGTTCACCTTCGGGGGTGAGGGCAAAGCCGGCGCGACCGCGGCGGCACAGGGTTACGCCCAGTCGGGTTTCGAGGTCCTTGATATGCCGCGAGATAGTGGAGCGATTGATATTCAGCTCCAGCTCGGCAGCGGAAAAACCACCGCACTGTACCACCGCGCGAAACACCCGCAGCAGCCTCAGGTCGTTGTCACTGACGTTACCCAGTAATGCCTTGCGCGCCATGCTTTGTCCTCCCGCTGTCAATAGATGAATAATAATGAAACTTTAAGTTGATAGGTATTGATTTGTGAAACAAAAAACCGGTCGTAAAATGCGCGCTGGCGCAACAAACGAGCATACCGAGATGACCACCATGCAAGAGATACATCGTCCCCTGACCCGCGAAGAGCTGGAAGCACACTGGATGGCCTATACCGGCAACCGCCAGTTCAAGGACGATCCACGCATGATCGTGGGCGCAGAGGGGGCCTACTATATCGACGACAAGGGTCGTCGCATCCTCGACGGCCTCTCGGGGCTGTGGACCTGCGGCCTGGGACATAACCGCCAGGAGATTACCGATGCGGTCACCCGTCAGATGCAGACCCTGGACTATTCCCCGGCGTTCCAGTTCGGGCAGCCGCGGTCCTTCGAGCTGGCCAACCGCATCAAGGAACTGACACCTGCGGGGCTGGACTACGTGTTCTTTACCAACTCCGGTTCCGAAAGTGCGGATACCTCGTTGAAGATGGCCCGTGCCTACTGGCGGCTCAAGGGCCAGCCCACCAAGACCAAGCTGATTGGCCGCATCAAGGGTTATCACGGGGTCAACTTCGGCGGTATTTCCGTCGGCGGCATTGGCGCCAATCGCAAACTGTTCGGCACCGCCGTGGATGCTGACCACCTGTCACACACCATGTTGCCGGAAAATGCCTTTACCAAAGGCATGCCCGCGAGCGGCTGGCAGCTGGCGGACGAGCTCAATGAGCTGATCGCCCTGCACGACGCATCGAACATTGCCGCCGTGATCGTGGAGCCACTGGCTGGCTCCGCCGGCGTGATCCCGCCACCGGCGGGTTACCTGCAGCGGCTGCGCGACATCTGCGATGCTAACGACATACTGCTGATCTTCGACGAGGTCATCACCGGCTTTGGGCGCATGGGCGCCATGACCGGCGCCGACGCCTTCGGTGTGGTGCCGGACATCATGAACCTGGCCAAGCAGCTGACCAATGGCGCCATTCCGATGGGCGCGGTGGTAGCGAAAGACGAGATCTACCAGACCTTCATGCAGCAGGGCGGCCCCGAGTACATGCTGGAGTTTCCCCACGGCTACACCTACTCGGCGCACCCGGTGGCCTGCGCTGCCGGCATCGCGGCACTGGATCTGCTGGAACGGGAGCAACTGCCGCAGCGGGTGGCGCAACTGGCGCCGCATTTCGAAAACGTGCTCCACGAGCTGCGCGGCAAGCCGCACGTGACCGACATCCGCAACTACGGCTTTGCCGGTGCCCTGACCCTGGCCAGCTATCCCGGCGAGCCCGCGCGTCGGCCCTACGAGGTGGCCATGCGGATGTGGGAGAAGGGCTTCTACGTTCGCTACGGTGGCGACACCATTCAGCTGGGCCTGCCTTTCATCCTCGAGACGTCGGAGATCGACAGCCTGGTGAGCGCGCTCGGCGAGGCCCTCGTTGAAATGGCATAATGGGGTCTCACTGCCTGCCGAAGCCGCCGTTTGTCCCCAGACTATGCCACAGCGCTGTTCCTGACCTGTCTCAAGGTCTCCCTGCCGACCTTCGGCTGGGTGATTGCCGGCGCCGTGCTGGCGCGCCTGGGCTGGCTGAGCGAGTCGCTTAACGACCGCATCTCGCGGCTGTCATTCCGCTACGGTCTGCCGCTGATGCTGTTCGCGGGCGCTGCCAGCGTGGACTATGCCAGTGTGCTGGGCGCTACCTACCTGCTTGCTGGGGTCCTCGGTACGCTGCTGGTCACCGCAGTGAGCTGGTGCTACAGCATCTGGCGCGGTCACCCCTTGCGCGAGCGCGGCATATTTGTGCAGGGGGCATTTCGTTCCAATCTCGCGATCATGGGGCTGGCGCTGTGTATTTCCGCCTACGGTGAACGCGGGGCCCAGCTGGCCGCGCTGGCGGTGGCGGTGATGACCAGCCTGTACAACATCCTCGTGGTATTCGTGCTCAACAGCACACTTGGCGGCACCTCCTCGGTACAGGCTGCGCTGCTGGGTATCCTGCGCAACCCGCTGATCATAGGTATCGCCGCCGGCGCCGCGCTGGCGCTGTCTGGCCTGCCGGTTCCCGCCGTTGTCGAACCTGCCAGTGTCTGGCTGAGCGCCTTTTTCCTGCCGCTGATGCTGGTGTGTATCGGCGGGGCCATGAAGCTGGGCGAGCTGCGCCAGTCCGGAGCCCTGGCCTGGGAGTCCACGGCCTGGCGCCTGCTGGTGTCTCCCGCGCTGACCGTGATGCTGGCACTCCTGATTGGTGTGCGCGGGGAGGCGCTGGGCGTGCTGTTCCTGTTGGTGGGAGCGCCGGCGGCGGCATCGGGCTACATCATGGTGGTGGCCGCACGCGGCAATGGTGTGCTGGCGGCCAATATCGTGGTCCTCAGCACCCTGTTGTCTGCGCTCAGCCTGACCCTGGGCCTGTTTGTGTTGTCTTTACTGGGGCTGGCCGGCGATATCGGCGCGTAGTGGCGCCCGTTCAGCCGCGCCGCCAGCCAAAAAGTCCAGAAATCACCAATTCTGTGATGACGTTCCTTGCCAGCCTGTGAAAAACTGTAGCCAGAGTCAGGAATCAGGAGTTTAGAGCATGACCTACGACTACACGAACAGGCGCCAGCACGAGCGCGTTGAAGTCGTTCAGGCGATTTTCATCGAGGTCGTGGGGCGCGGCACACGCAAGGAATCAGAGAACCCGATCCTGCGTTGTGAAACCGTGGACATCTCCGTGGGTGGACTCAAGGTATTCGTGCCGGAGGAAATTGCCGCGGGCGCCCGGCTCAACCTGGCTGTGCCCATGGACGACTGGAAAGAGAACCTGGAACTGGAAGGGCAGGCTAAGTGGAGCCGGCCCGCTGATGGCAAGGCCGGATACTGGGTCGGGCTGGAACTGATGGATTCCAGCCGCGAGGACATGGAGCGCTGGTTCAAGGTGGTGCATTCACTGGCGCCCAAGGTGCGCGCCGGCGAGGGCTAGCGCCCGAGCATGGACCGGGCCACCAGTTCGCGCATGATTTCTGAACTACCGCCGTAGATGCGCTGAATCCGCGCGTCGGTGTAAAACCGGGAAATCGGGTACTCGGCCGTGTAACCATAGCCACCGAACAGCTGCAGGCACTCATCGATGGTGCGGCACTGCATTTCGGTTGAGGCGTATTTCAGCATGGCGGCGTCGTCCGCCGTCAGTTCCCCACTGGCGTACTGGTTGGCGCACTGTTCGTAGAAAGCGCGGTTGAGGCTGATCTCGGTTTTCACTTCCGCCAGCGTGAAGCGCGTGTTCTGGAAGCTGGACACGGTCTGCCCGAACGCCTTGCGCTCCTTGACGTAGTCTACAGTCAGCGCCAGCGCGCCCTCGGCGGCGGCGACCGCTTGTGCGGCGATGCCCAGTCGCTCCCGCGGCAGTTCGGTCATCATGATGACGAAACCCTTGTTCAGTTCGCCGAGCAGGGCATTGGCGGGCAGGCGCACGTCCTGGAAGAACAGTTCCGCCGTGTCTGAGCTGTGCTGGCCGATCTTCTCGATTTTCTTGCCGCGCTCGAAGCCGGGCAGGCTGGCATCCACGAGGAACAGCGACGTCCCCTTGGCGCCCTTGCCGGGGTCGGTAATCGCCGCCACGATGACCAGGTCGGCGTGGATGCCGTTGGTAATAAAGATCTTGGAGCCATTCAGGACCCACTCGTCACCGTCGCGCACGGCGTTGGTGCGGATGCCCTGCACATCGGAACCGGCCCCGGGCTCGGTCATGGCCAGGGCGCCTACCGCCTCACCAGTGACCATTTTCGGCAGCCACTGCTGCTTTTGCTCCTCGGTGCCGAAGTGCTCGATGTAGGGGGCAACAATATTGCTGTGAATGCCGTAGCCGCTGCAGAAGCCACCATAACCCATGCGTGACAGCTCCTCGATCATGGCCAGGCAGACCTGCGGCGAAGTGCCGGCACCGCCGTATTCCTCACCCACGTCCGGGCACAGCAACCCCGCCTCACCGAGCGTATTCCAGAGTGCACGCGGCACCATGTGGTCGGCTTCCCATTGCTCGAAGTGTGGTTCGATTTCCTGCTCAAAGGCACGGCGTGCCATGTCGCGAAACAGGTTCAGTTCTTCTTTGTCCATGCTCTGTTGCTCTTTGTCGACTGCTTAAAAAACGCTCGCGATTGTACACCCCGGTAGGGTGATACCCAAGCGCGTCGGCGATGCTACACTTAGGCTCTTTTTTTCGACAACCGAGCCAAGTGGGAGATAAACCATGCGCGACTACAGAAAGTTTTACATCAACGGCCAGTGGGTAGACCCCGTGACACCCCAGGAACTGGAGGTGATCAACCCTGCTACCGAAGAAGCCTGTGCGGTCATTTCCATGGGTTCCGAGGCCGATGTCGACCTGGCAGTTGCCGCGGCAAAAACCGCCTTCGAGAGTTACGGTCGTACCAGCAGGCAGGAGCGCATTGAACTGCTGGAAGCCTGCGTTGCCGCCTACCAGAAGCGCTATAACGACATAGCCGAAGCCATTCGCGAGGAGATGGGCGCACCGCAGACCCTGGCCGTGGGTGCACAGGCGCATTGCGGCCTGGGCCACCTGGAGGAGGCCCTGCGGGTATTGCGCGATTTCGAGTTTGAGGAAGATCTCGGTGAGCACCGTGTATTCAAGGAGCCGATCGGCGTCTGCGGCCTGATTACACCCTGGAACTGGCCGGTTAACCAGATCGGCTGCAAGGTCGCGCCGGCGCTGGCGGTGGGCTGCACCATGGTGCTCAAGCCCAGTGAAGTGGCCCCGCTTTCGGCCTACCTGTGGGCTGAAGTCATGCATGAAGCCGGCGTGCCTGCCGGTGTTTTCAATATGGTCAACGGCGATGGGCCGGTGGTGGGCGCGGCCCTGTCGCGGCACCCGGACGTCGATATGATGTCATTCACCGGCAGCACCCGTGCCGGCACCCAGGTGGCGCAGAATGCCGCGCCCACGGTAAAGCGCGTGACCCAGGAACTGGGCGGCAAGTCGCCGAATATCGTGCTCGACGATGCCGACCTTGAAGCGGCGGTAACCCGTGGCGTGCTGCACATGTACAACAACACCGGCCAGTCCTGCAACGCCCCTTCGCGGATGCTGGTTCCCGCTGACAAACTGGCAGAGGCCGAGGCGATCGCGACCAGGGTCAGTGAGTCCGTGGTGGTGGGAGATCCCGCCAGCGAAGACACCACCATGGGGCCGGTAGTCTCCGAGGTGCAGTTCAACAAGATCCAGGCCCTGATCGAAAAGGGTATCGAGGAGGGTGCCAAACTGGTGGTCGGTGGACCGGGTCGTCCCGAGGGCCTGGAAAAAGGCTATTTCGTACGCCCGACCGTGTTTTCCGAAGTGAACAACGAGATGACCATTGCCCGCGAGGAAATTTTCGGCCCTGTGCTGACGATGATTCCCTACGACAGCGAGGAAGAGGCGATCCGCATAGCCAACGATACGCCCTATGGCCTCGCCGGCTATGTGCAGAGCGATGACGTCGATCACGCCCGCCGCGTGGCTGCCCGCATCCGCGCCGGCAATATTCATATCAACGGTGCCTCGGGCGGCTACAACGTGCCCTTTGGCGGCTACAAGCAGTCCGGTAACGGGCGCGAGTGGGGCGCGCACGGTTTCACCGACTTCCTGGAAATCAAGGCGGTGGAAGGTTTCGGCGAGTAAGCGGGAGGCAATGCCATGGCCGAGTTCGTATTGGCAATAGACCAGGGTACGACGGGCAGTACCGTCGCCCTGATGGATTCGGCGGGGAAGCTTCGCGCCAGCGTCAATCGCGAGTTTCCCCAGCTTTACCCGCAGCCGGGCTGGGTGGATCACCGCCCGGCCGATATCTGGAGCTCGGTTGTGAAGTGTATCCGTGCGCTGCTGCGCAAGGGGATTTGCAAGCCCTCGGAGATCGTTGCCATTGGCATCACCAACCAGCGCGAGACCGCCCTGCTGTGGGACCGGGATAACGGTGAGGCGCTGAACAATGCCGTGGTCTGGCAGTGCCGGCGCACCACGGCCTTCTGTGAGCAACTGAAGGCCGACGGGCACGAGAAAATGATACGCCGTAAAACCGGGCTGCTTCTCGACCCGTATTTTTCCGCCAGCAAGTTTCGCTGGCTGCTCGACAATACCCCCGGCGTGGGCCGGCTGCGGCGTGAGGGTCGCGTGGCGGCGGGCACTGTCGACAGTTACCTGATCTGGCAACTTACGGCGGGTGAGCGTCACGTGACCGACGTGTCCAACGCCTCGCGCACCTCGCTGATGAACCTGAAAACCCGGCGCTGGGACAGCCAGCTGCTGGAACTGTTCGACGTGCCGAAAGCCATCCTGCCGGAAATCGTGCCGTCCAGTGCGGTGCTGGGACATACGCGTAATGTGCCGGGTTTGCCCGATGGCATTCCCATCGCCGGCGTGGCCGGCGACCAGCAGGCCGCGCTTTTCGGCCAGGCCTGTTTTGCGCCGGCCGATGCCAAGTGCACCTTCGGCACCGGTTCTTTTATCGTCATGAATACCGGCGCTGAACTGCTGCATTCCAAGGCGGGCCTGCTGACCACGGTGGCCTGGCAGCTGGGCGAGCGCGGTAAGCCGGTGTATGCGCTGGAGGGCGGGGCGTTTGTGTGCGGGGCTGCAGTACAGTGGCTGCGCGACGGACTGCAGCTGATAAAGCGCGCGGCCGACGTGGAGTCGCTGGCGCGCACGGTTCCGGATCATGGTGGCGTTGAGTTTATACCCGCCCTGACTGGCCTGGGCGCGCCACACTGGGCACCGGAAGCCCGGGGCACGCTGAGCGGGCTGACCCGGGGCAGTGAGCGCGGGCATATCGCACGCGCCACGCTGGATGCCATGGCGCTGCAGAATGCCGACATACTGCGTGCCATGGAAGCCGATATCGGCAAGCGCATGAAGCCGCTACGCGTGGATGGCGGCGCTGCCGCCAATGACCTGCTGATGCAGACACAGGCAGATGTGCTGGGTCGCAAACTCATTCGCCCCCAGGTCATCGAGACCACGGTAGCCGGCGCCTGTTACCTGGCAGGGCTGGGTGTAGGCCTGTGGAAGACGCCCGCCGAGATCAAGAAAATCTGGCAGGCAGAACGCGAATTTTCGGTGGCCATGAATGCGACGGCGAGACGCAGGCGGCAGGCATCCTGGGAGGAGGCGCTCAAGCGCACATTGCTCTGACCCATGGCTGACGTGATTCCTTTCCGCAAGCCGGGGCTCAAGGAGAAGCACCGGGGCAAGACGCTGTGCCGCCACGGCCACCACAAGTGGGTGGTGGATAAAGCGAAGCAGTTCGATGTGAAGCAGGGTCGCCTGGTCACCGTCTATCGCTGCAGTCGCTGTGATAAGACCCGGGTAAAAGCCCATTGAGCAAGCTCTCGCACCAGTGTGTGTCCCTTGATGTTCCCGGGCTGACGGCGCACGTTTCCCTGTATGTCCATGGCGAGCGCGATCGCTTTGTTTCACAGCGGCTGCGGGAAACAGGTATCTGGGAGCCCTATGAGAGTGAGCTGGTGCTCAGCCTGCTGCAGCCGGGTGATGTGTTTGTCGATGTGGGCGCCAATATCGGCTACTTCTCTGTGCTGGCCGCCACGCGCGTAGGCGGCGGTGGGCGGGTGTACGCCTTCGAACCCGATGCCGACAACTACCGCCTGCTGTGCGCCAGCGTGCACGCCAACGGTTTCGACGCCATTGTGCAGGCTGAAGAGGCCGGCCTGGCAGATTACACCGGCACGGCAACGCTGTATCTCAGCGCGGACAACCTCGGTGATCACCAGGTTTTTGCCACCGATGAGCGCCGGGCAGCAAGCGATATAACCCTGCTCAATGGCAGTGAATTTCTCGGTGCACGGGTGTCCCGCGTTGATCTGGTCAAGATTGACACCCAGGGTTCGGAATACGCTGTAGTCAAAGGGCTGATGCCCTTGTTGCAGAGTCCGGCCGAAACGCCGGCACTGATTGTCGAGCTGACGCCGCTGTCCCTGCGCCAGGGCGGTGCCAGCGGCCGCGCGCTCATCGAGTTGCTGGCGCAACTGCGACAGCCGTTGTGGATTATCGACCACGTGGCGCATCGACTGGTAGCCAGCAGCGCTGCTGAGCTGGCGCAATGGTGCGATGACGTGGACGCCGTGCCGGGGGATGCCGGCTTTATGAATATCCTGGTGGGACAGGCGCCATAATACGATGCCACACGGGGCACAAACCTCGCGCCAGCTGGTATGATATTCGCCCGCTAATTGATGATGTCGAACATGAACGCACAGCTGGATTTCCTGCAACAACGCAATTCCGCGTCCCGCCTGGTGGCGCCAGCCCCCGGCGCCGAAGAGCTCGAGCAGATGTTGCTGGCGGCCATGCGCGCCCCGGATCATGCGCGCCTGCGGCCCTGGCGTTTTCTCAGTATCAGCGGCGAACGTCGCCAGGCCCTGGGTGAGTTGATGCGTGAAGCACTATTGCGGCGTGAGCCGGACGCCAATGCAGCGGCCCTGGACAAGGCCTCCTGCGCACCACTGCGGGCGCCGCTGATTGTGGTGGTGATCACCCGTTTTTTCGAGCACCCCAAGGTGCCGCCGGTGGAACAGCGCATGTCTGCTGCCTGTGCTGCCCACGGTTTATTGCTCGCGGCCGAAGCGCTTGGTTACGCCGGAATCTGGCGCACCGGCAAATCGTCTTTTGATCCCTACGTGCATCGTGGCCTGGGCTTGCAGTCCGGCGAGGAAATTGCCGGCCTGATTTACCTGGGCACCCGGGATGGACCCGCCAAACCGCTGCCGGCGCTGTCGCCCGCAGATTTTTTGCAGACCTGGTGAGGTAACCGTACTCATCGCACAGGGCTGATTGTCAGGAGTTTCATTATGCGTTTTCTGTCCAGGCTGAAGCGGCCGTGGATACATTTTGTGGTTGCGGGTGCCCTGCTGTTCTGGGCCAGGGGTGTGCTGTTTCCCGAGCCGCCAACGGTGATCGGCCCCTTGCCTGAGGCCAGGGTGGAAGCCCTGCAGCAGCAGTGGTTTGCTACTGTGGGCCGCATGCCCAGCGAGGAGCAGATGCAGCGGATGGTCGATGCCGAGCTCGATCGTGAGGTGATGTTCCAGCGCGCCCTGGAGCTGGAGTTGCACCTGTATGATCCGGTGATACACCAGCGCCTGTTGCGCAATATGCATTTTCTGCAGCTCGCCGAGGGCAAGAGCGACGAGGAACTGTATGAGCAGGCGCTGGAGATGCGCCTGCACCTCGGTGACGAGGTCGTCAAGCGGCGCATGATCCAGGTGGTCGAGCAACTCATGCTCGCAGCCAATCCTCCGGCTGAGCCCGCCGAGGAGGAAATGCGCGCGGAATTCGAGAGCCGGCGCGAGGAACTGCGCCGCCCGCCGCGGTACTCCATTGAGCATGTCTATATTAATCGTGAGCGTGAAGCAGAGGTCGACGCGATTATCGGCGAGATCCAGGCGCGCCAGTTAACACCGGAAAGCGCGCGCGAGTTGAGCTCCCCATTCCTGCCGGGGTACCGTTTCAACAGCCAGACGCCGGACCAGCTGGCGCGGCATTTCGGTGCGGCATTCTTACTCAACCTGGAACAGGCCAACCCGGTAGCGGGAGAGTGGGCCGGGCCCATTCGATCCACATACGGCTTGCACTACGTTTATGTCAGCGAGTTTGAACCCAGCCGTGACGCACGCTTCGATGAGGTGCGCCAGTTGTTGCAACGTGACCTGGCCTCCCGGGCGCGGGCGGCGGCACTTGCAGACAGCATTGCAGCCCTGCGCGAAGAATACGAGGTGATCCAATGACGTACTGCCGAACTGCCTTGGCACTGGTGCTGTGCCTGTGTTTCAGTTTCTCTGCGCAGGCGCACCGGTTTGCACCGTCCCTGTTGAAGGTCAATGAAATTGCGCCCGGCCAGTATCACATGGTGTGGAAAACGCCGGTACAGGCGACCAGCAGCGTACCGCTGCGCCCGGTATGGCCTGAGCGCTGCGAAGTGACCCAGGCCAGTGCGCCACAGACCGAAGGCACCGGCAGGGTATCCAGCTGGCAGATGTCATGCACCGGCCTGGGTGATGACGGGCTGGTCGGTGAGACCCTAGGTGTCGACGGCCTGGGGCCGAACCAGGCCTCGGCAATGGTCATGGTCAGCCTGCAGGACGGGCGCCAGTACCAGCAGGTGTTGAATGCAGAGCAGTCCTCCTTTGTGATTCCTGCGGAGTCCAGCGCCGGTGAAGTGGTGAGCGATTACACCTATCTCGGCATTGAGCATATCTGGGGCGGCATCGATCACCTGCTGTTCGTGCTGGGCCTGTTGCTGCTGGTGGGGGGCGGCGCGCGCCTGCTGTGGACGATTACCGCGTTCACCCTGGGGCACAGCATCACCCTGTCGCTGGTGACCCTGGGCTTTTTCGACTATCCGGTGGCGCTGGTGGAGTTCACCATCGCCCTCAGTATTTTCGTGCTGGCCGTGGAGCTGACGCGGGAGGGGCGCAACGACCTGCTCTGGCGCCACCCCTGGTGGCTCGCCGGTGGTTTCGGCCTGCTGCACGGTATGGGTTTTGCCGGGGCGCTCGCGGAGACCGGCCTGCCCCAGGACAACGTGCCGTTGGCGCTGCTGTTCTTCAATATCGGTATTGAACTGGGACAGATCGCCTTTATTGTCGCGATGCTGGCGTTGTGGTGGGTAGTGCGCAAGCCCCTGGCCCCATGGCAGGAGCGCCTGCGCTGGATACCGATCTATGTGCTTGGCTGCCTCTCGGCTTTCTGGTGCATAGAACGCGGCCTGGAAGTACTGGCCTAGTCGGGGTTGCCGGGCCAGCTTTTCATTTCAATCAGGGGGTGGAAGGCCAGTTGCACGCCTTCCATCACAAAATCCTCGTTTTCCAGCATGTTGCGGCGGCGCGTAAAGCGCCCGCTGGAGGAACGGGTGTCGATGGCGTCGGTTGCGTCCAGCCCGCCACGGCTGAAGAATACCCGCTGCAGGTCGGCATTGAAGATGCTGACCTGCAGTGAGGCGACAGCGGCGGGTGTGTTCCAGTCAAAGTCGGCAGTGACCCCGGATCCGGGGCCCTGCAGCGGCGGCTTGCGGCTGACGCCGTCCCAGCGTGCCAGGTGCTTGATGCCGCCGGAAAACGGCACTTCCAGTTCCACCAGGTCGGTAAATACGAAGGCATCCAGCTGGTGCTTCTGCACCAGTTCATCGCGCACACTTTCCATGATCTGGGCGAAGGTCTTCATATTGACGCGGCCGGAGGTGGGATCTACCGGGTCACCGTATGCGCGCGTGCCCACGCTCCACAGTTGCTTGAACTCACGCTGGTCGATCACTTTGTAGCCGTTGGCCTTGAGATAGCTGCTGACAAAGCCGTCGATGCGAGGTGCTTCTCTCTCCAGGTAATTGCGCGATGGCGTGCCGAGGTTGACGTGTGGGATGACCACCGTGCGTATATTGCTGGCCGCCAGTTTTTCTTCGTCGAGCTCGAAGGGGAAGGTGGTCGGGTTGTACGTCGGGGTACCGGCACAGCCGGCTATGAGCAGGCCCAAAACCAATAGGGTGAGGTAACGCAGGCCACTCAAATCAAATACACGCATGCTCGAATCCAATCCGTTATAGTGGCCCGCATGGTAGCAAAATCTCTCATTGTTCACAGCACCGCGGGCCAGGGTTCCCCCATTGTGTTACTCCACGGCCTGTTTGGTAATCGCAATAATCTCGGTGCCCTGGAGCGCTCGCTGGCTGATCGATACCAGGTATTCAGCCTGGACCTGCCCAACCACGGCCGTTCCGGGTGGACCGAATCTCTGGACCTGGCCACGCTGGCGGCAGCGGTAGGGGACTGGATGCAGGAGCAGGGCCTGGATAAAGCGGCCTTTGTCGGTCATTCCCTCGGTGGCAAGGTGGCCATGGAACTCGCGCTCGCCACGCCACGGCAGGTAACTGCACTGGTGGTGGCGGATATCGCTCCCGTAACCTACCCGCCGCATCATGACGCGGTCTTCGCCGCACTGGACGCGGTGCTGGCCGGGGAGTGTCGCTCTCGGCAGCAGGCGGCCAAGGTCATGGCGGAGCATCTGCGGGAGCAGGACGTTATCCAGTTCCTGCTGATGAGCCTGGCGCGAGGGGACGATGGCGTCTATCGCTGGCGTTTCAACGTGGACGGCATCAAACGCGATTACGCGGCGCTGAGGGCGGCGCCCGATGTTACCGCAGCCTACCCCGGCCCGGTGTTGTTGGTGAAGGGCGGGGATTCCGATTACATCCGCGAGGCGCATCGCGAGCAGGTGCTGGCGCTGTTTCCCGCCGCCGAGGTCAAGGTGATGCCTGGCTGCGGGCACTGGTTACATGCGCAGCAACCCGACCTGTTCAACCGCATTGTGGGTCGCTTCCTCGATGATGTGCTGCTGCCCGGTGAACGCGGCTGATGATGTCGCAGTTGTATACGCCGTGTTGCAGGCGCAGTAAGCTAACGGTTTTTTCTGACGGGGTTAATGCGTGTATCTGAGTCTGGGCGAGGTTCTGGCACTGCTGCTGTGCGGCGCTGTCGTGCTGCATTTCCTGGCGGCAACCCGGGTGCGGGAGCTGGCGCTACAACAGGTTATCCGCGCCAGCTCGCGGGACGACTTCCAACTGCTCGATCAGTCCGTCCACATCCAGCGCCTGTCGCTGAGCCGCGACCAGCAGGGGCGCTGGCGAATCTGGCGACAGTACCGTTTCGACTACAGTCTCGACGGTGTCGAGCGCCGCCAGGGGCATGTCATCATGCTCGGCAAGCAAATGCAGGCGCTGGTCGTCAGTGAACGGCCCCGCGTGGTGCACTGAGCCGCCTTCAGGACAGGGCCCTGATGGCGACGCTCAGCGCCAGCAGGATAAGAATGATACCGAAGGCGCGATCGATCAGCGCGGCGCTGCGCCGCAGTCGCGCCAGGAAAGCGGGATGGGATACCAGGCTGGCCATCAGCACATACCATGCCGCGTCGGTCACCCCCACGGTCAAAACCATGATGCCTTTTTCCATGACGCCTGCTTCCGGGCGCAAGAACTGCGCGAACAGCGCCAGCATGAAAACCGCCAGCTTGGGATTGAGGAACGCCACCAGAAAGCCATTGATGGCGGCGGCACGGGCGTTGCCAGTAGCGGGCTCATCAGGTGCCTGCACCGGGCCGCTTCCCGCACTGCGCAGGGAGCGCACGCCGAGGTAGGCCAGATAAACGGCGCCCGCCAGTTGCATCGCCAGGAACACATTCGGCGAACGCGCAATCAAAACCGCCAGCCCGGTCACGGTCAGCAGGCCGTAGAGCCCCACGCCAACACCGTGACTCAGTGCGGCGACGATACCGTGGCCTCGCCCTCCCTGCAGTGCCGCGTTGACCACCACGGCGAGGCTGGGGCCCGGCGACATGGCCCCGAGCAGGCAGATGCTGAACAGCGACAGCCACTGCGTTGGCTCCATAGACGCTACTTCTTGATTTGCGAGGCCAGCATCTTATCAATTTTCTCGCCGAAGGGTGGCAGCGTGCCGCCGAGCTTGGCCAGGTTTACCCAGCCCTCCTTGTACACACCGCGCGCGTGGCTGAAGGTGCGGAAGCCGTCGAAACCGCGGTAGTTGCCGCTGCCGCTGTGGCCGGTGCCACCGAAGGGCAGGTCGTCGCAGGCCACGTGCATGGCGACATTGTTGATGGACACACCACCGGAAATGGTCTCGTCGAGGACACGCTGCATCTCCGCCTTGTCGTCACCATAGTAGTAGAGCGCCAGGGGGCGTTCGCGGTCATTGATGAATTCCAGCACCGGATCGAGTTCATGGTAGGACTTGACGTTGAGCACGGCGCCGAAGATCTCGTCCTGCATACAGGCCAGGTCATCATCCGGGTCGATAATCAGGTGCAGCGCAATCTTGTGTTCTTCCCGCGATGAGAATGCCTCGCCTTCCGGGCACAGGGGGATGACCCTGGCGCCTCTTTCCCGCGCCTCGTCGATGTACGCCTTGACCCGGTCGAAGTGCCGCTCGTTGATACAGGCGGTAAAGTCCGGGTTGCCCTGCACAGTGGGGAACTGTTCCGCGATGACATCGCGACAGCGCCGGATGAACGCTTCCAGCTTGCTCTGGGGTACAAAGCAATAATCGGGGCTCACACAGAGCTGCCCGCCATTCATCGCCTTGCCGGTGATGATCGACTCCGCCGCCTTGTTGATATCGACCTTCTCCGAGATCACCACGGGGGACTTGCCGCCCAGTTCCAGCGTCACAGGCACCATGTTTTCGGCCGCGGCTCGCATCACCAGCCGGCCGATGCCGGTGGCACCGGTGAAGATGATGTGATCGAGCTTCAGGCTGCTGAATGCGGCGCCCACTTCCGGGCCTCCGGTCACCACGCAGACCTCGGACTCCTCGAAATACTGCGCAAACAGGCGCTGCATCAGCTCGGCCGTGTGTGGCGTGAATTCCGAGGGCTTGATCATGGCCCGGTTACCCGCACCCAGCACATCGGCCAGCGGGCTGAAGATCATGTTTACCGGCACATTCCAGGGCGTCATGATGCCGACCACGCCCTTGGGCTTGTACTGGACATACGCTTTTGCCCCGAGGAAGTTCATCGGCACCAGTGGCGTTCTCTTCTCGGGCTTCATCCACTTTTTGAGGTTTTTCTTGACGAACTTGAGGCTGCCCACGGAGTTCATGATTTCCATCATCTTCGAGGCGTACTCGGAGCGACAGCCAAAATCCTTGTTCAGCGCCTCGCAGATTGCGGGCTGGTTATCCACCAGCAGGGCAATGCAACGATCGATCCGGTCTATGCGGGTCTCGAGGGCCACCGGGCCCTCGGCCCGGAAGGCGGCGCGCTGGGTCTCCAGGATTCGATTGAGTTCACCTTCGGCGGTGTTGGCAGTGGTCGGTGCGTTCATGGCATGTTCTCCGGAATTCAGTTGTTGGTGGCGACGGCTTTGATCGGGGTGGTGACCGGGTCCTGCGGTGCGCTCTCTGCAAGCTCCGTGGGCAGAGTGACCTTGAGTCCGGCGTCCTGAAGCAGCATGTCTGCGCATTTCTCGGCAATCATGACCGCGGGTGCATGGGTATTGCCGGCGGTGATAACGGGCATGATCGAGGCATCAGCGACGCGTAGTCCCTCGATGCCGTGAACCCGCAGGCGCGCATCGACTACCGACATATCGTCATTGCCCATCTTGCAGGTGCCCACAGGGTGGTACACGGACTCGGCCTCGGCGCGTATGTAGGACAGGAGGTCCGCGTCGCTTTGCACGCTGTCGCCGGGCAGGAACTCCTTGCTCAGCCGGTGCGCCAATGCCGGCGCACGAAAGATTTCCCGCACCCGGCGCAGCGCGCCAATCATCACATTGCGGTCGCGTTCGGTGTCGAGATAGTTCGCGCGAATAGCCGGAGCCTCGGTCGGGTCGGTGCTGCGGATGTGCACGCTGCCCCGGCTCTCGGGCTGCAGGTTACATACCGTTGCGGTGGTGCCGGGGCTGGTTTTCATATTGCCCTTGCGATCCTGCTCGCTGGCGGCTGGCGCGAAATGAATTTGCGCGTTGGGTGTTTTGGCCTGGTCATCAGTGCGGAAGAAAACGCCAACCTGCGCGGCGGGATGCGCCAGTAAGCCTTTGCCGCGGGTGAAGTACTTTGCCAGGTTGCCCAGCATCGCCAGCGGTCGGGTCTCCTGGTAGAAGGTGTTGACCCCTTCAACTCCCTGCTGCACGTTGATAGTGAGGTGGTCCTGCAGGTTCTCGCCAACACCGGGCAGGTCTTTCACCACCTTGATGCCCAGTGATTCCAGGTGTTCGCGCTGGCCGATACCGGATAGCTCCAGCAGTTGTGGCGAATTGATTACGCCGCTGCAGAGAATGACCTCATTGGCAGCCAGCGCCTGTACGGATGTCGCGTTACCCTTTTTGTCTTCCACGCGGTACTGCACCCCGGTGGCGCGGTTTTCCTGCAACAGCACTTTTTCAGTCAGGGCTCCGGTAACGATGGTCAGGTTGGGGCGTTGTTTGCAGGCCTCCAGGAAAGTGCGCGCTGCACTCTGGCGTTTCCCGCGACGAATATTGAGCTGGTAATCACCGGCACCTTCCTGGCTGCTGCCATTGAAGTCTTCGTTGTAGGGTAGGCCGGTCTGCACCGCGGCCTGTACGAACATGTCCGCCAATTCCAGTTTTTCATCCAGCGCGATTTGCTCTACCCAGAGCGGCCCGCCATAGCCGTGGTATTCATTGGGGCCTTCCACCTTGTGTTCGGAGCGCTTGAAGTAAGGGAGTACCTCATCATAGGACCAGCCCTCGTTCCCCATAGCGGCCCAGCCGTCGTAATCCTCTTTCTGCCCTCTTATATAAACCATACCGTTGATACAGCTGCAGCCACCGAGCACCTTGCCGCGCGGGAACGCGATGCGCCGGTTGTGCATATTGGGCTCGGGCTCGGTTTCATAGCACCAGTTGACCTTCGGGTTTTTCATCATGAAGGCGAAACCCAGCGGGATATGGATCGCGGGGAAGGAGTCCTTGCCTCCGGCCTCCAGCAGCAATACCCGGCGACTGGCTTCCCGCGACAGTCGATAAGCCAGTGCGCAACCGGCCGAACCGGCACCGACGATGATGTAGTCGTACTTGTTTGTTGGCTCACTCATGATGCGCTCTCCAACGCTGCGGCTATAGACAATTGAACAATTACTGATTATTGTTCAATCGCTATCGTGATTCAAGAGAGGCCGGGCGTTTGAGTGCAGGGCAGTTCACCGCAGTAGACCACAATGACCCCATGATCGGCCGCATCCTCGACGCGGCCGAGGAGTGTATACGCCGCTACGGGATACGCCGCACCTCGGTGGGCGAGGTGGCAAGGGTGGGGAAGATGTCGCGGGGCACGATCTACCGCTACTTTGGTGACAAGGACAGCCTGGTGCAGTCCGTGTTTGCACGATTACAGGAAGCCTTTCTCAATCGCACAGAGTCAGCCATGGAGAAGCTGCCTACTTTGGTGGATAAAGTGACCTATGCCGTGGTGATGGGGCGCAAGGACGCGGCCGAAGGTATCTATGCCAGCCTGGCGCAGACTGAGCCGGAAACGGTTGCCATGATGTACCTGTCGCCGGGATTCTATGCCCGCAGTGTCGCATTCTGGCCGCCGCATATAGAGCAGGCCCGTGACGCGGGTGAAATTGCCGGGCAGGTCGACACCCGGTTCGCCACCGACGTGGTGATGCGCTTCGCGGTTTCCATGGTGCTGTTCCCGGACATGGGCCTGGAGCTGACCTCAAAAGCGAAAATTCGCGCCTACCTGGAGCGTGTTCTGGGCAGTGGTCTGGGCTGATCTGCAGACGCGGAATACCTGAGTTGTGCAGTGCGGGATTTTCCGTAACAGACCGCCTTAGTTTTCCACAGATTCTGTGGATAACTCGGTGGGTAAAGTGTTTAACCGGGCTGCAAATGCCCGCACCAAAGCCTTTGTTACAAATTGATTAAAAAGTGAGCAATAGCAATAAGTCTTTAAATATCATATAGATACATGCGGTATTTAAAGTCTTGGCAGTGAATAGACGGGTAACTTAGCCTTAGCGGCATCAGCTCCCGGTGCGTGTGTATAACATTCTTTGTCGTGCTACTGGAAGTAACTCGAGCGGTTTTTTGGAAACAGTTTGTTACAGTTTTGCCCAGCACCCCTGAAGTGCCTTTCAGCAGACCCCTGTATTTGTAGCACCAGCGAATTCGTCAAGTGTTTTTACCAGTGTTACCGGAATATTTCAGTCGCCCTTGTATACACAACCGCTGGTGCATGTCTCACGAATTTCTATCCTGTCGAGCGCAGGCAGTTCTGGTTTCAAGCGTTGCCAGATCCACCGCGCGATGTTCTCACTGGTCGGATTTTCCAGCCCGGGAATGTCGTTCAGGTAGTAGTGGTCAAGTTGATCGTAGATCGGTTTGAAGGCCGCCTTGATATCGGCGAAGTCCATGACCCAGCCGCTGGGTTCTGCGGCCTCACCGACGACACTCAGGCGAACCTGGAATGAGTGACCGTGCAAGCGCGCGCACTTGTGGCCCTCCGGTACGTTGGGCAGTCGATGCGCCGCCTCAAAGTGAAATTCCTTGTAAATCTCCATGTCCGGTACCTGCTCGGGAAGGGGGCTCAGGGCGCGCTTCATTAACTGCGTCTCGCGCCCGCTCAAGCGCGGATTTTACTACTAAAATCAACGGTTTTAATATTTCCAGGATATTGAAATGTTTTTTGCTGCGAACGTTTGACAGCCCAAGACAAATCTCTATAATGCGCGTTCTCGGTTCGGGGGTGATTAGCTCAGCTGGGAGAGCATCTGCCTTACAAGCAGAGGGTCGGCGGTTCGATCCCGTCATCACCCACCACTTCCGAGGAAGATATTGCTACCGTTTTGGACCGGTAGTTCAGTTGGTTAGAATGCCGGCCTGTCACGCCGGAGGTCGCGGGTTCGAGTCCCGTCCGGTCCGCCATATACAAAAAAGCCTCGCCCTTCAGGGCGGGGCTTTTTTGTATATCGTGGATGGGAATGCGGACGAGAAGCAGCCTTCGACAAAATCCGACCAAAGGAGGATTTTGGACGCGGGAGCGCAGCGACGGCGCCCCGAAGGGGTCACAACGGCCCCTAGGCTGTTGTGATCACTAACGACCAAAGGAGCGTTTGAGACGCCGCAGGCGCCCCGAAGGGGTCAGTGCAGGTCGAACGCGACCCCGGCCAGGCTGCAATGATCTAATCCCGTCCGGTCCGCCATATTTAAGCCCGCACGTTGCTGAAACTGAGGGCTTTTTAGTTTCTGGGGTTAGTTGAGATGCCCCATCAATACTTTCTGCCTGATTGCTTAAGTGCACATTAAGTGCAACGTGGCGCTGCGGTTTCATTTTTCCGCTTAAGCTGCGCTACCATATTGCGACAATAACGCATGACATGGAGCGTCTCGGACATGGCAAAAGCGAAATTTGAAGCGCGTGACCTAACACCCCCGCCACCCCGCAAGACAAAGGCTGAGGCTGACGCGCAGCCTGACCCCGCGCCCGTCCCACCGGCAGCGCGCCAGAACAGCAGCAGGAAGCACCCTACCTGAAACAGCGATTGCCTTGGTGGGAGTCGCTTTTATTCATTACAGTGGCCATTGGCGGCTTCGTGGCCTACGGCTACTGGTCAACCCACGGTGGTGAACCTGACTACACCATGACGGCGCAGCAGCTTGCCGCCGAATACCAGCAGAATGAAGTGCAAGCGCACGGTAAGTACGCTGGCAAAACCGTGCGCGTGACGGGTGCCTACATGACGTCAGGCGTTAGCTTGGGCGCGCCTTGGGTTATCCTCGACGCCAAGCGTGAAGGGCTGATAGGCGTCAGCGGGGTGCAGTGCCATTTTGGGCGCGGGGACGCGGCCAGCCTGCCACGGTTCAAGGAAGGTCAGCGTGTCAGCGTTACGGGCGAAGTGGCTGAAAAAATGATGTATGTGCAGTTGATGGATTGTGAATTGTAGTTCACGTTTTCGTGATTTCACCGCTGCTGAAAACTTCAGGCTGCGCTAACATGCCCCCACGACTACGACATGGACCGTCACCAGTATGGCCAGAGCAGCCGCAGCCCTTTGTCTAACCATCGCCGTTGTTACCGTCAGCGGCCCTGTACGAGCGCAGGACGCTCCCCTGTGGCAGTGTCAGCAGTGGCAGGACAAGATTGACTATTACACTGACCTGCGCAGGAAGGGTGGCAGCGTGCGTGATTTGGAAAGCTGGAAACAGGCGCGCGCTGAATATGAAGAAAAATTCAAAGATGCCGGGTGTCGGAAGCATGCAGGGCTATCGAAATAGAGAGTGCTTCTGAGCGCTCTGCTTGAGTCTTAGGTTATCAAATTTCACTACCAGCCCGCACGGGATGGCATAAGCAACAGTTTTGGGAGGTGAAAGTGGGTCAGTATGAAAAGGCGTTTGAAAACCACGAAGTGCATGCTGTTACCCAGCAACTTCTATCCACGCTAAATGAAAAACTTGAGTCTGATCTAGAGGATACTGGCGACGATCAGCGGAACCATCTGCATCAGGCCGCGAAGTACGTGCAGGCACGGCTCAAGGTTGCAAGCCCTGTGCTCACTACTAGTGCGCAACTCGACCCGCTTCGGGATCATATTAAAAATTCTCTTCACCAGTACAACCAGTACGTAAGTAGAAAGAACGAGGCCCACCTCACTAATGCAGCTAATGAAATTAATAGTGCTTTAACACGTGCCGTAACTTTGCCCTCTCTGGAAACAAGCATTCCCGGTTTCACTTCAGAGGATGCGTTGCAGTTTGGCAAGATTGTAGAAGAGCACCTTAATAGAATTCGGGCTAGTTCAAGTGATGTTGACGAGAAGTTAGAAGACCTGAAATCGCTGACGGACTCTATGACCGCTGAAGCGGAATCTCTGCGACAGCAGTTGATCAGTGTCAAGGGCAAGCAGGAGCAGTTTGAAGAAACCTTCGATCAAAAGGCTGAAGCCGCGTTGGCGCAATCTGAAGCTGCCGCCAACGAACAGCGGGAAGCATTCAAAGTTCTTTTTGAGAATGAATCTGGAACACGCGCAAACCACTTTCAGTCCGAAATAGACCGCATCACGCAGGCACACGAAGACGAGCTTGAAAAGCTCTCTGAAAAGAACAAACAGCACTTTCAATTTCTGGCCGAACAAAAGAAACGTGTTGAGAACGTGGTGGGGCTTATTGAGAACGATGGCTTGACCGGAAATTTTCAGCGGACCGCTAAGGAGGAGCGCACTGCTGCCAACCGGCTTCGCTGGGGTGCAATACTCTCCTATGTTGTAATGGTTGGAATAATTTTGTGGACTGCTTTTGATGTCACTTCGTTGCTAAGCCCTGCCGTTGGCGAGGAAATGGATAAGGCTGCATCCGTTTCGAAGGTTGACTATTTTCTACTGTTTGCGCGACTTTTCACTGCGTTTATCCTCTTGATCCCTGCGAGATACTTGGCGTCAGAAGCAAGCAAGCATATGGCTGTTTCGGAGCGGAACAGACGCTTTGAGTTGGAGCTTGCCACGATTGATGCTTACTTCATGTATCTCCCCGAAGAGGAGCGCGCAAAGGAAAAGGCAAAATTTGGTGAAAAGTACTTCGGGCAGATTGACAATGAACAGGTCGTGGTTGACGGGAGCATTAACGCTCCCGAATTGCTGAAGTCACTCCAAGCCATCGTGATGGAAGCACTGAAGCGAAATTGATGGTCAACTAACTTCCCTGCCGTTGTGCAGCATGTTCATGGGAGTCAGGCACACATCACCCCCATCACGCGGATTCATGTCACCAAGTGCCCTGATTTCATTCTGTGACAGCGCGCTATTCTGAAGCTGCTTGGTGTAAAACTCCGCGCGGGCTTTCATGTCGCCCCGTAGCAGGCTACGCACTTCAAACTTTACGAACTTGTCACCAGTCATCACCGCCTTGTTAAGCCTTGACCGTATCCCCATAATTCGATCCATGCAGGATGTGAGATTTCCATCTATTGTTGATAAACGGAGATCTCAATAAGAAGCGCAAACGCTACCCAGAAGAGCAGATCATTTCGATCCTCAAGCAGCATGAGGCCGGCCGCACGATGGTCGACTTGGTCCGTGAAAACGGCATCGCCGAGAACACGCTGTACCGGTGGAAGTCCAAGTACGGCGGCATGGAGGCCTCGAAGGCCAAACGTGTACGTGAACTGGAGTCTGAGAACGCCAGGCTGAAGCGGCTCCTGGCCGAGGCTGAACTCTACAAAGCTGCGATAAAGAAAGTCATCGAGGGAATGCCCAATAAAGCGGTGCAGGCCCAGTGTTAACAGCTCGCCAGCGGCGCCGGGCTGTGTAGTATCTCAAGAGCCGCAATGTCAGTGAACGTCGGGCTTGCCGGGTGATCCGGTTCAGCCGATATGCAGCATGGCGGACGCTCTAGGGGCGCAATGACGCAGCCCTGCGATCGGAGCTCAAGTCACTGGCGGAGCGCTACCCGCGTTATGGCGTGCCCCACGCTGCACGACGTGCTCCGCGCTGCGGGCCTGGTCCTAAATCACAAGCGCACCCATCGCATCTACCGCGAGGAAGGCTTACAGGTACGTACGAAAAAACGGAAGAAGTTGACCCGGTCGCGGGTACCGCTGCCTGTGCCAGATCGCATCAACGAGCGTTGGTCTGTCGGCTTCGTATCTGACCAGCTGGCGTATGGTCGCCGGTTCAGGGTATTCAACGTGGTCGACGACTTTAGCCGTGAATGTCTGCTCCAGCTCGTCGACTTCTCGATCAGTGGCCACCGGCTGACTCGCGAATTGGACCGCCGGCAGAGCAGCGAGAGCTGCCAAAGCGCATCGTCATGGACAACGGTCCTGAGCTAACCAGTAAAGCTATGTTCTTCTGGTCAAAACGGACCGGGTTGAAGCTGCATTTCATCCAACCAGGTAAGCCGACTCAGAACGCATTCGTGGAAAGCTTCAACGGCAAGTTCCGCGACTACTGTCCGGACTTGCATTGGTTCGTCAGTCTGGGCGATGCCAGGGAGGAAATCGAGTCCTGGCGCAACCATTATAACCATGTCAGGCCGCACCGCTCCCTAGGGAACAAACTGCCGGCGGTGTTCGCCCAGGAGGCAGCCTGATATGCTCAACTTCCCACATTCAGCAATGCTCCAACAAAGGGTACGGCCAGTGGAAGCAGGCGCGCATTGAGTTGCAAGACAAGTTCAAGGAAGTTATGTATCGGAGATTGGAGTAAGAAAGTGGGGATGCCCTGTTGTTTAATCCAAGTGACCCCTCATTGGGTTCAAAGGCGCCTACGAGAAAACGCCTTAGCACTCTTTTCAAGCCATGGACGTTAAGTATAACTTGTGCTCTTATATAACAAATGAAAACGAATACCAGATAAGGGTAGGTAAAATGCTGGGGTTACGCCTGATATGTATAGCGCTCATTTCTTTAGCTGTTTGCGCCTGTAAGGTCGAGATTATTGTTCCTGAAGGTGGTCGCGTCCTTACTGAATCCGGCGCTTACAATTGTTCGGAAGGCAAGACCTGTACTATCGATGTGGTCGATATTTTCTTCGACGAAGTCTTCCAAGCCCTTCCTGAGGAAGGGTACTTATTTGAAGGGTGGAAGAAACGAGACAATGGCTTTTGCGGTGGTAAGGATGAAGCCTGTAGTCTGTCAACTAAAGATTTTGCTGGTAATGATTTGCTTTTAGCAATTCTTGAGTCGGATGAAACTTTTTTCCTCCAACCGGTTTTTTCTAGAGTTGATGCCATTAGAAGCCAAGCTAGGAAGCTCTACATTTCTGACGGTATTTCGGGGATCATTGTAGACACCAACAAGTGGATTGAGACGGATACATTCGGTTTCAACGTGAATTACGCTGATTGGGTTTATCTGGATGGATCCCTTTACGGAATTCGCTCCAGCGGTACGGTATATAAGATAAATCCGTTGACCGGAGACGTTGCCGTTGTCGGCAGTTCGGGGCTGTCGACTGGGTCTACTGAAAGATTTCATATGTTCTCAGCAAACGGGAAAATGTACATTCTGATTGAAAGTTTCATACAAAGCACCCATAAGATATTTAAGGTTAATTTAGAGACTGGTTTCGCTAGTTTTCATTCTGATTTAAATGGAAAATCGTTCGAAGCAATTTCGTCTAGAGCGGACACTCGAGGTTTGGTGTATGCCGTCTCTGATGGGGATAACGACAGCTATTGGGTAAATGGATTGGACATAGAGTCAAAGGTTACGAAATCTTGGCTCCAAATTGATAATCCTGCCGGATATGACCTGAGACATATAGCTATAACCAAAAATGGTTTATTTGGTATAACAAGCGGCGGAACAATAACAAGATTTGACTTCGAGGCAGGAGAGCTGCGCGGTCTAGCAGCGTTAGATAATTCTATTGCTGTGTCTTTTGGAGTCGCTACTGGACCCTAGCTTGTCAACGTGTAAAGCACCTAATGCACAGGCAATTTGATCAGATAGCTAAATATTTGGCTAATCCGTAGATACAAATGTCAATACGACCCGAATGGCAACGCAGCGGGTACCGCCGAAGATGCCGGATATTGATTGTCGTCAGAAGGTCATGAGCTTACCTCCCTACCGTTATGCAGCATGTTCATAGGGCGCAGGTACACATCACCCTCGTCGCGCGGATTCATGTCCTCAAGAGCCCTGATTTCATTAGGTGACAGCGCGCCATTTTGAAGCTGTTTGGTATAGAACTCGGCACGGGCTTTCATGTCGCCCCTGTAATGACCCAGCTAAAACTGCACACTCACGCCGCTAAATTGTAAGTTTCCCTGGGCGTTTTCATGCCCAGGGCCTGGTGGGGACGCTGTTCGTTGTAATAACGGAACCACGCGCCCAATGCCTGTCTGGCCTCATCGAGCGAGGCAAAATTATGGAGCCACAGGTACCGCTCCTTCACAGATCGAATCAGCCGTTCCATCATGCCGTTTTGCTGCGGCGTATGGGGGCGGATGAACTCCTTCTTGATACCATAGCGATACACAGTCCGGGTATAGCGCCGACTGGTGAACACCAAGCCATTATCTGATCGGATGGTCAGATCATCCAGGGCTCGCCCCAGGATGCCATAACGGCTGTTCAGGGCCTCTTCCAGCGCCGCTTCTGCCGCCCGTGCATTGCCCGTAGGGCTTAATTGCCAGCCAAGCAGCTCCCGCGTGAAGCAGTCCATGGCCGGCGTCATGGAAAACCAGACCCTAGCCATTTCCGTCGCCCAGCGCTCATTCGGACTGGTGGCCGCAGACGGCAACGATTGTACTCGGGGTCGCGAACCGGACTTACGCTTCCAAACCCGCCAGCCCCTGATCTGGAAGATCCGCTGCACGGTTTTCTTGTTCTCGCCCAGTAGCCAGGCCACTGTGCGATACTCGGCGTACGGCAAGGTATCGATGACGCGCTTGATGCGTTGGGCCAAGAGCTAGTTCACCTTCGGTCTGCGTCGCTTAGGGTTTTAGTAATACGTCCGCCGCGACAGACCAGCCAGCTCACAAGCCTTGCTCACCGCAATCACTTCGCCTTCCTCCGCCATCTCAACAATGAACCGCTCTACGACTCCTCGGTCGATGCGAGATGGCGCTGCAACTTTTTTAGGAATTTGTTTTCAAGCATGTCCTCACCGTACGCTTCTCTCAGCTCACTGAGCTGCTTCTCGTATTGTTTAGCAATGTCTTTGGGATTAGTCTTCAGGGCGTTTTCCATGCCGGCTTCGGCATCGTCCATCCAGCCTTCGATCTCTGCCTGGGCGAGGTCGTACTCCCTGGCTGCCTCAGGAACAGTCGTCTGCCCCCGGTAGATCTATTTTATCAGCTCAGCCTTACGCTTCGCGGTCCATCGCTTGATTTCTGGTTCTTGCATCATGGTGATGCCCTCGGCAGTTGCGGCGACTATACCATGTGAAGTTATTCACTGGGTCGTTACACCGCCGCCATGGCACAGCAGAGTCCTTTGGAGATTATCGTGCCTGCAGCGTGAGGTTCTCTGCCTGATGTCCCGACTGCTGCTGTCTCCAGCAGCGCGGGGAGACGCCGAAGCGTTGGCGGAAGGCGTTGGAGAAAGCGCTCAGGTCTGAATAGCAGAGCATATCCGCCAGCGCGGTCAGCGAGCCATTGGACTCGCGCAGGTATTTCCTGGCCGCGTCAAAGCGCACCTCGTCCAACAGTTCCTTGAAACTACTGCCCTCTGCTTTCAGTCGCCGCTGTAGCGTGCGTTTGTTGATGGCCAGTGTGGATGCAACGCGCTCGATAGAGCAGTCACCGGTGTACATGGCCTGCTGGATCAGGTACACGACCTTGCCGCGAAGGTTGTCCGCGTGGGCGAACTGCAACTCGTCCAGGTAACTCTCGAGTAAGCGGTGCAGTTGCGGGTTGGCCTGCTCAATGGCGGTATCGAGAATCGCGGCATCGAAAGTTACCGTGGGGACGTCCCAGTCGAAGTGCAGCGGGCAGCGGAAGCGTTCGCGATAGGGCTTGATATCTTCGGGCTCCCCATGGGCGAAATAAACGGCATTGGGTGTCCAGTCGGGTCGCCAGAGCAGGCGCAGCATATCCACGCCGATACCCGCGACCAGATCCTCCTGCTGTCGGATCGGCAACTCACCCTGGAGTTTGCAGGTGAACTGCCAAGAGGCTACGCCCTTATCGACGCTCAGTGACACATTGGCGCCCTGGTTGTGGAACGAGAAGCGGGTAATCAATTCGCGCAGGGCAGTGCGTATATCCGGGGCCTGCTGGATGACGAAGCCCAGCGCGCCAAGGATGCTTACATCCTGGTGCTCAGACAGCAGCAGTCCAAAGTGCGGGCAACCGGTTTCCAAACTCGCCTGCTCCAGCAAAAGCAGGAAGCCGGAGTAGGAAATCCAGGTATCCGGATCCGCTTCCACGCCGTCCAGGCCGAGTCGCTGCAGCAGGTGACTGGCGTCGCCGCCCAGCTGCTCGATGGTGGGGCGAATCCCCGTCAACGCGGATGCCCGCACGAGGTAGTCTGACATCGCTTGTTATTCCGTGTATCGAATGTCTGTCGTCGAATATCAAGTATCGCGGAGGGGGTGTCAAGCTGTCCTGCCCGGCCTATCGGCGTGCTTTGTGGGTTTCTCCATGACACGTATTCGCAAGTTATTGTCGCGGATTACAAAATTCCCCTCATAGTCGTCAGGTAAAGTGCGCTGCAGAATAAGATGATGGCAGCACTGTCATGACGGATCAGCAGCAGGTGGTATTTATCAGTGGTGGCGGAAGTGGTATCGGCCTGTTCCTGGCCAGGCATTTTTTCGTCAGCGGTGCCCGTGTGGCAGTTTTTGACCTCTCCCTCAGCGCTGCCGTGCGTGAGGAAATTGACGTCCCCGGTAATTCCGGCAACTCGGTCTTTCACGAGGTTGATGTGCGCGATACTCGGGCACTGGAAATGCGCGTCAGCGAGGCTTGTTCCGCGCTGGGCGCGCCCACGCTGGCGGTGAACTGCGCTGGCGTACAGATAGCCGGCACCTTTGCGGATTTATCGGCGGAGCAGTTCTCCCGCGTGCTGGATACCAACCTGCTCGGTAGTCGTAATTTCGCCGCCGCCGTACTTCCGCATATGCGCCAGCACGGCAGGCTGGCGCTGGTGGCCTCCCTGGCGGGCCTGGTGCCCAACTACGCCTACTCCGCCTACAGCGCCTCCAAGTATGGCGTGGTGGGCCTGGCTGGCGCATTGCGTATGGAGTGTCTGCCCCGCGCTATTCACGTCTCGGTCATCTGCCCTCCCGAGGTCAGCACCCCGATGGTGGAGCGGGAAATGCAGACCATGGATCCCATCACCCGGGAATTGAAGCTGGCCGCAGGCACGCTGGACCTGGACACGGCCTGCCGGGAAATTCTCGTTGGGCTGCAACGTGGCGACTTCCTCATCATACCCGGGTCGAGGGCGAGGATGATCGACCGGCTCAATCGCTGGTTCCCCGGTTTGTTGCGGCGCAAGGCGGACAAGATCATCCTGTCCATGGCAGGCGGCACCTGATGCTGCTGCCTCCACAGCTGCTTCCAGAGGGCAGCCCTGTGACGGCTGGAGAGACCGGGTGGCGGGCATTCGCGCTGCCCGGGCAGAGGGCCCGACGCCGTGGCTGATCCGCATATTGCTCAGGTCGCGCTTTGCGCCCACAACGCCGGACAGCTGCGGCAGTGGTACCGCAGCGTATTCGACCTGGCAACCGGAAGCGGCGCGCTGGTGTCGGTGCCGCCCATGCCGACGCAACGCATACAGGGCATTGATCCCAATCCCGCCGAAGCGGTGACCTGGCTGGTGGACCAGCAGGATTACTTCCAGCTGGAGTTTTTCCAGTTTTACCGGCCCGTCTCAAAGCTCAAGCCAACAGCGTGGCGGCCCTGTGATATCGGTTACAGCATTATCGGCATCTGCGTCGCCGATTTTGAGGCGACTCTGTATCGCTACGCCGCGCACAGCGATGCGCCCCCGCCGCCCTCAGTCGTCGGTGAGTCGGGCAGGCGGCGCGCCTGTGTTCGCGACCCTGAGGGCAACTGGATTGAAATTCTGGAGCGGGATCCGCTGGATGACATTGCGGGCGCGGCGTACGGAATAGTACGCCCTGAGCTGGGCGCCGTGGTGCGTTTCATGCGTGTCTCCGTGCCCGACCTGAAGCGTGCTCGGGAGACCTATGTCGACGCGCTGGGCCTCGTGGAGGTGGCTGACGGTGCCCTGCACAGCGACGAGGACGAGGCGCTCTGGGGCCTGCCCGGCGCCAGCACAGATACCCTGCTCTTGCGCGGCAGCAATTTCCTGGTGGAACTGGTGCAGTATCTCGATCCCGAGCCGGCGCCGAGACCTGCCGGGTACCAGATCTGCGACCAGGGCGTGATGAACATCGCCCTGGGGTTCCGGACACCGGCGCAATTCAATGCGGCCTTCGCCCGGGCTACCGGGCATGGTCTGCGCCCCAACGGCAAGCCGGTGGATATCGGTATTTTCCGGGTCATGTACGTTAACGACGCGGATGGATTCAGCGTGGAGATGTTGTGCGCGCGGCCCTCCCTGTGGAGCCTCAGTGGCTTCTCGCCGGGCGGCGCCTACGTGCAGAACGAAGTCCTCATCCGCGCGCGGCCCGAGCGCGTGTGGCAACGACTGATCGATCATGCCGGCCTCGGTGATTGGACCCTGTTTCGCGGCCGCGTGCTGCGGCCCGGGGCGCCCGCGGAGGTGGGGCCGGGTTGTATGCGCGAACTGAAAGCCTTCGGTTTGCGCATTACCGAGGAGGTCGTAAGCTGGGAGCAGGGCAGTCGCTACCGTTACCGCCTGCGCAGCGGTGCACCGTTTCGCTGGCACTGCGGCGATGTGTTTGTCACTGCGGAGCAGGGCGAGTGCACGCGGGTACGCTGGGCGATACGTTTCGAGTCCCGGCTCCCATTTACTGGCAAGCTGACCGCCTGGGTGTTGGGCCGCATCTTCCGGCGCGCCCTGGGCCAGCTGAAGCAGCAGTTGGAGGCGTCGTGAACGATGGCGATTCAGCGCTTTGAGCTGTCGGCGAGCACAAGAGAATAAGAGGGTAGGTAAGCCTATGCGCCAAAACAGTAAATGCAGCCTCGCACTGGCCATTGGCCTGACTGTGAACCTGGTACAGGCCGGCGACTATTCACCCCATGTCGCCCCGCAGCCGCCGCGGGCACTACTCTGGGGAGACACCCACCTGCATTCCAGTCTGTCCACGGATGCCTTCGGCTTTGGCGTTACCCTTGGTCCCGAGGCAGCGTACCGTTTCGCCTCCGGTGAGACAGTCACCAGCACGCACGGTGAGCCCGCCCGCCTGGCCCGGCCACTGGATTTTGTGGTGCTGGCGGATCACGCCGAATCCTTTGGCCTGATGAATCGCGTGCAGGCGGGCGATAAGCGGCTCATTGACAACGACAAGGCGGCGCAGTGGCATCGCGTGTTGACGCAGGGTACGCCTGAGGAAAAGCGCGCCCTGCAACGCAAGTTCCTGACCCGGGAGGGGCGCTGGGAAGCGTTCGGGCTGCTGGATAATCTCAGCACGCCGGAACTGGAACTGGATGTATGGAGTGACGCCCTGGCCATTGCCGAGCGCTACAACCGCCCGGGCGTGTTTACCACGCTACTTGGCTATGAGTGGACGTCCGCGCCGGCAGGCAGCAACCTGCATCGCGTGGTGATATTCCGCGATGGCAGTGACAAGGCCGGGCGCATACCACCGCTGTCTTCACAGGCGGACCCTGACCCCCGCTCGCTCTGGTCCCACCTGGGGCGCTACGAGAAAGAGACCGGTGGCCGGGTGCTGGCCATTCCGCACAATGGCAATCTCAGTAACGGGCTGATGTTCCCGGTCGCCGAACGACTCGAGGGCCTGGAAGTCGACGCGGAATATGCAGCGCAGCGCGCGCGCTGGGAACCGGTGGTCGAGGTTACCCAGATCAAGGGTGATGGTGAAACGCACCCCTTGCTGTCGCCGGACGACGAGTTCGCCGACTACGAAACCTGGGACCTGGGCAACTTCGAGGGCAGGCCGAAGACACCGGACATGCTGCCGCGGGAATACGCCCGCGCGGCTTTGCGCAGCGGTCTCGAACTGCAGCGCTCGCTGGGCACCAATCCCTACCAGTTCGGCATGATCGGTGCGACCGATTCCCATACCGGCCTGGCCACGGCGGACGAGGATAATTTCTTCGGCAAGCACAGTGCGGTGGAACCCGGGTCACAGCGCTGGCAACAGCCTGTGGGCCGGGCTGGCGATACTGTGGTGCGCGGCTGGCAGATGGCCGCTTCCGGGTACGCCGCGGTCTGGGCCCGGGAGAACAACCGCGAGTCCGTCTGGGATGCCATCAAGCGTCGCGAAGTCTACGCCACCACCGGTTCACGCATCGCCGTGCGTTTCTTTGGTGGCTGGGAATTCGAACCGGCGGATGCCCGGCGGCCCGATCTCGCCGCTGTAGGTTATGGCAAGGGTGTGCCGATGGGAGGCGAACTCAGCTCCGCTGCCGGGAACGCTCCCGTCTTTCTGGTTGCCGCGAGTCGCGACCCGCTGGGCGCAAACCTCGATCGTATCCAGGTCGTCAAGGGTTGGCTGGACGCAGAGGGCGCAAGCCATGAAAAGGTCTACGATGTGGTCTGGTCGGACGCGCGTAAACCGGGCGCGGATGGCAGCCTGCCCCCTGTGGGTAGCACGGTTGACGAAGCCTCAGCCACCTGGCTAAACAGCATTGGCGAGGCATCGCTGGCGACGGTGTGGCGGGACCCTGACTTCGATCCGCAGCAGGACGCCTTCTACTACGCCCGCGTGCTGGAGATCCCAACGCCGCGCTGGACCGCTTACGACCGTCAGCGCTTCGGGGTTGCCATGGATGCGGACGTGCCCATGTCCACGCAGGAACGGGCTTACACTTCGCCGATCTGGTATCGGGCGGGCCCCGGGGGCTGACCGTGAATACTCTGCGGGTGTGCAGTGGCGATCAGCACCATGCAGGCGAGATTCAGCCCCCCGCGGTGGGCAGCAATAACGAGGCGTGTTTGGTTTACTACCGACTACACTGATGACAGGCAAACTCAGGAGACGATAACAATGCGAACCCGATTAACGACTGGCCGACTGCTGGCACTGCTGCTGGTCTGTTGCGGCCTGGCGCCACTGGCCCAGGGCGCCGACAAACCCAATATCCTGGTGATCTGGGGTGATGACATCGGCTACTGGAATATCAGCCGTTACAGCCTGGGCATGATGGGTTACCCCACGCCCAACATCGACCGCATCGCCAATGAAGGCATGATCTTCACCGACTACTACGGCGAACAGAGCTGTACTGCCGGCCGCTCCGCATTCATCACCGGCCAGCACCCCGTGCGCACCGGCTTGACCAAGGTGGGGATTCCCGGCGCGGACCTGGGCATACAGCCCGAGGACCCGACGCTGGCGGAACTACTCAAGCCTCACGGCTATACCACCGGGCAGTTCGGCAAGAATCACCTGGGCGATCGCGATGAATTCCTGCCCACCAACCACGGTTTCGATGAGTTCTTCGGGAACCTGTACCACCTGAATGCCGAGGAGCAGCCGGAAGACCCTGACTATCCGCAAAACCCTGCTTTCCACGAGCGCTTCGGCCCACGTGGGGTGATCCGCAGCTACGCCGATGGTCGCATAGAGGACTCCGGCCCGCTCACGCGCAAGCGCATGGAAACCGTGGACGAGGAGTTCCTGGCGGCATCCCTGAAGTTTATCGACAAGGCCCACGCCGAGGGCAAGCCCTTCTTCGTCTGGTTCAACTCCACGCGCATGCATTACTACACGCACGTGAAGGAGGAGCAGTTGGGCGCCTCCGGGCAGGGGTTCTACAACGACGGCATGGTGGAGCACGACGGCCATGTAGGCGTGCTGCTGGACAAGCTGGATGAGCTGGGTATTACCGATAACACCATCGTCGTCTATTCCACGGATAACGGCCCGCATTACAACATGTGGCCCGACGCGGCGATCACCCCGTTCCGCGGTGAGAAGAATACCAACTGGGAGGGCGGATTCCGCGTACCGGCGGTGGCGCGTTGGCCCGGCCGTATCGAGCCCGGCAGTGTCAGCAACCAGGTGATGTCACACCTCGACTGGGTGCCGACACTGATGGCGGCGGCGGGCGACAAGGACATTGTCGAGGACCTTAAAAAGGGCAAGCGCGTGGGGTCCAAGAACTTCAAGGTGCACCTGGATGGCTACAATTTCCTCCCCTACCTGACCGGCGGCACAGAAACGGCACCGCGGCGGGAATTCTTTTATTTCAGCGACGATGGCATGCTGACGGCGGTGCGCGTTGGCGACTGGAAGATGGTCGTCGCCGAGCAGCGCGCACAGCGCTTTGATGTCTGGCGCGACCCTTTCGTGCCACTGCGTATCCCGAAGATATTCCACCTGCGCCGTGACCCCTTCGAACGCGCGGACACCGATTCCAATGGTTACAACAACTGGTGGGACAAGAAAGTCGCGCCGGTGGCGATGCAGGGCAGGGTGGCGGTGGAACGCTTTGTGGGCTCGCTGGTGCAGTTCCCCCCGCGGCAGCGTCCCGCTTCCTTCAGCGTGGACCAGGTCATGGAAGCGCTTTACCAGAAATAATTAACGCGTACGGCACAGGGGTCAAGCTTATGCAACAACGCACTCTGACGGCGATACTGACAGCCGCAGCCTTCAACGTCGGTTTGAGTATGCCTGTTCGGGCTGCAGCAGACGCTACTACAGCGTACTCACCCTACGCCGGTCGGGACTATCCGACGCAAGTGCTGTTCGGCGATGTACACGTGCATTCGGGTTTGTCGGCAGACGCCGGTGGCGGCGGTACGCGCCTCATGCCCGGCGATGCCTACCGCTTTGCCCGCGGCGACGAGGTCACCTCCAACACCGGGCTGCCGCTGAAGATTTCCCGGCCCTATGACTTTCTTGCCGTGACCGATCACAGTGACGGCATGGGCGTGATCACCGACATACTGAAAGGTGCGCCCAATATCATGGCTGACCCTTACGGTCGCGAACTCAACGCCGCTTTCAATGAAAGCGGCATGACCGCCAAGAAAGCCATGGTGGGTATGATCGCCCGCTTCGCCCAGGGCGACGTGCCCGCGGCACTCAACTACCAGCCTGGCAATCCCGCCTACCGTTCTGCCTGGGAGGATACCGTTGCGGCCGGTCAGGAATTCAACGAACCGGGCCGCTTTACCACCCTGTTCGGCTTTGAGTGGACGTCCCTGGTCAACGGCAACAACCTGCACCGCGTGGTGCTGATGCGGGATGACGCCGCAGTGGCGAAACAAGTCGAACCCTACACCACCACACCACCGGTGGGCAGCCCGAACCCCCGCGACCTGTGGCGCTGGATGCAGGACTGGGAATCCACTACCGGGGGGCAGATGCTGGCCATCCCCCACAACGGTAACCTGTCCAATGGCTGGATGTTCCCGCTGGTGGATGATTTCCAGGACGGCAAGGCCCTGGACGTTGAGTACGCGCGTACCCGGCAGCGATGGGAGCCGCTGGTGGAAGTGTCGCAGCACAAGGGTGACGGCGAATCCCACCCACTGCTGTCAACGGATGACGAGTTTGCCGACTTCGAGACCTGGGATATGGGCAATCTCGATGTCAGCGAGGCCAAGACCCCCGAGATGTTGCCGGCAGAGTACGCGCGCTCCGGCCTCAAGCGTGGCCTGGAACTCGGTAAGGCTCTGGGCGTGAACCCTTACAAGTTCGGCATGATCGGTTCCACCGATACGCACCTGGCTGCCTCCACCGCACGCGAGGAAAACTTCTTCAGCAAGAATACGCCTGAAGAACCCAGGCCGGAGCGGGCCACGGCAATCGGCAAGCAGAACAAGGAACTGGGCCTGGTCCGCCATGGCTGGCAAACCTCCGCCGGCAGCCTGGTAGCTGTTTGGGCCAGGGAAAATACGCGTGGAGAAGTGTTCGACGCCATGCAGCGTCGCGAGGTCTACGCCACCACCGGTACCCGCATCCGCGTGCGTTTCTTTGGCGGCTATGGCTTTGCCGCCGCGGATGGGCGACGCCGCGATATCGCCCGCGTCGGCTATGCCAAAGGCGTACCCATGGGCGGCGACCTGCCTGCAGCCAGCAAGGGTAGCGCCCCCAGTTTCCTGGTAGCCGCCATGCGCGATCCCGACGGCGCCAACCTGGATCGGGTACAGGTGATCAAGGGCTGGCTGGATGACGAGGGCAGGGCGCAGGAGAAAGTCTACGACGTGGCCTGGTCCGGAGACCGGGTCCCCGGTGACGATGGCAAACTGCCCCCGGTGGGCAATACGGTTGACCTGTCAGTGCCGACCTGGACCAACACCATCGGCGCTGCAGAACTGACAACCGTGTGGACAGATCCCGCTTTCGACCCCGCTCAGGATGCTTTCTATTACGCCCGGGTGATCGAAATACCCACGCCGCGCTGGACAGCTTACGACCAGGCCCGTTTCGGTATCGATTTGCCCGATGATATCCCCCTGGTCCTGCAGGAGCGTGCCTATACGTCCCCCATCTGGTACACCGGCCGGCCCAGATGATGTCGCCCATGGGCAGGCGCGGCGGTAATTTGCCTCTGGCCTGTCACTCCATCGCAAATTCCTGTCGCCAATTCCAAAGTGCCTTACGATGCTGATGGTAGTGTTGCATAGCCGCAAATAATATAAACAGAGGGAAATTCTTATGCGCAACATTGCATTCCATCGTCTTACACCTATTGCCATGGCGCTCACCCTGGCGCCTTGTGCGCCACTGATGGCACAACAATTGATGCTGGAAGAAGTGGTCGTGACCGCGCAGAAACGCGAGCAAAGCCTGCAGGACGTGCCCATCGCCGTCGCGGCGATGAGCGGCGACAAGATCGAGGACATCGGCATTACCGACCTCGAGCAGGTGGCGCTGTACATTCCCAATGTGAGTATCAACCAGGGCCAGGCTACCTCCAATATCTTTATCCGCGGCGTGGGCTCAGGCACTAACCAGGGTTTCGAGCAGTCGGTGGGTCTGTACATAGACGGCCTGTATTCCGGCCGGGGGCAACTGGCGAAAGTGCCGCTGACCCTGGATCTTGAGCGTGTGGAAATTCTCAAGGGCCCGCAGGGCATCCTGTTCGGCAAGAACACCATCGGCGGGGCCATCAATATCACCACGGCGCGCCCTGACTTCGAGACCGGCGGTCTCGTCGAGGCCCTCTATGACCCGGACCACGGTGAACAGATACTGACCGGCGTGCTGACCGGTGGCCTCAGCGATAACCTGGCTGGCCGCCTGGCTGTGCGCTATGAGGGCATGGACGGCTGGTGGGAAAACGAGACCCTGGACGAGGAGGGGCCCGATAAGGACAACCTGTTCATTCGCGGCAGCCTGCTCTGGGAGGCCACGGATACCCTCGAGATCATCGCCAAGTACGAGCACGGCGATTTCGAAACTCTCGGCCGCCCGCAGGTGGTATACCAATCAGACCAGCCGACCAACTACCTCGGTCAGTCGCCCTTCCCGGTGTTGGATGACCATGACCGTGGCGCCGGTGACATCCTGGATACCGACGATACCGAACTCGATGTGGCCCTGTTGACCCTCAACTGGGATGTCGGCATGGGCACCTTCACATCTATCACCGGTTATGCGACTTACGATACCGAGCGCAACACCAACAGCGACATTGCCGCGACGGCCTCGCTCAACCGCCTGCAGGAAGAAGAGTACGACCAGTTCAGCCAGGAAGTCAGGCTGGTGTCTCCCGGTGGCGAGACCCTTGACTGGATCGTGGGCGCCTATTACCAGAGTTCGGAACTGTCCGTATCCAAGACCAACACCGACATTGATTTCCTCCTCTCCGGGCCGTTGTCTGTGCCGGCGCTGACGGCGACCACGGACCAGCGCATCCCCACGCAGTTCGACCAGGATTCAACCAGTTGGGCGGTGTTTGGCCAGGGCACCTATGCGCTGACTGACACCCTGCGACTGGGTTTGGGCGTGCGTTATAACGAAGAAGAGAAGGAACTCGACAAGGCGAGCACCAACCCGGGGCTGGGCGCACGCCTCACTGCGGATTTCGTGGTGCTGGCCAACCCCGCCAACAATATTCTTATCGAGGACCTGCGCAGCCACTCATTCCAGGGGCTCAAGCGCGATGAGGACAAGTTCACCTGGTCTGCCAACCTGCAGTGGGACGCAACCGACGACTCGATGCTCTACGCCAGTGTCAGCACCGGATACAAAGGCGGCGGCTTTGATGAGGCCTACAGCAACTCGGGGCCAACTGTGCGTACCGGCAATATTTTCACCGGAGAGCCCGACGGCGGCGTGGTGGAGACCGGCGTGGACAGTTCCATTCTCAACTACGATGAAGAGACGGTGCTGGCCTACGAACTCGGCGCCAAGATGACTCTGGCGGACGGCGCGGCGAACCTGAATCTCGCCGTTTTCCGCATGGAGTATGATGATCTCCAGGTCAGTTCCCTCGTGGGTGACGTGTTCCGCGTCGGCAACGCCGGCGAATCCGTCAGCCAGGGCGTGGAAGTCGACGGCCGCTGGCTGCTGGCCGAGGGCTTTACCCTCGGCGGCGCGGTAGCCTATCTCGACGCCACTTACGACACGTTTACCGGCGCCACCTGTACCGTGCCCCAGGTCTCCGATCCGGTGGCCAATCCCGGCTGCCTGAACCAGGACGGCACTAACATCGCCCCCGGCGAAAGTGGTGGGCAGGACCTCAGCGGCGAGACCCTGTTGTTTGCACCGGAGTGGAGTGGCAACCTCAACGCGGAATGGATACTGCCGCTTGGCGACAACCTAGAGCTGCGCAACAACCTCGACGTCAACTTCACCAGCAGTTTCTACTCCTCGCTGGACCTGGACCCCAACACCGAGCATGATTCCGCGACCAAGGTGAACCTGCGCATTGCGCTTGCCAGTGTCGCCGATACCTGGTCGCTCGCGGTGATTGGCAAGAACCTGACGGACGAAAAGACCATGGTCTGGCGCAATGACGTCGCACTGACTGACAGCAACAGCTACTTCGGGGTGCCGGAGCGGGGTCGCTCCATAGCTGTGCAGGCCCGCTACCGCTTCTGATCTTCGCAGGCGGCGCCGGCCCTTGATCAGGGGCTGCGCCGCGCTGGCCACTCTCGGCCTGGTCTTGCACGTTATCCGGGCGATACTTACTCGCCCAGGTATTTCTTCACCTCATTGCGCCACGCCGGTGTCCTGCGTACGACCAGTAGCGCCTGGTTGACTGCCTCGTCCAGTTCGCTGGCCGGTTGCATGGCAAAACCATAGTTCTGGTTGTCGAACTTGTAGGGCAGCACTGACAGCCTGTCGTAGATGCCTTGTTTCCTGCCCTCGAGAATGGTGTAACGCAGGAATGCGGCATCTGACACCACCGCATCCAGTTGCCCGGCGTCCAGTTCGCGCATCATCTCTTCCAGGTCCGGTTTGCGCAGATGCGGGATGCCGTTG
Organism: Pseudohalioglobus sediminis; assembly: GCF_008370495.1. Classification (GTDB taxonomy): domain Bacteria; phylum Pseudomonadota; class Gammaproteobacteria; order Pseudomonadales; family Halieaceae; genus Halioglobus. The sequence goes on along the minus strand of NZ_VTUX01000001.1, from coordinate 261,599 downwards.
TCCTGCAAAAACTTGGACGAGGTCGAATCCTGCAGCGCTGCCACGCGTACGTTGTTCAGGTCCTGCAGGCCGGTCACATTGGAACGCATTGCATCCAGGGTGAATGCGCTGGCCAGTATTGCGGTGATGGCGGCAATCAGGAAGGTGCTGCTCAATGCCAGCACGGCGGCCAGCACCCGCGCGGTCATGGTGCTGAATTCGTAAAACTTGATCGGCCCCTGGGTGACGAACATCAGGCCGACGATAAACGCCTCCGCCAGACGTCCCGGACGGGTCTCCGATGAATACAGTTTTGGCGTGCGCCTGCGTTCCAGCAGGTACAGCACACCGCCTACCAGTGCGGCAACGCCAATAACAATGGCCAGCGCTCTCCATATGGCAGCGCTGCCAAAAAAGCCACGCAGCATATCCATGAACGTGTGTTCGCGTACGACGATACCAGTGTAGGTTTCATGAAAGGAATGTGAGAAGTCGATAAGTTTCTCCCGTTCCGCGGTAATGGACAGGCAGGATATGCCGACATCGGTACGGGTCGGACTCATCGAGCGCGATTCCGATATGGCACTGAGCATATCGCTCAGCGGCAGTTCGTAGAGCTCGTATTGCAGGCCGATCTGTGCGGCAACCTGCTGCCAGAGGAACACGCCAAGACCGCTGAGTTCCCCGTTTTCACTGATGACGAAAGGCGGGCAGGGGGCGGCGGCAACGCGTATCCTGCTTTCTTTTGCTGGTTCGGCGGCGGCTGGACCTGTCTGCGCTGCGCTCATCAGCGGCGCCAGCAGCAGGATGAGCGGGAGCAGTAAATGCGCCGCCGGGATCAGGGTACGCCGAATGATCAGTGACTGGCACATCCATGACAGGTATCTGTTCAAGGTATTGCTCACTTCTGCAGTGTTTACCGGTTTGTATTCTGGACCAGTATGCAGGGATCGTATAGTTTTTGTCCTTCAGGGCGGGTGCCAGCCCCCGCGGCCGGATTTGCTGTTTCCGTGGGCAGCCCGCTACCGCCAGCTGGTACACTCGTCGTTGTCGCGATGTAATGGAGTGGTTATGTGGTTTCGTAAATCCTGTCAACGCAAGCGGGCGCTGCCCGCTGCAACCTGGTTCTGCCTGCTCTGCCTGGGGTTCAGCAGCGGTACATGGGCGCAGTACGAGCCGGCCCGCAATCTTGACCCTGCCTCGGCCAGTATCCGCCTGGGCACGCAGTTCCAGGACGATGCCTGGCTGGTCTACACCTACGATATCGATGTGCAGGGCAACGTCACCAACGCCGCCATACGGCGTTCCAATGGCGTCACCGAAGTGGAGACGGCGGTGCTCGACCAGGTTCGATCAATGCGCTTCCAGCCCGCAACCCGCGGCGGCACGCCGGTGCAGTCCTCCGCCAACCCGGTGATTTTTACCTGGATTCTCGACAAGCAGCGGGAGATGGGGCCCGCCTTCGCGGAGCGCTCTACCGAGGCCTGGGACCTTTTCGCCAGCGGTGATTATGCCGCGGCCGGTACCATCGCCAGCGAGCTGCTGGCGTTTCCGGGGCGCAACGCCCTCGAGGAGGTCAAGGCCAGCCTGCTGGCCGCGGCGGTGTCGCATCGCCTCGGCGACAATGGCGCCGAGACGCGCCACCTCGGTCGCGTAATGGAATTGCAATCGCTGGCACTGGACAATAATTTTCGCCACGGCTACGTACCCACGGAACAGTACCTCAAAGTATTGAGCCGCCTGGTCACGCTGCATGCGGAGGGCAACCGGCTGGGTGATGCGGGTGTGGTACTGGATCGGATGCAGGCGCTCGCCCGGGGCGAGCCGGTGGTGCAGCAGGCCGCGGCGCGATACGTGGAAGCGGAGAATTTCTTTCGCAACAACCAGGATGTCGCCGCAGCCGGTGAACTGGTGGCCCTCTACCCCGGGGGGGCGGCTACCTGGAAACTGCGCCTGACACGGGACCAGTTTTACATCTCTGACGTGAGCGGCAGCGTCAGCTCGGTCTTCCTGATCTGTGCCCAGGGCCAGCGTGTGATGGCCCGGTCCAGCAAACAACCCTGGCGTGTGCCGGCGGGATGGGACCAGTGCAAAGTGGACGTCTCGGGCACGGTGGGTACCCGGCTGCTACTGCACCAGGTTTCCTCCTGAGCGAGGTTCAGCCGGCCAGCAGTTCCCTGACCCGGGCGCGGTAGCCGCGGCTCACCTTCAGTTGTGCGCCACCCTCGAGAGAGAGCATATATTCGCCGTTGCCCAGGGTCTGGGCGCCACTGATGTAGTCGGTATTGACCAGGGTAGAACGGTGTACGCGCAGGAATCGCGCCGGATTCAGCATGGCTTCCAGCTGTTTCATGGTGATGCGCATGATATGGGTCTCGCCATCGGCGTGCACGCACATGTAGTCGCCGGCGGCGTCTATCCAGTGAATATCATCGATTTTTACCAGGTGAATGTCGGCACCGTCCTTGATCACCAGTTTGTCCGGCCACTGGGGCAGGCCGCGCTGCGCCTGCGCCATTTCCTCGATCGAGGAAGCGCTGGCGCCGGTCAGGCCCATCATCAGCTCCATGAGGCGCTGTTTGGTGCGCTCTGACTCTTCCTGTGAATGGTGTGCCACGGCGCGATCAATCGCCTCGTGCAAGCGGTCGTCGTCGATGGGTTTCAGCACGTAGTCCACCGCATGCACCTTGAATGCCTCCACTGCGTACTGGTCAAATGCGGTAACGAAGATAATCATGGGCATTTGCCCGGCCTGCAGTTTGCGCACCACGTCGAAGCCATCCATGCCCGGCATCTGTATGTCCAGGAAAACCAGGTCCGGCGAGTGCGCGGCGATGGCCTCCAGGGCCTCACGACCGTTGGCACATTCGCTGACCACGTCGACGCCTGGAATCTGCTGCAGTCGCAGCGCCAGCCCGCGTCGGGCCAGCGATTCGTCATCCACAATGATTGCGCTAAGGTTGTTCATGAGGCCCGGTTTCCAAATTCCAGCGGTATGTTTATGTCGATGGTGAGGCCGTGGGGTTCAGTCCTGCAGAGCTCAAAAGACTGTTGCTCGCCATAGATTTCCTTGAGCCGCTCGCGGCAGTTTACCAGTCCCACCCCGCCCGATTTGGCCGGCGACTTGCCGTTGAGTTCGATGCCGGGTCCGTCATCGGCGACCTGCAGGTGCAGGCGCTGGCCCTGCTGCTGTGCCGACACGGCTATGCGGCCGCCGTTGATCGCCTGGGCAATGGCGTACTTGATCGCATTTTCAACCAGTGGCTGCAGCAACAGGCTGGGCATCAGGGCGTCGCTGACCGCCTCATCGACGTCAAAGTGCAGTTGCAGGCGCTCGTCAAAGCGCACTTTCTCGATATCAAGGTAAAGGCGCAGCGCTTCCATCTCTTCTGTCACCGACACCTTCTGCATCGGGTCGTTATCCAGCGTATAGCGTAGGAAGCGGCTCAGGCGTGTCACCATGACATTGGCCAACTCGTTGTCGCGGTCGAGAATCAGCGTGGAGATTGCATTGAGTGTGTTGAACAGGAAGTGCGGGTTGAGCTGGTAGCGCAGCATCTTCAGTTGCGCCTCGTGGGCCATGGACACCGCCTTGAGACCGCGTTCCTTTTCTTCCTGGGCCAGCATGTAGTTCTTGATGCCGAAGTACAGGGCGCTCCACACCAGCATGACCCAGAAAGCGGAGATGGCGCCGTCGAAGTAGGAGAGTAACTCCATACCGTGTTGCTCCGTGACTTTCCGCTGCTCCGGGTAAAAGTGGTAAAACACGGTGCCGCGCACTGCCATCCACACCAGTCCGGCGGCGTAGGAGCCGGCAACAATGGCGACGATGCGCCGGGTGATTTCCATCTCCCACATGTGCCGGTACAGCGCGCGCAGGACCAGGGTAAGCAGCATGCCGATGGTGGCGATAAAGGGCAGGTAGAGATAGTACATCTCCGGTGGCCTGCCCCACATGATAACGCCGAGGTAAAACGACATGGCCCAGCCGCTCCAGCCGGCCAGCTGTAGCAGCCAGAAAAGCTGGCGTTTGTCCTTGAGCATTTCCTGCATATTCATGCGGCCATTATACGGGTGCAATCTGACTTGCTGTTGCAGTTTGTCGCAGCGTGCATGCTGTTCGTCTCAGTCCTGCGCATTCTGCTGCTTGCGCCAGAGTGCGGCGTAGCTGCCATCGCTTGCCAGCAGGCCATCGTGTGTGCCCGATTCAATGACACGGCCCTGTTCCAGCACCACGATGCGATCCGCGTCCACCACCGTTGACAGGCGGTGCGCAATCACCAGCGAGGTGTGGCCCTGGGCAATTTCGCGCAAGGCCCCCAGGATCGCCTGTTCGGAATGGCTGTCCAGCGAGGAAGTGGCCTCGTCAAAGACCATGATCGGGGGGCGCTTGAGAATTGTGCGGGCAATGGAGACGCGCTGCTTCTCGCCACCCGACAGTTTCAGGCCGCGTTCCCCCACCAGGGTGTCTGCACCGGCAGGTAGTGAGTCAATGAATGCGTCGAGGTGGGCGAGGCGTATGGCCTCGCGCACAGACTCATCGCTGGCATCCGGTGCGCCGTAGCGCACGTTTTCAAAGATAGTGTCATTAAACAGCACTGTGTCCTGGGGCACGATGCCGATAGCCTGGCGCAGGCTGCCCTGGGTAACCCGGCTGATATCCTGGCCGTCGATGGTAATGCAGCCGGCATCCGGGTCGTAGAAGCGGAACAGGAGTTTGACCAGGGTTGATTTACCGGAGCCACTGGGGCCGACCACCGCGACCTTCTCGCCCGGCGACACGGCCAGGTCGACGCCGTGCAGAATCTGGCGTTCGGCCGTATAACCAAAACTGACGTCCTGGAAGCGAATTGCGCCGCGGGTCTGGACCAGCTGCCCGGCACCGGGGCGGTCCACCACCTTCGGCTTGATAGCCAGTAGTTCAAACATATTCTCAATGTTGGCCATCGAACCCTTTATCTCGCGGAACACGAAACCGAGGAACCCGAGCGGCAGGAACAGCTGGATCATAAACTGGTTGATGAGTACGAAATCGCCGAGGGTAAGCGTGCCGGCTCTTACCTGCCAGGCCGCGAGCCCGATCATCGCGGTCTGGGAAATGGCGATGATCAGCGCCTGGCCGCCGTTGAGGCCAAACAGCGACAGTCGGTTCTTGCGCCGTGCCTGCTCCCAGCGGGCCAGCTCGCGGTCATAGCGCTCTGCCTCAAACGCCTCGTTGGTGAAGTATTTTACCGTTTCAAAATTGAGCAGGCTGTCTACCGCCCGGGTGTTACTGGCCGAATCCGCCGCGTTCATTTCCCGCACGAAGCGCGTGCGCCACTCCGTGGCATACAGTGAAAACAGGCCGTAGCTGAACACGGCGACCAGGGTGATGAGGGCGAAGCCTGCGCCGTAGTTGAACAGCAGGATCCCGACCACCATGGTGATTTCAAAGAGCGTGGGTGCGATGTTGAACACGAAAAAGCGCATCAGGAAACTGATGCCTGTGGTGCCGCGCTCGATGTCCCTGGCGAGGCCGCCGGTGCGCCGGTTGAGGTGGTAGTCCAGGTCCAGCGCATGTACGTGGCGAAACACCTGCAGGCCTATGCGGCGCATGGCGCGCTCGGTGACCCGGCCGAAGATGGTGTCGCGCAGTTCGCCGAAGAAGACGTTGGCAAAGCGTGCGCCGCCGTAGGCCAGTACCATGCCCAGTAACAGGGTGGGTGCCAGCGCGGCGAGATCGGCGCCGTCGAGCGCATCCACCAGGTTCTTCAGCAGGAAAGGGATCACCAGAATGGCCGCTTTCGCCAGCACCAGGCAGGCAAGCGCCCACAGCACGCGCTGGCGCGACTCCAGCAGGTAGGGAATCAGGTGTTTGACGATGCGCCAGTTTATCCTGGCGCCGGGCTCGGTATCGTGATGACTGGGGCGCATCGAGGCATCTTACGGGGTTTTGGCGCTGGCGTCAGACAGCTTTGTGGTGTGCGGCGCGGTCTAGGTGGCAACCATCCTGCGGCGCAGGAAGGCAATCTGCGTGGCCAGCGGCAGATCCTTGGGGCACATGTCCTCGCAGCCCAGCAGGGTCATGCAGCCGAAGACACCGGAGTCGTCACCCACCAGTTGGTAAAAGTCCGCGTCACTGCGCTGGTCACGCGGGTCGAGTCGAAAGCGGGTAATCTGGTTGAGACCGACGGCGCCGGCGAAATCCTCGCGCATTTGCGCAGTGCCGCAGGCGGCGATACAACAACCGCACTCGATACAGCGCTCCAGTTCATAGAGCTGCTGCGCCAGCGCGGGTTCCATCGGTGCTTCCATGACGTCGAGATCAAGCTGCTCCAGGCCCTCGGCATGCACCCAGGTTTCCAGGCGCTCGGCCATGCCGCGCATCCATTTCCCGGTGTTGACGGACAGGTCCGCGATGAGTTCAAAACCCGGTAGCGGGGCCAGGGTGATGGTGTCGGGCAGGTCGCGGGTGAGCGTGCGACAGGCCAGGCCCGGGCGGCCGTTGATGATCATGCCGCAGCTGCCGCAGATGCCGGCGCGGCAAACAAAGTCAAATTGCAGTGATGGATCCTGCTCCTCGCGGATCAGGTTCAGGGCCACGAACAGGGTCATGGCGTCGGCTTCTTCCACCTCAAAGGCCTGCATGCGCGGTGTCGATTCCGGGTCATGTGGATTGTGCCGCAATACATTGATGTTGAGCGTGCGCTGCTGGCGCACCGGGATCGTGTTCATGTGTCGTCTCCCAGGCGCTGGTTGGGTCCGCGAAAGCAACTCGGCAGCAGGTGCAGAAACGGCATCAGCTGTTGCTGGCGGTCGGTGTCACCGGCATCGGCCAGGAGTTGCTGTATCTGTGCCTGCCGGGTTGCGGTGTCCGGGTGCTCAATATAGTCGCGGGCACCATAGCCGCGCCAGCCCGGGGGCAATTCCATGCCCATGATGTCCAGGTCCTCGTAAGCGATGGTGGGCAGTTCGTCGTCATCCCCCGGCCAGCTGGCCAGGGTCCGCTTCATCCATTGCAGGTCATCGCGGCGCGGAAAATCGTCGCGAAAGTGTGCGCCGCGACTCTCTGTGCGCAGCAGCGCGCCGCGGGCCACACACAGGGCCAGCTTGAGCATGCGCGGCAGGCGGTACGCGGCAACCAGTTCCGGGTTGGCGCCCCGGGCCGCGCTGCGAATACCGATCCCGGCGGCCCGCTTTTGCAGCGCCTGCAGCGCTTCGACCGCAGATTCCAGCTTGTCACCGTTGCGAAAGATGCCGACCCGGTCGGTCATGGTTTCCTGCATGGCCCGGGTCAGTTCCACCGCGCTCTCTTTGCCGCCGCAGTTGGCCAGGGATTTGAGTTTGTCCGCCTCGCGGTTGAGGAAATCGCGCGCCAGCGCGGTGGAGAACTGCAGCTGGCCGGCATCGGATTCACAGAAGTCGGCCATGGCTTCGCCTACGATCATGCCCGCGACCACGGTCTCGGCGACGGAGTTGCCACCGAGCCGGTTAAAACCGTGCATGTCCCAGCAGGCGGCCTCGCCGACGGCAAACAGGCCCTTGAGCTGCGGGCTCTGGCCCAGTGGGTTGGTGCGCACGCCACCCATGGAGTAGTGCTGTGCCGGGCGCACGGGGATCAGTTCCCTGGCCGGGTCGATGCCGAGGAAGTACTGGCAGATTTCCTTGACCTCGCGCAGCTGGTCATTGATGTGCTCGGCGCCGAGCAGGCGGATGTCCAGCCACAGGTGCTCGCCGAAACGGCTGCGGGCGCCGTGGCCTGCGGCGATGTGCTCCTCCATGCGCCGGGACACGACATCCCGGGACGCCAGTTCGCGTTTCTCGGGCTCGTAGTCGGGCATGAAACGGTGTTCGTTGCCGTCCAGCAGCAAGCCGCCGTCGCCGCGACAACCCTCGGTGACCAGGATCCCCGCCGGGAAGATGCCGGTGGGATGAAACTGCACTGCCTCCATATTGCCGAGGGTGGCGAGGCCGGTTTCCAGGGCAATGGCTGCGCCCATACCTTCGTTGATGACCGCGTTGGTGGACACGCGATAGATGCGGCCAAAGCCGCCGCTGGCTATACAGGTGGCCCTGGCCATATAGGCCACCAGTTCGCCGGTAATGAGATTGCGCACCACGGCACCGGCACAGCGCTCACCCTCGTGAATCAGGGCGATAGCCTCGGTGCGTTCGTGCACGGGAATACCGGCAGCGATGGCCTGGTTGCTCATGGTGTAGAGCATGGCGTGGCCGGTACCGTCAGAGACGTAACAGGCACGCCACTTGGCGGTACCGCCAAAATTGCGGCTGGTGATCAGGCCGTGGGCGTTGTCCGCCTCGGTAATGGTCTTCTGCCTGCCGTCCTCGCTGATAGTGTGTTCACCGCGCTGTACGCGGCTCCAGGGCACCCCCCAGGCGGCGAGTTCGCGGATGGCCTTGGGCGCGGTGTGGGCGAACATGCGCACCACCTCCTGGTCTGCACCCCAGTCCGAACCGCGCACGGTGTCAGCGAAGTGCAGGTCCTCGTTGTCGCCAGCCCCGCCGAGGCAGTTACCCAGGCTCGCCTGCATGCCGCCCTGGGCCGCCGCGGAGTGGGAGCGCTTGGCCGGCACCAGGCTGAGCACGATGACGTCGTTGCCGCGCCGGCGTGCGCCGATGGCAGCGCGCTGCCCGGCCAGGCCCCCGCCGATAACCAGTACGTCGGTGTAGATGATTTGCATCAGCGCGCTGCCCCGTGAATGGCCGGGTCATAGCGCTCACCGGCGTAAGGTGCGTGTTCCGCACCGATGCGCATATAGGTAACCAGGGAAGCGGTGCCCAGGCAGAGGTAGAATGCCACGATGCAGTAGACAGTCAGCTTGATGCGGCCGCGCCAGAGGCCGGAAGTGGCGGCGGAAAAGGGCCCCCATTTCATTGCCAGGCGATAGATACCGATGCCCGCGTGTACATGCACCACCAACAACAGGAAAGCATAGAGAATCCAGAAACGGCCGCTCCAGATCCGGTCGGAGGACGCGTAGGGGCCGATGTTGTCAGGTTGCACCATGACCACCAGCAGGTGCACGGAAGCCAGGAAAAACAGCAGGAAGCCGGTAATGACCTGCACCACCCACAGCGTGGTGTCCAGGTGACGGATGCTGCCGACATGCTGGTTCAGGCGCTGGTACTGCCGGTAGCTGGCGGGAAACTTGCGCAGGGCCAGCAGTGCGTGCAGGGCAATCAGCAGAAACACGATCGCGGCAGCAGCGGAGACGAGGAGCGGGTAGGGTTGGCCGAACAGGTGCTCGCCCTCGAACATTTTCGTCACCCACAGCATGGCATCCTTGCCTAGCAGGATGCTGGATTCGAAAAACATGTGGCCCCAGATGAACAGTACCAGTAGCAGGCCACTGAGGCTTTGCAGCAGGTCCAGTCTCGCGGGCCAGCGATTGAGCGTGTGTTGCATTCCCGGGCACTCCGCCAGCTTGCCCCGTATTCTAGTCGGGCTATAGCCGTTGCGCCTTTGTCATGGCTCAAGAAATTGTCTGATCGCCGCCGCCACGGTGGTTCTGTATAATGCGGCTTCGCAGTAACGACTTCCGTGACCAGGCCATGACTGATCGAGACCTCATCCCCGCCGTGCAGGTAGCCAGCGGAGAGAAATTCGTCACCGACAAGGGCATTACCGCCATCAAGGACGGTATCAAGGCATCCAACCGCGCCAGCGGCCGGCTGGCAAAGCCCGACTGGTTGCGTATCCGTGTGCGCGGCGGCAAAACCTTCGAGAAAGTCAGCAACATCGTGCACGAGCACAAGCTGGCCACGGTTTGCGAGGAGGCGAAGTGCCCGAATATGAGCGAATGCTGGAGCTCCGGCACCGCCACTATCATGCTGCTGGGCGATGTCTGCACCCGCGCCTGTCGCTTCTGCGCCGTGAATACGGGGAACCCGAAGGGGTGGCTCGACCCGGAGGAGCCGGCCAACACCGCGCGTTCGGTGCAGTTAATGAATCTCAAGTACGTGGTACTGACCTCGGTTAATCGCGACGACCTGCCTGACGGCGGGGCAGGGCAGTATGCCGCCTGTGTGCGCAAGGTAAAGGAAGTCAATCCCGATACCGCGGTGGAGGCGCTGACCCCGGATTTTCTCGGCGTGCTGGAGGACGTGGAAACAGTAGTGGATTCAGGCATCGAGGTGTTCGCGCAGAACGTCGAAACCGTGAAACGCCTGACCCACCCGGTACGGGACCCCCGTGCCAGTTATGAACAGACGCTCGCGGTGCTGGCGCATGCCAAGCGTCACCGCCCGGAGGTGTTGACCAAGACTAGCCTGATGCTGGGCCTGGGCGAGACCGAGGAAGAAATACACGAGTGCCTGGACGACCTGCGTGCGGCCAATGTGGATATCGTCACTTTTGGCCAGTACCTGCAACCCACGGCGCATCATTACCCGATTGACCGCTACGTGACCCCGGAAGAGTTTGAACGCTATCGCCAATGGGGCCTGGACAAGGGCTTCCTGGAGGTGGTGTCCGGTGTGTTTGTGCGCTCCAGCTACCGCGCGGAACAGGTGTTGGCGAAGAACAACGTGGGGCTGTAACCGCCCCGTCGCTGGCCGCACCGGCGTCGGGTCGACACGCGTGTCCGGTCGCCCCGACGGGTTGAGCGCTGCTTACTGATCGCGGCCTGTCGCTCGCGCCAGCGCCGTATTGATCTGCGTCGCCCAGCTGTTGAACACGCGCTGCACCTCTGCCTTGTTGGTGACGCTGTTGTTCATACCCCAGAAACTGCTGCTGCTGCGCGCGTCCTTGACCAGGCCCAGTACCTCGCCGGTCTCGGAATCGCCAAAGGCCACGGCCACGGCGATACTGCCTGCACCCTCGGTAATCACGTAGTTGCGACCCGGGGTGCGCGAACGGTTGTCATCCTTGGGCCCGGAAGGGGCAATAGCGGTAATCATGGCGACGATCTCCAGTACATCATCGTCCGGCGTGGTCGCCAGCGGGAAATCACCGCGCTCCTGCAACTGCTTTTCCATCGCAGCGGCGAACATCTCCTGCAGTGACTGTTTGTCCGCGTCGGTCAACGCCCACTCTTTGCGCTGTATGGCACTGGTGGTGTTGGAGGGCTGGATAATCTCCACGTTGTCCACGCCCAGCGGCTGGATAAGCACGCGCTGGTATTTGCTGAAATCCGCGTTCGGGTCCACGTAGGCGAGCGACGCGCGGCTGTTGTCCACGCGATGCAGGTTGCCGTTGATGACCTCGGCGTCAGCGCCGGTCTCCACGGTGGGTGTGCCGGTACAGGCGGTGACGAGCGTGGCAACGCCAGCGATGCCCAGGAAATGTTTGATCATGATTTCACCTTGTTTGATGACAGCGGGATAATGCAGATGTCCGGAGACATGCGACAATCTTACCGATGGCCGTGAAATCCTCAACGCTATTTTCGTCACTGCGTGACGTACCCCTGCTCACTGTGCCAATGGCCAATGTCACGGTGATGCGTCTGGACCGGGAGGGGGGCGCAGCGCCGGGCAACAAGTCGTTCAAGCTTCGGCATAGCCTGCAGCGCGCCCGGCGCCAGGGCCTGCGGCGCATACTCAGCTTCGGTGGTGCCTGGTCCAATCACTTGCACGCGCTGGCCGCAGTTGGCGCCGAGATGGGGATGGAAACGATCGCCGTGGTTCGCGGGGGGGAAGTGGACACGCCGATGCTGCAGGATGCGCGCCGTTGGGGCATGCACATCGTCCCGGTTTCGCGCACGCAGTACCGTCGGCATAGCGACCCCGAGTGGTGCGAGGAGCTGGCGCAACGCTTTGCCCCTTGCCTGGTGATACCCGAGGGCGGCGCGTCCGGAGATGGTGTGCGCGGTTGCCTCGAAATCGGCCGGCTGATTCGTGACAGCGGGCGCCGTTTTACCCGCGTGGTGCTGCCGGTTGGCACCGGCACCACCCTGGCCGGCCTGGTGGCGGACCTGGAGCCGGATATTGAGGTGGTTGGTATCTCCGCGCTGTGCGGCGCCCGAGACCTGGAGCAGCGGGTGCTTGCCTCCCTGGACGAAAGCGGGCTGGCGCCACGGGCGTCATGGCGAATCCTGCACCACTACCACTGCGGCGGATTCGCACGTACCAACGCTGCCCTGCGCAGTTTTATGCTCGCTTTCGAGGATGCGCAGGCCATCGCGCTGGAGCCGGTGTACACGGGAAAACTGTTCTACGCCATTCACGCGCAGCTGGCCACCGCGGCGTGGTCGCCCGATGAACCGATTCTGGCGATTCACACCGGTGGCCTGCAGGGCCGGCGCGGTTTCCCGTGGCTATCCGGGGATCAATCCGGCTAGCGCTGGCAGCGCCTAGAACTGCCAGTGCAGGCCGGTCTGGCGCAGGTTTTTGAACAGGCTGCGCTGGCGCTTGCTGGTCACGCCTTTCATGCCGCCTTTCTCCCGCACCGCAGCGCGCATCTGCAGCCATTCCGGGGTGCCCCAGCGGTAGGATTGCGACTTCAGTGCCTCAAATTCCTCGACCAGTTCTTCGCGCAGTGGCTCGCCGACCACGTAGAAACCCATCTCGTTATTGAACAGCAGCGAGCGGTAATCCAGGTTGGTGGTGCCGACAAATGCCCAGGCATCGGTGAGGAAAAACTTGGCGTGCAACTTGCCATAGGCGACGTCGCCGCCGAGCAGGTCAGCGTCCAGGCGCCCGGTCTGGTAAATTTGTATGCGCGGATTGTTTATCATCCGCTGCCAGTGATCGCTGGCCACCAGTTCCGGGTTCAATTCGCTGTCCGCGAGTTTCTTGCGCCATTGCTTTACCGAGGCCTCGTCCAGCAGCAGGCTGGGTGCGGTGTCCATGTCGATGATGGACTGGGTGAAAAAATTGTCACTGGTGAGCACCGAGTTGGTGACGATCTCGAGACGGTTGTCCGGGTGCTCGTCCAGCCAGCGCTGGATATTGTCGGCACTGTCGTGAAACACGCTGCCATCATCACGCTCGTACCGTGGCAGGAACAGGTAGGGAGATACGATGCGTATGGTCCTGTTGTCCGGGTCCAGTTGTTCCAGCTTGCGGGCGATGTAGACGATTGAATTGGGATTTTTCGCCAGGTTCTCATCGTAACTGCCGACCACATCGTCGCTGACGATATTACCGAGCTCATGGGCAATGCGTGTGCGCACAGGGTGTATGTTTTCCTGCAGGTAGACGGGCATCGCGTCATAGGCGCGCTGGAAATCCGGCATGGCCCGTAGCGCCGCCAGGCTCTCCTGCATTTTCTTGCGTTGCCCGGCGTAGGCCATGCCTGAACTCAGCACCTTGTTGCCGGGATTGGCCAGCAGGATGCTTACGTAGTTTTCACTGACCCGGCCAACTGATTCCTCCGGTAGCACACCGGGTGCCGGACGCAGCAGCAGCTCGAGGTCCTTGTAGGCGTTGGGGTCGCGGCTGCCATCCTTGTTCAGGCCGTAGTAGGCCAGGGAAATATTGCGACCGCCGGTCATTACCCAGGCGTACTCCGGCAGCGAACCGTCGACGACCAGTAGTTTGTCGTGGGAGCGCCGGTTGTAATTACTGCCGGGCTGGGTCAGCGCGCCAAACACCGCGGCCTGCACCCTGGCCTTGCGTGTGGTGAGCTGGCCCGCGCTGTTTACCGCGAAACCACCGTCAGTAGCGCAGTGGCGCAGGGCCTTGAGTTCCGAATGCGTGGGGTGGTTGGAGCCCAGCGAATCGACCATAACCCGCACGTCCACACCTCGCTCAACGGCTTCACACAGTGCCCCAAGGAAGGCGTAACCGACCAGGTCGCGGGTAAATATGTAGTAGACGGCGTCCACACTGAAGCGGGCGTTGTCCACCAGCCACATTTTTGCCGCCAGCGAGGCAATGGATTCTTCATAGCTGCTGCCGATGACTTTCCCCAGCGCGTCCTTGACCGGGACATCTGCCTCCATGCCCAGCTTTATCGGGTCTATCTGCAGCGCACTGGCGTCGGCAATGGACCTGCGCTGGTAGCGTTGATCCACTACCGGATCCTGCAACGCGCCTTGCGGGGGGCAGTCCGGCAGGTTCTGGCGGTCGGGGTTGCACGGTGGTTGCGGCGGCGTGGCGGCACAGGCGGCGAGGAACAGCGTTGCCAGCAGGGCGCAGCCGCGCCAGGCGTTGTTTAGCTTTAACTTCATTCCTCAATCCTTCGTTTCAGCATTTCGCAAGCGCACGCTTGCCACTACCGCGCGATGGTCGGACAGCACCTCGGGTGCGGAGCGATAGTCAATAAACTCAAGTTCCCCGGAAATGATGATCCAGTCAAGTCGCTTGTTCTTGTAGGTGCTGAGTTGTCCCGCGCCGGTGTCAGGTGTATGCAGCAATCGGTCGTTGGTCGCGGCCGCCGCAACCAGGCGCGAGGCCAGCGCCTCGGAATTGAAGTCCCCCATTATGATCAGCGGGTTTTTGCGGCCCTGCATAATCTCGGCGAGTTCAGCGCTCTGGCGTTCGCGCACGGACTTACGTGAAAAATCCATGTGTACGGAGATAACGTCCACCGTCTGCTCGTGTCCAGGTGCCACCGGCCACTGTATTTCCGCAACGGTAAAGCCCTTGCGCGCAGTTGGCGGGGAGGGTGCGAAGCTCAGGCCGGCGGCCGCCGTAATCGGCAGTGCCGACAGCACTGCGGTGCCGTAGTTGGCGATACCCAGCCGGGCGTGGCTGTCCTGGGTCCACCAGGGGTAGCCAACGCGGTTGGCCAGAAAGTCTGTGTGGTGGAAACCGCCGCTCCAGTGTGAGGGTGCATCGGCTTCCTGCAGGGCGACAATATCGATGCGCTGCTGCACCAGGAAGCGCGCGATCTTGCGCAGGTTGTCGCGAATGGCCCGACGCGAAACCAGCAACTGGTTCAGGCTGTCGCCGCGGCCATGGGCAACATTCAGCGAGGCGATGCGCAGCTCCGTGCGCGCGGCAGGTGCGGAGTAGAGTTCGGGAGAGCGGATGTCCAGTCTGACCGGTTGCTCCGGCGCGGAGGCGCTTGGCGCACAAGCGCAGATGGCAAGCAGCATTGGCAGCAGGCCAAGCAGGCGTTTACGAGAGCGTCTAGGGTTGGTCATCGGGCCACCTGTCGGGTACGACGAACAGCCGTCCCTGTTCATTGCCCTGTGCATCGGTGATGGCAACCTGGAACGGCCTGTCCTCGAGTTCAGCTTGCCGTGTTGGCACGGGTTGCGCAACCGTGACGGTGACGCCGGATGCTGCTGACACCGGTGCCAGCCATTGCTGGCGGTGCAGGATCGCGACCTTCGCGCCCTGGAGGTGGTCACCGTATTCGTTGTCCCGGCACCAGTGCTGTAGTGGCAGTTGAGGATTGTAAGCCTGTGGTGCCGGTGCCCGGGAATCAATGTGTCGGAACAGTCGTCCTTTCAGCTCGATTTCCAACAGGGGGTTGGTGGCGCCTATCTGTTCCAGAGCCCGGGCACCCTCCGGCGTTGTCGACAGCAGGATCTGGTGCTGGAGCAGGCGCTGCAGCTTCAGGTCGAGGCGGTCCCGGGTATTGGGCCCGACCCAGTTTTCATGGGCTTGCGCAGCGCACGCCAGGGTGCGGTGGTGCAAATAAAACTTCAGTGCCAGCTCCAGGTGCACTGCACGCTGTCGCCGCTGGCAGAAGTAGATGCAGTCGTATTCGCCCAGCGTCTGTTTCCGGCCACGGACCGGCAGGTTATGGGCCAGCAGTTCCACTTCACTGTCGTGCAGCAGGAAAAAATGCCACAGCGCTTCAAAGTACAGGCCCAGGCGCCGGGATGCCCGTTCCGCCAGGTGATTCAGCAATGCGCGCGGTTGCCGGTCAAGCTGCAGGAGCCATTCGCGGCGCTGCGGTGTGAGTTCAAGTGCGCAGTTTGTCACCGGCATTGTGCAGGGCAGTTGCGCCGTGTGCAGCAAGGGCGGCGCGAAGCAGGCCCAGGCCAGGTCGCGGACGGCGGGGGAATGCAGTGATACAAGAGTGTTTTCGGGCAGGGCGCTCACGTGGTTATAATAGCAGTCCTTTGCCCGAATAGGCTGCGATCATGCCCGCGCCCTTTAACAAGATTGGACTCGTTGGACGCAGCAAGCAGGAAGGCCTCGATGTTGTGTTGCAGGAACTGCTGGCCTTGTTGGCGGCGCGCGGACACGAGGTGATCCTCGAAAAACGACTGGGCGAACTGGTGCCCGGTCACGGCGCACGCCTGGGCGGGCGCGACGACATCGGCAAGGAAGCTGACCTGGTGATCGTGGTGGGCGGTGACGGCAGCCTGCTCAGCGCCGCGCGCACCCTGGCACGCTACAAGACGCCCGTACTCGGCGTGAACCGCGGGCGCCTTGGTTTCCTCACCGACATCAATCCAGACCAGATCGCTTCACAGGTGCCGCCGGTGCTGGATGGCGAATACGACAAGGAAAACCGTTTCCTGCTCGACGCCGAGGTGCATCGCGAGGGTGAGGTGGTGGCGCGTGCCGACGCACTCAATGATGTGGTCGTCAACTCAGGCACCTCGGGCCAGATGATCGAAATCGAGCTGTCGATCAACGGCGTGTTCGTCTACCGCCAGCGCGCGGACGGGCTGATTGTGTCCACGCCTACCGGCTCCACCGCCTATTCGCTGTCCGGTGGCGGGCCGATCATGCATCCTTCCCTCGATGCCATCGTGCTGGTGCCCATGTTCCCACATGCCCTGAGCAGTCGCCCCATTGTCGTCGATGGCAATTCCGAGATCCGCGTGGATATCCTGCAACGCAACCGCACCCATCCGCCGGTCACCTGTGATGGCCAGGTCAACATGACCGCGCGGCCGGGCGATGCGGTGTATATTCGCAAGAAACCGCACCACCTGACCCTGTTGCATCCACTGGGCCACAGCTTCTACGCCAGCTGTCGCGACAAGCTGCGCTGGAGCAATGCGCTGGTCGACTGATGCCGGAACGTTATCGCGTACTTTGCGTCCCGCTCGACGAGGATCTGCTGCCGCTGACTGCCTTGCTGCGTTCGCGTGGCGTTGCCCACCAGATTTTTGAGGAGGATGGCCAACAGGTGTTGGAGGTGTTCAGCGCGCATCACCAGCGCCAGGTGTCCGAACTCTATCGCGCCTGGCGCGCCGGCGAGGTCCGGATTGCTGCCACGGCGGGTGGCAAGCCTGCGGCGCGGGCACCCGCGATGGCCTGGCGGTCAGCACCGGTGACCCTGGCTTTCGCCCTGGCCAGTGTGGCGGTATTCCTGGCTTTCCTGCTGGGCGCGCCCGACCAGTGGCTGGGCTGGCTCACTTTTTCGCCGCTGGATATCACCCGCGACGGGGTGCGCTTCCTGCCCATGGGTGAGCAATACTGGCGCCTGCTCACCCCGATATTCCTGCACTTCGGCTGGCTGCATATCACTTTCAACATGCTGTGGTTGTGGGAGCTGGGCTCGCGGATAGAGCGTACCATCGGCAGCCTGAACACCTGTGGCCTGATCGTGGTGGTGGCGGTTATCGCCAACGTCAGCCAGTTCCAGTTCGGCGGCCCCAGCCTGTTCGGTGGCATGTCGGGGGTGGTCTACGGCCTGCTCGGGTTTGCCTGGGTGGCACCGTGGCTGGAGCCGCGCTGGGCGATTCAGCCCTCCGCGCCGATCATGCTGTTCATGGTGGGCTGGTTACTGCTGTGTCTTTTCGGGGTGGTGGAAGTGCTGGGCTTCGGCGCTATCGCCAACGCCGCGCATTTTGGCGGGTTGCTCGCGGGCGCGGCACTGGGCCTGGTGTTCGGTGCGCTCGCACGCGCCCGGCGGGGCGGCCCGGCACAGGGTTAATCACCCGGCGCAGCAACACATTTGCCCGCTGCAGGCGTATAATCTGCGATCCATTTCAACCCGGGAGCACCTGTGGATTACCAACAGATGATTGAGTCCATGACCGCGGAAACCTATGCGAGTCTGCGCCGTGCCGTGGAACTGGGCAAGTGGCCGGACGGCCGCAAGCTGACGCCTGAGCAGCGTGAACACGCCATGCAGGCCGTTATCGCCTGGGGGCAACAACACCTGTCGGAGCAGGAGCGGGTCGGCTATATCGACAAGGGACACAAGGCGGGGGAGCAGTGTGATGATCCCGCCGAAACCCCCCTCAACTGGAAATAGGAGCAAGCGGTGACCAACCTACTGGCCGAGGGCAAGTTGCGCAAGATGCAGACGGCGCTGGAGCAACCTGTGTCCTACGCGCTGCCGCTGGACGATAATTCTGTAGACATGAACCCGCTGCTGGGCCAGGTAGTGCAGTTACGCTACCAGGGTGTCATCAACTGCATCGCCTGTAACCGCAAGACCAACAAGAGCTTCAACCAGGGATATTGCTATCCCTGCTTTCGACGCCTGGCCCAGTGTGACAGCTGCATCATGTCGCCGGAAAAATGCCATTACACCGAGGGCACCTGCCGCGAGCCCGAGTGGGGCGAAACCCATTGCATGATCGAGCACGTGGTTTACCTCGCCAACACGTCGGGGCTGAAGGTGGGGATCACGCGCCACAGCCAGGTGCCGACCCGCTGGATGGACCAGGGCGCCACCCAGGCGCAGCCGATTTTCCGCGTCGATTCCCGTTACCATTCCGGCATTGTCGAAACCCTGTTCAAGGACCACGTGGCCGACAAGACCAGTTGGCAGGCCATGCTCAAGGGCGATGCCGAACCACTGGACCTGGAGGCGGAGCGGCAGCGGTTGATGGCCGAGTGCAGTGCCGGCCTGCAGCAGGTACGTGAGCAATTCGGCCTGCAGTCGGTGACCGAGCTGGTCGGCGCGGAGGAAACCCGTATTACCTTCCCGGTGCTGGAGCACCCGCAGAAAGTGAAGTCTTTCAATCTGGACAAGGATCCCCTTGTCGAGGGCACGCTGCTGGGTATCAAGGGCCAGTACCTGATTTTCGACACCGGCGTTATCAACATGCGCAAGTATGGCGGCTATCAGCTCGCCATCGGCACCATTAACTGAGGTCTTTTATGCGAGACGCAACACCCGGGGCCATCTATCTGGCGGATTACCGCGCCCCCGATTTCCTGATCAACCGTACCGAGCTGCATTTCCATCTGGGGGAGGAGGAGACCATCGTTACCTCCCGCCTGCACCTGCTGCGCTCCTGTGAGGTTGACGGCACCCCGCCACTGGTGCTGAACGGGCAGGACATGGAACTGCTGCAGGTCAGTATCGACAACGAGCCGCTGGCCCCCGAGGCCTTCGAGGTGAACGATGACACGCTGGTGATCGCCGATGTGCCCGAACAGTGTGTGCTCTCGTGCCGGACGCGTATCCGGCCCCAGGACAACACCTCGCTGGAGGGTCTGTACAGGTCCCACTCGATGTATTGCACCCAGTGCGAGGCAGAGGGGTTTCGCAAGATCACCTATTACCTCGACCGCCCCGACGTGATGAGCGTGTTCACGGTAACTATTGAGGCTGACCCCGACCAGTTTCCGGTACTGCTCAGCAACGGCAACCTGTTTGCCAGTACAACCCTGGACAACGGCCTGCAGCAGGTGACCTGGCATGACCCGTTTCCGAAGCCGAGCTACCTGTTTGCCCTGGTGGCAGGGGACCTTGAGCATGTCGAGGACACCTTTACCACCGCCGGGGGCCGTGAGGTCACCCTGCGCATCTATGTGGAACCCAAGGACCTGGGCAAATGCGCGCACGCCATGGACTCGCTGAAGCGCTCCATGCGCTGGGACGAGGAGGTGTTCGGCCGCGAGTACGACCTCGATATCTTCAACGTGGTCGCGGTAGACGACTTCAACATGGGGGCGATGGAAAACAAGAGCCTCAATATTTTCAATACGTCCTGCGTGCTGTGCGATCCGGATATCACCACCGACCAGGGCTACCAGCGCGTTGAATCCATCGTCGCCCATGAGTATTTCCACAACTGGAGCGGTAACCGGGTGACCTGTCGCGACTGGTTCCAGCTCAGCCTCAAGGAAGGCTTCACCGTGTTCCGCGACGCGGAGTTCTCTGCCGATATGGGTTCGCGCACCGTAAAGCGGGTAGAGGACGTGAGCCTGTTGCGAACCGCACAGTTCACCGAGGACGCCGGCCCCATGGCGCACCCGGTGCGGCCGGATTCCTACATCGAGATCAACAATTTCTACACCGCCACGGTGTACGAGAAGGGCGCGGAAGTGGTGCGCATGATCCATACGCTGTTGGGCCCCGAGCGCTTTCGCAGCGGCTCGGACCTTTATTTCCAGCGCCACGACGGCCAGGCGGTGACCTGCGAGGACTTCCTGTGCGCCATGGAGGATGCCAGCGGTGTCGATCTTACCCAGTTCCGGCGTTGGTACGCCCAGGCGGGTACGCCACAGCTGCGCGTGCGCGACCGTTACGATGCCGACGCCCGCACCTATACACTGGAATTTTCCCAGTCGTGCCCGCCCACACCGGGGCAGCCGCAAAAGCAGCCTGTTGTGATTCCCTGCGCCATGGGTCTGCTCGGTGATGCCGGCAACCTGCCACTGCGGCTGCGGGGGGAGCCTGTCGATGCGGAAACCGCGGACAATACGCACCGCGTACTGATTATCGACCAGCCCAGCCAGGAATTTGTATTTGAGAATGTAGCGGAGCGTCCGGTGCCCTCGCTGTTGCGTGGTTTCTCCGCGCCGGTGCGGCTCGATTATCCCTACAGTCGCGAGGCCCTGTGCCAGCTGATGAGCCGTGACGATGACGGTTTCGTGCGCTGGGACAGCGCCCAGACCCTCGCCGTACAGGTGATCTCGGAAGTGCAGGAGCAACTGGCTACCGGGCAGGCGGCGAGCGTGGACGACATGTTGTTGGCGGCCTGCGCCCAGTTGCTGGAAGACGCCACTCTCGATCCCGCCATGGTCGCGGAGATGCTGACACTTCCCAGTGAGAACTACCTGGCCGAGCTGGCCGGGGAGGGCGCTGCTGATGTGGAAGCTATCCATGCCGCGCGCCGTGCCGTGCAGCAAGCCATAGGCCGCGAACTGGCCGGCCCGCTGCTGGCCCGGTACCGGGAACTGGAAGTGACAGGCGACTACGCCCCCAGCGGTGAGCAGATCGCCGCGCGGTCGCTGCGCAACCTGTGCCTCGGCTATCTTGCCGGGGCGGACGCGCAGCACCTGGCGCTGGCGGCTGGGCAGTTTGCCGCGGCCGACAACCTGACCGATAGGTTAGCGGCGCTGCGAGTGCTGGCTTGCCACGGCAGTGAAGCGGATTGGCAACAGCCCCTGTCGCGGTTCTACAGCGACTGGCAGCATGAAGCACTGGCAGTGAATCACTGGCTGACCACGCAGGCGATGATGCCTGATGCCGGTGTCATTGCCCGTGTGCGTGAATTGATGCAACACCCGGCCTTCGACCTGCGCAACCCCAACAAGGTGCGCTCGCTGGTGGGCGGTTTTGCCGGCCATAATCCGCTGAACTTCCACCGCGCCGATGGCGAGGGCTATCGCCTGTTGCGTGAAGCAGTGGCCGAACTCAATGGCATCAATCCGCAGATTGCTGCCCGCCTGCTGGCACCGCTGACGCGCTGGCGTTACTACCGCGGCAGGGCCGACCTGATGCGTGCAGAACTGGAGAAGCTGGCGGGGATGGAAGACCTTTCCCCCGATGTCTACGAGGTGGTCACCAAGTCCCTGCAGTAGGGCCGATAACTCAGCCTGTGGGGTAGAGACGCAGCCGCGCTTCCTGCTCAGGGCGATCCTTGTTCCGCCTGGCGTGCAGATGCTCGACGATAGCGCGCAGTCGCTGTCCCTGCCAGGCCTGGGCGTCGCTGCCGTAGAGCGCCCGTTCCAACCGCTCCGCCTCGGCCGCGAGCTCGTCGCTGTCCAGTGCTTGCACTGCCGCCTGCAGGGAAGTGATTGCCGGATCGTCCGCCAGCGCTGCTGCCCAGTTGATCAATGCGCTGCGCGCGGCTGCCGGCTGGTCCGAGGCACAGGTCGCCAGCAGCGACTTGTATTCACGGCGCGCGGAGTTGGCCACTGCTGTCGCTGTAGCTTCATTGGTGGCCACCCTGCGGCGCAACAGCAGGAACGTGGTGACAGCCCAGCCCAGGGCACACACCAGCGTCAGCGCTTGCCACAGCAGGTTGCTGCCGGCGGCAGGCGCCGGTGTGCTGGCGCCGGGATTCAGTGCGGGCGCGGTTGGGCCGACAGGCGCCGAAGTCTCCGGCGCCGCGGCGCTAACGTCCAGCGTGCGAGCGGGAATGACGGCAGTGCGCATCACTTCGGCGTCAGTGTCCCACCATGGAATCTCCACCGCGGGCAGTTCGATGCGCCCTGCGCGTGTAGGCACAATCGCCACACTGTCGCTGCGCGAACCCAGCAGGCCGCTGGATATTTCGCTGTCGCTGATGGCGGGCTGGTCCGGGTAGTGCTTGATGCCCGCAACCGGCTGGAACAGGACCGGCGGCAACTGTGCTCCCTGCACGCCTTCAGCGCGCAGCCTTACCGTGCGGGTCACCGACGCGCCCACTTGCAACGCATCCGGATCAGCGGACCATTCTTCCTCCACTACCAGGTTGCGTGCCGGCAGCCATGAATCGCCGGTGAATGCGGCCGGTCGCGGTTTTACCTCGATGCGTATCGGTTCGCTGTTAAGCCTCACCACGCGCCCGCGCGTGGAATCGAACAGACTGCGGCGGCGCACACTCTCGCGTGCGGTAAAGCGCAGCGCGGGAATTTCCATGGCGCCGCTTTGCTCGGGAAACAGCGCGTAGCGAACCTCGTATACCAGCCAGGGGCGGCCATTGACCTGGCGCTGGAACGATTTCTGTTCCAGCGGCACTACAAATGCCCCGGGCACCTCCAGTTCGGTGATCCGCTGATCATCCAGGTTGATGGCCTGCTGCAAGCGCACGGTGAGCAGCACCTGCCCCTGGACATAGACGCTGTCGCGATCGACTTCCGCCTCAAACAGTACTGTCTGCTGCCCCGGATCGAGCTTCGGTGCATCGGTGACCCGTATCTGGATAGGTGCGGTGCGTTTACTGCCAATTGTAAAAGCGGGGATTTCCAGTACCCCGGTGCGCAGCGGGGTGATTTCGAGTTGCAGCTGACGCTGGTGGCTGCGCTGGCCATTGACGATGCTGGTATTGCTGCGCGTGCTGCGGGACAGTACCTGGAAGTCGTCCTGCAACCCGGCGAGGTCCGCGCTGCCGAGGTCCTCGTCATCTTCCGAGGCACTGATCACCAGTTGCAGGGTGTCGCCCAGCGCCGCTTCAGTGCGATCCACGCTGGCCTCGACCACCGCCCACACACCGGGGCTGGCCTGAAGCAGCAGCAACACCAGTGCTGCACGCAGTGCTTTACCAGTACGTGTCATCATCTTTCGATTTTCCTTCTGCCTGGCGTCGTTGGCTCTGGTAACGGAATTTTTCCCGCAGCAGGCCCGAGGGGTCGTCCGGTACGCGACGCAGCCATTGTTCCAGTGCCTGGTCTTTTTCCATGTCGGCAGCGGTGTCGGCGTCGGTCATTGCCCGCAGTGCTTCCTGTGTCCTGGCCTGCTGCGGGTCCTGTCCCTGCTGCTGATTCTGTCCCTGCTGCGGCTCCTGTTCCTGTTCCTGTTGCTGGTCCTGTCCCTGCTGCTGGTCCTGCCCCTGTTGCTGGTCCTGTCCCTGCTGCGGGTCCTGCCCCTGTTGCTGGTCCTGCCCCTGTTGCTGGTCCTGCCCCTGCTGCTGGTCCTCTCCCTGTTGCGGGTCCTGCCCCTGCTGTTGCTGCTCTTGCTGCTGTTGTTTCAGCTGTTCCAGCAAGGCCAGGTTTTCCTCTGCGTCCCGGCGTCCGGGATCGCGCTGCAGTGATTCCCGATAGGCGGCAATGGCGGCATCCAGCTGGCCGGCGCGGGCCAGCGCATTGCCCCGGTTATACCAGCCGTCGGCGTTGTCGACAGCCGAGAAATGCTCGCTGGCCGCCTCATAGTCCCCTGCTGCAAAGGCGGCGGTGCCGGCCCACGCCGGGTCGGTAAACAGCTCTGCCGCAGCCGCCGCGTCGTCGCGCTGCAGCGCACGTTGCCCCTGCTGGTCGCGGGTCAGCCAGAGGTCGTCCCAGATACCGGCCTGCGCCGGCTGCGGCAGGGGCAGTACCAGCAGGGGCAGCAGGCAGACGACCCAGCCGCGACGAAACGCGGCCAGCGTCAGTGGCAGCAGCAGCAACACCAACCAGTAGCCCTGGTCTTCCCAGGCATCGGCAGAGCGATCCAGTGCCAGCATCTGGTCTGCATCTTCCAGCAGTGGCTGTGACAGCAGGAAGTCGAGGTCACTGTCGTCCACCTGCATACGCATGTAGCGTGCGCCGGTGGCGCTGGCCAGCTCGCGCAGCCTCTGCTCCTCCAGGCCGGGCATGACAATGGCGCCAGCATCGTCCTTGAGAAAGCCACCACGCGGCAGGGGCAGGGGTGCACCGGTCTGCGTGCCGATGCCCATGATGGACAGGCTAGCGCCGCTTCCGCGCATTGCGTCTTGCACCGCTTCGCGGTCCCGCTCTGTCATGCCGTCGGTGAGCAGCAAAATACGCCCGCTGCGGATGCCGGCGGAGTGCAACAGTTGCAGCGCCGAGGAGATAGCCCCGGCTGGCGCGGAACCGGGTATCGGCATCATGCCGGGGTGTAGCGCCGGGAGCAGGTTGGCAATCGTGGGCGTGTCATCGGTCAGCGGGGTCACGATGTGGGCGTCCCCGGCATAGGCGATCAGCCCGGTCTGGCCTTCGCGCCGGCGCTGCAAGAGGTCGAGCAGTTTCTGCCGGGCGCGATCAATACGCGAGGGTGCCAGGTCGCCCGCGGTCATCGAGTAACTGAGGTCCAGTACCAGCACCAGGGCGTCCTGCTTCTGCAATACCGGCTGTGCAACCTTCTGGAAGCTGGGGCCGGCCGCGGCCACGGTCGCCAGCACCCAGGCCAGCAGCACCAGTCCGGGCACCAGGCGGCGGGGGCTGCGCAGGCTGTCTTCGCCGATCAGGTGAGGCAGTAACTCCGGGTCGATCACGTTACTCCAGCCTGCGCTGTGGCGCCCCGAGCGCCACAGGATGATGAACAGCAGCAGTGCCGGCAGCAGCAGCCAGAGCCACTCCGGTCGCATCAGGTGAAAGCTCATCGGCCGCCCTCCGGCAGCGCTGCAGCGCGGCCATACGATCGCCAGCTGCGCCACAGCGCGAGAGCGAAGCTCGCCCCCAGCGCCAGCAGCAGCGGAATGTATCCCAGCGCCTGTCGCGGGCGGTAGCTGGCCGCGTCCACTTCTATCGGCTCGAGCTGGTCCAGCAACTGGTAGATGTTGGCCAGTTCAGCGGGGTTGCGGGCGCGGAAATACTGGCCACCTGTCAGCTTTGCAATTTCTTGCAAGCCTGCCTCGTCGAGCTCAGCGGAGGGGTTGACCTGGCGTGCGCCGAAGCTGGATCCGAAGATACCGGGCATGGTCAGTCGGTCGGCGCCGATGCCGATGGTATAAATGCGGATACCCAGGTCGGCTGCCAGCCGGGCGGCGTCAAGCGGTTGCACCGAACTGGCGGTATCCCTGCCATCGCTGAGCAGCACCAGCACACGACTTTCAGCCGGGCGTTCGCGCAGGCGTTTGACCGCCAGGCCGATGGCATCGCCGATAGCGGTGTCCTGGCCGGCAAAGCCGATCTGGGCCTCGAGCAGGAAGCGGCGCACGGTGCCGGTATCGAAGCTGAGCGGTGACTGCACGTAGGCGTTGCTGCCGAACAGGATCAGTCCCAGGCGATCCCCCTCGCGCTGCCTGATGAATTCACTGGCCACCTGCTTGACGGCGCGAATCCGGCTCACCATCTGGTCGGCCATCTCCATATCCTCGACCTTCATGGAGCCGGATATATCCACCGCCAGCATCAGGTCGCGGCCGCTGTTGGGCAGCTCGATAGGCTCACCCACCCACATCGGCCTGGCCGCTGCCAGCAGTAGCAGTAGCCAGAGCAGCCACAGCATCAGCATCGGCAGGCGCTGGTTACTGGCGCCGGCGGTGCCCTGGGTATCGCTCAGCTGTTGCCAGCGATCAAAGAAGGGCGCGCGCAGGGCCGGCTCCTGTCCGCTCGCCGGTGGCAGCATGCGGCGCAGCAGCCAGGGCAGGGGTGCCAGCAACAGCAGCCATGGCCACAACCACTCAATCATGCTGCCCCCGATGATGGCGAATCCAGTACCGGGCCCGCTGCAGGTGTGCGTCCACATCGCTGGCGTCCGCCTGGGGGTGATATTGCGCCTGCAGCGTGGCGGCAGAGAACTGGTGTCGATTGTCCATACCGCGGTTAAGCAACTCACACCAGGCCGCCCCGGTCGCCGCCGCGACTTCTCGCGCTGGATAGGCCTGCAGGGCGACTGCTTTCAGCAGGGCGTTGGTATCGGCCAGGGTCGCGGCGCTGTCGCCATGCGCCTGCCACTCCCCGGTTATTGCCGCCAGTTGCGCCAGGCCCTGGCGACGGTAGGCATTGCGCCGGTGACGTCGCCACAGCCACCACAGCGCCCAGCACGCGGCCAGGAGCAGCAGCACCGCCGCCAGCCACCAGCCCGGTGCCGGCGGCCACCAGCCGATGGGCTGGGCCTCGCGCAGGGGATTGAGCTGTGCCAGCGGGTCTGTCGGTGTCACCGCCCGGCCTCGCCATAGTAGGTTTGCAACAGTGACAGCGGGGCCTGTTCGGTGCTGGCCGCCAGCAGCGGTATCCCCAGTCGTTGCAGGTCCTGTTGCAGGGTTGCTGACTGCGCCGCCATGGAACGCTGGTAGTGTGCACGAATGCGCTGGTCAGCGGTGTCGAGTTCGCTGCGGCGTTCGCCGTCGGTTACGGCGTAGCGGCCGGCGCGCGGCAGTTCCCGCTCCAGCGGGTCGTGACACGCCAGGGCGGTGACCTGGGCATGGCGGGAAAGCTGGAACAGGTGCCTGCGCGCGTCCTCGGAGGTGGCACCGGCAAAATCGCTGACCAGGTAGATATCGCTTCCCGGTTTGGCGATCCTGCGCAGGTTGGCAAGCATCTCCGCGAAGCTCTGGTTTTCGCGCTGCGGCGCCAGTGGCAGTGACGCGTTGAATGACTCTATCTGGGACAGCAGTGCCAGCACGTTGCGCCGCGAGCGCCTGGGGCGGATTTCGCTGTGTTCCCTGTGGTTGAACACCAGGCCGCCGATGCGATCGCCCCCGTCCAGTGCCGCCCAGCTGAGCAGGCTCGCCAGGTGCGCGGCGAGCACGGACTTGAAACAGTGCCGGGAGCCGAAAAACATGGCGGGACGCTGGTCGATCACCATGATTACCGGGCGTTCGCGCTCTTCGCGAAACAGCTTGGTGTGGGCCTCTCCGGTGCGCGCGGTTACGCGCCAGTCGATGCCGCGTATATCGTCACCGGGCTGGTAGTTCCGCACCTCCTCGAAGTCGATACCGCGACCGCGAAAGTTTGACTTGTTGGGCCCGGTGATATGGTTGAGCGCACGCTTGCGGCGTGCCAGCTTGAGCTGCCGTGCCGGGAAACGCAGTGCGATCAGTTGTTCCAGTGCAACGTAGGCGCCCCGGGCGGGATGGGTGAACTGGGGGCGCAGCATCAGCCCACCGGCACCAGTGCCAGCAGTTCACGGATGACGCGGTCGGTGCTGACACCTTCGGCCTCCGCCTCAAAGCTCAACAGCAAGCGGTGCCGGAGCACGTCTGCGGCCACTGCCTGCACATCGTCGGGGCCGACGAAATCACGGCCCGCCAGCCAGGCGTGGGCGCGGGCGCAGCGATCCAGGGCTATGGTGGCCCGGGGGCTGCCGCCGTACTCGATCCAGCTGGCCAGTTCCTCGCTATAGGGCTGTGGTGAGCGGGTGGCGATGATCAATTGCACGATGTAGTCCTCTACCGCCGGGGACATGTGCAGTGCCAGCGCCTCCCGCCGGGCCTGGAATACCGATGCCTGGGGCAGGGGTGCAGGCATGTCAGCGGCCGGCGTACTGGCCTCTGCCCGCGTCAGTCGCAGGATGGCTGCTTCTGCCTCGGCGTCGGGGTAGTCCACGTTGACGTGCAACAGGAAGCGGTCCAGTTGCGCCTCCGGCAGCGGATAGGTGCCTTCCTGCTCAATCGGGTTCTGGGTGGCCATGACCAGGAACAGTTCCGGCAGGTTGTAGGTTTCCGAGCCCACGCTGACCTGGCGTTCCGCCATGGCCTCGAGCAGCGCTGACTGCACCTTGGCCGGGGCGCGATTGATCTCGTCAGCCAGCACCAGGTTGTGGAAAATCGGCCCGCGCTGGAAATGAAAGCTGCCTTCCTGTGGCCGGTAAATCTCGGTGCCGGTCACATCGCCCGGCAGCAGGTCCGGGGTGAACTGGATGCGCTGGAAATCGCCTTCCAGGCCGTCGGCGAGGCTTCTTACGGCCCGGGTCTTGGCCAGCCCCGGGGCGCCCTCTACCAGCAGGTGCCCGTCCGCGAGGAGGGCGATAACGATGCGTTGGACCAGGTGAGCCTGGCCGATAATCTGGCCGCTAAGCCACTCCTGCAAAGCCCTGACGTCTGCGCTTGCCACGCGTACTCCTGTTGTTCTGTTGAGTTTGGTCAAATTGAGAAGGCACGCATTGTAGCGCACCCTGATCACCGGTCTACACCCGCAACGTCCCGGGGTTGTACGCAACCGGCCGGGCGCTGCCATGCCCGGCGCAATCTGTGACTTTTCACCGTGGTAAAAGTTCCTGTCGGGTCACGCAAGGGCGACGCTTTGGTCTAGACTTGCAGCAAAGCGGGCCACCAGTGCCGGCCAATGGATAATGATGGGGGCGCACGCAATGATGTGGGAAAAGTTCAAGGACAGCCTGATAGCGGAACTCGGTCAGCGTATCGAGGCAGAGGCTGACCCCGCGCGTCGGGATTCGCTGCAGAATCTTGCCGATACGTTTTATCGGCGTTTCGCCGCCGAAGATATGCATGGTCGCTCAATCGACAATCTTTACGGCTGCCTGGTGCACCTGCTGTCGCTGATGGACCAACCGGTAAACGAGAGCCCGCAGTTGCTGATTTTCAACCCCGAGTTGCAGAAGCACGGCTGGGAAAGTAACAACACCATTCTGGTGATTCATTGCCGCGGCATTCCCTTTATTACCGCATCCGTGCGTGGCGAAATCAATCGCCGCAACCTGCCGATTCGCGTGATTGCCAGTACCAACCTCGCGGTGCGTCGTGCGCAGGATGGCTCGCTGGCTGAGATTCTCGGGCACAGCGAAGACACCGACGCGGATTGCCCCAGCGAGGCCCTGGTGTACTTTGAACTGGCGCGTCACTCCAGCCCGGAGGCACTGGACGAGCTGCGGCATACGCTGCTGGATATTCTCGGTGAAGTGGCGGTGGTGGTGGATGACTTCCCGGCCATGACAGAGCGCCTCGATGCCACCGTGCAGATGATTCGCGACAGCGACTGCGTGGACGCCGACCTGCGCGAAGAGGCGGCCGCATTCTTCGTGTGGATGCGACAGCAGCACATGACCCTGCTTGGCTATGAATACCTGGTCGTGGACCGCTCCGGCGAGCGGCCTGTGGTGAGCGCATCGCAGGACAATCGCCTGGGTTTGTTGCGGTTTCGCCAGACCCGTGGTGTCGAGGATCTGGAAACAGACCTGGCGGGTATGTCCGAAGAAGAGCTGCAGCGCCGGCAGCTGAGTTTCTCCAAGTCGCGTGAGCGTTCCCGCGTGCACCGGCTGACCTACCCTGACTATGTTGAAGCACGGGTGTTCAATGACGCGGGGGAAATGATCGGCCAGCACCGTTTCATTGGTTTGTATACGTCCTCGGTGTACACCATGCACCCCAAGTACATTCCCATCCTGCGGCGCAAGGTGCAGGCGGTGATGGATATGTCGCACATGGATTGGGCGGAGCACGAATCCCGGGAACTGGCCAGGGTGCTGGAACTCTATCCGCGGGATGAACTGTTCCAGTCCAGCATCGCGGACCTGTACAGCACGGTGAATGCCATCAACCGCATCCAGGAGCGCAGGCAAACGCGCCTGTTCGTGCGCCGGGATATCCATGGCAAGTTTGTCAGCTGTATCGTTTACGTGCCCCGGGATCGCTACACCACCGAATTGCGCGAACTGATAGGCAATATTCTCACCGATGCCTTCCAGGCGGAGGAGTCGGAGTTCACCACCCATTTTTCGGAGTCGATCCTGGTACGCTGCCATTTCGTTCTGCGGGTGAATCCGGACCGTGCCCTCGACTACGACGACAAGGAACTGGAAGACCTGGTAGTACAGGCCTCCCTGGACTGGGAAGATCGCCTGCGCAACCGCCTGATTGAAGAATTTGGCGAGGAACACGGCAACCAGTACGCAGTGCAACTCGGCGGCGGCTTCCCGGCGGGCTACCGCGATGATTTCGACCCGCGGATGGCAGTGGTGGACATCAAGAAGTTCCTGCGCCTGGTCAACGGCGAACGCCTGGCCATGTCGCTGTACCGGCCACTGGAAAACGGTGAGGACACCCTGCGCCTGCGCCTGTACAACAAGGGCGCCAGCCTGCCCTTGTCTGACGTGTTGCCCATACTGGAGAACCTCGGCCTGCGGGTGGTCAGCGAACGGCCCTACGGTGTGCAGGCGCAAAGTGGCGAGAGCTACTGGGTGCAGGAATTCACCATGTTGTACGGCCTGGCCGACAACGTCGACCTTGAGGAGGTAAAAGAGGAGTTCGAGGACGCCTTTGCCCGCATCTGGTTCGGTGAGGCGGAGAGCGATTCCTTCAACCGCCTGCTCATCGGTACGCGCCTGAACTGGCGTGAAATTGCGCTGTTGCGGGCCTATGCCCGGTATTTGCTGCAGCTCAATTTCCCCTACAGCGTTGACTACATTGCCGAGACGATGGCGCAGCACCTGCACATTACCGCGTTAATCGTGGAGCAGTTCCTGACCCGGTTCTCACCGGTGTTCGATGGTGATGAAGACTGGCGCGCGGAACGCGAGCTGGCGGTGGAAGAGCGCATCCTGACGTCCCTGGAAGAGGTGGAAAACCTGGGCCAGGACCGGATCATCCGCCAGTATGTCAAACTGGTCAAAGCGACGCAGCGCACCAATTTCTTCCAGCAGGAACCCGGCGGCGGCCTCAAGTCCTACATTTCCCTGAAACTGAAGCCGGCCTCCATTCCCGACATGCCGCGGCCCGTGCCCCTGTACGAGGTGTATGTCTATTCGCCTCGCGTGGAGGGGGTTCACCTGCGTGGCGGCAAGGTGGCGCGCGGCGGCTTGCGCTGGTCGGATCGCCAGGAGGATTTTCGCACCGAGGTGCTGGGCCTGGTGAAAGCGCAGCAGGTAAAGAATGCGGTCATCGTACCGGTGGGCGCAAAGGGGGGCTTTGTCGCCCGCCAGCTGCGTGCGGACATGTCCCGTGACGAGGTGCAGCAGGAAGGCATCGAGTGCTACAAAATGTTTATCCGCGGCTTGCTCGATATTACGGATAACCGGGGCGAGGTGTCGGTAGTTCGCCCCCCGCACTGTGTCGCCAAGGACGATGACGATCCCTACCTGGTAGTGGCTGCCGACAAGGGTACCGCGACCTTTTCTGACATCGCTAACGGTCTTTCGGCGGAATATGACTTCTGGCTCGGCGACGCCTTTGCCTCTGGCGGCAGTGCCGGTTATGACCACAAGAAAATGGGCATCACCGCCAAGGGCGCCTGGGTTTCGGTGCAGCGCCATTTCCGCGAGATGGGTGTGGATGTGCAAAACACCGACTTCACGGTGGTGGGAATTGGCGACATGGCCGGCGACGTGTTCGGTAACGGCATGCTGCTGTCGCGTCATATCAGGCTGCTGGCGGCGTTCAATCACCTGCATATTTTTGTCGACCCCAACCCGGATGCCGAGACCAGCTATCAGGAACGCGAACGGCTCTTCAACCTGCCGCGATCGAGCTGGGCAGACTATAACCGCGAGCTGATTTCGGCCGGTGGCGGGGTGTTTTCCCGCGCCGCCAAGTCCATCACCATTTCCGAGGAGATGCGTGAGTGTTTTGATATCGAAGCGCAGCAGTTGACACCCAACGAGCTGATTTCGCACCTGCTGCGGGCGCGCGTCGACCTGCTGTGGAACGGCGGCATCGGCACCTACGTGAAGGCCTCCAGTGAATCCCACGTGGCCGTCGGCGACAAGGCCAATGACAGCCTGCGGGTAGATGGCAGGGCCCTGCGCTGCAAGGTGGTAGGCGAGGGCGGCAATCTCGGTATGACGCAGCTGGCACGCGTGGAATACGCGCTTGCCGGCGGGCGCTCCAATACCGACTTTATCGATAACGCCGGCGGCGTCGATTGCTCAGACCATGAGGTCAATATCAAGATCCTGCTCAACGCGGTAGTCGCCCGCGGCGACCTGACGGAAAAGCAGCGCAACCAGTTGCTGGTGGCGATGACCGACGATGTGTCGCGGCTGGTGCTGAAAAACAATTACCGCCAGGTGCAGGCCATCAGCCTGGTGGAGCGCCAGGCCGAGGAGCGCTTTGGGGAATACCGCCGGCTCATCCAGAGCATGGAGGAAGCGGGTCGCATCGACCGCGCCCTTGAGTTTCTGCCCAGCGAGGAAGAGTTGACCGAGCGCCGGGCGCACAACCAGCCGCTGACGCGCCCTGAGCTGTCGATCCTCATTTCCTACAGCAAGGCCATTCTCAAGGAAGAGTTGATCGACTCTGACCTGGGCGCCGATCCCTTCCTGTCAGACCTGGTCAAGACAGCGTTCCCCGGGCGCCTGGTCGATGAGTACGGCGAGGAGATACTCAGCCACCGCCTGCACCGTGAGATCATGGCGACGCAACTGGCCAATGACATCATCAACCGCATGGGGCTCAATTTTGTACTGCGCCAGGCACGTGCGACGGGGGCGGGTGCCGCGGACGTGGCCCGGGCCTACATCACGGTCATGGAACTGTTCCGCCTGCGCGAATTGTGGGACTGGATCGAGTTACTGGATCACAAGGTCGGCAACGACGTGCAGATGGATATGATGCTCAAGCTGTTGCGTCTGGTGAAACGCGGCACGCGCTGGCTGTTGCGGAATCGCCGGCACGAGCTGAAGCCGACAGCCCTCGTACAGGAGTTCAGCGCCGGCCTGGAAGCCCTTGGCGACGCCTTCCCGGACATGCTGCGTGGTAGCACGGCGGAGCAATACCAGGCGACATACGAGCGCTACCTGGAGCAGGGTGTGGGAGAGGACCTGGCGGCCCGCGTTGCCGGCACGCACCAGGCCTACACCGCGCTGGGTATCATTCAGGTGGCCACAGAGACCGAGGCGCCGCTGCAGGATGTGGCGCGGCTTTACTTCTTCATGGGTGAACGACTTGAACTCGACTGGTTCAGCGCGCAGATACTCGCCTCCAAGGTGGAGAACGAATGGCAGGCCCTGGCCCGGGATACCTATCTCGAAGACCTGGAATGGCAGCAGCGCACACTGGCGGTGGGTGCACTGAAGTACCTGCCCGACGATGGCAATCTACTGACCTGCCTGCAGCGCTGGGAGGCAGAGCAGGGCGCGCTACTGGAGCGTTGGCAGGACATGCTGGCACAGCTGCATGCCAACGAAGCGCCCGACTTCGCCATGTTTGCGGTGGCGAACCGGGAACTGCTCGATCTCGCGCAAAGCAGTTTGCGCAGTGCCGCGCAAAGCCCCGCAACGGGGCCGGGCTAGGGTGGCGCTACTGGAGTTTTGGGGGCTCGCCGCAGCCTAGACAGCGCGCAATTTGTGCACACCGGATACACCGGTGAGCCCATCCCAATGGTCTGAGCGACCTTCCCGCCAGCCGGAAATCCAGGCCTGGCGGTGGGCATCGTTTTCGTGGGGGCAATCTTCCTGGCTGCGGCCACCCAGGCCCGCCTGATAACCCTTGTCGAATGCCCTGGAATTCATATCGCGCTTCTGTCTTCTCATAAAGACTGCCTCCGAGTGAGATGTGATCTCCGTGCGGGGCTGCGAGGTCTGCCTCGCTCACCGCGTACGGTGTTCGTTTCGAGTCTGTTCTGGCGTGTATTTGACTTTAACAGCGAAGCAATACAGCGAAGGGTACCCGCGGGTACACCCTAATCTAAGCAAAGCCGGGCGCTTCTCGCCAACAACGTTTTGTTCTGATAGCCGCGGATCGATATAACGAATTCATCGCTCGCCGCCACCTGAGACCGGATTGTTGCGAAATGTGCGCTTTGGTCTGGTTCCGGTCAGAGGTCGCTGGTACGATAAATCGCCCGTTCCAAGCGAGGTGATGATTCGATGTTTGAACGCAATAAGAATAAGCAGTCGGCACCCCCGGCACAGCCGGAGAGTGCGCGGTCTGCGCCCTCGACCACTGCTACCGCCAACCCGGCCCCCGGGGCCAGCAACAATACGACCAAGCCAAGGAGCACCGCCATGATAGGACCCAGTATCGAAATCAAGGGTACCGTGACCGGAGACGAGGACCTGGTGATTCAGGGCAAAGTCGAGGGCACTGTCGATCTGGGCGCCCACGAGGTCACCGTGGGTGAGTCCGGTAAGGTCAATGCCGACATCACCGCGCGCACCGTGCGCATCGATGGCGAGGTTTCCGGCGATATTCGCGGGATCGAAAAAGTGCTTATCTCAAAGTCAGGCAACGTGCGTGGCAATATCACTGCCCCGCGCATGACACTGGAAGACGGGGCCATCTTCAAGGGCGCCATCGATATGGATCCAGGCGAACCGGCGGCCAAGGTGTCACTGGCCTCCAAGGCCGCGGACAGCAAGTCGGAAGCGCCGGAACTGGACCTGAAAAGCGGCTGACGCACGAATTCCGTTAGCACCATGACTGAGCAGCAGGGAAGCCAGCTGCTGTCGGGACTGTTGCAGGCTCTCAAGGAGGAGCGGCACCTCAGCGTGCTGCATATCGGGCCTGTACAGCCGGAGACAGTGGCATTTTTTTCCGCTTTCCCCTGCCGCCTGTATTTCAACGACCTGTTTGCCGAACTACCCCTGTCGCGCAGCGACGACGAGGACAACAGCTTGCAGCAGCGCGTGCGCGAACTGCTGTGGTATGCGGACGATGTGCGCTTCGATATCTGCCTGTTCTGGGACATCTTCAACTACCTTGACGAAGCCGCGGTGACGGCTGTAATGGACGTGCTGCGCCCGCGCATGGTCCCCGGTGGCCGGGCGCACTGTTTCAGCGTGCACAATACGCGCAGTGAGCAACGGGACAGGAAGTACGCCATCGTTGCCGAGGACGAACTGAGGCTGCGGCCGCGGGAGCGGCGCCTGGAAGGGTACCGGCCTCATCCGCAGGGCAGGCTTAAACAGCTGTTGCAGGGGCTGGAAGTGGAACGCTCGGTGTTACTGGCGGACAGTCGTCTCGAACTATTGTTGCGGGCGCCGGGCGGCCCGCGTCCGGGCGGCCCGCGCAAGGGCGGCTAGGCTTTCTCTTCCTCGGTCCGGTACAGCCGCATACCCCTGGCCTGGTAGTTGGCCAGCGCGGCGGGGTGATCAAGTGAACAGGTGTGTACCCAGACCCGCGATACCGGCTGCCAGTCCCAGGCCTGTTGCAGGGCATTGCTCAGCAGGTAGCCGCCGATGCCCCTGCCGATAAAGGCGGGCGTCAGCCCGAAATACATGATCTCCACCGCTGTGCCCTGTTTCTGCAACTCGAAGTAGCCGGCGGGGGCGCCGTCACTGTATGCGACCCAGGTACGCAGGTCATCAGCCTCGGCATAGGCCTGCCATTGCTCGTCGCTCCAAGTCAGCTTGTCGGTCCACTGCCAGGGGGCGCCGACCAGGCTGTACAGGAAGCGATTGAAGGGGTATTGCTTGACCCTGGCTTCCCTCACCTGCACACCGCGGGCATCGCTTTGCGGGCACAGCTGCTCCCTGGCAAGCATCTCCAGGTAGTAGGTGGTAACGGCTGTCACGCCTGGTCTTGCCAGATCACCTTATCGCCGCTGGCGTACCAGGCATCGAGCAGCGGTTCATAGGCGCCCTCGATAACATTGCGCTTGATTTTCATGGTCGGCGTAAGGAAGTCGTTTTCCACCTGCCAGGATTCGCGCGCCACGGCGATGAATTGCAGTTTCTCGTAGCCTTCCACTTGTGCGTTCACGCTGTTCAACAGCTGCTCCAGGTGCGCGGTGGTCTGGGCGCGGAACTCAGGATCATCGTATTTTTTCTGCAGTTCCTCGGCCAGCTGTACCACCGCATAGCAGGCCGGTCGTCCCGAGCCGGCAACACAGCACTGCTCGATCATGCCATCCGAACTGAGCATGTTCTCAATGGGTACCGGAGCGACGTACTTGCCCTTGCTGGTCTTGAACAATTCCTTGACCCGGCCGGTAATGCGCAGCAGCCCGTTTTCATAGACACCGCGGTCCCCGGTCTTGAAGTAGCCGTCTTCGGTCATCACCTCGGCCGTAAGATCGGGTTGTTTGTAGTAGCCCATCATCAGGCCCGGTGACCAGATCTCGATTTCGCCGCTGTCGGAGATGCGTGATTTCACCTCCAGTGCCTGCGAACCGACATAGCCCGGTGCGCGCCTGTCGTCGGTGGACATGTGCGAGTACGCGAAGTCCTCGGTCATGCCGTAGCCTTCCATGATTTTCAGGCCGAGCCTGTCGTACCAGCGAATCAGGTCAGCCGGGATAGGTGCCGAACCGCTGGCGGCCAGGCGCACGCTGCCCAGGCCCAGGCCATCGAGAACCTTCTTGCGCACGATATTGCCGAGAATGGGTATGCGCAGCAAGCGATCGAGCTTCTTCTCAGGGAATTTCTGGAATACGCCGGACTGGAACTTCAGCCACAGCCTGGGAACGCTGATGAACAGGGTCGGCTGCGCCCGGCGCAGGTCCTGCAGGAAAGTGTCCAGTTCCTCGGCGAAGTAAATGTGCACGCCCTGGTAGATGGAGCCCGCCTCCACCAGTGCCCGCTCCATGACGTGGGCCAGGGGCAGGTAGGAGAGAATGCGGTCGCTCTCATTGACCTTGAGCACCTCGCCTTGCAGGTAGGCGGGCGCGGAAATGGAGCCGAAGGAGTGGGCCACGCCCTTGGGCTTGCCGGTGCTGCCGGAGGTGTAGCAGATCAGCGCGCGTTGCTCGGCGGGCCACTCGGGGTTGCTACTGATGGGCGGCTGGTTGGCAATGATATCGTCCCACTTCGGGTAGTCGGTTTCCGGCGCCAGTGGCAGCGCAATCTTGGGCAGGGCATCATCGACCCCGGCCTTCATGTTGTCCCAGCCGTCGAGTTTGCCCACGAACACCAGCTTCGACTCGGAGTGATCGAGGATGTATTGCACGGTGTCCGCGGTGAGCGTGGGGTAGAGTGCCACCGTACAGTGGCCCGCCATCCAGATGGCGAGCTCAGCGATGATGAAATGCGCGCAGTTCTTGGAGATCATCGCGATGTTGCTGTTCGGGGGCAGGTCCAGCGATTGCAGGTGAGCCGCCATCCGTCGCGCCTGTTCCATGGTTTCGGCCCAGGTGTAGTCGATGGCCTCGCCATTCACGGGCTGGGTCATGAACACGCGTTGAGGGTGTTTCTGTTCGCGCTCAAAGGCGGCCTGGAGGACCAGTTTGTCAGCGGCTTGGGTCATGGTGTGGTTTCCTGTTATGTAGTGAAGCGTTAATACCTGAATCCTGGCCCGCAGGCAACGGTTTATGTTTTCGGCGCGGACGTGGCGAGAGCTTCGTCGAGCAATTCTATCCAGTGGCGTACCGGTATGCCGGCGGCTTCACCCAGGTGCAACTGGCAGCCGATATTGGCGCTGACGATGACGTCGGGCCGGTCGCCACTGAGTGCGGCCAGTTTGCGTTCGCGCAGGCGGCCGGCCCGCTGCGGCTGTAACACCGAATAGGTGCCGGCAGAGCCGCAACAAAGGTGATCGTCGCGGGTGACGCTCAACTCGAAACCGGCGCTGCTGAGCACGCGCTGTACCATCCCACCCTGGCGCAGGGCATGTTGCTGGCTGCAGGGCACATGCACGGCGATGCGCTGCGTGCCGGCGGCGCGGCCAAGTTCAGCCAGGTCCTCCCCGGCAATCACCTCGGCGATGTCACGGTGCAGGGCTGCAATGCGGGCGGCCTTGTGAGCATAGCCGGGGTCGTGCGCCAGCGCCTTGCCATACTCTGCAAGCATGCTGCCACAGCCAGTGGCGCAGGACACGATTGCCTCAACGCCCGCTTCTACCTGCGGCCACCAGGCATCGATATTGCGGCGCATGTTGTCCAGGCCGGGCTCATGCGCGCCGAGGTGATAGTTGACGGCGCCACAGCAACCGGCCGAGCGCACCGCTACCAGGCTGATGGCCAGGCGGTCCAGCACCCGCGCGGCGGCGGCGTTGGTAGCCGGCGTGGCGGCCTGCTGCACGCAGCCATCGAGCACCAGCATGCTCCGCTTGTGCAGTGCCCTGGGCGGCTCGCCCACTTGCTGGCGGGGCGGTATTTTGCCGGCCAGGGCGCGGGGCAGGGCCGGGCGCAGCCACTGTGCGGGACGCAGTAACAGGGCAAACAGTGCGGGGCGCGAGAACACCTGCCGCAGCAGGCCTCGCCACGCCCGCTGCGGCAGTGGCCGCGGTGCGTCGCGCTCCATCATGCCGCGGCCGATATCCAGCAGGTTGCCATACTGCATGCCGGAGGGGCAGGTGGTTTCGCAGCTGCGACAGGTCAGGCAGCTGTCCAGGTGGCGGCGGGTCGCCGCGCCGGCCGTGCCGGTTTCCAGCAGCTGTTTGAGCAGGTAAATCCGCCCACGTGGGCTGTCGCGTTCGTCACCCCCGTCCAGGTAAGTCGGGCAAGTTGCCAGGCAGAAGCCGCAGTGCACACAGGCGCTGATCAGCTTGCTTGCCTCGACGGCGTCCTGGTCCTGTTGCAGGCGGGGATGCAGATCGACATACATGGCGCTAAATCCAGCTATACAGGCGGCCCGGGTTGAATATACCCGCCGGGTCAAAAGCCTGTTTGATTCGTCGCTGCAGCTGCTGCTGCACCGGGTCCAGCCTGCCGCGAACTTCGCTGCTGCGATCGCCGCCCTGGAACAGGGTCAGGTGCGCGCCTGCAGGCAGGTTCAGTGTGCGCACGTCGCCCTGTAGCCAGCGCACCGCGCCGCCCCAGTCGATAGCACGGGTCAGCTGCGCAATATGCGGCGTATTGGGCGCGCAGGACAGCCGCCACAATGGCTCCCCACCCTCGAAGAGCGGATGCTGAAGCTCCCGCAACTGTGCCCATATGCTGTCGTCGACCTGCTCCCCGCCCCACAGGGACGCCGTGTGCCGCACCGCATTCTCGGCGCCGGCCAGGCGCAGATACAGGCGTCCCTCCAGCCAGCAGGCGCCTGTCAGCGGCCTCGACTCCAGCGCGCGGGTGCACATGGTCGAGATGGCTGCTGCGGCCGGCATGTCATAAGCCAGGGTGAGCGTTGCTGCCGGCAGCGGCAGCACCTTGCAATGCACCGCGGTGATGACACCCAGGGTGCCCAGTGCCCCGGCCTGTAATCGCGATACATCGTACCCGGCCACGTTTTTCATGACCTTGCCGCCAAAGTCCAGCGTTTGCGCGCGCCCGTTGATCAGTTGTACGCCGAGTACGGCATCCCTTATCGAGCCCAACCAGGGGCGGGCGGGGCCGGACAGATTGCAGGCCAGGGTGCCACCCAGCGTAGCGCTACCCTGCAGTTGCGGCGGTTCAAAGGGCAGGGTCTGGCCATATTCGGCCAGCGCGTCTGCCAGCGCCACCAGCGGTGTGCCCGCACGTGCACTCAGCACCAGTTCGTCCGGCTGGTAATCGATAATGCCGCTGTGTCCGCCAATATCCAGTGGGGTGGCTTCACAGTCGCGCCCGATCAGCTTGCGCTTGCTGTCGCCGCCGCGGATATACAGCGGGCTGGCATCAGCGCACGCTGCCGCCACCGCCTCGCGCAGTGCTTCAGTGCGATCAGCCATGTCCATGCCGGCCAGGCAGGCTGCGGTATTCCTGGCAGCGCTTGAGAATGGGAATGCCTTTACCCGGGTTCAGTGTCAGCCCCGGATCAAAGGCCTGCTTGATGTCTTCCAGCTGGTGCAGTTCGGCCTCACTGAACTGGCTTTGCATCTGCGCCAGTTTTTCCACACCGACGCCGTGCTCACCGGTGATACAGCCACCCACGGCTACCGACAGTTCGAGTATATCCGCGCCGAACTTCTCCGCGCGGGCAATTTCGTCCGGGCAGCCGCCATCGAACATGATCAGCGGGTGCAGGTTGCCGTCGCCGGCGTGAAATACATTGGCGCAGCGCAGGCCGTATTGCGCGGACAACCGGGCAATCTCCTCCAGCACGTGCGCTACCTGGCTGCGTGGAATAGTGCCGTCCATACAGTAATAGTCCGGGCTCAGGCGCCCCACGGCAGGGAAGGCTGACTTGCGACCCTGCCACAACAAGGCGCGCTCGGCCTCGTCGGCCGATACCCTGATGGAGGTGGCGCCGTGGTCGGTAAAGATTTCGCGCACCGCGGCGATGTGCTGCTCCACTTCCTGCTCCGTGCCGTCCAGTTCACACAGCAGCAGAGCCTGGGCGTCCCGTGGATAGCCTGCATTGGCGAAGTCTTCAGCGGCCGATATCGCCAGCGCATCCATCATCTCCAGGCCCGCCGGAATGATGCCCGCAGCAATCACGGCGCCCACGGCGTCACCGGCCGCGCGCACGCTGCCAAAGCCCGCCATTACCACCCGCGCCAGCTCCGGCTGCGGCAGCAGTTTCACCGTGACCTCGGTGACGATGCCGAGCAGCCCCTCGGAGCCGGTGATCAATGCCAGCAGGTCGTATCCCGGGCTGTCCAGCCCGGCGCCACCGAGGGTGATCTTGTCGCCTTCCACGGTGAGCATATCCACCGCCAGCAGGTTGTGCGTGGTGAGGCCATACTTCAGGCAGTGCACGCCTCCCGAGTTCTCCGCGACATTGCCACCGATGCTGCAGGCGATCTGCGAGGACGGGTCCGGTCCGTAGTAGAGGCCATGGGGTGCGGCCGCCTGCGAAATGGCCAGATTGGTAACACCCGGTTGCACGCGCGCGCTGCGCGCCTGCGCGTCGATTTCAATAATCCTGTTGAGCTTGGACAATCCCAGCAACAGGCCCTCGGGGTGGGGCATGGCCCCGGCGCAGAGACCGGTACCTGAACCTCTTGCCACCACCGGCACCTGCAGGGAGTGGCAGCAGCGCAGGATGGCCTGTATCTGCTCCACAGTGTCCGGCAGCGCCACCGCAATCGGCAGCTCCCGATACAGCGACAGGCCGTCACATTCGAATGGTCGCTGGCTTTCCTGGTCTTCGATCAGGCCGTCAGCGGGGAGGATTTCGCGAAGCCGCGCCAGCAGCGCGTTTCTGTCTACGGCGGGCAGGGCGTTCACAGGTGCAGCACCACCTGGCGGGTGCCGTGGTAACGGCGGTGCTCCCAGAGGTAGATACCCTGCCACGTGCCCAGCAGCAGGTCGCCTTCGGTGAAGGGGATGCTCAGCTGGGTGGCGGTGAGCGCCGACTTGATATGCGCGGGCATGTCATCTGCACCCTCCAGGGTGTGGGTGTAAAGCGGGTCATTTTCCGGGACCAGGCGGTTGAGCCAGTTTTCCAGGTCGACGCGCGCACTGTCGTCGTAGTTTTCCTGTATCAGCAGGCTGGCCGAAGTATGACGGATGAACAGTGTACACAATCCCTCACGCTGCCCGCTGTCCTGCAATGCTGCACGGACCTGCGGGGTGAACGCGTGCAAACCCTGGCCGTCTACCTTGATATCCAGATATCCAATCATCGCTGCCTGGCTCGAGTGAACTAGAGCAGCAGTTTAATCGATTGGCGAGGAGATTTCGCACCCCGGGCAGTCGGTATCCAGTAAAATAGCGGCTGTTTTTGCTGAAGGAATCGCAATGGCCATCGCAATCTGGGTAGACGCGGACGCCTGTCCAAAAGTCATCAGGGAAATCCTGTTTCGCGCCGCGCAGCGGATGCAGTGGCCGCTGACGCTGGTGGCTAACCACGCCCTGCCGGTGCCCGCGTCGGAATATATCAGCAGCCGCCAGGTGCCGCAGGGCTTTGACGTGGCCGACGACTATATCGCCAGCCAGGTCAATGCGGGCGACCTGGTTATCACCTCGGACATCCCCCTGGCGGCGGAGGTGATCGCCAAGGGTGCGGGGGTGATTTCACCACGCGGCGAGGAGTTCACCGCCAACAATATCCGGCAACGGCTGAACATGCGTGACTTCATGGAGACCATGCGTTCCACCGGGGAAGTGCGCGGCGGGCCTGCGGCATTGTCGGATCGTGACAAACAGGTTTTCGCCAACGCCCTGGATCGCTACCTGGCCCGACACCGCTGAGCATTTCGTCAGGCGCTATGGTAGGCTGCGCCGTCTCCTGGTTGGATTGACCCATGAAAAAAAATCTGGCGCGCTGGATTCTGCGCGCATTCGGCTGGTCTGTTGAGGGCGAACGGCCGGCGTCGCCCAAGTATGTGTTGATTGCTGCGCCGCACACCTCCAACTGGGACTTCCCGCTGATGCTGCTGTTTGCCAGTGCCTTCGAGATGAAAGTGACATGGATGGCCAAGCACTCGCTGTTCTGGCCGCCCATGGGCTGGCTGATGCGGGCACTGGGCGGGATGCCGATTGAACGGCATCGCAACGTGAACACGGTCGACGCCATGGTCGCGGCTTTCCAGGATGCGGCGCAACTGGTGTTGGTGGTGCCGACCGAAGGCACCCGGGACCGGGTAGAGCACTGGAAGTCCGGCTTCTACCATATTGCCCGCAAGGCCGGCGTGCCCATTGTGCCCTCTTTCCTGGACTTTGGCCGCAAGCGCGGTGGCTTCGGCCCGGCGATGCTGCCCTCCGGCGACTTGACTGCGGACATGGATTATTTCCGTGAGTTTTACGCTGGCATGCAGGGTAAGTTCCCGGACTTGTTTGGCCCCATCCGCCTGCGCGAGGAATCCGACGCGCCCTGACACGCCGAGCGCGTCACTTCAGTAACGGAAACCAGCCTGCCAGCGCTCGTAGATGGTCTTCCACACGGGGCCCTCTTTCAGCGCCACCTCGGTCTCGAAGTAATGATTCATGCGCTTCAGGTCGGCGATATCGTCCTTGATGGCGGTCCCCACCAGGAAATCGTTGAAGTCCTCCGCCAGCATGCTGCCATCGCGGTAGTAATAGGCGTAAACCCCCATGGCGTGGGCCACGGATACGGCCTCGGCGGTGGACATTACCGCCGAGGCGAGGCGATCTGTGCTGCGCCCGTCCAGCGACTGGCCGTTGCGCAGTTCGTGGAAGATCACCACCAGGGCGCGGACGATGTCCTCATCGGGCTTCACGTCGACGCCGGATGCACGCAGGGCCTTTTCCGCCTCGCGCATGACCACGCCGATTTCATCGTCCACCGCCTTGATAGGGCGTATGGTTTCGAAGTTCATCCGTCGTTTCAGGGCGGAACTCATGTCGTTGACGCCCAGGTCGGTGGTGTTCGATGTGGCGACCAGGTTGAAACCGTCCCGGGCGTACAGGATGCCGTCGTCGCCCGCAAGCTCCGGTACCGTGATGGCGCGTTCCGACATGATCGACAGCAGGGCGTCCTGCAGGGCGGGGGCGGAGCGGGCGATCTCCTCATAGCGCACCAGCAGGCCCTGTTCCATACCGCGATAGATGGGCCCCGGGATCAGGGCCTCCTTACAGGGCCCTTTACGCTCCAGTATGGCGCTATTCCAGGTGTACAGCAGTTGCGTGACCGTCTCGATGGCCCCGCCCTGGATAATCAGTGTGGAGTTGTCGCAGATGGCGGCACAGATCAGCTCTGACAGCCAGGACTTTGCCGTACCCGGCTCGCCCACCAGCATGGCCCCGCGCTGGGTGGCCAGCGAGACGATCACCCGGGTCACGATCTCGCTGGGTGCGACGAACTTGGGTGCGATATTGCGCGCCGGATCACCGAGCACGAAAGTCTCCACGGCCCGGGGGGACAGCAACCAGCCAGGCGGTTTCGGCCAGGTGTCCTCCGAGCGCAGCCGGGCCAGTTCGTCAGCGTAGTACTCCTCCGCCGGGCGGCGTTGAATCTGCTGTGTGTGCATTTACCAGGCGCCCCGTTTCTCTGGCGCCATGCGCTCCGAGGGCAGCACCCGTGGCAGCTCGGAAAGCGGTATGACGCCCTCGGCGACGTGGGCCAGCGCGCTGTCGCGCATGGTGAGCAGGCCCGAGTCCAGGGCCACGGCGCGCAGCTGGGCGATGGGGTAGCGCAGGGAGATGCCGGTGCGGATTTCGCTGTTTACCTGCATGTATTCCACCACGGCGACGCGACCACTGGTGCCGCGATTGTTGCAGGCCTTGCAACCCGCGCCGCGATAACAGCGGAAATTGTCCGGAACACCCTCGGGGAACAGCTCGGCGAGTATGTCCGGATCCGGCTCCGCTGCCTCGCGACAGTGCGGGCAGATGCGCTTGGCCAGTTTCTGCGCGATGACAGCCATCAGTTCGCTGGCCACGGAGTTGGCATGTACCTCCAGGTCATAGATGCGCTGCAGGGCGTCCACGGCGTCGTTGGCGTGCAGGGTGGAGAGTACGACGTGGCCGGTCTGGGAGGCACGGATGGCTTCGAGGGCGGTTTCGGTGTCGCGAATCTCACCTACCAGGACGATGTCCGGGTCCAGGCGCACGAAGGAGCGCATGCCATCGGCGAAGTTGAAGCCGATGTCAGGGCGCGTCCAGGTCTGCTGAATACCCTCGATGGAATACTCGATAGGGTCCTCGATGGTCAGGACCTTGCGACGGCCGTCTTTGGCCAGCTCGGAGAGGCCGGCATAGAGCGTGGTGGATTTGCCAGAACCG
This sequence comes from Pseudohalioglobus sediminis, assembly GCF_008370495.1. GTDB lineage: Bacteria > Pseudomonadota > Gammaproteobacteria > Pseudomonadales > Halieaceae > Halioglobus. Next base: position 216,953 of record NZ_VTUX01000001.1, on the reverse strand, counting down.
GTGGGTCCCACCACCAGTACCAGGCCAGAGGGATTTTGCAGCAGGCGCCGGTAATCCCTGACCAGCCTGGAGCTCATGCCCAGGTCTTCAATGGCGACAATGTTGCCGGTCTGGGGCAGCATGCGTATCACCGCCGCCTCGCCGTGCAGGGTCGGTTGTACCTGAATACGCAGGTCGTAGTTCACGCCGCCGGCAGTGAGTTGCGAGCGGCCACCCTGTGGCAGTCGCTTTTCGGCGATATCCATGTCACCGCGAATCTTGATGACGTTGATCAGTCCCCGGGCATCCTGCGGGGCGAGACTGTAGTGATTGAGGTCGTGCAGGTCGCCGTCTACGCGCAGCCGTATGCGGGTGTGGTGCTTGTACTGTTCAATATGCAGGTCGCTGGCTCCCTCGCTGACTGCGTCCAGCAGCAGCGCATCACAGAGGGTTATCAGGTGTGCCTCTACCCGGGGCTTGTCCCGGTCGAGCAGGTCCTCATTGAGTTTCTCCTTTGGCCTGGCGGAAGTATTCCACTGCTGTTTCGCGTTGCCCTGCAGCGACAGTTCAACCGTGGTCCACAGGCGCTTGAAATCGTTTGGTGTGACCAGCACCTTGCTAACCCTTTCGTAGGGATACATGTGGAAGATGTCTTCCACCGCGCTGTCCGGATCGTCGGTGACGACCTGCAGTCCCCGGTCCTCGACACGCAGCGGTATCAGGTGATGGCTGTCGAGAAAGCTGCGCGAGAAACCCTCCATCAGGTCGGGTTGCACCTGTGGCAGCAGGTCGTCGATGGCGGCGAAAGGCATGCCTTTTTCCTCGGCGAGGCGCCGGTAGAGGGGGATGTCCTCCATGTTCAGCTTGTCGCGCAGGACCTTGATGACCGGGAGTTTCTTGTCGCGTGCCATGCGGCGCGCTTCAGACAGCATCACCTGGTCTACCATGCCCATGTCGAGCAGGGTCATGCCGGTGTCGCGTGAGAAGTCCACCATCGCCAGCTCTTTGCGCAGGGTGGCGCCGAGTTCGCTGACTTCGTAGCGGGTCAGAATCTGGCAGTCGTTTTCACCAATCTCAATGGCCAACAACATACCGCCGTCGGCCAGCTGGCCGATCAGCGGAGCCTTGTCGATAACATGGGGGGTGGAGACCAGTATGCGATCATAGGGGCCGAGATCCTCGGCACCCTGGCGGCCGTCTGCAGTGCGCTGTACGAGGTTGGCCAGGCCCAGCTCGTTAAAGCGCCTCTGCGCCTGGTGCGCCATGGCGGGGTTGATCTCCAGGGCCACGACCTGGCTGGCGAGCTTGCTGGCGAGGGCGGCGACGTAGCCGGCGCCGGTGCCGATCAGCATCACCTTGTGCTCGGGATTGATGGCCGCGTGTTCGAGTATTTCCGATACCGCGTTGGTGGGCGGGATGCTGTGGCCGATGACCAACGAAGGGTCGCTCATCTCGATGAAATGGTCACGCGGCAGTGTGCGCATGGCAATGGTGACGCGTTCTGCGACGCTCATACCCCGGTGTTTCATATATTCCCCTGTGCTTCTGCCCCGTTCTTGCTCGAGTATCCGGTATGGCCCCGGATGCTATTTGAGCTATATCAATAAACGCTCTAAGCTGCTGCAACCTTCCTGCAAAACTGTGAACCCGTGAACAGAAAGCCGATGCAATATAACGATATTAGTTACCAGACAGACGGGCGCATCGCGCGCATCACGCTGGATCGCCCGGAGCGGCTGAACGCCATTTCCATGGACATGCCGGGCGAGATCGCCGATGCCGTGGCGCGCGCCAACAAGGATGACGACGTTCATGTCATCGTGCTCACCGGGGCCGGCAGGGCATTTTGCAGTGGCTATGACCTGGTGGAGTTCGCCGAGGAGGAGGGCGAAAAGCCCGGCTCCCAGCTGGGCGACAGCCACGGCGGTCCCTGGGACCCCATGCTGGACTTTTATGGCATGTTCCAGAACACCCAGAATTTCATGTCACTGTGGAAAAGCTATAAGCCCACCATCGCCCGGGTGCAGGGCCCGGCAGTGGCCGGTGGCAGCGATATCGCCCTGGCCTGCGACATGGTGATCATGGCTGACGAGGCGGTGATCGGTTACCCGCCCGCCCGGGTCTGGGGCTGCCCCACTACCGCCATGTGGGTTTACCGCCTGGGGGCGGAAAAAGCCAAACGCATGCTGCTCACTGGCGACCTGGTAAGCGGTCCCGAGGCAGTGGAGCTGGGCCTGGTGCTGGAGTCGGTGCCGCAGGAGAAGCTGGATGAGCGGGTTGATGCCCTGGCCGCGCGGATGGCGGGGGTGCCCAAGAACCAGCTGATGATGCAGAAGCTGATGATCAACCAGGCCTACGAGAATATGGGCCTGAACAATACACAGATGTTCGCCACCCTGTTCGACGGCATCACCCGCCACAGCCCGGAGGGCGTCTGGTTCAAGCAGCGCGCTGAAGAGGTGGGGTTCAAGCAGGCTGTCAGGGAGCGCGATAGCGGCCAGCCCATTGCCGAGGGTGTCAGTCGCCCCTTGTCACCCTACAAGAGCGGGAAATAGCGCACTGGCCGTGGAGCATCGCAAACCCGAAATAGAAGGGCGGGATTCACTGGGTTATTGCGGACACTACCCAGGGATCGGTGCTATGCCCGGCCACGTCCCCTTTGGCGTGCCCGATACAGCGGGGCAGGCTCTCCTGCCTCTCGGGGACGTAGTGTAAATCCTGGACATAAAAAAAAGGGGCCGCAAGGCGGCCCCACGAGAGTGGCGAGGGGATCAGCTCGCCTGAAGCTTGAGGAACGGGTTCACGGCGCGGTATTTCCAGTCTGTGAACCGGATCGGTGCGTCCAGCACCCCGATACAGATGCAGTCGCGGTCCTGGGTCGCCGTCGGGGTGTGCTGTTGTTCGGCATCGCGCATGATGAAGTCGCCCACTTCGTAGTGGCCCTGCTCATCCGAGAAACCGCCTTCCAATACCAGGGTGAGTTCGGTGCCGCGGTGTGTGTGCTTGGGAATGCTGGCGCCGGCGCTGATGCGGTACAGGGCGAACTCGTTGTCCACGTCGCCTGTGCGCAACCTGCTGACGCGCACCTTCTTGCTGAGGTTGCGCCAGTCGAGGTCCTCATAATCGCCGTGCATCAGGCGCTGTACCAGGGGCGGCCTGGCATCGGTTTCGCCACCGTTGCCGCTGCTCTGGTAGCGCAGGGGCTCCTGCTCGTCGTCCAGGCGTGCCATCACCGTGCGCAGCAGGGAATCATCTACCTGCTGTGGCGACAGTTCCTCGAACAGTGCGGAACCGAGCTGCTGCAGCCGTTGATGGGTGCGACGGCACTGCTCGCAGTAGTTCAGGTGGAGTGACAAGCACACCGACTGGGCCAGGGGAAGCGTCCCAGAGGAGTACTCGTTAAGCAATCGTGTGTCGGGGTGGTGATTAATCATGGCACTATCTTTCTGCGGTTAACTGTAATTTCTTCATGGCCAGGCGAACTCGGGATTTTACGGTCCCCAGCGGCAGGTCCAGCTCTTCGGCAACTTCGCTGTGCGACTTGCCTTCCATATATACCTTGCTGAGAATCTGTGACTGTTCGTGGGGCAACTGTTCCAGCATCCCGCGAATGCGCACGGCATCTCGCTTCTGTTGTACGGCAGCAAACAGCTCTTCGGATTCCACCTCGGGCCAAATATCTTCGGCGTTGATGGGCGTATCGAACTTCTGCAGGCGCCGGTACATGTCGGTACGGCAGTTCCGGGCGATGGTATATATCCACGTGCTCGCCGCTGCCTTCTGGGGGTTATATCCGCTGGCCTTCTGCCAGACCTTGATCATCACCTCCTGCACCAGTTCCTCTGCATGTGCAGCGGCCAGTGCCGAGCCGTTCAGTGCAAACGCCTTGATGAGCGGGGCAAAATGCTTGAACAGCCTGGTGAATGCCTCCCTGTCGCTTTCGGCGACTTGCTGCAGGCAGACGCTCCATTCGTCATCCCGCCTGCCGCCGGCGTCAGTCCTTGGGGTTGTTGCCATTGCTGCGCTGGCTCCTGATCTGATCACTTATATGTCGCCCAGAGTTTAGCATTCACGGGGGTGTTTACGAGGGCATGGCGCACGTGGATCACTATTGTCTAGAATTGATCCAGTGGACGGTACGGGGCGTAACTAAGCTGAGGATCATTCAAGCACCCACGAGGTATAAGGTTTTAATGAAGATTGCGATCATCGGATCCGGCATATCCGGACTGGCTTGCGCCTACTATCTGCATCGGGAGCACGACGTCCATGTCCTGGAAAGGGACGCCCGCATTGGCGGCCACACGGCAACGGTGGATGTCGCCATGGGCGGCCGGCGTTTCGCTATCGATACCGGCTTTATTGTCTACAATGACTGGACCTACCCCAATTTTATTGCCCTGATGGACGAGATCGGCGTCTCCACCAAGCCCACTTCAATGAGCTTCAGCCTCTGGGATCAGGACTCCGGGCTGGAATACGCCGGCTCCAGCCTCAGTACCCTGTTCGCACAGCGGTCCAACCTGGTATCACCGCGGTTTCTTGGCATGCTGCGGGACATTGTCCGCTTTAACCGCAAGTCGGTGGAGGACCTCGAGGCAGGCCGCCTGCCGGAGGGCATGACACTGGGCGAGTACCTGCAGCGAGGCAAATACGGACGCGCATTCATAGAATACTACCTGGTACCCATGGGGTCGGCGATCTGGTCTGCTGATACCCCGGTTATGCTGGATTTCCCGCTGCAGTTCTTTGTGCGCTTTTTCCGCAATCACGGCCTGCTGAACATACGCAACCGGCCCCAGTGGCGGGTAATAGAAGGTGGATCCAGAGAATATCTCAAGCCCCTCACCGCCGGTTTTGCCAGCAATATACGCACTGGCGTGGACATCACCGGTGTGAGCCGGTCGCAGGAAGGGGCCAGCATTCGCTACGCCGATGGCAGCAGCGAGCAGTTCGATGCGGTGGTCTTCGCCTGCCACAGCGACCAGGCGCTGGCCATGCTGGAAGACGCACGGCCGGTGGAGCGTGAGGTGCTCGGCGCGATTCCTTACCAGAACAACGACGTGGTGCTACACACCGATACCCGGCTCCTGCCCCGCAACCGTCGCGCCTGGTCCGCCTGGAACTACCTGCGCCGCCCCGATACTGACCGCGCCACGCTGACTTACAACATGAACATCCTGCAGGGCTTGTCTGCTCCGGAGACCTTCTGCGTGACCCTGAATGACAGCGAGCGCATTAACCCGCACAAAGTGCTCGGCCGCTTCGAGTATGCCCACCCCGTATTCACCCTGCAGGGGATCGCTGCGCAGCAGCGGTGGCAGGAGGTCAGTCAGGGTGCGACCTGGTTTTGCGGCGCCTACTGGCGCAACGGCTTCCACGAAGACGGTGTGCACTCGGCGCTGCAGGTGGCCAAGGGTATTGGCGCCATCGCCAGCTCCGCCGACACCGCGGTGCAGAGCATGGGCAGCGCTGCGTGAGTGGAGCGATCTACAGCGGCTGGGTCCAGCACCGGCGCATGGAGCCGCGAGAGCACGGCTTTCGCTACCGCGTGTTCATGCCCCTGCTGGACCTCGACACGATGCCCGAGTTCCTCGAACGCTGTCCGGGCTGGTCGGTGCGCCGCTGGGCGCCGGCGCGCTTCCGTCGCGAAGACTTCCTCGGCGACCCGGCGGTACCGCTGAAGTGCGCGGTGCTGGATGAGGTAGAGAAAAGCTCGGGTGAACGCCCCGACGGTCGCGTACTGATGCTCGCCAACCTGCGCTATTTCGGCTACCTCATCAACCCAATTTGCTGTTTCTATTGCTATTCCAGTGACGACGAATTGCAGTATGTGGTGGCGCAGGTCACCAACACGCCCTGGAACGAGCGTTGTGCCTACGTGCTGCCGGCGCAGGGCAGGGCGGGATGGCTCGAGGCTGAGTTTGATAAAGCCATGCATGTCTCACCCTTCATGCCCATGGACATGCGCTATCGCTGGCGCAGCAACACGCCGGGTGACAAGCTGGTAGTGCACCTGGCCAACTTCCACAGCGCCGGCAAGGCATTTGACGCGACCCTGCATCTCAAGCACCGCGGCGATACCCCGGCCACGTTTGCCCGCTACCTGGCACTGTACCCGCTAATGACCCTGCAGGTGGCGGCCGGCATTTATTGGCAGGCCCTGCGCCTGTGGCTGAAACGTATTCCTTTTGTTCCCCATCCTAAAACCGTACACAGCGAGACTTAAATATGAACGATGCAAGTGTCAATGCCATCAGCGTACCCGAACTGAGAGGACACTGGCGTGGTGAGGGTTTCTCCCGCAGCATGATCAAGCGTTTGCTTGCCAGGCTCACCACCGGCTCCCTCACCGTGCGCGAAGGCGAGCGTGTGGAGCGCTTCGGTGACGTCGATGGCGACGGCATACACGCGGTGGTCAATGTGCATGACAGCCGCGTGTTCCAGCATGTGCTGACAGGCGGCGTGATGGGCTCCGGCGAATCCTACATGCTGGGTCACTGGTCTTCGCCCTGCCTGGTGGACGTTATCCGGCTGTTCTCCGCCAATATGGAAACCATGCGCTCAATGGACGCGCGCTCTTCACGGCTGCGGCAGTGGTTGTTGAAGGGACTGCACGCCCTGAACAACAACAGCCTCAGCGGTTCGCGTCGCAATATCGGCGCCCATTACGACCTGGGCAACGAGTTCTTCAAGCTGTTTCTCGACCCGACCATGATGTATTCCTCCGCGGTCTACCCGAGCGCCGATGCCAGCCTGGAGGAGGCATCCCTGCACAAGCTTGAGCTGCTCTGCCAGCAGCTGGAGTTGAGTGCCGATGATCATCTTCTGGAAATCGGCACCGGCTGGGGTGGAATGGCGGTTTACGCAGCGCAACACTACGGCTGTCGCGTTACCACCACGACCATCTCCCGTGAGCAGTACCGCCACGCCAGAAGGCGGGTCCAGGAAATGGGGCTGGAGGACAGGGTGACCGTGCTCTGCGAGGATTACCGGAAGCTCAGCGGCACCTATGACAAGATTGTGTCCATTGAAATGCTGGAGGCGGTCGGTCACCAGTATTACGGCGAGTACTTTCGCCGTTGCAGCAGCCTGCTCAAGCCGGGCGGCAAATTCGCCGTGCAGGTAATCACGGTGCAGGACCAGCGTTACGAGCAGGCGCGGGACTCCGTTGACTTTATCAAGCGTTACATTTTCCCCGGTGGCTGCCTGCCCTCCCTGGAAGTATTGTCGCGCCATGTGGCCAGGGATTCGGATATGCAGATGGTGAACCTGCGCGATATTACCGCCGATTACGCGCGCACCCTGGCAGACTGGCGCGAACGTTTCCTGGCCGCGAGAACAGCAGTCCGCGAGCAGGGTTTTGACGAGCGCTTCGAACGCATGTGGGAATTCTACCTGTGCTACTGCGAAGGCGGCTTCCGCGAGCGCATCATCAGCACCGTGCAACTGACTTTCGCCAAACCCGGCTACCGTTTCGCGGAAGCAGGCCAGTGACCCGGTACCCGCAGCGAGCGGTGGCGCTCGCCGGTGCAGTGTGCGCCGCCAGTGTCCTGTCATTCCCCGCACATGCTGTGCAGGCGGTGGGTGAGGCCCGGGGTGCGGACGGTGGTGAGCTGCGCTACACCGAGCACCACAGCTGTTCCGAAGCCGGCACCCTGTGTCAGGTAGAGTACCGTGACACCCAGGGCAACCTGTTCGCCCGCAAGAGTCTAGACTACTCGCTGTCCAAACACGCGCCCAGCCTTGAGCTGGAATATTTACCGGACGGGCGCACCCTGCGGGTAGAGCGAGAAGCGACCGGGGATCTGGTGGTGGACGCGGGCTTCGACCATTACATGCGCTCCAGCTGGGATATGCTGGCGCAGGGCGAGCCGGTGCAGTTCGAGTTCCTGCCCGCGGGCCGGGATGCTCCGCTGTCGATGCGTGCGGAACCGGTGGAGGAGGCCTGCCCGAACCAGCGCCTGTGTGTGAAGGTCAGGCTGGACAACTGGCTGCTGGGTGCCGTGGTGCCGCCGATTCGCCTGCAGTACGACCGCGATAACCAGCGGCTGATGCAATACCTGGGTATCAGTAACCTGCGTGACAGCGACGGCAACAGCCAGCAGGTGCGCATCGATTACAGCTACCCCGCCGCTTCAGACCCTGTTCCCGCAGAGCGCTCCTGATACGCTGCCAGGGCCATCTCCCGGGCTTCCTTGTGATCGACAATGGGGTGGGGGTAATCAGCCCCGAGCTCGACACCCTCTGCTGCCAGCAGCATGGGCGGCATATCCCAGGGGTCGTGAATGTGCCTGGCAGGCAAGGCTGCCAGCTCTGGCACCCAGCGCCGCACGTAATCGCCATCGGGGTCGAATTTCTTTCCCTGTAGCACGGGATTGAATATCCGGAACCAGGGCGATGCATCGGCGCCACAGCCGGCGACCCACTGCCACCCGCCGCTGTTATTGGCCAGATCAGCATCCACCAGGGTGTCCCAGAACCACTTTGCCCCCCATTGCCACGGCACCAGCAGGTGCTTGGTGAGGAAGGACGCACAGATCATGCGTACCCGGTTGTGCATGAAACCTGTCTGCCACAGCTCACGCATGCCCGCGTCCACGATCGGGTAACCGGTGCGGCCCTGGCACCAGGCCCGGTAGCCTTCTTCGTTGGCCTGCCAGGGCATATTCCTGAAATCATCCTTGAACGGCTGCGCATCGATGTGCGGAAAGTGGTACAGCAGGTGCTGGTTGAACTCGCGCCAGCCCAGCTCGGCAAGGAACTTCTCGCGGTCGTCCTCGAGGTCGTCGGTGCCCGCTGCGCGCAGTGTTGCCAGCACCTGGCGCGGGGATATCTCGCCCCAGTGCAGGTGCGGTGACAGCCGGGACGTGCCCGCCACCCCGGGTTTGTCCCGATCATCGCGGTAGCCTTCCAGCGCGCGCTCAATGAATGTTTCCAGCGCGCGGGCGGCACCGGATGTCCCGGGGCTCCACATGTCCTGCCACTCCGGCGATGGTTGCCACTGTTTCGGTAACAGGTCCCAGTCGTCTGTGGCCAGTCCTGATACTACCCCGGCTGCGAAGGCGCCATCTCCCGGCGGCTGCGCCAGCTTGTCTGTGGGCAGTTGCGAGCGGCAACGGCGCCAGAATGGCGTGAACACCTTGAACGCTTCGCCCGACTGGTTGAGGATGTCCCCCGGCGCAAACAACAGTGCGCCGGGCAGGGTATGCAGGGAGACGTCCTGTGCCTCCAGCTGTTTACCAACCCGGGCTTCCAGTTCCCGGTTCCAGGGTTCATAGGCCTGGCTGCAATACACACGCCCGGCACCGGTTTCAGACGCCAGTTGCGCCAGTGCCTCGTCACTGCGCCCGCGACGAACCACGAGTTCTCCTCCTTTTGCCGTGATCTGTTCGGCCAGTGAGAGCAGGCTGTGGTGCAGCCACCACTGGCTGGCTTCACCGAGTGCCCACTCGCCGGGGGAGGCGTCGTCGAGGATGAAACAGGGGAGTACGGTGGTACCGCTATCGGCGGCAGCCTGTGCGGCTGCATTCAGGGCGGGGAGGTCAGCCAGGCGCAGGTCCTGGCGAAACCAGTAGAGTACCGGTGCGGGTTTATCGGTCATGGGCTGGTTCCTGTCGCGGCCGTCAAGGGCTGTGGGTCGTAGTCTTTCAGGTAGGCCAGGAGTTGCTCCCGGTCGCTGGCACTTTCATGGGTTGAGGTCTTCAGGTGCAGCGGCTGTGCCTCGCGATCCATGAACAGTTGCCCGCTGACCCGGGCGGCTTCGGTGGCGACGGCCAGCCACACGATCGTGTCCGCGCCTTCCTCCGGGCTGCGCAGGGCGAAGCGCGTCAGCGAATGGAATGCCGGTAGGGAGGAGGCCACGCCGGGGGTGTCGGCCCAGCCCGGGTGCATGGCGTTGACCACAATCCCGTCATCCTGCCAGTCACGCGCCCACTTCCGGGTAACCACCATGAGTGCGCGCTTGGCGCGAGCGTAGGCCACGGCGCCGGAGAATTTCTCGGCGGAGCGGGCCTCCAGGTTCTTCATCGACAGCTTCTGCGTGTACATGCCGCCCGATACCACGTTGATGACCCGGGCGCTGCCGCTGGCGGATGCCAGCAGCGGCTGCAGGGCCAGGGTCATGCGATAGGGGCTGAGCAACAACAGTGCCAGACTGCGCTCTATGCCTTCCTCGGTCCTGGCATAGTCGTTGAAGAGTGCGCCGGCGTTATTGATGAGGATGTCGATCGGCTGGCCCCGGGCCAGCAGCCGCGCACAGAGCGCATCGACCTGGGCCAGCAGGCTCAGGTCCGCCAGTTCGACGCTGATTTCCGCATTGCCGGTCTCCTCCACCAGCTCGCGACGCACCGCATCGGCACGCTTCGGGTCGCGCATCACCAGGGTGAGGGTGGCGCCGCGCCGGGCCAGTTCCCTGGCGCTGGCCAGCCCGAGCCCGGAGGAGGTGCCGGTGATAACCGCATGCTTGCCGCGCATATCGGCAGACATGGGGTGCCAGGAGTTGCGGGCACGCTGGTAGCCGAAGCGGGTAAAACGCAGCACATGGCCTGGGCTGCCGGTGGTGTCGTCGCCCTGCATACCGGCTGGTGCCGGAAAGTCATCATCAAGCGCCCGCTTGAGGCCAGCGACCGAGGCGCGCCCCATGCGCTCCAGGCCAGCCTGCATCGCCCCTGACAGGCGTCGCAGCAGGGGCTTGAAGCGGAACTCGGCGCGATAGTCGATCCGGGTCGCGCCGTCCTCGCCTTCGGTAAAAGTGATAGTGTCCTCTACATCGAAGAACCGGCCCTTGCCCAAAAGAACCAGTCGGTGCGGCGCATCGTATTGCGTAATCGTGTAGTGCAGGTCCAGTGAGCCCAGTGGCAGGGCGCAGGTCACCAGGAATTCGGAGCCGGCCCCCGGCTGGCCGCGGGTGAGCCGCCGGGCGCTGGTGGCGGTGGCGTCCCACTCGGTAGTGGTGGTGAAATCGGCCACATAGGCGAAGGCCTCGCCAATCGGGCGCTTGACCTGGATGGATTCTGATAGGGTCGTCATAGCCTTCTCGGCGGTCCTGTAGAGAAAGGGGTCAGGGCTAGTTACGCACAGTTTCACGAATCGGCTCAGGCCGCGGCCTGTGTCCGGAAATCACCGGTATCATGCGCAGAATGTCAAGCGGGCAGGCGCGGCACACAGTAGACTATACTGCTTAATAAATAAGCAATCGAGGTTGATCATGACCGCCGCACAAGAAACCCTGTCCAGCGACAACGCCGCCATGCTGCGTGCTCACTTTGAACTCCAGCGCGAAGCGTATCACGCCAATCCCTACCCGGATTACCAGCAGCGCAAGGAGGATCTGCTCAACCTCAAACGCATGGTATCCGAGAACATGGATGCCATTATCGAGGCTATCAGCGCGGACTATGGCAACCGCTCGCGCCATGAAACCCAGTTCGCAGAGATCATATCCGCGACCGACGGCATCAACGACACCATCAAGCACCTCAAGAAGTGGATGAAGGTGCAGAAGCGCCACGTTGACCAGTCCCTGTTCCCGGGGGGCAAGAACCGCGTGATGCCGCAGCCGCTGGGCGTTGTGGGGATGATCGTGCCGTGGAATTTTCCCATCAACCTGAGCGTGGTCCCGCTGGCGGCAGCCCTCGCTGCAGGTAATCGCGCCATGGTCAAAATGTCTGAGAACTCCATCAACCTGACGCGCCTGCTGATGGAGCTGTCACCGAAGTACCTGCCGGAAGACAAGCTGCGCTTCTTCGAAGAGACGGGCAGCGTGGGGATCGAGTTCTCGCAGATACCGTTCGACTTGATTATTTTCACCGGTTCGGGCCAGACCGGGAGGAAAGTGATGGCCGCCGCGGCACAAAACCTCACCCCGGTAGTACTTGAACTGGGCGGCAAGGCGCCGGCCGTGATCGACCCCAATTACAACCTCAAGCGCGCTGTCGAGCGCATCATGTTCGTCAAGCAGTTCAACGCCGGCCAGATCTGCACCAATGTGGACTACGTGTTCGTGCATGAAAGCCAGCGCGAGGAATTCATCAGGCTGGCGCAGGAGTACGTGGCCAAACACTGTCCTGACATCGAGCACACGGATTACACCTCGGTGATTGATGATCGCTCGGTCAAGCGGCTGGCGGATACACTGGAGGACGCGCGCGCCAAGGGCGCTACCATCGTCAACCTGAACGGCGACCAGCAGATCAATTACGAGACCCGCAAGTTCCCGTTGCACCTGGTGCTGGACACCACCGATGACATGGTGATTCGTCACCGCGAAACGTTCGGGCCGCTGCTGAAGGTGATGATGTACCGGGATCACGAGGAGGTGGTGCAGCACATCAACAAGTACGACCGTCCCCTGGCCCTGTACCCGTTCACTAACGACCGCGAGTTGCAGGACATGTACATCCGGCGCGTGATGTCGGGTGGTGTCACGGTCAACGATGCCCTGTTCCATGTGGCCCAGCATGACATTCCCTTCGGTGGTGTCGGTCCCAGCGGCATGGGTCATTACCACGGCCGGGAAGGGTTCACGACGTTCAGCAAGTTGCGCCCGATCTACTACCAGCCAGCGTTCTCACCGATGAAGTTCCTGCGCCCCCCTTACGGCAAGTTTGCCACCCGGGTTTACAACCTGCTGGTCAAGCTCAAGTCCTAGGCCTGCATGATGCAGCCGCCCCGGCCTCCCGGCCGGGGCGGCTGCTGCGGTGTTGCGCTGTCGCTGCGGCGACAGCCTTCGCGCGTGGCTACCACCATGGTCGAATTGCCAGTGACCGGCGAAAGGGGGTAGTTTCAGGGGGATTACCGTCAACAGGAACAGGCATATGACTAATACCGAACTCTGGCAGCAGGCCGCCGGGAACATCCACTGGTATAAGGCGCCGACAACAGTACTGGATGAAAGTAATCCGCCGTTTTATCGCTGGTTCCCCGACGGTACCACCAACGCCTGCTATAACGCGCTGGACATCCATGTCGAGCAGGGCAGGGGCGAGCAGGCTGCGTTGATCTACGACAGCCCGGTTACGGATACCAAACGCCAGTACACCTACGCACAATTGCTGGACCAGGTCTCCCGTTTTGCCGGTGTCCTCGCTGGCCTGGGTGTGGCCAAGGGCGACCGGGTCATTGTCTATATGCCGATGGTGCCCGAGGCGCTGATTGCCATGCTCGCCTGCGCCCGTCTCGGTGCCGTGCACTCGGTGGTATTCGGTGGTTTTGCCAGTAATGAACTGGCCGTGCGCATTGACGATGCCGCACCGAAGGTCATTGTATCGGCCACTTGCGGGGTCGAGCCCTCGCGCATAGTGCCCTACAAGCCACTGCTGGATGACGCTATCGAGCTGGCAGAACACAAGCCCGGCCACACCGTTATCCTGCACCGGCCGATGCAGGATGCTGCCATGGTGGAAGGGCGTGACCTGGACTGGGAGCAGGCTGTAGCCGCTGCCGAGCCGGCGCCGTGCACGCCCGTGGCCGCCAATGACCCGCTGTATATTCTCTACACCTCCGGTACCACGGGGCAGCCCAAGGGCGTGGTGCGTGATACCGGTGGCAGTATTGTCGCGCTCAAGTGGAGCATGAAGAACGTCTATAACGTGGAACCCGGCGACGTGTACTGGGCAGCCTCCGACGTCGGCTGGGTGGTGGGGCATTCCTATATTGTCTACGGCCCGCTGTTCAACGGTAACACCACGGTAATTTACGAGGGCAAGCCGGTGGGTACGCCGGACCCGGGCGCATTCTGGCGAGTGATTTCCGAGTACAACGTCAAGGTGATGTTTACCGCCCCCACCGCCTTTCGCGCCATCAAGAAGGAAGACCCCGAAGGCAAGTATCTGCAGCAGTATGACCTGTCCTGCCTGGATGCATTGTTCCTGGCCGGTGAGCGCTGCGACCCGAATACGCTGGAATGGGCGCAGGATAAACTGGGCGTCCCGGTGATCGATCACTGGTGGCAGACGGAAACCGGCTGGCCGATCTGTTCCAATTGCCTGGGCATTGAGTTGCTGCCTGTTGTGCCGGGGTCGCCCGCCCGCGCGGTGCCGGGTTACGACGTGCAGGTGCTGGATGAGAATGGTGAGCAGGTGGCTGCCGGAGACATCGGTGCCCTGGTCGTCAAGCAACCTTTGCCTCCCGGTACCTTTACCACCCTGTGGAATGCGGAAGACCGCTATGTCAGCGCCTATTTCAGCCGCTATCCCGGCTATTACGAAACCGGGGATGCCGGTTACATCGACGAGAATGGCTATATATTCGTCATGGCGCGCACGGATGACGTGATCAACGTGGCCGGGCATCGCCTGTCCACCGGTGCCATGGAAGAAGTGCTTGCCGAGCATCCTGATGTCGCGGAGTGCGCCGTGGTGGGCGTGGCCGACCAGATGAAGGGGCAGTTGCCGCTCGGGCTGCTGGTGCTCAATGCCGGGGTTGATCGCCCGGCCGAGGACATTGCCGCCGAATGTATCCAGCACATGCGCGACAAGATCGGCCCGGTCGCAGCCTTTAAACTCTGCGCCGTGGTGGACCGACTGCCGAAAACACGCTCAGGGAAAATACTTCGCGGCACCATGCGCAGTATTGCCGACGGCGAAAGCTGGAAAATGCCCGCCACCATTGATGACCCGGTGATCCTGGACGAGATCACGGCCGCACTGAAAGCGCTCGGTTACGCGCAGTAAAAGCCGTATAAAGCTGGCCAGGGCCGCAGAGTTAATCTACCGTAACGGTAATCTGGCCTGGGGCATGAATATGCGGATTGACCGACTGCGCGCTGTCAGGGCGGGCAGCGCACTGGTGTTGCTACTGCTGCTGGCGGCCTGTGCCGGCCCGCTGCAGCGTTCCGTACAGGGCGACGAGCCTGCCATGGCGAAGTCGTCAGACGCCTTCTGGCAGCATATCGAATCCGGCACTCGTCACGACTGGTTTTACCTGCTCAATGAGGGTGAGGAGGCCATGCGTTGGCGCCTGCGTATGATCGACAGCGCTCACCACTCTATCGATATGGAGACCTTCCTGTGGTCTGCGGATACCGCCGGCTCCAGGGTGGTCAATCACCTGCTGGCGGCGGCGGATCGTGGGGTCAAAGTGCGTCTGCTGGTGGATGACTCCTTCACAGTGCATGCAGACCTGGCACTGCTGTCCCTGGATGCTCATCCCAATGTCGCGCTGCGGGTGTACAACCCCTATCGCGAGCGCGGGGGCGGCGTCGTGGGCCGTACCCTGTTCAACCTCGATGATTTCCACCGCGTCAATCATCGCCTGCACAACAAAACGCTCATCGTCGACGGCTGGGCCGTGTTGGTTGGCGGGCGCAATATGGCCAACGAATATTTTGGCCTCGACGATCTCTACAACTTCCGCGACATGGAGTTGCTGGCCATGGGCAACAGCGTGGCGCAGGCCGGCGCACACTTTGCCGCGTTCTGGAATAGCGACTGGACCTTTCCGGCAACCGATGTATTCGGTAGCCCGCCGGCGGGCGAGGACCTGGCCGCGCTGCGCGCGCGCCTGTGGCAGGATCGCGGCGAGCCGGATATGGAGAGCGAGCAGCAACTGGCAGCGGCCTGGCGCGAGCTGGCCTCCAGCGCGGAAGCCGGCGGTGCGGCCTTTGTGGCCGATGAGCCGCTGTTGAAAACCGCGACGCAGGCGCCGACGCAGCTGGGCGATTATATCGTTGAGCAGATTGCATCAGCGCAGCGCGAGGTGATCCTGGTGTCGGCGTACTTTGTTCCCACCGAACGCCTTGCGACGCTAATCGAAAGCACCATAGCGCGCGGGGTCAGGGTGCGTGTATTAACCAATTCCATGCGCTCCAACAATCACCTGCCCGCCCACGCCGCCTACCATGGCTACGTGCGCCGCCTGGTCGAGGCGGGTGTCGAGTTGTACGAACTGCGCGTTGACGCCGAGGACCGCAACCTCTATATGCGTGGTCCGGTAGAGGACAAGAAACTTGGCCTGCATGCCAAGTTCATGCTGCTGGATGACGACAGGGTGATGGTTGGCAGCAGCAACCTGGACCCGAGATCGCTCAAGCTGAATACGGAAGTCGCGCTCATGGTAACCAGCCCCGAACTGAACCGGGCCCTGCGCGCAGCGATCGCCGTGGACTTCCTGCCGCGCAACGCCTGGTCCGTGCAGCTCGACGATGCCCAGCGCCTGGTATGGGTTAACGACAGCGTGCGCCTGTATCACCCGCCTGCTGAATCCACGTTTCAGCAGCTGGAAGACTGGTTTTTGGGGCTGTTGCCCATCGATGCGGAAATGTAGGCAGCCGCTTATCCGTTGGAGAACTGCGCCAGTTGTTCAGTGGCGTCGCGGTAACCCGCCTCGATCCTCGGCCCGATGTGTTTTGGGTCCAGGTCCAGTACCGAACTGATCCCCGGGTCGATCCGGGGCGCCACCACGCCGACGCGCGTCTCGCCCAATACCACCTCGCCACTCTCGGCCAGGGCCCGTGTATGCGCCTTGAGGTCGCGGCCGTACTGCAGAGCCAGGGCCTGACTCAGTGACTGGCTGGAACCGAGTGTCACCAGGTCGAACATGCGCGTGACGGCCTCCCGGGTGGTGCGCGGCGCGTCGGTCACCTGTCCGCCCGCCGGGCTCAGCATGACCACCAATATCTCTGTCGCCCCGGCCTCGATCGCGGGAAACACCGGGGTATTGGCGAGCACGCCACCATCCCAGTAGAGCTCGCCGTTGATCTCGCACCAGGGAAATACGACGGGTATGGCGCAGGATGCCAGCAGGTGTTCGATGCTCAGTTGTTCTGCGCTGAAGTACTCGACCATGGCCCGTCGCACGTTGGTGGCGGCGACGGTGAGCCGTGGATGCGCCTGGCGCAGTGTCTCCTCGTCCAGGACCTCTGCGAGTACATCACGCAGGGGACCGTTGTCGATCAGGGCGGGCCATGGGGGATGCCGGCCAAGGAGGGTGTTGATACGGTATTTGAGGCGCTTCCACACCGAGACGCGCAGCACGCGCTTCTGGTGCAGGGAGTACCACAGTTGCTCCATGTCGTCGGCGCCCCAGCCACTGCAGATAAAGGCACCGTTGAGTGAGCCGATGGAGGTGCCGCACACCAGGTCGGGCTGCCAGTTCAACTCCTGCAGGCGGCGCCAGACACCGACCTGGTAGGCCCCCCGGCCACCGCCACCGGAGAGCACCAGGGCACGGCGCACGGGCCGGGTCTCCATGTGCGGCTAGCCGCCTTCAATAGCTTGCAGCGGCACGCGATACACCTCTGCGCCGCCATTGATCTCAACAGTCCAGAGGTCACCCTCCAGTACTGCCTTCACTTCGCGTCCGCCGGTGGCGTTGACGTAGTCGCGCATGAAGTTGATGGTGAACTCCTCACCGGCGGGGCTGGTGAGGGTGATGGATGCCTCGCCACCCTCCATGCGGGCAATGCCGGCAGGGCAGCTGCCAAAGCCGGCCTGCTCGCCTGTCCGACAGGGCAGCAGCGTGGTGGCGTCGTAGTCATCGGTGGAGTAGGGGTAGGTGGGGGAATCCTTGTCGGCGTCGGTGTTCATGGCCGTGGTCATCCAGTACACGTAGACGCTTTCCCCGGGCAGGCGAAAAATCAGCCCGGCACTGCCGAGACCGCTTTCCCGGTAGACGGCGTTGCCCTGTTGATCGCGAAAGTTACCGGCCACGTCATCGACGGGCACCAGGTCGTGGGTAACCCCGTCCTCGCGACTGATCACCACATGCCCCTGCCTCTGGGAGAAAGTGCAATCAAGTGATGCCGAGGCATGGTCCTCGCCTTTGGGATAGATGTCGCAGCGCGCCTGGGTTGAATCCGCCAGGCTTGCGCTGGCAGCTGCGAGAGCAGCCAGCGCCGTCAGGGTAAGGCTTATTGTGTTCACCAATGTGATCCTCTTGAACAGTGGTTGGGTCAGGTTTCAGGTGTCAGCGATGCCGCGGCGACGCAACTGCAGGGTCAGTGTCACCGCGAATCCCTATCAGGCCTTCTTGAGCACACCAATCAGGAACAGCAGCACCACCGCCCCGATGGTTGCGGAAATAATCGAGCCGATAATGCCTGTCGCACTCAGGCCCAGCACGCCCAGCAGGAAGCCGCCGATGAAGGCACCCACCACGCCGATGACGATGTTGCCGAGCAGACCCAAGCCGCCGCCTTTCATGATATTGCCGGCCAGCCAGCCGGCGATGGCACCGATGATAAGAAAAATAACCAGTCCTGTGATATCCATAAGCGAGCCCCTTTTTGCTGTTGCAATCATGTGAGTTGAGATCATCCATGCCGGCGCCAAAACGGTTAATGCAAGCGCTGACACCATCGATTATAGTGCAGAAGAAGAAACCTGCCCGGACGCACGTTCGTTGCATCAAGGAGAGAAGCGGAGTGCGGGCCTTTAGCGCTTGCTGCCTGCTGACGATGCCATTTGGAACTGTGCCGGGTAGCCGTATGCAACTTTTATCTGCGCATTTGAGGTAGACAGATATGGACGATGCGACATCTCGTGACCAGATTCCCGAGCCCGCCCATCCGCTGGACAGGAAGAGCCGCCTGCCCGGGGAAAAGCACGAGGAGATGGCCGCTGATTTTCACGAGGCCCATCGTATTGATCGTATACTCGAGTCCTCTGCTTATATACCGGCCACCGAGGACGTGGCTTTCCTGCAGGGCAGCGATGCCCGTGGCGTGCGGCTGCAGCTGGATTACCTCAAGCCCGAGTTGACCATGCGCGAGCTGGGTATCGAAAACACGATTGTGGTCTTTGGCGGAACCCGCATATCCGAACTCGGTGAATCGGAAAAGTCGGTAAAACGCCTGCGCGCGCAGCTGGATAAACAGCCAGATGATGTCACGCTGCAGCGCAAGCTTGCCGTAGCCGAACGCGTTCTGGAAAAGAGTCATTTCTATGAGGTCGCCAGGGACTTTTCCAGCCTGGTGGCGGCGTCCGGAGGCGGGCCGTCTGATCACCGGCTGGTAGTGATGACAGGCGGCGGGCCGGGCATTATGGAGGCCGCTAATCGCGGCGCCAGCGAGGCGGGTGCGCAAACGGTGGGTCTCAACATTACCCTGCCCAGGGAACAGTTTCCCAATCCCTACCTCACGCCGGAGCTGTGTTTCCAGTTCAACTACTTCGCCCTGAGGAAGATGCATTTTATGCTGAGGGCGCGTGCCCTGGTGGCGTTCCCGGGCGGATACGGCACGCTTGATGAGCTGTTCGAAACGCTGACCCTGATACAGACGCGCAAGATCGAGCCATTGCCGGTAGTGCTGGTTGGCGAGAGCTTCTGGCGCAGGCTGGTCGATATTGATTTTCTGGCTGATGAGGGAGTCATCGATGACGAGGATCGCGATCTATTCTGGTACGCCGACACCGCCGAGGATATCTGGGAGGGGCTCAAGCTCTGGTACCGCAAGGCGGGTAAAGCACTGGCTCCGGGCGTTGACTAAGCCCGCGCAGCGCAGCTAGTACCGGACTCATTGTCATGGAGCATTTCCAGGTATTGCTGGCAGGTGTGACCGCGGTCATCCTGTTTATTTTTGGCCTGGAAAACTTCTCACGGGAAATCGAGCAGATTTCCGGTGAACAGTTCCGTCGCACCTTATCCCGGGTCACTACGATTCCTGTTTTCGGCGCAATGATCAATTTCATTCCCTATTCCCGACGTCTCTCTGACAAATTAAACAATTTCGCCTACCTTGGTAGCACCATGACCCCGCCCTCGGCGGAGGAGGAATCGTGATATCACACGATAAAGAAGACTTGCTCGAGAACGTACAGGACCTCAATCCTGTCGAGGCGGCCTCGCTGCTGGGAGCGCAGCCCAGCGAATCCATCAAGGAAGTTCTGGCGGCACTGCCCGGGCAGCAGGCGCTGGACATCGCCTCACACCTGCCGGGCAGCATCTCTCCCGAGGGTGCCGAGACGGTGGCGCTGGTAGGTGACCTGGATGTCAGCGTCGGTGAGATAATGTCGCCGGCAATCGGCACGGTGTCGCCCACTACAACCGTAGCGGGTGCCATTGACGACATTGTGCACCGGGAGTCTGTTACCGAGGTAACGTATTTCTACGTGGTCGACGAGCGCGGTGTATTGCTCGGTGTGGTGACCCTGAGAGACCTGCTGCTGAGCAAGCCTGGGCAGGTGGTGGCGGAAATCATGACGCCGGAACCGTTCAGCTTTACGCCCGCAACAAGCCTGGGTGATGCGGTACAGGCCGCGCTGAACAAACATTACCGCCTGTACCCCGTGGTTGACGAGGACGGTGTGTTGCAGGGCGTGATTTACGGCTGGCAACTGTTTGAGTGCGTGGCCGGGGAGATCAATGCCCAGACCGGTACCCTGGTGGGCCTGGACAAGGAGGAGCGTATCAGCACGCCCTTGCTCGAGTCATTCCGCATGCGGCATCCCTGGTTACAGATCAACCTGCTCACCGCGTTTGCCGCCGCCTTTGTGGTCGGTGTATTCGAGAGCACGATCGCACAGATTGTTGCCCTGGCCGTGTTCCTGCCTGTGCTGGCCGGCCAGAGTGGCAACACCGGTTGCCAGGCACTGGCGATTACCCTGCGTGGAATCACGCTGGGTGAACTGGGCGATTACCCGGTGAAGAAACTGGTCGCCAAGGAAATCACACTCGGTGCGCTCAACGGCTTCCTGGTGGGGCTGGTGGCGGCAGCCGCCATGTGGGTCTACGCCTCGGGTATGGGCATGCAGGAACCCGCCATGCTGGCGCTGGTGATTCTTGTCGCCATGACCGGGGCCTGCATGTGCAGTGGCCTGTTCGGTGTCATGGTGCCGTTGACGCTCAAACGCTGGGGTGCCGACCCGGCCATGGCCAGCAGCATCTTCCTGACCACAATGACAGACATTGTCGGCATGGGCCTGATGCTGGCGCTGGCTACAGCCATCGTTTTGTAGCGCCGCTGCGCCGTCAGGCCGTCGCGCCGCTGGAAACACGGCGCTGTCCTCGCGATGACCTCATAGCCACCTGACGCGGCGGAACAGGATGAGCAGGGCGACGGTCAGCGTGGCCATGAATCCGAGCACCACGAAATAGGCATAAGGCCAGCGCAACTCCGGCATAACCTCGAAATTCATCCCGTAGATGCCGGCGATAAAGGTCAAGGGCACAAACAGCGCCGAGATGATGGTCAGCACCTTCATGGTCTGGTTCAGGTTATGCGAAGACAGCGAGATATGGCCCTCTACCAGGTCTCCGCATAACTCGTAGTACATCTGGCACAGGCTGTGCAATCGCTCGCAGCGGTCGTAGACGTCCCGGCGCACGTGCTCCAACTCTTCCCCCAGGTGCGGGAACAGCTGTTGCGGCAAACGCAGCGCCTGCTCGGTGATGTCCTTGTGATAGCTGAAGGTGCGCCTGAGTTTGCGCAAGCGGGTACGGTAGGCAACCAGCGCTTTCATGTCCTCTTCGGAATGCTCACTGAGCAGGCCGTCCTCGAGATCGCCGAGGCGGTCCTCGAACTCGAGCAGGGTGTCGAGGTAGCGTCCGCAGGCATAGTGCAGCAGCATCAGCGCCAGTTCCCCGGGCGCGCGCGGGCTGGGCTCACTGGATTGCCTGTTCCAGATGTGGTTGACGCTGATCGACGCCTGCCGGTGAAACGTGATCAGGAAGCGCTCACCGGCCCACACGGCGATCTGCTGGTGCTCAACCTCGAGGGTGGCGTCCATGCGCGCGATACCGCGAAACAGCAGGAAACAGTGCTCATCGAAGGCTTCTATCTTCGGCGGGTGGCGCATGCGAAAAGCATCATTTATCGCCAGCGGGTTGCAGCCCATGGATTCGAGCAGGGCCCTGCTGTCCTCACTGGCGCTGTCCTCTATATCAAGCCAGAGCCAGTTCGCCTGGTCGTCGCGCCACAGTGACAACAGTTCTATGCCACCTTCCTGGCGGACGCCGTCGTTGCTTGTAAGCACGGTTCTTATCATGGCGGGCCCCGAAATCAGTTGTTAACAATAATGCGACAAGGCGTTGCGCACGCGAGCACGAAAATTGTGATAAAAAGTGCCAAACATGCGCTATTCTCAACAGCCCCCGGTTGCAACAGACTCGCGCCCGGGCGCGCCGGGCCCACGGGGGTGTTGGCGCACACACGCAGAAGACATGAGCAGGTCCTGAGGCATGGAAGAAATCAAGCATATCATGAGCGTTCAGCTTTTGAGCGTCGGTGAACACAGCCTGACCCTTGGCCAGCTGTTGTCTGTGGCCCTGTTCACCGTGATTGGCGTTTGCGTGGTGATATGGACCAGCAAGCTGGTGCGCTCGAAACTGCTCGCCCGCAAGGTCAATGCCGATGCGGTGCAAATGATTTCCCGGGCCTACATCGTCATCGGTTTCGTGGTGCTTGGCGTCATGACGCTGGATTTCCTCGGCATACCACTGGCGGCGTTCGCGTTCATTTCCGGCGCCATTGCCATCGGCGTCGGCTTCGGTGCGCAAAACATCATCAACAACTTCATCAGTGGCTGGATACTGATGTGGGAACGCCCCATACGCATCGGTGATTTCCTGGAAATGGGCGAGGTGCGGGGCACGGTCGAATCCATCAATACGCGATCCACGTGTATCCGCCGGGTAGACGGGGTCCACCTGTTGGTGCCGAACAGCTACCTGTTGGAAAACACGGTCACCAACTGGACGCTGATCGACCGCCTGGTGCGCACCAGTGTGCGCGTCGGTGTCGCTTACGGCTCTGATATCAACCTGGTGACGCAGCTACTGCGCCAGGCGGCAGAGGAACATGCCCAGGTGCTGAAGGATCCTGAGTACTCGGTGATTTTCGATGATTTTGGCGATAACTCACTGATCTTTGACCTCAACGTCTGGGTGCACGCCACTGCCGAGCGCAGCCTGCGGGTGATTCGCAGCGACCTGCGCTACCAGATAGACGCACTGTTCAGGGAGCACGAGGTCGTTATCTCCTTCCCCCAGCGAGACGTACATCTCGATGGCAAACTGGTGCTCGAAAACGCCGGGGATCGTTGACCCGCCATGTCGGTATTCTCGTCGCTGACGCGCATTGTGCAAACGGCTGTAGAGGCCGAGAGCCCCGCTGTGCAGGTGAATTGCATTGTCGATGGTATCCAGCAGGAAATGGCCGTGGACGTGTGCTCGCTGTACCTGCGCAGCGAGCGCGACGAACTGGTGCTGGTGGCCAGCCATGGCCTCGACGTCCGCGCCGTAGGCAAGGCGCGCCTGCCTGCGGGGAGGGGACTGGTAGGCGAGGTGGGCGCGTCACTGCATCCGGTGAACGTGGTGGAGCCCGCAGCACACCCCGCCTTCGAGCTCATTCCCGGCAGCGGAGAAGAGCAGTATCACAGCTTCTGCGCGGTGCCGTTGGTACGGCGCGGCGCCATGATTGGCGTGTTGGCGGTGCAACGCCTGGCGCCGCGCGCCTTCAGCGCAGAGGAAGAAGGATTCCTGGTGACGCTGGCGGCGCAACTGGCGCTGGTGGTGGCCAACTGGGATGACTGGCACCTGGCGGCAGATTTCTCGGCGCGCACGGTAACCGGGCTTGCCGGTGCCCCGGGTATCGGTGTCGGAGCCGCCCGGCTGTGCGAGGTTCCCGACCTGTTCAGCGTGTCCGAGCAGGCCTGCGCCAGCATTGACGATGAACTCCAGAGCTGGCGTGCCCTGTTAGCGCGGGTGCAGGCTGAGGTCGCTGCTGAGCGCGATGCACTCGACCTGGGTCTGTCCCATGAGATTGCCGGGATATTCAACGCCTATCACATGCTGCTTTCAGATCCGGTGCTGACCGAAGGCGTTGCTGAAGGTATCCGCGCGGGCAAGAGTCTGCCGTCGGCGCTGCGTGCGACGGTGCAGCATTTTGCCGACCTGTTCCTGGCAATGGATGATCCCTATCTGCGCGCACGCCATGAAGACATCCGCCATCTGGGTAATCGGCTGTATGCCTCGCTGCTGCAGAGCACGGACACCAAACCACTGCAAACAGATGGTCCCGTGGTGCTGGTGGGGGCTCACGTCAGCGTCTCGGATATTGCCGCCATCCCCGCCGAAAAATTAGCCGGCGTGGTGTGCTTCCACGGCTCCCTGCTTTCGCATACTGCTGTGCTGGCCAGCGCCCTGGGCATTCCGGCGGTGATGGCAGTGGGGGAGTTGAAGGATGTTGCCGAGGGCGAAACGATGCTGGTGGACGGGCACACCGGCAAAGTGGTACTGCACCCGGATGCCCTGTTGTGCGATGAATATGAACGCCTGCGCACCGATGAGCTCGCATTCAATCATCAGCTGGCCGAACTGCGGGATGCACCGGCGATTACCCGTGACGGGGTGCGGGTTGAGCTGTTCGCCAACAGCGGGCTGACCGCAGATATCATGCCCGGCCTTATCAATGGCGCCGAGGGCCTGGGCTTATACCGCACGGAAATTCCCTTCATGGTAAGGGAGACCTTCCCCTCGGAGGATGAACAGTGCGCGCTGTACAGTGAGGTCATTGCCGCCTACACCGACAAGCCCGTGTACATGCGCGTACTGGATGTGGGGTCGGATAAGCCGCTGCCATATTTCCCAATCAGCGAGGAAAACCCGGCGCTGGGCTGGCGCGGTATACGCTTCTGCCTGGATAACTCACCACTGCTGCTGACCCAGATCAGGGCGATGCTGCGTGCCGGTGTCGGTCATGGCAACCTGAATATTATCCTGCCGATGGTGAGTTCATTCTCGGAACTGCGCGACTTCCACGTGCTGGTGACTGAGGCGATGGCCCAGCTCGAGAGCGAAGGTGTGCAGACGCAGCGCCCGCGCATGGGTATTATGGTCGAAGTGCCCGCGGCGATTTCCCAGTTGCCGAAATGGCGGGAGCTGATTGACTTTGTTTCCATCGGTTCCAACGACCTCAGCCAGTATGTGCTCGCGGTAGACAGGAACAATCCGCGCGTCGCCGGCCGCTATGACCACCTGCATCCGGCCGTTATCGCGGAGATCGAGCGCATAGTGAGCATTGCCGGGCAATTGCAGCTGCCCGTGAGTTTGTGCGGAGAATTGTCATCAGATCCCCATGCGGTGATACTGATGGTGGCTCTGGGAATGCGCCGCCTGAGCATGAGCGCTGCGCGCCTGCCCCTTGTAAAGTGGCTGCTGCGGGCGATGGACACACGCGAGGCGAAACGTGTCTACGATGAAGCGCTTGGCGCGGCCGACGCGGATGCCGTGCGCGCGATCACGACAACTTACCTGACCCGCCTGGAATACCCGGGTGTGGTCCACTAGAGCGGAAATAAAACATGAAACTAGCAATATTGTCCTGCAGTCCGCAGGCTTACAGTACAAGGCGCCTCAAGGAGGCGGCAGAACAGCGTGGACACCGGGTGAAGGTGCTCAATACGCTCAAGTTCGCCATTGACCTGGACCGGGGTAACCCGGACCTGTATTACCGGCAGAAACACCTCAGCACCTATGATGCGGTGCTGCCGCGTATCGGCGCCTCGATCACCTATTACGGCACGGCCGTGGTCAGGCAGTTCCAGGAGATGGACATCTTCTGTGCCAATACGGCACACGGTATTACCAACTCACGTGACAAACTGCGCAGCCTGCAGATCCTCAGTCGCCACCATGTCGGCATTCCCCGCACCACTTTCGTGCGTGACAAGAAAGACGTACTGCCGGCCATCAAACGCGTCGGCGGTGCGCCGGTCATTATCAAGCTTATCGAGGGTACCCAGGGCATTGGCGTGCTGCTGGCAGAGTCGGAGAAGCAGGCTGAGTCAATAATCGAGCTCCTGCAGAGCCAGAAGCAGAACGTGTTGATCCAGAAGTTTGTTGCCGAGAGCAAGGGCAAGGACGTCAGGGCGTTTGTGGTGGGCGACCAGGTGGTAGCGGCCATGCGGCGCGTGGCCCAAGGCCAGGAATTTCGCAGCAATGTGCACCGCGGTGGTATCGCAGAGCCGATCGACCTCGATGAACAGTACCGGGAGACGGCGGTGCGTTGCGCCCAGATACTCGGCCTGCGCGTGGCCGGCGTGGACATGCTCGAGGGCAAGGACGGGCCGCAGGTCATGGAAGTCAATTCCTCGCCCGGCCTGGAAGGCATAGAGAGCTGCACTGAACTCGATATTGCCGGCGCGGTGGTCGATTATATCGCCGCGCAGGTGGATTTCCCCGAGATCGACCTGCGCCAGCGGCTCACCGTCAGCAAGGGTTACGGGGTTACCGAGATCTTTGTGCCCGAGGGTTCCAAGTTTATCGGCCAGACGATTGTGGAAACCAAATTGGCCGAGAGCGATATCAATGTGCTGACTCTTTATCGTGGCTCCAAGGTGATTCCCAACCCGCGCGCCGGACGTGTGCTGGAGCCCGGCGACAAACTGCTTTGCTTTGGCAAGCTGGAGGCCATGCGCGGCATGGTGCCCGCCCGCACCCAACGCAAGCGCCGCCCGGTGGTGCAGGAACTGGATACGCAGTTGCTGGATGGGCAGGCGGGTGCTGATAGCGGAAGCGGCGAATGAGTACAGACAAGCCAGTTCTCGGCTGGCGCGAGTGGCTCAGTTTTCCCGGCATCGGTATCGCAGCGATCAAGGCCAAGGTGGATACGGGGGCGAGGACCAGTTGCCTGCACGCCTACTATGTCGAACCGTTCGAGCGCGACGGCAGTCACTGGGTGCGTTTCGGTATCCACCCGCAGCAGGGTGATACCAGCGAGGAGGTTCATTGTGAAGCCCCGCTCAAGGACCGGCGTGTGGTGCGCGACTCGGGCGGGCACGAGGAACTGCGCTACGTGATCGAAACGGAGATGGTCATCGGCGAGCACCGGTTTACCTCGGAAGTCACCCTGACTGACCGGGACACCATGAAGTTTCGCGTGCTGCTCGGGCGCACCGGCATTGGCGAGCACTATTTGGTTGACCCGTCGAAGTCCTATGTCCAGGGCCGGCGCAAACGCAAGGTCAAGCGCGGTCAACGCGCCGTAAAATCATGACGTACCAGCCAACCCCGGCGGAGAGTGAGTGTGAGTGAATTTGTCGTTGGCGGCGTGTCCGTCAGCCCCGGTCAGCGCGTGACTGTCGATGTGCCCGTGGCACCCATGTACACACATGATGACCTGTCGATCTCTGCCCAGGTGGTCCGCGGCAAGCGGCCCGGTCCGGTACTGTTTATCAGCGCCGCGATCCACGGTGACGAAATCAATGGTGTGGAGATCATCCGCCGCCTGCTGCAGCACCGTTCCCTGAAGCATATCAAGGGTACGCTGATCGCCATTCCTATCGTTAACGTCTATGGCTTTCTCAACCACACCCGCTACCTGCCGGACGGGCGCGACCTGAACCGTTCCTTTCCCGGTTCCGCCAAGGGCTCTCTGACCGGCAGGGTGGCACATACCTTTGTGCGTGAGATCGTGCGCAAGTGCACGCACGGTATCGACCTGCATACCGGAGCCCGTCACCGCAGTAATTTCCCCCAGATTCGTGCCGACCTGGACGATCCTGTGGCGCTGGAGATGACGGAAGCCTTTGCCGTGCCGCTGGCGATAGATGCCAAGATACGCGACGGTTCCCTGCGCGAGTGCGCCGGCGATGCCGGTATCCCGGTTATCCTGTACGAGGCCGGCGAGGCGCTGCGCTTCGAGGAGGTCTACATCCGCGCAGGCGTGAAGGGCATCATCAATGTGATGCGCAGTATCGGTATGTTGCCGAAATCACGCAGCAGGAAGCCGCCGCGCAAGCCTATTGTCAGCGACCAGACCAGTTGGTTGCGTGCCCCCGAAAGTGGCATCCTGCGCACCTTTGTGCCGCTGGGCGCCAAGATCGAGAAGGGCCAGGTTATCGCCATGGTTGCCGACCCGCTTGGTTCCAGCGAGACCCCGATCGTCGCGCCTGAAAACGGTGTGGTCATTGGCAGGACCAACCTGCCGTTGGTCTACGAGGGCGACGCCACCTTCCACATCGCCCAATATGGCCGCAGGATGGCAACGGTGGAAAAACACGTGGAAAAGTTCCACGAGGAGCACCAGCCCGCGGAACAGGCATTGCCCCCCGAGGCGGACGCGGAAGCCCCCATCGCCTGATCAGGGAGCGCCGTCGCCGGCGTACAAGGCCTGTTCCAGCCGCTGGTCGCGGCTGTAAATATCCGCTGCAAAATGCAACGCGCCTTCCATGTCCACCCAGGCCGTTTCATAGGTCAGGTGTACGTCCATTGGTCGGCTCAGGTTTTTCACCGTGCGCTCCTGGCTGTCCAGCACGGCCTGGATATCTTCCATGCTCCAGCGCGTATCGTCATCGTTGAACTGCAGAATCCAGGCCGCCAGGTCAGCGGGCTCCGACAGGCGAATGCAGCCGTGGCTGAAACTGCGCGCGGCCCTGGCAAACAGGTCGTGATTGGGGGTGTCGTGCAGGTAGACGCTGTGCTCGTTGGGGAAGATGAACTTCATGGTGCCGAGCGCATTCCAGGGTCCGGGATCCTGGCGAAACTTGAAACGTCCCGGGTTGCTGACGTTGTTCCAGTCCACGCTGCGCGGGTCCAGCTCTTTGGCGTCCCAGCCCCAGCCATCAAACACGCGGATGTGCTTGCTTTCCAGGTAATTCGGGTCCTTGCGAATCCTGGGGATGGTCTCGTGGCGGGCGATACTCGGTGTCAGGTTCCAGTAGGGGTTGAACTCGATGTAGCGGATACGGTCGCTGAACACCGGGGTCTCGTGGTGCAGTTTGCCGACAATGGCACGCATCTCCAGGCGCGGCTTGTCGTCGAGTACGGCCTGCACGTCAAAGCCGGCGATATCCACCATCACATGCGGGTTGCCGAGATCGTGGCTCATCCAGCGCCAGCGTTCCATGTTGATTTCTATCTGCCGCAGTCGCGATGCTGCGCTGACGTTCAGGGCGGCCACGGTTTGCGCACCGGCAACGCCGTCAGGTGCGAGACCATGATAGAACTGGAAGCGGGTAACCGCCTCAACCAGTTCCGGGTCAAACACTTCCGATATCATTTCGGCACCGGTGTATTCTCCGGTAACAGCGAGGCGCCGGCGCAACGCTGCAACCCGCGGATCGCTGTCACCGGGGTGTAGTGTGGCGCCAGTGCTGACCTGCGGCCAGCCACCGCTGGCGACCAGTGCCTGGTAGCGGGGCAGGGCATTGCGCAGGTTGCGATAGTAGTAGTGCTGCGGGTGCAGTGCATCGAGGTACTTTGCGGGATCGCCAGCGGCGAGAAAATCGCGTACTACCTGTACCGGGTCCGCGCGCCCGGTACCCGCTTCCGCAAACAGATCCGGATGCGACGCGCGCGGTTGCTCGCGACCGTTGGAGATGTCATTGACCCAGGCCAATAGTGCCAGCGTCAGCAGTATGTCCAGCCTGGCCAGTTCCTCTGCCTGCCGCGCATCCCATGCTTCCTGCAAGGCGTCCAGGTGATAGTCACGCGGATACAGGCCGTGACTGCGGGCATCGCTGATTGCGTCGACCAGGGCGCGGGCATGAATACCGGTGCCGACATCGCTGACCCAGAGTGGCTGCATGGCGAATTCGTGATAGACAGCGTAAAGCTCACGGTCTTCAGCCGCCATGCTGATCTCTTGTGAATCGAAGCCGAGTACTTCAGCCGGAGCATTGGCCAGACGTGCTGCCAATGCTTCGGTCAAGCCGGGGGAGGCACTGGCGGCGGGCTGCGCCAGCAGCAGCAAGCACAGCCCGAGCGTTGTGGTGAATCTACCAAAGAGCATGCATTGTCCCCGTTATTTTGCCGCCAGGTCGCGCAACACATAGTGCAGGATGCCACCGTTGGCGAAGTAAGCGAATTCGTTGGGCGTGTCGATGCGGATCACCGCCTCGAACTGCGAACTGCTGCCATTGCCGCGTTGTACGGTCACCGTGACCGTGTCCTGCCCCGGTGCAACCGCGGGGATGCTGAATGCCTCGGTGCCATCGAGCTCCAGCGAAGCTGCGCTGTCCCCCGCCGCGTACTGCAGGGGCAGAATGCCCATGCCGATCAGGTTGGAGCGGTGGATGCGCTCGTAACTCTCGGCGATCACTGCGCGGACGCCCAGCAACGCGGGCCCTTTTGCCGCCCAGTCCCGGGACGAACCGGTGCCGTACTCCTTGCCCGCCAGTACCACCAGCGGCACATCCTGCTCGCGGTAGCGCTCCGCCGCGGCGAAGATCGACATGACCTCGTCCGTTTCAAAGCAGGTTGTCCAGCTGCCCTCGGTGCCCGGCGCCAGTTCGTTGCGCAGGCGCACGTTGGCGAAGGTACCGCGCATCATCACCTCGTGGTTACCGCGCCTGGAACCATAGGAGTTGAAGTCCCCGGCCTCGACGCCGTTGGCGATGAGGTATTCGCCTGCCGGGCTGTCAATGGCGATCGCCCCCGCCGGGGAGATGTGGTCAGTAGTGACGCTGTCGCCGACCTTGACCAGGCAGCGCGCCTGCTCGATGCCCTGGGTGGGCTGCGCCGCTGCCGGCATACCGTCGAAGAACGTGGGTTTGCGCACATAGGTGGAGTCCGGCCAGTCGAAGAGCTCACTGTCAGCCACCGGCAGTTGGTTCCACACCTCGTTTCCGGTGAACACGTCGGCATAGCGGGACTTGAACATATCCGGGTTGATGTGGCTGGCGATGAGCTCATTGATTTCAGCGCTGCTGGGCCAGATGTCGGCCAGGTAAACCGTGTTGCCCTCGGCGTCTTCGCCGAGCCCATCCTTGTACAGGTCCACGCCCATGTTGCCCGCCAGGGCGTATGCGACCACCAGCGGTGGCGAGGCCAGGTAATTGGCGCGCACGTCCTGGTGGATGCGGCCCTCGAAATTGCGGTTGCCCGAGAGCACCGAGGTCACCAGCAGGTCGCCGGCATGAATGGCATCGGTAATGTCATCGGGCAACGGGCCGGAGTTGCCGATGCAGGTGGTGCAGCCATAGCCCACCAGGTAAAAGCCCATCGCTTCCAGGTCTTCCAGCAGGCCAGTCTGTTGCAGGTACTCGGTCACCACCTTGGAGCCGGGTGCCAGGCTCGTCTTGACCCAGGGCCGGGTACGCAGGCCGAGTTGACGTGCCTTGCGTGCCAGCAGTCCGGCCGCGATCAGTACGGCCGGGTTGGAGGTGTTGGTACAGCTGGTGATGGCGGCTATCACCACGGCGCCGTGCTCCAGGTTGAACTGTTCTCCGTCGCGGCTGACCGGTACTCCCTGGGCGGCCTCCCTGGTTTCCACCGCGGGGCCGCCTTCCTCCGCCCAGTCCTGCTCCTCCGGACTCACGGCGCGAAGGTCATGGTATTCCTGCAGCACCTGCTGGAACGCGGTTCTGGCGCCGGTCAAGGGAATGCGGTCCTGGGGGCGCTTGGGGCCGGCCAGGGACGGCACCACATCACCCAGGTCCAGGGCGAGCTCCGCCGTATAGCGGGCCGGGGCGCTGTTTTCGTCATGCCACATACCCATTGCCCGCATGTACTGCTCAACCAGTTGCAGCTGGCTTTCATCCCTGCCGGTAAGCCGCAGGTAGTTGATGGTTTCCTGGTCCACCGGAAAGATGCCACAGGTGGCCCCGTACTCGGGCGCCATATTGGCGATCGTTGCCCGGTCGGCGAGGCTGAGGTGGGCCAGGCCGGGCCCGAAAAACTCCACGAACTTGCCGACCACGCCGTGGGCACGCAGGGCCTCGGTCACGGTGAGCACCAGGTCGGTGGCGGTGGCGCCTTCCGCCAGCTCGCCGGTGAGGCGGAAGCCCACCACCTGCGGAATCAGCATGGTAACCGGCTGACCGAGCATGGCGGCTTCCGCCTCGATGCCGCCCACACCCCAGCCCAGAACGCCCAGGCCGTTGATCATGGTGGTGTGGGAGTCGGTGCCCACCAGGGTGTCGGGGTAGGCGAGGCTGCGCTCATCCTGCTCGCGCGTGAACACACCCCGCGCCAGGTATTCCAGGTTGACCTGGTGCACAATACCGGTGCCTGGGGGTACCACCTTGAAGTTGTCAAAGGCCTGCTGGCCCCAGCGCAGGAAGCGATAACGTTCCAGGTTGCGCTGTATTTCGACCTCGGTATTGCGCTGCAGTGCGTCGTCAGTGCCAAAGTAATCAACCATTACCGAGTGGTCGATAACCAGTTCAACGGGTGACAGCGGGTTGATGCGATCCGGCTTGCCGCCCAGTTCTATCATGGCGTCGCGCATGGCGGCCAGGTCGACAATGGCCGGCACACCGGTAAAGTCCTGCAGCAGCACACGTGCCGGGACAAAAGCAATTTCCTGTGACGGCGTGGCTTGCGGGTCCCAATTGACCAGGGCCTGCACATCGTCGTCGGTCACGAAGTCCTCGCCGCCATGGCGCAGCAGGTTTTCCAGCAGGATTTTCAGCGAATAGGGCAGGGTGGAGGCCCCGCTGGCGCCGGTGTCGCCCCCGGCGTCAAGGTGGTCGAATGGGTAGATCGTGTAATCACCTGCGTTTGTGCTCAGTGCCTGTTCACGGCTGTAGCGCGTGCTCATCGAAAAGACCTCCAAAATTCAGCTGCCCGGTATAGGGCAAGCTATGCTATCAGTAAATGCAGTGGTAACTATAGCAGGGGGAAGTCATCGTGGATTATCGAATCGAGCGCGACAGCATGGGTGAGGTCAAGGTGCCGAAGGACGCCCTGTACGCAGCGCAGACCCAGCGCGCAGTCGACAACTTCGGCCTGCGGCAACGCAGGATGCCGCCGCGCTTCGTGCACAGCCTGGCGCTGGTCAAGCAGGCAGCGGCGCGCGCCAACCGGGACTGTGGCGTGCTGGAAGGCGATATCGCCTCGGCTTTGGACAGGGCGGCCACGCGGGTAGCTGCAGGGGAATTCGATGAGCAGTTTCCGGTATCACTGTTCCAGACAGGCTCTGGCACCAGCACCAACATGAATATGAACGAGGTGCTGGCGCACCTGGCCAGCGCCAGCTGCGGCCATGAGGTGCACCCGAACGACCATGCCAATTGCAGCCAGAGCAGCAATGATGTCATTCCCAGCGCGATCCTGGTCACCGCGGCGCGTGCCCTGGAAGAGCAGCTCGCACCCGCGATGGCGGCCCTGGAGTCGGCGCTTGCCGAGCGGGCGCAGGATTTGCACGACCTCACCAAGACCGGCAGGACCCACCTCATGGACGCCATGCCGCTGACCTTTGGCCAGGAGATCAGCGCCTGGGCCAGCCAGGTAGAGGAGTGCCGGCAGCGCTTCGCAGATTTACGTCCGCGCCTGCTCAGGCTGCCGCTTGGGGGGTCCGCGGTGGGCACCGGTGTAAACGTGCCGGCGGGCTACGCCAAGCGGGCGGCAGAACACCTGAGCGACATCCAGGGGCAGACGTTTTCGCCAGCGGATAACGCGTTTGCGCGCATGGCGGGCCAGGATTCGGCGCTGGAGTGCTCCGCCTGCCTGCGTGCGCTGGCGGTTACCCTGAGCAAAGTGAACAACGACCTGCGCTGGATGTCTTCGGGGCCGCTGTCCGGGCTAGCTGAGATATCGCTGCGGCCGCTGCAGCCCGGCTCTTCCATCATGCCGGGGAAGGTCAATCCGGTACTGCCCGAGGCGGTGTTGATGATCTGTGCGGAAGTCATCGGTGACGATGCCTGCGTTGCGCTGGCCGCCCAGTCGGGCAGTTTCCAGCTGAATGTGATGCTGCCGCTGATCGCCGCAAAACTGTGCAGCGGTTTCGAGACCCTGAGCTGGGCGTGCGTCGCTACCGCGGAGTCCGTGGCGGGATTTACCGTCAATCGGGACAGGGTTGAGGCAACGCTGGCCAGCAATCCCATCCTGGTCACGGCCCTGAACCAGCGTATCGGCTACGAGGCAGCTGCGGTCATCGCCAAGCGCAGCTACGCGGAACGGCGGCCGGTGCTGGATGTGGCCGCAGAAGAAACCGGACTCGATCGCGCGGAACTGGAGCGTTTGCTCGACCCCTACCGGCTGACGCAGAACCCCGACAGTAAGGCCTGAGGGGTCTCGCCGGGAATTTTTTGTGCTGGTGTCCGCCGCTACAGCGAGATGTTGCTATACTTTTTTACCGTGCCCGACGGCGACGCCGCCGGGCCTCACCACCCCACCTGTTGCAAGGAGATATACATGTCGAACGAGGGCTACCACGAGCCGATCGAAGAACTGTCAGACGAGACCCGCGATATGCACCGGGCCATCGTGTCGCTGATGGAAGAACTGGAGGCCGTGGACTGGTACAACCAGCGCATGGATGCCTGCAAGGATGACGAGTTGCGCGCCATACTCAAGCACAACCGCGACGAGGAAAAAGAGCACGCTGCCATGGTGCTGGAGTGGATACGTCGGCGGGACCCAACCTTTGACAAGGAATTGAAGGACTACGTGTTTACCGACAAGCCTATCGCCCACGAGTGACAGGCAAGCGCCGCCGGCATTGCCCGGCGGCAGCTTCTCCCCCGCCACCGTGCACCGTCTGGTGCCGCCCACCGCGCGCGACACGCGCTGTTAAATCGGTTTCTGCACGTCCAGCAGCGGCGCCGCCTCAATTTTATCGGCGTCCATCATCGCCGCCACTTTTTCCAGTGCGTCCAGTATCGATTGCTGCTCTTTTTTCCCCAGCGACTCAAAGCGTTCAATAAAGGTCTCATGCAGCAGCGTGGGTGAGGCTGCCAGGGTCTTGCGCCCCGCCTCGGTGAGGCGGGCATTGACCACGCGCTTGTCCTGTTCATTGCGAATGCGCTCCACCAGCAGGCGCGACTGCAGGCGATCAAGAATCGTTGTCACCGTGGCCTGGCTCAGGGAGACATGGTCGGCGATGCGCCGGGTGGTGACGTCCCCCTGTGACTCGATTGCGCGCAGCACCACCAGCTGCGGGATAGTCAGGCCGCAGTCCTTGACCATGCGCCGGGATTGCATATCAGTAGCCCGGATAATGCGCCGCAGCGACACCAGCACACCCTGCCAGGCGGGGGTTTCAGCCATGGGAAGTCCTCCTTGATAACAGTGCGCATCATGCCACAGCTGGCTTTAATTTGACCACTAAACATTAGAGCTGTTAGTATATTGGGCATGAACATGTGGACGAATACTCTCACCAGTTCATTCCCTTCTTACTTTCCCTAATCATCCAATTGAGGTTCAGGCTGACTTTATGTGTGGCATTGCAGGTATTTATCATTTTGACGGACAGCAACCGGACAGGGGCGCAATCCAGCGCATGACCGACACCCTGGCTCCACGCGGGCCGGACGGCTCGGGCGTGCTGGCCCGCGACCATTTTGCACTCGGTCACCGGCGCCTCAAGGTCATCGACCTGAGTGATGATGCCAGCCAGCCGATGAGCGATCCCGACCTGGGCGTTGACCTGGTATTCAATGGTTGCATCTACAACTACAAAGCGTTGCGGCGCGAGTTACAGGCACTCAATTACCGCTTTTTTTCCACTGGCGACACCGAGGTGGTGCTGAAGGCGCTGCACGCCTGGGGCGTGGAGGCGGTGGAGAAATTTAACGGCATGTTCGCCTTCGCAGCCTTTGATCACAACACGGGGCGCTTTGTCATCGGCCGCGACCGACTGGGTATCAAGCCGCTCTATGTGGCCGAGTCCGGAGGCCGCCTGGCTTTCGCCTCGACCCTGCCAGCCCTGCTGGAGGCAGGGGATATCGACACCGACATCGATCCGGTGGGCCTGAACACCTACATGAGTTTTCACTCGGTGGCGCCGGCGCCACACACCATTCTCCAGGGCGTGCGCAAGCTGCCGCCTGCCACCGTGCGCACCTACTACCCTGACGGGCGCCGCGACAGCTGGTGCTACTGGAGCCTTGAGGTGGGCGGCGACGAAATCGAGGGCAGCTTTGAAGACGTACAGCAGCAGTTGCTGGATGTGATGCGCACGGCGGTGAAACGGCGCATGGTGGCGGATGTTCCCGTTGGAGTGCTGCTCTCGGGCGGCGTGGACTCCAGTCTCATCGTGGCGTTGCTGGCGGAACAGGGCCAGTCTTCGCTGAGCACGTTCTCGGTGGGGTTTGAGTCGGTTGGCGATGAGGCGGGCGACGAGTTCAAATATTCCGATCTGGTTGCCTCACAGTTCGGTACCGACCATCACCAGATTCGTGTGCCCACCAGCACCCTGCTGAACAAGCTGCCCGCTGCCATAGACGCCATGTCAGAACCGATGGTGAGCCATGACAACGTCGGTTTTTTCCTGCTGTCCCAGGAAGTGTCCCGGCACCTGAAAGTGGTGCAGTCCGGCCAGGGCGCGGACGAGATTTTTGGTGGTTACCACTGGTATCCGCCAATGCTGGACAGTGACTCGCCGGTGGATGATTACATGGCGGCGTTTGCTGACCGCGATTTCGATGAATACGCCAGGACTGTCAACAGCGACTTCGTGGCCGAGGATTTCGCCCGCGCTTTTGTCGAGTCGCAGTTTGCCGGGGAGGGCGGCCGCAGGCCGGTAGACAAGGCGCTGCATCTCGACACCACGGTGATGCTGGTTGACGACCCGGTAAAACGCGTGGACAACATGACCATGGCTTTCGGGCTGGAGGCTCGCGTGCCCTTCCTGGACCATGAGGTTGTGGAATTTGCCGCGCGGGTGCCAGCCAGCATGAAAGTGGCCAACGGCGGCAAGCATGTGCTCAAGGAAGCGGCCCGGAAAGTCCTGCCCAAGGCAGTGATCGATCGTCCCAAGGGCTATTTCCCCGTCCCCGAACTGACCTACATACGTGGCCCCGTTCATGAATACGTCAGCGATGTGCTGGATTCGAGCAGGGCGCGCAATCGCGGCCTGTTCAACCAGTCTTATGTCAACACCCTGCTGGATGAACCGGAGGAGCACATCACCCCGCTCAATGGTTCCAAGTTGTGGCAGGTCGCCTTGCTGGAAAGCTGGCTGCAAAGCCACAGCCTGTAGCGGACAGTCGCGCAGTGACACGCCACCGGAAAGACAACAGAGAGATATCCAACATGCAGAATACAGAACTGGTATCACTGAAGAACTGGGGAACGCCACCGCCTGATGTGCGCGCACTGGCTGCAGCCGAGGCGGTGGTGGATTGTGGCTGGGGCCGGCTGCTGTTCGGGCAGACGTTTTTCTCCAGCAGCAGTCTTGCCGACGAACTGCGCCGCGAGCAGCCTGGCTGCCGCGACGTGGCCCTGTACATACGCGATCCGCAGGTGATCATCGCGCAGGCGCCGCAGGAGTTGTTCATCGATCCGTCCTATACCTTCCGCCTGTCACTGCAGCAGACCCTGCAGGATGGCAGTGCAGCCGGTATTTGCATAGAAGCGCTGCAAGACGAGTCGGCGCTGCGAGAGGTAAATCGCATATACCTGGCCCACGGCATGGTCCCGCTGCGGGACGACTTCTGTGACGCGATTGGCGAGCGCGATGACATGCTCGTCCTGGTCGCCACGGATACCAGCACCGGCAAAATCGTGGGCTGCGTTAACGGCGTTGACCACTACCGCGCTTTTTCTGATCCTGACAATGGCTCCAGCCTGTGGGCCCTGGCAGTGGATTCCCAGTGTGCCAGGCCGGGAGTGGGCAGCGCATTGCTGCTGGGTCTGGCGCAGCGCTTCCAGCAGCGTGGCCGCGAGTTCATGGACCTGTCTGTCATGCACGACAACGAACAGGCGATCGCCCTGTACCGCAACCTGGGCTTTGAGCAGGTGCCGGTTTACTGCGTCAAGAATCGCAACGCCATTAATGAACCGCTGTACATCGGTCCGCGCTCAGACGATGCCCTCAATCCTTACGTCAGGGTGATTACCGATGAAGCCTATCGTCGCGGCATCGCTGTCGATGTGGTGGACCCGGAGGCGGGCCTGTTCGATCTCAGCCTCGGCGGCCGGACCATTCACTGCCGCGAGTCACTCACGGATGCGACCAGTGCGGTGGCCGTGGCCCGCTGCGATGACAAGGCACTGACACGGCGCCTGCTCTCCGGCGCCGGCATCCAGACGCCGGAGCAGGTGTCGGTGGCGAGCACTGACGATGCCCTGAATTTCCTGCACCGGCACGAGCGCATTGTAATCAAGCCGGCGCGGGGTGAGCAGGGTACCGGAGTGGCGGTGGACCTGCGGGACGAGGCCGAGGTATGCGCGGCCTATGCCAGGGCAGCGCAAACCGGTGAGCCGGTGCTTGCTGAGCAATTCGTGACAGGCGAGGACCTGCGCGTGGTGGTCATCGACAACGAAGTGGTGGCGGCGGCCGTGCGGCGACCGCCAACGATTATCGGCACCGGTCGGCACACGATTCGAGAACTGCTGGCGAAGCAAAGTCGCCGCCGGGAAGCGGCCACGGAAGGAGAGAGCCGTATTCCCCTGGACGAGGAAACGACCCGCTGCATCACCAGGGCCGGATTCAGCCTGGAAGATGTGCTGCCCGCCGGTGAGTCGGTGGCGGTGAGAAAGACGGCCAACCTGCATACCGGCGGTACTCTGCACGACGTCACCGATGCCTTGCACCCGCGTGTGGTCAGGGCGGCATTGAAGGCTGCCGCCGTGCTGGATATCCCGGTGGTAGGCCTGGACTTTATCGTGCCCGCACCGGAGTCCGCCACCTACGTGGTGATCGAGGCCAATGAGCGCCCGGGGCTGGCCAATCATGAACCCCAGCCCACGGCGGCCCGCCTGCTGGACTACCTTTTTCCGACATCCAGATCCTGCGAGGAAACCCGAGCATGAAGCCTGTACCCATCGATACTGATTACATACGCGAGACCCTGCTGGCCCTGCTGGCCATACCCAGCCCCACGGGCATGACCGACGACGTGGTGCAATACTGCTGCCAGCAACTCGAGGCACTGGGCATCGACTACGAGCTGACGCGTCGCGGCGCGATTCGCGCCACGCTGCCGGGCAGGGACCACGCGCATGACCGGGCCATCGTTGCGCATGTCGACACACTGGGTGCGATGGTGAAGAACCTGAAACCCTGTGGTCGCCTCGAGGTCGTGCCTATTGGTACCTGGCCGGCGCGCTCTGCAGAGGGCGCAAGGGTCACGCTGTTTGCCGATCACGGCCGACGCTTTCGCGGCACGCTGTTGCCGCTGAAGGCCTCCGGGCATGTGTATAACGAGGGCGTTGATGAACAACCCGCCAACTGGCAGAACCTGGAGTTGCGGCTGGATGAGGACATTGCCAGCCGTGAAGATGCCAGCAAACTGGGCCTGCAGCCGGGGGATTTCATCGCCGTCGATCCGCAGCCGGAGTTGCTGGACAACGGCTTCTGGGTATCGCGTTTTCTCGATGACAAGGCTGGCGTGGCCGCCCTGCTGGGCGCGGCGAAAGCGGTCGTTGAGAGCGACGTGGAGCTGCCGATGGATTGCCACCTGTTGTTCACGGTATCTGAAGAGACCGGCGTGGGCGCCTCACACATTTTACATGGTGATGTCGCCGAACTGATCGCCGTGGATAACGGCACCATTGCGCCCGACCAGAACACCTCGGAGTACGGCGTGACCATTGCCATGCAGGATTCCAGTGGTCCCTTCGACTATTACCTGAGTCGACGGCTCAGCGGTATCTGTGACACCTTCGAGATCGATCACAGCCGGGATGTGTTCCGGTTCTACCGCAGTGATGCTGCCGCGGCGCTGGAAGCGGGCAACGACATCCGCACCGCGCTGGTCTGTTTTGCTCTCGACAGCTCTCACGGCTATGAGCGCACGCACCGGGACTCGGTAGTGGCGGTGGCGAGGTTGCTGTCACTGCATATGCAAACCGAAGCCCTGTTTGAGCGCGACCGGGACGTGATCGGGCCACTGGAGGATTTCCCAGAAGAACAGGTGGAGTGGGAAGACAGCGAACTGGAAGACGTTGCCACTGCCTCCGCAGAGGTGGCCTGAATGGTCGGGACGCACAGCTTTCGTGACCCGTCGTTGCCGTGATGATGGATAACGCCGGCCGGAGCGCTGCCCGGGGCCTGCCTACCGGCTGACGGTTGCGCTCACGGTTTCCTTCGCGGCTGCCTTTCCACATGCCGGTTCAGTATACGCCGGCTTTCACTGACCACCTCGCTGTGCTCGCGCATCTGCCACAGGCGCTCGCGTGCCCGGCGGTAGCAGCTGGCCAGGTCGATTACCGGTTCCGGATAGCCCTGCAGCCAGGTAAGGCGCTCAATAGTCGTGGCTTCCCACGGCGCGTGCAGCAGGGCATCAGGTGCATCGCGCAATTCAGGCAACCAGTGGCGGATAAAGCGGCCGTCGGCGTCGTGCTCCCGCGACTGCTTGACCGGATTGTAGATGCGGATGGTATTGGTGCCGGTCACACCCGCCTGCATCTGCAATTGCGCGTAGTGAATACCGGGCTCAAAATCCAGGAACAGGGCTGCGAGATGGGTCGCGGCATCTCGCCAGTGCTGCCACAGCAGGTGGCAGAAATAACTGACTAGCATGGCGCGGGAGCGAAAGTTGATGTAGCCCGTCTGCGCCAGGCAGCGCATGCTGGCGTCGATGGCAGGAAAGCCCGTTTGCCCGGTTTTCCAGGCCGTTTGCAGCGTCGCATCGGCCGGCCTCGCCAGTTCACGATAACCGCGATTGATATCCTCGAATTCCATGCGGCACTCCATCTCGAACTTCTGGATAAAGTGGCAGTGCCAGTGCAGGCGGGATTCGAAGGCCGCCATCGAGCGCTCCCAGCCATAGCGATGTCGGGTGGCCTCCAGTGCCTGGTATACCTGGCGTATGGAAAGATTGCCCCAGGCCAGGTAGGGCGAAAGTCGGGAGCAGTGCTCGCGACTGGCCTCGAAACTCGACACGTTACCGGAATAGGCCCGTCCGCGCTGCAGCAGGAAGCTGTCCAGGCACGCCTGAGCAGCGGTCGGGCCGCCGCGCTGGAAGTTGTCGTCGCCATCTGCCCAGGGTGCATCATCGCGACGCATCAGTAGCGCCGCACTGGCGCCGTCCGGCTCCAGCCGCACTGCCTGCAGTTTATGAAAATCGGGTACCGACTGTGGACTATGCATGATGTCGCGCCACTGGCGGTTCCAGCCACGGCGATCGCGGCGACCGCGTTGAACGCCGTTGCTGGGACTTTCCTGCCAGCAGATCCCGGCGTCAGCGGCGAAACGTGTAACCGCCTGGTCGCGGGCGAAGGTCAGTTGCAGGCCGGTCTCTTCATAACTGTAGATTGTGGCGATGCCCAGTTCGCGGTGCAGGGTGCGCAATACTGATTCAGCGTCGCCGAGGAATACATGGACGCGGGCGTTCCAGCGCTGCAGTTGCTGATTCAGGTCGCGCAGGGATTCGCCAACAAAACGCCAGTGGCGCGAGGAATAGTGCGCATCCTGCATCAGCTCCGGCTCAAAGCAGTAACACAGCAACACCGGTCTGCCGGCACGGATCGCCTCGGCCAGTGGTGCGTGGTCCTGCAGGCGCAGGTCACGCTTGAACCACACCACGGAAATGCTCATGAGCTCGCCGCGTCAGCCCAGGCAACGGGGTCGCCGGTATCGAGGCTGAACAGTCGCGCCTCGCCATCGCGCAATACGCCGCGCAGAATCCGGTAGGTGTCGCGATCGAACATCAACCCTGCTTCCGTGCTGGCGCGGCGGGCGCTGGCGATGCCGGTAAAGGTGCCCAGGTACATCCAGTTGTGTAACAGGTGCCATTCTTCCGCGGGCTGGCAGTGCAGTGGCGCTGCCGGTGCCTCGCGCAGCAGAACCGGACCCGGGCACGGCCAGGCCGCCAGCTGGCGCGACTCCAGCGCCTGCAGCAGCCTGGCATTGTGCTCCGCCGCGGTTTCTTCCCCGGCACAGGCACCGCGGCAGCGGCCAATCTGGCGCTGGAAGCAGGGGCCGCGTCCGGATTCCAGGCCCAGCGTAAGTGGGCACAGCATTTCCGCGCGCGCCAGGCGTTCCAGCGCCCGGCGCGCATGATAGCGGCTGCCAAAGTGTCCGTAGGCCGCGCGAATGTCGGCGGCGTCATCGGCGAAGCAGCACAGTTCCGCGCGCAGGTAGTCGTTGGCGGCGGGCTCCAGCGTGATCGACCAGAGACGGCGCAGCGCGCGCTGGCGACGATTGAACTGCGGCAGTTCCTGCTTGATAGCGGCGTTTTCCAGCAGCAGGGCGCCTGCCTCCCCGGCAGTGGGCCGACAATCTACCCGCTCGGTGGCGCGCAGCAGGCGATGCTGGCGGGTGTTGGGCGCCTGCGGGCCCAGGTGTGTGCGAATACGGTCGCGCAGGTTGATGCTTTTGCCGATGTACAACGCTTGCCCGGCCGCATCCAGAAAGCGATAAACACCCGGGCAACGCGGGGGCGATTCAGCGGGGCGCCCGGAAATGGTAAAGGTGATGTGTTTCATGACAGATGACGGAGGTCGCTGGCTGGTGCGTGTTGGCGGGTCGTCCATGTGGAACTTACGCGCGAGCAGGATATCTGGATTGTGCAGTTTCCAAATCCTGGCAGGGAATGAAGTATGGCAGTGTGAGCAGGGGTGACAGCGGCACCGCAGGGGTGCCGTGAAGTTGTGTTACCAGCGGCTGATCAGCGGGTGATGGCGCCAAAAGGAGCCCGCCCGCAACGGGGCGGGCGTGGAGGAGGGGTTAGTCCGGGTACTGGCGCAGGTAGTCGCGCAGGCCCTGTGCCTTGGCGTTCAGGTAGGGCTGGACCACGACGACAGTAATGAAGCCTTTGGCAAACCACTCCTGGTCTGAATTTGGCACGTCCTCGCCCTCGAACGGTGTGACACCGGCCAGGCCGCCGCCCGTGGATTCGCCGACTTCGATATCGAAGCAGCCATCGCAACCGAATACCACGCTGCGCAGTGAACCGCCCAGCAGCGGCGCCTCACCCTGGCGTGCCACTTTTACCCCTTTCGGTTCTACCGGCGGATAGTTGATATTCAGCGCACGACCATTGGGGATCAGGGTAGAACTGCCGCGCACGAAAGCGGGGCGCTGCTCGAGATAGTCAATGTAGTCGACGATGAAATCCGCCACCTCGCGGCACGCCGGGCCGAGTTCCTCACCCTCGTTGCAGCGATCGTCTGTGCTCACGGCAATAGCGGGGATCGACACGCCACCCACGAACAATCCGGCAGCATGCAGGGCTGCGCCCACGGTGCCCGAGGTGTAGGTGGCCGCCGCCAGGTTGGCGCCACTGTTAATGCCCGAGACCAGCAGGTCAGGCATCATGCCGGTCTGTTCCTCGACCAGGCTGAGGCCGATGGCGCCGGCGGTGGCCGGTTCGGCGCCGGTCTCGCCGTCATCCAGCGCTACCGAGTACTGGTTTTCCGCCTGACGGGTAATTTCCACCGAGCCGATGTTGATTGAGGTGCCGCTGCCGCTCTGGCCGTCCAGTGGCGCGACCAGGATGACATTGTGGCCGGCGCCGGTGAGGGACTCATAAAGCGCCTGAATGCCGGGTGTGGACCAGCCGTCGTCGTTGGTGAGGGCGATGTTGAGCGCCGAAGCCGAAGCGGAGGCGGCCAACAGGCCTGCTCCAAGGAAAAGATTCTTATAATTCATGGCGGATGCCTCTTTTGGGATTCTTGTGGAGTATAGACCGACGCAGTGAATACCGCCGCGTTGTCCAGCCTCGCATTGTGCGGTACCCCCGCGGCCTTTGAAAGGCGAAGCTCCCTGACTGTTCTCGGCCAGCGGTCTTTTGCTCTGGCCACGTTCACTTAATTGAACCCGATGTCGGCGGACAGGTGATCACCTGGTGGCTGCCTGCAGTGACGAAGGCGGTGCCGGGGTAGATCTCATTCACCGGCCGGCACGTAAATAGAGTAAGAAAATGACTGCAACCAGGAGAACACCATGTTCGGGTTATTCAACAGGTCGCCGGAAAAAAAGCTGCAGGCGGATTACGAGAAGCTGTCCACGGCCGCGTTCGAGGCACAGCGCAACGGCAATATCCGGCTGTACTCCAGCCTGACAGCAGAGGCCGAGCTTGTGCGCCAGAAACTGGAGGCGCTGAAGTCCCCGGGCGCGGCGTGACCGTTGCGCCCACCCAACGCAGCTTCTGCTGCGCAGGTGCCCGCTGGTTAATACCTGCGCTACACTGAGTAGGTATTCACCGGGGGCGTCAGCATGGACACGAAGATCAGTGAACAGGAGTTCGCCCGCGCGGCGACAGAGCTTGGCATCAGCAGCAGCGACTGGGATGCGTATCGCCCGCTGGTAGAAGCCAACATGGAGGTGGCCGCCCTGGTGGAGTCGGTAGCGGTGCCGGCGCAGGAATATGGCGAGCGTGCCTGGCGGGTGCCAACCCCCGAAGACAACCCGCTGGGGGCGTGGTACCTGCACACTGATATCCGGGGCACGGGGAACGGCAGCCTCAGCGGGCGCACGATTGCCCTCAAGGACACCGTGCTGCTGGCCGGCGTGCCCGTCAATGGCGGCACCACCATCCTGGACGGTTACATCCCCGACCGGGATGCCGAGATCGTCACGCGCCTGTTGCAGTCTGGCGCCCGTATAACCGGTAAGGCTGTCTGCGAGGCCTACTGCTTCTCCGGCGGCAGTCATACCTCGGCGACCGGGCCGGTGCACAACCCTCATCACCCCCAGCATACCTCCGGCGGCAGTTCCTCCGGCTCAGCCGCGTTGGTAGCCAACGGTGATGTCGATATGGCCATCGGCTGCGACCAGGGCGG
The DNA here is from genome assembly GCF_008370495.1 of Pseudohalioglobus sediminis. Taxonomy (GTDB): domain Bacteria; phylum Pseudomonadota; class Gammaproteobacteria; order Pseudomonadales; family Halieaceae; genus Halioglobus. Next base: position 172,478 of record NZ_VTUX01000001.1, on the reverse strand, counting down.
TTCTATCCGTGTGCCTGCCTCCTATTGCGGTATTGTCGGCATGAAGCCGACCTATGGCCTGGTGCCCTATACCGGCATACTCGGTATGAACCCCAACATCGATCACACCGGTCCGATGACGCAAAACGTGGCCGACAATGCCCTGCTGCTGGATGTGCTGGCAGGTGCTGACGGCGTCGACAGCCGCCAGCACAATCCGCGGGTTTCCCGCTACAGTGAAGCCCTGGGCCGGGATGTCAGTGGCCTCAGGGTCGGCCTGGTAACCGAGGGCTTCAGTATGGGCGGTGACGACCCGCTGGTGGGCAGCGCCGTGCGCGAAGCTGCCCGCTCACTGGCATCCCTGGGCGCGGTGGTCGAGGAGGTATCGGTGCCCGTGCATGCTATCGCCGGCGGCGTAGGCTTTGCCGGGATGCAGTCCATGCTGACCTCGATGTTCCAGCACGATGGCTGTCTGCTGGAGCGCCCGGATGTGGTGCCCAGGGGCTACCTGGCACACCAGCGCCAGTGGCGCGAGCGTATCGACGAACTGCCCGACCACCTGCGCATCAGCCTGTTGTCCAGCCAGATTCTTGGCAACCGCTACGGTTATGAATACGTTTCCCGGGCGCAGGAGGCGCTGCCAGTGGTGCGCGCTGGCTACGATGCCGCGCTGTCCAGCTACGACGCGCTGGTGATGCCCACAACGCCGACCACGGCCCCCCTGATTCCAGCGGCCGATGCATCGGTTGCCGAGAATATGGCGGCAGCACTCGGCCCGCTGGTGAACACAATCGCTTTCAACAACACCCATCACCCGGCGCTCTCTGTTCCCTGTGGCACCATTGATGGCCTGCCGGTGGGGATGATGCTTGTTGGGCGCCACTGGGAAGAGTCCACACTCTACAGCCTGGCGCATGCGCTCGAGCAATCCCTTGGCTGAAGGGCGAGGTAGTCGCAGCCGCCCCGGTCATGTAGGGTATGGCGACGGCGTACATAACCATGCACGTGCCCGCACAGAGCAACAAGTTCAACCACTGTTACGTGTTTTACCATGATAGATGCCCTGAAAGCCCTGTTTACAATGCCTGAAACCGAGAGCGAAACGGCACTGCAGCATCGCCTGCACGTCGCGGCGGCGGCCATGCTGATCGAGACCAGTCGCGCGGATTTCACGGAGGACGCGCAGGAGGAGGCGGCGATGGCTGGCATCCTTCGCGACAGTCTCGACCTGGAAGCGGGTGAAGTGAACGCATTGATGGCGGCGGCCGCCGAACGCGTTGACGAGTCGACCTCACTGTACGAGTTTACCCGCACGATCAACGACCACTACAGCGCGGAACGCAAGCTGCAATTGATCGCGGCCATGTGGAAGGTGGCCTACGCCGACGGTGACCTCGATAAGTACGAGGAGGCGCTGATCCGCCGGGTGTCAGAGCTGACCTATGTTCCCCATGAGGACTACATCCGCACCAAGCTGGCGGCCCAGGGCAAGCCGATACACAACGACTAGACTGACACATTTTATCGACAGACAGTGGCTGGCCATCACCCGCGCTGTGGCAATGCTGCGACGTTGCGCGCGTGCACCGATTCCGTCGGGCCTGTTATAGGGTTAAGCTGGCCCTGTCACAATGAGGAAGCTCCTTCATGCCGCTGCCACTGAATGCCCTGGAGTGGGTCGCGCTGGCCTACCTTGCGCTGCTCTGGATCGGCTATGGCCGCTATGCCAAATACCGGGCCTGCCGGGAGGATAGCAAGCCTTCCCTGTCGCGCTCCCTGCGCTGGCACCGGGAAGCCTGGGCCAGACGCCTGCTGAGTCGGGAAATGCGCATGACGGATGCGGGCCTGCTGGCCAGCCAGGAGCGGGTGGTGGGGTTTTTTGCTTCCACTACCCTGTTGCTGTTGGCGGCCGTGCTCACCGCCCTCACCATCAGCGAGCAGATAGCGGAACTGACTTCCCACATACCCTTCACCCAGGGCCAGAGTGCGGCGCAGATAGAGGCGAAACTGGCGCTGCTGTTACTCATACTCATCTACGCCTTCTTCAAGGTCACCTGGAGCCTTCGGCAGTACGGGTTTGCTGCGGTGGTTATGGGCAGTGCGCCGCAGCCCACCGAGGAGCTGACCCCGGAGCAGACACAGGCGTTCGTTGAAAACCTCGCCAGGCTGATGGACAGCGCCGGCCACGACAACAACAGTTGCCTGCGGGCGTATTACTTCGCCCTGTCGGTGGTGTGCTGGTTGGCGGGGACGCTGCCTTTCGTGGTCACCGCAACAATCATTGTGTTCGTGCTGTACAACAGGGAATTCGGCTCCACCGCGGTGCGGGGTATACAGGGGTCGTATATTGCCCCGCCCTGATAAAGGCTGCATGGGCGGTCGGGGTCGTCGGTGTTTCCCCTTTGAATGGCACACGGGATTGGCGGCTCGCCGGTGACGCCCGGCTATGCACTGGGCATACTGTCACCGGCAATTTGTGACTCCCGGCGTGAAATGCCCTGCAGTCCGCAGGGTGATTCGCTGCAGTGCGCAAAGTGCGATCAATTGCTTAATTTGTCTCCCCCGATTGACGGGCAGACCTATTGTGTCTATAGCATTGGCACAGTCTTCGAAGTAGGAGCGGCTACATGCCCAAGCCTGGAAACACCCCACAGAAATTAATGGTACTGGCGATCGCGGGTCTGTTATTTCCCACCGCGGCCAGTGCCGTGGATGACAGCGACGCGATCATGCAGCGCATACTGGCACTGGAAGAGAACCAGCGCCGCCTCGAGGCGCAGCTGACAGCCCGGGACGCGCGCATCGCTGAGCTGGAACAACTGGTAGGGCGCGACGCCGGGGAAATGCGGACGATTATTGTTGAACCGGCCACCGGTGCGGAACAGCAGGTCGCCGTGGCACAAGCGGTACCCGAAGAGGAGGAAGACAGCCTTATCGGTCGCTTCAATACCGGAGGCGGCGGGGTCACCATCGCCGACACGCCCGAGGCGCGCGTCAATTTCGGCGCCTGGACCTATGTGCGGTACCTGAACCAGACGGGCCTGGATGATTCCTATACCGACAGCTTCGGGCGCGAATTCGATATCGATATCCGCAATGATTTCCAGGTCAACAAGGTCAACCTGACGTTCAACGGCTGGCTGTTCGACCCCGATTTCCGCTGGCTCCTCTATACCTGGACCTCCAATACCAGCCAGGGCGAAAGTGCCCAGGTGGTGGTGGCCGGCAACCTGAAGTACCGCTTCAACGAGGCGCTGGATATCGGCGTTGGCATTGATCCATTGCCGGGTACGCGCACCACCGCCGGCAGCTTCCCGCACTGGGTCAAACTCGATAGCCGCACCATGGCCGACGATTTCTTCCGCCCCAGTTACACCACCGGTATCTGGGCGTCAGGGCAGCTGGCCACCGGGTTGGATTACAGGGTGATGCTGGGTAACAACCTGTCCCAGCTGGGCGTGAACGCCAGCCGCCTCGGCGACAGCCTGGATACGTTCTCGGGCCGCCTCGACTGGATGCCTACCACCGGCGAGTACGGACCGGGTAAGGGCATCGACGATTTCGACATGCATACCGAGCTGGCCACCATCCTTGGTGTCGCGTTTACGTACAGCGACGAGGATCGCCAGAGCCAGCCCGGTACCGAGGATATCAACAACAGCCAGATCCGGCTGTCGGATGGCACACGGATTTTCAACCCGGGGGCATTCAATACCGACGGGCGCATCAACGAGGCGACCTACCAGATGCTGGCCATGGACGCCGGTATGAAGTACCAGGGCTTCTCGCTCATGGGTGAGTACTACTGGCGCTGGGTGGATGACTTCTCTATCGAGGGCGATATCCCCGAGGACGAGTTGTTTGACCACGGCTTCCAGCTGCAGACCACGTATATGTTCGTGCCCAAGACCCTGCAGGGCTATGTGGCGGGTTCCAAGATCTTCGGTGAGTATGGCGACCCCTGGGATACCGCGGTGGGTGTGAACTGGTACCCCTTCGGGCACCGCCTGGTGCGCGTCAATGGTGAACTGCTGTACATGAAAGACTCCCCGATCGGTTACTCCAGTATCCCCTACCAGGTCGGCGGTGACGGGACGGTATTTCACGCCAACGTAGAGATGAAATTCTAGGCTTGCAGACAAGGAGACAACAGACATGAGCGTGACAACCAAACGCCTGAAAAATCTTGGCCTGACCGGCCTCACCCTCGGCTTGCTCGGCGGTCTCGCGACTGCGGCCTCGGCACAGGACGACTACTACGACGCCCACGTGCATCTCACCAATTACGTGCAGGAAGGCATCACCGCCCGGGAATACCTCGAGGTGGTGGGTGATCGGGTCGAGCGCTCGGTGCTGTTTGGCATCCCGTTGCAGATGCATTGGTCCCACCGGGTCACGGGCGACATCGCGCCGACCTATTATCTCGATGCGGATACCGGCCTCTACTATTACTCCTTTACCGATGCCTATATCGCGCAGCAATACCTGGGCCTGTCACTTGAGCAGCAGGCCCGCTTCGAGCCTATGATTACCGGCTTCAACCCCGCCGACATGTATGCCGCGGACCATATCCGGCGGGTGCTACAGACCTTTCCGGGTGTGTTCAGCGGCATCGGTGAATTCACCATTCACAAGGAGTTCGTGTCTGCCAAGGTCGAGGGCGACGTCGCGAGCCTGATCGACCCCGCGCTGGATCGCATATTCGAATTCTGTGCCGAGAGTGGCCTGGTTGCCATCATGCACAACGACATTCACATGCCATTCCCGAAACCGGAAGCCAGGCGTTTCTACTTCAATCAGGCCAAGGCCCTGCTGGCGCGGCATCCCGACGCCACCATCATCTGGGCGCACACCGGCCTGGGCCGGGTGGTACAGCCCGTGCAGGATCACCTCGCCATGATCGAGGAGATTCTCAGCGACCCGGCGCTCAACCATGTGTACTTTGACATCTCCTGGGACGAAGTCGCCAAGTACGTTGTGGCTTCACCACAGTCAACGGCACTGACCGCAGACCTGTTGGAGCGCTACCCCGATCGCTTCCTCATGGGCACTGATAACGTCGCCCTCAAGGATCCGCAGGCAAGCTTTGCCGTGTTTGAACAGTATCGGCCGCTGTGGTCCGCGTTGACGCCCGCCACCAGTCAGAAGGTTCGCAAAGGCAATTTCGCACGTCTGTTTGATGCGGCCGCGAAGCGGGTGCGGGCCTGGGAAAAAGCCAATCCCGCTGTGCAGTGAATGACAGCGCGCGGATCACCGCGCGCTGGGGGCAGGTCAGAGACAGTTGGAGTGATGAGGCTAGCGCTTGCCCTGGTGCTGCCTGGCTGTGCGGGTTTGCCTGCCGCCGGTGATGGCGGCAGCCTGGTTGCTTTTGCCCCGGCGCAACAGTGATTTGCGCAGGGCGTGCACTTCCGGGGCGTCGGTGCCTATCCTGGCATTGTGTTGCTCGCTGGCGGAATAAGACGAGAACGCAGACGAGAACGCATTTTCAAAACGGCTCATGAGTTCGCCTCGCGTGTCTTCAGGTGTTCGTGAGCACGGGGCTGTGTCTCTTGCTGCTCTTCCTGCTGCGCTGCTGCGTGCAGCGCCTGCTCCAGCGTGTTGATGGTTTCTGCAATCGAATCGCGTGCACACAATCGGTCTTGCGCACATACTGCATTGGTAGCAAAGCTACTCATGGGGCCTCCTGCCTTTGTTGCATTTATGGAACGTGTCACCAGGATTGAAGCAATTCATGTGCCAGCGACCTGCTGCGCTCCCGTGGTATGTGCTAACCCTCAGAAAGCAAAGGGAAAATGCGTCTTGATGTGGCCGGCCCCTCGGCTGGCGACCGGCCTGCCTGCCGTTGTTTTTGCAATATGTGCAAAAGCTGCAGTAAAGGCGATAATTGTAGCGGCCGTTACGGGTGGGGCAGGGCGCTTCGTGCCGCACCCGGCATAGATAAGTGGAAACAATCATGCCTGCCAGTCACCCTTTAGCAATATGGTTGCGCAGGGCGAAGCCATCAAGCCTGGGTCCCCACCGGACGGATGATCACCAATCGAGCTACTGGAATATATTCACCATGATGCTTGGGCGGCGATTCTTTGGATTTGCGCGGAATCTGAAAATTCCGCTCGGTAATTGACACAGCGGAGAGAAGCTTAGGGTCTTTACCAAATTCGCTTTCGCCGAAAAGCGGAAATCAATTTCAAGCCCAGGGATGGTAATTCTTTGCTGCCTTATCTAGCATTGTCGTGTGGATGCCGACGCTACCTGGAAAAGACTCAGCGTGATAAAAAAATGTCTACTTGCTCTAATCGGCTGCACGATAGTTATTGGTGTTTTCGGATTTGTTGCCCTTCGTGATAATCCCGCTCGTCAGGTTGTCGGTGAACCGCGTGATACTGACAATCACGGAGTCATCGTCCGGTACTACATGAGCGGTCCTGGCGATAGAGAAGTCGTGGTATTACTGGCTAGCTATGCCCGCTCCGGGTCGGACTTCAATGAGTTGGTAGAAAGAATCAATCAGGCTGGCTATCGCACACTGGTGTTACAAGCCCGCGGGATAGATGGCACGGAACTGCCAGGATATAACGTTACGCTGTTTGATTACGCGGATGATCTGGCAGCTGTGCTGGATCATGAAGCACTTCTTTCTCCTGTAGTCGTGATAGGTCACGCATTTGGTAATCGGATAGCGAGGTCTTTTGCCAGCCGATATCCAGCGAGAGTCAGTTCCCTGGTTTTATTGGCCGCTGGCGATGGCGGTCCTCCAAGGGATGTCCGCAACGACATTTTTAAAATCCTGCTGCGTTTTCTCCCGGATTCGACAAGGAGCGGAGCGCTGCACCGCGCTTTTTTTGCTCCCGATAATCGCGCACCGGACTATTGGATGACGGGTTGGTACCCCCGCGCAGGACTGGCCCAGGGTAGGGCGACTGCCAGTACCCCATTAGCCGAATGGTCAAGCGGTGGGACGGCTCCGATGCTGGTAGTGCAACCCGCCCAAGATGCTGCCGCACCCCACGGCGCCGAGAAATTGAGACAGCTGTATCCAGATCGAGTAACGATAGTTAGCCTGGAGAACGCAGGTCATGCCATCCTGCCTGAACAGCCAGAAGAGCTAGCGCGCATTGTGCTCGGACATCTGGATAGCCAAAGAGCGGAGCGCTAATCTTGGCGCGGTGGAGGTGAAAGCGAACGTTTCCTGCTCACGGATTGAATCAGCACCTGGAAGGTCCGCATTCGCCTATCCAGAAAACTTTCTGCTATTCTGTGTTGGCCGCCCGCTTTCGTCTACCGAAGCGGACTGTGTAAAAGAACAGGCTGCTGGAGTTCCGCCTAATGTCGAGCCCAACTGATCATCTGGTTTTCGCCACGAATGACCTGAAAGAAGGTATCGAACAAATCGAGGATTTGTTGGCCCTGCCTGCCACTATCGGTGGGCGTCATCCAGATATGGGTACTTGCAACGCACATGTAGCGCTTGGGCCCTATTGCTACATTGAAATTATTGCCCCTGATCCGGAACGACCAGATTTCGAAGGAGTGAGGCCATTTGGTATCGGCCAACATGAGACATCCCAGCTTGTCGCATGGGCGGCCCGCAGAGAAAAACTCACGCAGTTTGTTGAATCTGTTAGAGCCAGGGGTTGTCACTTAAGCGAGCCGTTTCCTATGTCTCGAATTACCCCGGAAGGTGAAACAATTGGATGGGAGCTTTCCTTTCAAGCTGAAGCAGATCAAGATGGAGTAAACGTGTTGCCATTCTTCATTGACTGGGGCAGCACTGCTCATCCAGCGTCGCGGTGTAAACAAGGGGCGACGTTGTTAGCTGTGAAATTGGAACATCCAGAGCCAGAAGAGTTGGCCAAAACTGCCGAGGTTCTAGAGTTAGATGTTGTAGTTGGTTTAGGTTCTTCACCTAGAATTATTGCGCAGATTAGTAGTCCCCGGGGCGAAGTGATGCTCAGCTAATCCATACCACTTCTAAATGACTGCTAATCCCAAAGCGGACGTTGAGAGCTGCCTCATTACCCATCCAAAACCTTCCCTAACGAGGTGAAAGCTGACGGATATGATCACTAATGGCCGATCATGACGTTTCCGCGGAAACGACTGCTTTCGCCTATTTTGAGACATCAGGATCAAATTATAGCGATGGCCGTTTCCGACCCGGCGCGCACCTTCATACCCCCGCCTGCTTGCGCTCGATGTATTGCCTGACCAGTTCTCCGATGGTGGTTAGCGGCAAAGCACCATTGCCAAGCACCACGTCATGGAAATCGCGTATATCGAATCTTTCACCCAACTCTGCCCTGGCTTCTTCGCGCAGGCTCAGGAGCTCCATCATGCCGACCTTGTAGGCCGTTGCCTGGGCAGGATTCACAATGTAGCGTTCAATCTCCATGATGGCGTCGCTCGTTGCCCACCCGGTGTTGTCAACCAGGTAGTCGAGAGCCTGCTCCCGGGTCCACCGTCTGGTGTGAATACCGGTGTCGACCACCAGACGTACGGCACGCAGCAACTCCGCCTGCAACCGACCGAGATTGTCATACGGATCAGTCAGAAAGCCCATTTCCCAGGCGAGTTGCTCCGCATACAGGGCCCAGCCCTCCTCGTAGGCGGTGAAGCCAATGGCCTTGCGAGACGCGGGAATTCCCTCGAGCTCTACATTGATAGCCGATTGATAATGATGCCCCGGTACGCCTTCATGATATGCCAGGGTGCGCATGCCGTACTTCGGCGTTGCCTTTATGTCGTAAAGGTTGGCGTAAAACACACCGGGGCGGCTGCCATCCTGGGATGGTGGCTCGTAATAGGCGCCTGGCACGGTCTCCTCTTGGAACGCTGGCACTCTCTCGATAACGATCTCGGCTCTGGGTCGCAAATTGAATGCGCCGTCAACACCGGCGTTGATTTCCTTAATGATTGACCTGTAGTCCCGGAGTATCTGTTCCCGACCTTCATCGGTATCGGGGTAAATGAAGCGACTTTCCTCACCCAACGCCTGGAAGAGCGACGCAACTCCTAACCGGGAGTCGTACCCCTCACTGGCAAAGGCATCGAGAGCCGCCTTCTGAATCCGCGCTACCTCGGCCAGTCCCAGGGTATGAATTTCATCTGCCGTCATATCTGTCGTGGTGTGCACTTTCAGCAAATAATTGTAATACGCCTCACCATCCGGGAGCTTCCAGACACCGGCCTCGGCGGTGGACTTGCTGCGAAGTGCGTTAAAATAGTCGATGTATTGCCGGTATGCTGGATAAACGGTTTCCTTGATCTCCGTTTCGACAGTCGAGAGCAACATGTCGCGATCAGCCGGGCCGATCGAATCAACCGCTTCAAGCTTTCGCTCGAAAGACGTATACAGTACATTGGCTCGCGCCGGGGCTTCGACGAAGCTGACCATTCCCGCGATGGACTTGTCGATAACAAACGTCGGTGGGATAACCCCCTTCCTCTCACGGACCAGCAGCCCGTCCATGATTTGTGCCATCTTTACATCGATCGTTGAGAGACGCGCAATGTAGTGCTCCGCGTCTTCCTTGCTATGAACGAGGTGATAGCTGTCCAGGAACTCCGGTATCGCAATATGAACGCCATTGAGCTGATTCACAGGATAATCGTGATGACGGAAGCGCCAATCCAGGTCCGGCGCTCCAATAAACTCCTGGAATACTGCAGCGGACAGCCTGTCGGACTCGCTGAGTTTCTCGAGGTCGTACCGGGCTAGGGTCGCCAAGACATCCCGAGAAAATTCGTTCTCACGCCGCGCTGCGGCTTCGGATTCGTCGTTCCATAGCGCATTGTGGCCATTGATGCCGACCGTTTCGAGGATACCAAAATAGGTCAGATCCTCGGGCCGATTCCACAAATACTGGATAAACGATCGACTGAAAAGGTTGCCGATGAAAACAGGTTTTGCATACCACTCATGCGCGGCAAAGGCGAAAAGCACCAGCAGTGCACACCCCGCCAAGACTGCCCCACGTTTGATGTATGTCTTGATAATGCTACTCATGATGAGACTCCGGCTCGGCTACACACCCGTCGCGCTGCAAAAGCGCACCTGAAACCACGAGCAGAACACATTTATAGCCGAAGTACACCTCGAGCATCAATGAAAAATGTAGTCGCACCAAGCATCTCCGGGCTCAGCGATTCGGGGGACACAAAGAAGGAGTTTCCACATGATTAGCAGATGGGGTTAACGGAGCTCACCACGCTGGGTTATGTGTACCAGGTTGAGAGCTATACAGCTTGCTTAAAAGTTTCAAACTCGTCGGCGTAGCCCTCGCCCGCATGCCACTTTTTCAGGTCTGCCCAGTTCACCTTGTGGTTGCGGGCCACGTCTAGTGACTGCTCCCAGCTTTGCGGGTCTTGCTCCAAATACCACCACAGCAGGCGATCTTTGATAGAGTCCGTGCGGCTGAGTAAACGAATCGTGCCGGCATCGGTCTCTAAAGCAGCAACCTGCTCACTCTGGATGTGCTCATGGCCGATTGCCAGTGGCGCAGTCGGAAATTCAACTGACCACTGGCAGTCAGTATGGATGAAGTATCTCGGGCTAAGGCCATCGGTTATGAACCCGATATTCGCCATTGCTTTCGCTAGCAGTTCCCGCGTCTCATCGAGAAACGTGTAGCGCGGATTGAACGTGTAGATGCGCGTGCGCCCTGCCAACTGTTGACCAGCAGCCCGTCACGCTCCATACGCTTGAGCTGGCCTTGGACCGTGCTCACGTCCATGTCCCACATATTCGCAATTTCGCGGGCGTAGCCTTCTTCTCTGGCAGCTAAGAAGAGCAGCACGCGTTCTGCTCCTTCACTGCCCACAACTGCTTCAATAACTGGAGAATCCTGATGCCGATATGTTCGGTCATGTTACCGATATATTCGGTCATGCTCACAGAAATACATCATAGTCTCGCTAAGGCCGATGAGCGGGGGCTCCCGGCCCCTTAGCTACCCTCAGCTGATGTGATAGCCTGGCGGCATTAAACATCCCAAAGCGGATCTTTGTTGTCTTGAGCAACATCGATGAGATTCAGACTGTCGGCTTTGCTTGATTCCTGGTGCTGCAACAATCTACTGGACCCTCATCCGCTATCCGCCGAAGGGACGAGCGGAGTGAGAATGACTTCTGGTGACTCCAGGTCTATGCTATTCAATATTGCAAATTAAGGGGCGCGTATGAAATTTGGTTTTTCCACCAGTCTTTTTGGTGGCCTGCTGTTGATGGCCCCCATACTCGCAGTCGCTGCCGCCGAAAGCGTTGTGCCGGAAATAGTGGTTGGCGACATCAGTGTTGGCTGCGCCGAAGATCCAGCTTGTATGAACCGCCTACACCCCGATATCCCTATGATCGCCGAAGCAGAACCCGGTCAACGTATCGTCTTCAATAGCCGCGATGCTTTTGACCTAACGCTCGATCCGGATAAAATTTCAAGCGCAAAGACCAATCCCCGACAAGGAGTGGGAATCGTTCATCCATTGACGGGGCCGGTCGCTATCAATGGCGCCAAGGCAGGTGACGTTATAGCCGTGACTATCGAGAGCATCGAGCCGGCGAAGGTCGGCTGGACTCAAGCCGGGCCATTGGGTTTTGCCGCTGACCAGTTCGGAACCGACGAACTCTTCATCGTCTGGCGCTTAGATGACGACTATGCCGTCAGCGATGCACTGCCAGGCGTGCGCATTCCAAATGGTAGTTTTCCAGGTGTCGTGACGACTCTACCCGGCAAAGAATTACTTGCCGACGTGCTAGCACGCGAAACACAGCTGCTCGAATCGGGTGGCACCGTATTCAACCCTGACCCGAACGAGGCCAAGCCAGCGTCATTGTGTGGAAATGGGGGCGCGAAATCGTCTGAGTGCCTGCGAACGGTTCCGCCGCGAGAGCACGGTGGCAATATGGACATCCGCTATATTACGACTGGCACCACTGTATATTTGCCTTGCTTAGTTGATGGTTGCGGCCTGGCGGTTGGCGACTTTCACTACGCCCAAGGCGACGGAGAAGTAGCCGGAACAGCGATCGAGATGGGCGGCAGGATGACGGTCACCGCTCGTATAGCGAAAAACCCTCCCGATCTGGCTTATGGCCCTCACTACGAGGGTCCGGCATCAGTGTTGAGAATACCGTCAAAGCGATTCTACGCCGTTACCGGTATCCCGCTTAAAGACAAAGGCACCACTCCTGCGGATCTCGCCTACCTCGACTCCCCGAAAATCGCAGGACTAACTAATCTGTCTGGCAGTATCAATCTCGCTGCCCGAAACGCTCTGGCCGCAATGATTGACTACATCATGTCGGAGTATGGTTATGACCGAGCGCAGGCATACATTATCGCGAGTGTTGCCGTTGATATGCGGATCGGGCAGTTGGTAGATGTCCCCAACGTCGGAGTGACCGCGGTGCTGCCATTAGACATTTTTGTCGGTCGCGCAACTAGCGCATTCTAAGGGTGATCCTGGCGACCGGTTGCGGCCCCAAAGCGGTCATTCGATGAGCTGCGATGAATGTGTACCGTGAGGTGGAAGCGGACATCTAGCTGTGATCTTTCAGTAGGTTGTTCACTCGGGGCATACCCGGAAAATTGGAGGTGCGACCCATCTCAATTGCCCCGGAGCCCCGAATGAACAACCACAAGAATGCCCGATTAACTATCCATGGTCGATCACTTCTCGTACGCCGCATCATTGACCATGGCCTCAGACCTGCTGAAGCAGCCCAAGCCATGGGTGTTAGCACCCGCACGGCGTATAAATGGCTTAATCGCTTCTTGAAGGAAGGAGAGGCCGGCCTGGTTAACCGTTCCTCCCGCCCCCGCCGTTGCCCACATGCAGTGCCGGTGAAGATGGCCCAGCGCGTGATCAAGCTCAGACGGCAACGCAAGACTTACCGCCACATCGCCCAGACTGTAGGCACCAGCCAAAGCACAGTTGCCCGCATCCTCACTCGAGCAGGCTTGAATCGCTTGTCCCACCTCGAACCAGCAAAGCCAGACAATCGCTATGAGCACGAGTCGCCCGGCGATCTCTTGCACCTGGATATCAAGAAACTCGGTAGATTTAGGCAGCCAGGACATCGCGTGACAGGCACACGCCAGCACTGCAAGAATTATGGTGCTGGATGGGAGTATGTCCACATCGCGATTGATGATCACAGCCGAATCGCCTTTGGGTCTATCCATCCGAATGAGAAGGCCCGTAGCGCCTGTGAGGCACTGATTAAGGCGATTCGCTACTATAGGGGATTGGGTATCCGGTTCCAGCGAGTGCTGACTGACAACGGCGCCCCTTATCGATCTGGTGCCTTCAAACGGTTATGTCGCAGGCTGGGCCTGAAGCACAGCAGGACAAAGCCTTATAGCCCTCGGACAAACGGCAAGGCTGAACGCTTCATACAGACGGCGCTGAAAGAATGGGCCTATGCTCGTTCCTACCGTAGTTCAGAGCAGCGTGCGCGGCACTTATTGCCATGGCTGCACCAGTACAACTGGCACCGGCCTCATGCTAGCCTTGATTACAAACCACCAATTAGCCGGAGTGGCCTTTCTGTGAACAACCTACTGAGTAACCACATCTAGCTCTCCAGTTCCCATTCTTGATTCCAAGCGTTCGCTGTCGCCTAATAGAAGCATACCTCTACTCTCACTAGTAAACCCAATAGGAGAGATAGACATTTCCGTTGAAGTACTATCCCTCGGCAAGCCGAAAAGAGGCATGACCCGTGCAGAGTTGCTACATTTGACTTTGGTGAACATAGATTTGGCTTCGAATGCTGTGGACGCGTTCATAACGCTTGTTTTCGCTAGTGTCGCCGCGATGCAGTGGGAGCTGCTGAAGACCACTGACCTGATCGGCTCGGTTTTCAGCGCACACAATGTGAGCGCGAGATGACGGCTGGACGTTCGATCCGTCTCGGGTTGCAGGGCCTGGGTGCAGGTATTGCACTGTTGATAGCCGCTGTAGTGGTGTTGCTCGCGCTGCCACTGCCAACCATGCCGGAACCGGGGCAAGTCGGCAGCTTTCACATTCGCAATGTGCATGTCATTGATGTGGTCCAGGGGCGTCTGGTTACCGACCGCGATATCGTCGTGCGCGACGGCATCATCACGGCCATTGACCCGGCGGGCGACCATGGTACCCCGGACGGCATGATCGCAATCGATGCGCAGGGCAAGTACGCCTTGCCGGGATTGTGGGACATGCACACTCATTCAACCACTCTGGCCGAGCAGTATCTGCATCCCCTGTTCCTGGCCAATGGCGTGACCGGCCTGCGCGAGATGTGGGGTTGCATGGACAGACCTGACAGCTATATTGCCTGCCAGTCGCAGCGCCAGGTGTGGAATAGCCAGTTGCGCCAGGGCGTGGTTTTTGCGCCGAGGTTTGTGCAGCAGGGCAGCTTCCAGATCAATGGCGGCAATGAAGTGCCGCCGGGTTATGCTGATTTCTTCAAGGCCCGCACACCGCTTGAAGCCCGGCAACTGGTGGAGCATTACGCCGATAGTGGCATCGACTTCCTGAAAATATACTCCGAGTTGCCTGCCGAGGCCTATATGGAACTGGCAGAGGCGGCACGGGACAGGCAGTTGTTACTGGCAGGGCACCGGCCCTTCGGCATATCCCTGCCCAAAGCCATCGCCGCCGGTCAGCGCAGCATTGAGCATCCGCGCCTGTTCCTGCTCGAGTGCTACCGCGATGCGGAGCAGTTCAGAGCGGCGCCCGACCCTTTGGGCGCCTACACGATGGCATTCCGTCATCGTCTGGTGACTGAGCAGGACGAGGAATATTGTGCTGAACTGATGCACTTGATGGCCGCGTCAGGCACTGCCTGGACGCCGACCTTGCAGGTGCTGCGAATGAGTGCGCGCGCTGACGATCTTGAATTCCGGGTTGACGAGCGCCTGCAATACATTCCCTGGCTGATCCAGCAGGGTATGTGGAAAGGTGATGCGAATCGAGCCGCTGATCGCGCTAAAACCGGCCCTTACCAGAATGCGGATAAAGCTATGTATCGACTAGCGCAGGCTCAGGTCGCCCAGGCCCACGCTGCGGGTATCGAACTGCTTATCGGCACAGACGCTGGAGATACCTATGTATACCCGGGTTTCTCTGTGCATGAGGAGCTGGCGGAATTCGTGGCGGCAGGCATGTCCCCCTCTGCTGCCCTGAAGATAGCGACGCTGGGAGCGGCAGAATATGTCGGTGTTGGGCAGCAGTTCGGCAGCATCGAGGTGGGCAAGGTCGCGGACATCCTCCTGCTAAATGGCAATCCCCTGGAAAACATCAACGCTACCAAAAACATTCACGGCATGTTGTTCAATGGTCAGTTTTTCAATCGTGAAGGTCTTGATCAACTGCTGCATTTCGCGGCATCGCAGGCTTCCAGTCTGCAGCTTAACCTGAAGTTGCTCTGGCGCCTGCTGAGGAGCCCTATCGTGCGTGTGCAATTGGCGGATTAGGTCGTGGAAGCTGACCCTGCATTCCACAGATGGTAGGGGATTGTATGGTAAGAGTATCATTTTGATCGGTGTTAGATTTTATATCCGCGATGTTTGTCAGCCTGAGTGTCCTTGTGGAGCGCTTAGAGGTGCGAGCGGAAATGCTCACCGTATGTATCCCCCAGGGCGTTAATGACGGCTTTCGGCCAGGAGCGGCCTTGTCAGCTATACTGGGCTCCATTGAGAGAGCGAACACTTGTGAGGAACCGGATTCCGGTTTTTCAACGGAATGAATTCGACTTATCTGGCTTTGAGGTGGGCTAATGGAAGGACTTACGGTTGCCGAAGCGATGGAACTGATACGCATCAATGAGGAAGCGATCGCGATCCAGTTCCAAACCTGGCTGACAATCACCTTCGCGACCATTGTGGCTATTTTCGCCGGTAGGAACCTGCTTACACGACTCATCAGGTGGTTGGTAACTCTGCTGTATTTGCTTGCATCGCTGTCAGTTGCCGCGATGAGTATTTATTTGGCTGAGGGGAATGCGCAGCTTATTGCCGGGCTAAATTCTCACGATGTGGCGATCGCGACTCCCGTCTTTGCTGGCAGCGTGTTCTTTGTGTTGTTCTTGGTGGGGGTAGCAACGACTGTGTACTTCATTCACATGACACCTGATGATCTGCACACCTAACATCTCAAAGCAGCAAGGGCGCTTCGCGCCGGTACGCGATTCTGCATGCCACTGTTTGAAACGTTAATGAGAATCCACTGCTGGTAGAAAACGCCCTGAATTTGCCAGAAGCAGCTTGTACCCCATGGCCTCAATAGGTCCGCTACGCCTACTTTGAGTCGTAGGGCTCAGTGAATATGGTGGGCTGTGGTTAACCCGAAGCAGGCGCTCTTTCAGGCTATCAGCGCTGGTAATAAACGCCGCATCACGGCCCATTGGCTGGCCAGATAACCTGAGATATGGGGCACGCTGTCATCCACATCGGCGCTGCGCTTGTCATAGAAGACGCGCACCGCAATGTCCGGTAACACTACCTGCCCCGCAAGCAGCTCACTCGGCACGAATGCGACGGCAGGCATCAACGGCCAACGCAGGCGTTCGAGAAAAGGCTGCTCGCAGTGCGCGCAGACCCCGCGGTCTACGGCGGGTGGCGGGCGCAAGCGTGAATAGCGAATCTTTGTGTCGCCGATCGGGCTTACGTCCTTATCGCGATAGAGAACAATGTCGGCGAACGGCGCAGCGTTGAACTGCTGACACAGACTGCAATGGCAAGCGATGCGTAGAAGAGGATCCCCTTTCACTTCAATGGTCGATAACCCGCAGGGGCAACTGGCGGTCGTCATGGCATATCTCTAGGTGGCATAGAGGCGGATTGAGTATAGCACCACAGCCTGACTGGGCTGGCCCCTGTGACGTGAAAGCAGAGAGTCGGCGCTACTTAGCGGCGCCCCTTCAGAACACCCTGGTACTTGCCAATGTGTGGGCAGGGGAGGGTGGCAGTCCAGAACTGCTTGGCCCTGACCGCGCCCGGGGGTTGCTCCGGCAGGGTAATACTGCGGCGATTGATGGCGTCGTACAGCGTTTGGATAATCACTCTTATTGAATCAGGTTCTGCGCCATCGTTCCCTCCAGGTCGAGCAGTTCGGCCAGCGCCTCCTCGCTGAGCGGATCGACGCCGAAGATCGCCTGGTGCAGCGGTGCCAGGGTCAGGTATCCCAGCAGCATGCTGTGAAAGGCCATCACGCTCACCGGTGTGATTGGGTGGCGGGCATCGTCCAGCGCGATTTGCGTGTGCTGGAAGAACTGGCGATACCAGCGCTCCACCAGCAGGGCGAGGTCTTCGCCACCCGAGAGTGTGGAAAGTTGCACGATACGCGAGGCATTGGGGTTGCGCAGGTGCTGGCGCACGATGCTGGCCTGGTTTGCGCCTGGTTCTCCCTGGGCAATGATGTCAGTGAACGGTGAGAACAATCGCTCCAGTACATCTTCAAACAATGCCCGCTTGTTGGCGAAGTGCTTGTAGATGGCCGGCCCCTGGATGCCCACGGATTCAGCCACCTGTTTGATGGTCGTGGCCGAGTAACCCTGGGTCGCAAACAGGTTTTCCGCGGCCTGCAGTATCTGCTCACGGGTATCGAGCTTTGTTTTGGTTGTGGCCATTGACTCTCCGTTTTCGAATCGTTAGGTTAATGGTTAATAACCATTAACTCAACCACCCGGCGTGCCGGGACCACAAGCCACCCCCGCAATGTTGTCCCGTGCGAGCTGGCGGACAAAGCGAACGCCCGCCGGCAACGGTGTGCGAGAGTGGCAAACGCCTGGTTAGCGGCTGAAAGTGAGTTGGGTGTTCGTACTGTCACATTCTGGAGCAAAGCATGACTGACCGAGACTTACCGCGGTTTGACATTACCGATGAGGACGCGGTGATCGAGCGCGCGCTGGAGGATGCCAGTATCCCCACGCTGATGATGAGCATGATCCATATGTCGGGCGATACCAGCCTGCTCGATGGTGCGCTGCGCCCCGCGGGTGTTTTTATCAACGAGTACCAGGGCTTCATGTCCGAGGAGGACAAGGCCGCCGTGCGTGCAAAGGCCCTGGATGTCATCAGGGCGTTTCGCGACGGTGGTTGCCAGCTGCCACCGCCGCCCTCGCGGGAAACCATACACCGCATGATGAACTTCCTGGTTGCCCAGGACGTCCCCGAGGATTATGTGCCCATGATGCTCGAGGAAATGGAGCTGGACGGGGAGGACCCGCGTTCCGACGCCTGGGGGGAGGAAGTGCCGGTGGCGCAACGTGAAGCGCACCGGGTGGTGGTGATTGGCGGTGGCATGTCCGGCGTGCTGGCGGCGTATCGCCTGCAGGAAGCGGGTATCCCCTTTACCGTGATCGAGAAGAACCCGTCAGTCGGCGGCACCTGGTTTGAAAACCGTTATCCCGGGGTCCGCGTGGACGTGGGCAATCACCTGTACTGCTACTCGTTCGAGCCAGCTCACCACTGGAGTGAATACTTTTCGCAGCAGCAGGAATTGCAGCAGTACTTTGAAAAGGTTGTCAGCAACCACGGGCTCGCTGAGCATTTCCGTTTTAACACCGAGGTAACTGGCGCGGTCTACGATGAGGCCAGCGGCCTGTGGACTGTCAGTACGATCAACCAGGACGGGGTGAAAGAAGACTATCTCGCCAATTCGGTTATCAGCGCGGTGGGGCAGGTCAACCGGCCCAAGCTGCCCGATCTGGAGGGCATCGATACGTTTGCCGGCCAGTGGTGTCACTCGGCCGCCTGGGATGACAGCGTCGACTGGCGCGGCAAGAACGTGGCGGTCATCGGCACCGGTGCCAGCGCTTTCCAGTTGGTGCCGGCGATCGCCGGGGAGGTCGGGTCGATGACGGTATTCCAGCGCTCGGCGCCCTGGATGTTCGAGAACCCCATCTATCACGAGAAGGTGCCCGAAGGTAAGAAATGGTGCCTGGAGCACCTGCCGTTCTATACCCGCTGGTTCCGCTTCCTGTTGTTCTGGCCGGCTTGCGATGGCGCCTACGAGACGGTGTTCGTCGATCCCGACTGGCCGCACCAGGAACGCAGCATCAATGAAATGAACGAATTCACCTACCACATGTTTTTCGACTACATCAAAAGCCAGGTGGGTGACGACGAAGCCTTGCTGGCAAAAGTCACCCCGGACTACGCCCCGATGGGCAAGCGTACACTGCAGGACAATGGCAGCTGGCTAGCGGCGTTGAAACGGGACAATGTCGAACTGGTGCCCCAGGGTGTCAGCCGCATCACCGAACAGG
The DNA here is from genome assembly GCF_008370495.1 of Pseudohalioglobus sediminis. Taxonomy (GTDB): domain Bacteria; phylum Pseudomonadota; class Gammaproteobacteria; order Pseudomonadales; family Halieaceae; genus Halioglobus. Next base: position 153,248 of record NZ_VTUX01000001.1, on the reverse strand, counting down.
GCGTGATCAGCGAGGACGGCAGTTTTTACGCAGCCGATGTCATTATCTACGCCACCGGCTTCGAGACTGACCGCTTCCTGTGGCCAATGGAAATTCGTGGTAAAAACGGGGTGGCGCTGGCGGACCAATGGGGTAATGAACCGGCGGCGTACCTGGGTGTCACGGTACCGAATTTTCCCAACTTCTACTGCATGTTCGGGCCCGGCACCAACCTCGCTTTCGGCGGCAGCCTGATCTTCAACGGTGAGTGCCAGGCACGGTACATCATGGAATGTATCAAGACACAGTTGCAGGCAGGTGCTGCCACCATGGAGTGTAAACAGTCGGTGTTTGATGACTACTACAAGCGCTTTCGCGAATTGCACGCAAAAATGATCTGGGAGCACGACTCCATCAAAACCAGCTACTACCAGAATGATGACGGCAAGGTCACGCTGCTGTGGCCATGGAAAATTATCGATATGTGGCGCTTGACCAAAGAGGCCAATGCCGACGACTACAATCTGGCTTCCTAGGAGGAACTACTATGGTCAATCTTGAAAACAGGGTGGCAATTGTCACCGGCGCCGCATCCGGCATCGGCCTGGCCTGTGCGGAACGTTTCGCGCGCGAGGGAGCGATAGTCATCGGCACCGACATCAACGAGCCGGCGGAGTGGCAGGTCGTTCAGGATGCCTCGCCGAGCAGCTGGTTTCGCACCCTGGACGTGACTGACGCCGCGGCACAGCGCGCGGTAGCGCAACAGGCGGCGGAGGAGCACGGCAGGATCGACATCCTGGTGACCGCTGCGGGGGTTGGGGATGGTGGCCCTGTCAGTATGATCGAGGACGATGCCTGGGACCGGGTGCTGGATATCAATCTCAAGGGCACCTATCTGTCCATCAAGTCAGTGCTCGATACCATGATGGCCCAGCGCAGTGGCAGCATCATTACTGTCGCCAGTGTCGAGGGCCTGAACGGGACCGAGGGCGGCAGCGCCTACAACGCGTCAAAAGGCGGCGTGGTCCTGCTCACCAAGAATGTCGCGATCGATTACGGCCGCATGGGCATACGCTGCAATGCGATTTGTCCCGGCTTCATCCAGACGCCGATGCTGCATCAGGTGATGGATGCGATGCCGGATTTCAAGGCGGATGTGCAGAGGGAGACCAAGCTGAATCGCCTCGGCAAGCCGGAGGAGGTGGCCGGCGCAGCTTGTTTCCTGGCGTCGGATGATGCTTCGTTCGTCACCGGCCAGACGCTGGTGGTGGACGGCGGTTATACCGCCGGGCACAGCCATGGCATCGTCGAGCTGATGGGCCTGGTATAGGGCTTTTCCTGCCATGCCTGCAAACCGCGACGCCGCCGCATGCACCGGTTTTTTGGGCGCACAGCAAGCGGGTAAAACCCGCGGTATTGCGCCCGTTATGCTTGCCGGCAAGCGGATTGTTGCGGCCAGCGGGCAGCCAACACGGGCGGGGCGCATGCTTTACGCAGCACGCGGCCCTGTGACATAATCTGCTATTAACTAATAGTCATTAGTTTGCTGTACTTTTCCTGTTGCAGCAAGCGCTTTACCGGAGACTGCTATGAACCAATGTCCCTTTGCCAACCTGCTGGACCCCGACACCTATGCCCAGGGCATGCCCTATGAAAAGTTGCAGGAAATACGCAACGCCGGGCCCATCGTGAAAATGCAGGACCCCACCACCGGCATTCCCTACTGGGCCGTTACCCGGCAGGAAGCGATGGACTTCATCTCCAAAAACCCGAAGTTGTTTTCGTCTGCCGAGCGCCTCGCTTTTCCCATGGAATTACCGGACTACACGCTGGAGCCGCAGCGTATGGCCATCATCAACATGGACCCGCCCGAGCACCAGAAAGTACGCCGAATTGTGCGCAATGCCTTCACCCCGAAACGGGTGGAATCCTACGAGGCTAAATTCCGCGAGCACGCCAGGCAAATCGTTGACGCGGTGGCCAGTCGTGGTGAATGTGAGTTCGTTGAGGAAGTGGCTGCCGAACTACCGCTTATCGCCATACTCGAATTGTTGGGTGTGCCGCTCGAGGACCGTAAGAAGTTCTTCGACTGGACCAACACTATGATATTCGCCGATGACCCGGATATGTCGGTCACCGAGGAAGCCGGGCAAATAGCCTCCCTGGAGGTGCTGGGCTACGCCGCCGATCTCGCCACCAAGCACCGCGCCAATCCGCAGGACACGATTACCGGGGCGCTGCTGGACGGCAAGCTCAATGGCGAGCCCATCACCGAGGAGATGTTTGGCTGGATGTTCATCCTTATCCTGGTGGGTGGCAACGAGTCCACCCGCACGGTAATTGCCCAGGGCATGCGCCTGCTGATGGAGAACCCGGACCAGCTGCAGTACCTGGTGGATAACCCGGATAAGATCGGCGATGCCTGCGAGGAAATCCTGCGCTACAACACCGCCTTCATTTCCATGCGCCGCACGGCGACGGAGGATGTAGAAGTGGACGGGGTGCAGATCAAGAAGGGCGACAAGGTGATCCTGCACTACCACACTGCCAACCATGACGAAGACGTGTTTGGCGAGGACGCCATGACCTTCGACGTGACCCGCGCCGAGCGCATGCCGGACCTGTACAACCAGCACCGCTCATTTGGTATCGGCCAGCACTTTTGCATAGGCTCTCACCTGGCTCGACTCGAGTTGAGAATCATGATGGAGGAGATCATCCCCCGCCTGCGCAATCCGCAGTTCAAGGGTGAGCCGAAATTTGTGCGCTCTTTCTTTGTCAACGCCATGAAAGAGATGAATATCACTTTCGATCCTGAAGCCGCCACCAACGCTGCCTGATGGCTTACCCGTGCGCCTTAACCTCTGTTGAGGCGCCGCTTAAGCTGATGGCAGGAACTTCAGTGCAACGCCGTTGTTGCACCAGCGCTCGTTGGTCGGCGCCGGACCATCCTTGAACACATGCCCCTGGTGGCCGCCGCAGCGTAGGCAGTGATACTCGGTGCGAGGCCAGATCAGCTTGAAATCAGCCTTGGTGCCAAGGGCACCGGGTATGTGGGTAAAGAAACTGGGCCAGCCGGTGCCGCTCTCGTACTTCATCTCCGAACTGAACAGGGGCAGGTCGCAACCGGCGCAGACATAGACGCCGTCTCTTTTCTCGTCGTTGAGCGGGCTGGTGTGACTGCGTTCGGTACCCTCGTCGCGCAGCACGTGGAACGCCTGCTGTGACAGCTGTTGGCGCCATTCATCCTCGGAGCGTTGTACAGCATCCGCTGGCTCAGGGGGGGAGAAGCCCGCGGGCAGGAGTGCTGTCCACTCCTGTTGCATCCGCTTGATGTCGTCTGGGGTAAGCCTCGCGGACTGCGCCGGGCGCAGGGTCAGGGCGAAGGGCAGGGTGAGTAAGCCACAAATCAGCGATCGTCTATTCATACCGATGTGACAACCCGCCTGCCGAAAAATTCCCGATGTGCAGTCAGCGAGTGTGAAAGCCGGGCAGCCCTGTGAGCCTAATTCTGGATCACGATTTCGACACGCCGGTTCTGCTGTCGGCCTTCCGCGGTGCTGTTCGGCGCTATCGGCATGCTTGACGCAAGACCCGTGGCAGTGATCCGTTGCGAGTCGATGCCCTTGGCGATGAGCGCGAGACGCACGGCGTCGGCGCGATCCTGTGACAGGCGCAGATTGGTGGTTTCCGAACCGGTGTTGTCGGTATGCCCCTCAATCAAGGCGGTCTTTTCACTGTGTTCCGCAAGGTACCTGGCGAGCCGGTCAACAGAAGCCTGCGCGCCGGGTAACAGCTCAGATCGGCCTGTGGCAAACAGCACGCTGCCCAGTGTGACTACAGTCCCGCGCGAGGTCTGTTTCGCCTGCAATTCGGCGAGCTCTTCCCGTGTGGAAGCCAGCTCCGCTTCGCGCACCTCAAGCTGCAAGCTATCCCTGACCTTGGTCAGTTCGTCGATCCTGGCTTCGGCCAGTTTCTGGCTGGTAACAGCTTGCGCTGTGTAGACCTTGGCATTCGCAACATAAGCAAGCGAATTCATATCGGCCAGTTCTTCAGCAGTACTCGCGCGTTGCAGCACTTGTTCAGCCTCTTTCAGTTGATCGGGTGCATACCGCAATACGTCCGGATTGCCCTTCGCTGCGTCGTAGGCTTGCTGCGCCGCGAGCAGGTCCGGCGATGGGTCGGGTGTTGATGCGCAGCCGACCAGAAACAGGGTCAGGCCTATGGCGGCGACTTTAATAAATTGACTCATTGCTGTTTATCTCCTGAAGCGATCAGCTTCTAGCGTTGGGACCGTGCGCGATCAATCTCGTTGCGCATCAGGGCGATGCTGCGTTCCAGTTGATCGGCGTTGCGCTGCTCCTTGGCGGCATTGGTTTTTGCCGCCGCCAGCTCGGCGTCAGCCAGGGATTCTTCTGCCAGCCGCCTGGCCTGGGCGTACTCCTTGTCCCCCATGGCGGTTTCAGCGCGCTGCAGCTTGGTCTTGGCCCTGTCCATTTCAACGGGTGCCACTTGCCTTGCGTCACCGCCTTCAATCGCACGAATGGCTGTGCGGGCGCTTGCCAGTTCCGCAACCGGTTCTGGAACGCTTGCGCAGCCCGTGGCGATGATCAAACCACCGATTGCAATACACATGCGCAGGTCTTTTGCGCGAGTCAGATAGTTCATTGCTACTCCTCTCTGGTACCACGTTGTTGTGGCACACGTTTGACGAGTGAAGTGTCACACATATTGGGGTGAATGCAAGCGCGGTGTTGCTGCACAACTCCGCGAGAACCCGCGCTGAGCGCCGGCAGCGCACCCTTACCCGGTGCCACCCGGCCGCATCAGGAGCCTCCTGGCGCCACGGCGGGTAAATGGCGTTTCTGTGTATGGCTGTCGCCCGCTATACTCGCCCCACATTGAATGCACAGCAGGTGGGGCTGGTCCTGATGGACGATTTTCAAGTGAAAGGCGATGTGGCACCCGGGTTCGAATCGGTCAAACGGCTGTTTCAGCAACAAATGAGCACACTCGCAGAGGAGAACGCCCAGCTCTGCGTATACCACCGGGGCAAGAAAGTGGTGGACCTGTGGGCCTCGGCCAGCGGTGATGAAACCTTCGCGGCGGATTCCCTGGTCAATATTTTCAGCAGTGGCAAGAGCCTGGAGGCCATTGCCATCGGCATGCTGGCCAGCAGAGGGCTCATCGACTACGACGCCACGATTACCCGGTACTGGCCGGAGTTCGGCGCCCGGGGCAAGCACGGGGTAACGGTGGCTGACCTGATGCGGCATGAGGCCGGCCTCGCCAATTTCGATACCCCGCTGGATGCCAAAGACCTGTTTACCGAGAACATCAAGAAAAACGCGGTCGGGCAGGTGATTGAACAGCACGAGCTGAGCTACGGGCCCGATGGCAAGCGCGAATACCATGCCATAACCCGCGGCTGGATTGTCAATGAGCTGTTTCGGCGTGTTGACCCGGCGGGCCGTACCATCGGGGAATTCCTGCGCGAGGAGATCAGTGGGCCACTGGGCGCGGATGTGTTTGTGGGTTTGCAGGAACAGGAGCGGCAGCGTGCGTTCCCGGTCCGGCCCCTGGGCTTCGCTTACCAGATATGGCAGAGCCTGTTGCCGCGTCGCCTGGGGCGCAGGGTATTCCACAACGCGTTCCAGCTGCTGGCGCGTATTGGCAAGATGCTTCCCTCCATTATCAAGCGCGGGCGCAAGGGCAGGCCGCCACCGGCATTCAGCGAGATGACGGGCCTGGACTACTTCAATGCCCACGAGTTCGGCAAGGGCGAAACGTCTTCTGCCAATGCCACCTGCTCCGCCCGCGGCCTGGCCAGAGTCGGCGCCATGATGTCCGCCGGCGGCACACTGGAAGGCAGGGAGTTTCTCTCGGCGAGCGCCTGGCAGGCTCTACACGCCAAACCCGTTGCCGCGATGATGGGCGCGGTCATGCCCACGCGCTTCACCCAGGGCGGGGTGGATTGTTTTAAGCCCAGCGCAGCCGGGAGTTCGCTGTTCGAGCGGGCTTTTAACGATGGCAGGGAAGGCTTCTATGGTTGGATGGGCTTTGGCGGCTCCATTTTTCAGTGGCACCCGGAGCAGGATATCGGCTTTGCGTTTGTGCCCACGTCGCTGCACTACCTGGATTTCCTGAATGAGCGCGGCAAGTACTACCAGGCCGAAGTGTTGCGCTGTGTAGAGCGCCTGGAGCCGCCCGTCTGAACAGGCACCGGTTACAGAAGAGTGGCTTGTTGTAGCCCTGAAACAACCCTGGCGTTCTGTGGCCGTCGATTCCTTATCGCTTAATAACCATGCATTATATAAGGATATATTGACCATGATCATTTCCCCTCCATAAAGCATGCCTTTTAATAGGATGGTGTGAGCCATTCTCCGGGGAGGGTGCTGTCGTGTCCCGATACTTAACCAGCATTGCGGTGCTGCTGACTTCTCTAACACAATTGTCCGGCTGCTGGATTGAGGTTAGTGTGCCGAGCGGCGGTGATGTGACCGGTGGCAGCTCTGGCTACTACTGTGAGTCAGGGCAGACCTGCGCGATAGAAGTGGCAGACATGCGCTTCTCAGCCACTTTCGAGGCTCGACCCTGGGCGGGTTGGGTCTTTATGGGCTGGCGGCAGGACTGGAAATACCTGTGCGGAGGCAGCCAGGAAACCTGCACCCTGAGCACGGACAACCCTTACTTCCCGGAAGACCCGCGGCTCGTCAAACTCATCGAGTCCGATGAGGTCTTTTACCTGCAGCCAGTCTTCGTCAGGGGCACACCGACCGAAACAGCCATAGCCGCGGTTGCCGACCCCGCTTTACGTGTTTGTTTACGCACTGTCGTGGACGACATCCGCGATGTGGCCTACGCGGAGGAGCTGCCGCGCCTCGAATGCGGGAACCTGCAGTCGCTGCAGGGGCTGGAGGTCTTCCAGGGGCTGGAGAGACTGGAACTCGACGACTTCGAGAACGAGTTGATTGACCTGTCGCCACTGCAGGCTCTGGTCAGGCTGCGTACGCTCGCGCTGGTCGGCAACGGCGACGATGATACCTTCCGCGATACCAGCCATCTGGGAGAGCAGTTGACGGCAATGCCAGATCTGGAATCACTGGACCTGAGCAGAAACGCCATTGACGACCTGTCACCACTGGCCGTCGCCCTGGCACAGCTCAAGCGCCTGACTCAGCTCAACCTTTTTGCCAACCAGATCAGTGACCTGCGGCCACTGTCGGCGCTGCATAAACTGACGAGCCTGAACCTGCTGGGTAACCAGATCGAAGACATCGGGCCGCTGGCTGCGATGACCCGGCTGCGGTTTCTTGAGCTGTCCGGCAATTCAATCACTGATCTGAGACCCCTGGCGGAACTGAAGGAACTCACGACCCTGAACACCATCGGTAGCCCTATCGATGACATCAGCCCGTTACAGGGGTTGCAGCAGCTGCAGTTCCTCAACCTGAGTGGTGGGAACATTGATAACCTCGCGCCGCTGCAGAGCCTGACCGCGCTGGAGGTGTTGCGCTTGAAGCGCAATCAGATCAGCGAGGTGGACAGCCTGGCGGGGCTGAATCGATTGACGTGGATTGAACTGGCGGGCAATGCGATCGAGGATATCGGCGGCCTTGCAGACCTGACCAGAGTCGAATACCTCGACCTGGGGGAAAATGCACTGCGTGATCTTGGGCCTCTCGCGGGGATGATCGGGCTTCAGGAGTTGAATCTCAACCAGAACAGGATTGTCGACGTGGGCCCGTTGGCGGGTCTTGATAACCTGCGCGAACTCAGCCTTGGCGGTAATGAGATTGTTGATGTCAGCCCGTTGACGGATCTCGCTGGACTGGATTTTCTGGACCTACGCGAAAATGCGATTAGCGAAGTCGGAGACCTGGCGAACAGTCTCAGCCCGGGCGCCATCTTATTACTGTCGGGGAATCCTCTGAGTTGTGGCGAAATTGATCGTCTGCTCAGTGAGAAACAACTTAGTGTGGTGTATCACCCGTTACCGGCCGAATGTACTTAGCCAGCTGGGGCAGGGGGCAGGCCAGCCCAGGCTGGCTGCAGGCCCGGTTCTGCGCCAACGCCGATCGCCTTAACCGTTAACGCAAGGTCTTGGCGTGGCGTAGGACCACAGCGCAAGCTTTCCCCGAGTAATTCCAAATCAGTAGTCGCGTTGTTTGAATCGATGCATTTCGTTGTTTCAGGGTCCAGCTCAAGCCGCGACGCCTAGCAATTTCCGAGTAACCACGAAGTTCAGGGTTTAAAACTGTGACTCCCGCCACCCGGTCTTTCGAAAAAGCGAAGCGGGATGAAGCTGCATAAGAGCGATGCTGCAAACACCTGCTTCGCAGCAGGCCGGCGCTCTCGATTAGAGTCTATAATCGGGCTTTTACCGGGGATCCAACTATATGGGCAGATTTAATCTCCAGCAGTTACTTGCGGAAAGGGGGCTGACTCCCGAGGAGCGCAGGGAGGTGCTGGAAGACCTGTTTGTTTTCGGCAAGAAAAACCTGGCGCCGTATCTGGTGCGCATGAGCATTTTGCTGGTGCTCTCTACGATCATCGCGACGGCGGGCCTGATCTCGGATTCGGCGGCAGTGGTCATCGGGGCCATGTTGGTGGCGCCGCTGATGCGCCCGGTAATGGCCGCCGCCGGAGCGGTCGTCATGGGCTGGCCGGGGCGTTTCTACAGCGCACTGTGGCTGGTGTTCATTATGGGCCTGGGGGCATTGTTCATTTCCTCCCTGCTGACCTTGGCTTCGCCGGAGCTGATCTTTCTTCCGGAGCAGGTGCTGGCGCGTACACGCCCGACCTACTACGACCTGCTGATCGCCCTGGCTGCGGGTTCTGCGGGGGCGTATACCATTACTCGCAAGGAGACCAGCGCCATCCCGGGTGTGGCTGTTGCAGTGGCCTTGCTACCTCCGCTGGCCTCGGCGGGCATTCTGGTGACGTCGGGTGAATACGAACTGGCTACCCGGGCTCTGGTCCTGTTCCTGACCAACCTGATCGCCATGGTGCTGGCGGGCGCCCTGACTTTCCTCGCGGTGGGCGTGTCTCCCGCGACCCAGCGCAAAAAATCGGCAGACTTCGCCAAGAGCCAGATCAGCCTGTTCCTGGTGCTGACAGTCGCCGTTTGTATTCCGCTGTGGTTCTACAGCGACAAAGTGATATTCAACGCGCATTACCAGGCCGCCAAGTCGGAAATCCTCCAGCAGTGGCTGCGAAACAATCGCCTGGAGATGACAGATGTGGATATCCTGCGCGAAACCCACACTATTCACCTCAGCCTGGAGGGACCTTCACCCCCGGTCAATATCGGTGATCTGCATGAGCAGTTCATGGAAGCCCGCAATGACGACGCGGCTGAACCATTCAAGATCAGGTACACGTGGACCCAGAAAGTGAGCGGCGTCTGGCCCCAGGAGGCTGATTCAATCGGCGAAGTGGCCAGGAAAGCCCAGGTCGGTATCAAGCAACTGGTGGCCAACAGGTGGCGCTGGCGTGCAACCCAGTACGACGCGGAAACCGCGACCCGACCCTCCAGGAGCGATAGTTATACCCTGCTGTTCATGGATGACGGCAAGTTCGAGGTGACCGCAAGCTGTGGACTGTGGACAGGCAAGTTCAAGTTTGCGGGCCGCGCCCTGAATATTGAATCCGGCCGCAACCTGCTGTCAGCATGCCGCAAAGACGAGGTGTTGCGCATCTTCCTGGATGACCTGGAACGAGCCAGGGTGGCCTTCATAGAGAATGACCGACTCCAGATCACTCTGGCGGGTAGTGAGGGCATCATGTACTTTGAAAAATACCGGCTGCCGATCAACGCGGAGTAGTAAGCCAGATACCGGGGGCTGGATACGTTGCCAGGCGCTATGACACAGCTTAACCTGCGCGACAGGCCCGTGAATTCCAGGCATCAAGGCTGTTGCTTCAGCCGTAGCGGCGCTCGTGCTTGCCAAGAACCAGTTCGCAGCGCTGCGCAGCCTTGCGTATGCGCTCGCCGATTGAGGCGCCGCGGTTGCCTGCGGCCAGCAGGGCTCCCGAGTGCGCCGCACAGAGGTTTCCCGCATCGCCCCAGGCCTCCGCTAACGCTACCGCCCAGTCCCTGAACTCCGCTGCCGCGCCCTCGCGCTTCTCCAGCGCCATGGTCAGCGTCGGGTGGAAACTGAGCCGGTCGCGCAGGCCCACCAGCCCCAGCAGGCGTGGCAGGCGCAGATACATCAGGGTGTCATCTGCATGAATAGTGCCGGATGCCCGGTGGTAGGCCAGCACGGAGGCGAAGTGTACGTTTTCATTGGCGGAAATGAAGTCCACCCCTTGCGGGATGCTGAAGTCGAGATCGTCGGCGTACCAGTCGTGGAGTTCCTGGTCTTCGCTGAGCACCTCTTCCCAGGGCAGGTCGGGGAAGCGGTCCAGGTGCCGCTGGGTGCCATGCAGGCGTGCCTCCGGGAACAGCTCGTGCATACGCTCCACGTGTACCGTGTGGAAAGGGTGCAGGTTGAGGATGGCTTCGACCTCGCCTCCATCCAGGATCGCGTGGATTTCCTTTTCCAGCGTGTCACTCAATGCATAGGAGTCCAGTAGCAGAAAACTGCCGCTGGCGAGGCGCACGAGTGAGGCCTGTGTGCCTATATCCACGACCCCGCCGATACGAAAGGCGCCGCGGATATTCCAGAAGTCTTCTGCTACCTGGATAATGTTTTCGGCCATCTGTCATCCTCCTGGCACGGCAATCGTCAATGCCCCCACTGCTGGTGGGCGATAAAACAGCTTTTAGGTTCCCCGGCTTGATCGACGCCGGCACAAAACCTGTGGTGCCGGAATAACACACGTTTAATGCTTCCACACAAATCTGGATTGGCCCTCGTTTACGCTGCCATCAGTGATTTCCGCAGAGCTTTGGTTTGCACCAGCCTGTGGCGCACAGTGTAGCGCACATAGCGTAAGCTCACCGCCAGGCAATTTGTTCCTTGCCGGTTGCGTCACCTGGACTTGAAAATCTACAGCCAGGCCCGATACGGTGTCTGCTGGCACCGTGGTTTATTTTTCTGAACCAGCATCAAGCGCTTGAGCGTCCGATGGCGAGTTTATAGGATAGCGATTGATAGTTTTGAGCCGCGTAACTAGCTTCTTTAGCGATGCGTGGAGGAAATGGCCGGGCTGACGATCAATGATCGCAGTTCAGTTGAGCGCGCACAAAAATGCTGCCCTGGAGACCCAATGATTAATAGAACACTACTCGTGCTCGTCTGTTTGCTACTGCCTGTGTCCGCCCATGCTGCGAAAGTGACACTCCACGAGGCGGAGGTCGACGCCATATTTGCCCAGGAAGGCTTTGGTGAGAATGCCATCGACATACGCTACGGCGAGTCACAGGTTCTCGCTGACGCTGATTTCCTGGAAGTGTTTTTTGCTTTTGGGGGAGGGCCAGGTTCTGCAGCGACTACCTTTGACCGGCTGGTTGAGCGTTCGCTGGGTCAGGATTCCTCCGTGATCTATATTTATTTCGTTGACCGACTCGAGGTGGATTTCGGGTCCGGGAGTGGCAGGACAGATCTTGCAGGCCTCGCGGTCCAGAACACCATCGTGGTGCGGTCAGAAGACGAGGATGCGGCTGAACCCAATCCCCAGGGCGGTGCTGATGGCATCCAGGGCGCGCGTTTGCTGGCGCATGAGATCGGTCATGTGCTGGGTTTACGGCATTGCAATGAGGTCGATTTCGCCACGCTGTGTCCGGACGCGTTCAGCCCGGATAGACCCCAAAACCTGATGGATGCCACTACCGGCAACCCTTTCATCCCCTACAGTACCGCGTTGGGCCAAACGCAGATCGACTTCCTGTTCAGCCCCAATAACATTCCTGTGAATCGTTTTGGTTTCATCAAGAACGACGGAGACGGCAACTACGTAGAGGTTGTGCCGGTTCTGGTAACAGCCCCTGTTGTTGACAGCGATGGCGACGGCGTTGAAGACGGCGCGGATAACTGTCCTGCCACCGCCAACGCGGACCAGGTGAATTTTGATGGTGATGCTCTGGGTGATGCTTGCGATATATGCCCGTCTGATCCCGAGAACGATGCCGACGGCGATGGCGTGTGCGCCGAGGTGGATAATTGTCCCGCGGTGAATAACCCCGGCCAGGTCGATACGGACCGGGACGGTTTCGGCGATGCCTGTAACAACAGCTTCGATGACGACGGCGACGAATGGGCAAACAGTGTCGACAACTGCCCGGCCAATGCCAACACCAGCCAGCTCAACTCCGACGGCGATAGCCTTGGCGACGCCTGCGATGTGTGCCCGCTCGACGCGGACAATGATGTAGACGGCGACGGTTTCTGTGCCGATGCTGACAATTGCCCCTTGATCGCCAATCCCAGCCAATCGGACATCGACAATGATGAGCTGGGTGATGCTTGTGACAATGATGCCGACGGCGACAGTGTCAACGACGATGTGGACAACTGCCCGCTGATTGCCAATGCCGATCAAGCCGATTTCGATCTGGACGGTGAGGGCGATCTCTGTGACGCGGACAACGACAACGACAAGGTGATCGATGCCGCTGATCAGTGTATTGGTACCGCCATCGGTGCCGCGGTCAACAGCGAAGGGTGCTCCGTCGCGCAACTCTGCCCGGCAGACGCGTCATGGAAAAACCACGGCACCTACGTGCGCTGTGTAGCGCAGACCTCGCGCGGGTTTGTCAGGGAGGGGCTGCTCAGCAAGCGTGAGCGGCGTGCAGCAATCGCTGCCGCCGCATCGTCCGATGCAGGCAAAAAGCAGAAGCAGAACAAGGCAGGCGATAAAGACAAGAAGAAGTAGCGCTTGCTACAGCGCCTTTCCGGTTTTTCACCAAAGCCGGGACCAGAATCGGCGGCCCGTGAAGTGAGTAAGAAAAGCCCGGTTGTGCTGCCGGGCGGTGCTTCAAGGTGCACGGCAGCACACTGACTGTGCGCTCCGTGCGTATTTGATGCGAGTGGCTTAGCGGGCCACTGCGGCTGAATTGTGGAGCGGGCCGGGCTTGCACCCGGCTGGCAGCAGACTGAGCCGTATGCACTCACAACTGCTGCCAGGCGGCACCGACTCCAGCGAAGCTGCCATGTCTACAGTGTGTTCTTGTAGATCGTGCCGTCCTTCATGATCAGCTTGAAGTTGTTCTCCGGGTCGCTGACCAGGTCCAGGTTCTCCAGCGGATTGCCGTCTACCAGGATCATGTCTGCGTAGGCGCCCTCGTCGATCACACCCAGCGGGCCCTCGGGGTAGGGGTTGAGTTTGCCGGACATCGCCATCAATTCGGCGTTGTCGCAGGTGGCCATCTTCAGCGCCTCAAACGGGGTGAACCACTTCTGCAACTTCGCCAGTTGCGCACCCTGGCGCTTGGCCAGGTCGGCGCTGAACAGGGTGTCGGTGCCGAAGGCGATCTTCAGGCCCAGTTTCTTGGCGTTGGTGTAGACGAAATCCGTACCGTCGGTGACAAACTTGTACTTGGCTTTCTGGAATTCGTTGAGCGCGGGTGCGTCCTCGTCGTCCATGAAGGGCTGCATGCTCAACCAGACACCTTCTTTCTTCATGCGCTTGAGGTTTTCCACGGTGGACATATGGCCGTGCTCGATGCTCTTCACCCCGGCGTCGATGGAGTGGCCAACCGCCTCGTTATTGATGGCGTGGGTCAGTACATAGGTGCCCCAGTTGTCCGCCGCTTCCACGGCAGCCTTCAGTTCGTCCAGGGTGAACTGCTTGGTGTGAATCGGGTCGTAGGAGGAAGTGACCCCACCGCCGGCCATCAACTTGATCTGGGTCGCGCCCAGCATCAGGTTTTCGCGCACGCGCCTTAGCACCTCCGGTATGCCGTCGGCGATGTAGAACTGGCGCATTTTCTCGAAAGGGTGCAGGTTGTCAGGCGTGGCGGGCACGTCCCGGGTCATGCGGAAGTCCATATGTCCCGCGGTCTGTGAGATTGCCGGACCGGAGGGGTAGACTCGCGGGCCCACGATTATTCCCGTATCCGTCGCGGTGGCGATGTCGAACATGGGGCCGGCGGTATCGCGCACGGTGGTGAAACCACGGTACAGCGCATCGCGCTGCGCGATCGACGTCTTCAGGTTCCAGTGGCCCTCGTTGGTGGTCATCATCTCGCCGATGGTGGCGGTGGCATACATGCCGTGCCAGTGTGCGTCGATCAGGCCGGGAATCAGCGTGTGACCCTCACCATTGATCTCCACGGCACCCTCGGGCGCTTGCAGATCGGGCGCGATGCGCGTGATCATATTCCCCGACACGAGCACATCAGCGTCGGCGAGTTGCTTTGAACAGCCGCTGAAAACCCTGGCGTCGCGGATCACCACGTGATCGTGTTTGACGCCGTAGCCAAAGGCGCCTTCCTGGGCATTGGCGGTGCCGCCCGTTGCGCCGACCAGAACGGCGGAGAAAATCGCCGCTTTCGTCAATATCTGTTTCATAACATTTCCCTATTCATCGTGTTGTTAGTGTGGTGCAAGGCATTGTGCCGGTGTGAGGCGTGGCGTTTTCCGTTGATTTCCTTGGCACAACCGCGTCAACCTCTATGGTGAGAGAGGGTAGTGCGTTGCGCGGGATCGCCTCGGACCCCGGGTTCATAGGTGGAGTGTCGTTCATCCGCATCTAGGCATTGTAGTCCATGTTGAGAGGTCAGGGCTTACCATGGCAGTGGCACCACCGGCCCAAAGGTGAAGCGAATCTGGAAGTCGGGCCCCAGGGCGTCTGATTGCTTCACGTAGTGCCAATATTGCACCGCGAATCTCCAGGGAGTCTTGCCAATCCTTGTGACCCTGGTAATGCCGGTGCCGATAGGTAGCGTCCATTTCTCGTCACCGTCAGCGGCTTCATGGTTGTAACTGAAGGTGGGCGATCCCTGGATCTGCCAGCCACCGCCCAGATTGATGGTGTAAAAGTACTGGCCGGCAGTAATGCTGGTATCAAAGTCATCGTCCCCGGCAACGTCCCACTGGTGGGTGACCAGCACGCCCAGAACGCCCCAGTCGAATATCTGGGCGATCAGCGCTTCGGGGCCCAGCAGGGTCTGGCCCAGGCCGACCGCATCATCCGTTGCGGTATCCAGTGTGCCCACCACGCCACCTACCAGGACCGTTTTGCTGGGGAAGGTTTTGCCAACGGCCACGTCGAAACCGATATCGCCGAGTTCGACATCTGAGTTGCGGAATAGCCCCGATTCGATGCCGACATCGCCGCCAGGTGGTGCGATATCCGAGTCGCCGATGTGCGGCACGGGCTGTTTGTACAATACCGGGATATTTGGGCGAGCGAACAGGTTGACTCCCTCTGCCAGCGGGTAGGGAAACACCGGTTGGAAGCTGAGTCGGTAGGCTTCCTGGTTATCCGCGCCCGGCACGTCGCCCTTGTAGTTGGTGTAATCAAGGTTGAAATTCAGGCTCCCGAGGGACGTGTTGGGATTGGACAATTCCCTGGCCAGTGCATCTCCGCTTGTCACTTCTTCGCCCATTGCGGGCAGGGCCAGGCAGGAAAAAATCAGTCCTGCCGGCAGTGCAATCGCAAGTTTGAAGCGTTCTTGTAGAGTCGACATGTTTTTCGTGAACCTGAATTAGTGATTAATAGTAATAGAAGGTGCTGAACTGCAGGCGAGACGCATCGCCGTCATCGCCTGAAACGATTTCCTTCTCGCCCCACATGTATTCCAAGCCTATTCGAAAACGCGGATCGAAGTCGTAGATCAGGTTGGCGTGCGCTGCCCAGGCTTTGGCCATCTCATCCGCCTCAAACAGGTCCGGAATTTCCTCGAGTCTGGTATAGGCAAAGTGCAGGTTGGAGGAAAACTTACCCGGCAGGTCCAGGTATAGACCCATGCTCGCGTTCCACCCCGTGGCCAGGTCAAGGTCCCCGTCTTCATCCAGGGCTGCGTTGGGTGTGCCGGCATTGGCGAAAGCGATGATGTCTGCCACCGTGCCGTGAGTATAACCGGCGTTGAAGCCGACGAAGTGCGTGTTGTCCGGGTTGAGATAGACTCTCGAACCCACCACCGTGGTCCAGCCCAGTTCCGACGCGTCATCGCGGCCGTGCTTGCCGTCGAAGCGTACTTCATTGAGCGCTGCCCCCACGCTGACTACGCCATGATCCCAGGGATAGCTGAGACCGCCCGACAGGCGGGGTGCATTGGCACGGGCCAGGCCGCGACCCTCGAGTGTGTCCGGCGTGACGATGCGCGTATCGTCGTAGGCTTCAAGGCCGATAGCCCAGTCGACGGCGCCGAAGATCTTGTCGCCGTCCCACTTGATCTGTTCCGAGCGGCCACCCAGTATCGCGTCGCCGGCAGCGAAATCCAGAATCAGGGGCAGGGCGCGCAGTTCGGTGATAATGCTCCAGGTGCGCCCCGCCAGGAATTGGCCGAATTGCATGTAGGCGTGACGCAAGCGGAAATTGGTGCTGTCTTTGCCGTCGTAAAAGTCGAACTCAAGGAAAAACTTGTCAGTCTTGTGAGGAGAGTTTACGTTGCGAATTTCCAGGTGGGTACGGCTCTCCCGGATGTGTAGTTTGCTGTAACTGCCGCCCTGGGGTGAATCGTTTACCGGGATTTCTCCGAGCACAAACTGGTAGGGGTCGCCCACGCCGTCAAAGTCGAAAATCAGGTCTGTTTTGGCATAGCCGCCGATGGAAAACCTGAAATCCGAGCCGAACAGGGGGGCGGATTTCACAAAATCGGGATCATTGAGGCGCTCACCGCGACCCATGGCGGCCATTGGCATAGTGGCGAGAATCTCCTCGGTATCTGCCCCGATGAATTCGGCAGCATCCCGGGCTTGCTCACTGTCCTCGATCTCGCTGCCCGGGGCAGTCTCAGTGCCTGTATCGTGGCTACTTGCGACCTGCGTGTCCGATTTGGTCTCCCGGTTGGCGTCCCGCTGCCGCAGCAAATCCAGTTCCCGCTGCATCGCCTCCATCTTGACCTGCATGGCCTGCATTTCCCGCATCTTTACCTGCATGGCTTGCAGTTCCGCCTGCATCTCCTCGAGGCTCATGGTCTGGCTATAGGCCGGAGCGGATAAGCTCGCCACCAATGCCATGAGGGTGGCTGCCGGTTTCAGTGCATGTTTGCGCATTTTTAGTGGGGCCTGTCGGTGAATATGCCGAGCGTCTCTATGTCTTGCCATCCTGGGTACAGCTTTCTGAAGGGGGTTGCGTAGAAAAACCAAATCAACCATATACGATTCCAGTTTCAGTGCCACCACGATGGCGAAATTTCCGACATTTTTCGCAGTTCCCCTGCGTTTTTTTGCCTTGCCATAGCGGTACGGTTCGTAAGGACAATAAACAAACTTGCCTGACGGCCAATGCAATATCACGCTACCGCCTGCATTCGCTTGTTGTGAGTGGACAAAAAATCGATGCGCTTTGTAGTAATCTTTCGCCAGACACGTCCAACTTATGGGTAGTCGCGAGAGCTATGAGTAGAGAGAGCTATCTGGTTCGCAGTGAAGTGCTGGCGGGTTTCGATGACCTGGTCAGGGAGCTCGGGGGCAACCCCAGCCGGATGTACCGCCGCGTGGAACTGACGGAAGCGCTCATGTCGAACCCCGACCACATGGTGCCCTGTGCCAACGTGTCCGCCTTGCTGGATACGGCGGCCCGGGAACTGGGCCGCAGCGACTTCGGCCTGTTGCTGGGCGCACGCAGGAAAGTGTTCCAGGTGGGGCTGCTGTGGCCATTGATCTCGCACTGCCCCAGCGTGGAGCAGGCGCTGAAAGCGGCCACCGAGCACCTGCACCTGCACAATCGCGGTATTCTCTGGCAGCTGGATGTGAAGGGCAATCATGCCATGCTGACCCGGGTGGACAGGGTGCCCAGCGACGTACCGACCTTCCAATGGGCCGTGTACAGTACCTGTTCGATGTTCGCTGGCCTGAAAGCCCTCTGTGGCCAGAGTTGGCGGCCCTCTGCCGTGGGCTTTATTCACCCCGCGCCCGCAGACAGCCAACTCTATGACCGGTTTTTCGGCGTCAAGGTTGAATTCAACCGGGAGTTCAATCTTATCGATTTCCCGGCCTCGGACCTCGCCGGTGACCTGCACAAGCGCAACAGCAGTCTTTACGGTCAACTCAGCAGGCAGATCCAGGCGCTGGAGGAAGACTACGCGCAGCAGGAAGACTTCTGTTCCAAGGTGAAGTTGTTGATTGAGCAGCGTGTGCACACGGCGCAGTGCACACAAACGGGCATTGCGGAGATGATGTCAATGCATCCCAAGACGCTGCAGCGGGAACTGAGCCGCCACGGCGTCACTTTTCGCGAGCTGAAAGCCGAGGTGAGGCTGGATATGGCGGAGCGCTATTTGCAGGATTCCGAGCTGCCGCTGACCACGGTGGCGGACATTCTCGGCTTCAGTGAGTTGAGCAGTTTTTCCCACGCCTTCAAGGCGCGACATGATCTTTCGCCTGCCGAATGGCGCCGGCAGGCGAAAGCAGAACCGGTCTAGAGAGCAGCGGCACCCGTCAGGATGCCAGCCCCTTCTTCTCCAGGCAGTACAGCGCTTCCATCAGGTAGAAGTCTCCCCAGATCAGTTCGTTTCTCTCGGCGACGTGTTTCCTGCCGTTCATGCAACCGTTGAGCAGCATGCCCACGGGGCGAGTGTCCTGGTCATCGATGGGGGTCAGGTGTTGGCACAGGCTTTCCAGCATCGGCTCGAGGCGATCGACAAAGGGCCTGGCTTCTTCCGGCAGCGGATCCAGCACGGCGAGGCGCGCCAGTGCCGAACAGACGATGGCGGAGGAGGAGGTCTCCAACGGCGCGTCGGGATTGGGATCATTGAAATCCCAGGGCGGGATAGCGGCACCGACCCGGTCCCACCAGTAGTCAAACAGCTTGCCGGCCACAGCCAGGTAGTGCGTGTTACGGGTGTGCTCGTAAGCCCACAGGTTGCCGGCGATGGCCCAGGATTGACCACGGGTCCAGCATGAGTCATCGGCGTAGCCCAGCAGCGTCGGCAGTTCAGCGATCAGTTCGCCGGTTTCCCAGTTGAACATGATGTTCTCGATGGTGGAGCCGTCTTCGCGAATAAAATGCTCTTCCAGGACCTTGAGCATGCGCTCCGCTCCAATCAGGAAGGTGTCGTCGCCGGTTTCTTTCCAGGCCCACCAGTCCAGGATGAGGGCAGGGTGCACATTGTCGACACAGATAGTGTTGCGAGAAAGCGCGCCCGCAGCCACCTCATCGGTGAACTCTACAGCACCCAGGACCTGGCACTGGCTGCCCACCGGCATGGCGCCATTGCCCTTGTTGGCACTGGAGCGCATGGCCCAGGCTGCGGCCAGGGCCAGCGTACGCATATTCTGGTCACCGGTTGTTGCATAAAGACGTGCCGCTGAATACGCAAAGCGGTGCCCACGGAACATGTCATCCAGTTCCAGCTTGTGCCTGATGGCTTCCGTGCGGCTGAACGCCTCTTCGATCAACTCCGGGCGGTCCAGCAACTCCCCGGTCATACGCAGCATGTCCACCCAGTGGCCATCGACCCAGTCGCCAGTGGGTACGGTATTCCACTTGCCTGTTTCAGGGTCTGCATTGTGTGCCCAGGCATCGCCTATTTGTTCACGGGTGCTCAGTACGCGCTGGCACAGCAGGTTGAGTGCGTTTGCTCGATCGGCCATCAGACTTCTCCGGTGTGAATGTTTGAGGCCTGATTATCGCGCCGTATCGCACGTCCTTGCTTGATATGAGCGGACAGGGTTCTGCCGCTAACGACATCGCTGCTGACGCAGCGCCGCCAGGGTCCAGGCGCCGGCGGCTGCGGGGGGCAGGGCCCGCGTCACAACATGCGGGCTACTGAATCCGCCCCAGCCACGAAGCCCAACAGCACAGGCTATGCATTGTCGTGCAGGCGACACAACAGCCCTGCTGACTCGGCTATAATCCTCGGTTAAATCACTTGCGTCCCAGGGGTCTCACCATGATGAATCCGTGTATCCAACTTCACGCGAACGACGACGTGCTCATAGCGCGCGAAGATGTTCCCGCCGGCACAGCGTTGACGGATTCCGTCACGACCACCGCGGACATCCCCGCCGGTCACAAGGTGGCCAGGCGCGCGATAGCCAGTGGCGCTCCTGTGATCCGCTACAACCAGGTGATCGGTTTTGCTGTTCAGGATATCCGCCCGGGCGAACACGTACATTCCCACAACCTCGCGATGGGCCACGTCGACCTCGACTACGCGTTCTGCCGGGACGCCAAGCCGACCGTAGCGGACTCCCCCCAACGCACCTTCATGGGTATACGACGCGCCGATGGCCGGGTGGCGACGCGCAACTACATCGCCGTAATCTCCAGCGTCAATTGCTCGGCGACGGCGGCAAAGATGATTGGCGACCACTACCGCAACGCACTGGGTGAGTTCCCCAACGTGGACGGGGTACTGGCACTCACGCACAAGAGCGGCTGCGGGCTCGATCATCCGCTGCCCGGAATCAACGCACTCAAGAGCGCTCTGGCGGGTTATGCCCGCCACCCCAATATTGCCCACGTCATCGTGGTCGGCCTTGGCTGTGAAATCACCAACCTCGGCGACGTGCTCGGCGGCGCCCCCGGCGACTCCTATTCCATCCAGACCGAGGGCGGCACGCAGAAGCTGGTGGACAAGGTGATCGCGCGTATCGATGAAGTGCTGCCCGAGGTGAATGCGGTGCAGCGTGAGCCGGTGCCCCTGGCTGAACTCAAACTCGCCATGCAGTGCGGCGGTTCCTCGGGCGTATCCGGCATCAGCTGCAACCCGGCGCTGGGCTATGCGGTGGACCTGCTGGTCAGGCAGGGAGGCACGGCGATACTGTCCGAGACCACCGAGTGTTACGGCGCCGAGCACCTGCTCACCGCCCGCGCCGCCAGCGAGGAGGTCGGCCAGAAACTGGTGGACCGCATCAAGTGGTGGGAAGCTTTCACGGCGAAAAACAACATGGTCATCGACAACAATCCTTCCCCCGGCAACAAGGCCGGCGGCCTCACCACGATTATCGAGAAGTCGCTTGGCTCCATCGCCAAGGGTGGCACCACCAACCTCAACGAGGTATATCAGTATGCTGAGCCGGTGGCAGCGGGTAAGGGGCTGGTGTTCATGGACGCCCCCGCCTTTGACCCGGTGGGTGCCACCGCACAGGTCGCCGGAGGCGCCAACCTGATGGTGTTCACCACGGACCGCGGTTCCGCCTTTGGCTGCAAACCGGCACCGTCGATCAAGTTGGCCGGTAGCACTTCGCTTTATGAGCGTATGCCCGACGATATGGATATCAATGCCGGGACCATTCTTGATGGCACCGAGTCGGTGGAAGAGGTGGGTGTGCGTATTTTCGAGCGCATTATCGCCGTGGCTTCCGGTGAGCGCTCAAGGAGTGAGGCCATGGGCTATGGTGAGGAGGAATTTTGCCCCTGGGATATGGGGGTAATGCTCTGATAAGCAATTTGCACCAAGTGACTTTCCTTCTTGTCCTCTGACAGCAAGCGCTGCCTGCTTCAGCGCCGCGACAATACTCACTAAACAGCGGCGCCTGCCTCGGCTGCTCAGCAGCAGCCAGCGTGCGCGACGCTGAACGATGTCTGCCAACCCGGCGAAGTATGTCGCGAACAAGAGGATAGTGTTATGAGGGAAGAAGCGAAATTTTTTGAAGATTTCGAGATTGGTGAAACGCGTACGACCGATGCGAGGACCATCACCGAAACCGATATTGTCGTGCACGCTATGCATTCCGGCGACTGGATGCCGCACCATACGGATGCCGAGTGGTGTAAGACGCAGCCGTTCAAGAAGCCTATCATTCACGGCAATGCGACATTCAGTATCACTACCGGGCTCTGTCTCCAGGGAGAGCCGCTCAACCCCCACGGTATGTCTTACGGTTACGACAAAATTCGCTTTCCGGTCCCCGTGTTCGCGGGTGATACCATCAAGGTCAATGTGACCATTATCGAGAAAAAGGATCATCCCAAGAAATCCACCCACGGGCTGATCACGGAAGAGAAAGTCACCACCAATCAAAAGGGCGAGGTGGTCCTTGTCGCCCATCACGTGCTGTTTGTGGAAAAACGAAACCCGTAAGGGCGAAGCGCTGTGGCAAGGTTGGTGCGAGCGATTAAGCAGGTGACCCCTGCCTGTTCTTGCCGGCAACCGGGAGCCCTGCGGTTTCAGCCGAGGCTGTCCGTCGGGGTATCCAGAAGAATATACAGGCCGACACCGATCATTATCCAGGGGACTATCTTCTCCCCGCGCCGCTCTATGCACTCGGCCAGTGCGCGGTAGTTGATCAGGATCCCCGCTAGCGCAATCCACACTACTGCCAGCATCAGGTAGCTACTGGCGATAAACCACTGCCCCCCAGCCCCGGTCTCCGCCAGCAGGGGGAGCAGCACGGCCAGGCTGTCTCCGCTGTTGCCGGCCATCAGCATCAGGGTGCCGCTGCAGATGCTCCAGCGAGAGCGACCCGCCAGCGTATCGATTCCAATTTCGGGATGTCGCTCCCGCAGCCAGGCCATGTAGAGCATGCGCAGACCGAACAGCAGGGGTATCAGCCCAAGGTAGCCGAGCAGGTCGGGTTCCACCACTGTCCCCAGGGCAAGCCCCAGGGCCGCGACGCATAGCAGCGCGATGGCGGCACCAAGGTAACCCAGCAGCACGGCGGCACGCGCGCCCGGATTGGCACCCTGGAGTACAACAAGCAATAACAGGTTGTCGAGATTGGTGGCGACAAAACTGCTGGCGGTCAGGCCGAACAGGGTGGCAACCATTGATGGATTCAGGTCCATGCTGCGTGCGGCTCTTGCTGGGTTAATGAAGGTGCGGGCTCCGGTTCACTCATCTACCGAAGGCTACTGTGAAGAAGCGGCAGCCAAGACCACTCCTTGCAGAGCGGCACATGCCAGGGCCCTCAGCAAGACCGGTGACGAGGAGGCGCTGCAGCAGTTTACCGCAAAGGATTAAGCAGGTAAGTGCTGTCTGCCACCGGCAGGTCCTGACTCCCTACTGCGGAAACGTTTCCGTAACACCGAGGCGGGCACAGATATCCTGCAGCAGGCGTCGCGCTCTTTCGGGTTCTGACAGGCGCCCTTTGGCGAATCCTTCTTCAACGGCCATTCTGGCCCTGCCCCATTCGCCCCTGGCCAAATAGCGTTCGGCCTGGCTGATGTGCAGGTCGCCACGACTGGTTTTACGACACAATATATCCAGCATTACCTTAACCCTCTCACGGCCTGTAGCCTGCCCGCGCAGACGCGAAAAGTTTCTTGAACCCCGGCGCATAGATTCTCGACCCATGCGCTCGGCAACTAATTCCGGCAACTAATTCCGGCAATATGGCCCGGCAACACAGGTCGCCATCTAACAGGGCCATCAGAGCAGGGCCACCACGCCCATCACGCACAGGGTGGCGAACACGGGGATCACCACCGTGATCATGCCAACATCCCTGTAAGCCTCCTTGTGGGTGAGGCCGGTAATCGTCAGCATCGCGACAATGGCGCCACAGTGTGGCAGCGAGTCGAAGCCACCGCTGGCCATGATGGAAATGCGGTGCAGCGCGCCGGGACTGATGCCCATCTCAAGATAGGCCGGTGCCATGGTCTCCATGAATATCTGCAGACCACCGGAAGAAGAGCCGGTGATCGCCGATACCAGGCTCACCGAGGTAAACATCGACAGTAGCGGCGGCAGCCCGAAGTCCAGCATAACCCGGGTAAAACTTTCAAAACCGACGGTGTGGGTCACCACGCCCCCGAAGCCGATGACTGCGGCGGTGTTGACCAGTGGCAGCATGGCATCCTGTGCGCCATTGCCGGCAATCACCAGTGCATCGCGTCGCACCAGCGGAAACAGGGCGATCGCCAGCAGGGTGCCGAGCGCCAGTGCGATACAGGGCCAGACGATGGGCTGGCTGGAGGCAAAGCGCAGCAGCTCGAATGGCCAGGCGGCTGATGACAGTGTGGCCTCATCCAGGACGCCCGTGAACAGGCGAGGCAGCATGATCGTCAACAGCACCAGCGCCAGGGGCATGATGGCGACGGCAGCCGCTGGGTGTTGCGCGTCGTCTTCAGCGGCGTTGGCGATGCGATCCAGTGGGCCGGGTACGAAGTGCTCTCCGTTCAGGGCAGCCAGCAAACGCTGGCGTTCCAGATACCACATGCCGCCGCCGAACATGATCGCAGCCCCCATCAAACCCAGCCAGCCGCCGGCGAAGAGGTCAGTTTCCAACGCCACGGCGGCAATCACGTTCTGTACCGAGGGGGTGCCGGGAAGGGCGGTAAGGGTGAAAGTGCCAGCGCCCAGGGCCAGTGCCGCGCAGAACAGGCGCTTGGGAATATCCGCCTCCTTGAGCAGCCGCAGCCCGAGGGGATACATGGCAAAAATGACCACGAACGCCACCACACCACCATAGGTCAACAGGCCGCAGGACAGGGTGGTAATCCACAGGGCGCGGTGAGCCCCCAGCCGTTTGACCAGCGCCAGCGCGATACTGGCGGCGGCGTGGCTGTCGCCCATGACGCGACCGAATACGGCCCCGGCGGTAAACAACAGGAAAAACTTCCCCGCAAAGGTGAAGGCGCCAAGGGGCCCGAAAGAAAAATACTCGGTGATACCGCGAGCGAGCGGCAGGTCATTGGTCACAATCACCAGCAGCGAACTCAGTATCGCCGCCAGTACGATGTTGACACCTCGCAGGGCAAGCCAGACAAGGAGCGCGACACCGCCCAACAAACCCAGATATTCTATCAACTGACCAGCCCTCTATTCTTATTCCAGTATCGGGTTGCCGGCAAAGGGTAATCGCCGCCGACTGGCTCGATGCTGTGCGCAACCTGCGTGCTCCCAGGCATGCGATGGTTTAGCAGCATGTCAGTCCGTGGCAATCGAACGCGCTACCGATCCGAGGTGAATGTTTGCAGCGTTATTGTTCCGATTTGCTGTTTACCGTGCTTGATATGAGCGGACAGGGATGAAAGCACTGATAATAAAGGGCTGGCGCGTCATGTCCTCTCAAAGCAAGCGAAGCCCGCGGCCTTGTGGAAATAATAATGCGAGCACTGAAGCGAATAACCAGGAGTAGAGTCTTATGGGTGGAATACTGGAAGGTATCAGAGTAGTCGAAGTCGCCGCGATGGCCGCGGCGCCGTCCGCAACCGTGATCCTCGCAGATCTAGGGGCCGAAGTAATCAAGGTAGAGCCATCCAGCGGAGATCTATGGCGATACGGTCACAAGGTGGTGCCCATGCCGCCAAGTGATGTGCCTTATACCACGTTCATTCAGAACCGGACCAAGAAGTCGGTCGCCCTGAACCTGAACGTGCCTGCAGCGCAGGAAGCCCTGCACAAGCTGGCTGCCACAGCGGACGTGTTTCTCACCAATTCGCCACGCCAGGTGCAGGAAAAACTCAAGCACACCTACGAAGACATCAAGGCGGTTAATCCAAAAGTTATTTACGCATGGGTAAATGGCTTTGGTTCCCAGGGACCCGACAAGGACGCACCCGGTTATGACATGACCGCGCTGTATGCCCGCACCGGTCTCATGGAGGAAATGCGACCCAAGGGCGGGGACCCGGCAGTGCTGCCTGCCAGTGCCGGCGACCTGGCCACGGCGACCTCACTGTTCAGCGCGGTCATGACCGGCCTGTTCCATAGGGAGCGCACAGGCGAGGGGTCAAAGGTGTCAACGTCTCTCATGAGCAACGGGCTCTGGATTAACTCGAGCATGCTGCAGTCGACGCTGGTGGGAGCGCCACCGATACAGAAGTACCGGCGCACGGAATGGCCCAACCCGGTCACCGCGGGCACCTACAAGACCCGGGACGACCGCTTCATCATTATCGTGGAACTCAATCCCGCAAACTTCGAAAACTGTCTCGATGCCCTGGGGGCTGATCACCTGAAGGGCGATGAGCGATTCAGCACCCCGGAGCGGCGTTACCAGAACCACCAGGTGCTGTTCGACGAGATACAGAAAATTATCGGAGCGCATGATCTTTCTGCCATTGCCGAGATTCTGAGAAAAGGCCATGTGAATTTCAGCGTGACGCAGACGACTGAGGAATGCACCCGCGACGAGCACATGATCGCCAACGGCTGTTTCCCGGAAGTTGAGGGCACGGACGGTATCCGTACCGTGGACAGCCCGATCCAGATTCAGGCGCAAGGTATCGACAAGGTCAAACCGAGAAAGCCACCGGGGATCGGCGAACACACCCTGTCTGAGCTGATGGACCTGGGCTACAGCGAAGAGGACGTGCGGGCAATGGCAGAGGCGCGGGCGGTCGGCTTGCCGCGCTAGACAGGCTAGTTTATTCAACAGCGGAGAATTCATCATGAGCGATTTCAAGTACATGAAAACCGAACGCAAAGGCAGCGTCGGCGTAGTGACCTTCAACCGTCCGCAAGCAATGAATGCATTGAATGAGGAGGTGGCAATTGAGGTGACGGATGCCTTGATGGCGTTTGACGCTGACGACAGCATCGGCTGTATGGTCCTTGCGGGCGATGACAAGGCCTTCTGTGCCGGCGCCGACCTGAAGTGGATCGCGTCGCAGGATTTCGAGAGCGCCTACCTCACGGACCTGGCCGCATATATGGACAAAGTGGCCGAGCTGCGCAAGCCGGTGATTGCGGCGGTGAGAGGTTTCGCATTCGGGGGTGGCACTGAAATCGCACTGATGTGCGACATTATCATTGCCGATACCACGGCCCGGTTCGGCCTGCCAGAGGTGACCCTGGGTGTTATTCCAGGCGCCGGCGGTCCTGCCCGGCTGACGCGCGCGGTCGGCAAGGCCAAGGCGATGTACTACATCCTGACCGGGAAAAATATCAAGGCGGAAGAAGCCGAACGCATCGGTATGATCTCTCACGTCGTTGCCGATGGCCAATTAATGGAAGAGGCCATGGCAGTGGCCACCGTGATCGCAAGTAACCCGCGCCTGGCCGTGCTGGCGGGCAAGGAAGCGGTGAACCAGCAGGCGGAAACGCCGTTGATACCCGGGTTGAAACTCGAACGCCGCCTTTTCCACGGACTTTTCAGCACACCGGACCAGAAAGAAGGCATGGCTGCCTTCGCCGAAAAGCGTAAACCCGACTTCAGGCAATACTGAGGCCGGGGCACTGGCCACACAAAACCTACCCACGGGGGAAGGCACATGATTCAGGTAGTGACGACGGTCGAAGTCTTGCCGGACCGTCTGCAGGATTTTCTGTCCCTGTTGCACGAGACGGTTGCAACGGTTAAGGCTGAGGACGGGTGCCTGGCCTATGAGCCCATGGTGGATATCGCTACGGGATTGCCTACCCAGGTGGAGTTGCGCCCCAGCACCGTTACGCTGGTGGAAGCCTGGGCGAGCCTGGAAAGCCTCCAGGCCCATCTGCAGGCAAGCCACATGACCCGTTTTCGCGAAGCGGCGAAAGATTACGTCAAGCATGTCAGTCACCAGTGCCTGCAGCCTGTGTAATCGCCCGGTTACCCCACACTGGTTTAACAGGAGATAACAATGCATTCAGTATTCAGGGTGTTCGTCCCGCTAGTGCTGGTGGCCATCACGCCGCTGACGGCGCTGGCCGTGGATGTGAAAGATTCTCGCGACGGTTATTCGCTGCAAGAAAGCCAGCGCTATGCCAGCGCCACGAGCTATAGACAACTGCTTGGCGGCGGCGATATCACCTCCTGGTGGAGCGAGAATATCGCCCGCACCATGCGCACGGCGGTGCTTCCCAACCGGCTTCCTGCAAACACCTTCAAGCGCAACGAAAGCGCCTGGGCCGGGAAACTCGATAAAGTGAGCGCGAAGACCGACCTGGGCACCATGACCCTGGCCGAAGCGATCAATGATCCACGTTCGGCCACCAAGGCCATCATTGTCCTGCGCCGCGGCGAGGTGGTCTACGAGGCTTATCCGGGCCTGAAGCCGGCGGACAGTCATCTCTGGGCATCAGTGGCCAAACCCACCGCGGCGTTGCTCATAGAACAGCTGATTGATGAGGGTAAGCTTGCCGAGACGGATAGCGTCGCCGAGCACCTGCCTGACTTTGCCGGTACCGCACTGGGCGCGGTGCGCATCATTGAGTTGCTGGACATGGTTCCGGGTACCGATACTCACGACAGTGTGCAGACACGGCAGGAACCGGACTCGACGGCGACGCGTTACTATCTCGCCGAGTTCGGGGAAGCCTACAAGCATGGCAAGGTCGAGACGGTGCGCGAGATCTTGAAAGATGCGGAGCGCACGGGAGCACCCGGACAGGTATTCGAGTACAGCTCGGGTATCACCCAGATGCTGGTATTCATTGCCGAAGCCGTAACCGGGCAGAGTTGGCCGGACGCTTTCGACGAGCGGGTCTGGTCCCACGTACGCGCTGAGGGCCCGCTGCAGGTGCATCTCGCGCCGGATGGCATGGCCCTGGCACACGGTATTGTGTCCTCGCGGCTGCGTGACCTGGCGCGTTACGGTTTGCTCTATACACCCTATTGGTCACTGGTTGCAGACCGCCAGGTGGTGTCCGATGCCGCACGGGCGCGTATCGCCAGGCCGCATCACAGCCACGAGGTTTTCATGAAAGGCGATGGTGAGCGCTTCAGCGCCTATCTCGGTGAAACGCCGCTGGGTAATTCACGCCAGTGGGACGCGGTGTATGCCGATGGCGGCATGTTCAAGGGCGGGATGTTCGGGCAGGGGCTATACGTATTGCCGGAGGAGGGCATCGTTATAGCCTATTACTCAACCGTGCCCAGTTCCCCGCTGACCCGGTTCTTGCGGCCACTGTCGCAAGCGCTTGCCGGGAAAGAGGGTGAGGGCTAGGCCCCGGCACTTCAAGTGCCGGGGCAGCGTATAAAGCCCTTACTCGCACAGCCACGGGCAGGGCGCTGACAAACGCGCCAGTTTGTCGATGCAATCGAACTCTTGCGTGAGTTAAAATCCGCGCATGAGCGAAGCCATCATTTACCTCGACCCCGAATCTACACTCAATCTGCAGGCCCAGATCCGCCAGAAGCTGGTGGAGGCGATAACCCTGGGCAATTTCCCCGAGGGGCAGCGCCTTCCCTCCTCACGTAAGTTGGCGGAACACCTGGGGGTTGCCCGCAACACGGTCGTACTGGCCTACCAGCAATTGGTGGATGAGGGCTACCTCGTCAGCCGGGAGCGCAGTGGCCTGTATGTTAACGAGGAGATCAAGGCGGGCCAGGTAGCGCCGGAAAAGTTCCAGAAGCGCCGGCGGGAAGCCAGCTCGCGCTGGCGTATGCGCTTCAGGGGCTCACTGGCGCCATCGCAGGAGTTCACGTGTCCGCCGAACTGGCAGCAATACCCCTACCCGTTCCTGGAGGGCCAGTTCGATCATTCCCTGTATCCGGTCAAAGAGTGGCGAGAGGCGAGCAGGCTCGCGCTGGGGGTCAGGGAGATCAATGCCTGGGCAGGGGAGACGGGCGACATCGACGACCCGGTGCTGATCGAGCAGATTCGCACCCGCATCCTGCCACGTCGGGGTATTCAGGCGCGTCCGGAAGAGATACTGGTGACCGTGGGTACTCAGCAGGCGCTCTATCTGGTCGCCCAGCTGCTGGTTGACACACAGGTGGCGGTAGCAGTTGAGGAGCCGGGCTACCCGGGCATGCGTCGGCTGCTTGCACAGCGCGGCGCACCCATCATCTACCAGCCGGTAGACGAACAGGGCCTTGTTGTCGATGAGCGCCTGGACGACTGCCAGCTCATCTACGTCACCCCCAGCCACCAGACGCCGACGGCGGTAACCATGTCCATGGAGAGGCGGCAGGCCCTGCTTGCTGCAGCCGGCCGCAACGACGCATTGATTATTGAGGACGACTTCGAATTTGAGAGTAACTACCTGACGTCTCCCCATCCTGCTTTGCGCAGCATGGACAGGGAAGATCGGGTGATCTACGTGTCCTGTCTGTCAAAAGTCCTGTCACCCGGACTGAGGCTTGGCTTCATGGTGGCTGCGCCGGAGGTGATTGATGAGGCCCGTAAGCTGCGGCGGCTGATGGTTCGCCATCCGCCACTGAATAATCAGCGCACGGCGGCATTTTTCCTTTCACTGGGGCATTACGACAGCTTTCTCATGCACATGCATCGCATCTTTGAGCAACGCTGGATTGCCCTGCGCCGGGCGCTGAATTACTACATGTTGTTTTATGTTGAAATGGCACCCGCCCAGGGCGGTACCTCCCTCTGGGTGCGAGGGCCGGAGGACCTGGACGTCAAGTATGTGGCAGAAGAAGCCGCAAAGCGCGGCATATTGATCGAACCGGTAGACCACTATTATGCCACCTCCAACGCACCCAAAAACTGTTTCCGCATGGGGGTGACCAGTATTCCTCATGAGCGCATACGTGATGGCGTGCTGGCGCTGCGGGACCTGTTTCACGATCTGACTGAAAATAAAACCGAGACCTTCGACAACGCCAGGGGTGAGCACCTGGTGGGCAGCGCGTTACACGACGCGCTCGCGGGGAAAGTCATGGTCAGCGTCATTGCCTACGGTGATCCCTGCACTATCGAGATCTGCGATGACGGATCACTGATCGGCAAGGCCGGCTACGCTGCTGAGGACGTGGACCAGGGCCACTGGTGGATTGAAGGTGATCGCTGGCACCGCCAGTGGGGGCGCTGGGCCTGGGGCGAGACCGGGATCTACGATGTGCGCCGTGAAGGCAGTGTGATAAAGCTGTTCGATGAGGACGGCTGGCTGATTGATCGCTACATCCCCCAGCACATTCCTGATGGCGAAGCGCACGATGCAACAACTGGCCTAAACACGACCTGATAACTGGCCCTATCTACGCGGCGCCGTTTTTCATTAAATTCAATCATCGAACTATTTACTCGCATTTAAGGAAGACTGGCTCATGAGTCACTTCGCCGTCGCCGGGCTGCAGCTGGAAATATCTGGCAAGGACAATCGCTATCTCATCCAGAAGGAGATCGAAAGTACGCTCAGACTTTTCCCCTGGGTGCAGATGGTGGTGGTGGGCGAACTCGCCAGTTTCGGCACAGAGAAATCCTTTGCCCAGGCATTGCCTGGTGAAATTGAACAATTCTACTGCCGCATAGCACGCGATCTCGGCATCTGGCTGGTCCCCGGCAGCGTCTACGAAAAAGATGGCGACAAGGTGTACAACACCGCCCTGGTGATCGAGCCACAGGGGACGGTCGTCGGTCGTTATCGGAAAATGTTTCCTTTCTGCCCTTATGAAGAGGGTGTGCGGCCCGGCACTGAATTCCTGGTATTCGATGTGCCGGATGTTGGCCGTTTCGGGCTCAACATCTGTTATGACCAGTGGTTCCCGGAGACGGTGAGGCAAATGGCCTGGATGGGCGCTGAGGTTATCCTCTGTCCTACCATGACCAACACCACCGACAGGGACCTTGAGCTCTGTCTGGCGCGGGCAAACGCTGTCAGCAACCAGTGCTACGTATTCAATGTAAATGTGGCAGGCGCATTGGGCAACGGTAAATCCATAGTCGTTGCCCCCGATGGCAACATCGTTCACCAGGCCAGCGAACTTGCCGAGACTTTCCCATTGGAACTGGATCTCGGCCTCGTCAGGCGAGTGCGTGAACGCGGGGTCAATGGTTTAGGCCAGCCCTTGAAGAGCTTTCGCGATGCCAGCATTGATTTTCCTGTCTACTCCGGCGCGCTGCCGGAAGGCGCGATGGCTGAGCTGGGCCCGTTGGTCAAGCCGTCTGCGAAAGGCGCCAAACTGGACTAATAAGCGAGGGTCAATTGGCCCTACTTGTGAGCAGGCGGGTTGGGTAGTTTATCTGCAAGCAATAAAAACCGTATGCAAAGGGTCTCAAACGACTTAAATAACGGCACTCTGGGGGATACATGAAACCAAATCGCACATTCAGCAAGAAACTGCTGGCCACTGCCATCAGCACTGCGACCACGCTGACTGCTACGGCTGCGCTGGCACAGAACACGACACTGGAAGAGGTAATCGTGACTGCTTCAGCGAGGCAGCAGTCAATGCAGGATATACCCTACAACATCTCTGCGATGGCCGGAGAGGAGATTGAAGCGCTGCAGATCACTGACCAGGCAGAATTGCTGCGCGCGATGTCGGGCGTTTCGGTTGTCGATCGTGGTTATCGCAATTCCGGCACCGTCAACAGCATCATCATTCGAGGCCTGAACGTGGACAACGGCCTCAATGGTGACATCGCACTGAACGCGGTGCCTACGGTCTCGACCTATGTTGACAACACGCCCCTGTTTGCCAACTTCGTGCTTCGTGACATCCAGCGGGTGGAAGTGCTGCGCGGCCCTCAGGGCACGCTGTACGGATCAGGCTCGCTCGGCGGCACCGTACGCTACATCACCAACAAACCGACAACGGACGGTTTCGAAGGACAGGTCAGCGCGGGTTACAGCGAGACCTCCGGTTCTGACGGCAACAACGCCGATCTTTACGGCATGATCAATATTCCAATGGGTGACTCGTTTGCCGTGCGCGGTTCAATCGGGCGTATTGATAACGACGGTATTATTGATTACGTCAACGCCTACCAGCTCAACGAGTTTGGCGAGCCTCTGGTAGCCACTGCCGATGGCTGTGTAAGCCCCCGGGAGGCCGCTGACGACGCGGTGCTGAATAACGGTTCATGCTATCGCAACAAGAAGGATGCTGACGACGTTACTATCGATTACGCGCGTGTGGCCGCCGCCTGGGACATTACCGATAACCTGAGCATACTTGCCAGCTATCATCATCAGGAAGATGAGATCGGTGCCCGCCGTGCAGTTACCGAGGGCAATAACAACCAGCCGGTAGATTCCGACCTGTATTTTGAGTACGACGATCATGAGAGCGGCCAGGTGTTGCTGGAGCCGTCTGAACGCGATGTGGACCTGTTCAGCCTGGACGTGGAATGGGACCTTGGCTTCGCCACCCTGACCTCGAACTCGTCCTGGTACGATCATGAAGGTGAAGGCGACAGCGACAACGGCGGCCTCTGGGTCAGTGGTGGTGAGGAAATTCCCGAGAACAGCCGCGACTGGATTACCGCTTTTGGCTATAGCGGCTGGCCGCGGCCAGCCCAGCGCGCGGAACGCGGCTACAAAGACGAAGCCTTTGTCCAGGAACTGCGCCTGGTGTCAAACGAATCCATTGCCAACTTCGACTGGCTGGTTGGTGCCTTCTATCTTGACCAGGACCAGACTGTCTACCAGAACAGCTGGAACCCCGGAATGAATGAGTTCAGCGTAACCTGTGCTGAAACGGGTGACCCGGTCTGCGATAACTTCTGGCCCAAGGTCTATCCTGAGCTGAGTGAACGGGATTTTGAATACCGTCGCGATGTCACCTTTGAGGAGCTTGCCGTGTACGGCGAGCTTACCTACAACTTCACTGACGCCCTGCGCTTGACAGGTGGTCTGCGCTGGTTTGATAACGAAACCGTCAACGACACGATTATGGGTTTTCCACTGGGCATTAACGCCACATCTGATCCTGTGCCACAGTCGCGGGACGAGGACGACGATATTCTGGTCAAGCTAAACCTGTCCTGGGATATCAGTGATGCCAGCATGGTTTATGGCACCTACTCCGAGGGCTATCGTCGCGGTGGTGCCAACGCGATTCCCAGTCTCGACAATGGGGATAATTTTGGCGAGCCCAACGCGGAAGCGATTCGCAGCTACGATTCCGATTCAGTGAGCAACTATGAGCTCGGCTTCAAAGGTCAAACCGAGCGTATGGCCTATACCGTTTCGGTCTTTTACGTTGACTGGGAAGACCCGCAACTGAATACCACCTCTTCCTGGTGGGGCTTTTACATGGCCGAAAATGGCGATAAAGCCTCTACCTCAGGTATCGAACTCGAACTCAATGGCTACCTGACAGATGCCCTGGGCTATCACCTGGGCTATACCTACGTGAAAGCCGAACTGGAAGAGGATTTCTTCAGTACCCAGACCGGGGAACTCATCGCGCCTGATGGCTCCACGCTTCCCGGTACGCCTGAAAACGTCTTCAGCGGCTCTATGGACTACACCTGGCAGTTGTCCAGCGCAATGGACATGGTGGGCAGGGTCAACGCCTACTACCAGTCAGAATCCGAGAACTTCATCGACGCGGATTCACCGCAAGCACAGACTCACGATGACTTCTGGCTGTTCGGTGCCTCCCTGGGCCTGATCACCGAGAATTGGGATGTCACGCTCTACGGTAAAAACCTGGGTGATGAAGAGGGTGTCACGGGTGCCTTCCCCAGTGGCTACTGGAGCTTTGATACGGGCACCTTTGAGAACTGGTATGGCAATGGTAACCGGCAGATGATTACACAGCCGCGCACTATCGGGCTGGCGGCCAGCTATCGCTTCTAGGCATGCGGGCCACTCCGCCCTACCTGGAGTGGTTGAGCTTACCGGGCCTTGTGCCCGGTTTTTTTATGGCCATGACTTACATGCTTGCGCATAATTGAAACATGGAAATCAGCAGCAAAGCCGGTACCGGCCCGCAGCAACTGGAAGCCAGGGTGCTGGCAGCAGTCGGCCAGGGCAACACCAAACAGGCGATTATCAGCTGTCGCCAGTTAAACAGGCAGTTTCCTGGCTTCGCCTCGGGGTGGTACACAGCCAGCCAGCTGGCTGCCAGGGTCGGTAACGCCCGGGGGGCAGTGCATGCCATAGACAAGGCTATCGCCCTGGAACCCGACAATCCCCGCTGGCAGCTGCAAAAAGCAGCCTGCCTGATGCGCGCAGGCGACACCAGGGCAGCGCGGCCAATTGTCGAGAAACTGGATAAGCTTGATCTCAGCAGTGGCTTCCAGTGCGCTCAGCTGGCCCTGCAACTGTCCCGTCTCAATCACCATGAGAGGGCTCTGCATCACTACCAGCGGGCGATCCGGCTGGAGCCGGACCAATCCGAGCATCATTACAACCTGGCCAGCGTCCACCGCTTTCTCGGTAATTTCAATGCGGCGGAACAGGCCTTGCAGAATGCCATAAGCCTCAACCCGCGAGACTTCGAGGCGTATAAACTGCGCTCAGACCTGCGCACGCAAACCACCGGGCGCAATAACCTGGCATCGCTGCATGCCGCACTTGATCGCTACCCGCAAGATCACAACGCCCGCGTACAACTCAATTTCAGCCTGGCCAAGGAATACGAAGACCTGCAGCAATGGCAGCAAGCCTTCCAGCACCTGGCTGCCGGCGCAGCCGCGCGCCGGCAACGCATGCGCTACGATGTGTCAGGGGATGTCGCAACCATGCGTGAGATCGCAGCGCACTATGACGCCGAGTTTATTCAAGCGCATCAGGGCGACTGCGCCAATGAGGAGGCTATTTTCGTCCTCGGAATGCCGCGCACGGGTACCACACTGGTCGAGCGCATTTTTGCCAGTCACTCGTCCGTATCCAGTGCGGGTGAATTGAACAACTTCGCCCTGGAAATGAGTAAGGCGGCGAGAAAATACCTCCCTGCTGACAAGGCCGCTGCGGATGTCTCCAAACTTGATCGCGTTGTCGCCAGCACGCAACTGGACTTTAGCCTGCTCGGGCAGCAGTACATTGACAGCACCAGGCCTGTCACTGGAAGCAGTGAGCGCTTCATCGACAAAATGCCATTGAATTTTCTTTATGTTGGCCTGATTCACATGGCGCTGCCGCAGGCAAAAATCGTGCATCTGGAACGGCACCCGCTCGATACCTGTTTTGCTGTTTACAAGACCCTGTTCGCCGACGCCTATCCCTTCTCTTATCACCTGGAAGAGTTGGGTGAGTATTACGCGGCGTACCGTCAGTTAATGGCACATTGGCATCAGGCCATGCCGGGGCTGATCTATAACCAGTCTTACGAGGCCCTGGTGACAGATTTCGAGCCCCAGACGGAGCAACTGTTGGCACACTGCGGGCTGGCCCTGGAACCGGCCTGTCTCGATTTCCATACCCAGCAGCAGCCATCTACCACCGCTAGCGCCACCCAGGTAAGGCAGCCGGTTTACACCAGTTCGGTCGCAAAGTGGCGTAAATTCAGGGACCCGCTCTCGCCACTGATAAAAGTCCTGGAGAGTCGGGGCATTGACCCCCGGATAGATTGAGCGCCAGCCCATGCGCATACTGATCTGTCTTCTCTTCGCCAGCCTGCTGGCCCATGCAGCCAGCGCCCAGGCACCCTACATCGATCCCCGGGAAGACCACAGCCACCTGGGCGCGGCTGAAGACATCCTGTTCTGGCGTGTTGAGGAGAAAGTAGCCGGATTTCGCAATCAGGAGCTGCTTTACCCGGTGAGGACTGTGCGCCGCGGAACGCAAACGCTTGCGCTGCCGTACGCCCTGCAGGACCTGGGCAGCATCGCTTTCGAGTACCAGGGTCAACAATTGACCATCGATGACTACTTCAGGGATTACAATACCGCGGGCCTACTCGTTATCAAGGATGGCGTCATTCGCTATGAGCGCTACGGGCTTGGTAATACGGAACAGACCCGATGGTTATCCTGGTCGGTGACCAAGTCCATAACCTCCATGCTGGTGGGCGCCGCGATAAAAGACGGTTACATCGACAGCGTGGATGAAGCAATCTGTGACTATCTACCGCGCTTGCAGGGCTCTGCCTATGAAGGCGTTTCCATCCGGCACATCCTGCAGATGACCTCCGGTGTGGCCTGGGACGAGAACTACTCGGACCCCGCCGCTGATATCAACACTGTTTACTGGCATACGCTGTCCCTATACCGCCATCTAAAGCAAAAGCAACGCCTGGCCCCACCGGGCGAACGCTTCAATTACTCGACGGCGGAGACCCACCTGGTGGGCAACCTGTTGCGGGCTGCTATAGGCAACAATCTCTCTACCTATCTCAGTAACAAGATCTGGCAGCCATTCGGTATGGAACATGATGCGCACTGGCAACTGGTGAGCCCGGGAGGCGGCGAATACGGTGGCAGCAGCCTTGGCGCCACACTGCGTGACTACGGGCGTATAGGCCTTTTTGCACTGCGTGGCGGCGCCTTGCCAGACGGTGAAAGGATACTGCCGGCAGACTGGATGACATTGTCCACCGAGGGCAGTTCCGCGAATGAGCGATACGGCTATCAGTGGTGGCTCGGAGGCGAGGGGGTCTACCGAGCCATGGGCATTTTCGGACAGACCATATCAATCGATCCGGGGCGACAGGTAGTGATTGCCCAGCAAAGTGCCCGTGAACAGGCCAGCACAGAACACGACTGGGCAGTGCAGGCGGCGGCTTTCGAGGCCTTGGCAAAAGCAGTAAGCCGATAGACCCACATGCCAGAAGCCGGGTTCAGACCCTGCACCCGGGATCAGTTACCGCTTTTATCCTGCAACAGTGGCAAGGTACCCAGGCGATCAGACAGGTCTAGCGGCTGGCCATCGACATCCGTCAGCAACCGCGGCGGCGATGACTGTTGGGTGGCCAGCGACACAATTACCGTCACCAGCAGTGATACCCAGAAGCCGATAAAATCTGCCGGCCAATCCGGATGCGTAAATTTCAGTAGGGCGAAGGTGGCGAAACCTGAAAAGATGCCGCAATAGCCTCCCGCGCTGGTCAGTCGTGGCCACCAGATGTTCAGGATGCCCGGCGCCGTCAAACCGGCGAAACCCAGGGATATGGCAGCGGCGATCGCTGATATCACGGTCGCGGTATTGAACGCTGTATACAGTGCAATGACAGCCATGCAGGGCACTGACCAGCGCGCCACCCTGAGCTTGAGTTCTTCACTGGGCGCGGCATGGACTCGCGGTAGCAGGTTCACAGAAATAATTGTGCCGCAGCCCAGCAGGATACTGTCAGAGGTGCTCATAATCGCAGACACCACCGCACCGACGAAAATCGCCACCAGAACCGGATGCAGATGCTCTACCGCCAGCAACGGGATGATCGCATTCGCATCCTCGACCCCCGGCATGGCGACCGTTGCGATGTAACCCAGGGTGACGGGAATCATGCCGAAAACCAGGTAAACGCAGCCGCCGATGTAAAACGCATTCTGGGCCACGTACTCATCCCTGGCCGCCATCGCCCGCTGCACCAGAGACATCGTGCCAATCGCCACCAGGCCGGAACTGAACCAGACCTGTAAATAGTCAAACCAGTCTTTAAAGGAACTACCCTGCGGGGTGAAATCGAACGCATGG
Organism: Pseudohalioglobus sediminis; assembly: GCF_008370495.1. GTDB lineage: Bacteria > Pseudomonadota > Gammaproteobacteria > Pseudomonadales > Halieaceae > Halioglobus. Next base: position 115,129 of record NZ_VTUX01000001.1, on the reverse strand, counting down.
GCCGGCAATTGTGGCGCCACTTCACTCCAGCCGCCGCTGTCACCGAGCACCACGAAAAACAGGATCATTACGCCAACAACGATAAACACCATCTGCAAAACATCGGTTGCCGCGACCGCCTGCAGGCCACCGAACATGGTGTAGACCACGATCACCAGGGTGCCGCCCAGAATACCCAGCGCGGCGGGTTGGCCGGTCAGGGTTTCGAAAACCACGCCAAATGCGAACAGCACGCCACCGAGCCAGATGGTCCCGGCAATCAGGTTGACGAATGAAGCGATAACGCCGGCGAGTGGGCCGATCCTGATTTCAGTAAATTCGATACTGGTGGTGCGCCGGGAGCGCCGATAAGTGCGCGCGAAAAAAAAGCCGGCAATGAACAGCGACACGCCGGAGACAAGCGGGTCGCGAAGCACTTCCAGGGTTCGTCCGGCGTAGGCAGCTGCTGCGGAGCCCATCATGGGCCCACTGCCGAACCAGGTCGCGACTATCGAAATAGAGCAAACCGAGAGAGACATTTTGCGCCCGGACACGGCGAAGTCCTGCATGGAGGAGGACCTTCGCGCCGCCAGCATGCCCACACCGAGCATCAGCAGCACATACAGACACACACCTACCAGAATAATCGTCTGGGAAGTCATTGACACTCACTCACAGGGCTACCTCGTTCAAGCCGTTACCACGCCAGACTAAACCTTAACAATTTCCCGGGCACAAGGTAGCGCCAGTTAGCGGGACGACATGGAGCCAATTGATTCATACAAAACTCGCCGGCAACGGCACTGGTGCGAAGCGGCGCATGGAACCTGACGCCTGTTCAGTCCATCTCTTCCAGTCGCAAGTTTGTCCATTCACAACAAGCTTGAGTGTTGCCGGCTGGCGATACTGCGCATCGCAATTCACGCCAGTGGGACGCGGTGTATGCCGATGGCGGCATGTTCAAGGGCGGGATGTTCGGGCAGGGGCTATACGTATTACCGGAGGAGGGCATCGTTATAGCCTATTACTCAACCGTGCCCAGTTCCCCGCTGACCCGGTTCTTGCGGCCACTGTCGCAAGCGCTTGCCGGGAAAGAGGGTGAGGGCCAATAAGACATGGCCGCAGCCGTTAACTCAGGGCGCCTCGCGGCGCCAGACTGTCTGCCCGTCCTTGATCGTTTCGAGCACCACGATGTCGTTGATTCGCATCGGCTCAATGGTTAACGGGTTGTCTGACAGGATGACCAGGTCTGCGCGTTTGCCGCGGGTAAGAGAACCCTTTTCGTCTTCTTCGAAGTGTTGCCAGGCGCCCCACAGAGTGACGGCCTTGAACGCTTCCTCCGGGGTCAGGCGTTCCTCCGGGCCCAGTATCTTGCCGCTCCGGGTCACCCGATTCACCGTGGCCCACATCACCTGCATGAGATTAGGCAGTACTACCGGCGCGTCCGTGTGGCTGGTGATAGGAATGCCATGGTCCAGGGCTGAGCGGACTGGGGAAATATGCCGCGCCTTGTCCGGGCCGATCAGCTCAACGTGCCAGTCACCCCAGTAGAACGTGTGCATGGGGAAGAAACTGCCTACGATCTGCAATTCCGCCATCTCCGGCAACTGGTCCAGGCGCGTGTACTGTCCGTGGACGAGCACATGGCGGCGGTCTCCGGGGCCGTACTTTTTCTGGGCCGGACGAATCGCCCTGATCATCTGGTCCACTGCCGCGTCGCCGTTGACATGCATAAGTACCTGCCAGCCATTGCGATAGGCCTGGTCCACGATATCGATAACCACCTGATCGTCGGGGATGGCGGGGTAGCCGGCGTAGTCGGGCCCCTGGCCTTCCGGTGGCAGTAAGTAAGGTTCCGTGCGCCAGGCCGTGCGCCCCTGGGGCGACCCGTCCAGGGTGACTTTCACGCCGCCGACGCGGTACCCGTTCTGGTAGCCCTTGCCATACCAGTCACTGGAGAGAGGCGAGAGATCCGCGTAGTCGATATAGCTGACAACGTCGATGGGAAAACCCACCGCATCGGCATAGGCGGCAAGATTGTTATGGATATTGACGAAGGCGCGTCCTTCCTGCGCGGTGGTGTAACCGAAGGACATGGCGAGTTCCAGCCCTTGTTCCATCACGTAGCGAGCGTCCTCGGGTGTGCGCGGGGAAATTTCCCGCATGTACACCGGAATGGCGGCCAGTTCTTCTAGCACGCCGTTGGGTTCCATACTTCCCGGCCGCCTCTGGATAATACCCCCTTCAGGATCCGGCGTGTCTGCCGTATAGCCGATGACCTCGAGCCCCTTGCTGTTCACCGAGGCGAAGTGCCCCGAGATATGAATGGCCATCACCGGCTTGTCTGTGCTGACCCGGTCCAGGTCGTCCCGGGTTGGAAAGCGGCGCTCCTCCAGTATGGCGTCATCGAAGCCCATGCCGAAAATCCAGCCTATCCGTTCGTCATCGTTGGATTCCCCGGCCCACTGCTGCAACGATTCGACGAGGTCGTCGATGGATCGTACCTCTCCGTCAGGCGGTGCCAGCAGATTGGCGCCGATCGCCTGCAGGCCCAGGCCGTTGATGTGCATGTGCCCATCAACGAAGCCCGGGGCGAGGGTGCGGCCTTTCAGATCAATCCGCTGCGTATCAGGGCTGGTGAGCGGCTCCAGTTCTGCCATGGTCCCGACCGCCTGAATACGACCTGCGCGCACGGCGACGGCCTCGGCGGCGGGTGCCGCCTCGTCGACCGTGATGATGGGGCCGCCGAAATAGATCGTATCGGCGACCTCGACGGCGGACGCGCCAACAACAGGGGAGGGCGGGGCGCGCTCAGGCTCCGAGCGCTGGCAACTGGCCAGCAATGGAGTGCCCAGGAGGAAGCACAGAGCGAGGGTGAGTCGGTTAGTCAACATGGCAGCTCCGATTGCAGTGTGTCCTGATCCGTCGTGATGTCGGACCCGAATAAGCGACATACTTTGGCGATTGCCGCCGAAAAAGGTTGGTTAGTCGCTTCACTTGTGTCACCTCATCGTGACCGGGTTTGAGAATAATGGCCTACGATTTCTTGCGTGATTGGCCATTGTTCAACACGCTGCAATAACGTTTTCAGTGTGGCAAAAACTCCGTTTACCACAGAGGAGATATTCGCAGCCTGGCTCATTTCGTGTCACCTAGAACTCAAACTTCGCCATTAGCTGCAGCCGCGTCGCATCTCCAGTGGCATTGTTCTGCACTCGTGTCTTTCCATACATGATTTCCGCGCCCGTGGAAAAATGTCCGTTTTCGTTGGGCTTCCAGATCAGGTTCAGGTGGCCTATGCCGCCCCGCTTCAGTGCCAGCGGGTCTCGAGTGTCCGGTGTGTCCAGCCAGCCATAGGCATAAGAGAAGTTTGATGACAGCGTGGATGTCCAGTCATAGCCGAAGCCGAGCACCGCGGCGAAGGCTGGAATCGTCTTCAGGTTCCCATTCGCGTCCAGCACCGCGTTGGCGTCAGTACCGGCAAAGGCCATAACGTTTTCACCGGCACCTTCACTGTACGAGAGGTGCCACGTGGCATAGGCACGCTCAGTCAGGTTCTGGCGGCCTGCAACCAGGGCTGCTATCTGAACCTCGCTGTCCGAAGGCGTGCCCGAGTCTCCATCCCAGTGGAGCTGGCCGATGCTTGCCCCCATCAGCAGCAAGCCACTGTCGTAGCGATAGTCTGCTCGGAATGCGAGCAACGGCCACTGTGTTGTCGCTTTTCCTGGCAGCTCGTTGGCGTTCTGAATACCCAGGAACTGCAGTTCTTCCAGTCCGACAGACAGTTTCCAGCGATCATCGAGTGACGTCTGATACCGTATCTGGGCCGCGCGGCCGCCAAACAGGGCATCGCCTGCCGCGAAGTCGATCATGTAGGGCATCGCTTCAAGAAACGACAATGCGGTCCAGGTCTGGCCAACAATGAAGTCACCGGCAGTGACGTAGGCATGACGCAGCCTGAATTGGTTATCCGACGAAAAAAAATCGCCCTCAATAAAGCCTCTCAGTGGCACAGAGCCAGGGAGAGTCCGGCGTATATCCAGGTTGAAGCGGGTCTCTTTGGCGAAAAAATCAACATAGGGGTCGGCGCCGTAGTCCTGTGTTCCCTGCACCGGAATGGTGCGCATGAGAAACTGTGTTGGGTCACGGGTGCCATCGAAATCGGCGACGAAATCCGCCTTGATGTAACCGCCGACTTTCAGGCGCAGATCGGTACCGAACATTGGCCAGGACCCGGGGAAGGTGTCGGAAACGATCTCGTTGCGGGTCAGCAACTGGTGTGTTTCGCGTACCTCACCGGAAAGTTCCTCCACGGCTTGATCTGCTGTATCAGCGGCATCAACTGTGGGCGCCATGGCTATGGACTGTTCTGCTGCGGGCTTCGGATCCTGCAACGGCGGAGTAACGTTTTCAGCTTCGTCGAGGCGCCGTTCAAGGTCATCCAGTCGCTCAGACTGCCGTTTGATCTGCGCCATTTGCTGTTGCAGTTGCTGCATTTGCTCAGAGAGTCGCCGGCGCTCTATTTCGAGTTGCTTTCTCAGTTCCGAGGCTTCTTCGACCTGGCCATGGGCCACGGGTAAATGCAAAGAGCACAGAATCGTTATAGCCAGGCAGACCGGTAGTTTTTTCCGATGCATGGGGTGCGAACTCTCGCTTTTACCCAAAGGCCGCTTCAACGGCTGCCCCTCGTCGGTATGATGGAATTAGCAGGCGGATGGATAGGTGACTCAAGCATGTGTCTTCCCGGATTTCTAGTATAGGTCGTGATGAAGAGCGTTTCATAGAGCTTAGACTACTAGCTGAGTCTGGCATAGTCTCTTACAAAATAGTCTAAGAAAAGTCGAAGTTGCGTTGTTGCGGCGCGGGTAGACCCGGCGAGCAAAGACTCTTCACAGTACTGTCACAATCCGGTGTGACTAGAACCGCATTCCCGCCGGTATCTCTCCTTGCAGTGGTGAATTGTGCCGATGCCAATCCTGGCGCCCATCTCAGCGGCCATGGGATTGGCGGTTTCGGTTGCGCTGGTGAGCGCAATCCATTGGGCCCATCCAACGCGCAAGGGCGGCGCCTGGTCAGTCCATCTTTTCCAGTCGCAAATTTGTCCATTCACAACAAGCTTGAGTGTTGCCGACTGGCGATACTGCGCATCGCACTAGTAACTGGTAGCGCAATAAGGCCGAGACAGGCTGTTGCATACCGGCAGGGCCGGTTGTGCCCGAATCCGCAAATTAAAAAATAATCGTGAGAGAACATTCTGATGAAATCCATAATATGTAAGCGTACGACAAACTTCCTGTTGCAGGCAGCCGTGAGCAGCGCGTTGTTGAGCGGCGTGGCTGCGGTACAGGCACAGGAATCGATGCTCGAGGAAGTGGTGGTAACCGCCCAGAAGCGCTCTGAGCGACTGATTGAAGTACCGATTTCCATCACCACCCTGAGTGCCGAGACCATCGAGCAGAGCGGCGTGAAAGAGCTTAAGGAACTGGGCGATCTCACCCCCAACCTGATGATCAGCCAGAACTCCGACTTTGGCACCAATATCGTTATTCGCGGTGTCGGCGCCAACAGCCGCAACATCGGCTTTGACAGCCGCGTGGGGGTTTACCTCGACGGTGTTTACCTCGGGCAGTCGCCGGCCGCCAACCAGGGCATGATTGACCTGGCGCAGGTTGAAGTACTGCGCGGCCCACAGGGCACGCTGTTCGGCAAGAACACCGTAGCCGGGGCTATCAGCCTGACATCGGTAAAACCGGGTGATGAGTTCGAAGGCTCGGTAGGGGTTAATGTCGGCAACTACGATAACCTCGAGTTGCAGGGTTCTGTCACCGTGCCGTTCACAGACACCACCAGCATGAAGCTCTACGGCAATAAAACCACCCGTGATGGCTACATCGACAACGTGTTCAACGGCGACAAGGTCAATGAGCGCGACGTACTCTCCGGCCGTGTGCAGCTGCGTTCCGCGTTGACCGACTCGCTGGAGATGAACATCAGTGCTGATTACCTGGAACAGGATCGCAAGGGTTTCAACGGCGAGCCGCTGACAGACACCTTCGGTTTTGCCCGGCCGGACGAGGGCGCTGCCAAGTATAAAATCTCCCAGCAGACGCTCATTGAAGACAAAGAGCTCAAAGGCGCCTCGGTGACCTTCGACTACGATACCGATGGCGGCTACCTGTTCAAGTCAATCACCGCCTACCGTGATAGCGAGATCTTTTACGATGCGGATCCCGATTACGATAGCGCCGAATTCCTGGGTGTGCTCTATACCGACGCCTACGAGCAAACCACCCAGGAGTTCCAGATCATCTCGCCTGACGATTCAAGCTTCAAGTATGTGGCGGGTATCTACTATTACCAGCAGGACAGCACCACTGACCGCGATGCGATTGCCGGGACAGGCACGGTGTTCTTCCCCGGTGCCGGCGCCGAGGTGCCCATTTCGGTATTCGGTATAGACCCGACCATGAAGGTGGTTGATATCGACGGCGCAGTCGATACCGAGAGCTATGCGATCTATGCCAACGGTACCTACGACCTGACTGATCGCCTCACCCTGGGCGTGGGTTTCCGCTACGGTGAAGAGACCAAGGACGTGGACTGGAGTATTGACGGTTCAAACTCCGGTGCCTTCAGGATTGCCACGACCACAGTCAAGGACAGCCGCACCGACACCAGCTTTGACCCGACCATCAGCCTTAATTACGCGGTGTTCGAAGACAGCTATATCTACGGCCGGGTTTCCACCGGCTCCAAGAGCGGCGGTTACAACCTCGACTTCATCAACGTGGACCAGGTCGAAGCCGGCATTGAGTTCGACGAAGAAACCGTAACCAGCTACGAGATAGGTTATAAAGGCGAGTTCCCGGATCAGAACCTGCGCCTGGGTGTGGCACTGTTTTACTCCGAGTTCGAAGACTACCAGGTGAACCAGTACGTCGATCTCGGTGGCGGCCGCACGGCACTGTCCATCACCAACGCGGCGGAAGTGGTGACCCAGGGTGTTGAGGTTGATCTGACCTACCAGCCCACGGTGAACCTGCAGTTGACTGCGGCCCTGGGCCTGTTGGATGCCGAGTTCGACAGCTTCCCGGGCGGAGATGCGGAGGGCGGTGACGCTTCCGGCAACGAATTGCCCTATGCGCCCAAAGTGACTGCCTCGCTCGGCGCCCAGTACTACTACCCGCTGCCGTCCATTGAGTCCAGCCTGTTGTTGCGCGCAGATTACGCCTATACCGATGGCTACTACATCACGGCAAGCAACGACGAGGGCTATACCCTCGCCGATGGAACCGAGGTCGCCTTTGGCGAGGTAGACAGCTATGGCACCATCAGCGCGCGTATTGGCCTGGTGAGCGACGCTGAAACCTGGGAAGTGTCGGTCTGGGGGCGTAACCTCACTGACAACGATTACCAGAACTACAGCTTCCGTGACTTCTTCGGCACTATTCTCGGTGGTTACGCCATGCCCCGTACTTACGGTGTCGAGGCCAAGTACAACTTCTGATCCAGGCAGTCGCGGCCAATGGGTGCGATGGTAGCCGATCAGGCTCACTATACTGCAGCAAGCGTGGCACGCCGTCTGGGTGCCACGCTTGTCCTGCTAATTGTCATTTTCACCACCACAGCTCAGGCGGCGGATACGCTGCCGGCTGAGCCTGCATGTGCCAGCACGTCAGGGGTAGCCCTGGTAGAGCGTCCCGTAATTGGCGGAATTCCCCAGGGAATCGTCATCCGCGGCAACAACGCCAGTAATCCTGTGCTGTTGTATCTCCACGGCGGACCGGGCAGGCCGGTCTACCCGGCACTATATGACGATGCGCAATGGAGCAGGATTGAAAACCTGTTCACGGTCGCCTATTGGGATCAGCGCGGTACGGGCATGTCCAACCCGCCGGACCTGGATGTATCGTCCATCAATCTTGACAGTTTGGTAGAGGATACGGCTGCGGTTGCCAGCTACCTCAGGTCGAAGTTCGACAAGGAAAAGATCTACCTGCTGGGACATTCCTGGGGCAGTGTGCTGGGCTCTCACACCGCCTTCCTGCATCCCCAGTTGTTCCACGCGTACATCGGCGTTGGCCAGAGCAGTAATCAGGCACGCTCCGAGGCAGAGACGCTCGCCTGGTTGAAAAGCAGGCGGGAGCAAGCTGCCGACGAGAACATCACCGCCGCGATTGATCAACTGCGTCTGCCGCAGACGGCTGCAGTGGGGTCCTGGCTTGAATACCTGGCGATAAATCGCCCACTGGTGCACTACTTCCGCGGCGCGCGCTACGACAAGGTGGTGGGGGCCGATGAGTATGTTAAAGCCATGGCGGCTTTGCCTCACTACACCAAGCGGGAGCGGGACATCAATGAACTGGCTTTACGCGTCAGCCTGGAGCAGCTATGGCTGCAGATTATCGCAACAGATCTGAGTGTCACGGTGCCCAGGCAGAGTATCCCCGTATTCATCTTCCAGGGCGTTCACGACTACCAGACCACCTATCGGCAGGCCAGAGTCTACTTCGATAATCTGCAGGCGCCGACAAAACGTTTCTATCGCTTTGAGCAAGCCGCGCACTGGCCTCATGTGGAACAGTACGACGACTTCGAGCGTATCGTCAGGCGGGACATCCTTGGCAGTTCGCTTCCCAGTGATGTCGTGCATCAGGGATCGTGCAGCGATTGACGCAGAGAGCCCGTTTCCCGACCCTCAAGGGCACGATTGCTCCCCGGGGGCGCAATGTCGCGTCCACGCAAGGGATTGTCTTGCACTCGGGATGCGGAGGTTTACCATGTTGCAATTCTGTTCACAGAAACGGAGTCAGGTTCTGAAGATAACGCTGGTTGTAATCTCCCGGATTATGCAGGGCGCTTGCATGGCGCTAATCCTGTCCAGCGCCGCGGTGGCACAAGAGCGCGCCGGGGCAGGCACCCTGATCACCGGCGCGCGGATATTCGACGGTGTCGGACCGAAACTCATCGTTGGCCAGGACGTGCTGGTGCAGGACGGTATGATTGTCGCCGTCGGCGAGCGTCTCGACGTGCCCGAGGGGACGACGATTATCGACGCCGATGGTCGCGTGATGACACCCGGCCTGGCTGACATGCACGCGCACCTGATGTTACAGATGTCCTTCGGCGTGGGCTTCACGTCGGACCGCGAGTACTGGGCCTATGTCGCCTCGACAGTCGCGGAGCAGTACCTGATGCAGGGTTTCACCACGGTGCGGGAGCTCAGTGGAAACTCGTTCTCACTGAAGCGCGCGATCGATGAAGGCATTCTGAAAGGGCCGCGCGTGTACCCGTCGGGGCCGATGATCTCGCAAACATCAGGGCACTCCGATCATCGCACCGACGCCCAGGGGCCGGCGACACTCGAGTTCGAACCCAGCGTGCCGATGAAGTACTTCCACGTCGCGGTTGCTGACGGGCGCGACGAAATACTGAAGACGGTGCGCGAAGTGCTGCGCCGCCGCGCCTCGCAGATCAAGATCGCCGTTGGGGGAGGCACCGGCTCCTACGCGGACCCGCTGGATACCACCCAGTACACTGCCGATGAGATTCGCGCTGCCGTGGAGGCTGCGAGCGACTGGAACACTTACGTTACCGCGCATGTCTACAACTCCGAGGGCATAATTCGCGCTGTGGAGAATGGCGTGAAGTCCATCGAGCACGGCAACCTGATCAACGAAAAAGCCATGCGCATGATGAAGAAACACGACGTCTGGCTTTCGCCCCAGGTTATCGTCTATACCTTCCACCCGGCGGGCTTTAACGACGAAATGAAAGCCAGGCACGACGCCGCCTACGCGGGTATAGACCAGATGTTTACCATGGCCAAGGAAATCGGCTTTGAGAACATCGTGTTTGGCACGGATATCATTACCTCCCCGCAAATGATCGCTCGCGCCAACGAAGAGTTCACACTGCGCACAAAGTGGTTCGATAACGCTGAAATCCTGCGCCAGGCTACCTCCAGGGCGGGCCAGCTGCTGGCCCTGTCCGGGCCGCGCAACCCCTACCCGGGTAAGCTGGGCGTGATCGAGGAGGGCGCCCATGCTGATCTGCTGCTTATCGATGGCAATCCACTTGAAGACATGTCCGTCATGACGAAGTATGAGGAAAACTTCGACCTGATCATGAAGGGCGGCGTGATTTTCAAGAACACGCTTTGAGGTCAGGGTAGGGCGACAGACCCATTCCGCGCTCCATACATGCAACATGTCAGGCATTTCGCTGTATGATTTATCGCAGTGCGCGAGACTGGAGTTGACAGCATGAAGAGGCATATTTTTCTTATCCCCGGTTTCTTCGGCTTTACCAATCTGGGAGACTTTACTTACTGGGGGCCGGTGCGCGAGCGCTTGCAGCAGATTCTTGACACTAGCGGCCTGCCTTCGGAAATTCATTACGTAAAGTCACTGCCAACGGCGAGCCTGCGCACGCGCACCCGCGTGCTGCTCGATACCATCGTGTCGACGCGGCCGGCAGCGGATGACATTATTCACCTGGTCGGGCATTCCACCGGGGGACTGGACGCCAGATTGCTGTTGACGCCGGCGGTGGATCTCAAGACCAGGAAAAACGTCGAGAATATCGCCCGCAAAGTCAGGTCCAGCATCAGCGTTGCCACGCCGCATCGCGGCGCGCCCATAGCGTCCTTTTTCAGTAGTCTGCTCGGGCAGAGACTGTTGCGACTGCTGTCACTGGCGACCATGGTCGCCATACGGCACGGACAAATGCCCCTCTCTGCATGGACCAGAATGGCAGGGCTGTTCGTGCTTCCCCCCAGCCTTGAGCGGGCCACGGGGTCGTTGGCGGGCCAGGTATATGATCAATTGCTGCTGAATTTCGATGACGTACGACAGTCGCAGGTTGAAGAACTGCTGGCGGAGCTCCAGCGTGATCAATCACTGCTCACCCAGCTGACGGTTGAATCCATGGACCTGTTCAATGCCGCCGCCGGCGATCGGCATACGGTGAAGTATGGCTCCGTAGTGACTCGCGCCAGGAAGCCTGACTTAGCAACATCCAGGGAGATCGGTTTGCATCCGAGTGCCCAGGCACAACTGGGCCTGTATTACAGTCTCAGCAAGCTCTCGGAAGGGTATGAATTCAGTGGCATAAAAAAGGTGCACAGGGCGGCGCTGAAAAGCGGCCTGGGTGAGCTGCCTGATGGCTCAGCCAACGACGGCATAGTGCCCACGCTGTCACAGCCCTGGGGCCAATGCATTGCTGTGGTACAGGCTGATCACCTGGATATTATCGGCCACCATGGACGCGGCACTGACGACACCATCAAGCACTATGACTGGCTGACCACCGGCAGCGATTTCCGCGAGGCCGAGTTCGATCAGGTGTGGGAGCGAGTGGCAAAATTCATGGTTGCCTCTGAGACGTCTGACTAGTCCGGTCAGGAGTCGTCACGGCCTTGCGAGCCGATTCCAGTCGAGGCCCGGCCAGGTAAGGCCCGGCCAGGCGAGGCCTTGCAGTGATCACGTTGGCATCGCCGCGTGGCGCTTCCAGAGTAGTGCCGCCCACTGCTATGCTGGGTACCGGAAATTCATTATCAGGAACTGAAGTTGATGACAGATGCAAGCGGTAATAAGGGCAGCGTAAAAGAGCGTTTCCTGAAGGAGATGCGAGAGTACCTGATTATCAGTATCTATCTGTGGATCTGTTTCAGCGTACTGCTAACGTACAAGGCAGCGATCCTTGAGGCTGAAAACGTGGCGTTTTTGCCGTTGGGTATCGCAGCGGTAAAGGCACTGATAATCGGCAAATTCATTTTGATAGGCAAGGCAGTCAAGGCCGGGAGCCGCATGACGTCGGGGATTCTTCTCGCCAGGATCATGTGGAAATCCCTGGCCTTCCTGTTGCTGCTGGTCGTATTCACGCTGATCGAGGAGCTGGTCGTGGGCTGGTTCCACGGTAGCACTGTTGCCCATACTGTAGATGAGTTGATGGCCCGCTCCTGGCTGGAACTTCTCGCCCCCTCGGTCGTCATGCTGCTGGTACTCATCCCCATGATCGCTTTCGAGGAAATTGATCGCGATCTGGGTAAGGGTAAGTTGCGCCAGCTGTTGTTTGGCCGCTCCGATGCAGAACCGTCGGGCGCTGGTTAGCACAGGCGATGTCGTGACCGGAAAGATGGGCGCCGAGCCTGGCACGGATCAACTCCAGCGGCGGGTGGCGCTGTGGCGAAATAGGCGAGCGGTAAGGTCAGGGACGAGATCCGCCTCGCTACAGACGAAGGCCGTAACAAGATGAATGAAGCCGTAGCGCTAATTGCATTGCATCAGTTGGTGTACCAGGGGATGTTCTTTGCGAAAAACTTTTTCCTGCGCCGCCGCCTGGGCAAGTCCATCCGGGGTACTAACAGGGAAGCCAGTGTCTTTATCGGTTTCTTCGTGGTCTTTCTCGGTTTTACGCTTTTTGAGGCGCTTCACAGCGACAGGGGTATCGCGCCACCTTCAACAATGGATACCGTCACGTATATTCTGGGCATATTGCTGATGGCGGCCAGCGTTATTGTCGCCTGGGCTTCCCTGAGGGACCTGGGTGATTCATGGCGGGTGGGGGTGATTGAGGAACAACAGACCGAACTGGTAAAAACCGGCATCTATCGCTTCACTCGAAATCCTTACTTTGTCGCTTACCTGATTTTGTTCGCCGCCTACACGGTGTTCCTGCAGAGCACGTCATTGTTGATACTCTCGGCCGTGGGCTTTGGGCTGATTCACAGGCTGGTGCGCAGGGAAGAGGCCCATCTGTCTGCCCAACACGGCGAATCGTATCGGGAATTCAAAGCAGCTGTGCCGCGTTACCTGTGGTGGTAAACCCGTAACGACCGAATCACGGAAGTGCCGGTGCACGGTTTGCAACTGTATCAAGCGGAAAGAATTTGTCTTGCCGGTTAGTGGGGCTAGCGCGCTTGATTTACCTTCGCGTCGGGGCTTAACCTGTAGGCAAAGTGAGGAGATAGCAATGTACCCTGGGTTTGAGTTCAAGGATACGGTGGTCTGGATAACCGGCGCATCGTCCGGAATAGGCGCCGAGATGGCGCGACAACTGGCGGCGAAGGGCGCCAGGCTGGTGCTGTCGGCGCGTTCAGCGGAAGGTTTGCAGGCGGTGCGCAGCGAACTGCCGGGAGACCCCGAAAACTATCTCGCACTGCCGCTGGATATCGGTCAGTACCAGGACATAGCGGGCAAGGTCGATCAGGTGACAGAAAAATTCGGGCGTATCGACCTGTTGTTCAACAATGCCGGTATCACCCAGCGCAGCTTTTGCGTCGACACCCCAATGGATGTCTACCAGCACCTGATGGAAGTTAACGTACTGGGGCAGATTGCGTTGACCAAGGCCGTGCTGCCGGTTATGCAGGCGCAGGGCAGCGGGCATATCGCGGCTACTGCCAGTGTGGCCGGAAAGGTGGGCGCGCCATTCAGGACCGGTTACTGTGCCACCAAGCATGCCGTGATGGGCTTTTTCGATGCCCTGCGAACGGAGGTCGACCAGCTCAATATCCAGGTCACCACCGTTGTACCCGGTTTCATCAGGACAGATATCGCCAGCCGCGTTGCCACCGCCGAGGGCGAGGGCTTCAGTGGGGACAACAGCGAAATTGAGAACGGCATGCCCGTTGAGGACTGTGTTCGCGTGATCGTTGAGGGTTTCGAGAGTGGCCTGCCGGAGATTCACGTGGGCGCGGGTCCGGAGATGGACTTCATCGCCCTGCGCCATACTAACCCTGAACTCCTGTTCAAGGCCGCCGCAGAGATGGCGGCGAGCTCCGGGGACACCTGATTAACTGGCATCGGGTGTTGCGCCCGGGTTTCAGCGTCCCTTGAAGACTGCCTCTCGGCGTTCGAGAAAAGACTGAATTCCCTCGTCGGCGTCTTCGCTCTGCATCACCGGCACCAGGTCAGCAAACATTTGCTCCACAGCTTCATCCTGAGAGTGGTGCGCAGCAAAGTGCACCGCCTTCATGACACCTTCCACCGCCAGCGGCGCCGCTTTGGCGATGCGCCCGGCGAGTTCCATCGCCCTGTTGTATTGCTGCCCCGTGGCGACCACTTCCTGCACCAGGCCAGTACGGTGGGCCTCTGCTGCCGTCCAGCGATCGCCGGTAAGGAGGAATCGTTGGGCGTTGGCATAACCCATCTGCTGCGGCAGGCGTATGGTCGCACCGCCGCAGGGGTACAGTCCCCTTTGCACTTCCAGCATGGCAAACTGGGTATCTTCAGCGGCGATGCGAATGTCCATGTTCAGCATCATCTCTACCCCCCAGGTGAAACAGTAGCCCTGGACAGCCTGAATAACCGGCTTGCGACGGCGCGGACCGACAAGGCCGAATATGTCGATGCCTCCCGGCTGCAGCGGAAACCCATCGCCGGAACCAAAATGCGGCGCCCACTGGTCGAGCTCGACCCCCGCGGTAAAGTGCTTGCCCTCGGCGTGCAACACGGCAACGCGCAGCTGTGGATTGCCATCGAGTTCCGCCAGCGCGCTGCAAAGTTCATGAAACATCTCCAGGCTCAAGGCATTGAGTTTTTCGGGCCTGCGTATGTGGATTTCCAGGATGTGTTCTGTGACAGATGTTTCTACCTGGGCCATGGTAGTGATCTCCTCGCGAGGTTTGAGCGATACCTAGTGTCACGCGTCAGCGGATTTACATCAAATATTATGTGGTCTAGTTCCTGCCGAGCGATGGCGCTCGGCCTGGCAAAAACACCGCATCCTGGAGTTCTGCGAAAACCTCTAGCCAAGGATCGATTGACTTTGCTATGCCTTCCTTCACGGCGGCATTGCTGAATGCGGGAACCGAATAACCCGCGCCGCTGCAGCGTGAGCTACTACCGCCTTCCGAGAATTCTTGTTCCTGAGTAGGTTCCCGTTACCTTGTCATGGTCGATAACGATCTTGCCGTTGACGATCACGTAGCTATATCCGGTGGAAGGCTGGTAAGGGTCTTCAAACGAGGCCTTTGTTTCCAGCGCTGCCAGGTCAAATACCAGTATGTCAGCGTCTGCTCCCTCCTGGATACGTCCCTTGCGCTTGAACGCCGGCGCAGCGTTCTCAAGGCGCCTGGCGGGATTGATGGTGCTCAAGGCAATCGCTTCGCTGAGTCCCAGCCACGCTTCGTCTCGCACATACTTGGTCAGAACTTTGGTATACGAGCCTATCCCGTTGGGCACGACTTTCTTCTCTCGCGTGTAGGAGGGCATCGCATCTGTGGCGACAATGATACCAGGGTACTTGAGGATATTGCGTATTGATTCTTCCTTCATGTAATGGTGGATGACAGTGCCCCTGGGCTGCTCCTGCCGCATGCTGTTAAATTCATCCAGGCTCTCGAAGTACTTGCCAGTGTCTCCCCACTGCACGTCAGCATAGGTGATGTTGAATATTTTCTGCCAGTCCCGCCCAAACACATCGGATGAAATAGAGGTAGAACCGGCGGTATAGGGAAACAGCTCAGTGCTGATATCAGCGCCATTGGCGTTGGCTTCGTCGATAGCCGCCAGCCAGTTGCCATAATTTCCCATCGCATTGGCATTGATGTGGCAGACGTGCAGGGGTGCCCCGATTTTCTGTGACCATTTCAGTACTTCATTCAGCCCCCTGATATCACCATTGACATAGCGCCTCACATGTACGAACACTGGTACATTGTGCTCCTTTGCCAGTTCGAAGAGCATTCTGAGTTCGTCATCCGTCACCGCGTTGGTCATATAATCGAGGAGCAGGGCAATACCAATGCCGCCATTCGCCAGCCCCTTTTCCAGCAGTTGCCGCATCTGTGCAATCTGTTCGGCTGTTGCCTTCTGGGTAAATGCCGGCGTATTCATCGCGCCGTATTCGTAATAGGGCGTCTCCCGCCCTTCTATCACCTGTATTCTGGCCGCCGGATGCCCGGCTGAAGCACCAAAATTCGCCGTGGACTTCCCCTCCAGCCTGGTACCGTATGACATCACCGGCATGGCACCGGCTTCCAGTTCCAGCACCGTTGTGACCCCGTCGCGGGTAGAGTTGGTGACACCGAAAGGAAACGGTGAGTGATGATGCATGTCTATCCATCCGGGGCTGACAATCTTTCCCCTTGCATCAATGGTGGTTTTTCCTTCGATTCGGTCGCTTGTCACGCGCGCAATGCTGTGGCCCATGACACCCACGTTCAGTACCTGATCAGTGCCGGTTTCCGGGTCAATGACGCGACCGCCGAGGATAACAAGGTCATATACCGTACCTTGCGGTGCTGCGCTGACGCCTCCGCTGCAACCCATGAGGATGAGTGGAATTAGCAGTAGTACGCACAGGCGGCTTAAGATGGTTTTCATGTGGAACATGGTGAAACGCTCTCTTTCTGGAATACTTAAATGACTTCACACATATGCCCTCATCTAGCATCTCAGCGATGGCTGTTGTCAAGCGTGCTTCAGACTGGTCCTGTGGGCGATCTACCTCTATACAAATGGCTCCCAAAGCAGGTTGGTTTACCGCTGTAGATATGAGAGAGCAGTTTCAGGGAAGACGGTGCTCGCCAGATTGTGAACAAGCGAATATGAAACTGGAATATCGGTCTGACGTACCGGTTATCGAGATCGTTCGCAAACTCGATAGGTATGACGGCGTGGCAGAGAGCAGGTTGAGCTACAAACTGCAGTTAAGTAGCCTTGCATTCTCCCGTCCCGGTACTTCACGCGCTGAGACACTGGCGAAGTAGCAGAGATGGCACTGCATCTGGTAGACCTTTTGCTATTTGCCTGCTGACAGTAAGCCTATGATTTAACGAGCTTTTCCAAGCCTGGCTGTGAACCTCTTCCGAGCCGATTTTGAATATTGAACTTGAATAGCGGCGCGGTCTGGCATCTTCTACTATATTGAGAAACGCCTTAGTTCAAGAAGGCGTGCTGTATAAACGAAAACACTTTTCAAACCTCTAATATATTGAGATGAAATCATGAAAAATGCAGGAACAGCATTTGTAAGAAGCGCGTTATTTGCCTTGCTTTTAATCAGCGGTAACCCGGCGTTCGCCAGCCAGGGTTCAACCGACAAAGCTGAAGCCGCGGGTTTGCCGGCAGATACCGAGTTTGACATCGTTATTCTGGGTGGGAGAGTGATGGACCCCGAATCTGGCTTGGATGCGCCTCGGAATGTAGGCATCAAGAGCGGTAAAGTTGCAATCATAACCGAAGAAGCGATTTCGGGAGGAGAAACCATTGATGCAACGGATCACGTAGTATCGCCGGGCTTTATCGACTTGCATGCACACGCGGCCAACATTCCTTTCGGCCAAAAGCTGCATCTCCGCGATGGCGTAACCACTCCGCTTGAATTGGAAATAGGCGCTTATCCTGTCGACGCGTATTACTCGCGATTGGAGGGCAAGTCGCAAATAAATTATGGCGCAACGGTTGGGCCTGGCGGAATACGCGAGAAAGTGGTTCACCCAGCCTACAATTCTACCTCTGGTTCTCTGGTAACCGACCTTTTTGATACGCATGAAGATGCTTTTGCAACGTTAGACGTCGCTACTTTTCTTCCGTCTCCAGAGCAAATTTCTCAAATTAACGACATGGTGGAAGAAGGTATCAAGCGTGGCGCTTTGGGGATTGGCGTCCCTGTAGGCTATATGACTACCGGCACCACCTCCACGGAAACCGCGGCATGGCAGCGTCTGGCCGGAAAATACGGCCTCGCAACTTTCGTGCACGGCAGGTTTTCCAGTCAAAAGCCCCCTACACCGGGGATTCTCGGTTTTCAGGAGATGATTGCACCTGCCGGGATTTACGGAGGCGGTATATACATTCATCACCTGCATCAACAGGCTCTTGACCAGACTCCAGAAGCACTGAAAATGATTGACGATGCTCGAGCCGCTGGATCAAAAATCGTCGCAGAAATCTATCCGTACTATCAAGGCGCTACTATTGTTTCAGCCGACTACCTGGTTCCTGAGAACTACGGTCCAAATATGGGACGTAGCTATGAAGATATTATTGAAGTGGCAACAATGAAGCCGCTCACAAAAGAGCGCTATGACGAATTGGTGAAAACGGCACCCGCCACGTCAGTGATCTTTGGAGGCATATCGGAAGAGGGCCTGATGTCGGCCTTGGCCGATCCCCACACGATTATTGGCAGCGATGGCATGCCGTTAACGATTAGTGCAACAGGCGAGATGGCAGTAGATTGGGATACGCCATATGATGCAGTTCAAGGTCACCCGCGTGGCGCCGGATCACACGCCAAGGTTCTGCGTTTGGTTCGAGAGAGGAACCTTATGCCACTGATGCTGGCCATCTCAAAAATGTCCTATATGCCTGCTAAATTCCTGGAGGAAAACGGTGTTAAAGCTATGGCCTCAAAAGGTCGGATGCAAGTAGGTGCAGACGCGGATATCGCAATTTTCCATCCTGAAACCGTTACTGACAATGCCACTATGAAACAAGCCGGGCTACCTTCTAGTGGCATACCCTATGTTATTGTAAATGGTACTGTGGTGGTTAGAGATTCCAAAGTGCTGAAGGGAGTTTACCCTGGCAAACCGATTAGGAATCCAATACTAAACTGAGGTGTTCCTAGTTACCGACAACCGATAGAGCGCTTAGTGTGAGCTGATACAACTTAGCGGCAACGAACGGCAGCACCAACAGGCACTGAGTATGAAAGCGCCCGGGGAGGCATGCGAGTTTGCGGCGTGAACCTGCAGTGCTATCAGGGGCGCCCGTCCAAGCCGGCTTACACTTTATTGCTCTATTCGTTGCAACCTGGGCAGCAGGTACTCGTCTTCGAGCACCGCCGCTGCCGGTTCATAGAGTCGCATCACCAGTAAATAGTTACCCGCTGGTACGGGCAGCCAATTGGCCTCGGTGTCGTCGGGTTTTTCATGTTGCAGGGTCAGCGTGAGAGAACCATCAGTGTTGTAGCGGAGACCCTTGGTGCGGTCGCCAATGCTGTAGCGCTGGAATTCATTTTCTTCGAGCTGCTGGTCTGTGAGCCTATACGCCGAGAGTGACCAGAATCCATTCACTGGTGGCATTTCGTCGGCCGCGAAGTGAAGCTGGTAAACCTGCCCGCCCTCGAGGAGCTCTCCGTCAGCGTCAAATAGCATCGCCGGGTAAAGCGACTCTTCAGGCAAATTGCCGTAGCCGCCTCGGGCTACCGAGGCCCGATGCATGTAATCAAAGCCGTAACGGCCAATCTTCTTAGAGATCATCCAGCCGTTATAGTCGGGAATCGTGCGTTGCGTGGCAGCTTCCACTAATTTTTTACCAGCGACCACGGCTCTTTCCAGGCCGCGGCGGGCTGCTTCACTCAGCGTCGTCGGGTCAAAGGATTGGGAGCGCGACAACCCGATCGCCTCGAATTGCGCCATCAACGCAGCTTCATCCGGGCGCGGTGGCAGTTTTTCAAGCTGTGCATGGAAAGTACTGAAAAACTCCAGGTTATTGATGACGTCGGTGGCTGGAGCCTTTATTTTGGGCGGCATGGCCGGCCGCTGGCCAGGTGTAAACTCCGACAAAGACGCCAGCCAGATATCGTTCACCAGCGCCATGGCGGCTTCGTAATCCTCAGGCCCCTCCACCAGCATGCGCCCAAGCAGCCAGCCCTGTTCGCTCTCCACGGAGATTCGTGTGACATCATCAGGCAGCCTTCCTTTCCAGTTGGGGCCGGTGAGCCCGAAGTACTGCTGCTTTGTCCCCGTTGTACGCCGACCTATGTGCTCCACTTCGCTGTAGAGATTAGTGACGGCAATTGTGTAATACCGACCCTGCGTATCAGGGGTATGGATAATCAGGGGCTCTTCACTGATGTCGAACCAGCCACTGTAATAGAGCGTATCGTTATTCGGCGCTCGCAGGTTACCCCCGGTATCCGGGCCCACAATTTCGGGGAAACGGTGCAAGCGATTGACCGGGGCATACACCTGCTGGTCATCGGACACTCGATGGGTTTCGTTGTGCATTTGCTGGGTCATATCGACAATCGGGTAGGCGTAAAGGTAAGCCAGTGTACCGATATGGTAGGCCATGGACTCTTCAATTAAGGCATCGTTCTGTTGTTGCCGAGATGCAACGATACCAGCCAGATTGGCATTGATTACCAGAGCGCCGGCGAGAATTGCCGCAATGACCAAAGAGATAATCAGTGTCCGCTTTTTCATGTGCGACTCAGCTCCAGAGTGAATACCCTGTCATTGTATACCTGAGTGGCTGTCTCTGGAGGCCTCGCTTGCCTCCCCGAGGTCGATTACTTATCCTGAAGCCAGATAAAAAATGAGAGAATAGGTTTTTCCAAATGGACTGGCTGACCTGGTTTGCCAACCTGGGCGCCGCGCAGGGATTGATTCTGGCACTTGCCATCGCGACCGTCCCCTATGGCAACCGGCTCGCCAATCGAATTCTGGCGGCATTTCTGCTTGCCGAATCCCTCCGGCTGATATCGCTGTCTTATTACTATTCGGGTGAGCGATTAATGCCCGGCATGCCGATCTACATGTTGCAACACCTGAGTCTCACTTTTGGCCCTCTGCTGTATCTGTATGTGCACGCGTTAGTGGATAAAGGCTTTGCTTTAAAGCCGGTCTATCTCTGGCACTTTACGCCGATGCTGGTGGCTGTATTTTTGTCCTTTCCGGGCCTGATGATTGGCGAATTGTTTGGCCAGTATGACAGTTACAGCGACGTGCCTTCAGAGCTTAAGTCAAGAATCTCCTTTGTTACGCTGCCGGTCGACATTTCCTTGGCAACCTACTCTGCGATAGCGCTGCGGTACATTCAGCGCCACCAGGTGAGTATTCGGTCGGAGTTCTCCAATCTGGAGAACATAGATCTGCGCTGGCTTAAGTGGCTGCTTTGGCTGTGTATGATCAGTGCCATCGTTGCCGGCCTCTTTGAACTTCTCCAGGGTTTGCACGTGCTGGACTTCGGGCGACGTGTGGTGGCCGCGGCCGTCGCCAGTGTGGCAATCATTTACTACATCGGCCTGATGGGGCTGCGTCAGCCCCGCATATTCGACCTCGATTCCCAGACGGCAACTGTTTCCGAGCCTGGCGAGGAGTCGGGAGCAGCGCCTGGGCCAGAGAAAGAGGGTGGCAAATACCTGAAATCCGGCCTGCGTGACGAAGAAGTGGAGCGTCTGTGGGAAAAATTGACGGCCCTGATGGAAGAAGACAAACCGTACCTTGAGCCGGGTCTGAAAATCGGAGACCTGGCCCGCAGGGTGGGGAGCCGGGCCGACTATCTCAGCCAGGTGATTAACACCAAGTCGCGGATGAACTTCTACGAGTTTATTAACAAATTCCGCGTTGATGAGGCTTGTCTTCTCCTGGAGGCAGACCTGAACCGGCGCCATAACATCGCCGATATCGCCCAGGACGCCGGTTTCAGTTCTATCAATGTATTCAATCGGCACTTCAAGCGCTTGCGAAATACAACTCCCAGTGCTTACCGTAAGAATCTCTCTGCCTGACGGTTAGTCAGGTCTTTCGCGAGACGCCTTTCTCTTCTGTCCTTACAGCTCCAAAATGGGGGGACTGTCTCTTCAAAGGGGCCGTTTTTGCCGGCTTTGACACTCCGGATAGCGCTCACCAGCGTCTCAATGCCGGCCGCTTGTGAAAAATAAATATACATAAAATCAATGGCTTGTGTGGGTGTTTTTGGCATCCCTGTCGGCTGGCTGGTCTGCCGCTGTATCGGCTGGCCCGATTCGGCGTGGCAGTGCTTAACTGTGCATGACCAACAGGTTGTTGCAACTAGAAAGGCACTTACTTGGGCCAGGATGAACGGGCGAATGACAGTGTCAAACGATAAATATAAGAGGCTTGGCTCCATGTTACTCAACACCAACGCGACCCCCAATTTTCGAAGGACCATGCTGGCCTCGGCGCTTTCTGCCGCTGCGGTGTCAGTTTCTGCCCAGGATCTTGTGCTTGAAGAGGTGGTTGTGACTGCCCAAAAGCGAACCGAGAACGTGCAGGACGTTGCAGCGACGGTGAATGTGGTGAGTGGGCAAGATCTGGATAAATTCGCCGTCTTCGATTTTCGTGCCATCGAACAACAAACAGCAGGCCTGACCCTGTCCTCGCCTAACGCCCGCAATTCCACGATTTCCCTGCGCGGCGTCAGTATCGACCCGGAATCGGGCGTGTCTGCAGCGGTTGATGTCTATTGGAACGACGCCGTGGTGCGGCCGGATGTGGCCTTTAGCCAGATGTACGACCTGGAGCGTATTGAAATTCTTCGCGGTCCGCAGGGAACACTGCAGGGAGCAACGTCTCCTGGGGGCGCGCTGAACATGATTACCAGGCGCGCTGGCGTCGATCAGGCCAGCGGCTACGTGTCGGCCTCGGTGGCTGACAATAACGGCCTTAATGCCCAGGTGGCCTACGGTACGCCGCTGATCGACGGCACACTGGGTATTCGCGTTGCCGGTGTCTATGACACTGACAATGGCGCCGACGTACAAAACCTGACTAGCGGCTTTGATGACCAGGAGTTGGAGGCATACTCTGGCCGAATCAGCACCACGTGGCTACCTACCGACACCTTTGAAGCGCAATTCATCTATCAGTACTTGGACCGCACCGCGGATGATCCCAAGGCTATGGCCGGGGCTGATGCCCTGGCTGTCAGGCCCAGGCTACGCCCTGTTGATAACAAGGCCTTGGGTAAAACCGATAACTACGGCGATTTTGATTTCAACGTGGCCAATCTCGTTATGAGCTGGGATGTGGCAGATTTGCAGCTCACCGGTCTTGTCGCGTACCAGGACTCCCATAAAACGTCGGCGACTGAACTGGATCGGGCCAACTCCCTGCAGCTCACAGAAATCGTCGCTCCCACGTTTCAGCAGTCAACCACAGACGTGGAAAGTTGGGTGTATGAATTTCGAGTGGCTTCTACGGAAAATGTATTCTGGAACTACATGGTGGGTCTGTACCACAGGGACCAGCAAACCAGCACAGAAGCACTTGCCAATTCGGTTCGGCTCGGCGGTCCCATAGGCGCGCTTGGCTTCCAATCTGTCGCGTACTTGCCATTGGACGCGAGTGAGTTTGCGGTCTTCACCTTCAATACGTTTGACCTTGCCGATACAGTGCAGTTGGAATTCGGATTGCGCTGGACTGACTACGACCGCACGCGCAGGGCGGATGTGGAATTCGAGGGGCTCACATACCTGCCACCCGCATTCGAGTCGCTGGCAGAACTGATCAGTGATCGTTTCAGTGAGGGTTTTCCGATAATCGGCGTACCCAAAGACAAACAGTCTGCCAGCGAAGATGCCTGGACAGGCTCTCTGGCAGTGCGTTGGGACTGGCGCGATGACACGAATCTTTATGCTTCCTACAACCGTGGTTATCGGCCCTCCGGCATTTCAATTGTGCCCAGTCCGACTATTGAGTTTCTGCCCAATGGCGTTGACGACCTGCTTCACGATGAAGAAACCAGCGACGCGTTCGAGCTGGGTTTCAAGAGCCGCTTGTGGAACGATCGCGCAAGCTTGAATGGCGCGCTCTATTACCAGACCTTCGAAGGCTATCTGGGCTTTGTGCGCGGTACCCAGGTCATCGATGATACGGGTGCGCCGATAGGTCTGCCCGGCGGTCTCATCTTTAACGGTGACGCCACTATCTGGGGAGTGGAGTTGGATGGCCGTGTATTGCTTGGCGAGACCTGGGATTTCGGCGGGGCATTGAGCTATAGCAAGGGTGAATGGGACGGCGTGTCAGCCCCCTGTAATGATCGCGAGCCGGGTGAGGTGCTGGGAACGTGTGATCTGGACGGCAAGCCGCTGGGCGGAGAGCCGGAGTGGTCGATCTCGCTGAACTCGGAGTATTTCATTCCGCTGGAGAACGACAGCGAGGTGTATGTGCGAGGCTTGTTTAAGTACACCGATGAACGCCAGAACACAGATGCATCAGCGGGCCTGGGGCAGGTGGCCGAGACGTTTGAATCCTACCAAGTGCTGGATCTTTTCGTGGGATGGCGCAGCAGTGACTACAGCTGGGACATTTCATTGTGGGGCAAAAATGTGTTCGACGAAGATGCTGTCACCTTTGAACAGGGTCCGGATCAGTACGATGTTGCGCTCAGCGGCGGCTCGTATACCCAGACCAATATATTGCCAGAGCGTGTCGTGGGTGTAACCGCCCGCTACAGTTTCTGAAACAGTAGATTAGGTCTGTAACTAACACCGTTTAAAGCTTCATGCACCAGGCTGCATGACTTATGGAGAGGTACTCACTATGCTCAAACCAACAGTTCTCATACGCTCGGCGCTTTTCAGCTTGCTGGCAATTACCGCGACAAGCGGAGTGGCCGCCGAGGACGTTAACCTGAATACTGATGACGTTCGCGCGGGAGGTACGCCGACCGGCAATCTCATTCGGATACCTGTCGAACGTATCCAGGTAACCGACAATATTTTTTACGCATCCGGCCTGGCTAATGCATATGTCGTAAACACCTCTGAAGGGGCTGTCGTCATCGATACCGGTTTCGCGCACCAGTCGCCGCGACAAATGGCGCTGTTGAAGGAAGTTATTGACGGGCCGGTCAAGTACATATTCCTCCCGCAGGGCCAGCATGACGACATAGGCGGTATCGACCTGATCAAGGAGGACGGCACTCAAATTATTATGACCCGCAATTCCATGGAATACATGATCCATAGGAAGAAGGCACAGGGCTACCTGTCACCCCGGTACGCAGCGCTGTACAACTGGGCTCCGGAGTTGGACCAAAAAGGCAGTGAAAGAAAGAAGAAAGCGACCCCCTTCCCCTACGAGGTGATAGCGCCTGACATCCTGGTCGAGGACGAAGCCGGATACAAGTTTGAACTGGGAGGAGTCCGGTTTGAGGTGATGTCTCTGCCGGGCGCTGAAGGCATTAACTCTGCGGGCCTTTGGCTGCCCGAGGAGAAGATTCTGTTTGCCGGCGGCGGCTCTGTGGGCCCGGACTTTCCCATGTGGCCAAACCTGGGCACAGTGCGTGCGGATCGAAATCGCATACTTACAGAATACATTGACACCATCAACAAGATCATTGCACTTGAACCGGAGATGCTGCTGCCACAGCAGAATCAAATTCATACCAACAAAGATGAGATCATGACCTCCCTGGTGTTGATGCGCGACGCAGCTCAGTACGTACACGATCAAATCTGGGCGGGTTTGAGTGAAGGCAAGGATGTTTACGAACTGATGCGTGAAATCCAACTGCCGGAACATCTGGCACATCTTAGCCAACAACATGGGCGAGTAGAATGGACCGTGCGTGAAACAGTCTATCAGGCAGGCGGATGGTTCCAGTATCGCTATACCAGCGAGCTTTATCCTTTCAGGCCTCATGAAATCTATCCCGAGCTTGTGCGTATGGCAGGGGAAGAAAGCGTCGTCAAAGAGGCCAGAGTCATGCTCGCGGCCGGCGAGTTGGAGCGGGCCATGATGATGGCCGAGGCAGCGTTGGCAGCTGACCAGGAAAGCCAGGCGGCGCTGATACTCCAGCTTGATGTGTTGCAGGCCTTGTTGAAGCGTGCACAGGAGGGATACAACACCTTTAGTGAAGTGGCCTGGTTGCAGTCGCAAATTGCCAAGGTAAGGACAAAGCTTGGCCGAGCTTAGCGTTAGATCGCTACCGGCTAATGCACGCGGTACCGCGCTGGTTTGCATTAGCCAGCGCCTCGTGTCGTGGATGTGGGTGATATGAGGCGAACGATGAAGGTAACGCTTTGCGCCGGTGCGCTATTCATTGCACTCGGCGCGTTGGCGCTGCGGATCTTACAGCCTCCTGCTCCGCTGGCGATACCGGCTTCGAGCGTGGAGTTGCACTCTGTTGTGCTGGTCGTCCCCGGACAGTCTCGTTCTGCGCCGGTTGACCTGACGCTAGAGCGCGGTTATATCAGCGATATCCGCCCGGCGCGCGCTGCCGGGATAACCGGATACATTCTACCCGGTCTTGCTGATGCTCATATACACGGGCCTATGCTGCCGCTGCCAGGGCAGAATGAATTGTTTGCTTTCCTTTACTTGTACCACGGTGTTACCAGCGCCCGTATGGCCGCGGGCGACGCACGGATGCGCGATGCTATCGATGGCGGAGAGTACCCTGGCCCTCGAGTCCTCAGCTGTGGGCCTTTTTTGGATGGGAAGCCACCGCTGTGGCCTAACTCTCTGGTGGTGACTGATGAGCCGAGTGCAGAAGCGGCAGTAGAGCAGGTGGCGGCAGAAGGGTACGACTGCATCAAGGTGTATAACGAGCTGACCGCAGAGGCTTCTCGCGAAATCTACCAGGCAGCAAAGCAGAGAAGTTTAGCTGTTATTGGGCATGTGCCCTGGCGCCAGAACTTTGATGCCGTGTATATCGACGATATCCAACACCTTGTCGGTTGGGCGCCCAGGTCTGCTGAAGATGGCGCTACCGAGTATATTCATCGCCTGATGAAATTAAAATACCTGGATCAGCAGCGGGTTCAGGCGCTAATTGATGCCTCTCTTGCCAGGGGATTTGCGCTCACGCCGACGCTGGTGACCCTGCAGCGAAAATTTGCACTCAGTGACTATGCAGATCTAGAACAGTCCGATGCAGCCGCATTGTTACCATCATACTATCGGGACCAGCTGTGGCATCCGCAACGCGGGTTGGTTTCCGCGCGTCTATTGAGTCCTGCGCAGCATGATCAATTCCGTGCGCTGTACCCGCAGGCGCAGCGGGCGGTTCGATCACTGTATGAGGCGGGAGTCGCATTGCACAGCGGAACGGATTCTGCGGCAGAGTTTATTGTCCCGGGAGCAGGTCTGCTTGAGGAACTGCAACTGCTTCAACAAACCGGTCTGACTCCGGAACAGGTGCTGGAGATATCCTCCGTGAACACAGTGCGTTATCTGCACGGAAAGGCCTACGGTCGCCTCAGCGTGGGTGCTCCGGCAGATTTTGTTGTGTATGCCATGGACCCAACGCAGGACCTCGCCAATCTCGATACTCGAACAGCTGTAGTGCGAAATGGTGTCTATTTTGAGCGCAACGCGCTGGAAGAGCAGTTGCAGCGTTACCAGGTGTGGTTTAATCACCCAGCGTATCGAGTGATTACCACGTCTTTAGTCAGTGCGGGACTGTTTGCTGTGAGTATGCTGAGTCACTAAGAGCCAGGTCACGGGGTTTGCTGAATGGAGCAGCGCAGTTGCGTGAGACCACGCTATGGCTATTTGCGGTCTGGTGCTGTCCGGTTGCCAAGCGTCACGTAGTTCCCTGGCGGCTGCAAAAAGTCTGGCTGTCAGCTTTATGATGGCTCCCACACAGAGTCGATGTTTACCGCAAACGGCATACGCTCACCCGTTTCGTTGAGGCAGGTACCGTGCCAGACATTGCCGCTCTCGCTCTCTCGATACCAGTCTTCCAGTTCGATACTGTCGTTCTCGCATCCTCGCTGGACGGCCTGCTCTCGAACCCATTGGACCAGGTCGCCTGCGTTCCAGATTGATGGCATGCAGGCCTGCAAGGTGAAGGCCAGTGAGAGTATTAGTAACAAGCACGGCATTACACGCGAAGGCTTATACGGAATCACAGTTTAGCTCCTTGTAATGTGATCACGATAGAACAGGCCTGGCGCGTCGGTTATGCCCTGTCACTGGCAGCTGTCGCGGGCGGTACCGAAAGTCGACTACTGGGCGGCTTCAGCCGGCCAGCGCGAGGTCGATAAGGCCGGCAATCTCCGGGCGCCGGGTGCCCAGATTCCTCAGCTGAGTTCGAATCCGCTCGTGCAGCGGTGCGTCCGCCACTGCCAGCATTTCCGACAGGAGCAGCCATTCATCCGGGTGTTGCTCGAGTATGGCGAGCAGGGTATCTCTGGCGTCGTCTCCCGCTGCAGCGCCAGCCGCAGCCAGGCGTGCGACGAGTGTGTAGCAGTCCATCAGCTGGGTATTGTGAACCGCGCGGATGGTTTCGGTTCGGGGAGTGGGTTTGTACAGCTGCAGCTTTTCCCGGTCGGCGACACCGCCATAGACCGAGGTGACGGCGGAGCCGACAGCGAGATCGTAACTGCCCCAGGCCGGATCAAACAATACGCGGCCGGACAGGTCGCTGACCCTGCAGTCTTCAAAACTGAGGACAAGGTTGCGGTTGTCCTGACGAAAGACTGTTTTCAGCACGCCGTCCACGGTGATACCGGACAGGTACTCCAGGCGTACGCGTTTGCCGATCTCGATGGCATGGGCTTTCAACTCGTCGATGGTGTACTCGGACAGGCAGCGGCTGAAATCCTTGAGGTGGCCAATGGGTGAGCCGAAGCCCTCGGCATGGTAGTCCACCCCGTGGCCGTAGATCTCCGTGTCCTTGAATGCCAGTTGTGTTGGGCCGCTGGTTCGCAGGTAGGTGGCGTTGCCCACGGCGTCGCACAGCACCTCGCAGAACTGGCCGCTCACCTGCATGCCGGAATCGTAGCGGGCGGTGCAGATGCTCCCCGCGGCGATCGCCGTGCGCAGTGATGCAGCGCCGCCCTTGCGGTAACACATGGATTCGGCGAACTCTTCCAGCACCTGGCTGAGGTGCTTGCAGCTCTTGGTCACGAATAACTGTGGCTGTTCGCGGGTAATGTCGTAGGGCGTGAGCACCGCGTCCACAGTCAGCGGTAACTTGCGTACCCTGGCATCGTCCAGGCAGTGGGTGCTTTCACCCAGCGACGAGAGCAGGCCTGCACCGAAAATGCGGTACTCCTCCGGGTCGCCGACCAGTCCGTATTCCACGGTCCACCAGTGCAGGCGTGTGAGCAGGGCGGCCTCGGATGGACTGGCATTGTCGGCAACCGCCAGGCGTTCAAGTTCGGCCTCGGCAGCTGCGATACTGTCAGGGGTGCTGTCCGGGCACTCCTTGAGAATAGACAGCTTGCGGATCGCTTCATATTGTTCCAGGTCCTCGCGTGTGGCGATGGCCTTCATGCCCACCTCGCCAAAGCGCTGCAGGAACTCGGCATAGTCAATGTCGATGATGAAGGGGGCGTGGCCGGCAGATTCGTGCACGATATCGGGCGCGGGGGTGTAAAAGATGTGGTCGACACTGCGCATGTCCAGGGCGATGACCAGCACGCGCAGGGCCTGGAACTCCATGAAAATCGCCGGCGGGATGAACCCGTCCACCACGACAGCGCGCCAGCCCAGTTCGGCCAGACAGTCATTCATTTCCTCGATGGAGGGAATGTGGTCCAGGGCGATACCCGTTCGCCGCAGCCCCTCGAGGTATACCGGGTGCGCGGTATCGGCGAGTTGCCGGGTCAGGTGCTTCATCACGAAGCGCCAAACCGCCTGGTCCCGGGGCGTGTAATCCTCGTAACGCTGGGTCTTAACGAATGGCCTCAGGTGGGAGGGCAGGCTGTCGAGGATTTCTTCCTGGGTCATGGCGATCTACACGGTACTGTCGGGCTGGTGTTCCGGCGCGGCATCGCGGAACGCCGGCAGGGCGATACACCTGTCCACAACGCCCCGAATATTGGGGTAGGGCGCCAGGTCGATGTCGAAGCGCCGCGCATTGTAGATCTGTGGCACCAGGTACAGGTCTGCCATTCCGGGCTGTTCGCCGAAACAGAAGGGGCTGGCATTTTCGGCGAGCACCGGCTCAACGGCGCTAAAGCACCGGTGCATCCAGGTGCTGTACCAGTCAACGATGTCGGCCTGCCCGGCATCGAAGTGGGATTTGAGGTAGTTGGTGACGGCGATATTGCAGACGGGGTGCGTGTCGCAGGCAATACTGCCGATCAGTGAGCGAACCCGCGCCCGAGCCAGGGCGTCGGTGGGCAACAGCGGAGGTTCGGGATAGGTCTCTTCCAGCCACTCCAGCAGCGCAACGGATTGGCCCAGGGTGCTGCCGTCGGGCAGTTCCATTGCCGGGACCAGGCCCTGGGGGTTGAGGCGCAGGTACTCGTCGCCCTTTTGTTCTGCCTTGAGCAGGTTCACCGGGACATAGTCGTAGTCCAGGCCCTTGAGGTTGAGGGCAATGCGCAGGCGGTAGGCCGCGGATGAGCGAAAGTAAGAGTACAGCTTCACGGGCTTAATCCCGAGGTGGTGTGTACTGCACCACCACCTGGTCGATCTTGCCGAAGATTGTCTCGCCGCTGGCATCGAGCATATCGATCTCGATACGGTCACCGAAAGACATGAAAGGTGTGCTCGGGCTGCCATCGCGAATGGTCTCCAGGCAGCGAACCTCGGCCAGGCAGCAGGAGCCGTCCTTTGAGCCGACATTGGAGACTGTGCCGGAGCCAATCACGGTGCCGCTCATCAGCGAGCGCGACTTGGCACAGTGGGCGATAAGGGTGGGGAAGTCGAAGGTCATATCGACACCGGCGTTGGGCGCACCGATCAACTCGCCGTTGAGCGTGGCGCGCAGCGGCAGGTGCAGTTTGGCGCCATCCCAGGCGTCACCGAGTTCGTCGGGGGTTGCCAGTACCGGGGTGAAGCTGGTCCAGGGCTTTGACTGGTAGAAACCGAACTGCTTGCCGAGTTCGGCGGGGATCAGGTTGCGCAGTGATACGTCGTTGACCAGCCCGAGCAGGCGGATATGCTGGCGCGCCTGTTCCGGCGATACGCCGGCGGGCACATCGTCAGTAACGATGACCACCTCCGCTTCGAAGTCGATGCCCCAGTCTTCGCTCTGCACCTCGATATCATCGTGCGCTCCGATAAAGGCATCAGAAGCACCCATATACACCAGCGGGTCGTGCCAGAAAGACTCGGGCAGTTCCGCGCCGCGGGCTTTGCGCACCAGTTCCACGTGGGTCACGTAGGCACTGCCGTCTACCCAGTGATAGGCACGGGGCAGGGGGGCGGCGCAGGCGTGTGGGTCGAAGGCAAAGGCGTCGTCGCGCTTGCCCTCATTCAACGCGCTGTACAGCGCCTGCAGGCGCGGTTCCATTGTTGCCCAGTCGTCAAGTGCAGACTGTAGGGTAGGGGTGACCTCGCGTGCGCTCACGGCACGGCTCAGGTCACGGGATACGACGAGCAGCTCGCCATCGCGGCCGGATTTCAGGCTGGCCAGTTTCATGCATTTCCTCCATCAAATTCCTTGTCGTGCAGCCATGCCGCATGGCGGGGCGCCTTGCGGGTCTGGCTCCACTCCTCAAGCATAGCCGGTGCAACGCGGTGTAACTCGGCCATTTCCTCATCGGTACAGGTATTGGCGACCAGTTCCAGGCGATGCCCATTGGGATCGCGAAAGTAGATGGACTGGAAAATGCCGTGGTTGGTGGGGCCGATCACCTCCAGACCCTCGGCTTCCACGGCCGCCATGGCAGCGAGCAGGGCGGCGTAGTCCTCGAGTTCAAAGGCGATGTGCTGCACCCAGTCGGGCGTGTTGCCGTCGAAACCCATGTCGGGTGAGTTGGGCAGTTCGAAAAACGCCAGCACATTGCCCATGCCGGCATCGAGGAACACGTGCATGTACGGGTCCGGCGCCTTGGTCGACGGTACCCGATCCTCGGCGATGGCCAGCACAAAGTCCATACTCAGCACCCGCTGGTAAAATTCCACCGTCTCTTTGGCATCGCGACAGCGATAGGCCACGTGATGGATACGCTTTAGCTCCATGGTAAGGCTCCTCAGGCGGCGTCTTCGGAATCAATGGCGCCACGGCGCAGCTGGTCGCGCTCCATGGATTCGAACAGGGCCTGGAAGTTGCCTTCGCCAAAGCCCTCGTCGCGCTTGCGCTGGATAAATTCGAAGAAAATGGGCCCTATCAGTGTCTCGGAGAAGATCTGCAACAGCAGGCGCTTATCGCCTTCTTCGGTGGAACCATCGAGCAGGATGCCGCGGGACTTGAGCTCGTCCACCGGCTCGCCGTGATCGGGCAGGCGATCGCCGAGCATTTCATAGTAAGTGTCAGGCGGCGCGGTCATGAACGGCACGCCGCGGGCCTTGAGCTTGTCCCAGCAGCCTGGCAGGTCGTCGCAGGAGAAGGCGATGTGCTGTATGCCTTCGCCGTTGTACTTGAGCAGGTACTCCTCGATCTGGCCCGCGCCGCCGGCCTGGCCCTCTTCATTGAGGGGAATACGTATCTTGCCATCCGGCGCGGTCATGGCGCGGGAGCGCAGGCCGGTGTATTCGCCCTTGATGTCGAAGAAGCGGATCTCGCGGAAGTTGAACAGCTTCTCATAGTAGTTGGCCCAGTAATCCATCCTGCCGCGGTAGACATTGTGGGTCAGGTGGTCGATGACTTTGAAGCCGCAACCCTCGGGGCGGCGATCCACGCCTTCCAGGTATTCGAAGTCGATATCGTAGATCGAGGCGCCATCCTCGTAGCGGTCGATGAGATAGAGCACTGCGCCGCCGATGCCCTTGATCGCCGGCAGTTTCAGTTCCATGGCACCGACGGGAATATCGATAGGCTGGGCGCCCAGGTCCAGGGCGCGCTGGTAGGCCTGCTTGGCGTTCTTCACGCGAAACGCCATGCCGCAGGCGGAGGGGCCGTGTTCCTCGGCGTAGTAATAGGCCCAGGACTTGGGCTCGTAGTTGATGATGAAATTGATGTCGCCCTGGCGCCACAGGTCCACGTCCTTGGAGCGATGCCTGGCCACGTGGGTAAAGCCCATCATTTCGAATACGGGTTCCAGCGCGCCGCGCTCGGTGGCGGCGTACTCCACGAACTCGAAGCCGTCCAGGCCCATGGGGTTGTCAAAGAGATCTGTCATTGCTGCTCACCTGTAGTGTTATCTGGTAAAAGGCAGCTATCAGGATAGACCTGTCATGGCGCAAGATATGTTCTTTCTTCGCCTCGTATTGAGGTAATATGACAAGAAATCATCGAATTTCTTATCAAAAAAGAAGGAATCAGCCATGAAGCTGGACAGGTCTGAGCGCGACATCCTGCGTGTCCTGCAGGGCAAGGGGCGCATCTCCAACGTCGAACTCGCTGCGGAGGTGGGTTTGTCCGAGTCGCCCTGCTTCCGCCGGGTGCGAGCGCTGGAGGAGGGTGGGATAATCAGCGGCTACGGCGCCTACCTGGACCAGCGCGCCCTGGGTTTCCAGGTAACCGCATTTGTGCTGGTGACTCTCGACAAGCAGGACGAGCGCAAGCAGCGCGAGTTTCTCGCCCAGGTCGAGGCCGAGGACCACATCGTGGAGTGCCACGCCATGAGTGGTTCCCACGACTATTTATTGAAAGTGGTAGCGCGCAGCATGGAACACTTCTCCGAACTGGCCATGCAGCGCATTCTCAAGTTCGCCGGGGTGCGCAACATCGAGTCGAATTTCAGCCTGCTGGTGGTGAAAGAGCACGGTGCGCTGCCGCTACCCAGAGGTTGATGGCCGAAGCCGACAGCGCACGACACCCCAAAGCATGCCGCACTGCAATAGAAAAAACGCCGAATCGCAGGGCAGAAGATCTGCTGCCGAGTTTGCTCACTGTCAGGCTGAATCTAGGCATTCTGCTGGTGAATGTGCACATCCCGCTGTGGAAATGGAATGGAGATACCTTCGCGATCGAAACGCATTTTCACTTCACGGGTGATATCCCAGTAGACCTCCCAGTAGTCGGGCGTTCTGGTCCAGGGCCGCACAATAAAGTTAACGGACGAGTCGCCAAGATTGTGCAGGCGGATATTCGGTGCGGGTTCTTTCAGAACCTTTTCATGCGACTCCAGAACCTCTCGCAATATTCGTTCAGTCTTCTCGATGTCATCGCTGTAGCTTATCCCGAACTCAAGATCTACCCGCCTTGTCCTTTGGGCGGTTACATTTTTGATCACGTCACCCCAGATTTTGCTGTTGGGTATGATCAGGGTCTGATTGTCGAAGGTGTTGATCGTGGTCGATACCAGGCTCATCTTCTTCACGAGACCAATAGCGCCGGCAACTTCCACGAAGTCATCCACGTCATAAGGCCGGTAAAACAGAATCATTCCGCCCGCAGCGAAATTACCCAGTGTGTCCTGTAGTGCGAAGCCGACGATAAACCCGGCAACACCCAGCCCCGCCAATGCGGGGCCCAGTGAAACGCCGACCTGTGACAATGCCACCAGAATACCCACCAGCATTACGATGGCACCAGAAGTGGATGTCAGGACATCCTTCAGTAGTGTGGAAAAATCAGACCTCGACTTGTTCAGTGCCGAGCCGACGAGTCGTTTGGCGAGGTGAGAAAGTGCGCGGAAGACAAACAGAATCAACAGAAATGCCAGAAACTTCAAAAGCAGATCAGGCAGATGCCTTGACGCTGCCTCGCTTACTGTTTCCCAACTGTCCTCGATGGTTTGTTTGACCGCCTCGCCATCAAACATACGGACTGACACACCGCTGCTTTCACGCAGTAGCACAGAGCGATACACAACCGTGTCAATATTGAGTCGTGTCATTAACTTTAACAGCGACTCCAGCCGACTGACTTCCATGGCGTTGGTCAATTTGATCTCATTTGCCGCAGCTTGCATACCGGTGTTGGTTGAATCCAGAGCGAGCCTCTTATTCATTTCCCGCAATGTGCTTCTGAAAAGTTCGATGCGCGCGGACGTTGTTTCTGCCTGCTGGTAGAACAGCGATTGCGCGAGCTTCCGTAATGACTCTGCTGAAAGTCCCAGCGTTTCCCGGATTTCGATAAGGTCAACCAACGATGTATAAAAACCCAGGCGCAACGCCTCAAGGCTGTTCAAGTGAGCTTGCACAGCAAACTTTTCGGCTTCAGTCGCACTGCGAGATCTTTCGTCGAACTCACTAATTCGTTCATCGAGTTCCTGAATATGCTGAACCAGTACCTGATCGGTACCTGATAGATCACTACGCAGGCGCTCTTGCAGTATCACCCGGTCAGGGTCATCTTCTGATAGTGAAGCGGTGTGGCGGGCGAGTTTAGCGACATCGGCGATTAGTCTGATAATGCCCTGGTCAAGACGAAAAGCCAGGGCCTCGCCATCAGCATGAGTACTTCTTTCGGCGTTTTCTACAAGCGGTTGTAATCTGCTTATGCTTTTCTCAATATTGACTATTGCTTTGGTGATTTTTTCGGACGAAATAGGCTCTTGCGCCGCGCTCTCGGTAACAGGTGTCGCAGATATTAGACAGAGTAAGAGAATAGGCAGTGTTCGAGAATATTTACGGAATTGACGTCTCATGATTGTCCACCCCTTGTGGCTATATTTCAGGATTCTTCTCCTGCAGTTTTGAGCCGGGAAAATTGATACTGGCGGGCCAGTAGGTGCGCGGTTCAGTTTCGGGGCAACACCGATTGCAGACCAAAAGGCCATTGCCAGCGAAATCACCGAATCCGCTTTTTTTTCCATTGTGATTTTATAGATCTAACGCCAGGTAAATGTTCATCCAACGGGTACGCTATCACCGCTATGGCGAGTTGCGCTTGTTCCAAATCAATATGCGACTAGTTCGTCTGGTTGAGATGTTGTGGTAGCGTGAAATACCTGCCGGTAGTCATCTGCCCCTGCCAAAAGTAAATTCACCGTGAGGAATGAAGGCGTCTACGAAACCCCGGGAAGTCCACACAGTCAGAGTGAAACCAGAATTCAGGCGCTGGGAAAGACGGACGCTGGAAGACGGCTGCACGTCACGTTTACCCTGAGAGGAGCAGGTACCTTGATCCGGGTAATTTCAGCCAGAGACATGCACCGGAAGGAGAGGGCGGTATATGAGCAAAGGTAAAAAAGGTAAGAGCGTGCCTAAGTTTGCTTCCGAGCAGGAAGAACGAGAATTTTGGGAAGCAAATGACTCGAGTGATTACGTTGATTGGGACGGAGCTAGAGTCGCTTCCCTGCCGAATTTAAAACCATCCACCAAGACAATCTCATTGAGATTGCCGGAGGGTTTGCTGGACAGCATCAAAATTGAGGCTAACAAGCGAGACATGCCGTATGAGTCTTTAATCAAAGCCTGGTTGGCGGAAGATGTTAAGGAGAGCCGGCAGGGATAGGCTGGCTATGTTGCAGTCATCAGGTCTTCTGACCCAAAGACCATAAGTCGCCAGTCCCGCCCATAAAATCGGCAGGTGCAGTCTGTATAAGTCCTTGAATCTGTAGAAATTGGTCCGCCTGGCAGAATTCGAATCTGGGACCTGCCGCTTAGGAGTTGGAGGGAGGAGGCAGGTCGTGGTCAGTAAGGCAATGAAAAATAACACGTTTTCTGTAGGTCGGTTTCCCGCACCGCACCAACCGAGACTATCCCGAACCTGTACAAGGTCGGTTTCGGTGCCCTCTGGCAGCAAGCCGAAGATTTGTAACAGCTTTTCCCAACCGAACTCCGAACCTCTTCCGAACCGAGCTGTGTTTTTCGTCAGGTACGACGGGTGAGACGGTCAGAAATCATAGGAGTTCGCGGTTGTTTGATGGTTTCTTTTGCTTTTTCGAAGGATATCTTTGTTATTGTTTAGCGCAGTATTTCCCAGCCCGATACCAGCCCGTGGGGCATGGAACGTCATTCTCTCTGGAGATGACTTCCTTGTCTGAACCGCTCATGCGTTTGCAGTAGTCCCCAGCGGAGTAGAATCCAGTTGGACAGGATTTGCCTTCTTTGACAATGGCTTTTCCACTGCGGCTTGATGGAATTGGCTTGCAGTAGTTGCCTGTTCGGTAGTAGCCGGTGGGGCAAGCACCGCCCACACGTTCAACTGGTGTTGATGCTGCAGATGACAGTGGTAAGGCTAGTGTCATCGTGTAAACGAAGAGCTTTTTCGTCATAAGCTTGGCCGCTTTTTCAGAATAATTGAAGTCATCAGCCCTGTTGAGCTCTCCGATAGTTCGCTCTGAACTACTGAAGCTTGGCATATGCTTGAAAATCGTACATGTAAATAATCGCAGTGTCGCGGTTGATCCACTTATGGACCAAAATGGATTGGTCATATTTTTGCAGTCTGGTGGTGTTCATGTTGGAAAAAGTTGCACGTATAGTCGGTTACCTGGTTCTTACCGGAGCTGGGATTTATTTGGCTTTGCTTGGTGGTTCTATCTTGCTAGCAATCTTGGTGCCATTCTTTGTGCTTGGCGTATACCTGTCTCTTTTGGCTATACTTATTGGGGGGTTGGGGTTTATGGTCTATCGGTTCTGGTCGTGGATATCCGGAAGCAAACCTAACCGGGAAATATAACTTACTCTCTAGCTCAGATATTTAACCACGGAAGGCAATGAATCCATGCAAGTAAAAGCGACCCACCCGGAGACAGGCGAAACTATTACCGTAGAGATCTCGGAAAAACAGTACTCGGATCTAGAGGAACTAAAAAAGGATAGAACCAGTCGATCAAAGCTACAATCCTATATAGATAATCTCGACATTCCCGCAGACGCAAAAAATCTCATTTCCAGAATACTCGATATAAGTATATCGATCGGCAGCACAATAATTCGACTTGGGCAGCGAATCATTGAGTTTGTCGTATACATCGTTTCTAGGTTTCCTAATGCTACTTTCGGTGTCATATTTGGTTTGCTGTTGGGAGCTCTTGTGGCAACGATTCCATTAGTTGGGTCATTGCTCGGAGCCTTTGTTATGCCTATTTCCGCAGCCTTTGGCCTGGCATCGGGGTATATGGATGACATTCGGGATAACGCACTGAAGGCGAAAGTCGGAGAGGCGGTTGAAGCGTTCAGTCCATTGAAAGGTCAAGCGTGATGTCACTTGCTGATGATCTGGATGAATTTTTTGAGGGAACTGGCGAGAGCATCGTACAGGAGCCTTTACGATTTAAATCCAAGTTGGGTATTGGCGAGAAAGCCTATTTCCTCGTTCGTCAGCGGGAAAATATGACGACATTCTCAGAAGCCATCGGGGTAGGAGCGACCGCATCGTCGCTGGCCGGGAGTAGTTTGGTTGCCTCAACTTTTTTTGCGAAGACAGGTGTGCTTGCAACTGCGTTGACATCTGTTGGGCTTGGAACTGCCGCAGTGACGCCGTTGGGCTGGGTAATCGGAGCTGGCCTGCTAGTAGGTGGTGGATATCTGGGGGTTAGTCGGATATTTGAATCGCCTAAAGATTCTGGTGTAGTGATCGTCCCAAAGTATATCAATACACCCCTTGACGTAATAGCAATCGCACTAGTGGAATTGATGCTTCCCATCAGTTTAAAAATTGCGAATTCTGATGGAGAAATCGCAGATTCAGAGCGGGTTGCTATTGAAGATTTTTTTGTGTCTGAATGGGGCTACTCAAAAGCGTTTATAAAGAAATTGGTCGAAGAATATGAGACAGAAATAGAACTGATTTCATATCCAAAGTTGGCAGAGTCACTTACGGCTTACTGTGATTCCAGCAAAGACTGTGAGCCCGGTGCGATAGCCAAGGACTTTATTCTTCACTTGGCCAGGATAATTGAGGCTGACGGTGAGATTACACAAGCAGAATTGACCGAACTCCAATACATAAAAGAAATATTACCGAGTAGAGATCATTCCGGTTCCGTCAGAGATTGGTTAGGCTCCGTGGGTGGCACTGTGTCAAAGGGAGCCTCTGAGGTATCCCATACGGCGAAAAATGTCTTTGGAGCCGCAGCGCAGAAAGTAGGATCAGGCACTAAGACAATTAGAAAATTTTGGCACAAATCTCCAGATGAAACGGGCGGTAGTCACACCTAGTGCGGAGTGAAGAAATGCTGATCCCTTCTCCATTGAAACGTGAAAGGGATTTTCCAACTGACTCTAGGACATTACTTGCTGAAGAATAGCACGGTAAGCGGCGCCCGAGAGGAGCAGCGATGACGAATTCACCTATGCAAGAGACATCAGTTGTTTGCGAGTTACCAGGTTAGGGCCGACGAATCATAGGTTGAATGGGAATCACGCAATCGAATGAATTGCGGTGTGGCAACCATTTATAGTTCCGCGGGCCAATAGATTCTCACCAAAGGTATTAGTGCTTTACCATCCAGATCGAACTCCTCGTAAAAGTCGACAACAAGAGAAGCCAATTCGTCTATGTCTACTAGCGAAACCGGGATGTTGGCTCGCTCTGCTTCGTACCTCGATTCCTTGCTAAAGCCGCCGGTGCTAACGTAGATGCCTCTGTCTCCAGGCCGCAGTGCGCCTATGAAGCTTCTTATAGCCTGAGAGCCCATACTGCCTGAACGATGCTTCACCTCGGCTTTGATTCGTGGCTCCTGCAAACCCAATCCGTCCGGAGACGCTATAACATCGACCCCTCTGTCAGGCCCTTTCGGTGACACTCTCGCTCTGAATCCCATAGCCCTTAGGAGCGCTGCGACCAGTTCTTCCATTTCTTCTGCATCTAGCGCCGTGATTAAGTCTTTAATTAGTTCCTTACTCTGATTGACTACGTCTTCTTTGCTGATCCCTTCCTCTTCCTCGGCAACTTCGGTCGCTTGGGCTGTTTCCGCTGGTCTGCCTTCCAAAACCCGCAGTAGATCGTCAACGACACTTGGTTTCAATGCAAAAAGGGTCAGCAGCGAGCCTAAGGAATTTTTGCTTGATGTTCTGAGTTCGTCACGAGAGACACGGCCGTACCATTTTGCTCGTCTTATCTGGTGGTAATCACCGACTGTATCAGGGCTGTATTCATAGTTGCCGACAATTTCCCCAACAAGATATTCCCGAGTACTCGTGTCATAGCTGACGACGATATCGCCAATGCCAACTACGTTGAGAAACTTGTTGATGACGCCAATGCTTTTGGACTTCTTGGATGGCTTAATCTCAGGGTATTTTTTTTCTATTAGAGCTGCGACATTCTCTTTCGTGCTTAGGCGGGACAAGTCTCCAAGGTTGCTCCAGCCGATCGCTACGAAGCCCTTTTCGAACTCTTCAATGAGCCTGCCACCTTCTCCAGCCCTGACCATCCATCCGTTTTTCACTACTTATTTCCTTTTCTGGGTTAGTGCTCGACAATCAGTGGGTTAGCATATCAATATGACCAGAAAAACAAAGCCGGTTTTGATAGTCTCATAGACGAAACAGATCATTCGGATAATAGACAAGGATGGCGTCATCTAATTTTCAGTTGCTAGGGTCTCATGGATCGCTTCTTAGTCAACTGGCCACAACGGCAGAACACGCCTTCGTGTGTGACCCGAATACCACGTTGCTCAAACTCCATCAGCTTGGCGAGGTGATTGCTCAAGATATGGTCCTCCGTTTCGGCATTAAGGTAAGGAAGCGGATAGCCTCTGAGCCTTCTATTGATAAGGTGCTTCTCAGATAGTCGAAACCAACTTATCAACACAGGGTGCTGGTGTCGAAGCTGTCAGCGTTTTGCTGTTGCGTGTACAAGTTGGTTGCTGCAACGTTTGAACCAAAATGGATATGAAATATCAGTAGTGGGAATAAGATCTGATGCAATACACACCTCACGAACATAAGCACAATTTCTCCGTTTGGGCGGCGGCGAGAGCGACCCAGCGAGGTTTCGCTACCGTGAGCGAGTTACGAACTGCGTTGGATCAGTGCGGTGTTGAGCAATTTGCAAGACAACCAAAGAAGCTTGGCTCGTTCGATGAGTTTCACCGTGATTGGTGCAAAACCATTTGCGCTCATCTACAGTCAGGCGGTAAAGCCAATGTGGCCTATGGCCGGGCTGCGAAACTTGTCAATGTCTACCTGAAAAGCATGGTTGTTTTGCCGGACATGGATGGCAAAGCGGCGGCGATTATACATCCGCCCATTGATAGGAGGCTGCTACTGAGTATTGCATCCGATACCTCTGTCGATCTGCGTCATAGGGAGGTGTGCAGACGCATCAAATGGACTCAGCTGGATGAGGACAAGTACTTCGATTTAGTCGCCATTTTAAAATCGATCATTGGTGACAAGCCGCTCTGGATGATAGAAAAATACTGGGAACCGTTTTAGAGCGCAGATATGTGCCAAAGCCTTTCGCGGCGAAAATATACGCGAGAGGTCGGGCGTCGAAAGCCAAATGGAAAAGTGAGAGCCCACTCGGATCCCTGGAAGCCAATACACCACCCATGACTCGGCGTCATTGCTGCAAACACATGGGTTATCCCCAATCATTTAGCAGTTGTGACATGCGGAGCCCACCTCCACCCATAAAATCGGCAGGTGCAGTCTCCACAAGTCCATGAATCTATAGAAATTGGTCCGCCTGGCAGAATTCGAATCTGCGACCTGCCGCTTAGGAGGCGGCTGCTCTATCCAGCTGAGCTACAGGCGGGTAGGGGGTGGGATTATTCCTAGTCGCTCACGCGATGGCAAGTGCTACGGGCCATTGATGCAGGTCAAACCCACAAAAAATTTACGCTTTCCCGCTTGAAAAACAGTCACCGAGCACCAATTTACAGGAGCAAGGCAGATGCTGCCGTATCACTGATAGGAGGTGTCGAATGACTTTAGTACCACGTAGTGCACTGTTTGATATCGATCGTTTTTTTGGTGACAACTGGCCCCGTAGCGCAGATCGTGAAATGGGCGAGTTTTTTGCCCCGCGAGTGGATATCAAGGAAGCGGATGATCACTTTGAGATCACCGCTGAGCTGCCCGGAATTGACCGGGACAATATCCACGTGCATGTGAACGAGGGTGTGCTCACCCTGGAAGCGGAAAGCACGCAGGAAGACAAGGAAGAGAAAGAAGGCCGCATTATCCGCCAGGAGCGTCGCTACGGTAAGTTCATGCGTAGCTTCAACCTCGGTGGTGAGGTCCATGAAGAGGACATCCGGGCCAGCTTCAAGGATGGCGTGCTGACCCTGAAAGCGCCCAAACTGGTTGAGAAAACACCGGTAAGGCGACGGATCGAAATCAATTGACCGACCCCGGCTGCCCGCACTGCGGGCAGTCGTATTACCACGGCCCGGCGTATCCCTGAACAACATCCACTGTGTTCAGGGATCGGCGGGCTTTTTTGTGCGCGGCATAAAGCGCTGTTGCAGCCCCCCCGTGCCAGGGCTTGCAATCGTGGCGGTGTCGTATCACTCTACTTGCCTGTAGCGCGTTGCCACTCCGGCAGCGCCGGAACGACAGCGCGAGCTGAAGGTGAGTTGTGTTGCGGTATCGGGCCAGGTTAGCGGTATACGCCTTGCTTTTCATGTGTGGTTCCCAGGCCACAGCAATCGCCGCCCCCGCGGCGGAAATAGCCTCCTCAAGAGATGATTATTCGGCAGCGGTGCGCGCCATAGATCGCGGCCAGTGGACGGAATACCAGCGCTTGCGGCCGGGGCTGGACGACTACCCGCTGGCGGTCTATCTCGATTACCAGCAACTCAACCGGCAACTGGATACAGTGCGCCCCGCCGATGCGCGCCGCTTTATCAGCCTCAGTGAGGACACGCCGTTGCCAAACCGCTTCCTCGCCAACTACCTGCGCCAGGCGGGTCGCGACAGGCGCTGGCGCGATTTTCTCGCGGTGATGCCCGACGAGCCGCGCAGTGTAGACCTCAAGTGTTACTACTTTCGCGCCAAACTGGCCAGCGGTGACCCACTGGCTGCCTGGGAAGGCGCCGAGCGCCTGTGGGTGCACGGTGAATCGCGACCCAAGCAGTGTGATCCCCTGTTCGAGGCCTGGCTGAAAGCGGGCCAGATCAGTGATGAGGTGGTCTGGGCGCGCCTCCTCAAGGCCTTCGATGCGCGCCAGCAATCGCTGATGCGTTATGTGGCCCGCAAGGGCAGCTCCGAGCTGCGGCCGTGGGCAGAGCGCCTGCTGGCGGTGTACAGCAAGCCCTCCAGCCTGCGGCGCCAGTCGCTGCCGGCGCAAAACGCTTACTCTGCCGATATCGCCACCCACGGCCTGGTTTACCTGGCCCGCTACAACCCGGCGCAGGCGCTGCACGACTGGCAGGCCTTCCAGGACGAACAGGCCTTTACCGAAGTGCAACGCCAACAGGTTGAATATGCCATCGCACTGCGCTCCCTGTTCGCGCGCACCGAGGCCAACCTGGATTGGCTGCCAGAGGCGCTGGCCCGTCTGGGCGACGACAAGCTGGTGGAAATTCGCCTGCGTTGGGCGCTGAGCGAGCAGGACTGGGAGGGGCTGGCGGAAAACCTGTCACTGCTGTCGGCAGAGGCGCGCGGCAAGGCCGGCTGGCAATACTGGCACGCGCGCTACCTGGCACAGGCCGGCGATGAGGTACAGGCGCGCACGATTCTGGCGACGCTGGCTGCGGAGCGCGACTACTACGGATTCCTCGCCGCAGATCGCCTGGGCAAGGACTACAGCTTCAACGACCGCCCGCTGGTGCTGCAGGCCGCGGCAACGGATTCCCTGCGCCAGTTGCCGGCGCTGCAGCGTATAGGCGAGCTCAATTACCACCAGGCGCAGCGCGATGCCCATTCCGAATGGTACAAGGTGTTGCAGGACACGGACGATACCTCACAGCAACACGCTTTGGCGCAGCTGGCGGCAGAGCAGGGCTGGCATCGCATGGCGATCGATGCCGCCAGTCGGGCGCAAGCCTGGGATGCGCTGGACGTGCGCTTCCCCACGCCATACCAGGACACCTTCCAGCGCTATGCCAGCGCGCAGGGCGTGCCGGCTACTGAACTGATGGCCATTGCACGCCGCGAAAGCGCGTTTTTCCCCGAGGCGCGCTCACCCGTGGGCGCCCGCGGGCTAATGCAGGTGATGCCCGCGACGGGAGCGCAGGTGGCGTCGTCCCTGAACCGTCCGTCCACCCGTGAAGAGCTCTACGAAGTGGAGCACAACGTATTGCTGGGCAGTGCCTATTACCGGCAACTCCTCGACCGCTTCGATGGCAATCGTGTTTTCGCCCTTGCGGCCTACAATGCCGGCCCGCACCGGGTCGATCGCTGGCGCAACGACCGCGGTGAACGGGTGCCGGTGGATATCTGGATAGAGACCATTCCTTTCCGCGAAACCCGTAACTATGTGCAGGCGGTGCTGTCCTACAACGTGGTGTTCCAGTACAAGCTCGGACATACTCACTCCCTGTTGAGCGATGCGGAGCGACGCGCGCTGTACTAGGGCCTTTACAGACTGACTGCGTTGGCCACGCTACCTGAGGAAAAGAAACCATGCAGGACACACGTCCCCTGTTGTTGGAAAGTGATTTCCCGCCGCTGACCCGGGTCGGCGTCGAGACGCTGCAGGTGAACCTGGGTTACCGCTGTAACCTGAGCTGCGTGCACTGCCACGTCAACGCCGGCCCCACGCGCACCGAGATGATGGACGCCGACACCGTTGACCTGCTGCTCGACGTTGCCGAAAAACTGGCTATCGATACCCTGGACCTCACCGGCGGCGCGCCGGAGTTGAACGCGGAGTTCCGGCGCCTGGTGACCACGGCACGCCAGCGTGGCTATCGCGTTATCGACCGCTGTAACCTCACCGTGCTGTTCGAGCCTGGCCAGGAAGACCTGGCCGCTTTCCTGGCCGCGCAGGGCGTGGAGGTAACCGCCTCGCTGCCGTGCTATCTCGAGGAAAACGTCAACCAGCAGCGTGGCGCCGGTGTCTACGACGACAGTATTCGCGCCATCCGCCTGCTCAATGAGCTGGGCTATGCCGACGACCCGCAATTGCAGCTGAACCTGGTCTATAACCCCGTGGGCCCGGTGTTGCCGCCGCCGCAGGCAGGCCTGCAGGCCGACTACAAGCGCGAACTGGGAGAGCGCTTCGGTATTCGCTTCAACCAGCTGTTCACCATTACCAATATGCCGATCAGCCGCTTTGGCGCAGTGCTGCTGGCCCAGGGCCAGTACACCGATTACATGCGCTTACTGCGCGACAATTTTGCCGAGGAAAACCTCGCCGGGCTCATGTGCCGCACGCTGCTGAGTGTCGACTGGCAGGGCTATCTCTA
Organism: Pseudohalioglobus sediminis; assembly: GCF_008370495.1. Lineage (GTDB taxonomy): Bacteria > Pseudomonadota > Gammaproteobacteria > Pseudomonadales > Halieaceae > Halioglobus. The sequence goes on along the minus strand of NZ_VTUX01000001.1, from coordinate 70,453 downwards.
CGATTGCGATTTCAACCAGATGCTCGACCTGCCGGTGCTGGCGCGAGCCGGGCGCCCCCACCTGCGTGACCTGCTGTCTTCCGAACCGCTGCATGGTAACCGGGTGACGACGGGTGAGCACTGCTACGGCTGCGCCGCGGGGCAGGGCAGTAGTTGCGGTGGCGCGCTGTAGCGTTGTCGCAGCCCCCGTACAGTTTTGTTATTCCAGTGCTGAACGAGGCCGGGCGGGTGCGCGAGCTGTTGCTTGCCCTGCGCCGGCGCTTCCCCGATGCCGAGCTGATTGTTGTCGACGGCGGCAGTGCAGACAGCACCGCAGCGCAGGCGGCCCCGCATTGTGACCGCCTGCTGCACAGCCCCGCCGGGCGTGCCCGGCAGATGAATTGTGGCGCGCGCGAGGCGAGGGGCCGTTACCTGTTTTTCCTGCATGTCGACAGCTGCCCCGGTGTGGAGGCACCGCGTCTGGCAGCTTACCTGGCCAGTGCGCCGCTATGGGGATTCAGTCGCGTGCAGCTCAGCGGCGAGCGGCACGCCTTTCGCGTTATCAGCGCCTTTATCAACTGGCGCTCACGCCTGACCGGCATCGGTACCGGTGATCAGATGCTGTTTATCCGCCGCGATGCCCTGCACGGCGCAGTCTGCTTTGACGATATCCCATTGATGGAGGACGTGGCTTTCTGCAAGCGCATGCGGCGGCAGGGCCCGCCACTTGTTCTCGCCGAGCCTGTGCTGACATCTAGTCGCCGCTGGCAGGAACACGGCGTGGTGCGCACCGTGCTGACCATGTGGGCATTGCGCCTGGCCTACGCGCTGGGTACACCGCCGGAGCGCCTGTGGCGCATTTACTATGGCAGCTGAGGCCGTGCGCGATACGCTGTTCATCCAGTTTGCGCGGGAGCCGGTGCCCGGGCGGGTGAAAACCCGGATGTTGCCGGTGCTTGATCCGGAAGCGGCCTGTCGGCTGCATTGCGAGCTCGTACAGTGGACCAGCCGCGTGTTGACGAGCGCCGGGCTCGGCCGGGTGGAACTGCATGTCGCCGGCGATTTGCGCGCGCCGCTGTTCGGGCAATGCCGGCAGATGGGCGTTGCCGCCCTGCAGCAGCAGCGTGGCGGAGATCTCGGTGAGCGCATGTACAACGCACTCGAGAAAGGCCTGGAGCGCCACGCCCGGGTGGTACTGGTGGGTAGCGACTGCCCGCAAATAGATCGCCGCTACCTGCGCGATGCGCTGTCGGCGCTGGACGCGGCACCGGTGTCCCTGGGCCCGGCGCAGGATGGTGGCTACGTGCTGATTGCCGTGCGTGAAGTGCATGCCCGCTGGTTTGAGGGCATCAGTTGGGGTGGTGACAGGGTGTTCGCAGACACGCTTTCCCGGCTGCAGGAAACCGCTACGTCATGGCGGGAATTGCCGCTGCGCCAGGATATCGACCGACCGCAAGACCTGGCGCTATGGCGGCAGATCGTCGGCGCGGGTCAGTGAAAGAGCTGCCCTGACGGCGTCAGGCCAGTGCTCTCTCGTCCGCAGCGCTGGCTGCGGTTTCCTTGGCGAGCCCGGCTCGCTGGTAGAGCAACCAGGCTATTGCGGTGCAATAGCTGAGGTTGGTCTGTAATTCACCATCCGGGTCACTCAAGAATGCCCGCTGGCTGGCCAATCCCCGCACCCGGCTCGCCATGTCCGGGTTGAAGGCCAGGTAGCGGTCCCACAGGTCGCGGTGTTGTGCCGCGGTGATGTGGAACAGCCCGAGGCCGTCATTGCGTGCGGAGAAAAGCCCCAGGTCGGGGGCATCGATAGCGGCGTCGAGAAGGAAGTTCTCGCATGCCGGCGTCCATTTTCCCAGATATTTGAGGGTAGGTCGTATGACCTGGTCCCTCAGGTGCTCTGCGGTAACGTACATAACCCACTACCTCGCAGGGAAGTCAAATCCGTCAGATACTGCCGTTTCACTTATGGTTGTTGTTGTGGCCCGGTTATCCCTGCGGGAACTATCCCATTTCCCGACATTTCCGTGCTCACGAGATACTTTTTAACACACGAAAAAATAAAATCCAATAAAAATAACGCCTTGCGGCGTTTAATTAATAAATATTTCGGGAAAGGCTTCTAACTAGGACGATTCAGGTGCTGCAGGACGGTTTCCTCCGCGAGCCATCTGTCGCTAACGTCTGTAAAATTATGGTTAAAATGGCTGAAAATCATAAAAAGTGCTATCCGCCTGCCAGTTTGACGGTATATCCGCGTTTTTCCAGCTCGATTTTTATGAGATCGCGCTGGTCACCCTGGATTTCGATCACATCGTCCTTGAGTGCGCCGCCCACCCCGCATTTCTGCTTCAGGGCCTTGGCCAGGGCCTTCAATTCCTGGCCCGCCAGGGGCACACCGCGCACCAGGGTCACGGTCTTGCCGCCGCGCCCCTTGGATTCGCGGTGCAGGCGAACGATGCCGTCGCCACTGTAGGCGGGCCGGTCCTTGCCGCACACACAGTCGGCCACCGGGCGCTGGCATTGGGGGCACAGTCGCCCGGCCTCGGTACTGTATACCAGACGTCCTGTGGAAATTTTTCGTTTGCTCATGGTTCTGCCGTGTTCATCTACCGGGCGGGCAAGTATATTAGCCCGCTGTGTTCAGGCAACAGCAACGTCGATAAATGGCCGATATAGAACAAATGCAACAACAACTGGTAGACCTGCAGAGCCAGGTGGCTTTCCTGGAGGATGCCGTGGCCACACTTGACGACGCCATGGCCAGCCAGCAGCAGGAGATTATTACCCTGCGCGAGCAACTGACGCTGTTGAAGCAGCGGCAGGACGAGCAGGCGGCCAGGCTGGATCGCGGTGGCCCGGGCGAGGGTCTCTCTCTTGAAGAAGAAAAACCACCGCACTACTGATCCCCTCGCGAACACACATCGAATCAACCCAAGTAAACACCGCATGTAACCAGAACAGGAGTACGGTAATGGCAGACGAACAACTCAAGGACACGCCTGAACAGGCCGAGTTCAGGCAGCGGGCTCGCGCCTGGATCGAGGACAATCGTCCCGCGGAGCCGCCGGTGCGGCTGCCGCAAACGCCGCTTGAGATCATGACCCCGGAGCAGATGGACTACCTGCAGGCGTGGCAGAAAGCCGCCTACGATGCCGGCCTGGTGGGCTGTGACTACCCGGAGGCCGTGGGCGGACGGGGTATGACCGATTGCCAGCGCATTGCCAACGAGGAAATGATGCGAGCCCGCACGCCGTATTTTCCCAATGTTATCGGCCTCGGCATGGCCGCACCGACCGTGTTCTACCACGGCCAGGAGGCTCTGAAGGAGCGCCTGTTGCCGCGGCTGTTTTCCGGCGAGGACATCTGGTGCCAGGGCTTCAGTGAGCCGGGCGCCGGGTCCGACCTGGCCAGTGTGCAGACCTTCGCCGAGCGCAAGGGCGATAAATGGGTGATCAATGGCCACAAGGTGTGGACATCGCTGGCCCACTTCGCCGAGTGGATGATCATCCTGCTGCGCACCGACAAATCGGTCAAGCACGACGGTTTGTCCTATTTCGTGGTGCCGATCCGCTCCGCGCTGGGCAACGGGGTAACTGTGCGCCCGCTGATCAAGATGACCGGTGAGACCGGTTTCAACGAGGTCATTTTCGAAGACCTCGAGGTGGACGACAGTTTCCGCCTGGACGAACTGGGCAAGGGCTGGCAGGTGGCCATGACCACGCTGGCCCACGAGCGCGGCGCCGGGGAACTGGTGACCCCGCGCTCCGGGGGCATGGTCAACAAGTCCTCCCACAGCACCAGCGCCTCGGCGCTGATCAAACTCGCCCATGCCACTGCGCGCAATGGCGGCACCGCCGCGGACGACCCGCTGCTGCGCGATCGCATCATGCAGCAGGCAATACATGAGGCCGGCTTCGCCGCGAGCCAGCGTCGCAGCCGGGTGCCGGCACTGCTGGACCACCCCATGCGCCTGCCGCTGCAGAACAAGCTGCTGATGAGCGAGATTTCCCAGGGCACTTCCGGCCTGGCCATGGATATCGAGGGCGCCGCGAGCTCCCTCTACCTGGGTGATGCCAATGCGCCTGATGGCGGGCAGTGGCCGATGGCTTACATGAACTCGTTTGGTTTCACCATCGCTGCCGGCACCTCTGAAGTGCAGCGCAACATACTCGGCGAGCGCGTGCTCGGCATGGCCAAATCCAAATAGGGAGAACGAAGATGACACAACCGGATGATTTTGGATTTACCGAAGAGGCGGCCCTGTTGAAGGAGTCCGCCCGCAAATTTTTCAGCGAGCATTTCAGCGTCGACAAACTGCACACCATGGTGGCAGCGGACCCGACGCCAGAGCGTGCCCCCGAGGTGAACTGGGACGCAGCGCTGTGGCAACAGATGGTAGACCTGGGCTGGAGCCTGCTGGCAGTGCCCGAGGAGCAGGGTGGTGTGGGTATGCCGCTGGTCGGTGTGGCCGGCCTGGTGGAGGAACTGGGGCGCGCGGCATTTCCCTGCCCGTTGCTGTCTACGCTGTCCGCCAGTTATGTGCTGGCCGCCAGTGGCGATGGCGCACACCAGGCCCTGGAAGAGATTGCCGCCGGGGAAACCGCGGCCCTGGCGATGGTGAACGCCAGTGGATCGTGGAGTCCCGCGGATACCTCTGTCAGCGCCAGTGGCGGACGTATTTCCGGCACCGCCTGGTACGTGCAGGATGCCGGCAAGGTCAGTCGCTTGCTGGTCTGCGCGCGCGCCGGCGATAAACTTGGGCTGTACTGGGTGGCCGCAGATGCCGCGGGCGTCGAGATCACCCAGGATGGCATTGTGGACCCGACTCGTGACCAGGCCCATATCCAGTTCAGTGATGTCGAGGCCGTCTGTGTCTCAGAGCAGGCCGGGGAGGCCTTCGCCGCGGCCATGCCGGCCATCTGGACGCTGCATGCGGCCGACATGGTCGGTGCCGGTGAGTGGCAGCTGCAGACCACGGTGGAGTACGTTAACCAGCGCCAGCAGTTCGACAAGCCGCTGGGATTCTTCCAGGCGGTGAAACACCCGCTGGTAAACGTGATGATCGACATCGATGAGGCCAAGTCGCTGGTTTACGCCTCGGCCTGCGCGGTGGATTGCGAGCCGGACAAGGCTGCCCAGTACGCGCACATGGCGCAGGCGTCGGCCAGTGACATGGCGGGGTTTGCCAGCAGCCGTTCGGTGCAGTACCACGGCGGTATTGGCTTTACCTGGGAGTGCTATGTGCACCTGTTCTTCAAGCGCCAGAAGCACAGCCAGATGCTGTGGGGTGACGGCCCCTGGCACCGGGCGCGGCTGGCGGAAATCCTTATAGATTCCGCCGCCTGAGCAAGGACTGAACCATGAACTGGAAGACCGCTGCCCTGATCCTGGTTGCCCTGCTGGGCGGCCTCACCGTGCTGTTCAAGATCGCCACCCGGGTACCGCAACCGCCGGCGCACCAGGTGTTCATTAACGGTGAGGTGCTGACCATGGACGCCGCCAACAGCATTGCCGAGGCGGTTTCCGTGCGCAATGAGCGTATCGAAGCCGTGGGCAGCACGGCTGAGATCATGGCGCTGGTCGAAGACGCTACCGAGGTCAACGACCTGCGCGGCCGCACCCTGATGCCCGGCTTTATTGATGCCCACGGGCATTTTCCCGGCTCCGGCATGAGCGTGGTGTCGGCCGACCTGACCAGCCCGCCGGTGGGCGACAAGCTAAGCATCGCCGATGTGCTGGCGGCCCTGCGTGAGCGCGCCGAGGCCACCGAACCGGGCGAGATGGTCAGTGGTTTTGGCTACGACGACACCCTGCTGGCGGAAGAGCGGCACCCGACCCGCGCGGAACTGGATAGCGTTTCCACCGAGCATCCCGTGGTGGCGACCCATGTGTCCGGCCATATGGTGGTGGCTAACAGCCGTGCCCTCGAGCTGGTCGGTATCACCGCCGACACCGAGGATCCGGTGGGCGGTGTGATCGGGCGGCGGCCCGGCAGCCGTGAGCCGAACGGATTGCTGGAAGAGACGGCCAGGATGGACCTGATGATGTACATGCAGGACATGGGGCTGCGTGAGATATACGCCATGATGAAATCCGCCTCGGTGGAATACCTGCGCGCGGGGGTGACCACGGCGCAGTCCGGTGGCACCTCGCAGGCCCTGGCAACCGGGCTGGTGTTGTTCAGCAGGCTGGGAGTGGTGCCCCAGCGCCTGGTGTTGTTCGCCTTTGACTCGGAATTCGCCGACCTGATGCAAAGTGGCGACTTCGACCCCGCGGACTATGCCAGCGACCGGGTGACCATGCCGGCTATCAAGCTGGTGGCCGACGGCAGTATCCAGGGCTATACCGGCTACCTCAGCCATCCCTATCATGTGCCGCGCGATCCGCAGGACCCGGATTACCGTGGCTATCCCTCCATCCCCCGCGAAGACCTGTTCGCACGCGTAAAAGCGCTGCATGAGCAGGGCTACCAGATCGCCATTCATGGTAACGGGGACGAGTCCATCGAGGATATTCTCGATGCCTTCGAGGCTGCCCAGCAGGCGCACCCGGTAGACGACCCGCGCATGATACTTATCCATTCGCAGATGGCGCGCAAAGACCAGGTGGCTCGGATGAAGGCACTCGGCGTTACGCCCAGTTTCTTTTCTGCGCACACCTATTACTGGGGCGACCGCCACCGCGACATTTTCATGGGGCCGGAACGCGCGGCGGCGATGAGCCCGGCGCGCTGGGCGCAGGAGCAGGGCTTGCGCTTCAGCTCGCACATGGATACGCCGGTCACGCCGATGCTGCCGCTGCAGGCAGTGTGGAGTCAGGTGCATCGGCGCAGCTTCGGTGGCGACGTGATCGGACCGGAGCAGCGCATCGATGTCATGTCGGCATTGCGCGCGGTCACCATCGACGCGGCCTGGCAGGTGTTCCAGGACGATCGCATCGGCTCTATCGAGCCGGGCAAACTCGCTGACCTGATCGTGTTGTCCGGCAGTCCACTGGACATGTCTGTCGATATGCGCGAGCTGCAGGTGGAGCGCACACTGATCGACGGCGCGACCGTATACCGACGCTACTAATCTCCAGTCCGGTTGTGTGGGATTTTCACGGCGGCCGTTGCCAGCGGCCGCCCATTCCTATATAAATATGCAAACGGCCTGAGCGTATGTCCCGCCAGTGCTGTTTGCATCCGTCAGGAGGACCCAAACAGCAGCCTATGTATCGTTACAGTGTCGACAGAGCCGTCACCTACACCTCCGAAGATATCGTTCTGTTCCGGGAATCACCTTTCGCGTGCTGGATGGAAAGACTGTGCCTGGAGAACCCGGACCACGGTATCGCTCCCGACTCCCAGACCGCGCGTCCCACCGGGTACGTGCAGCGCCAGGATGAACTGGCGGCAACGCTGCGGGATGAGGGCAAGCAGGTCGCGCTGATCGACTGGGACGCAGAAGAGCAGGTCCGTCGCAGGGAAACCCTGGAGGCGATGCGCAGCGGTACCGACTACATCGTCAACGGCCAGCTCGCGCTGGGGCCACTGTCTGGCGCGGTGAATCTGCTGATGCGCACCACCGGCTATTCTGACCTGGGCGCTTACCTGTATATCCCCTGTGACACCCAGGCGAAAACCACACTCAACTCCGCATTTCGCCTGTGCTTTGCCGCCGACCTGCTGCACAGCCTGCAGGGCCAGCTGCCGCCGCAGATGCTGATTATTCGCGGCGATGCAGACCTGTTGCCGCTGCACACTGAAGACCATATCTATTGCTATCGCGCGGTGAAGCAGCGCTTCATGAATGCGATGCGTGACTTCCGTAAACACCGCATGCCGGACCCGGCGGAGTCGTCCCATTTCGGGCGCTGGTCGGACTGTGCCCATGCCCTGATCAAGCAGCGCGCGCTGCGCGAGGAGCAGGCCGAGGGTACGGGGGCTGACAACAACGAAGCCGAAAGCCTTGCCGCACTGGCCGCCAGTGAACCGGTCGTCGCCAGCGAGAAGTCAATGCAGCCGCGGATCGCGGCCCGGGGTATTCCCGTTGGCGATACGCTGGCGGCGCAGGCCAGGCGGCTTGTCAAGACAGCGTCGGTTGCGACACCGGCCGCCGCAGCGCCCGCGCCCGCGGCTGAGCGCAGGCTGGACGCCGCGCTGGAGAACCTGGAGTTTATCGGCAGTAGCGGTGCCCGCTCGAGCCTGGCCGGGCAGGGTCTGCGCCCGCCTACGCAGACGCCACCACCGCAGGCCGCATTGCACACCAGTGCGGCGGTAGCGCCGGCGCAGACAGTTGCCAGTGCTCCCCCGCGCACGCAGCCTTTTGAGCGCAAGGCAGTAGTGAGTGAACGGCCCCGTGCCGAGGTGAACACACCGTCGGAGGCGACGCCTGCACCCACGCTCAACACCCACAGCCGGGCATTCGAGGTGGATTGCATCGACGACTCAGACTATCAGATGCCCTCCATCAGCGCCGAGACCCCGCCCGCCCCGGAGGCGGAGGTAAAAGAATCCAGGGTTGATGTTCGCGCACCAACACGGCCTTTCTCCAGCAACCTCAATACCAGCAATTTCCCCGAAGACCTGCTCTGATTTACTGCCAGCAGCGCGCCGCCGTACAGGCGGCACTCGTGGACCGATCACGGCCCCGGCACTCCGTCCGCCGCTACTGGCCCGCCGCTAGCGCAGCTGCCTGAAGCAGTCGCGCACTTCCTTGATAAACACTTCCGGTTGCTCGAACGCGGCGAAGTGACCACCGCGCTCAAGTTCATTCCAGTGAATGATCTGGCTGTAGCGTTGCTCCCCCCAGCGGCGGCTGGCGCGAAAGATCTCGCAAGGGAACACCGAGCAACCTACCGGTATGTCGATGGGGTTCAGGTTGGGTGTGCGGAAACTTTCCCAGTACAGTCGCGCCGAGCTGGCAGCGCAGTTGTTCAGCCAGTACAGCATGACGTTGTCGAGCATTTCATCCCGGGTCAGCGCGTTTTCGGGGTGCTTGACGCCATCCTTTTCGCAGTCGGTCCAGGCATGGAATTTCTCCACGATCCACGTCATCTGGCCCACCGGCGAATCCGCCAGGCCATAGCCCAGCGTCTGCGGGCGTGTGGACTGCTGCTTGGAGTAACCGGAGTCCCATTCGTTGTAGAACGCCATGCCCTCAAGGGCCGCCTGCTCCATCGGCGTCAACTGGTCCATGGTGTCCGGGTCCGGTGCCACGATGGGCATGTTGATGTGGATGCCGAGGCAGTGTTCGGTTTCGCTCATGGCGATGCACTGGGTGATCATCGACCCCCAGTCGCCGCCCTGGGCCACCCAGGCATCGTAGCCCAGCCTTGCCATGAGCTGGCCCCACAGGCTGGCGATTTTCTCTACTGAAATACCGGTCTGTGCCGGCTTGCCCGAGAAGCCGTAGCCGGGCAGGGACGGTGCGACCACGTGAAACGCGTCTGCGGCATCGCCGCCATACTTTTCGGGTTCTGCCAGCGCATCGATGATCTTGTGGAATTCGATGACCGAGCCGGGCCAGCCGTGAGAAATGATTAGCGGCAGCGCGTGTTCGTGCGGACTGCGGCGATGTATGAAGTGTATATCCAGTCCTTCGAGCGTGGTGGTGTAGTTGGGCCAGGCGTTCAACATCGCCTCGCAACGCCGCCAGTCGTAGTCCTGCTGCCAGTAGGTGGTGAGTTCGCGGGCGTAATCCAGCGGCACGCCCTGGTCCCAGCCGTCGCAGGTTTCTGCTTCGGGCCAGCGCGTGCCGGCCAGACGTTGCCGCAGGTCCTGCAGTTGCTCGCTATCGATTTCGACAGTGAAAGGGCGAATCTCTGTGCTCATTGGCAATATGCTCCGTTTGTTTTTTCTCAGTTGGTGGTAATCGCGTGCTGCAGGTGAGAGGATAGTATGAATTCCGTCGTGATGTGCGTGTCGTCGGCGCAAAACTGAACTAGCACTTTTGCTGGAAAGGGCTAGAATAGGGGCAGTGAGCTTCCCGGTGCACCGTGGAAGTGGCAAATAATAAGGGGAAACACGACAGTCCTATGTCGTTGTCGATTCGCTCAATAAGTGTCCGCGCAGGTGAATTGCTGTGCTATGCAGCAGGTGTTGTCTTCACCGGCTTCTTTGCCGTGCAATTGGCGCAGGGAGAAGTCGAGCGGCGCAGTACCATAGCAGTATTTGAACAGCAGATGCAGCTGGCCTCGGCCGCCGTGGAGATGCCGGCGGTGGAAGGTGCATCGTCACCCGAGCAGGCTCCCGTTACCGCCGCAGGTGAAGGTCCGGCGCCGGCATCCAGCGCCACCCCGGGTTTCAGTGTCGATGAAGAGCCGGATACCTCACTGTGGGCCCCCGGCCGCATCGCCGACTACCAGAAAAGCCTCAGCGCAAAACTTCCGCCCGTACTGGGTGTGCTGGAAGTCCCCGCCGTCGAGCTCAAGGTGCCGGTTTACCAGACCGCTTCGGAGCTGGTGATGGACAGGGCCGCAGGGGTGATAGACGGCATGGCCTACCCGCACGAGGGCGGCAACATCGGCATTTCCGGTCACCGCGATGGCTATTTCCGGGTGCTTAAGGATGTGAAGGTCGGCGACCAGATAGTGTTGCAGACCCTGGAAGGGGAAAAACGTTTTACCATCGATGCCACCACCGTGGTGGACAAGACCGATACCCATTTACTCAAGGACACCCGTGAGCAGACTGTCACGCTGGTGACCTGTTACCCGTTTTACTTTGTCGGGCATGCGCCCCAGCGATTTATCGTCACTGCGTCACTCGACACAACCTATGTCAATCAAAACTAAGGAGGATTTGACATGCAAAAGAAGATCGCACTAGCAGTAGGTATGGCTCTGTCACTGTCGGCGGGTTCGCTGATGGCGCAGGAAAAAGCGGAAGTTACTGACGTCACCTGTGCCGACCTGAACTGGTCAGCAGAGGTACTGGCCGCCAATCCTGATATCGCAGCATCCTGCCGCAGCGTCTATGAAAGGAACGGCGAGCTCTATGCCCAGGCAACTGTAGAGGTGGTACGTGTGCGTGGTAATCGCATGACGTTCCGTCCCCTGCACACCGACGGCACCATGGGTGACAGCCGCAGCGTGCAGCTGCCCAGCAGCTGGCGTGCAGAAATCGGTGGCCGTAACTATCGTGCCAGCGACCTGATGCGCGGTCAGCAGCTGAACGTCTACATTCCCCAGGACCGCTTCGCACTGGCGGTACACGATACAGACGGTCTGGATGAGGCTGATATCGTTGTGATTGAGGAAGAAGTCGTGGAAATGCCCGCTACAGCTTCACCGCTGTTCCTGGTTGGCGCAGTCGGTGGTGCCTTCCTGGCACTGGGCGGCCTGCTCACCGGTATTCGCCGCCGCTTCTCCTGAAGCCTGGACGGTTAATCCAAAGGGGCCTTGCGGCCCCTTTTTTTATGCTTGCTCAACAGGGTTCAGCTCGCAGCCGTGCGCACTCCGGCAACGCGAGACGCTGGCAGTAGGTGACATGCAGTATGGCCGGCGGCTGACGCCGGCAGGTGAGTGTTAGTCGTCGACCCAAACCTGGCGCACAGGTTCCCCGAAGTCGTCATAGATCACCTTGCGTCGTGGCTTTGGCAGGCGTTTGCGTTTTTGTACGGGACGTCGCTTGAGTTTCTCCAGGCGACGCGCCTCGATCGCAGCGACCACGTCGGGTACCAGCGTGCGTTCGGTTTTGGGCTCCAGGAACAGGCGCCGATTGAGAAACAGGGGCGGATCTGTAGGGTCCTTGCCGCTGGTGCCAGTGGGTACGTTTTCCACGCGACCGCCGCGCTTGAGAAAACGCGCTGTCTCGCGTTCAAGCTCGGCCCTGATGTCGGCTTTGGTAACGGTTTTTTTCACTGCGCCCCGTGTTTGCCTGCCTGGTGGCAGTCAGTCGAACAACGCTCAAGTATAACTGTCGGCACAGAGAATTAAAGCGCCGTTGATTGCAGGAACTGGCGCCGGCGCTGTGCCGCAGCGCCTGAGTCACTGAGAACGACATCGTCTCCGGCGATAGTGATGCCCAATTCGGCGAATAGCGGCACGTGGTCCGGCATCTGCGTGGCGTTGCGCAGCTGTGTGTAGAGTTCGCTGAAAACGCTTTGTTTGCTGGCGGCGTCGAGCTGATGAATGATCTCCGGCACCGAGAGTGCGTCTTCACCGCAGCAGTCATTCAGGTCCCGCAGCGCGTTGTCGAGGCCATAGCTGCCGCCACTGCGCTGGCGCAGTCGCAGGTCTGCGGCGAGGAAGTACCAGGCGCCGCTCCAGTAGACGCGCATGTAGCCGCCATTGCGACGCATCTGGCGGTTTACCGAGATCAGGCTCAGGCCATCGAAGCGGGTGTCGTCGCGACCGCGTACAAAGCCGGCGTGCAGGCGTTGCCACATGTCCTGTTCCGTAATCAGCCCCGCCCTGGCCTGGATCAGGTTCTGGTAGTAGCTGGCCAGGCCCTCGCTGAACCAGGTATCACCCCAGCCGCGATAGGGGAGCAGGAGATGGGATACCTCGTGGTAACCGGTCCACTCCCGCGCCAGGGCGTCGGTGTGGGTATTGGTCACCACGTAAAAGCTCACCCGGTCGGTGTCGCCTCGGCTCACCTGCGCCCAGGGGATGGGGTCGTCGGCGCTACCGGACGCGGTTTCCACCTCTATCGCCCAGCGCTGGCGTGGCCAGTGGCCGTATACCAGGGTCAGGCTGTGGGCAAGCTGTTCCGCCCAGTGGGTGATTTGCTGGCGCGAATCAACGGGAAAACGCGGGCTCACGCTCACTTCCAGGCGGCGCCCGTCGGCGTCGTAGAGCACGTGCTCGGCGCGGGCCGTCGCCATCGCCAGCAGGCAACAGGCGATGGCCAATAAACAGCGCCGGCCGCTCAGGTGCCTAGTTCGCCGTGTCATAACCCGCCAGGCTGGCCATGCGTGAAAACAGCTCGAAGATATCGGTGACCGACTCCGTGGCGGAGAACTCCCGGTACAGGCTGTCCACGTTCACAGCAATGCGCTCCGGGTCCGACCAGGCATCGAAGTCGCGCAGGTCGATATCCCGGGCGGCGTCGAAGGCGCTGAGCCCGGCATCATAGCGTTGCCTTGCCTCGTCCCTGATGTACTCAAGGTAGGCGCGTACCTGCCTGACACCGCGTTTGTCGGTCAGTGGCCCGTGCCCCGGCACGATGTGGTCTACATCCATGTCCTCGATCAGGCGGCAGGCCTTGATCCAGTTGCCGACCGGGCCCTGCCACATGATGGGGGTGCCTTCGATGAACAGGATATCGCCGGTAAACACCGTGCGATCCACAGGCGAGTACACCAGTACGTCGCCGCGCGTGTGTGCCGGGCCCACCTCCAGCAAGTGCACGGGCTTGTCGCCCACCTGCAGGTCGAGCTGCCCGTTGAATGTGCGCGTGGGCGGGGTCAGGGCAATGCCGTCGAAGCGAAACTGGCCAAAGCAGTCAGTGAAATAGCGACCCAGCTCGCCCATCTCCCCGGCCGAGGCGATCAGCGCTGCCATGGTTTCCGGCGGCAGTTCGCTCATTTCCAGGGCGGACGCAGCCGAGGCGATAATTTCAGCATCGCTCACCAACTCGTTACCGTGGCAGTGATCGCCATTGGCGTGGGTGTTGACCACGGTCTCAATATGCCGGGCACGCGGCTCCGCATCGCGCATGTGGCTGAGCATGTCACCGGTTAGCTGCAGGTCATAGAGCGTATCCACCAGCAGTGATTCCTCGCCGTCGACGATGAGGCCGGCATTGCTCCAGCCCCAGCTGTTGCTGTGTGCGAGCCACGCCCACACACCGTTGCCAAGATCATTCAATCCCTGCCTCATGAGACCTCCTTCACTGTCTTCCGGGATATGGTAACCGCGCGACCAGCTGCTGGGTAAGCAATTGTTTGGTTTTCAGCAACGCGTCGCTCTGGTTTAATGCACGGCTGGTTATTTCCGGAAGTCACTGATGAATGCCATTCGCTCGCTGCTGGTCTTTACCTGGATCGTGTTGTCCCTGATCCCTATGGGCTTGGGGCTGCTGCTGTGCTCACTGTTCCTGGACGACAAGAAGCTGTGGTGGTGGTTTGCCGTGCCCTGGCTGAAGGGTGTGATCGGTGCGGCGCGGCTGGTGGGCGGGGTCAAGTACCGGGTGCACGGAGAGGACAACCTGCCGGCGCAGCAGGATATGCGCCGCGTGATCCTGTGCCCCAAGCACCAGTCCACCTGGGAGACCTTTTTCTTCCCCAGCATGACTTCGCATCCACTGTCCTACGTATTCAAGCAGGAGTTGCTGCGTATCCCGGTTTTCGGCTGGGCTATGGCCCGTCTGCGCATGGTTCATATCGACAGGAGCAAGCGCTCCGAGGCATGGAACAAGGTGGCGGAACTGGGTCAGCAGCTGATGGATGAGGGCAAGTGGATCATCATGTTCCCCGAGGGCACGCGCACAGAACGTGGCAGTAAGGGGGATTACAAAACCGGTGCCAGCCGCCTGGCGATCACCACTGGCGCCTACATTATTCCGATCGCAGTGACCTCGGGCCGGTGCTGGCCGCGGCGCTCGTTTTCGTTTATACCGGGGACCATCGACGTTTCGATTGGCGAGCCGGTATACGCGGACGGACGCGAGCAGGGTGAACTGATGGATGAGATCGAACGCTGGATCGAGGCGGAAATGCACCGCCTGGATGCAGAAGCTTACCAATAACAACAACTGGAAAAAGGGGGGAGCCGTGTCTCCGATAAAAATTGCACTGCTGGTTGGCTATATCATTATCGCGGGCATAGGCGTGGTCTACAGCGGTACCGCTGCGGCAACCTGGGCGTGGTCATTCCTGGCCTTGCTGGCGGTGGCGCACCTGGTGGAAATGGCGGTTTTTTATAGCCGTTGCCGCCAGGCCGGGGGCTCCATGGCCGGGCATATGCTGAACGTGTTCCTGTTCGGTGTTTTCCACATGCGGGAACTGAAAGAGATTCCCTGAGCCGCGCTCACAGGGCTGCCACAGCGGGTCAGTACAGTGCCCGCTCCAGCGCCTTGCACAGCGTCTTGATGATTTTCACGCGCGCATAGTACTTGTCGTTTCCGGCGACCAGGGTCCATGGCGCGTGGCGGGTGCTGGTGTGTTCGACCATCTGGTTTACCGCTCGCTCATATTGCGGCCACTTTTCGCGGTTGCGCCAGTCTTCCGCGGTGATCTTGTGTTGCTTGTGGGGCTCGCGTTCCCTGGCCTGGAACCGGGCCAACTGCTCGTCCTGGTCGATATGAATAAAGAATTTGGCGAGCACGCAGCCGTGCGCGGCCAGTTCGCCCTCCATTTCATTGATCTCGGCGTAGGCGCGCTGCCATTCGTGTTGCGCTGCCAGGCCTTCCACCCGCTCCACCATCACCCTGCCGTACCAGGACCGATCGAACAGGGTGGAGCGCCCATCCCGTTGCAGTTGTCGCCAGAAGCGCCAGAGGTAATGATGCGACAGCTCTTCGTCACTGGGCGCAGCGATGGGCACCAGTTTGTACAGCCGCGGGTCGATCGCGCCGGTCACGCGGCGAATGGCCGAGCCCTTGCCGGCACCGTCCCAGCCTTCAAACACCGCAACCAGTGAGCGTTTCTGTCGATACGCCTCCCAGGCCAGGTCCTGCAGCTTCGCCTGGTACTTGCGTAGCTTGCGCTTGTAGTCCCGTTTCGACAGCGCTTTTTCCAGGTTTACCTCGGCCAGGAAATCACCGGGCGGCGGCAGTGCGGGTGGCTGGGGAGGTACCTCTGGCTGCTCCAGGCGGCGCGTAATGCTGTCCAGGATTATCTCCCCGGCCTTGATTTCGCGGTAGTGACGATCTTCGGCGTCAATGATATGCCAGGGGTTCTGCAGGGTCTGGGTATTGCGAATCAGCTGCTCCGACACGTCCAGTGCGCGCTGGTACTTGCCGGTGAGTTCATAGGGATGGTCGGTCACGCGCGGGTTTTGCTGTCGGCGTGGCGCCTTTTCTTCCAGCTGGCGACGTTGGGTCTCTTCCGAAACGTGAAGCCATAGCTTGATGATAATGGCGCCGTCATCCGCCAGCTGGCGCTCGAATATGCTGATGCGTTCGCAGGCCTGCTTGAACTCCGCTGTGCCGATCTTTCCCTCCACCAGTGCCTGTGTGGGGTGCGTATACCAGGAGCCGAGAAAAATGCCGATGTGCCCGCGAGCCGGCAGTTTGTTCCAGTAGCGCCAGAAGTAGGGGCGTGATTCCTCCTCATCGGAGTGCTCCCAGAAGGTATTGGTCTCGATGCCGCGCGGGTCCATCCATTCGTTGAGTCGGTGCACCAGCACCCCTTTGCCGGCGCCATCCAGACCGGCCACAACGATGATCACCGGGTCGCGGGTGTCTTCCACGGTGAATTGTGACTGCAGCAGCTGCTGGCGCAGGGTCAGTGCACGCGCCTCGAATGAGGCTTTGTCCAGAGGAGTACTGGCTTCGAACTGGTTGAACATCCTGTGGTCAGATCCTTGACGCCGGGCAGCTCACTTTAACGTATTTTTGCCCCCTTGAACGCATTATAATCAGCCGTTTAGCCAGTGGAGCCAGACATGGGTTTTTACGAGAAGTATGTGTTACCCCGCTTCATCAACTGCGCCTGCAGTACCAAGCCAATGATGAAACAGCGCGAGAAGGTTGTTCCCCTGGCCAGCGGCACCATCCTGGAGATCGGCATTGGCACCGGGCTCAACCTGCCTTATTACCGCAGCGAAAACGTGGAACGCCTGATAGGACTTGATCCATCGGAGGCGTCCTGGGAGCTGGCTGGCGAGCGCGCCGCCCACCTCGATTTCGACGTCGAGTTCATAGGACTACCGGGAGAAGAGATTCCCCTGGACGCCAATTCGGTGGATACCGTGCTGGTGACGTTTTCCCTCTGCACCATTCCCGACCCGATAGCTGCGCTGGAGGGTATGCGTCGCGTACTCAAGCCAGGGGGGCGGCTACTGTTCGCTGAACACGGGCAAGCTCCCGACCCGGGGGTAGTCAAGTGGCAGGACCGGCTCGATCCGCTGTGGGGCAAAATTGCCGGCGGCTGCCATCTAAACCGTCCGATCCCTGCGCTGCTGGAGCAGGGCGGTTTCGCCATTGCCGAGCTTGAGGAGGGGTACCTGCCGGGCACACCGCGTTTTGCCGGCTACAACTACTGGGGTGGTGCCCAGCAGATTTGAAAATCCGTTTGTTCAGGGCGCTGGCACTGTTGCCGCTGCTGTGTACGCCCTTCGCCTGGGCGCAGATACTGTCGGTAGAAATAACCGGCATCGACGGCGAACTGCGCGACAATGTCATGGCCTGGCTCGGCGACGAACCGATCACGCCGCAGGCGCGTTCCAATTACCTGCACGCGGCCCGCGAAAAAGTACAACTGGGCCTGGAGGCACTTGGCTACTACCGCGCCGATGTGGATATGGACCTGGATCGCAGGTCCTCGCCGTGGGCGCTGCGCATTGAGGTGGATCCGGGTGAGCCGGTACGACTGCGTACTGTGGATATACGCATAGACGGCGCTGGTCACGATGACGCGGCGCTGCAGAAACTGGTGCAGTCCACGGAGTTGCAAGCCGGAGACCCGCTCAACCACGGGACGTACGAACGCATGCGACGCCGGCTGGCGTCACTGGCCCAGCAGCGCGGGTATTTTGACGGCCGCTTCACTCAGGCCCGGGTAGAGGTGGAGACCATCGGCGGAACTGCTGACGTCATCCTGCATTACGACAGTGGCCAGCGCTATCAGTTTGGTGAGCTGGTATATGACCAGACCATCATCCGCGAAGACCTGCTGGCGCCCCTGCTGACGGTGGCGGAAGGCCAGCCGTACGAGCAGCGCAAGATCAGCGAGACCCAGGCGCAGCTGCAGCGCACTGGCTATTTCGCCACCGTGATCCTGCGCCCTGAACTGGACCAGGCCAGCGATGGCGCTGTGCCCATGAATCTCCAGCTGTTTCCGGCAAAGCGCCACAGCTTTGATCTTGGCGTGGGTTTCAGTACCGACACGGAGGAGCGCGTATCGGTGACATGGCGCACGCCCAAGCTGAATCGGCACGGCCACAGCCAGGAGACGCGCCTGCAGTACTCATCCGTGAATCCGAGTGGTCGCTTCACCTACACAATTCCGATGTCACACCCGCTTAACGATGTGCTGCAGTTCCGCGCCCGCGTGGAAAATAACGAATTCGGCGACCTCGACAGCAACCAGAGAGAACTGGGCGTGCGCCGTGAAATACGCAACGGCGACTGGGTCAGGAGCTACTCACTGCGCGGCCTGAACGAGGCCTGGGATGCCCAGGGGCTGGACCGTGAGAACGATTACCTGCTGCCCGGTTTCTCGATTTCGCACCGCCAGAGGGAGGGGCCGCTGGTAAATCCCAGTCACGCCTTCAGTCAGTGGTATCGCCTGGAAGGGGCGCACAGTGACCTGGGGTCTGATGTGGATCTGCTGCGCCTGACCGCCAACTATGGATACATCCGTTCGTTTGGCCTGAAACATCGCGCGGTGCTCGGTGCAGACCTTGGCGCGGCACTTATCAGTGACCGCGATCGCGACCAGTTGGCGCCGTCACTCAACTTTTTCGCCGGCGGCAGCCAGACCCTGCGTGGTTACAGTTACCAGTCGATCGGTAACGAAGTGACGATAAAAAATGATGATGGTGAAGACGTCAACCTGGTAGTGGGTGGCGACCGCCTGCTGACCACCAGCGTGGAATATCAGTACATTGTCAATGACAGCTGGCGCGCAGCCGTATTCGTGGACGCCGGCGATGCTTTCGACGAAGGCGAGTTCGAACTCAATGTCGGCGCCGGCGTCGGTGTGCACTATGTCACCCAGGTCGGTGCTATCCGGCTGGAGGTGGCCAATCCAGTGACCAAGGACAACCCGTCCTGGCGCGTGCACTTCGCCATAGGGGCAGAATTTTGAAGGTTTTCACCTACCTGTTTGCGGGGTTACTGCTGCTGGTTGCGGTGGCCCTGGCACTGCCATTCACCGCTGGCGGTACCCGCATCCTGGTGCAACTGGTGGAACGCACGGGTGTGGTGCGCGCGGAATACACAGGCGGTACCCTGTTTGGTGAATTGCAGCTTGCAGAGCTGGAGATCGAGACTGCCGCAGTGCAGCTCAAACTCACGCAAGTGGCATCGCGACTTGACCCCCGCTGTTTTCTCGCCAGTACCTTCTGCCTCGACGCTTTGGCAGCGGAGACCCTGTCTATACAGGTAGCCGCCACAGAGGCAAACGCAGAGCCGGCGTCGCCGCAGATGATCGACATACCGTATCGTTACGAAATCCCGAACCTGCGCCTGCAGAGTGCGCTCATCGAATGGCCTGGCGGACACTGGCAGCAGGGTGCGCTGGAAGCCAGCGTGACCATCGCCGGCAGCCGGATTAGCGTCGAACAGGCGAGCGTTGCAGAGCCGGAACTGGTACTGCAGGCGCAACCAGACACGGGCGATAGCTACCAGGGCTTTGCGCCAACGGATATTTTTATACCCGTGGAGCTGGAAGTATGGCGCTTGTTGCTGCAGCGACCCCGGGTGCGCAGTGGCAGCTTCACGCAGGCCCTGGAAAGCCTGGAGCTGGTCGCGAACTGGGGCGGTACGCTATTGACCTTGCAGCATGTGGCGTTGAGTGCCATGGATATTGGTGAGTTACAGGTCAGCGGATCGCTGCGCTTTGAGAAGCAGTGGCCGCTGCAATTGCTGGCCGATGTGGCGTTTGCCCCCGAGTTGGCGGCACCGCAACTCAGCGGGCGCAGTGCCCAGGCCACCCTGGAGGGTGACCTGGGCCAACTGTCTTTCGAGCTGGATTCCCCGGGTGTTCCCGCAGTGACCGGCAGCGGCAGCGTGGACGTTACCGCACCGGCACTGCCATACCAGGTCACAGCCACCCTGGCCTGGCCCGCAGGTGCCACGCTGGGAGACGCCCTGGCGGTGGAGGGCACGCTGGCGGAGCTGACGCTGCAGTCTCCATTGGCCGCCGAGGTACAGGGCACTCTCGCGCGGCACGATGCAACACTTTCCACACAGCTCGGTGGCCTGGGTTATGAGTCGCTATCCGCGACGGCGCAGGCAGACTGGCAGGCGCCACGCCTGGTTGTCCGTGAGCTCAGGCTACGCGATACCGCCACCGACAGCGCCCTGCTGGCAAGTGGCGAGGTGGTGCTGGACGATGCATGGTCGCTGCGGGGGCAAGTATCCAGCGATGGCATGCAGGTACCGCCGCTGATCACGTCGCAGACGGGTCGCTTGCAGGGCGAGCTCGAAGTAAAGGCGAAGGGTGCGGAGGGCAGCTGGCAGCTTGAGTTGCCGGCGGTGGATATTCGCGGCGAACTCAACGGGCTGCCGGCGACGGTTTCCGGCGCGGCCGGCCTGACCTCGGATTTACGCTTGTTGCCCGGCCGTCTGCAGGCGAACGTCAACGGCGCGCAGTTGCTGGTAGATGCTCCGGTAGAGACAGGCAGTGACGCGCAGCTGAGCCTGCAACTGGATGATCTCGGGCGCTGGCTGGCTGGCGCTCGCGGCAGCATCGAATTGCGCGGGCAGGGGGGGCTGCGCGCACAAACGTTGTCGATTAGCGGTAACGCGCGCCAGATCAGCCTGGGCGGAATGGCGGTGCCGGAGCTGACACTGGCGGCCGTCTATGCAGGTGCGACCCGGGAGGGCAGCCTCGAACTCTCGGCACCGGAAATAGAGGGAGGCGGTTACGCGTTCGATGACGTGTCGCTGTCCCTTGCGGGTACGCCGGCTGCCCATCGACTGCGGCTGGAAACCGGTGGCCGCCTGAACGGCGCACTGGACATACGCGGCAGCTGGCAGCAAGGAGCTTGGCAGGGAGCGCTGTTGCCGACGGAACTGGCGACGCGAACTGGCAGTTGGTCTCTCGGGGAGCAGGTGCCTGTTACCTGGTCACAGCAGCAAAATGCTTTCAGCATGGCGGCGCACTGCTGGCAGCATCCGGAATTCGAGTTGTGTGCGCAAAAGCTGCAGGCTGGTGCCGACGGCGACATCGATCTGCGCCTGCGCGGTGACGTGCGCGCGTTCAACGGTTTCCTGCCGCGAGGGCTGGAGGTTCGCGGGGCCCTGCAGTCACGTCTTGAACTGGCGTGGGAGCAGGGCAGTATCAACAGACTCGATGCCGCCGCCGGCGTGCGCAAGCTGAACGTCATTCGGCGTTACGGCATGGGTGAGCGTGCCAGCGTCACCTGGGAATCAGCAGACCTTACGCTGGTTCGCCAAGGTCAGGAGCTGATCGTCGATGGCGACGTCGTGCGCGACGGCAGGCGTGTACTCACAGTCGACGCGACCTTGCCGGCAACACTGGCAGGTGAGGTTGGCGGCGAGCTGAGGCTCGATGCATTGCAGCTGGCAACGTTCTCTCCCTGGGTAACGGAACTGTCCACCCTGCAGGGTGCTGTCACGGGCACCGTTGCGCTGGCGGGTACACCGAATGACCTGCGACCCCGGGGCACGCTCAGGCTCGCGGACGGCAAACTGGTCGTCGTCGGTAACCCGACGGAGCTGACGGACCTGAACCTGGCGCTGGAGCTGGATGGCGACAGCGGCCGGGTCAGCGGTAGCGGGCTGCTCGGCGGAGGTGAAGTGAACCTGCGTGGCAATATCCTGTCACGTCCGCAGCTGAGCATCGAACTGGCTATCAGCGGTTCCCGGCACGAGGTATTGCTGCCACCCGCCTCCGAGCTACTGGTATCGGAGGAGCTGTCGCTGTTGTTGACGGAAGAGGGACTGCTGGATGTGGCGGGCGATGTCACGGTACACAGCGGCGTGCTGCGTTACGAAAACCTGCCCGAGGGCAGTGTGGCGGTCTCGCGTGACGTGGTGCAGGTGGATGTCAGCGGCCAGGTGATTGCCGAGAGCAAGCCGTTCGACGTGCGCGCGGATATACTGCTGCACGTGAGCGATGGTTTCCGTGTCGAGGGTGACAGTTTCAAGGCCACGCTTGGCGGTGACCTGCAACTGCGCCAGCAGCCGGGCCAGTCTTTGCAGCTGTTTGGCAACCTGAACCTGCAGGGCGGCGAGTTGTTTGTCTATCGGCAGCACTTGCAGATACGCAGGGGCACCGTTGCATTTTCCGGGCCGCCGGCCAACCCGGAGCTGAATGTTGCTGCAGAGCGGCGAATTCGCGATGAAGGTGTGACCGTCGGTGCCAGGTTGATCGGCAGTCTTGAAGAGCCCTCACTGGAAGTGTACTCGGAGCCGGTAATGTCCCAGAGCGAGGCCATGTCCTATCTCGTACGCGGACGCGGGCTGGATACAGGGGCCGCTGCAGACGGTACCGCGCTGGCGCTGAGCCTGGGCGCGGACGTGGTCAATCGCAGCGGCATTGTCAGCGGCTTGAACCGCCTGCCACTGCTGAACAATGTCGCCTTCGGTGCGATGGGGGAGGCCGATGACACCGCCGCCACCGTCAGCGGCTACATCGGCGATCGCATCTACCTGTCCTACGGAATCGGCCTCTACGAACCCATCAACGTGCTGACCGCGCGGCTCTACCTGCAGAGCCGCCTGTGGCTGGAAGTGGTCAGCAGGTTGGAGAATTCTGTGGACCTGTACTACTCCTTCGACATCCCCTAGCGTTTCCGTCTCCGCTCAGCCTGCGCGGGGCAGGATGTAGAGTTCCACCCTGCGGTTGGTGGCGCGACCCTCAGCCGTGCCGTTGTCGGCAATAGGCTGGTCAAAGCCCATGCCCTGGACCAGCATGCGTTCGCGCGCTACCTGTCGCGTGGCCAGGTAATCGGCCACGCTGGCAGCGCGACGCTCGGAAAGCGTCTGGTTGTACTGGCGGCTGCCGGTATTGTCGGTGTGACCGGTGACGCGCAGGGTGGTGTCTGCATATTTCGCCAGCACCTCGCCAACAGAGTTCAGCGTCGGGTAGAAATTACTGCGCAAGTTGTAGGAGTCGGTCTGGAAGGTGATCTGGCCGGGCATGATCAGGCGGATGTTGTCGCCTTCGCGGACCACCTGTACGCCGGTTCCTTGCAACTGCTCGCGCAGCTTGGCTTCCTGTACGTCCATGTAGGCACCTACGCCGGCACCCACGATGCCACAGCCAAGGGCCGCATTGCGGGCATGTTTGCCCGAGTCAATGGCGCCCACGAGGCCGCAGACTGCGGCGGCACCGGCGCCATAGGTTGCCGCCTTGCTGGCCTGTTGTTCCCCGGTGTAGGGGTTGGTGGTACAGGCTGTCAGCGCCAACAGGGCACTGGCGGCGGCAAGAGGTTTGAGTTTTTGCATGTATTGGTCTCCTTCTGGTCTGGCCTGTTCGACCGCATCGAATGCTGCGCGTTCGGTTTCTGGCGATGAAAAATAATAACTGAGACACGGTGGCCGCAGGGAAGGGTTTTCTGTAACTTACTCGTGTTTTATTCCTGGGCAGGGCTATGGATCCGTTAACACAAGGTGCGCTGGGTGCGGCTCTACCGCAATCGGCGAGTTCCAGCAAGCAGGTCGGCAGCGCTGCGCTACTCGGCTTCCTGGCCGGTATGGCGGCGGACCTGGACGTGCTGATCCGCTCCAGTGAGGATCCGCTGCTGTTTCTGGAGTACCACCGTCAGTTCACCCATGCGCTGGTGTTCATCCCGATCGGTGGAGCGCTGTGCGCACTGGTCCTGCACGCATTGCTGGGGCGCCGGCGTGGCCTCGGTTTCCGGGAGACTTGGCTGTTCTGTACCCTCGGTTATGCCACCCATGCGCTGCTCGACGCCTGCACCACCTACGGCACCATGTTGCTGTGGCCATTCAGCGAGCAACGCTTCGCCTGGAATACGATCTCGATAATCGACCCGCTGTTTACCCTTCCTCTCCTGCTGGCAGTGGTGCTGGCAGTGCGCCTAAAGCGCCCGCAGATCGCGCGCCTGGGGCTGCTGTGGGCGGTGTGTTACATGGGGTTGGGGCTGGTGCAACGCGACGCGGCCGAGGAGATGGGCCGTGCGCTGGCGGCGGAGCGTGGCCACGCGCCGCTGCGGCTGGAGGCCAAGCCCAGTTTCGCCAACATCCTGGTGTGGAAAGTTGTGTATGAAACGAATGACCGCTTCCATGTAGATGCCGTGCGCGCCTCACTGTGGCCCCGGGTTTTCCCGGGTGACTCGGTACCGAAACTGGATATTGATCGTGACCTGCCCTGGTTGGACCGCAATTCACAGCAGGCCCAGGACATCGAGCGCTTCCGCTGGTTCAGCAACGGCTACATCGCCAGGGACCCGATCTACACCAACCGCATCATGGACATACGCTACTCCTTGCTGCCCAACGATATCTCGCCGCTGTGGAGTATTGAGCTACAGCCCGATGCGGGGCGCCGTGACCACGTCCGCTATCGTACCCATCGCGATGCAGAGGCGAACAGCGCGGCCACCCTGTGGCAGATGCTCACCCGGCGTTGAACACGGCTGCCGCTGCATTCAGGGCGGCGCCGGTGCGAATGTCCGCACCCTGGCGTGCGAGCACGGCCTCGAGTGCGGTCAGGCAGGAAAGCACATTGCGCTCATTGCTGGCGTAACCCATCAGGCCGATGCGCCAGGTCTTGCCTGCCAGCGCGCCGAGCCCGGCACCAATCTCCAGGTCAAAGTCGGAAAGCAGTGCGCTGCGCACCGCTGCATCATCAACCCCCGCCGGGATATTCACCGCGTTCAACTGTGGCAGGCGGTGGGCGGCAGCGACGGCCATCGACAGGCCCATCGCTTCCAGCCCGGCTACCAGCGCCTGGTGATTGCGCAGGTGGCGCGCAAAGGCGTTCTCCAGGCCTTCTTCCTGCAGCATCACCAGCGATTCGTGCAGGGCGTACAGGTCATTGACAGGTGCGGTATGGTGATAGGCGCGCTTGCTGTCGCCACCCCAGTACCCCATGACCAACTGCATATCGAGGAACCAGCTCTGGACCTTGTGCTGGCGCTGCTGGATACGTTCCACGGCCCGCGGGCTGAAGGTGATCGGTGATATGCCGGGGACACAGGACAGGCACTTCTGTGTGCCGGAGTAGACTGCGTCCGCGCCCCATTCATCGACCTTCAAGGGAATACCGCCGAGGGAGGTCACGGCGTCAACAATCGACAGCGCGCCATGTTCGCGGGCGAGGGCACACAGCGCCTGCGCATCCGAGCGTACCCCGGTTGAGGTTTCTGCATGGACAAATGCCAGGGTCTTTGCCTGCGGGTGCTCGGCAAAGGCCGCGGCGACCTTGTCGACGCTGACGGGCTCGCCCCAGTTGTCCTCGACCATCACGGCAGTCGCCCCGCAGCGCTCAACGTTCTCGCGCATGCGCCCGCCAAAGACACCGTTCTGGCAGACGATAACGGTATCGCCCGGGGACACCAGGTTGACGAAACAGGCCTCCATGCCGGCAGAGCCCGGCGCCGAAATCGGCAGCGTCAGCGCATTCCCGGTCTGGAAGGCGTACTGCAGCAGCACCTTGATCTCGTCCATCAGTTGCACGAACAGCGGGTCCAGATGGCCGATGGTCGGCCGCGACAGGGCCCCCAGCACACGCGGGGAGACATCAGACGGACCGGGGCCCATCAGGGTGCGTTGCGGGGGGAAGAAACTGCTGGTCATGGTGTTGTTCCGTGAGCTGGCCAAAAAATGAGGCGCAAAGGTACCAGTTTTTCTGCAGCAGCTTAAGGGGTGCCGACGAATATCCCCCATTTGCGCAGTTGATGAGCGGCAGCCAGCCAGCGGTTGAGTAGCGCGATGATCCGTGGTTCACTTCCCCGTCGTAGAACCACCAGTACAAACCCGATATAAGAGGATAAGATCGTGAATCGACCCGGAATCGAACCCAATTTCGCAGGCGTCATGTTGCGCCGTGCTGCGCTCAACCCCGAGCGCACCGCGCTGGTATTTGAAGGCCAGGAACGAAGCTACGCCGAGTTTGCCGACCGGGTGAGGCGACAGGCGCAGTTATTGCGCGAACAGGGCGTCTGTGTGGGCGATCGCGTGGGCTACCTGGGTTTCAACCACCCGGCGTTGCTGGAAACGCTGTTCGCGGCGCAGACCCTGGGTGCCATCTTCGTGCCCCTCAATTTCCGCCTCACCGCCGAGGAACTGACCTTCATTATCAATGATGCCGGGATCCATACCCTGGTGGTGGACGACGCGCTGCGTCCGGTGCTGGAGCCGGCACGCGATAAGCTGTGCTGCCAGCATTTCTTCAGTTCCGAGAGCGAGGCTGAGGGCTGGCGTCACCTGGACAGCGAACGCGATGCCGCAGAGCCGATCGCGGGACCGGTTTCCGTTGACCAGCACGATATCGCCGTGATCATGTATACCTCGGGTACCACCGGCCTCCCCAAGGGCGCGATGCTGACCCACGGCAACCTGCTGTGGAACAACATCAACGCCAGCATGGCCTTCGGTGGTACGCGCGATGACGTTGTGCTGACGGCGGCGCCACTGTTCCATATTGGTGGCCTCAACGTGATGACGCTGCATGCTTTCCACCTCGGTTCCAAACTGGTGCTGCTGCGCAATTTTGACCCGGCGCTGGTACTGGAGAATTTCGAGAAGTACAAAGTGACGCACATGTTCGGCGCCCCGGCGATGTTCCTGTTCATGTCACAGCATCCGCAGTTCGAAAACACGGACCTCAGCTCTATCCAGACACTGATCTGCGGCGCCGCGCCGGTTCCGGAGTCGCTGATCGAGCTTTACGGCAGTCGCGGCGTTGACTTCTGCCAGGGCTATGGGCTCACGGAGACGGCGCCATTCTCCGCCTTCCTGACACCGGAGTTTGCCATCAGCAAACTGGGGTCAGCAGGCCTGCCCCCCATTTACAGCGACACGCGGATAGTAGACCCGGATAACAAACCGCTTCCGGCGGGAGAAAAAGGCGAAATCTGCCTGTACGGTCCCAATATCATGAAGGGGTACTGGAATCGTCCCGACGCCACAGCTGCGGCGATAGACAGTGAGGGCTGGTTCCACTCGGGCGACATCGGTTACCTCGATGAAGAGGGCTTCCTGTTTATCTGTGACCGCCTCAAGGACATGGTGATTTCCGGCGGGGAAAACGTCTACCCGGCCGAGGTCGAGGGCGTGCTGTACAAGCACGAAGCCATTGCCGAAGTCGCCGTCATCGGCATGCCTGATGAAAAATGGGGCGAGGCGGTGACCGCGGTGGTGGCGCTGAACGAGGGCAAGTCACTCGACCTGGAAGGCTTGCGTGACTTCGCCAAGGACCACCTGGCCAAGTACAAACTACCGCTGCGCCTTGAAATCGTGGATGCACTGCCACGCAACCCGGCTGGCAAGGTGCTCAAGTTCGTGCTCAAGGAAGAACTGGAAAGCTGAGCCCGGGTTTTCACCACAGGAGCGCCCGCGGGCGCTCCTGCAGAAAACTCATTCCTCCTGCGCTTGTTCCACGTTGGCCTGTGCTGCGGCAATGCGCGCGATGGGCACGCGGAACGGGCTGCAGGATACGTAATCCAGGCCGAGGTTATGGCAGAAGCGAATTGACCTCGGGTCGCCGCCGTGCTCGCCACAGATTCCGTACTTGATGCCCTTTTTCACCCGGCGACTTTCATTGACAGCCATTTCCATCAGCCTGCCCACGGCCCGCTGGTCCAGCGAGACGAAAGGATCTGCATCGACCAGTTTTTTCTCAATGTAGCGGGGGATGAACTTGCCGGCATCGTCGCGGGAAAAGCCGTAGGTCATCTGGGTCAGGTCATTGGTGCCGAAACTCATGAATTCCACTTCCGGTGCCAGGCGATCGGCTCCCAGGGTTGCCCGTGGCGTTTCCATCATCGTACCGACCTTGTAGGGCACCGATACCAGGCGTTCGCGTAGCACCGCCTGCACGCCGCGGTCGATGATCTCGCTGATCAGTCGAATCTCGCGTACATTGACCACCAGCGGAATCATGATTTCCGGCAGCGGGCGGTAGCCCTGCTCCACGGCGTCTGCGGCCGCGCTCATGATGGCCTGCACCTGCATTTCGGTAATCTCGGGGTAGACGATAGACAGGCGACAGCCGCGGAAACCGAGCATCGGGTTGACTTCCGCAAGCCCCTCGGTGATCTCGCGCACCTTCTCCAGAGGCTTGCCGATGGCTTCAGCCAGCGCCTGCATGTCTGCTTCCTCATGGGGCAGGAATTCATGCAGGGGTGGATCCAGCAGGCGAATGGTAACCGGCAGCCCGTCCATGACCTTGAACAGTTCCAGCATGTCTGCACGCTGGAACTCCAGCAGTGCGTCCAGGTACTTCTGGCGTTCTTCCTGGCTCTCGGCGAGGATCATGGCGCGCATCTGCTCGATACGCCTGGCCTCGAAGAACATGTGCTCTGTGCGGCACAGGCCGATACCCTCGGCGCCCAGCTCCCTGGCCTTGGCGGCATCTTCCGGCGTCTCGGCGTTGGCCCGCACCTTGAGCCTGCGATGCTTGTCAGCCCAGGACAACAGCGTCTGGAAGTCGTCGGAGGAGGAGGCTTCTGTCTTCGGGATGTCTCCGAGCATGACTTCGCCTGAAGCGCCGTCGAGGGTGATGATATCGCCGCGCTTGAGTTGCACGCCATCGTCGGTATGCGCGGTGCCCTCAGCATAGTTGATGTTCAGGCTGCCGCAGCCGGTGATGGCGCAGACGCCCATACCCCGCGCGACCACCGCCGCATGCGAGGTCATACCGCCGAGTTCGGTGAGAATGCCTGCCGCCACCTTCATGCCGTGGATGTCCTCCGGCGTGGTTTCCCTGCGCACCAGTATCACCGATCTCCCCTGCGCCGAGACCTGCTCGGCCTCTTCGGCGGAGAACACGATCTCGCCGGTAGCGCCGCCTGGGCTGGCCGGTAGTCCGCTGGCGATAATGTCCTGCTTGGCGTCAGGGTCGACCGTCGGGTGCAGGAATGCCTCCACATGCTCCGGGGATACCCGCATCAGGGCTTCCCTTTCATCGATCAGGCCTTCGCCGACCATATCCACGGCGATTTTCACCGCGGCGCGGCCGGTGCGCTTGCCGCTGCGTGTCTGCAGCATGTAGAAGCGGCCTTCCTGTACAGTGAACTCCAGGTCCTGCATGTCGCGATAGTGCTTTTCCAGCAGCGCCTGGGTGCTGAACAATTCGTCGTAGACCTCGGGCTGGCGTTCACGCAGCGCCTCCACTGGCAGCGGTGTGCGAATACCTGCCACCACGTCTTCCCCCGCGGCATTGAACAGGAACTCGCCAAAGAAATGGTGCTCCCCGGTCGAGGGGTTGCGGGTGAAGGCCACCCCTGAGCCTGAGTCTTCGCCAAAATTGCCGAACACCATGGCCTGCACGTTGACCGCGGTGCCGAGGGTGTCGGGAATGTTGTTCATCTCGCGGTAAATGATGGCGCGTGGCGTGTGCCAGGACTGGAAAACGGCCTCCACCGCCATCTTCAGCTGCTCGAAGGGGTCCTCGGGGAAGTCCACCAGCGTCTTGTATATCTCGATAATGGCCTGCCAGTCCTCGGCATCCATCTCCACGTCGGTCTTCTTGTTGTTTGCCGCTTTGTATTTTTCGATCTCGTGCTCGAATTTTTCCCCCGGTACGCCCATGACCACGTCGGCGAACATGGAAATAAAACGGCGGTAGCAGTCGTAGGCGAAACGCGGGTTGTTTGTCTTCCTGGCCAGCCCCTCGGCAATTTCATCGTTGAGGCCGAGGTTGAGGATGGTATTCATCATGCCCGGCATCGACACCGGGGCCCCGGAACGCACGGAAAACAGCAGCGGGTCTTCCGGGTCGCCGAAACGGGCGTCCATCTTCTTCTCCACCAGGTCCAGTGCCACGCGGTACTCCTGCTCGAGCAGGCCGGGCAGCTTGTTGCCGGCCTGGAAATATTCGCGGCAGGTGGCGGTGGTGATAATGAAACCGAAGGGTACTGGCAGTCCGAGGGAGGTCATCTCGCAAAGGTTGGCGCCCTTGCCGCCAAGCAGTTCGCGGTCGTCCTTGTTGCCCTCGTTGAAAAGGTAAACTCGTTTGGCCATGTTGTTGTCTCGCGGTGGTGGGTTCTTATGGTTGATCCGGGAGGCGCAGTATACGCCAGTTCACCGGCCTGCTACGACCGCGGATTCACGCCTGCTTCAACCCCGGCTGTGGAGAATATCCGCGAGGCCCTGTATCTCCACCAGTTCCGCGGTAGCGGGAACCAGGAACACTTCTTCGCAGCCCGCTGCTTCCGCGTTGTCCAGCGCCTTGACCAACTCGTCGGCGCCACTGCGATGCACGCTTTCGGCCATCATCCTGGCGATCTCCGGTCCGGCGATTGCCAGGTATTCGTAAACATAGTCATACAGCTTGCGTTGGCCGTCCTCGGCCAGGGTGTACCAGAATCCGCCCAGGCGATAAGGCGAGGCACCGCGGCCGGCGCGTTCCCAGGCCGCATCGGCCATGGCAAAGGTGCGCTGCAGCTCTTCTTGCTCGCCGTTGCCCG
The DNA here is from genome assembly GCF_008370495.1 of Pseudohalioglobus sediminis. Lineage (GTDB taxonomy): Bacteria > Pseudomonadota > Gammaproteobacteria > Pseudomonadales > Halieaceae > Halioglobus. The sequence continues at coordinate 40,093 of NZ_VTUX01000001.1, read as the reverse complement.
ACCAGGCGTACAGGCCGTCGGCCCACTGGGCGCAGCGCTCGATGCTCTTCGGCCCCATCGCGCCAGCGAGCAGGCGCGGAGCTTGCGACCACGTGGGGGTGGGCCCGATGGGACCGCAACCGTCGATGATTTCCTGGCCGCCCCAGATTTTCTGCATCTGTTCCACCTGCCGGTCCATGCGCCCATAGCGGCCGTGGAAGCGTGCACCAACGGCCTCGTAATCCTGCTCCCGCCCCCCGTAGCCCACGGCGATATTTTTCACCCGGTTGCCAGAAAGGATATCGAGTGTGGCGACTTCCTTGGCCACGTTGGTGGCGCTGTGCATAGGCAGCACATAGAGCGTGGGGGTGATTTCCACGCGCCGGGTCGCCGCTGCGGCAGCAGCGAGCAATACGCGCATATCGTAGGTGGGACCGTGAACGCGCTCACCACAGGAGATGGAGTGGAAGGGGCCTTCATCTACGGCCCGGAACCAGTCCATGTAGTCCTCGCGCGTGAGTCCTGCTTTCATGTAGGGCAGGCAAATACCTATTTTCATGGCGGATGTCCTTGTTCGGGCGTTTGTTGAGGTTTTGCGTCCAGTTGCCGTGCAGGGGTGTTGCTGGCGCGTGGCCGTTCATGCAGCTTCGTGCATTGTGAAGATTTGTAATCCATCTCTCAATCGCTGCATGCTGAGGTACACTATCGCGGTCATGCGTTTCTATCCTGTAGTTCAATTACTCAGCAGTCTCTCGCTGGCCGGCTTGTTGCTTGCCGGCTGCGCGCAGTCGCCTGAGCGCGCCGCGCCGCCAGCGACGCAGCCGGAGGTAAACTTGTCCGGCGCCTGGCAAGTGGATTACAGTGAGAGCGAGAACATTCGCGAGTCCTACGATGCACTGATTCGGGACTTGCAGCGCAGGGCATCACGCCAGCAGCGCGGTATGAGCCAGGGCGGGGGCACGCTGGCAGTGGGCGGCGGGTCCGCCAGCGCCGGCGCCAGCGTTTACGCGCTGGCCAGGATGGCCGAGATCGTCACCGAGCCGCAACTGCTGGATATCACACAGGGCGACGGGCGTATCAATATCAAGCGCGAGGGCAGCTTTGCGCTGGATTGTGAATACCACTCCGCACAAGCGGATCGACGGGTGTCGCCGCTGGGCAGTGAAATCTGCGCTTGGGACGGACACCAGCTGCTGTTCCAGATCAGCCTGCCCGAAGGGCTTACCATCCAGCATCGCTTTACGCTGGGACCGGACGGCGAACGCATCAAGGTGGCGACGACGCTGCACTCCAGCGGGGTGTCACAGCCTTTCACCCTGGACCGAGTGTACCGTCGCTATGATCCTGACGCCGACGGGATTCGCTGCACGCAAACTCTGAGTAGCGGGCGTGTCTGCACCACCGAGAAGCCGCAGCCGTGAGTTGGCGTTCCCTGTTATGCTGCTGCTGCTGCCTCGCGCTGGCATTTGCTGCTCACGCCGACACACACCTGGATGTGGGCGTGGTGGTGTTTGACCCCGGTATTCCCGCGGATGTTGCCACCCATACCGAGCTGCGCATCTTCCCGCGAATCCGCGAGGCCGAGGCGCAATACCTGCCGGTCAACCTGCAGCGTGCGCTGCAGGACGCCGGGCAATGGGGAGCCGTCCGTGTGGTGCCACGCCCCAATGCGCTGTATGAGTTGTTGCTGGAAGGGCGCATCGTTGAATCAACCGGGCAGCGCCTGCGCCTGCATCTGTCAGGGCGCGACGCAAGCGGTCGTGTCTGGCTGCAACGTGAGTACGTCGCCGAAGCTGCAGAGGACGACTATCCGGTGCCCCCTGGAGCTGACCCTTTTGCCGGGCTCTACCGGGAGATTGCCGCAGACCTGGATGCGGTTCGTCTGCAGCTGGATGCGGCAACGATCGCAGCCATCAGGCATATTGCGCTGATGCGCTATGCCGCAGCACTGGCGCCGGAAGCTTTCGCCAGTTACCTGGCAGGCGGTGAAGCGGAGCCCTACCGCCTGCTGGGCCTGCCCGCCGAGGGTGATCCAATGATCGAACGGGTACTGCGCATCCGCAACCAGGAGTACCAGTTCATTGACCACGTAGATGAACAGTACGGGCAGTTGCACGACCGCATGGCAGAAACCTACTCGCTCTGGCGTCAGTACGACCGCGAGCAGTCATTGTACAAGGAGGAGTACCTGCAGCGCGCGGCGACGCGTGACAGCGCCGGCCGGCGCGGCAGTTTCTCGGCGATGCAGCAGAGCTATTACGCCTACCGCGCCTACCGCTTGCAGGAGCAGGACCTGGCGGAGCTGGCCGGTGGCTTCAACAATGAAACGGCACCTACCCTGATCGAGGCGAGCGGCCAGGTGTACAGGCTGACGGGAACGCTGGATAACCAGTACCTGGAGTGGCAGGGGATATTGCGCGATATCTTTGCCATTGAGGTAGGACTGCCGCCGTCAGCCGGGGCAAGCAAGGATTTCGCGGTGCCCTCACAATAGGCTATCCTGTACCCATGGCAAAAGACGACCAAGACCACGACACGCTGATTGCTTCCCTGCGCCGACTCACCGGGCAGGTCGCGGGCAGCACCTTTGAACTGGCAAAGAACACGGCGACCATGACGGCGATGTTCGGCGAGACCTGGCTGCGCACCACTGTGCTCAACCAGCTGGAGCCGGAGCGGCTGGAGGCGATGGCGGAAGCCGGGCACTTCCTGCGCGACGCCCGCGAAACCGCTGGCCTGTCCATCAAGGAGCTGTCTGAGAGCCTGGGCCTGTCTGACAACACCGTGCTGGAGGATATCGAGCGCGGGCAGACCATCATGCCGCTGGAGCTCATGTTGCGGGCGGCCTCGCTGTTGGCCCGGCATGACCCGATCCCTTTCCTGATCAAGTTCATGCGCACCTACAATCCGGCCCTGGAGCAAACGCTGGAGCAGCTGGGTGTGTTGACCATCCCCAAGCAGTACGAGCGCGAGCGCCGGTTCGTCAACCTGTATCGCCAGCACGATGTGCTGCGCCAGTTCAGCGATGACGAATTTGCGCGCTACATTCACTACATGGAGAGTTCCAGCAACCTGGTGCTGGATGTAATGGCCAAGGAAAAGGCTGCCAATGAACCGCGCCGTTCTGCCGCGCGCAGTACCGCCGGCAAGAAGCGCACGACGCGCTCGAAGGCTGCGGCCCCGAAAAAAACACCGGCAAAGAAAAAAGCTGCACCCAAGCGCAAGCGCGCACCGGCCGCAAAGCGTAAAAAAGTGTGAGCCAGGCCGGTAACTCCCCGGCGGACCGCTGGTTCGCCGCCTGCCCGCGAGGGCTGGAAAACCTGCTGCTTGATGAGCTGCTGGCACTGGGCGCCGAGTCGGCCCGGGAGACGGTAGCGGGGGTATATTTCCATGGACCGCTGTCGATCGGTTACCGGGCCTGCCTCTGGTCGCGCCTGGCTAACCGCATCCTGCGGCCGCTGATGACGGTAGAGGCGACGGATGGCGACCAGCTTTACTCGCAGCTGAAAACCTTCGCCTGGTCGAGCCTGTTCAGCCCGCAGCAGAGTTTTGCTATCGATTTTTCCGGCCAGAGCGCCAGTATCCGCAATACCCAGTTCGGCGCGCAGCGCAGCAAGGACGCGGTGGTGGACTGGTTCAGTGAGCACGGCGGCCAGCGCCCCAATGTCGAGCGCCGCAATCCCGATGTCCGCCTCAATATTCGCCTGAGCAAGGGGCGCGCCGTAGTCGCCGTGGACTACTCTGGCGGCTCCCTGCACCAGCGCGGCTACCGCGCCAGGGCCGGTGCTGCGCCGCTGAAAGAAAATCTCGCGGCCGCCATCCTGCTGCGCGCTGACTGGCCGGGCATGGCGGCCCGGGGCGGGGCACTGATCGATCCCATGTGCGGTGCGGCGACGCTGTTGCTGGAGGGGGCCATGATGGCGGCGGATATCGCCCCCGGGCTTGGCCGCAAGCGCTTTGGTTTTGAGCGTTTGCGGGATTTCAATGCGCCACAATGGCAGGCCATGCTTACCGATGCCCGCAGCAGGGCGGAGCGCGGTCGAAACAGCCAGTTGCCCGAGATGCGCGGCTATGACGCCGACCCGAAAGTGATTCGCCGGGCGCAGGAAAATATTGCCGCGGCGGGGTTGGAAAAAGCCGTGCGCGTCAGTTGCAAGTCGCTGGGTGAGTTGAAGAAGCCCACCCACAGGCCGATGCCCTGTGGGCTGCTGGTTTGCAATCCGCCTTACGGTGAACGGCTGGGGGATAAAGAGAGTCTGGCTTACCTGTACCGCCAGCTCGGCGAGGCCATGGTGCGCGAGTTCCCTGACTGGGAAGCCGCGGTGCTGACCTCGGACCTCGATCTGGGCAAGGCCATCGGCTTGCGTAGCCATAAGCGTTATCGCCTGTTCAATGGCGCGCTGGAGGTGCAACTGTTGCTGTTCCAGCTGCAGGGCAATGTGCTGCGTGATAGCGGGCCGGGCGCTTCGCCGGCAAGCGCCGCGCTTTCAGCTACCGCGGCATCGGCCCCGGGTGAACTCAGTGATGGCGCCGTCATGTTTGCCAATCGCGTGCGCAAGAACCGCAAGCGCCTGGGCTCCTGGATCAAGCGCGAGCAGGTGCAGTGTTACCGCGTTTACGATGCCGATATGCCTGAGTACGCGGTAGCTGTCGATATCTACGGCGAGTGGGCACACGTGGCGGAATACCAGGCCCCAAAGGGCGTTGACCCGGAAGCCGCGAGCCGGCGCCTCGGCGAGGTGCGTGCCGCGCTGCCGGAAGCGCTGGGCATTGCAGCCTCCCACATCGTCTACAAGCAGCGGCGCAGGCAACGCGGCGAGGCGCAGTACGAAAAGCAGGACAGCAGGGGTGAATTTATCAGCGTCAATGAAGGCGCAGCGAAGCTGCTGGTGAACCTGCACGACTACCTGGACACCGGCCTGTTTCTCGATCACCGTCCCCTGCGCTTGCGCATCGGCGGCGAGGCCCGGGGCAAGGACTTTCTCAACCTGTTTTGTTATACCGGCAGCGCCACGGTGCAGGCGGCGCTGGGCGGTGCGCGCAGGACCACCAGTGTGGATATGTCCAATACCTACCTCGACTGGTTACGCAAGAACCTGGCCCACAATGGCCTGGGCGAGGACAAGCATCGCCGTATCCGCGCCAACTGCCTGCAATGGCTAGCGCAAGACAAGGAGGAATACGACCTCATCCTGCTCGACCCGCCCTCGTTTTCCAATTCCAAGGCCATGGAGGGGAGCTTTGACGTGCAGCGCGACCATGAGCAACTGGTACGGGATGCCATGGCCAGGCTGCGCCCCGACGGCACGCTGTACTTTTCCAACAATCGCCGGGGTTTCAAACTCGATGAATCCTTGCTGCAGGATTTTGACTGCACTGATATCACCGCGCAGACGCTGGACCCGGATTTCCAGCGCAACAAACGCATTCACTGCTGCTGGCAGATAGCCCATCTTTAAGTGCGCCTGGAACCGCGCACGAAGGCGCGAAAAATAGGAAACTTGCCAGCGGCGGGCTCTCAAAGGTGAGTAACTGCCAACCTTAGCCAGGGAATACTATCCACACAGGGCCGCAGACACCTGTATTTCAAGTGTTTCAGCCATGTGACAGGCCAAAAAGCCTATAAAAAAACCGTAAGTTATTGATTTAGGGATTTAAAACCCGCCCAGTCAGCGTCGCCGCGTTGCCGGTGGGCGCTTGCGGCGAGCCGGGGGCGGGGGACAGGGTCGACATCTGTCCCCATAGTTATCCACAGGATAAGCTGTGGATAACTATTCCGGGTCGGCCAGTTGCAGCAATTGCTTGCCCTGGTTGCGTCCGTCAAACAGGCGCTGCAATGTGGCCGGGATATTCTCGAAACCCGACTGGATATCTTCACGCCAGGCGATGTCACCCGCCATGACCCAGGTGGCCAGGTCGGCAAAGGCCTCGTCAGCGCGGTCGAGGTAATCCAGTACGATGAATCCCTGCATCCGAATCCGCCTGGCAACCAGGAGCATCAGGTTGCTGGGTCCCGGCTGCGGCGTGGCCTCGTTGTACTGGCTGATCGCCCCGCACAGCACGATGCGCCCGAAGTCAGCCATGTGGTTGATGGCAGTTTCCAGTGTTTCTCCGCCGACATTGTCGAAGAACACGTTGATGCCCTGCGGGCACAGTTCGGCCAGGCGCGCATCGATGTTCTCGCTTTTGTAGTCGATAACGCCGTCCAGGCCGCACTTCTCCTGCAGCCACTGGCACTTCTCGCTGCCACCGGCAATGCCGATTACGCGGCAGCCCTTGAGACGGGCAATCTGCGCCACAACCGAGCCGGTGGCGCCCGCTGCGCCGGACACCAGCACGGTCTCACCCTGTTGCGGCTGGCCCACATCGAGGAGGCCGAAGTAAGCGGTGAGACTGGTGGTGCCGAAAACACTCAGCGCCATCGACGGCGTGACGCCCTCCGGCAGCACACGCGGCGGAATTTCGCTTTTCGGGTCGCCGATGGAGTACTCCTGCCAGTTCAGCAAGCCCTGCACCAGGGCTCCTTCGGGGAGCTCGGGGTTGCGTGAGGCGACGATCTGGCCAATGCCGCTGGCGCGCATCGGGGCCCCAAGTTCCACGGGGGGCAGGTAGCTACGCACATCTTCCACCCAGCCGCGCATCGCCGGATCAAATCCCAGCATCAGGGTTTTTACCAGCACCTGCCCGGCATCGAGGTCAGGCTCGGGCAGGGGGCCTGCCCTGAGTTCGAAGTGTTCGGGGCCGATCATGCCGACGGGGCGCTGTTGCAGCAGCCACTGCCTGTTGGTTTCACCCATGTGATATCTCCGTTGGATTGCGGGGCGCTATTACAACAGAAAGGCGCTTGCGGCAGCAATGATCGTGGCGTGATACCGCCGCCTGTGTTCCAATTCGGCCTGATCATGCACGGAAACGGCTCCATGTCTCGCTTACTGGTTGTGTATCACACGCAGAGCGGCAACTGCGCGCGGCTGGCGCAGGCTGCGGTGGCAGGCGCCTCGCTCGAAGCAGGGGTGAGCGTCTCCCTGCGCCGCGCTTGCGACGCGGGGGTAGCAGACCTCGCCGAGAGCGATGCGCTGTTGTTGGTCGCTGCGGAGAACAGCGGTTCACTCAGCGGCGGCGCCAAGGACTTTCTGGACCGGGTGTTCTACCCTGCCATCGACCGCGACCTGGTGTTGCCCTACGCGCTGCTGATCAGTGCGGGCAATGACGGGCGTGGCGCGGTGCGACAGGCACAGCGCATACTGGCCGGCATTCCGTTCACAGAGGCCACAGAAGCGACCATCCTGCGCGGTGAGGTCAGTGCGCAGCATCGCGATGCAGCGCGGGACCTGGGCCAGGCGCTGGCCGCCGGCGTGGCGATGGGTATTTTCTAATGCGACGCAATCGAGACACAGTATGAGTGATGATGCGATGACTACAGCACCGGCGGGTTATGAATCGCTGCCGCTGGGTTACGGGTTTACCGACAACCTGAAGCCGCTTTACCGCAAGGCGGACGGAGAGGGGGTGGAGTTCGGCATTATTGTCGGCCCCCAGCACAGCAATACCATGGGAATCTGCCACGGCGGCGCACTGATGACGCTGGCGGATATCGCCGCAGCCTCATGGGCCAACATGGCGCGGGGAAAAATTGCCGGGGCCCCGACTATCAACCTGAGCATGGATTTCATTTCCGCTGCCAAGCAGGGGCAATGGATCGAAACCCGGCAGGAGGGCGTGGAGCTAAAGCGCCTGTTCGGTTTTGCGCGCGGCGTAATCCGTAACGAGCGTGGTGTAGTCGCCCGTTTCAACGCCACCTTCTACTTTCCTGATCACCCGGGTATGTCCCAGGACGGACTGGTTAAGCCGGTGACCCTGCAGGGGCTGCTGGAGGATGACAAACCCGCCTAGTCGGCAAACTCCAGCAGTGTATCGATGAATGCCTGCGCGGCCCGGGACAGGCTGCGGCCGCGGTGGTACACCAGACCGAGAGTGCGTTCGGCGGCCACGCCTGCCACGTCAATCGTCGACAGTGACTCGTCGCGCATACTGCGCGGCAGCATGGTCCAGCCCAGCCCCACCGTCGCCATCATGCGAATGGTCTCCAGGTAGTTGGTGGCCAGCGATACCTGCAGCGCGAGTTCGTGTGCGTCGAACAGGCGCTTGATGATCTGTCCCGTATAGGTGTTCAGGCCCGGGAGGATGGCAGGATGCTGGCTCAGTGCCGCGAGGTCCGGAACCCTGTCGCCGCGCAGCAGGGCATGGTCGCGAGCAATCATGATGTCCAGTGGGTCATGCCAGATCGGGTTCGCTACCAGGGTGCTTTCCTGGGTCGGCGCAAGCGTCACCACCGCCAGTTCTGATTTGCCCTGGGAGATCAGTTCATAGGCCTGCTCTGAGTCCATGAAATCGATATCGATGTGCACGCCTGGATAGTCGCGACTGAAGCGGCTGAGTACCGGTGGCAGCCGATGCAGTCCGATGTGGTGGCTGGTGGCGAGGCGCAGCTCACCGCCCACCTCACCGGAAAGGTCGCGCACGGCGCGCTCTGCTGCCGCCAGCTCCTGCTGCACCGCCTTGGCGTGGGGCAGCAGTGCCGTCCCGGCTTCGGTCAGGCTGACCTGCCGGCCGATACGGTCAAACAGCGGCGCGCCCAGTTGTTCCTCCAGCAGGGCAATGCGTTTGCTGACGGCGGGCTGGGTGAGGTGGAGCTTTTCCGCAGCCTGCGAGAAGGAGTTGTTCTCGGCAACCAGCATAAACGCCTGCAAGGTCTGCAGATCCATATGTATTCCTTTTGGTAATCCAGTGGATAAAAATAATAAATTTGAGTAATTGTTGTTGCAAGCCCATAATTCCCGCCCTGTAGCAGACCTGATGCGGAGGTAACTCATGGCCGGGCAAACCCTTTACGATAAATTGTGGCACAGCCACCTGGTGGAACAGCGCGAGGACGGCAGCGCGCTGATCTATATTGATCGCCAGTTGATTCACGAAGTGACCTCGCCGCAGGCATTTGAAGGCCTGCGCCTGGCGGGTCGCGCGCCTTGGCGCCGCGACGCCAACCTGGCGGTGCCGGATCACAACGTCCCCACGGAACGTCGCGAGCGCGCCGGGGGCGTGGCCGCGATCGAGGACCCGGTCTCCCGCCTGCAGGTGCAGACCCTCGATGAAAACTGCGATGAGTTCGAACTGGTCAAATTCGACATCAATGACGTGCGCCAGGGCATCGTGCATGTGGTGGGCCCGGAGCAGGGCGCCACGCTGCCGGGAATGACCGTGGTGTGTGGCGACTCCCACACCTCCACGCACGGTGCATTGGGCGCGCTGGCCCATGGCATCGGCACATCGGAAGTGGAACATGCACTGGCCACGCAGACACTGATTCAGCAGAAGATGAAGAACATGCTGGTGCGGGTCGACGGTAAGCTCCAGGCGGGCGTCTCCGCCAAGGACGTTGCCCTGGCGATCATCGGCAAGATCGGCACCGCCGGCGGTACCGGTTACGCGATCGAGTTTGGCGGCCAGGTGGTGCGGGACATGTCCATGGAGGGGCGCATGACCCTGTGTAACATGTCGATTGAGGCCGGTGCGCGCATGGGCATGGTGGCGGTGGATGACACCACGCTGGAATATGTCCAGGGGCGCCCCTATGCGCCGCAGGGCGAGATGTGGGAGCGGGCGGTCAGCGCCTGGCGCAATTTGCACTCGGATGACGATGCCCAGTTCGACGCAGTAGTCACCCTGCAGGGCGAGGACATCAAGCCACAGGTAACCTGGGGCACTTCTCCGGAGATGGTCCTGCCCGTGGATGGCGTACTGCCCGACCCGGCCGAGATCGAGGATGCCACGCAGAAAGCCGCGGTCACCCGCGCCCTCGAGTACATGGGTCTGGAAGCGGGCTCCAGCATTTCGGCGATTCGTCCGGATCGCGTGTTCATCGGCTCGTGTACCAATTCCCGGATCGAGGACTTGCGCGCAGCCGCTGAAGTGGTGCGGGGTCATCGCGTGGCGAGCAGTATCAAGCAGGCGCTGGTGGTGCCCGGCTCCGGTGAAGTCAAGAAACAGGCCGAGTCCGAGGGGCTGGATAAGGTATTTATCGAGGCGGGCATGGAGTGGCGCGAGCCCGGCTGCTCAATGTGCCTGGCCATGAACGCAGACAAGCTCGGCGCGGGTGAGCACTGCGCTTCCACCTCCAACCGGAACTTCGAGGGCCGGCAAGGCTTTGGTGGCCGCACGCACCTGGTGAGCCCGGCCATGGCCGCGGCGGCAGCGGTGGCAGGCCACTTTGTCGACGTGCGCAACTGGGAGGGGGCAGGACAATGAAGGCATTTACCGTGCACGAGGGCATTGCCGCGCCAATGGATCGCGCCAATGTCGACACCGACCTGATTATTCCCAAGCAGTTCCTGAAATCGATCAAGCGTTCGGGCTTTGGCCCCAACCTGTTTGATGAGCTGCGCTACCTCGACGAGGGCCAGCCGGGACAGGACTGCAGCGGCCGTCCACTGAACCAGGATTTCCCGTTGAACTTCCCGCGTTACCAGGGCGCTTCGATCCTGCTGGCAAGAGAGAACTTCGGCTGCGGCTCGAGCCGGGAGCACGCGCCCTGGGCGCTGGAAGACTACGGCTTCCGCTGCATCATCGCCCCCAGTTTCGCCGATATCTTTTACAACAACTGTTTCAAGAACGGCGTGCTGCCTATCGTGCTGTCAGAAGAGCAGGTGGAGCAGTTGTTTGCAGAAATGTATGCGCAGGAAGGCTATGCGCTGACGGTGGATCTGCAGGAGCAAAAGGTGCTTACGCCTTCGGGTGAAGTCATGCCTTTCCAGGTGGACGCGTTTCGTCGGCAGTGCCTGTTGCAGGGGCTCGATGATATCGGCCTGACGCTGCAGCGGGCGGATGCCATCCGTGCCTACGAAGAGAAATGGCGGCAACAGTCTCCCTGGCTGTTTGGCGCGATCAAGTAATGACTTGCGGGAGCTGCTGAATGGCTAGGAAAGTACTGGTTTTGCCGGGGGATTATATTGGCCCCGAGATTATGGAAGAGGCCGTCAAGGTGCTCAGGGCCGTCGACCGGCGTTTTGCGCTGGGCATCGAGTTGGAGCACGGCCTGCTGGGAGGCGCCGCGATTGATGCGTGCGGCGTGCCGCTCCCGGATGAGACCCTGGCGCAGGCTCGTGAGGCTGACGCCATCCTTCTGGGTGCCGTGGGCGGGCCCAAGTGGGACGGCGTGGAGCGCCACCTGCGCCCCGAACGGGGGCTGCTGGCGATTCGTTCGGAGCTGCAGCTGTTCGGCAACCTGAGGCCGGCGATCCTGTATCCACAGCTTGCGGATGCATCCAGCCTGAAGCCCGAACTGGTCGCAGGCCTGGACCTGTTGATCGTTCGCGAATTAACGGGCGGTATCTATTTTGGTGAGCCCAGGGGTATTCGTACCCTGGAGAACGGCGAGCGCGAGGGCTACAACACCTACAAGTACAGCGAGTCCGAAATCCGGCGCATCGGTCACCTGGCATTCTCGCTGGCGCGTAAGCGCGACCGGCGGGTCTGCAGCGTGGACAAGTCCAATGTGCTGGAAGCGACTGTGCTGTGGCGCGAAGTCATGGAGGAAGTGGCCAGGGACTACCCGGACGTGGAGCTCAGCCATATCTACGTGGACAACGCCGCCATGCAACTGGTGATGCGCCCCAAGCAGTTCGATGTGATGGTCACCGGCAACATGTTCGGCGACATTCTTTCCGATGCTGCCGCAATGCTGACCGGGTCTATCGGTATGCTGCCCTCGGCCTCTCTTGATAAGGACGGGCGCGGCATGTACGAACCCTGCCACGGCAGTGCGCCGGACATCGCCGGCCAGGGCAAGGCCAACCCGCTGGCGACGATACTTTCCGTGGCCATGATGTTGCGCTACACGCTCGGCAGTGCCGAGGCGGCCGATACGATAGAGCAGGCGGTCAGCGATGTGCTCGACCAGGGCTTGCGTACGCCGGACATCCACAGCGAGGGCACGCGCCTTGTGGGTACGGCAGAAATGGGTGACGCGGTGTTAGCGGCAGTCAGTGAGTAAACAGGGTAGGGAGATAAGACAATGAGTGATGTATACGATGTAGCCGTGGTAGGCGCTACCGGTGCCGTGGGCGAAGCGATGATCTCCATACTGGAGCAGCGAAACTTTCCCGTGGGTGAGCTCTACCCCCTGGCGAGCAGTCGCTCCGCCGGCAAGAGCATTTCCTTCCGCGGTAGCCAGGTGAAGGTCACCGACCTCGCCGAGTTTGATTTCAGCAAGGCGCGCATCGGGCTGTTTTCCGCCGGGGGCAGCATTTCGGAAAAGTATGCGCCGATAGCCGCCGCGGCCGGGTGCGTGGTGGTGGACAATACCTCACACTTTCGTCGTGACGAGGATATCCCGCTGATCGTGCCCGAGGTGAATCTCGAGGCGCTGTCCGGTTATACCACTCGCGGCATTATTGCCAACCCCAACTGTTCGACGATCCAGATGCTGGTGGCGCTGAAGCCGATCTATGACGCGGTGGGCATAGAGCGCATCAATGTCTGTACCTACCAGGCCGTATCGGGCACGGGTAAGGAGGCGATTGAGGAACTGGCCGGGCAGACGGCCCGCCTGCTCAATGGCCAGGAAGCCGAAAGCAAGGTCTATCCGAAGCAGATTGCCTTTAACGCGCTGCCCCATATCGACACCTTCCAGGACAATGGCTACACCCGGGAAGAGATGAAGATGGTCTGGGAAACCCAGAAAATCTTTGACGACCCGAGTATCCAGGTGAACCCCACCTGCGTGCGAGTGCCGGTGTTCTTCGGGCACTCGGAGGCGGTGCACATTGAGACCGTCGACAAGATTACGGCCGAGCAGGCCCGTGAACTGCTGAGCAGCGCGCCCGGGGTGCAGGTCATGGATGAGCGCGTCGATGGCGGCTATCCCACTGCTGTGAGCGAAAGTGCCGGCACTGATCCGGTATTCGTGGGCCGGATTCGTGAAGACATTTCCCATCCACGGGGCCTGGACATGTGGGTGGTGGCCGATAACGTGCGCAAGGGGGCCGCCCTTAATAGTGTGCAAATTGCCGAGGCATTGGTGGCAACTTACCTTGATTAAAGTGAGTAATTTATTGATACTCATGTGAAAAAGGGCGCGTCAGTGGTGCACGGAAGCACTCTCCAGAGAATCGAGAAAAGTGCAGAAAGTGCTTTCAGGGGCGGGCGTTATGGCGCACGATATGTGGTAGCCATTTGGGGAGGTCGCGCCAGGGGAGGCGGGCCTGATTAATTGCGGGAACTATAATAAGGCGTCGGAGTATGGCTCGTAAGTTTGCTGCTGCTGTGTTTTCTTTGGGGTGTATCCATGCGAGTTCCAGTTTCGCGTTGGGCCTGGGTGAACTGAAACTCGAATCTTTTCTCAATGAGCCGCTCAAGGCCGAAGTAGATTTGCTCAACACTGACGGCATGCACTCAGACGAGATTCGCATCCGTCTTGCCACGCGTGAGGATTTCCAGCGCATGGGGGTGGAGCGGGCGTACTTCCTGACCAGTCTCACCTTTGAAGTCAATGTCGATGCCACTGGGCGCGGCACTATCAGTATTACCTCGGAAGACCCGGTACTGGAGCCCTATCTCGATTTTATCGTGGAGGCCCGCTGGCCGTCCGGCCGCCTGCTGCGTGAGTACACGGTACTTGTCGACCCGCCGCTGTTTGACGGCAGCACACCCGTGGTTTCGGCAACGCAACGCGTTGCGGAAGTGGAGGGGACTCCGCTGCCAGATGAGAGTGGAAAAAAGCCCACTGACCCGGCTGCCAGCAGCGGCACCCGGGTGGATGTCCGCAAGTCCGACCTCGCACCCGGCGCCATGCCACAGCGTGATTTCAACGCCGAGACCTCTTCGACACCCCGTGCCGGCAGTCGTTACATGATTCATCGCGACGACACCCTGTGGCAGATCGCGGCATCAGCCAAACCTGCCGGGGCCTCGGTACACCAGACCATGCTGGATATCCAGCGCCTTAACCCCAACGCGTTTATCGACGGCAATATCAACCGCATCAAGGCCGGATACATCGTCTACCTGCCCAGTGAGGGCGATATCAGTTCACAGGACCTGTCTGCTGCGCTCGCCGAGGTCAGGAAACAGAATGAAGACTGGGAGGCCGGCCGTGCCAGCACGCCTGTCGCCAGCGGTCCCAAGCTGCGTATCTCCGCTGAGCCAGTCGAGCAGGCGGGTGCCGATGCCGGTACCGGTGCTGATGCCGGTGACTACACCGCCGGTGGCGCTGCAGCGGCTGAGCAGGCTGATGTCGCAGCGCGTGAAAACGCCGAAATGGCCAGCGAACTGGCCTCCGTGCAGCAGCAGGTAGAGACCCTGCAGCGAATCGTGGATGTGAAAGATGACCAGATTGCCGCGCTGCAGGCGGCCCTGCGCGAGGCGGGCGGCCAGGTAGAGGATAGTGACGGCGCAGCCGGTATCGACGATGACGGTGATGTCCTGGCCGGCGATGACGACGATATGGAAAGCGTCGCCTCAGGAATGGAAGAGACCACATCCCTGGCCACTGACGACGGCGACGATACAGTACAACAAGGTGCCCTGGACGAAACGGTTGCCGATGGTGAAGCCGCTGCGGCGGAGCCTGCGGCGAGCGCGGACACCGCCGACGCTGATGCCGCCGGGAGCGCAGCAGCGCCGGCACCCCAGCCCGAGGCCAAACCAAAGGCAGCGTCCGCTCCCGTCGAGGAACAGGGCGGGCTGCTCAGTAAGATCTTTTACGGTATAGGTGCGCTGATACTGGCCTTGCTCGCCCTCTTTTTCGTGCGCCGCCGCAAGGGCGATGACGACGCCGCACAAGGCGATGAGGATGATGCTTTTGCCAATGTCCAGGTCAAGGAAGAACGAGTCGAAGTGACGCCGGAGCCTGCTTACGATCCTGAGCCGGTAACAGAGTTCGAAGAAGAACAGGCAGAGGACATCGACAGCAAGGCTGACAGCCGCGGCTATGGCGAGCGCAAGCACGACGAATACGCCTCGGACGTGGATACTGGCGACGCGCTCGCCGAAGCGGACATCTATATCGCCTACGGTCGCTATCCGCAGGCCAAGGATCTGCTGCAGAATGCCCTGGCCAATGAGCCTGGCAATACCGCCTACCGCCTGAAGTTGCTGGAAACCGAACTGCAGATGGGTAACGACGCCGGTGCCCAGGAGCAGATGCGTGAGCTGGAAGCGATCGGTGATGCCGGCAGTATCGCCCGCGCCAGGGAATTGATCGGCGATAGCGGCAGCTACGATGAGCCGCCGGAAGGTCTCGCTGCAGAGATCGACAGCAATATGGAAGCGGACTTTGCCGGCCTTGAGATTGAAGGTGGCGAGGAAGCGCTGTCCGACGACCTCGACCTGTCGGCTGATTTTTCCGACGACACCCTGAGTGTTGATGACGACGGTGAAGACCTGGTCATCGCAGCCGAAGCCAACGGCATGTCCACCAAGCTGGACCTGGCTCGCGCGTACATGGATATGGGCGACGAAAACGGTGCCCGCCAGATTCTCGAGGAAGTCATCGCCGAGGGTTCGGAAGAGCAGAAGGCCGAGGCGGGAGCACTGCTGGACCGCATTGGCTGAGTCTTTCTCACCGATCAGTGCTGACCCGCTGCCCGCGGGCAGCCGCATCTGCTGCAGGGTTGAGTATGACGGCGCCGGCTACAACGGCTGGCAAAGCCAGCCCCATCCGGGTGTCAGTACCGTACAACAGGAACTCGAGGCGGCTTTGTCAAAGGTCGCCGACACCCCCATGCGAATACACTGCGCCGGGCGCACAGACACCGGTGTTCACGGCCATTGCCAGATCATTCATTTCGACGCGCCGGTGGCGCGCGCGCCCAAGGCCTGGGTCCTGGGGGCCAATGCGGGGCTGCCGCGGGATATTCGGCTGCATTGGGCCGTGCCGGTCCCGGAATCGTTCCACGCGCGTTTTTCCGCAAGCGCAAGGCGTTACCGCTACCTGATTGCCAATACGGCCATACGGCCCGCCCTGCACAACGGGCAATTGACGTGGCATCGCTTTCCATTGGACGCGCAACGCATGCACGAAGCCGCTGCAGCCCTGCTCGGTGAGCAGGATTTTTCTGCTTTCCGCGCCGCTGCCTGTCAGTCGACAACCCCCATGCGCGAGGTGCAGTCCGTGTCGGTGTTCAGGCGCGGCGACCTGGTGGTGATGGACATTCAGGCCAATGCCTTCCTGCACCATATGGTACGCAACATTGCCGGATCGCTGATGGCGGTGGGCAGTGGCCGCCAGTCGCCGGAGTGGATTGCAAAGTTGCTGCGAGACCGCGACCGCACCCGTGCCGCCGACACCGCGCCACCCAATGGGCTGTACCTGGTCGACGTCACCTATGCGCCTGCGTATGGCCTGCCGCCCACGCCGTATGGCCCGCTGCTGCTGGGCACGGGGCCATCTCGGGCATAAAGACACGGACCGGTGCTTCTGCTACCATCCGCGCTGGTTTTTTTGCTGTAATCAGGTCTGGAAGTGCCCCGAACGCGTATTAAAATTTGTGGCATCACACGTCCACAAGACGCCCTTGTGGCCGTGGCCCAGGGCGCCGACGCGCTTGGCCTGGTGTTTTATGCGCCCAGTCCCCGGGCCGTGACCCTCGAACAGGCGATGGAGATTGCAGACGCCGTGCCGCCCTTTGTGACCCTGGTTTCGTTGTTCGTGGATGAGGCCCCCGCCATGATCACGCAGGTCGTGGAGTCGCTGCCCATAGGTGCCATCCAGTTCCACGGGAAGGAAACAGCGGCATTCTGCCAGCAGTTCAAGCGCCCCTGGTTCAAGGCCGTGAGAATGAAAGACGGCGTGGATGCAGCCACCGCCAGCGCCGGGTGGCAAGGTGCGCGCGGTGTATTGCTGGACGCCTGGCAGGACGGGGTACCCGGCGGTACGGGGCATACCTTTGACTGGTCGCGCATTACGGGAGATCTGTCTCTGCCGCTGGTGCTGGCCGGTGGGCTCAACGCCGGCAATGTGGGGGCTGCCATTGGTGAGGTGCGGCCGTGGGCTGTTGATGTCAGCGGTGGTGTAGAGTCTGCGCCCGGTATCAAGGACGCAGGCAAAATTGAACAGTTTGTCGCGGCGGTGCGCCGCGCAGATCAGCAGTAACTGGATGTGAAAAATGAACGTGGATGTGACTAACAAGGACTACTCGACAGTGCCCGATGCAGAGGGGCGCTTTGGTATCTATGGTGGCAAGTTTGTTGCCGAGACATTGATGTCGGCACTGGACGAACTCGAACAACTTTACTGCCGCCTGCGCGCAGACGAGGCGTTCCAGCGCGAACTGGATGAGGACCTGGCGCACTATGTCGGTCGTCCGTCCCCCTTGTACGAAGCCACGCGCTGGTCGCGGCAGGTAGGGGGTGCCCGCATCCTGCTTAAGCGGGAGGACCTCAACCATACGGGCGCCCACAAGGTGAACAACACGGTGGGCCAGGCCCTGCTGGCCAAGCATATGGGCAAGAAGCGGGTGATCGCTGAAACCGGAGCCGGCCAGCACGGCGTCGCCACGGCCACCATCGCAGCCCGACTGGGGCTGGAGTGCCAGGTGTTCATGGGCGAGGAGGATGTCCGCCGCCAGGCATTGAATGTGTATCGCATGAAACTGCTGGGAGCGGAAGTGATCCCGGTGAAGTCCGGTTCACGCACGTTGAAAGACGCGATGAACGAAGCCATGCGTGACTGGGTAACCAACGTGGACGACACGTTTTACATTATCGGCACGGTTGCCGGGCCGCATCCCTATCCCATGCTGGTGCGGGATTTCCAGTGCGTGATTGGACGCGAAGCGCGGGCGCAGGCGCTGCAGCAGACCGGAAAGCTGCCCGATGCGCTGGTTGCCTGCGTGGGTGGCGGTTCCAACGCCATCGGCCTGTTTCACCCGTTCCTGGAAGATGAATCGGTGGCCATGTACGGCGTCGAGGCCGGTGGTCACGGTGTTTCAACCAACCAGCATGCCGCGCCGCTTACTGCGGGAACCCCCGGTGTTTTGCACGGCAATCGCACCTACCTGATGCAGGATGCCAATGGCCAGATCATGCATACGCACTCCGTATCCGCGGGGCTGGATTACCCGGGCGTAGGCCCCGAGCACAGCTGGCTGAAGGACATCGGCAGGGTTAACTACGTGGTGGCCAACGACGACGAAGCGCTGCAGGCGTTTCATACACTGACTCGCGTAGAAGGTATTATGCCAGCGCTGGAAAGCAGTCACGCACTGGCCTATGCGGAGAAACTGGCGGCGGAGATGGCGCCCGAGCAGACCATTGTGGTCAATCTCTCTGGTCGTGGTGACAAGGATATTCATACGGTGGCACAGATCGATGGCATCGAGTTTTAAGGGAGTAGGCGAGTGAGTCGTATAGCGGGGTGTTTTGAGCGCCTGAAGGAGCAAGGGCGCAAGGCGCTGGTGCCGTACATCGTGGTCGGGGACCCGAGCCTGGAGGCGACCGTGCCGCTGATGCACGAACTGGTGGCCAACGGGGCAGATATTATCGAGCTGGGCGTGCCGTTCTCGGACCCCATGTCAGAGGGCCCCGTGATCCAGCTCGCCCACGAGCGCGCGCTGGCAAATGGCGCGAGCCTGCGCGATGCGCTGGACGTGGTGCGCACGTTTCGCGAGCGCAATAACGAAACCCCGGTGTTGTTGATGGGCTACGCCAACCCGGTAGAGCACATGGGCTATGCCGCGTTTGCCGATGCCGCCGCTACAGCTGGCCTGGATGCGCTGCTGACAGTCGATATCCCGCCCGAGGAAGTAGCCGGTGTAAATGCCGAGTTGCATCGGGTGGGCATGGACAACATTTTCCTGGTCGCACCGACCACGCCGGACGCGCGTATCGACAGGATCGTGGATCAGGCCAGTGGCTTCATTTACTACGTGTCCCTCAAGGGCGTTACAGGGGCAGGGCACCTCGATATCGACGATGTGACCGCGCAGTTGGCCCGCATACGCTCACGCTCTAAATTGCCCGTCGCCGTGGGCTTCGGTATTCGCGATGCGGCGTCTGCAAGGTCGATCGCCGCCATCGCCGATGGAGTGGTTGTCGGCAGTGCGTTAATCAGCGCCATGGCCAGCAGTCTCGAAGCTGGCGCCGATCAACAGGCAGCGCAGGCTGCCGCGACGACCTTGCTCGCGGAAATCCGCAAGGGAGTTGACAGCGCCGCTTCCTAGCAGGCCCCGCTGGCGTTTATAATAATGCCTTCACCTGTGGGGAAAGCACATGAGCTGGATTGACAAGATTCTGCCCTCCGGCGTAAGCCGAAGCGAGAGCACCAAGCGTTCTAGCGTCCCGGAAGGGCTGTGGAAAAAGTGCGTCAAATGCGACGCGGTGCTGTACCGGCCGGATCTTGAGCGCAACGATGACGTCTGCCCCAAGTGCGATCATCACATGCGCATTGGCGCGCGCCGCCGCCTGGATACATTTCTCGATGCGGACGGGCGCGAAGAAATCTTCACCGACGTCGAACCCGTTGACCGTCTCAAATTCAAGGACAAGAAGCGTTATCGCGACCGTCTTGCCGCCGCGCAAAAAACCACTGGCGAGAAGGACGCGCTGATTGCCATGCGCGGTACGCTCAAGGGTATGCCCATCGTGGCAGTGGCCTTTGAGTTCGAATTTCACGGTGGTTCCATGGGCTACGCCGTGGGTGAAAAATTCACCCGTGCCGCGCAACTGGCGCTGGCCGAGGGAATTCCCCTGGTCTGCTTTGCGGCCTCGGGTGGAGCGCGCATGCAGGAGGCGCTGATATCGCTGATGCAGATGGCCAAGACCAGCGCCGTGATAGAGCGCATGAAAATGGCTGCAGTGCCGTACATCTCCGTTATGACCGATCCGATCTATGGTGGTGTTTCCGCCTCCCTGGCCCTGCTCGGTGATGTCAACGTGGCCGAGCCCGACGCCCGGGCGGGTTTTGCCGGCCCCAATATTATCGAGCAGACCATCCGCCAGAAGTTACCCAAAGGTTTCCAGCGCAGTGAATTCCTGCTGGAACACGGTGCCATAGACATGATCGTGCATCGCACCGAGATGCGCGATACGCTGGCGCGGCTGCTGGCCAAACTCGGCCACCTCCAGTTGGCGGAGGAAGCCGTAAACGAGGAAGTGGTGGAAGAAGAGCCGGAACCGGAAGTCAGTGACGAGGTAGAGATTCCCCTAGAATCACCCCGGGATGAGTAAACGCACCCTGGACGAATGGCTGCGGTACCTTGAGTCGCTGCATCCCAATGCCATGGATCTTGGCCTGGAAAGGGTCACCCAGGTAGCGCATTCCCTGTCCCTGTTGCCGCTGACAGTGCCCGCAGTAACGGTGGCCGGTACCAATGGCAAGGGCTCTACCGTGGCCGTGCTCGAGTCACTGTTGCGAGAGTGCGGGCACCGCGTGGGGACATTCACTTCTCCCCACTTCCTGCGCTTCAACGAGCGCATTCGTATCGACGGTGAAGACGCAGCAGACGACGATATTGTCGCCGCATTCACAGCCATTGAGCAGGCCCGTGGCGGCGTGTCATTGACGTATTTCGAGTTCGCCAACCTGGCCGCGTTGTGGCTGTTTCGGGAGCAGGGAGTAGATCGCGTGGTACTGGAAGTGGGCCTGGGCGGCCGCCTGGACTCCACCAATATGGTAGACGCAGATGTGGCGGTAATCACCAGCATCGACCTCGATCACCAGGAGTGGCTGGGCGATACGCGCGCTGCCATTGCACGCGAGAAGGCAGGTATCATGCGCCCCGGGAAACCGGTGGTGATCGCCGATCCCGAGCCGCCCGCGGAGTTGCTGGAGTGCGCGCAGCAGGTTGCCGCTGCGCCTGTTATGCAGCTTGGGCACGAGTTTGGCTACGGTGAGCCCGGGGCAAGCTGGCAGGGGTACCTGACAGGCGCCGACGCCGGGCGCCGGGAGCTGCCGTCTCTGGCGACGGAGGCCCTGTGGCCATCGAACATCTGCGCCGCGCTGCAGGCCGCCTGCTTGCTGGGTGAGACGTTCAGCGATGAGCAGGTGCGCCGGGCACTGGCGGGCGCGCACAGCACGGGCCGCTGCCAGCACCTGGATATCGCTGGCCGGCACTACCTGCTGGATGTGGCACATAATCCGGCAGCTATTGATAAGTTGCTGGAAAAAATAGACGCAACTCCTTGTAATGGAAAGGTTATTGCACTATTTTCCGCGATGAAAGACAAGCCGGTGGAGGCCATGTTGTCACGTTTTGGCGCTCGCTTTCAGGCCTGGTTTCTGGGCGAGCAGCCCGCCAATCCAAGAGCCATGGCGGCGACCGACATAGCCGATATACTGCACGCACAGGGCCAGCAGCGTGTCAGTGTCAGCAAAAACCTGCGGCAGGCGCTGAGGCGGGCCCAGGCGGTAATGCAAAGCGGAGACCTGCTGGTGGTGTTCGGTTCATTTTTCACCGTTGCGGCGGTACTGCCACAGCTGGAGAGAGACCAGGGGAAGACCGGGTTACATGAATGAAGTATTGAAACAGCGCCTGGTAGGTGCCCTGATTCTGGTTGCACTGGGTGTTGTCTTCTGGCCGATTATTTTTGTCGAACCCGGCGCGCAGGGCGGGGCCGAAGCAGCGCGTGTACCGCCGCGACCTGCCGTGGACACCTCGCCGATTGAGCCCCCCGATATAGCGGGTCTGCGCCCCTCCCGGGAGTTCAAGAAGGAAGTCGAGCCGGCTGGTGTGGATGACGAAATATTGACACTGTCCCCGGATGGCCCTCTGCCCACCGGCAGTGCAGCCTCTGCGGCGGGCGGTGATGGTAACCAGCCCGCGACAGCGCCCCCCCCATCGAAGCCAGAACCGAAATCGCAACCGGAGCCGGAACCGGAAGCCGCCCCCAGGCCGGAGCCACGTAGTGAGCCGCCAGTGAAGCCGGCCCTGGATGCCGAGGGCATTCCCATTACCTGGATATTGCGCGTTGCCAGCGTCAGCAGCGCGGAGAAAGCAGATGCCCTGCGCAAGGATTTACTTGGCATGGGGCACAAAGCCTACGTCAAGAAGGTCAATAGTGGAGGACGTACCCTCTACCGTGTCTATATCGGACCGAAAGTGGAGAAGGCCAAGCTTGAGCAGGTGCGCGGTGCCATTGACAGCCGTTTCGGCGTCAAATCGATGATTACACGGTACTACCCCTGATGCGTTGCGGCCGGATTGCCCGGGCTATGGCGCGCTCTGCTAGAATGAGCCCGCGGGTGGCACAGCATGGTTGATCTGTCCCAGTTCAATGGCGTCGACTGGATCATCATCGTGGTGATCAGTGTCTCGATCCTGTTGAGTCTGTGGCGGGGTTTCGTCCGCGAGGCCCTGTCACTGCTGGGCTGGGTGGCGGCTTTCGTGGTGGCGCATACGTTTGTCGATCGCCTGGCACTGGAATTGGCCGCTGTGATAGCCAACGTGACCGGCCGTTACGTTGCGGCCTATGCCATTCTGTTCGTCTCTACCCTGGTGGTGTTTACCCTGGTGGTGAAAGTGGCGACCGGCCTGGTGCGCGCTGTGGGTCTCAGCGTTCTCGATCGCCTGCTGGGAACCATTTTCGGCTTTGCACGCGGCGTGATCCTGATCCTGGTGGCGGCCTACGTTGTGCGCCAACTGGTGCCGCCCCAGGATCAACAGTGGTTGCACCAGTCCGTGTTGATGCCCCATTTGAATATGCTGGCAGACTGGGTGCAAACGGTATTCTCCAATACGGTGCCCAGCGCCGGTATAGCGACCTGAAGCAAGAGGTGAAAGCACAATGTGTGGTCTGGTAGGACTAGTGGGAAGCCATAACGTGGCCCCAGACATTTATGATGCCCTGACGGTGTTGCAACACCGTGGCCAGGATGCCGCCGGCATCATGACCTGCGAAGGCGGTCGCTTCAGCTTGCGCAAGAGCGAGGGGCTGGTGCGCGACGTGTTCAGGCAACAACACATGCAGCGGCTGGAGGGCAGTATCGGCATCGGCCATGTGCGCTACCCCACCGCGGGCAGTTCCGGCCCGGCCCTGGCCCAGCCCTTCTATGTGAATTCGCCTTACGGTATCGCCCTGGCGCATAACGGCAACCTTACCAATGCCGAGCAACTGGGCAAGGAGCTGTTCCAGGATGACCTGCGGCACCTGAATACGGACTCCGACTCGGAGGTCCTGCTCAATATATTTGCGCACGAGTTGCAGACACTGGGGAAATTGAGTCCCGGTGCCGACGACATTTTCCAGGCAGTGGAAGCGGTACACCGCCGCTGTCGCGGCGGCTACGCCGCGGTGGGACTTATTGTGAACTACGGCGTGCTGGGTTTCCGCGACCCCCTGGGCATCCGGCCCCTGGTTGTCGGCGAGCGACAGGGGCTCAATGGCCGCAAAGATTACATGATTGCCTCCGAGAGCGTGGCGCTGGACGTACTCGGCTTCAGCCTGCTCGGGGATGTCGCGCCCGGCGAGGCCGTGTTTATCGACATGGAAGGCACCCTGCACCGTCGCCAGTGCGCCGAAGCGCCGGTACTGCAACCGTGCATTTTTGAACATGTTTACTTCGCGCGTCCGGATTCCCTGATGGACGGCATCTCCGTTTACAAGACCCGGATGCGCCAGGGGGCTGCGCTGGCCAGCAAGATACGTCGCGAACGCCCGGACCTGGACATCGATGTCATCATCCCCATCCCGGATACCAGCCGGATTGCGGCGCAGTCCATGGCCCATGAACTCGGCATCAAGTTCCGCGAGGGCTTCATGAAGAATCGCTATATCGGCAGGACGTTTATCATGCCGGGCCAGAGCCAGCGCAAGAAGTCCGTGCGCCAGAAGCTCAACCCGGTACCACTGGAGTTCGAGGGCAAGAACGTGATGCTGGTGGACGATTCCATTGTGCGCGGTACCACCTGCAGGCAGATTATTGAAATGGCCCGGGATGCGGGCGCAAGCAATGTCTTTTTCGCCTCGGCAGCACCGCCGGTGCGGTTTCCCAATGTCTACGGTATCGACATGCCCTCGGCCTCGGAACTGATCGCGCACGGCCGCAGCGTTGAGGAAGTGTGCGAGCTGATTGGCGCTGACTGGCTGGTCTACCAGGACCTCGACGACCTCATCGAATGCTCCCGTGAAGGCAACGAACAGATTGATGCCTTCGACTGCTCCGTATTCAGCGGCGATTACATTACCGGCGATGTCGACCAGCACTACCTCGACCATATAGAGGCTCAGCGCAACGACGAAGCACAGAGTCGCAAACGCGCGGCACAGCAGGAGGAGGGCGCTGTTGTGGGCATCCACAACAATGCCTGAATGCGTATGAGTGACAATCACGACGACCCCCTCGCGGGAGCCGGGCTGGACACGCTGGCGGTACGTGCAGGCAACGCGCGCACCGGTGAGGGCGAACATTCCGAACCCATCTTCGCCACTTCGAGCTACGTTTTTGCCAATGCGGCGGAGGCTGCTGCGCGCTTTGCGGGCGAGTCACCGGGCAATGTCTATTCGCGCTACACCAATCCCACCGTGCGCACTTTCGAGCAACGCATCGCGGCCCTGGAGGGCGGTGAGGCTGCGGTCGGTACGGCCTCGGGCATGGCCGCCATACTGTCTACCGCCATGGCGCTGCTGCAAGCCGGCGATCACGTTGTCTGCTCGCGGGATGTGTTCGGTACCACGACCAACCTGTTCAGCAAGTATATGGCGCGGTTTGGCGTGCAGGTCAGTTTTGTGCCCCTGCTGGACCTGGCGGCCTGGCGCGACGCGATTCGCCCGGAAACGGCGATGCTGTTCCTGGAAACGCCGAGTAACCCGCTGTGCGAGGTGGCCGACATGGCGGCCCTGTCAACGCTGGCTCACGACAACAATTGCCTGCTGGTTGTCGATAATTGCTTCTGCACACCGGCCCTGCAGCGGCCGCTGGCACTGGGAGCGGATATTGTTGTGCATTCTGCGACCAAGTACCTTGATGGCCAGGGGCGCTGCGTCGGTGGTGCCGTTGTTGGCAGTGCCCGGCATATGCAGGAGGTGGAGACCTTCCTGCGCACCTGTGGCCCGACCATGAGCGCCTTCAACGCCTGGGTATTTCTCAAGGGGCTGGAAACCCTGCGCTTGCGCATGAACGCACACAGCGAATCGGCGCTGGCGCTGGCCACCTGGCTGCAACAGCAGGACGCGGTAGAGCGGGTGTATTACGCCGGGCTGACAACGCATCCGGGCCATGCACTGGCCAGCCGCCAACAGAGCGCCTATGGCGGCGTGCTGTCCTTCCAGATCAAGGGCGGCCAGGAAGAGGCCTGGAAGGTGATAGACGCCACCCGCATTATGTCGCTCACCGCTAACCTGGGTGACGCCAAAACCACGATTGTGCACCCGGCAACAACCACCCACGGTCGACTCAGTGACGAGCAGCGTGAACAGGCCGGTATCAGTCGTAACCTGATCCGTGTGTCTGTCGGTCTGGAAGACGTGGATGATCTCAAGGCTGACCTGCAGCGGGGCTTCGCCGCGTTGGCCTGAAACCGATAACCGGGGCGCAGTTATGCAGTTACAGGAAGCTATCGATGCCGCCGTTGCCGAGGTCGGCACGGTCCTGCTGGGCAAGGAGCCGCAAATACGTCTCGCGCTGTGCTGCCTGTTTGCTCGCGGCCACCTGCTGATCGAAGACCTGCCCGGTATGGGCAAGACCACGTTGTCACATGCCCTGGCTGATGTCCTCGGCCTGTCGTGGAAACGCGTGCAGTTTACCAGCGACCTGCTGCCAGCGGACATCCTCGGGGTGTCGGTTTACGACCGCAATGATGCCAGTTTCAGCTTTCATCCCGGCCCCATATTTACCCAGCTGCTGCTCGCTGATGAGATCAATCGCACCACGCCGCGCACGCAGAGCGCACTGCTTGAAGCGATGGCAGAAGGGCAGGTGACGGTCGAGGGGGAGACACGGCCACTCCCGGATCCGTTTTTCGTCGTCGCCACCCAGAACCCGATACACCAGTCCGGCACTTATCCCTTGCCGGAATCGCAGTTGGATCGTTTCCTGATGCGACTGCAGCTCGGCTACCCGCATCCGCAGGCCGAGCGTGAGATGTTCCAGCGCCAGCAAAGCAACCAGACCGAGCGCCGTCCACTGCGCCAGTTGCTCAGCCACGAACAGTTGCAGCAGATTCGCACTGCGGTAGGGCAGGTGCATGCCTCGGACAATATTCTCGATTACCTGCAACGCCTGGTGGCCTATACCCGCAACAGCCCCGAGTTCGAAGTCGGACTCTCGCCGCGAGGCGGCCTCGCCCTGCTGGACTGCGCCCGCACCTGGGCGGTGATGAACAGTCGCGGGCATATCGTGCCCGAGGATCTGCAAACTGTGCTGCCCACCGTGGCGGCGCATCGCCTGGTGCCCAGCGGCGACTACGCCGGCGATGGCGCCGCCCTGGTCACGTTGTTGCAGCGCAATGTCGACGTTATCCGTCCCTGACGCCGGGTAGATGGTCGCGGCGACTGGATCGATTGACAGGGCGGGCTTGAGGGCCCGCTTGCGCAGCCGTTTCCGCAACTGGGTGGATCGGCGTATTCCGCCTGCCAGGATGGTGACACTCGATCAGCGGCGTATTTTTATTTTCCCCAGCAGGGTCGGCCTGTTCTTCGGCCTGTGCCTGTTGGTGATGTTGCTGGCCGCGATCAACTTCCAGAACAACCTGAGCTATGGCCTGACCTTCCTGCTGTTCACGCTGTTTGTCGTCGCCATCCTGCATACCTATGCGAACATGTCCGGGCTGACTATCCGCGCGGTGCACGCGCGCCCGGCATTTCCCGGCCAACAGGCCGAATTTGCGCTGCAGCTGGAGCGCAGTCGGCGCAAGGAGCATATCGCTATTCGCCTGGGCTGGCCTGGCGGCGTGGAAGTCACCGCCAACCTGGCCGAATGTGACAGCCTGCGCCAACAGCTTTACCTGCCAGTGGGCCAGCAGCGCGGCTGGTATAGCCCCGGTCGCCTGCGCATGGAATCCAGTTATCCCCTGGGCCTGTTGCGCTGTTGGAGTTGGGTGGACCTGGAACTGTATGCACTGGTTTACCCGCGGCCACTGGCGTCTGCCGAACTACCGGGGCTGGCGGCGGAGTCACCGGATGGCGCCGCGGTGCCGATTGAGGGCAGCGACGATTTCTACGGTTTCAGGAATTACCGCGAGGGCGATTCCCTGCGCCAGATCTACTGGAAAGGGCTGGCGCGCGGACAGAACCTGCAGGTCAAGCAATATGCAGCTTACGCTGACCGCAGCGTATGGCTGGACTGGGAACTGTTTCCCGGCCTGCCTACCGAGCAGCGCCTGTCGCACCTGTGCTATTGGGCACTGGCATTTGATGCGCAGGGCGACGAGTACGGTTTGCGTCTGCCCGGTGTGACCATAGCGCCGGACTGCGGCGAACTGCATCGCGAGCGGGTCCTGCGCGCGCTGGCCTTGCACGGGCTTGAGGATCCCGGGCTGTGAAGGCCCCGCAACAGATACCGCGCAATGCGCTGGTGTGGATTATCCTGGCCCTGTTCACCCTGGTGCTACCGCATCTGGCGCGCGTCCCCACCTGGGTGCTCGCGGTGTACCTGCTGGCAGCGACCTGGCGTGTCATGGTATATCGCGGCAGCTGGTCGTTCCCGCGTTGGCCGATAAAACTGGCGTTGATCGCCAGCGCGTTTGTGGGGATTCTGCTCAGTTACACCAGCCTGATCGGTCTCGAGCCGATGGTGGCGCTGCTGCTGGCGGCCTTTGCTTTCAAGTTGCTGGAGCTGGCGGAGCGCAAGGACGCCTACGTGCTGCTGTTCCTCGGGTACTTCGTCATTCTCACCGAATTCCTGTTCAGCCAGGACCTGCTCATTGTCTTGCTGTGCCTGTTGAATGTGGTGCTGGTGACCACCGCGCTGGTGGCATTGCATCGGCCGGGCGACGATCGATTCAATGCCCGGCCCGCCAGGAAAGCAACGGCCATGGTGCTGCAGGCACTGCCGTTAATGCTGGTGCTGTTCTTCCTGTTTCCGCGCATAGGCCCATTGTGGACAGTGCCGCTGAAAAGCCAGCAGGCTAAGACCGGTATGAGTGAGTTCATGAGCCCGGGCGATGTATCCCGACTGAGCCGCTCCGGAGAGGTGGCGTTCAGGGTGAAGTTTGAGGGTGAAATACCGCCCCAGTCGCAGCTTTACTGGCGCGGCCTGGTGATGAGTCGTTTGCGCCAGAATACCTGGAGTGCACTGAATTACTACGAGGTGCCGGCTACGGAGCGACGCCCGGCGCCGGTGCTGTCGGGTGAGCCGCTGTCTTATTCGGTTATCATGGAACCGACCCAGCAGCGTTGGCTGTACAGCCTGCGCTACGCCAGCTCCCCTGATGCGGGTATTCTTGGCGCGTCGGATTATCGCCTGTTCCGGCCGCTGCCAATAGAAGACGATTTTCTGTACCAGGTGCGGTCCTGGCCCGAAGCCAAGCTGGATCCAGCGCTCTCGGCCTGGCGTCGGCGCGCCGAACTGGCGTTGCCTGCGGAGGCGAACCCGCGGGCGCGGGCCCTGGCGGGGTCGATTGCCGCAGACGCCGCCAACCCCCGGCAGATCGTGGCGCGCGTTCTGGCTCTGTTCAACGAGCAACCCTTTGTCTATACACTTGAACCGCCGCTGCTGCCGATCGACAACCCGATGGATGCCTTCCTGTTCGAGACCCGCCGGGGGTTTTGTGAGCACTATGCCTCCGCCTTCGTCATTATGATGCGCGCTGCCGGGGTGCCGGCGAGAGTCGTCGCCGGCTACCAGGGTGGCGAGGTCAACCCGGTCAACCGGACCGTGATCGTGCACCAGTTCGACGCGCATGCCTGGGCCGAGGTCTGGCTGGAGGGCGAAGGCTGGATTCGCGTTGACCCGACATCGGCCGTGGCACCGGAACGCATTGAACGCGGCCTGGAACAGGCCATCGCGGAGGAGGGCACCTTCCTCGCTGATTCACCGCTGTCACCACTGCGCTATCGCAGTATCAATCTCGTCAACCAGTTGCGCCTGCGCTACGACGCCCTGACCTATCGCTGGCAAAGCTGGGTTGTCGGCTTCAACGCTGAAACCCAGTTTGAGCTGCTGCAGCGCTGGTTCGGCGGAGTCGATGCACGCAAATTTGCGCTGTTTATCCTGGGCAGTTTTGCGCTGGTGCTGGTGCCGGTGGCGCTGTCACTGTTGCTGCGTCGCCGGACCAACGCGTTGAGCAAGCTCGATCGCCTTTACCTGCAGTTCTGCGCACGCCTGGCCAGAATGGGCGTTACCCGCGAACCGGGTGAGTCGCCGGCGGCTTACGCGCGCCGAGCACAGCGCAGCGTGCCCCGACTCGCCGACAGGATTGACGCGATAACCGGTGATTACCAGCGCCTGGCCTACGCCGGCGAGGCGCAGGACAAGGCGGCACTGGCGCGGTTTGCGCGCGCAGTCAGGGAGGTAGGCTGATGATCAGGACAGTGCGCGCAGAAGACGCGCCCGCGCTGGCGGAGATTTACAATCATTACATTGTTAACAGTCCGGCGACGTTCGAAGAGCGGGTTCTCGAAGTGGATGAGCTGCGCCAGCGCATAGAGACGGTGACGGGCATGGGTCTACCCTGGCTGGTGGCGGAAGCCGCCTCACGGGTGGTTGGCTATGCCTATGCGAATCGCTGGCGCGATCGCAGTGCCTATCGTTACTCCGTCGAGAGCACGGTCTACCTGGATCCGCAACATATCGGCGAGGGTTGGGGCGCCGCGCTGTATTCGTCCCTCTTTGACGGGCTGCGTACCAGCGGTGTGCATGCGGTGCTGGCGGGGATCACCTTACCCAATCCGGCTAGCGTCGCGCTGCACGAGAAGATGGGCATGCGCAAGGTCGCGCATTTACACGAGGTGGGGTACAAGCAGGGGCAGTGGCTGGATGTGGGCTACTGGCAGCTGGTTCTTGATGGCAGCGTCCCCGGTAGTCCGGAATAGATAATCGGTCTTTGCGATCAAACAAAAAAAACCCGCCGAGGCGGGTTTTTTTATTTGCGTTGCCGGTCGGCTGGTCAGGCGCTGAGCTCCTGGATTTCCACGGCGGCGATACGCTTGCCTTCTTCGGCGCTCTTCTGGAAATCAGAGATCTGGTCGAAGTTAAGGTACCGGTAGATATCCTCAGCCATGGCGTCGAGGTTCTTGGCGTACTCCATGTACTCGGCCGGCGTGGGCAGCTTGCCGAGGATGGCACCGACAGCGGCCAGTTCGGCCGAGGTCAGGTACACGTTGGCGCCATCACCGAGTCGGTTGGGGAAGTTCCGCGTGCTGGTGGACAGCACCGTGCTGTTGGCTGCCACGCGGGCCTGGTTGCCCATGCACAGGGAGCATCCCGGCATCTCGGTGCGCGCACCGGCGGCGCCAAAGATGTTGTAGTAGCCTTCTTCCATCAACTGGTGCTCGTCCATCTTGGTGGGCGGTGCCAGCCACATGCGGGTGGAGATGCCGCCCTTGTGCTGCTGCAGCAGTTTGCCCGCCGCGCGGAAATGGCCGATGTTGGTCATGCACGAGCCGATGAATACCTCGTCGACTTTGTCGCCGGCGACGGAAGACAGCAGGCGTGCATCGTCGGGGTCGTTCGGGCAGCAAACGATAGGCTCGTTGACTTCTGCCAGGTCGATCTCGATGACCGCACTGTATTCGGCGTCCGCGTCGGCTTGCATCAGGCTGGGATTTTCCAGCCACTCTTCCATCTTGCGTGCGCGACGTTCCAGCGTGCGCGGGTCGCCGTAACCGTCGGCGATCATGGAGCGCAGCAGTACGATGTTGGAGCGCAGGTACTCGGCTACAGAATCTTCGGAGAGCTTGATGGTGCAGCCGGCCGCTGAGCGTTCAGCGGAGGCATCCGACAGCTCAAATGCCTGTTCAACGGTGAGGTCGTCGAGGCCTTCAATTTCCAGGATGCGGCCGGAGAAGATGTTCTTCTTACCCTTCTTTTCAACGGTCAGCAGGCCTTCCTGGATCGCGTAGTAGGGGATGGCGTGTACCAGGTCGCGCAGGGTAATGCCGGGCTGCATCTCGCCCTTGAAGCGCACCAGCACCGACTCGGGCATGTCCAGCGGCATGACGCCCGTGGCGGCAGCGAAGGCCACCAGCCCGGAACCCGCCGGGAAAGATATGCCCATGGGGAAACGCGTGTGTGAGTCACCACCGGTGCCCACGGTGTCGGGCAGCAGCATGCGGTTCAGCCACGAGTGGATGACGCCATCGCCGGGACGCAGTGATACACCGCCGCGGGTCATGATGAAGTCCGGCAGGGTGTGCTGGGTATCGATGTCCACGGGCTTGGGGTAGGCCGCGGTGTGGCAGAAAGACTGCATGGTCAGGTCTGCAGAGAAACCCAGGCAGGCCAGGTCCTTGAGTTCGTCACGGGTCATCGGGCCAGTGGTGTCCTGGGAGCCCACGGTGGTCATGCGCGGCTCACAGTAGGTGCCGGGGCGGATGCCGTCGGTGCCGCAGGCCTTGCCGACCATTTTCTGTGCCAGGGTAAAGCCTTTGCCGGTGTCTTCCGGCTGCTCGGGCTTGCGGAACAGGTCGGACTCGGGGAGGCCGAGGGCTTCGCGGGCGCGAGTGGTGAGGCCGCGGCCGATGATCAGGTTGATGCGGCCGCCGGCGCGAACTTCGTCCAGCAGGACATCTGACTTGAGTTCGAATTCCGAGATCACATCACCGGCTTCCGAGAGGATCTTGCCCTCGTAGGGACGGATTTCGATCACGTCGCCCATGCCCAGGTCGTCAACCGGTGCTTCAAAAACCAGTGCACCGGCATCTTCCATGGTGTTGTAGAAAATCGGGGCTACCTTGCCGCCGATGCAGATGCCGCCGCCCTTCTTGTTGGGTACACCGTCGATCTCATCGCCAAAGAACCACAGCACCGAGTTGGTGGCGGATTTGCGCGAGGAGCCGGTACCGACAACATCGCCGACGAAAGCCACGGGCAGGCCCTTGGACTGGATTTCCTCGATCTGCTTCATCGGGCCGGTTACACCGTGTTCTTCAGGTTCCAGGCCGTCGCGGGTCATCTTGTACATGGCCAGCGCGTGCAGGGGAATGTCGGGTCGTGACCAGGCATCGGGAGCGGGGGAGAGGTCATCCGTGTTGGTTTCACCGGTGACCTTGAACACGGCCACCTTGATGGACTCGGGCACGGCATCCTGGCTGGTAAACCATTCGGCATCCGCCCAGGATTGCATGACCGCCCTGGCGTTTTCATTGCCTTTCTCGGCCAGCTCGGCGACGTCGTGGAATGCGTCGAACATCAGCAGCGTGTGCTTGAGTTCTGCAGCGGCTTGCGCGCCGAGATCGCTATCAGGCAGCAGGCCCACCAGCGTTTCAATGTTGTAACCACCGTGCATATTGCCCAGCAGCTTGACCGCTGCCAGCCTGTCGATCAGCGGGCACTCGGTCTCGCCTTTGGCGACGGCGGACAGGAAGCCCGCCTTGACGTAGGCGGCCTCATCGACACCGGGGGGTACGCGATTGGTGACCAGGTCCAGCAGGTAGGCTTCTTCGCCTGCGGGAGGGTTTTTCAGCAGCTCAACCAGCCCGGCGACCTGCTCGGCGTTCAGGGGTTTTGGGGGAATATTCTGAGCGGCACGTTCGGCCACATGTTCGCGATACGCTTCTAGCACGGTAGAGCTCCTTTAGCTTGAAAGAAGTCCCCCGGCAGAGGGTAGCGCCGGCGGCTCCTGTGGAGAAAAATCGCCGCGAAGTATAGCCCACAAGCAAAATAAGATAAATGAATCGCACCCTATATCGTGCATTCACCGTGGTGATATTCTAAACTTTGTCCCCTGCCTGTAATCCCGCCTGGACATGTTCGATTTATCCGTCAAAACACCCTGTATCGGCGTCTGTTCCACCGGCATCGGCGACACGGTCTGTCGCGGTTGCAAGCGCTTCAGTCACGAGGTGATTGACTGGAACAGTTACACACCGGAGCAGAAGCGTATTATCGATGGCCGGCTCTCCGGCTTTCTATCGCAGTGTGTCAGTAACAAATTGCAGGTCCATGATGCGGCGCTATTGCGGTGGCAACTGGAAACCCAGAACGTGCGTTTCGTTGCGCACCACGATGCCTACTGCTGGGTGTTCAGCCTGCTCAAGGCCGGTGCCGGGCAGATCGACAGTACGCGCGACTTCGGTTTTGAAGTTGACCTGCGCTATCGTGACCTGACACTGGCGCAATTGCGCGAACGGATCGACAGCGAGTTCCTGCTGTTGTCCCAGGCGCACTACGACCGCTACATAGCGATGCCCGACCTGTTTGGTGACAATTTTGGTGACAATGTTCCATGAGCACAGCCCCCGATATAAGCCACATTCTCGAGTTCCTTGCCTGTCCGACACCACGCGCCTGGGTGGACTGGGCACTGCAGAACCAGGATGTTCTCCTGGTCGATCACGCCAACTGCGAAAAAAAGGCGGCGTCCACTGCGCTCAACCTGATGTACCGTTACGTGGATCATCACGATCTGCTCAACAAGCTGTCGCGATTGGCGCGGGAGGAACTGCGCCACTTTGAGCAGGTGATTGCCATCATGCAACGTCGGGGAGTGGCCTACCCGCAACTTACCGCGGCACGCTATGCCGGTGCGCTGCGCAAAGAGGTGCGCACAGAGGAGCCGGGCCGGCTGGTAGACACGCTGCTGGTCGGTGCCATCATTGAAGCGCGTTCCTGCGAGCGCTTTGCCGCGCTGGCGCCGGAACTCGATGAGGAGTTGCAGGCTTTCTACCTGTCGCTGCTGAAGTCGGAGTCACGGCATTTCCGGGACTACCTCAAACTGGCGGAAGCGGTGAGTTCCAGGGCAGAAGTCGATACGCGCCTGGCGGCGCTGTTGCAGTGTGAGCGGGAATTGATCGAGTCGCCCGACGAAGAGTTTCGTTTTCACAGCGGGGTGCCGGCATAGTCACGCCGGGCAGATTACGCCCCTGCCTTCCCGTTTGAGCCCTGCGTCGGGGCGCGCCGAGTACAGTATCGAGCAGGCAGAAAGGTGCGATAATTGACTTGATGAAAAGTCAGTAACGCATTGTTAAATATCGAATTTAACCAAATCAATATGATCCGGGCCAGCGTCGATATACCAGCCATGCCGCTCCCAGTCTCCCAGCACAATACGTTCGCCCAGGGGGACCTGGTGCCGCGCCGGACGGTGGGTGTGACCGTGAATCATGCGGCTGACACCGGCTTCCCGCATCACCCGATCGACCTCTGCAGGAGTGACATCCATGATGTCTTCTGCCTTGTTCGAGTTGGCCTCTTTGCTCATGCTGCGCAACTGCTCGGCCAGGGCCCGGCGCTCGGCGAGGGGTTTGGCCAGCAGTTCGGCCTGCCACTGTGGGCTGCGGGCGCTGCTGCGAAAGCGCATGTACTCTGCGTCGCCGGTGCAGAGACTGTCTCCGTGCATCAGCAGGGTGGGGGTGCCATAGAGGTCAATAGTGCTTGGGTCGGGCAGCAGTGTTGCGCCGATGCGATTGCAAAAGTCCTCCCCCAGCAGGAAATCCCGGTTGCCCTGCATCAGCATCAGCCCGGGGCCCTGTGCGGAGAAGTCAGCGAACAGTGCAGCCACCGAGGCGACGAAGGCTGAATCGTCGTCGTCGCCTACCCAGGCCTCGAACAGATCGCCGAGGACATAGAGTGTCGAACAGTCGCTGTGGTCGTTGAGAAAGGCCGCCAGTGCCCAGGTAATCTCGGGCCTGGCGGGATCCAGGTGCAGATCAGATATGAAGAGTGTACGCGACACTTACTCTTCGACGATTACCACGGTTTCGATGATCACCGGGTCAGTGGGGACGTCCTGGTGGCCACCGCGTGAGGTGGTCGGCACCGCCCTGATCTTGTCCAGGACTTCTTCGCCTTCGGTAACCTTGCCGAACACGGTGTAGCCCCAGCCTTGCATGTTCTTGCCGGAGTGATTCAGGAAATCATTGTCCTTGACGTTGATGAAAAACTGGGCCGTGGCAGAGTGAGGATCCATGGTCCTGGCCATGGCAATGGTGCCAAAGTCGTTCTTGAGGCCATTATCTGCCTCGTTTTCAATCGGTTCGCTGGTCGGCTTCTGGTTCATGTCGGTGTCGAAGCCGCCACCCTGGATCATGAAGTTGTCGATCACGCGATGGAAGATGGTGCCGTCGTAAAAGCCATCCCGGGCGTACGACAGGAAGTTTTCCACGGTTTTGGGCGCTTTGTCGGCGTCCAGTGCCAGCTTGATTTCACCGAAAGTGGTGCGAATGATAACCATGTTGCTCGTCCCTGTGAGTTTGATTCTGGTGAGGGGAGGCAATGATACGGGCTTTTCCGCCACAGGAAAACAACGGGAGCGGATGAATAAGCCGTTATTTTACTGTGGAAACAGGGTCTGGCGGCTTAAAGCGTGGCGCGTTCGCCGCTATAATACGCGCCCTTTGCCCCACCCAGGCCACTTCAAACTATGGAAAACACGCCCGCCAGTAACTTCTTGCAGACCATCATCAGTGATGATCTGGCTTCCGGCAAAGTAACGGAAATTGTCACCCGCTTCCCGCCGGAGCCCAATGGCTACCTGCACATTGGTCATGCCAAGTCGATCTGTGTCAACTTCGGGCTTGCCGAAGCCAATGGTGGCCGCTGCAATCTCCGTTTCGACGACACCAACCCGGAAAAGGAGAGTCAGGAGTTTATCGAGTCCATCCAGCAGGATGTGCGCTGGCTCGGCTTTACCTGGGACGGGGAGGTGCGGTTCGCGTCCTCGTACTTTCAGCAGTTCTACGAGTGGGCGGTGTACCTGGTGGAGCAGGGCAAGGCTTATGTGTGCGACCTGAATGCGGAGCAGGCGCGTGAGTATCGCGGCACGCTCAAGGAGCCTGGCCGCAATAGCCCCTATCGCGACCGCCCGGTCGCGGAAAATCTGGACCTGCTGGCCCGTATGAAGGCCGGGGAGTTCGGCGAGGGAGAGCGCGTACTGCGCGCCAGGATCGATATGGCGTCACCCAATATGAACATGCGCGACCCGATCCTTTATCGTATCCGCAAGATGCCGCATCACCAGACCGGCACGGAGTGGGCTATCTATCCCACCTACGATTTCGCCCATGGGCAGGAGGATGCCATCGAGGGCATTACGCACTCGATCTGCACACTGGAGTTCGAGGACCACCGCCCCCTCTACGACTGGTTCCTGGACAACCTGCCGGTACCAAGCCGACCCCGGCAGTACGAGTTCGGGCGCCTGAACCCGAGTTACACCATCACCAGCAAGCGCAAACTCAAGCAGCTGGTTGACGAGGCCGTGGTGGCCGGCTGGGACGACCCGCGTATGCCCACCGTATCCGGTATGCGCCGTCGCGGTTATACGCCCGCCGCCATCCGCAAGTTCTGCGATATGATCGGTACTACCCGCTCCGACGGCGTGGTTGACGTGGCCATGCTGGAATTCGCTATCAGGGAGGATCTCAATGCCAATGCGCCGCGCGCCATGGCGGTGCTCAAGCCCCTGAAAGTCGTGCTCACGGATTACCCGGAAGACAAGACCGAAATGCTGGCGGCACCAAACCACCCGACGCGCGAAGATCTCGGCCAGCGTCAGCTGCCCTTTACCCGCGAGGTCTATATTGATGCCGAGGACTTCCGCGAGGAAGCCAATAAAAAGTACAAGCGCCTGGTGCTTGGCAAGCGCGTGCGACTGCGCAATGCGTATGTGATCGAGGCCGACGCGGTGGTCAAGAACGACGCCGGGGAGATCGTCGAGGTGCATGCGCACACTATCCCCAACACGATTGGCGAAAACCCCGAAGATGGTGTGAAACCCAAGGGTGTGATTCAGTGGGTGTCGGCTAGCGCCGGCAAGCGCGCCGAAATCAGGCTGTATGACCGTCTGTTCAATCACGAGGCGCCGGACCGTGGCGACAACGACTTTATGGCGCACATCAACCCTGAATCACTGCAAATCGTCAATAACGCATGGATAGAGCCTTCCCTGCTAGAGGCGCTGCCGGAGCAGGGCTTCCAGTTCGAACGCGAGGGTTACTTTGTGGCTGATCGATACGATCACAGCAGTGAAATGCCCGTATTCAACAAGACCATCGGCCTGCGTGATACCTGGAACGATTAGCGGTTAGCGCGGAATAGACAAGGAGCAATCATGAGTCTCAAGGTTTACAACACCATGAGCGGAGAAAAGGAAGTATTCGAGCCGCTGGTCCCCGATACGGTCACCATGTACGTATGCGGCCCCACAGTTTACAACCTGGCGCATATCGGCAATGCGCGCCCGGTGGTCGTGTTCGATACGCTGTTTCGCCTGTTACAGACGCAATATGCCAACGTGACCTACGCCCGCAATATTACCGATGTCGATGACAAGATCATTGCCGCGGCAAAGGCCAGCCAGCGCAGTATCGAGGCGGTTACGGATGAATACACAGCCAAGTATCGCGAGGATATGGCAGCACTGAATGCCCTGCCGCCGACCCTTGAGCCGCACGCCACCCACAATATCGACGCCATGATTGAACTGACATCAACGCTGGTAAGCAAGGGCAATGCCTACGAGTCACAGGGGCACGTCCTGTTCGCCGTCGAGTCCATGGCGGATTACGGCAAGCTGTCGCGGCGAGCGCTGGACGACATGCTCGCTGGTGCGCGGGTGGAAGTGGCTGACTACAAGCGTCATCCCGGGGACTTTGTGCTATGGAAGCCCGCTGCGGAGGAAGACCCCGGCTGGGATAGCCCCTGGGGGCGTGGTCGACCGGGCTGGCACCTGGAGTGTTCCGCCATGATTCGCGCGCATCTGGGTGAAACCATCGATATTCATGGCGGTGGTCGGGACCTGATTTTTCCGCACCATGAAAACGAAATAGCCCAGAGCCGTTGTGCCCACGGCGGTGACTACGTGCGCTACTGGATGCACAACGCCTACCTCGATATCGACGGCGAAAAAATGTCCAAGTCGATGGGCAACTTTCGCACCGTGCGCGATCTGCTGCAGAGCTATCGCGGCGAGGTCCTGCGCTTTGCTTTGCTGAGCGCACACTATCGGTCCCCGCTCAATTTTTCTGCTGAACTGCTGGAGCAGGCCCAGGCCACGCTGGACAGCCTTTACAGCACACTGCGGGATGTGCAGGACATCGAACTGGATACCGAGGTTCGACTGGCTGAGGAGCCTTTTTACAACGCGCTCAATGATGATCTCAATACGCCGGTTGCCATCGCCGAGATACACGCGCTGGCGCACCAGTTGCACAAGGCGGATGCGGCGGAAAAACCTGCGCTGAAGGCGCGCATACTGGCGGCGGGCAACCTGCTTGGCATCCTCGGGCAGGACCCGGAAGCCTGGTTACAGGGAACCTCGTCGGAGGATGCGATCTCAGCGGATCAGATTGAGGCGCAAATTGCAGCACGCCAGGAAGCCAAGGCGGCGAAGGATTTTGCCCGGGCAGACGAAATCCGGGACGCACTGGCTGCCCAGGGGGTGATCCTGGAGGATTCCCGCGAAGGGACCAAATGGAAGCGCGGCTGACCCGGCCTGGCGCCGGCGCCATTAGTGCACAGCGCCGACGGCGTGCGCCGCGGTGCATGGGGCAGGCAGTTCGCTTCCCGGGGCAGGGTGCCTAGCCCAGGCTTTTCTCGCCGGACTCCACGCTCTGCATAATGAGCGTATTGATGGTCATCGGGCCCACGCCGCCCGGCACCGGTGTATAGGCGGAGGCCTTCTCCACCAGCGGCGCCAATTCGATATCGCCAACCCCGCCCGGGTGATAACCCGCATCCACAACGACGGCGCCTTCTTTCACCCAGTCCGCCTTGATGAATTCCGGCTTGCCGACAGCCCCGACCAGGATGTCTGCTTGTGCTACCAGGGAGGGCAGGTCCTGTGTGCGGGAATGACAGATGGTGACCGTGGCGTTCTTCTGTAACAGCATCATCGCCATCGGTTTGCCGAGAATAGGGGAGCGCCCAACCACCACGGCATGCTTGCCTTCGATATCAATGTTGTAGTGATCGAGTATGCGCATGATGCCCTGGGGGGTGGCGCAGCCGTAGGCGTCCTCGCCCATGGCCATGCGGCCGAAGCCAAGGCAGGTGACGCCATCGACATCCTTGCCCAGGGCGATTGCATCGAAGCAGGCGCGTTCGTCAATCTGGGGAGGTACGGGATGTTGCAGCAGGATGCCGTGCACGTCGGGATTACTGTTGAGTTCTTCGATCTTGGCCAGCAACTCTTCTGTGCTGGTCGATGCCGGCATTTCCACCGCCATGGAATCCATGCCCACGCGCCGACAGGCGTTGCCCTTCATTTTTACATAGGTGGCGGAGGCGGGGTCATCACCGACCAGGATGGTCGCCAGTATGGGCGTCTTGCCTGCAGACTTCTCCTTGAGCGATTCCACTCGGGCGAGTAACTCGGCCTCGGTTTGGGCTGCCAGGGTTTTGCCATCCAGTACCAGTGCGGACATCGGTCAGGTTCCTCTCAAACGGTGAAAAAGCGGCAGGATAAGGCCCCCGCGGAAAGCCGCGCATTGTCCCATAACGGGGGCGGGCAGTGGAAGGGCGCGAAGTGAAAATAGCGTGCCGCGGCGTTGACGCTCCGCCCACTGATGAGTATTATGCGCGCTCCTGAAAGGGAGGCCGGTCAAGGCTTCCAACTGATTATCGGGGTATAGCGCAGTCTGGTAGCGCGCCTGCTTTGGGAGCAGGATGTCGGGAGTTCGAATCTCTCTACCCCGACCAACTCTCCAGCCACAACCTGGTGAGGGTGATAGTTCAGTCAGGAACGGCGATGGTGGCCGTAGCTCATCAGGTAGAGCACCGGATTGTGGCTCCGGAGGTGGCGGGTTCGAGACCCGTCGGCCACCCCATCCCATTCGTTGTAAGATCAAACCTTCCCCGGGGGTATAGCTCAGTTGGATAGAGCAACGGCCTTCTAAGCCGTGGGTCGAGGGTTCGAATCCTTCTACCCCCGCCACTAATCCTCAGGTGTATCCCGGACACATGGTTTACACCTTATACCGGAGACATGGTTTACACTTCCGGTAAAAAAGGATTGGCGGCGGGTTCGACCCGCCCCACATCCTCATCAAAGAATCCTAGATCATATTCCATAAAGCTGACCAG
>NZ_VTUX01000019.1 GCF_008370495.1 Pseudohalioglobus sediminis | reverse complement strand
GCTCCAACGTCCTTCATC
This sequence comes from Pseudohalioglobus sediminis, assembly GCF_008370495.1. Taxonomy (GTDB): domain Bacteria; phylum Pseudomonadota; class Gammaproteobacteria; order Pseudomonadales; family Halieaceae; genus Halioglobus. The sequence continues at coordinate 263 of NZ_VTUX01000019.1, read as the reverse complement.
GCCTCTGACTGCCAAGGCATCCACCGTATACGCTTAGTCACTTGACCATATAACCGAAGTTATCTGTCCAAGAAGACATTTCCCTGACCCCCTTTGGCAAAGGCCAGGTACTTAGTAGATGTACACCGATCAAAGTGCACACCCGCCGGATGTTGTGACGCTTAAGTCACAGTGTTTATTACAACTCGTTGTAGCAGCGGGGAATTGAAACCCGCCACTACAGAACAATTATCTATGAACTGTGTCATCCACCCCTACCGCTG
>NZ_VTUX01000018.1 GCF_008370495.1 Pseudohalioglobus sediminis | reverse complement strand
ATAGTGACGTTATTCCTTCAAGTGTTCACACATTTGTCTTTGTCTTATTCGGTTGATGCGAAAGAGATCACGAGCGCACCTGTAAGGCCCTTATCTCAAGGTTAGGGTTTTGGCGCAGGATGCGGGCGATCTGGTAAGGCATTTTGAGAGTGAAAGAGGGAGCATACGAATAGTATGTGACCGATTGAGCGAGCAAAATAACGCCGCCAGGGCGTACGCAGACCAGTCAAAACAGGCCTGTAGCTCAGTTGGTTAGAGCGCACCCCTGATAAGGGTGAGGTCGGCAGTTCAAATCTGCCCAGGCCTACCAAATACGCGTTACTCTTCGT
>NZ_VTUX01000017.1 GCF_008370495.1 Pseudohalioglobus sediminis | reverse complement strand
CCCCACACTACCATCGGCGATGCGTCGTTTCACTTCTGAGTTCGGGATGGGGTCAGGTGGTACCAACGCTCTATTGTCGCCAGGCAAACTGGCTTGAGGCGCGACAGCGGCGACAACCATGCCCGATAAAGCGGGGCAGGTTCTACCCGATACAGCGGGGCAGGCTCTCCCGGCAATCTTCTGGCCGGGATCACGGTGCGCACTTCACGTCCTCAAATAAGGTCAGGTAAATCAAACTGTCTGTTCTGGTGTGTTGATCTTCAACACTGGACTTGTCACAACATCCAACTGTCTTCTCTTTAACGCCCTTACTGCATCCCCGACTACAGCAGCCAGGAACAACGGTAAAGCCGTCAAATAACTTGGATTATATGGTCAAGCCTCACGGGCAATTAGTACTGGTTAGCTCAACGCCTTACAACGCTTCCACACCCAGCCTA
>NZ_VTUX01000016.1 GCF_008370495.1 Pseudohalioglobus sediminis | reverse complement strand
TGTAGTTCCTGACACATAGCTTACAGAATATACCGGAGCGCCGGCCGCCGGAGACATGGTTTACACATTTAGGTATTTGGAGGAGGCCTCCAGATGCCGTGGAAAGAGTGTAAACCGATGGATGAACGCCTCAGATTTGTCGCCAGGCTGCTCGAAGGAGAGAAGATGGCGGCCCTATGCCGAGAGTTTGGTATATCCCGCCCTACGGGCTACAAAATCTTCAATCGATACAAAGACCTGGGGCTGATTGGCCTCGAGGATCGAACGCGACGACCCTACCGCCACGCCAACAAGCTACCCTTCCAGGTGGAGAAGACGATCATCCAGATCAAGCGCGAGCACCCTACCTGGGGCGCTCCTAAGATCCGTGAGAAGCTGATCCGGGAATACCCCATGATCAAGCCGCCTGCCAAGAGCACCGTTCATGCGGTCCTCGACCGTAACGGCCTGGTCAAGCGGCGCAAACGCAGACGTTATCGCGCTGAGGGAACACCGCTAAGCGATCCCAAAGCCACCAATGCTCTTTGGTGTGCAGACTACAAGGGCGAGTTCCTGCTGGGCAACCAGCAATACTGTTACCCGCTTACTATCACCGATTATCGTTCCCGCTACCTGCTCGCCTGTGAAGGCCTTGAGTCCACCAAGTCGCCCTTTGCCTTCAGCGTCTTTGAGCAGACCTTCAAGGAATATGGCTTGCCTGAGGCGATACGCACTGACAATGGCCTTCCGTTCGCCTCACCCAACGCGCTGTTTGGCCTGAGCCGTCTCTCCGTATGGTGGCTCCGGCTCGGCATCAACATCGAGCGCATTAAGCCGGGTCACCCGGAGCAGAACGGGCGCCACGAACGCATGCACCTCACACTCAAAGCAGAGGCCACCAAGCCACCGTCCTACAATTTCCTGCAACAACAGACACGCTTCGACAGCTTCCAAGAGGTTTACAACAATGAGCGACCTCACCAGGCACTGGGCGGTCGGTATCCCGGTGATCTCTATACACCCTCAGTGCGCAGGTATCGCCCTCCAGAGCAACCGGAGTATCCTTATCACGATCGCACGATCAGGGTGACCCAATGCGGCCGCATCTGCATCGGAAACCGCAAGATCAACTTCAGTACGGTATTTGCAGGGCAGAACGTGGGGATCAGGGAAGTTGCTGACAGAATCTGGCTGGTCAGCTTTATGGAATATGATCTAGGATTCTTTGATGAGGATGTGGGGCGGGTCGAACCCGCCGCCAATCCTTTTTTACCGGAAGTGTAAACCATGTCTCCGGTATAAGGTGTAAACCATGTGTCCGGGATACACCT
>NZ_VTUX01000015.1 GCF_008370495.1 Pseudohalioglobus sediminis | reverse complement strand
GAGACTGTGTGAAAACACCTCCGGGGTCTGACAAAATACCCGTATCGCAAGATACGGGTATTTTTTTATGCGCCATCTGGATGGAGAGTCTCGAGAACAGGGCAGTTTGCTGCCTGACACCCTGGATGACTACGTCGCTGAGGATCACCCCGTTCGGGTGATTGACGCATTTATCGATAACCTGGATTTGGTCGATCTGGGCTTTTCAAAGGCCGCCACCAAAGCCACGGGGCGTAAACCCTATAATCCTGCTGACCTTCTTAAACTCTATGTTTACGGCTACCTTAATCAGGTCCGCTCCAGTCGCCGCCTGGAAAAAGAATGTCACCGAAACCTGGAAGTCATCTGGCTGATGAAGCGCCTATCCCCTGACTTCAAGACCATAGCGGACTTCCGCAGAGAGAATGCCACTGCCATCAAAGGAGCTTGCAAGGCCTTCATCCAGTTCTGCCGCCAGGCAGACCTGCTGACCGGCCGCTTGGTGGCTATCGATGGCAGCAAGTTCAAAGCCGCAGCCAGTAAAGACCGTGCACTGACCCGCAAGCAACTGCGTGAGCGGCGCAAACGCGTGGAACGGCTGGTCGACATGTATCTGGGGCAATTGGCCAAAGCCGATGGAGAGGACATTAACGTCGAGATGGAAAGCGACCGGGTCCAACGCGCTCTGAAGCAACTGAAGGCAGAGGGCGTCCAACTGGATGACATCGAATCTGAGATGGATGAGCGCGAGAGCAATCAGCATTGTTCGACGGAGCCTGAGGCTAAGCTGATGCGTTCGGGGCGCGAGGGCACCGTGCTGGGCTACAACGTGCAGACAGCAGTAGATGCGGACAGTGGCTTGATTGTGCACCATGAAGTGACGGACCGCAGCGCTGATACCCAAGATCTGCAACCGATGGCAGAAGGAGCCAAGGAAACCCTGGCAGCAGATAACCTGGCAGTGGTGGCGGATGCGGGCTACTCCAATGGCGAGCAGCAGGCCGCCTGTGAATCCCAGGGTATTGAAGTGGCGGTGCCGAGCCGGAGAGCGGTCAATAATCAATCATCAGAGTTCTTCCAGAAATCGGAATTCCGCTACGATGAGGAGAGGAACAGCTTCACCTGCCCGGCGGGAGAGGAGCTGCGATATACGACCTATAGCAGCAAAGACAAGATGCACCTTTACAGCCGCACGGGCTGTAACGGTTGCGCGCTACAGGCCAAATGTACCAAGGCGGATCGTCGCTGGGTGAGCCGGCACTTCCACGAGGAGGCTTTTGCTCTATCCGAGGCCCGCCTGGCTGAAAATCCAGGCTTGATGGGGATCAGAATGGCGGCGGTAGAACGCCCATTTGCCGTCCTGAAGCAGATAATGGGGCTCAGGCGGTTCCTCTGCAGAGGTATGGAGGGTGCCAAAGCGGAGATGGGGCTTGGGATATTGAGCTACAACCTGGCCAGAATAGTGAATGAGGTGGGTGTGCCGAGGTTGCTGGCGGCGATGAGGTAATACACCCCCTGAGAATCAGGTACCGAAAAGAGAAAAGCCCAGCTGAAATCAGCTGGGCTTTTTAGTTCAAGGCCGCTAGAGCGTGTTTTTACACAGTCTC
>NZ_VTUX01000014.1 GCF_008370495.1 Pseudohalioglobus sediminis | reverse complement strand
CTTAACAAGAAGACGAAGACAGATGTGTGGGCACTTGTTGGGATAGTTGTCACGACTATTCAGATACAACAAGTGACCATTGATTCATAGTTTTATGGAACATTGATTTCGAATTGTATCTGAGCCTCTGATTTGGTTGTTATCGCGAGGGCTTTCCTTCGGGAAAAGCAGCGCAAACGACCCCTCCTGTAGCTGGTAAAGTGCGGAGGTAAAAGATTTAAACTGAAGAGTTTGATCATGGCTCAGATTGAACGCTGGCGGCAGGCCTAACACATGCAAGTCGAGCGAGAAAGCCCTTCGGGGTGAGTACAGCGGCGGACGGGTGAGTAACGCGTAGGAATCTACCCAGTAGTGGGGGACAACATGGTGAAAACCATGCTAATACCGCATACGCCCTACGGGGGAAAGCGGGGGACCTTCGGGCCTCGCGCTATTGGATGAGCCTGCGTTGGATTAGCTAGTTGGTGGGGTAAAGGCCCACCAAGGCGACGATCCATAGCTGGTCTGAGAGGATGATCAGCCACACTGGGACTGAGACACGGCCCAGACTCCTACGGGAGGCAGCAGTGGGGAATATTGCGCAATGGGCGAAAGCCTGACGCAGCCATGCCGCGTGTGTGAAGAAGGCCTTAGGGTTGTAAAGCACTTTCAATTGGGAAGAAAAGCTGCAGGTTAATAGCCTGTAGCCCTGACATTACCTTTAGAAGAAGCACCGGCTAACTCCGTGCCAGCAGCCGCGGTAATACGGAGGGTGCGAGCGTTAATCGGAATTACTGGGCGTAAAGCGCGCGTAGGCGGTTATTTAAGTCGGATGTGAAAGCCCTGGGCTCAACCTGGGAACTGCACTCGATACTGGATAACTAGAGTACGAGAGAGGGAGGTAGAATTCCACGTGTAGCGGTGAAATGCGTAGATATGTGGAGGAATACCGGTGGCGAAGGCGGCCTCCTGGCTCGATACTGACGCTGAGGTGCGAAAGCGTGGGGAGCAAACAGGATTAGATACCCTGGTAGTCCACGCCGTAAACGATGTCTACTAGCCGTTGGGAGACTTGATTTCTTAGTGGCGCAGCTAACGCACTAAGTAGACCGCCTGGGGAGTACGGCCGCAAGGTTAAAACTCAAATGAATTGACGGGGGCCCGCACAAGCGGTGGAGCATGTGGTTTAATTCGATGCAACGCGAAGAACCTTACCAGGTCTTGACATCCAGAGAACTTTCCAGAGATGGATTGGTGCCTTCGGGAGCTCTGTGACAGGTGCTGCATGGCTGTCGTCAGCTCGTGTCGTGAGATGTTGGGTTAAGTCCCGTAACGAGCGCAACCCCTGTCCCTAGTTGCTAGCAGGTAATGCTGAGAACTCTAGGGAGACTGACGGTGACAAACCGTAGGAAGGTGGGGACGACGTCAAGTCATCATGGCCCTTACGACCTGGGCTACACACGTGCTACAATGGAACGCACAGAGGGCAGCAAACCCGCGAGGGGGAGCGAATCCCACAAAACGTTTCGTAGTCCGGATTGGAGTCTGCAACTCGACTCCATGAAGTCGGAATCGCTAGTAATCGTGAATCAGAATGTCACGGTGAATACGTTCCCGGGCCTTGTACACACCGCCCGTCACACCATGGGAGTGGGTTGCTCCAGAAGTGGTTAGCCTAACCTTCGGGAGGGCGATCACCACGGAGTGATTCATGACTGGGGTGAAGTCGTAACAAGGTAGCCCTAGGGGAACCTGGGGCTGGATCACCTCCTTAAACGATAGTGACGTTATTCCTTCAAGTGTTCACACATTTGTCTTTGTCTTATTCGGTTGATGCGAAAGAGATCACGAGCGCACCTGTAAGGCCCTTATCTCAAGGTTAGGGTTTTGGCGCAGGATGCGGGCGATCTGGTAAGGCTTTTTGAGAGTGAAAGAGGGAGCATACGAATAGTATGTGACCGATTGAACGAGCAAAATAACGCCGCCAGGGCGTACGCAGACCAGTCAAAACAGGCCTGTAGCTCAGTTGGTTAGAGCGCACCCCTGATAAGGGTGAGGTCGGCAGTTCAAATCTGCCCAGGCCTACCAAATACGCGTTACTCTTCGTTGTGAAATGACTCGCATAGCGTGCTATGCGTCGCCATTCCACGCCTCGATTAACACGCATTTGGTTTACTTGGCAGGCTACGTGGTTGCTGACGACACTATTTTGGGGCTATAGCTCAGCTGGGAGAGCGCTTCCCTTGCACGGAAGAGGTCTGCGGTTCGATCCCGCATAGCTCCACCACACTCTCTGCAGAGTCCGCATCACTGAAGTCAGAAAGAAGTGCTTATTGAGCGCTTCTTTCTGGTTTTACACCGGAAATGTTCTTTAACAAGGTAAATCAAGCTGAGTCTTTGGACTGAGGTCGTACACCAGCGGTAGGGGTGGATGACACAGTTCATAGATAATTGTTCTGTAGTGGCGGGTTTCAATTCCCCGCTGCTACAACGAGTTGTAATAAACACTGTGACTTAAGCGTCACAACATCCGGCGGGTGTGCACTTTGATCGGTGNACATCTACTAAGTACCTGGCCTTTGCCAAAGGGGGTCAGGGAAATGTCTTCTTGGACAGATAACTTCGGTTATATGGTCAAGTGACTAAGCGTATACGGTGGATGCCTTGGCAGTCAGAGGCGATGAAGGACGTTGGAGCTTGCGAAAAGTCTCGGGGAGGTAGCAACCAACCTTTGATCCGGGAATGTCCGAATGGGGAAACCCACCTGGTGTAAGCCAGGTACCTTTAACTGAATACATAGGTTAAAGGGGCGAACGAGGGGAACTGAAACATCTAAGTACCCTTAGGAACAGAAATCAATTGAGATTCCCCCAGTAGCGGCGAGCGACCGGGGATCAGCCTGCAAGTAATAGCTTTAGTGTTAGTGGAACGGTCTGGAAAGTCCGGCGATAGAGGGTGATAGCCCCGTACACGAAAACACTTTAGTGGTACTGAGCTTGCGACAAGTAGGTCGGGACACGTGTTATCTTGACTGAAGATGGGGGGACCATCCTCCAAGGCTAAATACTACTGACTGACCGATAGTGAACCAGTACCGTGAGGGAAAGGCGAAAAGAACCCCGGAGAGGGGAGTGAAATAGAACCTGAAACCGTATACGTACAAGCAGTGGGAGCAGGCTTGTCCTGTGACTGCGTACCTTTTGTATAATGGGTCAGCGACTTATTGTTTGTAGCAAGCTTAACCGTTTAGGGGAGGCGTAGGGAAACCGAGTCTTAATAGGGCGATTTAGTTGCAGGCAATAGACCCGAAACCGGGCGATCTATCCATGGGCAGGTTGAAGGTTAGGTAACACTGACTGGAGGACCGAACCCACTAACGTTGAAAAGTTAGGGGATGACCTGTGGATCGGAGTGAAAGGCTAATCAAGCCCGGAGATAGCTGGTTCTCCTCGAAATCTATTTAGGTAGAGCGTCGTGTCTTACCCTGGGGGGTAGAGCACTGTTTCGGCTAGGGGGTCATCCCGACTTACCAACCCGATGCAAACTCCGAATACCCAGGAGTACAATCACGGCAGACAGACGGCGGGTGCTAACGTCCGTCGTCGAGAGGGCAACAACCCAGACCGCCAGCTAAGGTCCCCAATACCAGTTAAGTGGGAAACGATGTGGGAAGGCTTAGACAGCTAGGAGGTTGGCTTAGAAGCAGCCACCCTTTAAAGAAAGCGTAATAGCTCACTAGTCGAGTCGGCCTGCGCGGAAGATGTAACGGGGCTAAACTGGTAACCGAAGCTGCGGATGCGTGCTTGCACGCATGGTAGAGGAGCGTTCTGTAAGCCGTTGAAGGTGAACCGGGAGGTTTGCTGGAGGTATCAGAAGTGCGAATGCTGACATGAGTAACGATAAGGGGGGTGAAAAACCTCCCCGCCGGAAGATCAAGGTTTCCTGCGCAACGCTAATCGGCGCAGGGTGAGTCGGCCCCTAAGGCGAGGCAGAAATGCGTAGTCGATGGGAAGCAGGTTAATATTCCTGCACTTCTTATTATTGCGATGGGGGGACGGAGAAGGCTAAGCCAGCGCGGCGTTGGTTGTCCGCGTTTAAGGTTGTAGGCTGAGATCTTAGGTAAATCCGGGATCTTAAGGCCGAGAGCTGATGACGAGCTCAAGGGGAAACCCGCGAGTGAAGTGGTTGATGCCATGCTTCCAAGAAAAGCCTCTAAGCTTCAGATAATGAGGAACCGTACTGTAAACCGACACAGGTGATCAGGTAGAGAATACCAAGGCGCTTGAGAGAACTCGGGTGAAGGAACTAGGCAAAATGGTACCGTAACTTCGGGAGAAGGTACGCCGGTTTTGGTGATGGGACTTGCTCCCTAAGCTGAGGCTGGCCGAAGTGACCAGGTGGCTGCGACTGTTTATTAAAAACATAGCACTCTGCAAACACGTAAGTGGACGTATAGGGTGTGACGCCTGCCCGGTGCCGGAAGGTTAATTGATGGGGTTATCTTCGGAGAAGCTCTTGATCGAAGCCCCGGTAAACGGCGGCCGTAACTATAACGGTCCTAAGGTAGCGAAATTCCTTGTCGGGTAAGTTCCGACCTGCACGAATGGCGTAACGATGGCCACACTGTCTCCACCCGAGACTCAGTGAAATTGAAATCGCTGTTAAGATGCAGTGTACCCGCGGCTAGACGGAAAGACCCCGTGAACCTTTACTACAGCTTCACACTGGACTCTGACTTTACTTGTGTAGGATAGCTGGGAGGCTTTGAAGCGATGGCGCTAGCTGTCGTGGAGCCAACCTTGAAATACCAGCCTGGTAACGTTGGGGTTCTAACTTAGGTCCGTTATCCGGATCGAGGACAGTGTGTGGTGGGTAGTTTGACTGGGGCGGTCTCCTCCCAAAGAGTAACGGAGGAGCACGAAGGTGCGCTAATCATGGTCGGAAATCATGAGGTTAGTGTAAAGGCACAAGCGCGCTTGACTGTGAGTCTGACAAGACGAACAGGTACGAAAGTAGGTCTTAGTGATCCGGTGGTTCTGAATGGAAGGGCCATCGCTCAACGGATAAAAGGTACTCCGGGGATAACAGGCTGATACCGCCCAAGAGTTCACATCGACGGCGGTGTTTGGCACCTCGATGTCGGCTCATCACATCCTGGGGCTGAAGCCGGTCCCAAGGGTATGGCTGTTCGCCATTTAAAGTGGTACGCGAGCTGGGTTTAGAACGTCGTGAGACAGTTCGGTCCCTATCTGCCGTGGGCGTTGGAGAATTGAGGGAAGCTGCTCCTAGTACGAGAGGACCGGAGTGGACGAACCTCTGGTGTTCGGGTTGTGTCGCCAGACGCATTGCCCGGTAGCTACGTTCGGACAGGATAACCGCTGAAAGCATCTAAGCGGGAAGCCCCTCCCAAGATAAGTTCTCCCTGACCCCTTGAGGGTCCTGAAGGGCCGTCCAAGACTAGGACGTTGATAGGCTGGGTGTGGAAGCGTTGTAAGGCGTTGAGCTAACCAGTACTAATTGCCCGTGAGGCTTGACCATATAATCCAAGTTATTTGACGGCTTTACCGTTGTTCCTGGCTGCTGTAGTCGGGGATGCAGTAAGGGCGTTA
>NZ_VTUX01000013.1 GCF_008370495.1 Pseudohalioglobus sediminis | reverse complement strand
GGTCGTCACACGCCGTTCTTCAAGGGCTACCGTCCGCAGTTTTACTTCCGTACGACTGACGTGACTGGCGCTGTTGAGCTGCCGGAAGGTGTTGAGATGGTCATGCCGGGCGACAACGTGCAGATGACAGCCACTTTGATCGCGCCGATTGCGATGGAAGAAGGCCTGCGCTTTGCGATCCGCGAAGGTGGTCGTACTGTTGGCGCGGGTGTTGTTGCCAAGATCATCGAGTAAGACCAGATGTCGCCCTCGCCTGTGCGGGGATGACGAAAAAGACAAGCCGAACCGCTGATACAGCAGTTCGGCTTCGTCGTCTGAACAAACGATTTAGGCCAGTAGCTCAATTGGCAGAGCAGCGGTCTCCAAAACCGCAGGTTGGGGGTTCGATTCCCTCCTGGCCTGCCATTTTATGGCAGTGGGTTGGCTCGGTATGGGTTGCCCTTGGAATATTGCAGGAGTGGCTTCAGCCGCGATCAGGTTCAGGTCTGTTCCTGGTCTCGAGCGCGCAAGCGGCGATTCCTGTAGAGAAGGATTTGTTGAATGAGTGTGGAAACAACCGAGAGCCGCTTTGATGGCCTGAAATGGCTCGTCGTCTTCACCCTGATTGGTGTGGCGGTTGTTGGTAACAGCTATTACGCGGATCAATCCCTGCTCTACCGTGTGTTGGGTATTGTTGCGCTGGGAGCGGTTGCCGGGCTCGTTGCCCTGCAAACGGCAAAGGGCGCGGCTTTCTGGGCCCTGGTAAAAGGCTCCCGCACCGAAATTCGCAAGGTAGTCTGGCCAACGCGCCAGGAGACAGTGCAAACCACCATGATTGTTGTGGTGTTCGTTTTGTTGGTGGCGCTGATTTTGTGGGGTCTCGATTCCCTGTTGGGTTGGCTGGTTTCACTGGCGATTGGATAAGACTGGATTAAGGGTTAGCCGATGGCAATGCGCTGGTATGTAGTTCACGCCTACTCGGGGTACGAGAAGAAGGTCGCGTCTGCCCTGAAGGAACGCATCGAACTGCACAACATGCAGGATCGCTTCGGTGAAGTGCTGGTGCCGACCGAGGAAGTGGTCGAAATGCGCGGCGGCCAGAAGCGTCGCAGTGAGCGCAAGTTCTTCCCGGGGTATGTGCTGGTGCAGATGGAACTGGATGACGATACCTGGCACCTGGTGAAAGAAACACCGCGAGTGATGGGCTTTATTGGCGGCAAGGCAGATGCGCCGGCACCTATCACGGAGGCGGAGGCAAACGCCATTCTGCAGCGTGTTGAGGCTGGAGTCGAAGCGCCGCGGCCCAAGACCCTGTTTGAACCCGGTGAGATGGTGCGCGTTATCGATGGTCCGTTCAACGACTTCAATGGTGTCGTTGAAGAGGTTAATTACGAAAAGAGCCGCCTCAATGTGGCGGTGCTGATTTTCGGCCGCTCCACACCGGTGGAGCTGGAATTTGGGCAGGTCGAAAAGGCCTGACCGGCACCGTTTAGCGGTGCAGGCACTGTCCGTTTTTGCGTAGCGTAAAAAGCAGGGCAAGTGCTAGTGAGCCGACGCCGGAAGGCGTCAAAATGAAACGGTGACTGCGGTCACCTGTATGGGGAGCTTTAGTAGGCCTGAGCTGAACCAGCGTCTGAACCCGGGAGTTTAAACATGGCTAAGAAAGTCGAAGCTTATATCAAGTTGCAGGTGCCTGCTGGCCAGGCCAATCCGAGCCCCCCCGTGGGTCCGGCACTCGGTCAGCACGGTGTTAACATCATGGAGTTTTGTAAGGCGTTTAACGCCGAGACACAGGGCACTGAGCCTGGTCTGCCGATTCCAGTCGTTATCACTGTCTACAGCGACCGTTCATTCACCTTCATCAAGAAGACTCCTCCTGCTGCGGTTTTGCTGCGTAAGGTGGCGAAGATCCAGAAGGGCTCAGGCACACCGAACACCAAGAAAGTCGGCAAGGTAACCCGTGCCCAGTTGGAGGAAGTTGCTACCCAGAAATGGCCCGACCTCACAGCAGCCGATATGGACGCCGCCGTGCGTACGATCGCCGGTTCCGCGCGCAGCGCGGGCATTGACACTGAGGGAGTGAACTAAGATGGCCAAGCTGAGCAAGCGCCAGAAGGCGTTCAAGGAAAAGGTTGACCCGCAAAAGGCTTATCCGCTGGAAGAGGCCGTGGGTCTGTTGAAAGAGCTTGCTACTGCCAAGTTCAATGAGACTGTGGAAGTCGCCGTAAATCTCGGTATTGATGCGCGCAAATCCGACCAGGCTGTACGTGGAGCGACCACGCTGCCCCATGGTACCGGTTCAGATGTTCGCGTTGCCGTGTTCACCCAGGGTGAAGCTGCCGACAAGGCAAAAGCTGCTGGGGCGGACCTGGTAGGTATGGAAGACCTGGCCGAGCAGATCAAGGGCGGCATGATGGACTTTGACGTGGTCATTGCCTCGCCGGACGCCATGCGTGTTGTCGGTCAGCTCGGTCAGTTGCTGGGTCCCCGTGGCCTGATGCCTAACCCGAAAACTGGCACTGTCACGCCTGATGTCGAGACAGCTGTTAACAATGCCAAGGCTGGTCAGGTGCGTTACCGCACGGACAAGAATGGCATCGTGCATGGTGGCATCGGCAAGATCGACTTCGACCTCGACGCTATCAGGGGCAACCTGGAAGCCGTTCTGGCTGACTTGAAAAAAGCCAAGCCTGCTGCGTCCAAAGGTGTCTACATGAAGAAAATCAGCCTGAGCACCACTATGGGGCCGGGCGTTACCATCGACCAGGGGTCGCTGGAACTGTAATCGTCGAGCTGCCCCCAAAAGGGGCAGTTCCTCATGACTTTCCACGGATGGAAAGTGGTAGGTCACCATTAGCCCACAGGTTATTTGTGACCCACTTTGAGGTCTTTAGGACAAGGCTCGGGTGCAAACCCAACTAGCTGAGAACTTGAGGCCATCAAAGACCGTAGGTGCCGGCGTCGATGCGGTTTATTGACGAAGGTTTAATTGCGGCCAGCCCTTTGGGCGAGCCAAAGCCTACGCAGATGGTGAATACGTTCACCACGCGAACGGCGGCTGCATAGTTTTGTAGCTGCTCAACTAAGCAACCCAGGAGTATATCCAGTGGCAATTGGACTCGAAGACAAGAAAGCGATCGTAGCTGAAGTTAACGAGACAGCCACCAGTGCACTGTCTCTCGTAATCGCCGACGCACGTGGCGTAAACGTGGACGGTATGACTGCGCTGCGCAAAGATGCGCGTGAAAACCAGGTCGTTCTGCGCGTAGTGCGCAACACCCTGGCTAAGCGTGCCCTCGAAGGGACCGAATACGAGTGCGTTAATGACGCGCTGGCGGGCCCCTCCCTGTTCGGATTTTCCATGGAAGATCCGGGCGCTGCAGCGCGATTGTTCAAGGATTTTGCGAAAGACAACGCAGACTTTGAAGTCAAGGCATTGGCGGTTAGCGGCCAGATGCTGGGTGCAGAGCAATTGGATGTTCTGGCTAAGTTGCCGACGCGTGATCAGGCACTCTCAATGTTGATGAGTGTTATGAAGGCGCCGGCTACCAAGCTGGTTCAGACAATGAACGAAGTACCTGGAAAACTGGTTCGCACACTCGCAGCAGTACGCGATCAGAAGGAAGCAGCGGCCTAGGCCAAAGCTTTACCAAGTTTTATCAGCTAGATAGGAGACGAAAGTCATGTCTAAAGAAGACATTTTGAATGCAATCGCAGAAATGAGCGTAATGGAAATCGTTGAGCTCATCGACGCAATGGAAGAGAAATTCGGTGTAACCGCTGCTGCAGCCGTAGCTGCCGCGCCTGCCGCTGCTGGCGGTGACGCTGGCGCCGCTGCAGAAGAAAAGACCGAGTTTGATGTGGTTCTGACTTCAGCCGGTGACAAGAAAGTTAACGTCATCAAGGTTGTCCGTGCGGTAACCGGCCTGGGCCTCAAAGAAGCCAAGGGTCTGGTCGACGGCGCACCTTCCCCCATCAAGGAAGGCGCTTCCAAGGACGAAGCCGAAGACATCAAGAAGCAGCTGGAAGAAGCCGGCGGCGCTGCTGAACTCAAGTAAGTTCAGCTCTCGTTCGGGCTTGCCCGAACAAGGACAAGGCTGGTGGAGCGAAAGCCCACCGGCCTTTTCCCGCTTCATGTAAGCAAGTTTTTGAGGCCGTATTGTCGGCCCGATGAGCCTCACCAGGAGGCCGGATTAATCACGCTGGGGAGTACTGATGGCATACTCGTACACTGAGAAAAAACGTATTCGCAAGGATTTTGGCACGCTGCCAAAGGTAATGGATGTGCCTTACCTGCTTGCGATCCAATTGGATTCATATCGCAAATTTACCCAGCAGGGTGTTCCCCTCGACCAGCGCGGCGCCTATGGCCTCCATGCCGCGTTCAAGTCCGTTTTTCCTATTGTTAGCTACAGCGGCAACGCGGCTCTCGAGTATGTAGATTACAACCTTGGCACTCCCGTCTTTGACGTCAATGAATGTCAGCTGCGCGGCGTGACCTATTCCTGCTCCCTGCGGGTCAAGGTGCGTTTGATCATCTACGACAAGGACTCCTCCAACAAGACCATCAAAGACATTAAGGAGCAGGAAGTCTACATGGGGGAGATCCCCCTGATGACAGACAACGGTACCTTCGTGATCAATGGTACCGAGCGGGTGATCGTTTCCCAGTTGCACCGTTCACCGGGTGTGTTTTTCGATCATGACAAGGGCAAGACCCATTCGTCCGGCAAGCTGTTGTACTCGGCTCGCGTGATTCCTTACCGTGGTTCCTGGCTGGACTTTGAGTTCGACCCCAAGGACATGGTCTACGTCCGTATCGACCGTCGCCGCAAGTTGCCGGCGACGATCCTGTTGCGGGCTCTCGGCTACCAGGCAGAAGAAATCCTGGAAATGTTCTATGAATTCAACACTTTCCACGCAAAGGGTGACGGTAATTACACCATGACCCTGATCCCCGAGCGCTTGCGCGGGGACGTGGCTGCCTTTGACATCAAGGCCGGCAAGAAGGTTGTTGTAGAACAGGGCCGCCGCATCACAGCTCGCCACATTCGCCAGCTGGAAGACGCCAACATCACCGAGCTGGAGATTCCGCAGGAATACCTGTTCGGTCGTGCGCTGGCGCGCGACGTGGTCGATGAGAAGACGGGTGAAGTGCTGGTTGAGTGCAACACCGAACTGAGCGAAGAAGTGATGGCGAGCCTGGAAGAGGCCGGCATCACGGAAGTGCTCACCCTATACACCAACGAACTCGACTGCGGTCCGTTCATTTCCGATACGTTGCGGCAGGATACGACCCGTAACGAGCTGGAAGCGCTGGTGGAAATCTACCGCATGATGCGCCCCGGCGAACCGCCGACTAAAGAGTCTGCGGAGAACCTGTTCCAGAACCTGTTCTTCACCCCTGATCGCTATGACCTGTCCGCGGTTGGCCGTATGAAGTTCAACCGTCGCCTTGGACGTGAAGAGGTCACGGGCGAGGGTGTACTGGACAAGGAAGATATCGTCGCCGTCCTCAAGACACTGGTGGATATCCGTAACGGTAAGGGTATCGTCGATGATATCGACCACCTCGGCAACCGGCGTGTGCGTAGCGTGGGCGAAATGGCGGAAAACCAGTTCCGCGTTGGCCTGGTAAGAGTTGAGCGCGCGGTGAAGGAACGCCTGTCTATGGCAGAGTCCGAAGGCTTGATGCCGCAGGACTTGATAAATGCCAAGCCCGTTTCCGCAGCGGTAAAAGAGTTCTTCGGTTCCAGCCAGCTGTCACAGTTTATGGACCAGAACAACCCGCTGTCCGAGGTAACGCACAAGCGGCGTGTCTCGGCTCTCGGTCCGGGTGGTTTGACACGTGAACGCGCCGGATTCGAGGTGCGGGATGTGCATCCCACTCACTACGGCCGCGTATGCCCGATTGAAACGCCTGAAGGCCCGAACATCGGCCTGATCAACTCGCTGGCAACCTATGCCCGCACCAACGAGTACGGATTCCTGGAGAGCCCGTATCGCAAGGTGGTTGATGGTGTGGTTACCGACGAAATCGAGTTTCTTTCCGCGATCAACGAGGCGGAGAACGTCATTGCGCAGGCTTCGGCGCCGCTGGACAAGAACAACCGGTTTACTGAAGACCTGATCAACGTTCGCTACCTGAACGAGTTCACGTTCAAGGCACCGGAAGACGTCAATTACATGGATGTCTCCCCCAAGCAGGTGGTCTCGGTGGCCGCTGCCTTGATTCCGTTCCTGGAGCACGATGACGCCAACCGGGCACTGATGGGCTCCAACATGCAGCGCCAGGCGGTGCCGACCCTGTGCAGCGACAAGCCGCTGGTGGGAACCGGTATGGAGCGTTACGTTGCTGCCGACTCTGGCGTTTGCGTCGTGGCCAACCGCTCGGGTGTCATTGATTCCGTCGATGCCAGCCGCATTGTGGTGCGCGTCAACGATCAGGATGTGGGCAAGGATGAGGCTCCGGTTGATATCTACAACCTGACCAAATACACCCGCTCAAACCAGAACACCTGCATTAACCAGCGTCCGATTGTCAAACAGGGTGATGCGGTGGCACGCGGTGATATCCTCGCCGACGGACCGTCGGTGGATATGGGCGAACTGGCGCTCGGCCAGAACATGCGCATCGCATTCATGCCCTGGAACGGCTACAACTTCGAGGACTCCATTCTCGTCTCCGAACGCGTGGTGAAAGAAGATCGCTTCACGACCATCCATATCCAGGAGCTGACCTGTATCGCTCGCGATACCAAGCTTGGCCCTGAGGAAATATCCGCGGATATTCCCAATGTGGGTGAAAGTGCCCTGGGCAAACTGGACGAGTCCGGTATTGTCTACATCGGTGCAGAGGTGGATGCCGGAGACATTCTGGTAGGCAAGGTTACACCGAAAGGTGAAACCCAGCTGACCCCGGAAGAGAAACTTCTGCGCGCCATCTTCGGTGAGAAAGCGTCTGACGTGAAAGACACGTCACTGCGCGTACCGTCCAGCACCAAGGGTACGGTGATCGATGTTCAGGTGTTTACCCGTGATGGCCTGGAGAAAGACCAGCGTGCATTGCAGATCGAGAAGCATCAGCTCGACGAGTACCGCAAGGATCTCAAGGAAGAGTATCGCATCTTCGAGGAAGCGACTTTTTCCCGTCTGCAGAACCTGATTCGCAACAAGGCCACGGTTTCCGGTGGCGGCCTCAGTAAGGGTACCAAGCTGACCGACAAGGTACTTGAGGAGCTGGAGCGTGAGCAGTGGTTCAAGTTGAAGTTGTCGGATGCGGAGCTGAACGAAGCCCTGGCATCTGCCAAGCGCCAACTGGAAGAGCAGACCAAGCTGCTGGAAGAGCGCTTTGAAGACAAGAAGGGCAAGCTGCAGTCGGGCGATGATCTCGCTCCCGGCGTGCTCAAGATCGTCAAGGTCTACCTGGCAATCAAGCGTCGTATCCAGCCAGGCGACAAGATGGCCGGCCGCCACGGTAACAAGGGTGTTATCTCGGTGATCATGCCGGTAGAGGATATGCCCTACGATGAAAACGGCGAGCCCGTTGATATCGTGCTGAACCCGCTGGGTGTGCCCTCGCGGATGAACGTGGGACAGATTCTCGAAACTCACCTGGGTATGGCGGCGAAGGGTCTTGGCGACAAGATTAACGCCATGATCGAAGAGCAGAAGAAGGTCGCCGAAGTTCGCAGTTTCCTCGAGGCCATTTACAACAATGGCGCAGGTCGGGTAGAGGACATCAAGTCCCTGTCGGACGAGGAAGTGCTGGAACTGGCGCAGAACCTGCGCGGCGGTGTGCCGATGGCAACGCCCGTGTTCGACGGCGCGGCAGAGGAATCCATCAAGGATCTGCTCGAGCTTGCAGACCTGCCCGAGTCCGGCCAGTTCACGCTGTATGACGGCCGTACCGGTGACGCCTTCGATCGCCCTGTGACCGTTGGCTACATGTACATGCTCAAGCTCAACCACCTGGTTGATGACAAGATGCATGCGCGTTCCACCGGTTCCTACAGCCTGGTCACGCAGCAGCCGCTGGGTGGTAAGGCGCAGTTTGGTGGCCAGCGCTTCGGTGAGATGGAAGTCTGGGCACTGGAAGCATACGGTGCTGCCTATACGCTGCAGGAAATGCTGACCGTTAAGTCTGACGACGTGACTGGTCGTACCAAGATGTACAAGAACATTGTTGATGGTGACCATCGAATGGAGCCGGGTATGCCCGAGTCCTTCAATGTGTTGGTTAAGGAAATCCGTTCGCTCGGGATCGATATCGAGCTTGAGAACGAGTAACTGGCCAACAACGAATACGTGGAGGAATAGCCTTGAAAGACTTACTTAATCTGCTGAAGGCCCAGGGCCAGACAGAAGAGTTCGACGCCATCCGAATAGGCCTGGCGTCGCCTGAGATGATCCGTTCCTGGTCCTTTGGTGAAGTGAAGAAGCCGGAGACCATCAACTATCGTACTTTTAAACCGGAGCGGGATGGCCTGTTCTGCGCCAAGATTTTTGGCCCGGTCAAGGATTACGAGTGTTTGTGCGGTAAGTACAAACGCCTCAAGCATCGCGGTGTTATCTGCGAGAAGTGCGGCGTTGAAGTGGCACTGGCCAAGGTGCGCCGTGAGCGCATGGGCCATATTGAACTGGCGAGCCCGGTGGCTCACATCTGGTTCCTGAAGTCGCTGCCATCGCGCATTGGCCTGCTGTTGGATATGACCCTGCGGGATATTGAGCGGGTGCTGTATTTTGAAAGCTACGTGGTTACCGATCCGGGGATGACTACCCTGGAGCAGGGGCAGCTGCTTTCCGACGAGCAGTACTACGAGTCCATGGAAGAGTTTGGCGATGAGTTCACCGCCAAGATGGGCGCCGAAGCGGTTCAGGACCTGATGATGCAGCTGGACCTGGATCAGGAGATCGCCCAACTGCGCGAGGAAATCCCCGCAACCAATTCTGAAACCAAGATCAAGAAGCTGTCCAAGCGGCTGAAGCTGATGGAAGCCTTCGCTAACTCCGGCAACAAGCCCGAGTGGATGGTGTTGAACGCGCTGCCGGTATTGCCGCCGGATCTGCGTCCCCTGGTTCCCCTGGATGGCGGTCGCTTTGCGACCTCCGACCTGAATGACCTGTATCGCCGTGTCATCAACCGCAACAACCGCCTGAAGCGACTGCTGGATCTCAATGCGCCTGACATCATCGTGCGTAACGAGAAGCGCATGCTGCAGGAGTCGGTTGACGCGTTGCTCGATAACGGGCGCCGTGGCCGTGCTATCACCGGTTCCAACAAGCGTCCGCTGAAGTCGCTGGCCGACATGATCAAGGGTAAACAGGGCCGCTTCCGCCAGAACCTGCTGGGTAAGCGCGTGGATTACTCCGGTCGTTCCGTTATCGTGGTTGGCCCCACTCTGCGCCTGCACCAGTGCGGTCTACCCAAGAAAATGGCCCTGGAACTGTTCAAGCCATTCATTTTCGGCAAGCTCGAGGCCCGCGGTCTGGCCACGACCATCAAGGCTGCCAAGAAAATGGTTGAGCGTGAGCCGCCGGAGGTTTGGGATATCCTCGCCGAAGTGATTCGCGAGCACCCGGTTCTGCTGAACCGGGCCCCGACCCTGCACCGCCTGGGTATCCAGGCTTTCGAGCCCGTACTGATTGAGGGTAAGGCTATACAGCTGCACCCACTGGTTTGTGCCGCGTATAACGCTGACTTCGACGGCGACCAGATGGCCGTGCACGTGCCGCTGACACTGGAAGCCCAGTTGGAAGCGCGCGCGCTGATGATGTCCACTAACAATATCCTGTCTCCCGCTAACGGTGAGCCGATCATCGTACCGTCACAGGACGTGGTGCTGGGTCTGTATTACATGACTCGCGAGCGCATCAACGCCAAGGGCGAGGGTATGCTGTTCACCAATGTTTCCGAGGTACACCGCGCCTACGTAGCGGGCCACGTGCACCTGCAGGCCCGGGTGAAGGTCCGTGTTACCGAGGTGGTCGTGCAGGATGAGGGTGATCCCATCGAGCGCACATTTGTCGCTGACACTACCGTTGGTCGCGCGCTGTTGTGGGAAATCGTGCCCGAGGGTATCGCCTTTGACATGGTGAACCAGGATATGGCCAAGAAGGCGATATCCCGCATTATCAACCAGTGCTACCGCGCGGTTGGCCTCAAGGCGACGGTCATCTTTGCTGACCGCCTCATGTATACCGGGTACGAGTACTCCACTCGCTCGGGTTCATCCATCGGCGTGAACGATTTTGAGATCCCGAAGGAAAAGGCAGCGCTCATCGAGCACGCCGAGGCAGAGGTTCGCGAAATCGAGGAGCAGTACGCCGCCGGCCTGGTAACCCAGGGCGAGAAGTACAACAAGGTTATCGACATCTGGTCTCGCGCCAACGACCTGGTATCCAAGTCCATGATGGAAGGACTGTCCAAGGAGACTGTGATCAACCGGGAAGGCGAGAAGGAAGAGCAGGCGTCTTTCAACTCGGTGTATATCTACGCCGATTCCGGCGCTCGTGGTTCGCCCGCGCAGATCCGCCAGCTGGCCGGCATGCGCGGCCTGATGGCCAAGCCTGACGGCTCTATCATTGAGACGCCCATCGTGGCGAACTTCCGCGAAGGTCTGAACGTTCTGCAGTACTTCATCTCTACCCACGGTGCGCGTAAAGGCCTGGCCGATACCGCACTGAAAACGGCGAACTCGGGTTACCTGACCCGCCGCCTGGTAGACGTGGCGCAGGACCTGGTGGTAACTGAAGAGGATTGCGGCACAGACAGCGGCCTGCTGATGACACCGGTAATCGATGGCGGTGACATCATTGAGTCACTGGGTGATCGCGTTCTGGGTCGTATCGTGGCCAGGGATGTTATGAAGCCCGGTTCTGAAGACGAGATCGCCATCACTGCCGGCACCATGCTGGATGAATTGTGGATCAAGCGCCTGGAAGAGATGAGCATCGACGAAATCGAAGTGCGCTCTCCCATCACCTGTGAAACCCGCCATGGTATCTGCTCGTGCTGTTACGGTCGTGACCTGGCCCGTGGCCATCGCGTTAACATGGGCGAAGCCATCGGTGTCGTCGCGGCACAATCGATTGGTGAGCCGGGTACCCAGCTGACGATGCGTACTTTCCACATCGGTGGTGCGGCATCCAGGGCTACGGCCCAGGACAACATCCAGGTCATGAACGACGGTACTGTGCGCCTGCACAACCTCAAGACCGTGGAGAATACTGATGGCAACCTGGTTGCAGTCAGTCGTTCCGGTGAGCTTTCGGTGCTGGACATCCGCGGACGCGAGCGCGAGCGTTACAAGCTGCCTTACGGTTCCGTACTCAAGGTCAAGGACAACGATGAAGTCAAGGCCGGCGCCATTGTCGCCAACTGGGACCCCCACACTCACCCGATCATCACCGAGGTGGCCGGTACCGTTAAGTTCAGCGGTATGGAAGAGGGTATTACCATCAAGCGCCAGACCGATGAGCTGACGGGCCTGTCCTCTATATCTGTCATGGACGGTTCAGAACGCCCTGCGGCTGGCAAGGATATCCGCCCGGCGGTAAGCCTGGTAGACGATAAGGGTGAGGAACTGTGCCTGGCCGGTACCAATGTCCCCGCCCACTACTTCCTGCCTGCGCACGCTATGGTGAGCATGGAAGATGGTGCCAAGATCGGCGCCGGTGACGTGATTGCCCGTATCCCGCAGGAAGGCTCCAAGACCCGTGACATCACCGGTGGTCTGCCGCGTGTTGCCGACCTGTTCGAGGCGCGCAAGCCGAAAGAGCCCGCGATCCTCGCGGAAATTTCCGGCACCGTGTCCTTCGGTAAGGAAACCAAGGGTAAGCGTCGACTGGTGATCACGCCAACTGATGGCAAGCCCTTGCCCGATGGCTCTGACCACTACGAGGCGCTGATTCCGAAGTGGCGCAACATGAGTGTGTTTGAGGGTGAATTCGTTGAAAAGGGTGAGGTGGTATCGGAAGGTCCGCCGAGCCCGCACGATATCCTGCGCCTGAAAGGCATCGAGGAGTTGGCCAAGTACATCGTCAACGAAATCCAGGAGGTTTACCGCCTGCAGGGTGTGAAGATCAACGACAAGCACATCGAGGTCATCGTACGCCAGATGTTGCGCAAGGTGGTTATTGCGTCCAGTGGCGATTCAAGCCTGATCAAGGGAGAGCAGGTCGAGTACACCACCTTCCTTGAAGAGAACGAGCGCCTCATGGCTGAAGGCCTGGTGCCGGCATCCGCAGAGCGCGAGCTGCTGGGTATCACCAAGGCATCGCTTGCTACCGAGAGCTTCATCTCTGCGGCGTCCTTCCAGGAGACTACTCGTGTGCTGACCGAAGCAGCCGTAACCGGCAAGCGCGATTACCTGCGCGGGCTCAAGGAGAACGTCGTCGTAGGTCGCCTGATTCCTGCGGGTACAGGCCTGGCCTATCACGAGGAACGCAAGCGCGGCCGCGATGCGGACTCCGATATGGCGGTTTCGGCACAGGAAATCGAAGCAGCCCTCACCGAGGCATTGCAAGCGGACGGCTAGGCCCTCGCACTTTCCCTTCTCCAAGGGGCGGCGATGCAGATCGTCGCCCCTTTTTTTATGCCCATGGATGGGCGGTACGTCCCCGGGAGCCAGGGAAGGCGGAGGGGACGCGGCTGGGAATAAGAACCCATTTTTACACCAATACCCCCTGGGGAGTGCCTGCCACCTTGGACCGGGCAAGCCAGTGGGGACGCAGCCGACCCCGCCGCGAGAGCCAGCGCCTATCAAAACTTGAACAATCGCTAATTTCGTCTAGGTTTAAATCTGTCGGGGCAGAAGCGTTTAGCGGGGAGTCATTCCTGGTAGAGGAGCTTTGCCATGAACAAGACTCTTGTCTCAATCCTGACATTCCTGGTTGCCGCCACGTGTGGCGTCTCTGTCCACGCCCAGCAGTCCGGCCCGAGGGCCGCGCCCGTGGACTTCCGTGCCTGTGACTACCAATCCGGCAAAGGCGCGAAAGACCTGCAAAAAGTGGTTGAGCGCTTTCGCACCTATGCCAACGAGAACAAGTTCAACTATGCCGCCTGGATTATGGTGCCCCAGTTCCAGAATGGTCAGAACTACGATGTAGGCTGGCTGGGCGCGTGGCCCAACAGTGAGGCCTTCGGTGTCAGCATGGAGCGGTGGATGAGCGAGGGCGCAGAGATGGCCGCCGCCTTCGATGCCGTCCTTGATTGTTCCGCAAGACATGAGATGGCGCTCTGGGTGCCGATCAATGCGCCGCGATCGACACCGGAAAGCGGGGTGCTGATGATTTCCCAGTGCACGCTGCACGATGGCCAGAGTACGGAGGATGCATACCGCGCACATGTGGAAATGGGTGACCACATGCGCGGCCTGGGCTCTATGGCCTCTTCCTGGTTGTTCTACCCGATGCTGGGCACGGGTGATATCGATTACGACTACTATCACGCCGTGGCCTTCTACCGCTATTCCGATATGGGCGCCGCAATTGAACTGTACGCCAACGGCGGCGGCTACAAGAAGGCTAGAGAAACGGTTGAAAAGGTGGCGCACTGCTCGGCGCCTACCGTCTTTGACGTGACCAGCGTCAGGGCTTTCGATGAATGAATTCTGAATTGGTGTGCCCTATGGCGACCATGATGCGGTACCAACACCTCAAGAGGAAACAAAAATGTATAAACAATGGAAAGTAGTGGTAGCGACGATGGTGGGAGTGCCCATGCTCTGGAGTATGTCGGCGCAGGCACAGGAAGAGGGCGCCAACGTGGTGCCGGTTGAGCTGTTTGCCTGTACCTACAGGGAAGGCAAGGGCTGGGATGACCTGAGCAAGATAAATGAACGTTTCGCCAAGTGGTCAAAAAAGCACGACGATGGCTACTCGGCCTGGACGATTTCGCCCAACTTCAGGGCCAATGACGGCGAGTTTGATATCGGCTGGATCGGCTCCTGGGACAAAGGTGGAGCCGCCATGGGCAAGGGACTGGATCGCTGGATGAAAGACAGTGATGGCCTGGCAGGGGCATACAACGAAGTGATTGATTGCAGCCACTCGCTGGTGTCCTCGGCACCATTGAACGCGGCTGAGGGCCCGCCGGACAACGGTGTGGTCATGTTCTCCAGCTGCACCCTTGAAGAAGGGCGTAACGCCAGGGAATCCTATGCCGCGCACAAGGCATTTTCGGACGCCATGCGTGAAATGGGTGGCAAGGGCCAGTCCTGGCTAATGTACCCGGCGCTGGGCTTTGGTGAGATGGACTTTGATTACTATCACGTCACAACCTTCAAGAGCTACGAGGAACTGGGAGAGGGCTGGAACCTTTACACCAATGGCAAGGGGTACGAGAAGTGGGGCCAGATGCTTGGCGGTGTGGCTTCCTGTGACAGCCCCCGAGCCTATACGGCGAGGCTCGTGGTGGGCAACAAGCGCTAGACAGGCGGTGTTATCGAAGGCAAAAAAAAGCCGGCGTTAGCGCCGGCTTTATCTTGCTTGGTGTCACGCTTAGCTGTTTGCCTTGCGCTCCTTGACCTCGGCTATCACGTCCTCGGCCACATTCTGCGGGCAGGGCATGTAGTGCGAGAACTCCATGGAGAACTGTCCACGGCCTGATGTCATGGTACGCAGGTGGCCGATGTAACCGAACATCTCCGACAGCGGCACGTCCGCCTTGATGCGCACGCCGGTGGGGCCGGCTTCCTGATCCTTGATCATGCCGCGACGGCGGTTGAGGTCGCCGATAACGTCGCCAACGTGATCATCTGGAGTGAACACGTCGACCTTCATGATCGGTTCGATCAGCTGCGGGCCCGCTTTAGGCATTGACTGTCGGAAAGCGCCCTTGGCCGCCAGTTCGAACGCGATGGCGGATGAGTCGACCGCGTGGAATGCGCCGTCATACAGCTCGACTTCAACGTCCAGCACGGGGAAACCGGCGACCGGGCCTTCTTCCATCATCATCTGGAAGCCTTTCTCAATGGCCGGGAAGAATTCCTTCGGTACGTTACCGCCCACGACGGAAGAAGAGAACTGGTAACCGGAACCGGGTTCGCCGGGTTTGATGCGATAATCGATCTTACCAAACTGTCCGGAACCACCAGACTGCTTCTTGTGAGTGTAGGAATCTTCGACCAGTTGGGTGATAGTCTCGCGGTAGGCGACCTGCGGCTTGCCCACGTCCAACTCCACACCATAGGTGCGCTTGAGGATGTCCACCTTCACGTCGAGGTGCAGTTCGCCCATGCCCTTGAGGATGGTCTCGCCGGAGTCTTCGTCGGTCTCGACCTGGAAGGACGGGTCTTCCGCGACCATCTTGCCGATGGCGATACCCATCTTCTCAGCGCCGCCCTTGTCCCTGGGCGCTACTGCGATAGAAATTACCGGCTCGGGGAAGACCATGGCTTCCAGGGTGCAGGGGTGCTTGGGGTCACACAGGGTGTGGCCGGTTTGCACGTTCTTCATGCCCACGATGGCGAGGATGTCCCCTGCCTGGGCTGAGCTCAGTTCCGCTCGGTCGTTGGCGTGCATCTCTACCATACGGCCGATACGCTCGGTCTTGCCGGTGAAGGAGTTCAGTACGGTATCGCCCTTGTTGAGCACGCCGGAATAGATACGTACGAAAGTCAGCGCACCAAAGCGGTCGTCCATGATCTTGAACGCCAGCATACGCAGCGGTTCGTCCGCCGATACGGTGGCAACTTCGCCAGTAGGTTCGCCTTCCTCGTCGGTCAGCGGCTGCGGATCGACCTCGGTAGGGCTGGGCAGGTAATCGACAACGGCGTCCAGCACCAGCTGCACACCTTTGTCCTTGAAGGCAGAGCCACAGTAAGTGGGGAAGAAGTCCAGCTTGCGGGTACCCTCGCGGATACAGCGCTTGATGTCTTCCAGCGCAGGCTCGTTGCCCTCAAGGTAAGCTTCCATCAGGTCATCGTCCTGCTCCACGGCAGTTTCGATAAGCTTTTCGCGCCATTCCTCAACATCGTCGACCATGTCTTCCGGAACATCCAGAATGTCGAATTTTTCGGGGTTGCCCGGATCCGGCCACACATGGGCCTTGCGTGTCAGCAGGTCAACCACGCCGATAAACTCGTCTTCGCGACCAATAGGCAGCACCATTACCAGGGGGTTCGCTCCCAGCACGTTCTCTACCTGTTTGACCACGCGATAAAAGTCAGCGCCAATGCGGTCAAGCTTGTTAACGAAGATGACGCGGGCTACTTCTGACTCGTTGGCATAGCGCCAGTTGGTTTCGGACTGCGGTTCAACACCGCCGGAACCGCAGAATACACCGACGCCGCCATCAAGTACTTTCAGGGAGCGATACACTTCGACGGTAAAGTCAACGTGTCCGGGAGTGTCGATGATGTTCAGGCGATGGTCTTTCCAGAAACAGGTTGTCGCTGCAGACTGAATGGTGATGCCGCGCTCCTGTTCCTGCTCCATGAAGTCAGTGGTTGCCTGGCCGTCATGCACTTCGCCGGTCTTGTGGATTTTACCGGTGAGCTTGAGAATCCGCTCAGTGGTAGTGGTTTTACCGGCGTCGACGTGCGCGAAGATGCCGATATTTCTATAATGGGATAAGTCAGACATTGTTGATCTCAATCGTTTAAAGTTTGGCCAAAAAAACGGCCGCTAGAGTACAGGAAAACGGCCGCTTTGGGGAGCATTAAACCAGCTAATTTATACCGTTTCCGGAGCCTGCCGGGGTTGAAAACCATTCCGGGGGGCGGGTTGACTCCCCCCGCAAGCATCTATAGAATGCCGCCTCCTCTTTTCCGGGGTGGTTTCGTGCGTCCTGTTACCGGGGTTTCGCACACGGCTCTAACGAAACGGGGAAACTGGCCTCCTGGCCAGACAAGACAACACTTTTTTTGGAGTTCTAACTGAATGGCAACGATCAACCAATTGGTTCGTAAGCCCAGGAAGCGCAAAGTAGAAAAGAGCGACGTGCCCGCCCTGCAAAGCTGCCCGCAGCGCCGCGGAGTGTGTACTCGCGTCTACACCACGACGCCGAAGAAGCCGAACTCTGCACTGCGTAAAGTCTGCCGTGTGCGCTTGACCAACGGTTACGAGGTTTCCTCGTACATCGGCGGTGAAGGCCACAACCTGCAGGAGCACAGTGTGGTTCTGATTCGCGGTGGCCGTGTGAAGGACTTGCCCGGTGTGCGTTACCACACCGTTCGTGGCAGCCTGGACACCTCTGGAGTAGCAGACCGTCGCAACGGTCGCTCCAAGTACGGTGCCAAGCGACCCAAGTAAGTCCCGCGAGCGTTAGCTGGCTTATAAGATGTAAGTAAGGCCGAACCCCTGCCTCCCCCGCAATTGTGGCAGGTCGGTGTTCGGGTAAACCTGAAGAGATAGAAGGGCAATATCATGCCGAGAAGACGAGTAGTCGCCAAGCGCGAAGTGCTGCCAGATCCCAAATTTGGCAACGTGACTTTGGCAAAATTCATGAACCACGTGATGATCAGTGGTAAAAAATCTGTCGCCGAAACCATCGTTTATGGCGCTCTGGACATTGTTCAGGACAAGTTGAACAAGGATCCCATCGAAGTATTCGACGAGGCACTGGAGAACATAGCTCCCATGGTGGAAGTGAAGTCCCGCCGTGTAGGTGGTGCTACCTACCAGGTGCCCGTAGAAGTACGCCCCTCTCGCCGTGTGGCACTGTCCATGCGCTGGTTGGTGGAATACGCCCGCAACCGTGGTGAGAAGTCCATGCGTCAGCGTCTGGCTGGTGAGATCATCGACGCCTCCCAGGGCAAGGGTAATGCCGTGAAGAAGCGTGAGGACGTTCACCGCATGGCGGAAGCGAACAAGGCATTCTCCCACTACCGTTTCTAAGCACCTTTATCCTGTTCCGAGGAATTCATCGTGGCACGTCAAACGCCTATTAACAGATACCGTAATATCGGTATCTGCGCGCATGTGGATGCCGGGAAGACGACAACCACAGAGCGCGTCCTTTTCTACACGGGTCTGTCCCACAAGATTGGGGAGGTGCACGACGGCGCTGCCACGATGGATTGGATGGAGCAGGAGCAGGAGCGGGGTATCACCATTACCTCAGCTGCCACCACCTGTTTCTGGAAAGGTATGGACGGTCAGTTTGACCAGCACCGCATCAACATTATCGATACACCCGGGCACGTCGACTTTACTATTGAGGTAGAGCGATCACTCCGTGTGCTCGATGGTGCGGTGGTGGTGCTGTGTGGCTCATCCGGTGTACAACCCCAGACCGAAACAGTCTGGCGCCAGGCCAATAAGTACGAAGTGCCGAGAATGGTCTTCGTCAACAAAATGGATCGCGCGGGCGCGGATTTCATGAGCGTTGTCAAGCAGTTGCGTGAGCGCCTCGGCGCCAATGCGGTGCCACTGCAGATGACAATCGGTGCCGAGGACGGCTTCAAGGGCGTTGTTGACCTGATTGAAAACAAGGCCATCCTGTGGAGCGAAGCTGACCAGGGCATGACCTTTGAGTACGGCGAGGTTCCCGCCGATATGGTCGACCAGGTCGCCGAGATGCGCGAGTTCATGATCGAGGCAGCCGCCGAGGCCAGTGATGAGCTGATGGAGCGCTATCTCGAAGACGGTGAGCTCAGCAAGGCAGAAATCAAGCAGGGTATTCGAGCGCGCACGCTGGCGAACGAGATCGTGCCCGTGCTTGGCGGCTCTGCGTTCAAGAATAAGGGCGTGCAGGCGGTATTGGATGCCGTCATCGAATTCATGCCGTCTCCCACCGAGGTCAAGGCCATTGAGGGCACCCTGCTCGATGCTGACGAAACCGTGGAGACGCGTGAGGCCGACGACAATGCGCCTTTCGCTGCGCTGGCCTTCAAGATTGCTACTGACCCCTTCGTGGGTACGCTGACCTTCTTCCGCGTCTACTCCGGCAAGCTGGAATCAGGTACTGGGGTGTTTAACTCGGTGAAGCAGAAGAAAGAGCGTGTTGGCAGGATGGTGCAGATGCACTCCAACAGCCGCGAAGAGATCAAGGAAGTGCTGGCCGGTGATATCGCCGCCGCGGTCGGGCTCAAGGACGTCACCACCGGCGACACCTTGTGCGATGCCGACAAGCCGATCGTGCTCGAGCGCATGGAGTTCCCCGAGCCGGTGATATCCGTGGCCGTCGAGCCCCGTTCCAAGCCGGACCAGGAAAAAATGGGTATCGCCCTGGGCAAGCTGGCCCAGGAAGATCCTTCCTTCCGCGTGAGGACGGACGAGGAAACAGGCCAGACGATAATCTCGGGTATGGGTGAATTGCACCTGGATATCATCGTCGATCGCATGCGGCGTGAATTCAGCGTCGAGGCCAATATCGGTAAGCCGCAGGTGGCATACCGTGAGGCGATCAGGAACACCGCTGAAATCGAAGGCAAGTTTGTGCGCCAGTCTGGCGGTCGCGGCCAGTACGGACACGTCTGGATTCGCTTCGAGCCGGGTGAAGATGCATCAGCCGAGGGGCTGGAATTCGTTAACGAAATCGTTGGCGGCATCGTGCCTCGTGAATACATTCCTGCAGTACAAAAAGGCATTGAAGAACAGATGCAGAACGGTGTGCTCGCGGGCTATCCGCTCCTGGGCCTCAAGGCCACTCTGTATGACGGGTCCTTCCACGACGTTGACTCCAACGAAATGGCGTTCAAAATTGCGGCCTCCATGGCAACCAAGAAACTGGCCACAGAAGGCGGTGCTGTGTTGCTGGAGCCGATCATGTCGGTAGAGGTAGTTACCCCCGAAGAGAACATGGGGGATGTCGTCGGAGACCTGAACCGTCGCAGAGGCTTGATCGGCGGCATGGATGAGAATCCGACAGGCAAGGTGGTGACCGCTGAGGTGCCGCTGGCGGAGATGTTCGGGTATGCCACTGACCTGCGTTCAGCCACGCAGGGGCGTGCTACCTACACCATGGAATTCAGCAAGTACGCTGAGGCGCCGAGCAATGTTGCCGACGCGATTATCTCCAAGAACATTACAGGCTGATTGATTTGAACAGGGTGTCAGAGCCCTTATTTTCGTTGACGCAGACGGGTCTCTGACCCCAGACAGACTAAATAGAGGAGCCGTAACATGGCAAAGGAAACATTTGAACGTACTAAGCCCCACGTCAACGTGGGCACCATCGGTCACGTTGACCACGGTAAGACTACCCTGACAGCGGCCCTGACACGGGTATGTGCAGAGGTATGGGGCGGTGAAGCGGTTGCCTTTGACGGCATCGACAACGCACCGGAAGAGAAAGAGCGTGGTATCACCATTGCGACATCTCACGTGGAGTACGACTCTCCCAACCGTCACTATGCGCACGTTGACTGTCCCGGACACGCGGACTACGTGAAGAACATGATCACCGGTGCGGCGCAGATGGACGGCGCGATCCTGGTTTGTGGTGCGACTGACGGCCCGATGCCGCAGACACGCGAGCACATCCTGCTGTCTCGCCAGGTTGGCGTACCTTACATCGTGGTATTCCTGAACAAGGCTGACTTGCTGGCGGAAGACTGCGGCGGTGCGGACTCTGAGGAATACGAAGAGATGAAGGAACTGGTTGAAATGGAGCTGCGCGAGCTGCTTGACCAGTACGAGTTCCCTGGCGACGACACGCCGATCATCTGTGGTTCTGCGCTGATGGCGCTGGAAGGCAAGGATGACAACGAGCTGGGTACCACCGCGGTGAAGACCCTGGTTGAGACCCTGGACTCCTA
>NZ_VTUX01000012.1 GCF_008370495.1 Pseudohalioglobus sediminis | reverse complement strand
GAGGTGGGTGTGCCGAGGTTGCTGGCGGCGATGAGGTAATACACCCCCTGAGAATCAGGTACCGAAAAGAGAAAAGCCCAGCTGAAATCAGCTGGGCTTTTTAGTTCAAGGCCGCTAGAGCGTGTTTTTACACAGTCTCCTG
This sequence comes from Pseudohalioglobus sediminis, assembly GCF_008370495.1. Taxonomy (GTDB): domain Bacteria; phylum Pseudomonadota; class Gammaproteobacteria; order Pseudomonadales; family Halieaceae; genus Halioglobus. The sequence goes on along the minus strand of NZ_VTUX01000012.1, from coordinate 21,926 downwards.
AGGGGCCCTAGGTAAAGCGCGTGCGATGCTTACGTTGCTTTCGGGCCAGCGGCGACAATCGCGTCCGAGATGTCAAAGTTCTTGATATTCTCGGTGAACAAGCCGGCAAGCTTTGCCGCCTGCTCGTCGTAGGCTGAGGCATCACCCCAGGAATCCCGCGGATTCACATACCTGGCGTCTACACCCGGGATCGCCTTGGGGAAATCCAGGTTGAGAATGTCAAGATGCTCGGTTTCAGCGCCGATCAGTGCACCGCTCTGGCAGGCGTGAACGATGGCGCGGGTAACTGGAATGGGGAAGCGAGAGCCGGTTCCGCCCGGGGCGCCGGAGCCGCCTGTCCAGCCGGTATTCACCAGGTATACCTGGGAACCGAAGTCTTCCACACGCTTCATTAGCAGCTCGGCATAGTCTCCCGCGGGGCGCGGCATGAACGGCGCGCCAAAGCAGGTGGAAAAGGTCGGGTTGATACCGGCTTCCGCGCCGACTTCGGTAGAGCCAACCCGGGCGGTATAGCCGCTGAGGAAGTGATAGGCGGCGGCTTCCTTGGAAAGAATGGATACCGGCGGCAGGACGCCGGAGACATCGCAGGTCAGGAAGATAACGCACTTCGGCTCGCCACCGGCGTTAGATTCGGTGCGCTTTTCAACGTGTTCCAGCGGGTAGCAGCAGCGCCCGTTCTCGGTCAGGGATGTGTCGCAGTAGTCAGCATGTCGGTGCTCATCGATAACCACATTTTCCACAATGGCGCCGAAGCGAATGGCGTCCCAGATAATGGGCTCGTTTTTCTGCGAAAGATCAATGGTCTTGGCGTAGCAACCGCCTTCCAGGTTGAATACGGAACCTTTGGCCCAGCCATGCTCGTCGTCCCCGATGAGGTACATTTCCGGGTCTGCGGACAGGGTGGTTTTGCCGGTGCCGGATAGCCCGAAGAACAGGGTGGTATCGCCGTCTTCACTGACGTTGGCAGAGCAGTGCATGGGCATTACATCTTTCTCGGGCAGCAGGAAATTCTGCACCGCGAACATGGATTTTTTCATTTCACCCGCATAGCGCATACCTGCGAGCAGGACCTTGCGCTGGGCGAAGTTGACGATAACCACACCGTCAGAGTTGGTGCCGTCGCGCTCGGGATCACAGGCAAAGCTGGCGACGTTGAGAATGCTCCATTCTTCCTTGCGGCCGCCATTATAAGTAGCGGGACGGATGAACATATTGCGCCCGAACAGATTTTGCCAGGCGGTCTCAGTGGTCACTTTTACGGGGATGTAATGGTCACTGTGCGCACCCACATGAAGGTGCGATACAAAGCGATCCTTTTCTGCGAGATAGGACTCCACGCGATCCCAGAGGGCGTCGAACTTGTCTGCATCGAACGGGCGGTTCACACTGCCCCAGTCGATGCTGTCTTCGGTGCTGGGCTCGCGAACGGTGAAGCGGTCGGCGGGTGAGCGCCCGGTGCGCTTGCCAGTGGTTACCAGCAGCGCGCCGGTGTCGGTCAATATGCCTTCACCACGCTTCAGTGCTTCTTCGATCAGTTGTGAGGGAGCCAGGTCTACGTGTTCCTGGGCGGTGGGGGAGGTTGTGGTCATTGTTAGTCCTGTATTACGACCAGGCTCGTTGACCCGGTCGGTTTTTGCGGCAATTTTCGGGGCCATGATTATGTCAGAATCGACGAATATTGCGAAATTTTCGCCCTATCAATTACCTTATTCCCGTCATAAGGCCGATTAATGTAACCGATCGGGGCTGTCGGGCTGCATGAATCCGCTCAAATCGGCCTCGTCGAAGCGGTATTGCTGATTGCAAAATTCACAGTCCATGGTGACGCTGCCCAGTTCCTCGAGCAATTCGCGAATTTCCGCGGCCGGCAGGGATGCCAGTGCATTCAGGGTTCGCTCGCGCGAGCAATTACACTCAAAAGTGACGCTGACCGGTTCGAACAGGCGCAGTGGGTCTTCGTGGTAGAGCCGGTGCGCGATATCTGCTGCGCCGAGTTGCAGCAATTCGGCTGTTTGCAGCGTCGCTGCAAGCGTGCAGGCATGCTCCCATTGCCGGGCCCTGAGCGTATTGTCCTGTTCGAGCTGGGCCGGCAATTGTTGTAACAGCATACCCGCCGCCTGTTGCCCGTCGGCAGCCAGCCAGAAACGGCTACCCAGCTGCTCAGACTGGCGGAAATAGGCATCGAGGCTGTGCGCCAGTGACTGCTCCGCCAGCGGCACCACACCCTGGTAGCGCTGGCCCCTGGTAGGGTCAATGGTGATGGCCAGTTGCCCCCCGGCGAGCAGTTGGTCGAAGCGTTCTGCTGTTGCTTCCTGCGCCCCGCGGGCAATGGCGCGGATGCGCAGCCGGTGATCGCATTCGGCCATGATCAGGGGTACCTGGCCCTGTGAACGCGCCTGCAGTACCAGTTTGCCCTCGAACTTGAGGGTGGTGGCCAGCAACACGGCTGCCGCCATGAATTCACCCAGCAGGCGACTGACACCGGGCGCGTACTGGTGGATTTCCACGATTTCGCGATAGGCTCCGCCCAGCTGCACTATTTCGCCGCGGATATCGGCTTCCTCGAACAGGAAGCGTTGTGTGCGATTGCGGTCTGCAGGGGCCGTTTCGGTCATGTCTGGATTACTCGGGTTGAAAGTGGGAAATTGATCTTGCGCCAAGTTGGTTTCGTATCGACAGCAGGCGAGTTCAGCATTTGAGGCCGCCGCAGTCAATTTTCGCGATATTGCAGACCCCGGGAGCGACAGCCGCTACAGTGACGACCGATTCTGGCGGATTCTACAGCGAGACAGCAGGAGGTGTGAATGAGATTCAGTTTGCAGGTGGGCATGTGTGACCCCGATCATTACTTGCCCATGGCCCAGGCCGCTGAGGCAGCCGGTTATCATGGTATCGCTATACCAGACAGCATTTGCTACCCGCAGGAAGCAAGCTCGAAGTACCCTTACAACAAGGACGGCTCGCGTGAGTTCCTCGAAAGCATCCCCTTCGTGGAGTCGCTGATCGCCGTCAGCGCCATGGCGGCGGTCACCGAGCGGATCAGGCTGGCGACATTCGTCTACAAGCTGGCCGTGCGCCAGGCGCCCGTTGTTGCCAAGCAGGTGCAGGGTATCCAGGCACTGTCGGGCAATCGCTTTGATTTCGGCATTGGTATCAGCCCCTGGGAAGAGGATTTCGCCGTGTGCGGCGTGCCCTGGGAGCGGCGTGGCAAACGCTTCGATGAGCAGATTGATATCCTGCGTGGCCTGGAGAGCGGCGAATTCTTCGGTTACCAGGGTGAGTTACTGCAGATGCCGGCCAACAAGATGTGTCCGGTCACCGGTACGCCCACGCCGCTGTTGATTGGCGGGCACGCGGACGTGGCGCTCAAGCGCGCGGCGCGAGTTGGCGATGGCTGGATGTGCGCGGGGGCCGATCTGCAGCAGCTGCAGGGTTTCATCGCTCGCATCAACCAGTTGCGTGAAGAGTACGGCACCGCAGACCGACCCTTCCGTATTTTTACTACCGGCCAGGATGCCTTCACCGAAGAGGGTATCCACAAGCTGGAGGCACTGGGTGTCACCGACGTCGTCATCGGATTCCGCAATGTCTATGAGATGGAGGCAGACAAGTCTCTGCAGGAAAAAATTGCCATGCTGGAGTGGTATGCTGGCGAATTTATCAAGGAGCGAGCATGAAACCGACGACTCCAGTGTTGGTAGGTGTGGCCGCCTTTCAGCAAAAAAATCCCGACCATCGACAGGCCCTGGAACCGGTGGCCATTATGGAGCGCACTCTGCGCGATGCCGCAGATGACGCCGGCTCGACCGAACTGTTGCGCCGGGCAGGGGAAATTCTCGTACCCAAGGGTATCTGGGGATACAGTGACCCCGCGCGGCTGCTCGCGGACGCCCTGGGCGCCGCGTCGGCCCGCTCCGTGCTTGCAGAGATCGGTGTTTCCCAGCAGACCCTGCTGACCCGCGCCTGCGAGAAGATCAGCACGGGTGAGACGGGAGTGGTGCTGGTAACCGGCGCCGAGGCCAAGTACCGGGCCCAGTGCGCCAGCCGCGCCGGGGAGGAGGCCGCAGAGACGGTGCAGCAGGATGCGGATCCGGACGTGGCCCTGTTGCCGGAAAACGAAATCTGGTCAGAAGTGGAATCAGCCGCAGGCCTGGGTATGCCGGTGGGCTTCTATGCCATTATGGACAGCGCCCTGCGCTTCGAGCAGGGCATGACCCCGGACCAGCATCGCAGCGAAATGGCCAAAATGTATCACCGTTTCAGCGAAATCGCCGCGCAGAATCCGGACGCCTGGGTAGACGAGCCGGTGGCCGCAGAGACCATCCGTGACCCCTCTCCGGGTAATCGCATGCTGGCCTTTCCCTATACCAAGCTGCACAACAGCCAGTGGAACGTGGACCAGGGTGCCGGGCTTATCTTCTGTAGCGTGGCCGTGGCAGAGGAACTGGGCATCCCTCGCGAGCGCTGGGTATTCCCGCAGGCGTTCGCCGAATCCAACTTCATGTCCAATGTTTCCAGCCGCGGTGAGCTCGGGCGCTGCCACGGTTTCCGGATAGCCGGTGAAACGGCTATGCAGCGGGCGGGGTGCTCGTTTGACGATATCCGCCTGCGCGAGCTGTACTCCTGTTTCCCAATGGCGGTGCGTTCACAGCTGCACGAATTCGGCATGTCCGGCGAGGGCGACCTCACCGTCACCGGCGGTATGACATTCGGCGGCGGTCCGCTTAACAACTTTGTTTACCAGGCGACGGCGCGCATGGCGCAGTTGCTGCGCCAGCAGCCGGGAGAGGTGGGGCTGGTGACAACGGTAAGCGGTATGCTGACCAAACAGGGTGTGGCGCTGTGGTCAACCGAGCCCAATCCTGACGGGTGGGTGTTTGACGATGTCACGGCGCAGGTACGCGAGGCCAGTGATGTGCGCGAACTGGTTGCCGACTATGAGGGGCCGGCCGAGGTTGCCGGCTACACGGTGATTCACCTGGGAGAGCAAAGGCGTGCGATTGCGGTGTTTGATCTTCCTGATGGCAAGCGCACTGCGGCCTACAGTGAGGCCGCGCCCATCGTGGATCGAATGGAAAGCGAAGAGTGCTGTGGTCAGGCGTTCAAGCTCGCCGGTGGCGTATTCGAATAAGCGGGAGAGTGCGTGTACTGCGCTATGTCGTGCACTATACTTGCCGAAAACTCATGAGGTGACCCCGTGGCAGGATTCCGTCTGACCAAGCCCTATACCATGCCCAAGGAAGATATACGGGCCGCTGCCGAGGATTTGGCCGACAGCCTGGCCCGGGAGCACGGCGTGCGTTCCTATTGGGATGGCGACCGGGTGAAGATAAAAGGCGCTGGCGTTGACGGCGTGCTGTCCTTCCACGACGACCTGATCGACGTGTCCGTGCGCCTGGGCTTGCTCACCTCCATGTTTGAGGCGCCGTTGCGGCGTGAAATACAGCGCTACCTGGACGAGCACATCACCTGAATCAATCGTGGATAACCACCCCTGCCAGTGGATTCGGTCCGCTGATTAGCTCGGCAAATTCGTCGGCCATCGCCTTGCTGGCCTCGATGCAGTCTTCCCAGTAGCGAATACGCTCCTCCTCACCGAAGCGACTGAAATCACCGCGATCGGGGATCTTGCCCTGTGGCAGGCCGGCGACGAAGGCGTCGTTGGGACACAGCAGCACCAGTCTTGATGCCTGCGTAACTGACCTGTGACGCCACGGCAGGAATTTGTCGAACCAGCCCGGGACCACGCGGTCGCGGAAGTGAGGATACAGGATCAGCCCCTGGCCCTGGAATTGCGACAGGTCGAAGTGGTAATCGATGATGCCACCGTCCCAGTATTGTCCTGGCGGTGCTCCGGGGATATCGCGCTCACCCGTGAGCACGAACGGGATGGCGCCACTGGCATGAAGTGCCGGCAACACCGTCTGCTCCTGTAATGCACAGTAGGCAGTCTGGAAGTCGTGCAGCGCCAGATCTGGCGCTGCGCGCTGGCCGCTGTGAAACACCACCCGCTGGAAGTGATGCCGAAGCAGCTTGCGACTTACCATGTTACCCAGGGCAGCCGCGCCCATACCGGTGGCCAGTGCCGCTGTGGATTGGGAGCCGGAGGGTCCGCGCCCGCGCGCGGTGACGATGTGGCTGGTGATGGAAGTGTGGCCGGCAATGGCAGCCGCACCTCCGGGGCCGAGCGTGCTTTGCAAAATGGACTTGCTGACCGTGCTGATCTCTTCTGCACTGGGGCGGGCACTCTGGTAGTGCTGGTAGAGATAACCCTCTTGCATGCGATCCATGGCGGCGACCGGGTCATCCTGTGCCAGGCAGGCGTGTCGCCATGAGCCTATGGATGAGCCCAGGGCAGAGAGCGGGCGCTGGCTGCGCTGCAGGAAATCCCCGAACAGGAATCGGTCAAGCTGGGCGAGGATAAACCACTTCGGCCCGCCGGACGCGCCCAGAAGCAGTGAAAACAGGTTTGCGTCCCAGCCGTTCGCAGCGAGGCGTTCGGCCGCTTCCGAGCCGACATGCACAGCCAGTGCTCTAGTGCTCACGCCGCACCTCACGCGGTGTGCGCCCGGTCCACTTGAAGTAGGCGCGTCGGAAATTCGAAGTGTCGTTGAAACCGACCATGTAGGCGATGGTCGACAGTGGCAGGCGACTGTTGCGCAGGTAGTGCGTGGCGTGCTCGGCCCGGACCTGGTCCAGCAATTCCTGGAAAGACTCACCCTCCTGCTGCAGGCGGCGGCGGTAGGTGCGCGGGCTCAGGTTAAGCATCTGGGCAATCTGGGGCATCTGCGGGTACTGCCCCTCCAGTTTGCGCAGCAATCTCAGTGTCTGCTGGCCGACGGAACTCTCCTCCTGGAGGTCTGCGAGCAGGCGTTCACACTCCTGCTCGTAAAGCGAGCGCAGGGCCGGGTTGGAGGAGGGCAGCGCTGCCGCCATCAAGTCGGCGGCGAAACGCACGCTGCCCCGGCTTTGGTTGAAACGGACACTGTCGCCGAATACCTCCCGGTAGCGGTCTGCGTGGTCTGGCGGGGGATAGGGTAAATCCACCTGCATTTCCAGCTCCGGCATATTCAGCAGGCCGCGCAGGGTATTCAGGAAAGCCGAGTAGAGTAGTTCGTAGGAGAAATGCTGCGGCAGATCGTAGGTAGACTCCATGGAGGTGAAACAGCAGTCGACGCCATCGTTGGTGAATGACACGTCGAGGCTGGACGACAACAGGTGGTGGTACTTGATGAACAGGTCGATGGCTTCGCCAAGGTTGCTGCAGGTCATGAAGGCCTGGCCCAGGATGGCATGGGCGCCGAGATTCATGCGCATGCCCAGTTGCAGCCCGAGGTCCGCATCGCCGGTCAAGGCCAGCGCATTGTGAGCGAGTTGCGTGAAGTCCCGGTCTTCTACCCTGGCCCCGATGCGCTCGATTCCCGTGCGCGCAAGCGTGGTGTCATGCAGCAGGCGCTCGCGCTCACAACCTGCCTGCTCGGCGAGATCGAGAAGTATCAGAACGTACTGTGCGGGTGTCGTGCTTGTCGGCATATCCCTATTTGGCCACATATGACCATAAAATGACAATACTTTACCTTGTTGCTCGGAAAACCTTGGATCATAGTGAAGCCTCGGTTACGTCAACCCAGGTGAGAACGATGAAAGTAGAATGGCACGAAAATACACCCCGCAAGATCCAGACCTTCGCCGGCGCTGATAACCCCGGCATCACACCAGACATGGAAGACCGCCTCACCTCAGGCGATGTCGACCATATTGCCGAGATTTTCCAGACACCGCTGACCGGTTCCTACAACTGGGATTACACGGTGCAGGATGACCGCATCAAGAAGCTGTACGACCTGGGCAAGCAGTTGAACTGGGACCCGGAAATGGATATCGACTGGGACCGTCCTTTCCCGGAAATCGATCATGCGACCCAGGCTGAGCTGATGAATCTTACCGACTATCCTCCCTACATGGCGCTGAGTGAGGAGGAGAAGAAGCAGTACTGGATGCACAGCAACGCCTGGAGCCTGTCGCAGTTCCTGCATGGCGAGCAGGGGGCCCTGCTGGTGGCTTCGCAGCTGTGTTCCTGCGCTCCGACGCTGAATGCCAAGCTGTATGCGGGTTCGCAGACCTTCGACGAGGCGCGCCACGTGGAGGTGTTCAACAAGTACCTGCAGCAGCGTGTCGGCATGATGTATCCCATCAATACGCACCTGAAGAGCATTATCGACAAGATTCTCACCGATGAACGCTGGGACATGAAGTTTATTGGTATGCAGATCGTGATCGAGGGCCTGGCGCTGTCCGCGTTCAATACAACCCGGGAGACCACGCCTGACCCCGTGCTCAAGGATGTGGTTTACCTGGTGACCCGCGATGAAGCGCGTCATGTCACCTTTGGCGTCAACTATCTTGAAGAGTTTGTCGGCACCCTGTCTGACGAGGAGCGCGAGGAGCGTGCACAGTTTGCCTATGAAGCCTGCGTGGTCAGTCGGGAGCGCCTGGTCGCCACAGACGTTTTTGCCCACTTCGGGTGGGACGTGGAGGATGCGCGTCGTCGGGTTCTGGACGGATTCGTGATGTCGACGTTCCGCAACCTGCTGTTCCAGCGAGTGGTGCCGAACCTGAAACGCATCGGATTGATGACCGACAAGATCCGGCCCAAGTTTGAGGAGCTGGGAATCCTCGAATACGAGAATCTTGCCACTGATGGCGATATCAACTGGGCCGCATTGGAGCGCCCCCTGGATACGGCGGAAGCGCAGTCACATGAGCAGAGCATGCTGGCGGAGTTTCACGACAAAGCGGCGGCTGACTCGGCGTCCAGTACGGCCGCGTGAAGTGAAGCTGGCAGTGCGGCGGGGGTGGCGTGAGCGTCGCGCCCGGGCTCAGCCCTTCAGGGCAGACAAACAAAAAAGCCGGCGGTTAAGCCGGCTTTTTTGTGTTCGTGTGAAAGCTTAGGCAGAGAGTGCCTTGACCTGGGCATTCAGGCGGCTCTTGTGCCGGGCAGCCTTGTTCTTGTGGATAATGCCTTTGTCCGCCATGCGGTCTATGACCGGCACTGCAGCAGAGTAGGCTGCTTTGGCTTGCTCGGAGTCACCGGCATCTACTGCGGCCAGTACTTTCTTGATGTTGGTACGCACCAGCGAGCGCAGGCTGGCATTGTGTGTGCGACGCTTTTCCGCTTGACGGGCGCGCTTTTTGGCTTGTGGTGAGTTGGCCACTGTCGTTGTCCTCTGGAGGTCTGGAAATCAGGAGGCGCGATTATTCACATTAGCCCGCCGCTTGTCAACCGGATGAACGCGTGGCAAGCGCCCTGTGCCGACGGCTGAGATGCGCTGTGGCCTTATCTTCGAGCCCGTTGTTATCAGGCGTGGCGCGAGGGTATACTAATGGTTATTAGTTACCGTTCCGGTCCATGCTGCCGGACCTCCCGTGGCGCCCCATAGTGACCGAATCGATAAGCCAGAATACAGCCCCCCTGAGGACCTCTGAACGCATTCTCGATGCCGCTGAAGACCTGTTCGCGCAGAAGGGTTACGCGGCTACCTCCCTGGGGGAGGTGGCTGATCGCGTGGGTATCCGTTCTCCCAGTCTGTACAACCATTTCCGCAACAAGGAGGCCTTGTACGAGGCTGTGCTGGAGCGGTTGCTGGAGGAGTTCGGCAGGCCGCTGCAGGCGCTGCAGTCCGCGCAGGCACTGGACCAGGAGCATGTGATCGAGTGGGTCGAGGCGATCGTGCGACAGCACCACGCCAACCCCAACCTGGCCAAGCTGCTGCAACACGCGGCGCTGTCCGGGGGGCCGCATACCAATGAGATTATCGAACGACTGTTCAGCCCGATGTTCAGGGCGCCCGGCGATGAAGCGATGGACGGTGACTACTTTGGCCACCTGTCGCGCCTGGGTCTGCAACCGTGGGCGGTGATGGCATTCAATAACCTGGTCATGTCCTATGTGACGATGGCACCGATGTACCGGGACCTGTTGGGTCAGGATCCCTTCAGTGACGAGGCGCTGGCACAGCAGTTGACGCTGATTCGCACCCTGCTCAAATCGGTGTTCGCCTATCGCGGGGAGTGAGCCGGCAGCAGCGCCACCCCGATAATGGCCAGGCAAAACTAGGAAATTCAGGCTTATGTTGAATTCAGATGCAGTACATATCTGGCGCGACGCCGACGGCGACTATCACATCGAGTGGGAGGCCAGCCACCCGCAGACGCAGGTCAGTATCCAGCCGGCGGTCGAGGCCGACGTGGAGGTGCTGCCAGGCCAGCCGAAAGCACGGGTGCGAGGCTTGCCGGAGGGCAGTCGGCACTTTTTTCGCCTCAGCGACCAGCATGGCAACGAGGTGCTGGCTTCAGAGCGCAGGCTCGGCCTGGAGGGTACGCCCAATTTTCGCGATTTTGGAGGTTACGGCACGGCGGATGGTCGGCGGGTCAAGTGGGGTTACCTGTACCGCTCCGGTCAGCTGTCCACACTCAGCGACCGCGATATCGACCTCTTGGCCAGTCTGGAACTGGACCTGATCTGTGACTTCCGTCGTGAGGAAGAGCAGGCGACAGACCCTTCAAGGCTGCCGGGGGAGCGCCCATTGCGAGTGGCAAGCCTGCCGATAATTCCCGGCAGCAATTCCCGCTTCTTCGAGGAGGCGGACAGGCAGGGGGAAGGTAAGCTCGCGTTCGAGCGCCAGGCGATGTTTGATTTCATGGTGGAAATCAATCGCGACTTCGCAGAGGGACAGCGCGAGACCTATGCCCGGATGTTCCGTGAAATTCTGGAACTGGAGGACGCACGTTTCCTGGTGCATTGCGCGGCTGGCAAGGATCGCACCGGCTTTGCAGCAGCGCTGGTGCTGTTGGCCCTGGGGGTGCCTCGCGAGGTAGTGATGCGCGACTACATGCTTACCGCCCGCTATTTCAGTCCCGAGCGCGAAATGGAGAGGCTGCGGCGCAAATACGGCATGGAGCACGTCGACGCCGAAGCCATCAGGCCCATGCTGGAGGTCCACGAAGATTACCTGGCCAGGGCGCTGGCCAGTATCGAGCAGAATTACGATTCCGTGGAGACCTATCTGCGGGAAGCGCTGGGTCTGGGCCCGGCCGAACTGGCCGAACTCAAAGGGCGCTATCTGGCGTAGGCTTTCAGCTTAGGCGGCCGGCGCGGCGACGGTCCGGCGCCTGGGTGCCTAGCCTCAGGCTGCCTTGCATGCCGCTTTCGCAGCCTTGATCTGTTTCTTTTCGCACTGTTCGCTGCTGGCGTCACCAACGCACCACTTCTTGCGATTGTTCCAGGCGGTCAACTCCAGCTTTTTGCCGTTGGAGCATTTCACGTAATAGGTGGAATAGGCAGTGCCGTCCGCTGTTTCATGGTTGGCATCGAAAACGATGCTGGTGGGTTTCGCAGCCAGGCTGCCGGCAGCAAATGATGCCATTGCGGCAAATGCCGCGAGTTTGATGAAATTCATCACAATAACCTCAATATTTCACTATGGACTGACCGAAAGGGAATGCTCGAGGCCAGGAGGAGGCATTATAAGCCGCGCCGTGAAGCAAGGGTGTTACTTTTTGGTAATGATTTTGTGAAAAAGGGTAACATTTTGGTCCGCGTTACCCGAAATGTTGCAGCGTGGCTGCTCTGCAGTATTGCGCTGGAGAGGAGGAGGCCGTGTTGCCGGGCAAGGGCCTCCGCAGTGCTGACGCCGAGTGACTAGCCGACAGCGAAGAAGATCATGACCCAGCCGGCGACGGCCACCAGCAGGGCATCACCGGCTTTGTCCAGCCGGGCCAGCGCGTAAAGGTACGACAGCGGCGGCAGAAACAGGGTGCAAAGCCCCCAGGCATAGTCATCCTTCCAGGATGTGATCAGCAGCATAATCCAACTGACCAGCAGGGTGGCCCCGCCGAGGGTGACCAGCGCGGCTGAAGCGGCTTCCATAATTCCTCCAGAGTACGTTGTTTACGTTGTTGTTGAAGCGGCGCAGGGTAGCAGAAAGGATGTCTCTCGTCAGCGCTTTTGAGCAGCGACGATGATGACGCGGGAGGTGATTTTGGGTAAGGTGATCGGCTTTCCCCGGTGAGGACTTCCCTTGACTGACCCCTATGCTGACATTCGCCCGTACCGGGATGACGAAGTGCCCGATGTGCTCGCGCGGTTGTTGGCGGACAGCGAGCTCCACGATGCCCTGGCCAGTTTCCAGTCAGCCAGGTTGTACGCGCGCTGGCCCGGGTTGGCGCGGTGGCTGGTGCGCCGCGCGCTGCGGCGCCAGTTAAGGTCGGTGCGCGATGTGCAGAGCATGCAGATGGTCATCAAGACCTATATGGACGCGATGATAGAGAGCACCAGTGGCGGATTTACCGTATCAGGGCTGGAGCAACTGGATCCGGCGCGCGCCTACCTGTTTATCAGCAATCATCGCGATATCGCCATGGATCCGGCCTTCACCAACTATGCCTTGCACAAGGGCGGGCACGACACTGTGCGTATCGCTATTGGCGATAACCTGCTGACCAAGCCCTGGGTGTCTGACCTGATGCGGCTCAACAAGAGTTTCATCGTAAAGCGGTCGGTCAATGGTCCGCGCGAGTTGCTGGCCGCCTCCAGGCTGTTGTCCCGGTACATCCAGCACTCCCTGCTACACGACAACGCCCCGGTCTGGCTCGCCCAGCGCGAGGGCCGGGCCAAGGACGGCTTGGATCGTACGGAGCCGGCTGTCATCAAGATGCTGGGTATGAGTCGCGACAAGAGTACGCAGAGTTTCGGCGAGCATATAGCCAGCCTCGGCATTGTACCCGTTGCCATTTCCTATGAACTGGACCCCTGCGATGCCCTCAAGGCCAATGAGCTCAGCGAGTTGGCGAATACCGGCAGTTACCAGAAGGGCGAACAGGAAGATGTCGCCTCCATCGGCCGCGGCATTTCAGGGCAGAAAGGCCGGGTTCATGTGTCTTTCGGGACGCCGCTGGGAGCCGAATTCGAGGATGCCGACCATGTCGCGCAGCAGATCGACAGGCAGATTATCGACCTGTATTGCCTGCACCCAACCAACTTCTATGCCTATGACATCCTGTACGCGGAACATGCGCCCCGCCCTGAAGGCCTGTACAGCGAGGATGGCGATGTGAGTGAGGCCGAGTTCAGGGCGCGCATTGATGCCCTGCCCGAGGCGCAACGACCCTACGCCCTGGCGATCTACGCCAATGCGGTGGTGAGTAAACTGGATCGGGTCGAAGACCAGGAACCTGTGCACTACCCTTGCTGACCGATGCCTTAAAGGACGAGATCCGCCAGGCCTACTCGCGCCTGATGGACAGCAAGCAGTTGACCCCGCGCTGGGGTCAGCGGCAGATGATTGCTGAGATCGCCAATGCACTGGGCCGTATTCCCGGCCCCGGCGCGCCTTCCAGCGACGCACCCGCTGTCTGCGTAATCGAAGCGGGAACGGGGACCGGCAAGACAATTGCCTACGCGGTCACCGCGATACCCATGGCGCAGGCACTGGACAAACGCCTGGTGGTGGCCACCGCCACCATTGCTCTGCAGGAACAGTTCGTCTACAAGGACCTGCCGGATATCAGGCACCACAGTGGCCTGGATTTCACCTTCGCCCTGGCCAAGGGTCGCCGGCGCTATGTCTGCCTGTCCAAGCTCGATCGCCTGCTCATGGATAACCAGGGTGAAAGCGGCATGCTGGACCTGCAACCAGAGGGTATGGCCGCTGCTACCAGCGATGAGGCAATACCGATTTACAATGCGATGATCGACGCCCTCGGTCGCGGCCAGTGGGATGGGGACCGGGACAACTGGCCGGACAATGTGGCCGAGGGTGTCTGGTACCCGGTCACTACCGACCACGCCCAATGCACCGGGCGTCGCTGTCCGAATATCTCCCAGTGCAGTTTCTTTCGCGCCCGCGACGAACTGCAGAACGCTGACATCATCGTTACCAATCACGACCTGGTACTGGCAGACCTGGCGCTGGGCGGCGGTGCGATCCTGGCACCCCCGGAAGACAGCATCTACGTGTTCGATGAGGGGCACCACCTGCCGGACAAGGCGCTGTCACACTTCTCCAGTTTCTGTCGTCTGCATACGACTGCCGCATGGCTGCAGGACGCGAAAAAAGCGCTCGCCCAGGGCGCAGCCCTGTTGGCGACCCTGGACGCGCTGGAGCGGCCACTGCAGCTGTTGCCGGCACAACTGGATGAGGCAGTGAGTAGCCTGCAGGCGGCTGAGCAGCTCGTGGCTGGCCTGTTTGAGCATGTTGACCTCGATGGCGCTCGCGACGATCCCCAGATACGGTTTGAGCACGGTGTTGTCCCGCCGGACCTGCTATCGCTGGCGCAGACCCTCGCCAGCCAGTTCCAGAACATCAGCGGCGTGTTTGCGCGTATGGAAGCCGCCCTGGAGGCCGCGCTGGATGACGAATTCTCCAACCTGGCAAAGAGCGATATCGAAACCTGGCACATCAATGTTGGCGGCATGCTGGGACGTTCGGAGGGAGCGCAGGCGCTGTGGGAGGCCTATGCACAGGACCCCGAGCAGGAAGCGGCGCCGATGGCGCGCTGGATTACCATGCTTACTGCCGGCGGACAGTATGGCTTTGACCTACGCTGCAGCCCGATACTGGCGCAGGATATTCTTCAGGACAATCTCTGGACCCGGGCAGCGGGCGTTGTCATTACCTCTGCCACGATTACTGCCCTGAACTCTTTTGAGCGTTTTATATTGCACTCCGGTTCGCCGCGCGACGCCTGCTACAAGCAGGTCGCCAGCCCATTCGACTACAGCAATGCTGTTTTCGCCGTGCCGGCGATGGATTGCGAGCCCGGCGATGCGCAGGCGCACACGGATGCCATCGTTGCCACGCTACCCGATATATTGCAGCCGGACGAGGGCAGCCTGGTGCTGTTCTCTTCACGGCGGCAGATGCTCGATGTACACGAGGGGCTTGCTGCGACGCTGGGCGAGCGCATCCTGCTGCAGGGCGACTACAGCAAGCAGGAGATCCTGCGCCGGCATCGTGAGCGGGTCGATGAGGGCGACGGCAGCATTATATTCGGCCTGGCCAGTTTTGCCGAAGGGGTGGATTTGCCCGGCGACTATTGCCGCCACGTGGTTATTGCGAAAATTCCCTTTGCCGTCCCCGATAGTCCGCTGGAGGCGGCCCTCGCCGAGTGGGTGGAAGCCCAGGGGCGCAACCCGTTTATGGAAATCAGTGTGCCGGATGCGGCCCTGCGCCTGGTGCAGGCTGCGGGGCGCCTGCTGCGCACAGAGAGCGACACCGGCAGGGTAACGCTGCTGGACCGTCGCGTCATTAGCCGGCGATACGGCCGCGCGATCCTGGAATCGCTGCCTCCGTTCCGTCTGGAACTGGCACGTTAGCCTCGCTGCCTGCGCGCGAGCCCGGTCACTACCTTTTCCTGCCACTCCGGGGCCAGCTCGGGAATCGTGGCCGCGACTGCCAATACTTCCGCTGCGTCGTTGAAGGTGTTGTCGAAGCAGGCACGGAACAAGCGGTAGACGCTGAGGGCGACGGGATGTCGGTAGGCCACCTCTGCGTGGTCGCCAACGCTGATATTCCCTTCCTCCAGCACGCGGAAGTAAACGCCGGTGTGCAGGTGGCGCGTGAACAAGGCCGGCGCTCTCTCGTCGCCCAGTGCGACACCCAGCTTGAAGCAGGGTACGCGGGGTTGGCTGACTTGCAGCAGGGTGTTGCCGATGTGCAGCTGATCGCCGATACAGATGTCCTCTTCCGGCAGGTCACTGAAGGTCAGGTTTTCCCCGAATGCGCCAGCATCCAGCGTGGCCTGCCCGAGCTTTTGGCGCCAATAGGGGTAGTGGCCAATTGAAAAAGCGTAAACAGCCTTGTGTACACCGCCGTGGTTGTTCAGGTCGCAGACAGCATCGCCTTCAACGCCGGCACATGTCACCCGTAATGCTTCCCGTGTCGGGGTCTTGAAGATGCCGGTCGCGTACTCTTTACCGCGGTATTCAATCAAGCGCCGGCCAGCTCTATTGGTGGATACGACCTGCATGGCGGTGAAGCGCTCCTGTAGCGAGGGTGATGAGAGGCGCCCGGCACTGCGGTATCTGGAGCGGGTGAGGAGAATCGAACTCCCGTATGCAGCTTGGGAAGCTGCCGTTCTGCCATTGAACTACACCCGCCGCGCCAGCGATAAGATTACCTTTGCTGGATGCATGGGTCAAAAATGCCATGCTTTGGCGTTAGAATGCAGATATCACTACAGAGGCCAGGTATGCGCACGGACGTGGCAGAAATACTGATCGACATCGAGGGCCAGCTACGCCAGCTCGGTCTGTGGGACAAAATTCCCCCCTCGAGTGCGGCGTTGGCCTCTAACGAGCCCTTTTGTGTAGATACTCTCAGCTTGCCCCAGTGGCTGCAGTTTGTGTTTATCCCCAGGCTTTACCAGATGCTGGAAGCGGAACAGCCGCTACCGTCGGAGTGTGCCATTGCGCCCATGGCCGAGGAATACTTTCGCGGCACCGAACTGGCGGTGCAGGAACTCGTCTCTGCGCTGCAGCAAATGGATGACATGCTCTCGGGGCGTGGCATGGTCAATTAGTGCCGGTCTGCGCGCGCAGGCGTCGGCTCATTTGCGGGTCAGCAGTTGACGCCAGGCGCGGGGTTCAGGGCGCTGCAGTAGCCGGTTGATCAAGTCGGCCGCCTGTTGGCAATCCCGGTGCGTCGCGGCTGACATGGGTGAGCCCAGTTCGAAACAGTTGCCGGCCACGCTCAGTTCAAAGGCCGGTGGCGGTTGCTCGCCGCGGAAAGTGCGGCTGTAGTAGCCAAGAAGTTCAGCCGGTGCCAGCGCGTGACTGGTGTGTGACAGAGTCTCGACGGCGGTTACCTCCCGAAACAGCACCCCCGGGGCAGGGTCTGCTCGCGCGTCAAGAAACAGCAGCAGTCCTGCGGCGCGGCAATCCAGGAGGTGCTCGACTTGAAGTTGGAAGTCTTCCACCAGCAACACATCCGCTGGCCTGTTGCGACGCAGTACCTCCGCCAGCCACGGTCCGGCGGCGTCATCACCGCGCGATGGGTTGCCCCAGGCAAATACTGTCGTCGTCATTCGCTCACCGGGCGCTGGTAACTCCCTGTGCCGTTGCGTATCAGGCTGCTCAGCAGGCTGCCGTCCGGATTGATGGCCTCTATACGCAGCGGCATCTTGCCCAGGGCATGGGTGGCGCAGGACAGGCAGGGGTCGTAGGCGCGGATCGCTACTTCTACCTGGTTGAGCAGGCCCTCGGTGACTTCCCGTCCATCGAAAGCGGTGCGGGCGACCTGGCGCACAGACTCGTTCATGGCGGTGTTGTTATTGGTAGTGGAAACAATGAGGTTGGCTTTTTTCAGCAGTCCGTCGGCGTCTTGCCAGTAGTGGTGGAACAGCGTGCCCCGCGGCGCCTCGATCACGCCGATGCCCTGTTCCCGCTCGTTGGGACGTTTTTCGCTCATCAGGTTGGTGCCGCGTATCGCTTCGTCGCGCAACAACGCGCGAATGGATTCTGCGCAGTGCAGGGCCTCGATGGTGCGTGCCCAGTGGAATGCCAGGGTGGCATTTACCGGGCCGCCGTCGCCCTCGGCCATGAACTCCCGGCGGGCTTCCTCGGCCAGCGGCGTCTTGATGAAGTCGCAATTGTTAATGCGCGCAAGTGGGCCAACCTGGTACCAGCCGCGCTCGGTGCCCATTGTGCGGATGAAAGGGAATTTCATGTAGGACCAGTCCTTGACCTCCTCGCGGATCAGGTCCTGGTAACCCAGATAGTTGATATGGTCGGCAAGCAGCTTTCCGCTGGCGTCTTTCAGGCGCAGGCCGCCGTGGTAAAGCTCCAGGCTGCCATTGGGCGAGATCATTCCCAGTTTGTTGGCGTGGACGGTACCGAACTGGCGATGGTAGTCGGCATTGGCAAGGAACAGGCGGCGACTCAGTACCACGGCGCCTTCTGCCCAACTCACGACCTGGTCCACGTCCTGCAGCAGGGCCTGTCGCTGGTGCTCGGAGAGCGGCTTGTTTACGCCGCCGGGCAGGCAGAACGTGCCATGGATGCGCTTGCCGCACAGCGCCTGGATGACCTGCTGGCCGAACTTGCGCAGTTTGACGCCCTTGAGGGCTATATCCGGGTGTTCCTCGATGACGCTCGAAAGTTGCCTGTGCGCGGCCTTGTCTTCAAAGCCAAACAGGAGATCCGGGGAGGAAAGGTGGAAAAAGTGCAGGGAGTGGGATTGCAGCGTCTGGCCAAAATGCAGCAGGCGCCGCAACTTGGTGGCCGTCGGGGTAAGGTCCTGTGGCAGGTAGCCGGCGAGCATGTCCACCGCCTTGGCACCGGCAAGATGGTGGCTTACCGGGCAAATGCCGCATAACCGCTGTACCAGCACCGGTACTTCAGTATAGGGGCGCTGCTGGATAAACTTCTCGAAGCCGCGAAACTCGACGATATGCAGGCGCGCCTGCCGTACGCGTCGCTCATCGTCCAGCAACAGGGTGACCTTGCCATGCCCCTCCACCCGGGTGATCGGATCGACCGCATAGCGCGTGAGTTTCTCCGGTTGCGAAGCTGATTCCATGTCTCGTGTCACTGTGCTGCTCCTGTGCTGGTAATCAGTCGAAACGAACCATGTCTTCGTCAAATGCAGGTTCGCGGCCCTCGATGAGCGCAGTGAACAGTTCGGTGAATGCCGCTGCCGGGGGTGGACAGCCGGGCAGGAAGTAGTCCACCTTGACGACTTCCTGTATTGGCCGCACCCGGTTGAGAAGTCGTGGTAATTCCGCATCACGGGGAATTTCCGGGTTCACCACGCCCTCCGCGTCCAGGTAGGCTTCCTTGAGGCAGGCGGTGAGTCCGAAATGGTTGCGCATGGCGGGCAGGCCACCATTGATGGCGCATGCGCCCACCGCCACCAGTAGATCGCAATTGGCCCGAAACTGCTCCAGCACCTTGACGTTGTCTTCGTTGCAGAGCGCGCCTTCCACCACGCCGACATCCACATCGCGCAGTTCGCGCACGTCATTGAGCGGGCCGCGACAGTATTCCAGATGGTGCACCACTTCGACCACCAGTTCGTCGATGTCGAGCATGGACATGTGGCAGCCGAAACAGCCTGCCAGTGAGCAACTGGCAATGCGGATTTTCTGTCCGGGCTCGCGCTGTATCACGTCACAGTTTCCCTGAGGCGTTGTCGATCTCATCGATGCCCCTGGCATCGAAATAGCGCTCGCCGATAGGTGTACTGTAAGCGCCACGCCTGGGCATGATTGCGCCCACCGGGCACACGTGTGCGGCGGCGTCGTCAGCAGCAATGGTGCTGTCCCCCAGCTTTCCCGTCTCGCTGTTGACGGCCAGCCGGGTTGCCTTGCCGCGGCCGGCCATGGTGAAGACGTTCTTGTGGTCCTGGTCGCGGCTGGCGCGAATACAAAGGCCACAGAAAATGCAGCGATCGTGGTCCAGAATCAGGTCCGGGTGTGATGCATCAATGACGCGCACGGGGTAGCGATGATTGAAACTGTTTTCATGCATATCCAGGTGATAGGCCAGGGCCTGCAGGTCGCAGCTGCCGCTCTTGATGCAGAACGCGCAGTAGTGATTCCCCTCGGCGAAAATCATCTCGACCAGGGTCTTGCGTCGGGATTTCATCTCTGGCGAATCGGATTCCACCTTCTGCCCGGCGATTGCCGGCATGGTGCAGGCTGTCTGGATCACCCCGTCCACCTTGACCGAGCAGAGCTTGCAGCTACCGTGTGGCTGGTACGCCGGGTTGTAGCACAGGTGTTCTATGTAAAGCCCCGCTGCGCGCGCGGCTTCCATGATGGTTTGCCCGGCTTCAAAGGGCACCTGGTGGTCGTCAATGGTAATGGTGTCGGTCATTGTTCGGCCTCTGGAATCTCGCCGGTGAGCGTTTTTATTTCACTCAGTTCCTGCTCCAGGTCAAAGTGGAGTACCGAGGTGTCATCCTCGGAGAACAGCGCCTGGTAGCGCTGCGGACATTTGTCGCGCAGGTCGCGTAATGGATTCATGGCGGTGCCCCCCAGCCCACAGTGGCTGAGCGCGGGGGTTACGTCGATAAGCCGGTCTATGGCCTCGCGATCCCGGCCAAAGGCCCGTCCCGCGGCCATGCGATCGACCACGGAACGCGCCAGCTGGGTTCCCGTCCGGCACGGGGCGCAAAAACCGCAGGTTTCGTGGGCAAAGAAGCGCGTGAAGTTGGCCGTGGTGGTGAACAGGTCATGATCAGGGCCAAAAATGATAAAAGAGCCACTGGTTTTCAGCGTGTTCAGGTCGATACAGCGCTGAAACTCCTCTGCCAGCAGTAATTCGCCCGCGGCACCGGCTACCTGTACGGCAATGGCCCCATCACCACCGGCGGCAGTGACGACTTCCCCGACGCTGCAGCCGACGGGAAACTCATAAATGCCCGGCCGTTCGCAATGGCCACTGACGCTGTGCAGCTTGGTGCCACCGGCGCCGGAGGTGCCGAACCAGGCGCTACCCCGGGCGGCAATGTGGGCGGCTGAAAACAGGGTCTCGACGTTGTTGACCACGGTGGGCTGTTGCAGGTATCCCGCCGTGACCGGGTAGGGTGGCCGGTTGCGGGGTGTGCCGCGTTTACCTTCCAGTGACTCGATCAGCGCCGACTCCTCACCACAGATATAGGCGCCGGCGCCCATATGGATGCTGATATCGAACTGCCAGTTGCTGTCACCCAGGATGGCGTCCCCCAGCAGGTCGTTGCCGCGGCGCCGCTGCAACACCCACTCGAGGTGGGGCCTGAGCCAGGCGTACTCCCCGCGGAGGTAAATGAAGCCCTCTCTAGCACCGATAACGCGTGCGCACACGGTCATGCCCTCGATGACGTCATCAGCGTAGTCCGCCAGCAGCACGCGGTCCTTGAAGGTGCCCGGTTCACCCTCGTCCGCATTGCACACCACGTATCGCGTCTCACTGCTGGCTTCCCGGCACATACGCCACTTCAGTGCAGTGGGGAAGCGCGCGCCGCCCCTGCCGTTCAGGCCCGATGCCGCCAGCTCGCGCAACACTTCCTCGGGCGTCTGGTCGGCGATGCTGCGCAAGGCATCACCCCGTTCCAGCGGCGTGCCCAGCAACAGGTCGCGACGATAGATCCGGTGTTCGACCGTGAACAGCTCGCGTGGCCATTGGTCCAGCGGTACAGCGTTCTCGATCAATCTTGAGATGGTATCGATGCGCGAATCGTCCAGGCGAGTCAGCGGGTGGCCGTTCACCAGTCCCGCAGGGCCCTGGTCGCAGAGTCCGGTACAGTAAGTGGGACTGACGGTAACCCGACCGTCGAGGCGGGGTTCGCCGGGCCTGACGCCCAGGGCCAGGCAAAGTCGGTGCAGCAGCTGGCGGCTGCCCTGCATGTGATCGCTTATGCTGTCACTGATGTACAGGTCATAAAGGCCGCGCGGGGTCTCACTGAGGAAGCTGTAAAAGGAGACCAGGCTGGTGATGTGCCCGGTGGTTGTGTGCAGCTGGTGAGCAAGCATCGGCACGGCATCTGCGGGTACACAAGAGAACTGTTGCTGCAACTGCAGGCAAACCTGTAGCGCATTGTGTGGGTCGTTCCCGTGTTGGCCGCCGGCGGTGACAACGGCCGCCGCCAGGTCTGCTCGCTCGAAAACTTCCACCGGTGCCGCTCCGGTTATGAACCTGCTTCATTGAACCATAGCCCCGGGCCGCCGGGGGCGCCACTGGCACGCCCCTTGACCTGCATCAAAGGCTTTGCGCATCTGCCGGGGCAAAAAAAAGGCCCGCTGTATAGAGACTGTGTGAAAACACCTCCGGGGTCTGACAAAATACCCGTATCGCAAGATACGGGTATTTTTTTATGCGCCATCTGGATGGAGAGTCTCGAGAACAGGGCAGTTTGCTGCCTGACACCCTGGATGACTACGTCGCT
>NZ_VTUX01000011.1 GCF_008370495.1 Pseudohalioglobus sediminis | reverse complement strand
AGCGACGTAGTCATCCAGGGTGTCAGGCAGCAAACTGCCCTGTTCTCGAGACTCTCCATCCAGATGGCGCATAAAAAAATACCCGTATCTTGCGATACGGGTATTTTGTCAGACCCCGGAGGTGTTTTCACACAGTCTCTTACGGGCCGCTTTTTTTTGCCTGCTGTTTTGGATTATCGAACTCGCGCCCCGGCTCGCGCGACCACGGCGCGCGGCTGCGACCCGGTTCGGGGGTGCCGCGCTGCGAATTTAGGACTGTCAGGCCTCCAATCCTGCTGGTAGACTAAACCGGCAGTGTTCACAAACAGAGGTCTATTTAGTGTCTGCATCCTTACTGGAGATCGTGGATCTGGGAGACGGTGAAATCGTATTGCAGCATGCTGACGACGATTCCGAACCGCTGGTGACGATACGCTTCTCCGACGAGTCACGCATGTACATGATGGAGAACAGCCTGGAAGTGGCCAAGGCAATGATTCAGGCCGGCATCCAGGCAGTGGCGGTGCTAGCCGAGCAGGGCGAGGCGGAAGCCGAAGCAAGCCCGGAATCGCCTCGCATTCTTCACTGAGCGTACGGCGTCTCTCCTAATTTGCCGGAGCTGGACAGTAGCTGCCGGCCCTCCTCAGGCGCCATTCATGCGCCCTGGCGATAGCCCCGGCGCGCCAAAAAACGCGCTTCAGGTTCCGCGACGCAGCACGCCGACGCTCAAACCCTCGATAGCAAACGCCTGCTCGCGCAGGTCCACCTTGATGGGCTCGTAGTCAGCGTTTTCGGGCAGCAACTCGACGAGGTGCTTGTCGCGACCGCGGTGCAGTCGCTTGACCGTGACCTCATCTTCGATACGCGCGACGATCACGTCGCCATTGTTGGCTACGGGTGTGCTGTGCACGGCGAGCAGGTCACCGTCGAAGATGCCAATATCCATCATGCTGTCCCCGGTGACCCGCAGGAAGTAGTCCGCGCTGGGTTTGAAGAACTCCGGGGGCAGGTCACAGTAGTCCTCGATATTTTCTTCCGCCAGCACCGGGTTGCCCGCGGCAACGCGACCGATGATAGGGATTCCCGGTGTGCCCGGGAGCTTGATACCGCGAGATGCGCCGGGGATGATTTCAATGGCACCCTTGCGTGCCAGTGCCTTCAGGTGTTCCTCGGCCGCATTGGCAGACTTGAAGCCGAGTTCCCTGGCAATGTCGGCGCGCGTGGGAGGGTAGCCTGTCTGGTCGATGTGTTGCCGAACAATGTCCAGCACCTGTTGCTGTCGCTTGGTGAGCTTTTCCATAGCCGCCTTATCTGGTTATTTGTACAGGTGCTGTGATTATATACAGGTATTGCCGCCGCTGACAATGCCGCGGGGTGATGCCTGTTTTGGGCTTATGCGGGAACCCGGTGAAAGTCTGTGCGGGAGCAGCACCGCGGTAGCGGCAGAGCGGGGTTGAGTAGAGAGGGGAGAGGCGTGTACCGAGGATGCCGAATCGGGGTCTAGAAATCCTCGACCCCGTACATCGCGTCTGGCTCAATAGAGTTGAGCGGGCTGTTCCAATCCTCCGGATGCATCGGCAGGTCAGGGTCCAGCATGTCCTCGTCGTCCAGTTCGAAGGCGGCGCGCCAGTCTTCCGGTGCTTCCGCGTGCTCGAGCAGCATCTCGCGCCAGGCGTCGAGATCGTATTCGGACACCTCCCCATCCAGGTACTGGGTCTCTATGGTCAGGGTCGTTGGATCCCAGTCAATCACTTCAAACAGGGCATTGGTTTGCAGATCCTTGTACCAGCCGCCTATCGCCGGGCTCAACATTTTCACGGGTCTGGCCTCCATCGTGTTCGCCTACTTGCTCGACCAACATATCACGCTGTTTGAGGCTGTCCATTATGAGATTAGGGTATAAATCAGCGCTTCGAAATTACCTTCCGGAGGGCACTGATTATTTCCAAAAAGGATCAAGAGCTTGCGCGTGACATCCAGAGTTGACTTCAAGCCGGGCGGGCTTTTATATACCCGTGCATAGATAAGGTGACCCTTGAAAATGAAAAAATTGTCTAAAAAAGCGCCGCGGCCAATGTGCCTGAGCCCGCGATGAGTGATCTTGATACCCGCTTGCAGTCCCTGGCTTCGACACTCGGGTTACATACCGAAAGCATGGCCGTCCTGCTGCTGCTGTGTGCCGGTGTCGCGGCACACCTGCTACTGGGGTACCTGGTTCGTCGCCTGCATCGCGCCGTCGAGGCCAACAGTTACAATTGGGATGATGTGGTAGTCACCGCGCTGGCGCGACCCCTTCGCGTGGTGCTGTGGGTCGTGGTGGGCTACATCGCCCTGGATATCTACACAGTGGGCGAGGGCTGGCAGGATTACCTGGTCACCATGTACGACACCCTGCTGGTCGTGTTGCTTGCCTGGTTCCTGCACAGGTTGATTGGCGGAGCGGAACAGGAACTGCTGTCTACCCACTACGGCGACAGCGGGTCCACGGATAAAGCGACGGTGCGTGCCGTGGCGCAGTTACTGCGGGTCGCTATGTGGGTGATAGCCGGCCTGATGATCCTGCAGAGCGTGGGCGTGTCGATTTCCGGGCTGCTCGCTTTTGGCGGCATCGGTGGTATTGCTGTTGGCTTTGCCGCCAAGGACCTGCTGGCCAATTTCTTTGGCGGCCTGAGTATATACCTGGACAGGCCCTTCACCACGGGTGACTGGATACGTTCCCCGGACAAGCAGATCGAGGGTACGGTGGAAGACATTGGCTGGCGCCTGACGCGAATACGGACCTTTGATCAGCGGCCGCTGTACGTTCCCAACGCGATTTTCAGTCAGATAGCGGTGGAGAATCCGTCGCGCATGCACAATCGGCGCATCTATGAAACCATCGGTATTCGCTACCAGGACGCCGACAAGATGGGCACGATCGTGCAGCAGGTGAAAGCGATGCTGCAGGCGCACGAGGATCTTGATCTGTCGCGGACGCTGATCGTTAATTTCGTCGCCTTCGGCCCCTCGTCGCTGGACTTTTTTA
Organism: Pseudohalioglobus sediminis; assembly: GCF_008370495.1. Classification (GTDB taxonomy): domain Bacteria; phylum Pseudomonadota; class Gammaproteobacteria; order Pseudomonadales; family Halieaceae; genus Halioglobus. The sequence continues at coordinate 169,630 of NZ_VTUX01000011.1, read as the reverse complement.
TCTATACCTTCACCAAAACCACGGTGTGGGTGGAATTCCATGAAATCAAGCAGGATGTGTTGTTGAAAACCCTGGAAATTATTCACGCCAACGGCGCCGATGTGGCGTTCCCGACACAAACCCTGCACGTAGAGCAGGTGCTGCAGATGGGGCCGGAGCAATCAGAATGAGTATTTTAGGCGTTATCGGTGGTACCGGCCTGGACCAGCTCAGCGGTTTGCAGATCGTGGACACGCATGCGCTGGAGACTCCCTACGGCGAGCCCTCGCGGCCGCTGCAGGAAGGCCAGCTCGGGGGGCGCCGACTGTTCTTCCTGCAGCGCCACGGCAGCCCGCGGGCGATACCCCCGCACCGGGTGAACTACCGCGCAAACCTCTGGGCGCTACAGCACCTCGGCGTGACTGACGTGGTAGCGATCAATGCGGTAGGTGGTATCAGTGAGGGCATGCGCCCGGGCCGCCTGGTGATCCCGGACCAGATCATCGACTACACCTGGGGCCGCGAGCATACTTTTGATACCGGGGAAGACGACACCTTGATGCACATCGACTTCACCAGTCCTTACGATGCCCGTTTGCGCCAGGCGCTACTGGACGCCGCAGGGCGAGAGTCCATTGCCCATGCAGGTGCCGGCGTTCACGGCGTCATGCAGGGGCCGCGCCTGGAAACGGCGGCTGAAATCCAGCGCATGGCCCGCGACGGCTGCGACCTGGTGGGTATGACGGGCATGCCGGAAGCCTCGCTGGCGCGAGAACTGGGCCTGGCGTATGCCAGTGTATGCATGGTGGTGAATGCAGCAGCCGGTCTGGATGACAAGCCGCTGACGCTGGAAATGATGCGTGACACGCTGCATCGCGAGGCTGCTGTGGTGGGCCGGCTGCTGGTTGCGCTGGCGGCCGATGCGCACTACGCGCGGTAACTGCCCGGTGCCTCGAAAGCGGTCGGGGAGATCAGTCGGGTAGCGCGCCCCGCTCCTGTTCTGCCTGTGCCATTGCCTGTAACTGGCTGGCGTCCACTGGCGTGAACCTGACGATCACGCCCATCAGCGGGTGATCAATATAATGCACCTCGTTACTGCGCATGCGCCGCTTTTGTTGCATCAGCACCGCGTGCCGCCAGGGATAGGCCTCCGCTTCGTCGACCTCTGCTTCCGGGGCGAGAGCGCCGGTGCCATCGGTCGCATGAATAGCAGCCTCACTTTCGGGGCTGATGAAGTAGGGCTCTTCCAGTTCTTCCTCGGTAATCGTCTCATCAATAACCGAAGCTGGCCCCAGGGGCGGTGCGGGCATGCGCCAGTCACCCGGCAAGTAGCGGCCCTGGGTGTTGAGCCAGAGATTGGTCTCCACGTGCAGGTAGCGCGATATATGGATCTTGACGCTGCCCTGCAGGGCAGGCCAGTCGCCACTGTCGCCAGAGCGGTCGATGACCAGCGGTATGGCGTCCTGCTCTTCACGCACGGGCTGTACCCAGGTTTCATGAAACAGGATACGGTAGTTGCCGCGCCGCTCCATGTACGCGGTTTTGCCGTGGAACTCACCCTGTGCCGAGGGCAGGGTGACAAACGGAGTCGGTGCCAAAGCTGCTCCTGACACCGCAGGCTGATCTGTCACGCCGGAGTCGGAGGTGTCGCCAGTATTCCCGGCTGGCGAATCGCCGGTGCCAATCTCGCTGGCTGCGCGCAGCCAGAGCCGGCCGAAGCTGTCCAGTTCGCTGGGCCCACGGTGCTCCGCTACCCGGTCTCTTATCTGCCCCGGGTTCACCAGAAATCGCGCCGGCTCGGGATAGGCGAGGTCAGGCATGGCCTCCCACTGTTCGCTGTTGGCTCCCGTGGGATTGCTGAAAATCAACAACTCCACCTGGTACCAGCGCTCACTTTGCGCGGCGGAGGATAGCGAACCGGCCAGCAACAGAGGTGCCAGCAGAACAGAAAACTTGCGAGGGGTGTGTGGCATCAGGCGGCGTATTCCGTGGCTTCATTGGCAAACGTGTTGAGAAGATCCTCCACATACTGCACACGCTGCCCCTTGTCCGCCAGATCCCGCTCAAAACGCAGTCGCGTGGCGCCGGCAAGTTTATAGGCGCGAGGATCGGACTGGACCAGGGTCACCAGGGACATGGGGTTGACGCGGGTGGACTCCTTGAATTCGATACTACCACCTCGATCACCCACTTCAATGGTGCGTATTCCCAGTCGCTCAGCCTGCTGCCGCAGTCGCGATATCAGGAACAGGTTGCTGACCTGTTCCGGCAGCAGGCCAAAGCGGTCGATCATCTCCACCTGTAGCTCACGCAGTTGCTCTTCATCGCTTGCCGCGGCGATGCGTTTGTACAGCACCAGGCGGGTGTTGATGTCGGGCAGGTAGTCGCCAGGTATCAGCGCGGGCAGATGCAGGTTGATCTCGGTGCCGGCGTCCAGCGGGGCGTCGACGTCCGGGATTTCCCCGCGCTTGAGCGCTGCTACTGCGCGTTCGAGCATATCCATGTACAAGGAAAAGCCCACCGAGTGAATTTGCCCGCTCTGTTCGTCGCCCAGCAGTTCACCGGCGCCGCGAATCTCGAGATCATGGGTAGCCAGCAGGTAGCCCGCTCCCAGGTCCCCCGCGGCCTCGATCGCCTCCAGGCGTTTGCCGGCATCGGCGGTAATGGCCGACCGTGGCGGTGTGAGCAGATAGGCGTAGGCCTGGTGGTGCGAGCGGCCAACTCGTCCGCGCAGCTGGTGCAACTGTGCCAGGCCGAACTTGTCGGCACGCTCGATGATGATGGTGTTGGCGTTGGGGATATCAATACCGGTTTCAATAATGGTAGTGCAGAGCAGGATATGGTGCCGCTGGTGGTAAAAAGCGGACATTACCTGCTCCAGTTCAGTTTCCCGCATCTGGCCGTGGGCAATGCCGACCCTGAGGTCGGGCAGCAATTCCTGCAACTTGCGCGCGCGCTCCTCGATGGATTTGACCTCGTTGTGCAGGTAGTACACCTGTCCACCGCGCAGGGTTTCACGCAGCACGGCCTCCTTGATCAGGGCGACGTTGTGTTCACGCACGAAGGTCTTGATGGAGAGGCGCCGGGCCGGCGGTGTGGCAATGATGGAGAGGTCGCGCATCCCGCCCAGCGCCATATTCAGCGTGCGCGGGATCGGGGTGGCGGTCAGGGTCAGGATATCAACCTGCGCGCGCAATGCCTTGATGGCTTCTTTCTGCTTCACACCAAAACGGTGCTCTTCATCGATCACCAGCAGTCCCAGGTCATCGAACTCAAAATCGCTTTGCAGCAGCTTGTGCGTTCCCACCAGGATGTCGATCTCGCCAGCGGCTACCCGCTTGCCGACCTCGCGCAGCTGGGCGGCGGATTTGAAACGGGATATGACTTCGATATTAACCGGCCAGTCGGCAAAACGGTCGCAGAACGAGCTGTAGTGCTGCTGCGCCAGCAGGGTGGTTGGCACCAGCACCGCGACCTGCTTGCTGTTTTGTGTGGCGACAAAGGCGGCGCGCATGGCAACTTCGGTTTTGCCGAAACCGACATCACCGCAAACCAGCCTGTCCATGACCTTGTCGCTGCGCATGTCTTCGAGAACGGCATTGATAGTCTGTTCCTGGTCCGGTGTCTCCTCGAAGGGGAATGCAGCGGCAAAGCGGGCATAGTTTTCATCGGCGAGATCAAAGGCATAGCCCTTGCGTGCCTCGCGCCGGGCGTAGACGTCCAGCAGCTGGGCGGCGATGTCGTTGGCTTTTTCGCTGGCCTTGCGGCGCGCCTTGTCCCACTGCTCCGAGCCCAGGGAGTGCAGGGGTGCCAGGTCCGGATCCGAGCCGGCATAGCGACTTATCAGGTGCAGCGAGGCGACGGGCACATAGAGTTTTGAACCGCGGGCATACTCCAGGGTCAGGAATTCGGCTTCCTGTGCGTCCACCTGCAGGGTCTGCAAGCCGACATAGCGGCCGACACCGTGCTCGAGGTGAACGACCGGAACACCCTCGCGCAGTTCGTTGATATCGCGAAATACGTTCGCATTGGCCGCATCCGAGCTGGCGCGCCGGCGCCGGCGCTGGGCCACGCGCTCCCCAAACAACTGCGCTTCGCTGACCAGGGTCGGCTTGCCGGGCCCGAAATACAGCCCGCGGTCCAGTGGCGCCGTGGCGATGGAGAATGGCTCACCACTGGCCAAAAATGCATGCCAGTTGTCCGCGGGGCCAGGGGTCAGCCCCTGCTTCTTCAGCGACTCCAGCAGTATCTCGCGACGGCCAGCCGACTCGGCGCAGAGCAGCACCGGGCCGCCGTGGTCGTTGATGAAGTTGGCGAGATTCGACGCCGCCGAGGCCACGGTCTGGTCGCTGGCCAACTGCGGTGGCGGTTGCACCTCGGTCCGCCTGTGTACGGGGGCGTCGGGGTTGTGACGCAGTTCCAGTACCGGGAACTTCCCGAGTAGCTGGTAGAGCTCTTCCACGGGTGTGAAGCCGCGCCTGGGCGGTAACAGTGGACGTCGGGGGTCGATGCCGTATTCTTCAAAGCGGTTGCCCACTTCCTGCCAGAAATGCTCCGCTGCCTGGTGGTGGTCGCCCGTGGCTATCAGGGCGGTATCGTCGGGCAGGTAGTCGAACAGGGTGGCGCATTCATCGAAGAACAGCGGCAGGTAGTACTCACAGCCGCCCGGGCTGCGCCCGGCGCTGACCTCGGTATAGGTCGGGCAGTTGTCGTGATCAACGTCAAAGCTGTCCCACCAGTTCATCTGGAAACGGGTAATGGCACTGCTGTCCAGCGGATATTCGCGAGCCGGCAGCAGCCTGATGTCATCCACTCTATCGACGGTAAGCTGGGATTCCGGATCGAAGGTGCGCAGGCTGTCGATCTCATCATCGAGGAGGTCGATGCGGTAGGGCAGCTGCGAGCCCATGGGGAAAATGTCGAACAGCGAGCCTCGCAAGGCAAACTCACCGTGTTCAAAGACCGTTTCCACGTTGCGATAGCCGTTGCGTTCCAGGTTGCGCCGAAACGTGTCCAGATCGATGCTCTGGCCGGATTCCAGTACCAGGCTGGAACCGGCGACGTAGTGGGTCGGTGGCAGCCGGTGCATCAGTGTCGGCACCGGCACCACCAGAATACCTCCGCGACACTCCGGCAGCCGGTAGAGCGTTCTCAGGCGCTCGGAAATAATGTCCTGGTGCGGTGAAAAGTTATCGTAGGGCAGGGTTTCCCAGTCGGGGAACGCGAGGATCTCCAGTTCGCTGTCGAGGTAGAAGGGCAGTTCCCGCTCCAGCGCCAGCGCGGAGCTGGTATCGGCGGTGATCACCACCAGTAAGCGCCCGGCAGAGGCGAGTTCAGCGATGCAGCGTGCGTCGCTGCCACCGTAGAAAGGTCCTATCGCCGTGCGCGAGCCGGCCTTGTGTGGCCAGGGCGTGTCCTCGATGAGCGTGGTAAACATGGTTCGGGTCTGACTACTGACTGGGGGCGCGCATTGTATCGTGGCTGCCGGCCGGGGCTCCAGTCCGCAGGGGTGGCAGAGTGTGAATATGCCCGCAGAGCGCTTGCGCCGGCCATTTCATCGAACGATAATACGCGCCCCCAACTTCATCACCGCTCAGGATCGAGACTACCGTGAACGACCGCAAGAGAGAACGTCCAGACGACTACTTCAAGGATTGGAAACAGCGTGAGGCGCTGGCAGAGGGCATGATACCCATTGTCGGGAGTCTGTCGCGTGAGCGTGATGTTAAGTGTTATATCTACGGCAAATCCCTGGTAAACCGCTCGGTAACGGAGATCATGAAGGATCACCGCTACGTGCGCCAGGTTGAGGCCAACGAGCTGTCTGAGTTCGAGACGGCTCCAGTCCTGGATGAACTGGCCCGGCTAGACCTGGGACCTGCGCACATCGATGTGGGCCGTATCGCGGTCAATTATTACGACAAGGGCGCTGGCCAGGGCATGTCGGTGGAAGAATATGTCCGCCAGGTAGTGGCGGAGGACATCGGTTCCAGCGCGCGCCCGCTGGAGAAGCCACAGGACGTGGTGCTGTACGGCTTCGGGCGTATTGGCCGCCTGATGGCGCGAATCCTTATCGAGAAAACAGACGGCGGCGACGGTCTGCGCCTGCGTGCCATCGTTGTGCGCAAGGGCAAGGCGCCCAATGACCTGGTCAAGCGAGCCAGCCTGTTGCGCCGGGATTCGGTTCACGGCGCTTTTGATGGCACCATCCGCGTCGATGAAGAGCGCCAGTCCTTCGTCGCCAACGGGAACGAGGTCAAGGTCATCTACGCTGATGGCCCTGACACCATCGATTACACCGATTACGGTATCGATGATGCCATCGTAGTGGACAACACCGGCGTATGGCGTGATGAGGACGGTTTGTCGCTGCACCTGAAGAGCAAGGGTGTGTCCAAGGTCATTCTGACCGCGCCGGGCAAAGGTGACCTGAAGAATGTGGTACACGGTATCAATCACGAGATTATCGAGCCGGGCGATCGCATCATCTCGGCCGCTTCCTGCACCACCAACGCCATCGCTCCGCCGCTCAAGGCCATGCATGACGAGTACGGCATCACGGCGGGACACGTAGAGACCGTGCACGCCTTCACCAATGACCAGAATCTTATCGACAATTACCACAAGGCATCCCGCCGCGGGCGCGCTGCGCCGCTGAACATGGTACTGACCGAGACCGGTGCTGCCACGGCCGTGGGCAAGGTTCTGCCCGCGTTGCTGGGCAAGCTCACGGGCAACGCAATCCGTGTACCCACGCCCAACGTCTCCATGGCGATACTCAACCTGACCCTGGGCAGGGAAACCACAGCAGAGGAAGTCAACGAATACATGCGCAATCAGGCGCTGCACTCCGAGCTGCGCAAGCAGATCGACTACTCCAACTCACCGGAAGTGGTATCCACGGACTTTGTCGGCTCGCGACATGCCTGTATTTTCGACGCCCAGGCGACAATCGTGAACGGAAACCAGGCGGTGCTGTACCTCTGGTACGACAATGAGTTCGGCTACAGCTGCCAGGTGCACCGCATCCTCGAACAGATGGCTGGTATTGATTACGCTGTCTACCCGAAATAGACCGTAGCCGTTCTGGCACCTTGGGCGCCCCTTGCCGGGCGCCCCTTACCGGGCGCCTGACCTCCCTGTCCTGGCTCATCCAGGTATTGCATACCCCTTTGGGGGTATTCGACTATAGTCGAAAAAACCGATAAAACCTGTTCAAAATCAAATAACTGGCGAGTATTCGTCGGGCTTTTGCGGTGGTCTTTTAGTGGCGCTTCTTCTATAATGCGCGCGGTTTGAGACGGGTGGTTTAAAACACCATCCCCTGGTGACGGGAGCGCGCCGAGCGGCAGCTCCATAGAGGCCCCTGAGTGCGGGGGGTTCACGTCGCAAGCGTTCTCCGGCCCATCCATACATACACTAGTTTCTGTAGGCAGATCGTATGATCAAGATCAAGCGGGGCATGGACATCCCTATCCAGGGAGCTCCCCAGCAAGTAATTGAAGATGCACCTGCGGCGCGCGCCGTTGCGCTAGTCGGGTTCGACTATGTCGAAATGAAGCCCACGATGGAAGTACAGGAAGGGGATCGAGTCAAACTCGGCCAATTGCTGTTCACCGACAAAAAAACTGACGGCGTGCGTTACACGGCACCGGCTTCCGGGGTCGTCTCAGCGATCAACCGTGGCGCCCGGCGTGTGTTGCAGTCTGTTGTTATCGACGTTGATGGCGACGAAGCCGAGACTTTCGCCAGTTACAGCGCCGAGCAGATCGCCGGGCTGGATGCTTCGGCAATACGCCAGCAGCTGGTGGAAAGCGGCCAGTGGACAGCACTTCGCACCCGACCGTTCAGCAAGGTGCCGGCCCTGGATAGTGAGCCCGCGGCTATTTTTATCACCGCGATAGACACCCACCCGCTGGCACCGGACCCGGCAGTGATCATTGCCGAACAGGCCGAGGCATTTGCAGTGGGGCAGGATGTCCTGGCCCGACTTACCGCGGGCAAGGTTTACCTCTGCACCGGGGCCGACGCCAGCTTGCCGCAGGGCAGGGCCGCCAATATTGAGGTCGCCACATTTGCCGGCCCGCATCCGGCGGGGCTACCCGGTACACATATCCATTTCCTCGAGGGCGTAAACGCCGGGAAGACGGTCTGGCAGATTGGCTACCAGGACGTCATTGCGGTAGGGCGCCTGTTCCTCGACGGTCGGCTCTACACCGACCGCGTCATCGCCCTGGCCGGCCCACAGGTGGAAAAGCCTCGCCTGCTGCGCACACGCCTGGGGGCAGACCTGCAGGCCCTGTGCGCGGGTGAGCTGAAAGAGGGTGAAAACCGTATCATTTCAGGGTCGGTGCTTGGTGGTCGCGCGGTCGCAGCCGGCACTGCTTACCTGGGGCGCTATCACAACCAGGTTTCAGTCCTGCTTGAGGGTCGCCAGCGCGACTTCATGGGTTGGCTGTCTCCGGGAACAAAGCGTCACTCCAGCCTGGGTATCTACCTGACCAGCTTCCTGGGCACGAAACCGTTGCCTATGACCACCAATACCAATGGCTCCGAGCGCGCTATGGTGCCGGTGGGGCAGTATGAAACCATCATGCCTCTGGATATCCTGCCAACGCAGCTGCTGCGCTCGCTGATTGTCGGAGACACTGAAACCGCCCAGGCGCTGGGTTGCCTGGAGTTGGAGGAAGAGGATCTGGCCCTGTGTACCTATGTATGTGCGGGTAAGTATGAGTACGGTCCCATCCTGCGGGATAACCTGACGCGCATTGAGAAGGAGGGTTGAGTCGTGGCTTTGCGTAAGATGCTTGATGATATGGAGCACCACTTCACTGAGGGTGGTCGTTTCCAGAACTGGTATGCACTGTATGAAGCGGTCGATACCATCTTCTATTCCCCTGGATCGGTGACCCGCAGCACGGCGCACGTGCGCGACGGCATCGACCTGAAGCGCATCATGATCACCGTGTGGTTCGCCACCTTCCCGGCGATGTTCTACGGCATGTACAACCTGGGTTTTCAGGCCACAGACGCCATGGCGGTTGCCGGTGGCAGTGTGGAGGGCTGGCGCGGCTGGCTGATCGAGACCTTCGGCGGCTACGATGCCAGTAGCCTGTGGCACTGTTTCTGGTACGGGGCAGTGTTCTTCCTGCCTATTTACGCCGTCACGTTTGTGGTCGGCGGTTTCTGGGAAGTGCTGTTTGCGATGAAGCGCGGACACGAGGTCAACGAGGGCTTCTTCGTCACCTCTATTCTGTTTGCCCTGATCTGCCCGCCCGATGTACCCCTCTGGCAGGTGGCCATGGGTATCAGCTTCGGTGTGGTAGTGGGTAAAGAAGTGTTCGGCGGCACGGGCAAGAACTTCCTCAACCCCGCCCTGACCGGTCGCGCTTTCCTGTATTTCGCTTACCCGGCGCAGCTTTCCGGAGACACCGTGTGGGTCGCGGTTGACGGTTATACCGCGGCCACACCGCTGTCCATCGTCGCCTCTGACGGCATGGCGGCGCTGTCCTCGCAGATGTCGTGGATGGACGCCTTCATGGGTGCAATCCCCGGCAGTATCGGTGAAACTTCCACTCTGATGATCCTGATCGGCGGCGCTATCCTGCTGGCAACCCGTATTGCCTCGTGGCGCATCGTTGCAGGCGTTTTCCTGGGTATGTTTGCCCTGTCCACGCTGTTCAACCTGGTGGGCTCCGACACCAACCCGGCCTTTGCCATGCCCTGGTACTGGCACCTGGTTACCGGCGGTTTCGCTTTTGGCATGATCTTCATGGCTACAGATCCGGTGTCCGCAGCCATGACCAATGGCGGCAAGTGGGCATTCGGTATCCTCATCGGCCTGATGACCGTGCTTATTCGAGTGGTCAATCCGGCATTTCCGGAAGGCATCATGCTGGCCATCCTGTTTGCCAACCTGTTTGCCCCGTTGATGGACCATTTCGTGGTTCAGGCCAACATCAAGAGGAGGCTTGCCCGTGTCTAGTAACGACAGTATCAAGAAAACCCTGATTGTCGCGTTTTCCCTCTGCATCGTCTGCTCGGTCGTGGTTTCCACCGCCGCAGTCGTGCTGAAGCCGGCACAGCAAGCGAACCAGGCCCTGGATAAAAAACGCAATATCCTTGCCGCGGCGGGCATGCTGGATGAGAACAGCAGCGTCGAGGAGCAGTTTGCCAAAATGACCACGCGCGTGGTGGATCTGCGTACCGGTAAGTACACGGACGAGGTTGACCCTGCCAGCTATAACGAACGCAAGGCGGCCAAGGAATCTGACATGTCACAGGCGCTCAGTGCCGACGAGGACATCGCCAAGATCTTCCGCCGTGAGCACTACGCTGTGGTTTACCTTGCCGAGGCCGCCGATGGCGGTGTGGAGAAAATCATCCTGCCCATCCGCGGATACGGTCTTTGGGGTACGCTCTATGGCTATATTGCCCTGGAAGGTGACGCCTCAACCGTGGCCGGCATCGGCTTCTATGAGCATAAAGAAACTCCGGGACTCGGCGGCGAGGTCGACAACCCGCGCTGGAAGGCCAGTTGGACCGGCAAGCAGGTGTACGACGACGGCGATCTGCAGATCGAAGTCATGAAGGGGACCGTTGACCCCTCGGCCCCCAACGCTGAATACAAAATTGACGGCCTGGCCGGGGCCACTCTCACCACGCGCGGTGTATCCAACCTGGTCCAGTTCTGGCTGGGTGAAAACGGATTCGAACCGTTTCTCGATAACCTGAAATCCGGGGAGGCCTGATCGTGGAATCCGCCAAAGAGACACTGACAAATCCAATTTTCAAGAACAACCCGATCGCGCTGCAGATCCTGGGTATCTGCTCGGCGCTGGCGGTTACATCCAGCATGCAGGTCACCCTGGTGATGTGTGTGGCGCTGACTACCGTGGTCGCGTTCTCCAACCTGGGTGTATCGCTGATTCGCAACCATATCCCGGGCAGCATCCGCATTATCGTGCAGATGATCATCATCGCCTCGCTCGTTATCGTGGTGGACCAGATACTCAAAGCTTACGCCTACGCCATCAGCAAGCAGCTGTCGGTGTTTGTCGGCCTGATCATCACCAACTGCATCGTGATGGGTCGTGCCGAGGCCTTCGCCATGAAGAATCCGCCACTGCCCAGCTTTATCGACGGCGTGGGCAACGGCCTTGGTTACTCGGTGGTGCTGATAGCCGTGGCCTTCTTCCGCGAACTGTTCGGTACCGGCAAGCTCATGGGTTACGAAATTCTACCCGTGGTTACCGAGGGTGGCTGGTACGTTCCCAACGGCTTGCTGCTGTTGCCTCCCAGCGCATTCTTCCTGATCGGCGGTTTCATCTGGGTGCTGCGCAGCTTCGACAAGAAGCAGGTTGAGGATGCGGACTTCAAAATGGCTAAACACACCGTAGCAAGGGAGGGCGTGTAAGATGGAAGAATTACTGAGCCTGTTTATACGCTCGATTTTCATCGAGAACATGGCGCTGGCCTTTTTCCTGGGCATGTGCACGTTCCTGGCCATCTCCAAGAAAATTGACGCTGCACTGGGACTGGGCATTGCCGTGATCGTGGTGCTCACCATTACCGTGCCGGTCAACAACCTGATCTACAAGTACCTGCTGGCTGATGGCGCACTGGCCTGGGCCGGTTTCCCGGGCGTGGACCTGAGCTTCCTCGGACTGTTGTCCTATATCGGGGTGATCGCGGCCATCGTGCAGATTCTCGAGATGTTCCTCGATAAGTTTGTACCGGCGCTGTACAACGCACTGGGCGTGTTCCTGCCGCTGATCACTGTGAACTGTGCGATTCTTGGCGCTTCCCTGTTCATGGTTGAGCGCGATTACGATTTCACGGAAAGCGTGGTATTCGGCGCCGGTTCCGGCGTTGGCTGGGCGCTGGCTATCGTCGCCCTGGCCGGGATTCGCGAGAAACTCAAGTATTCTGACGTGCCCGATGGCCTGCAGGGACTGGGTATTACCTTTGTTATCGTTGGATTGATGTCGCTTGGCTTCATGTCCTTCGGTGGCATCGATCTGTAAGCGGGGGCATTGATTTATGGATATGACTATTGTTTTCGGTGTCGCGATGTTCACTGCGATTGTCCTGGCGCTGGTGGCGATTATTCTCGTCGCCCGTAACGCGCTGGTCAGCACCGGCGATGTACAGATAGAAATTAACGGCGAGAAAACCATTACCGTTCCCGCCGGTGGCAAATTGCTGCAGACGCTCTCCGAGAGCGGCCTGTTCCTGCCTTCAGCCTGTGGCGGCGGTGGCACCTGTGCGCAGTGCAAGTGCATTATCAACGAGGGGGGTGGTTCCATGCTGCCCACGGAGGAGTCGCACTTCACCAAGCGTGATGCCGCCGAAGGCTGGCGCCTGTCCTGCCAGACCGCGGTAAAGCAGGACATGAAAATTGAAGTGCCGGAAGATGTGTTCGGCGTCAAGCAGTGGGAGTGTACCGTCGAGTCCAATCCCAATGTGGCGACTTTCATCAAGGAACTCACCCTGCGTCTGCCGGAGGGAGAGAACGTGGACTTCCGCGCGGGCGGTTATGTGCAGCTGGAATGCCCGCCGCACCATGTCAAGTTCTCCGACTTTGAGATCGAGGAAGAGTATCGCGGAGACTGGGAGCACTTTGGTTTCTTCAACCTCGAGTCAGTGGTCAAAGAGCCGGTTATCCGCGCTTACTCCATGGCCAACTACCCGGAAGAAAAGGGCGTGGTCAAGTTCAATATCCGTATCGCCACGCCGCCGCCCGGCAGCGAGGGCATCCCGCCCGGGCAGATGTCCTCCTGGGTGTTCGACCTGAAACCGGGTGACAAGGTCACCGTTTACGGTCCGTTTGGCGAGTTCTTTGCCAAGGATACCGATGCCGAGATGGTGTTCATCGGGGGTGGTGCGGGCATGGCGCCGATGCGTTCGCATATCTTCGACCAGCTCAAGCGCCTGAACTCCAAGCGCAAAATCTCTTTCTGGTACGGTGCCCGTTCCCTGCGTGAGATGTTCTACGTCGAGGACTACGATCAGCTTGCAGCTGAGAATGAGAACTTCGACTGGCATGTCGCGCTCTCTGATCCGCAGCCGGAGGATAACTGGGACGGTCTGACCGGTTTCATCCACAACGTGCTGTATGAAGAGTATCTGAAGAATCACCCGGCTCCGGAGGATTGTGAGTTCTACATGTGTGGTCCGCCGATGATGAACGCGGCTGTGATCCAGATGTTGACCGACCTCGGTGTGGAACCGGAGAACATCATGCTGGATGATTTCGGCGGCTGACCTCCGCTCGATATTGCATCTTCTGGCCCGCATATTGAACGGGGCGCTGTCCCGTTCAATCTAATGCGGGCTTTCTGTTTTCCGGGTCAGGTTGGTATGAAGCGTTTCCCTCAAAAATGGTGTCTGCTGCTTGCATTGCTGCTGGTGGGCTGCGAGCGGCAGCCGGCGGTGTACCAACTCGCTGGTGCGACCATGGGTACCACCTGGAGTGTGACTGTGCTGGAGCCAGTTGATGCCGCGCCCGATGGCACCAGCTTGCAAAAGGGCGTTGAGACGATCCTCGAGTCGGTTAACGCGAGCATGTCGACCTATCTTGATGACTCGGAAATTTCGCGTTTCAATCGTAGCGCGCCCAACCAGTGGTTCGGCATTTCCAGTGAGTTCTACCAGGTGCTGTCTGCTGCGTTGTCCGTCGGCCGAGAGAGCGGCGGAGCCTATGACATTACTGTAGGGCCGCTGGTGAATCTCTGGGGTTTTGGTCCTCGCGGCAGCGAACTCGAGCCGCCCGCATCCGAAGCAATTGCAGAGGTGCTCGAGCGCGTGGGCCAGGGCAAGTTGCGTATCGACGCAGAGCAATATGCCGTGCTCAAGCAGGCGGACGTGTACCTGGACCTGTCTTCCATTGCCAAGGGCTTTGCAGTTGACCGCATTGCCCACTGGCTGGCGGAGCAGGGCATTACCGACTACCTGGTGGAAGTCGGCGGCGAGATGCGCGTTGCCGGCAGGAGCCCGCGGGGCGATGCCTGGCGCGTGGCAATAGAACGTCCCGACGCCCAGCGCTTTGCCATTGCCGAAGCATTGCAGCTGAGCGATGCTGCGATAGCGACCTCGGGTGACTACCGGAATTTTTTTGAGTTTGAAGGTAAGCGCTACTCGCACAGTATCGATCCGCGCACCGGGTATCCGGTGGCACATGAACTTGTATCGGTGACTGTGGTCCATGCTAGTGCCATGCTCGCCGACGCTTGGGCTACGGCACTGTTGGTCATGGGGGCCGATGCAGCCATGTCAGTGGCACGTGATCGCGGTTTGGCGGTATATTTGATAGCCCGCGACGGCGACAGCTTCCTCAGTCGCCACAGTGCGGATTTTGCGCCGCTGCTGGACAGTCCACCCGAACCCTAAGAGGCAAACGGAGAAGAGATTATGTCGATGTTCCTGATCAGTGTGCTGGTAATCGGCTTGGTAATGGCCGGGATGGCTGTTGGCGTCATCATGGGGCGCCCCCCGATCAAGGGATCCTGTGGCGGTATGGGTGCGCTTGGAATCGACACCGCCTGCGAGATCTGCGGTGGCGATCCAAAGCGCTGTGACGAAGAGACCCGTGACGGCGAGAACGCGCGTGCCAGGCCGGAGTTGTTCTATTCCGCTGACAAGCCTGAATAATTGAGTCCCGGTTTTTGAGCGCCAGCCGCACGCACGCCATACGGCACTATGCCCCTTTTATCGGCCTGCGCTACAGTTTCAGTCGCAAGCGTAATCGCTTTACCTCGGTAATTGCCATGGTGTCCATGCTGGGCATGGTCATCGGCGTTGCGTCCCTGATCACAGTGCTGTCGGTGATGAATGGCTTTGGCGAGGAATTGCGCGGGCGTATCCTGTCCCTGGTGCCGCACGGCTTTGTCGAGTCTGGCGCAGGCGAAATCCGCGACTGGCAGGCGCTGGCCGGACAACTGGAGCAAGCCGCCGATGTGGTCGCGGTCTCACCCTTCATCTCCGACAAGGTCATTTTCACCAGCGGCCGGACCATTCGCGGCGGAGTGCTCACCGCCATCGATCCGCAACGGGAGGGACGGGTCTCGCGTATCCCCCAGACCATTACCTCCGGTTCCCTGGAAAGCCTGTCACAGCCAGGTTTCAAGCTGGTTCTCGGTGCCTCGCTGGCCCGCATACTCGGCGTGGCGGTGGGGGACCGTGTGGAAGTCACCGTGCCGCGCTTAACGGTGACCCCCCTGGGTATTTTTCCGCGTAGCAAGCAGCTCGAGGTGGGTGGCATTTTTGAAGTCGGGGCGCAGCCAGATACCTTCCAGGCCTACATAGGGCTCGATGACGGGCAGCGCTTGCTTGGCCCGCGCTCAGGCGTGCAGGGCTTGCAGGTCAGAACGCGGGACCTGTACTCGGCGCCGCGGGTTATGCAGGCCCTGGCTGGCGCTCTGCCGCCGGGCCTGACCGTAAAAGACTGGAGCCAGACTCAGGGCTCGCTGTTTCAGGCTGTCAAGATGGAAAAGCTGATGGTCAGCCTGTTATTGCTCAGTGTCGTCGCCGTGGCCGCTTTCAATATTGTTTCCACGCTGGTGATGTCAGTGGCGGAGAAACGGCGCGATATCGCCGTTTTGCGCACCATGGGTGCGAGGGCGAGTGGGGTGATGGCGATATTTGTGGCCCACGGACTGGGGCTGGCAGCGGTGGGCATATCCTTCGGAGTACTGCTCGGCGTACTCATAGCCAGTAATGTCTCCAGCCTCACCCGTTTCGTCGAGGACCTGTTCGGCGTCAAACTGTTCGATCCCGCGGTGTATTTTATCAGTGAGTTGCCGTCCACACTGGAGTGGTCCGATGTGATCGCGGTTGTGCTTGCATCCCTGTTTCTGAGCCTGTTGGCCACACTGTATCCGGCCTGGCGCGCCGCACATGTGGCCCCGGCAGAGGTTCTGCGCTATGAATAACCCGGTATTACACTGTGAGGCTCTGGAGCGAACTTACACCGATGGCGATCGTCGTGTGCAGGTGCTCAGGGACGTCAACCTGACCCTGGCGGAGGGAGAGAAGATCGCCGTGGTCGGCGCATCCGGCTCGGGCAAGTCCACTTTGCTGAACCTGTTGGGCGGTCTCGATAAACCCAGCTCAGGCCGGGTTCTGCTTTGCGGTGAAGACCTGGCCTCGCTGCCTGAGCGCAAGCTGTGCCGCTTACGCAATGAGCACCTCGGTTTTGTTTACCAGTTTCATCACCTGTTGCCGGAGTTTGACGCCCGCGAGAACGTTGCCATGCCGCTGCTTATCGGTGCGGTGCCGCGCAAAGAGGGCCTCGAGCGGGCCGCCGCCATGCTGGATCGGGTGGGAATGGGGCATCGCCTGTCGCATCGCCCGGGGCAGTTGTCGGGCGGCGAACGGCAGCGCGTGGCCATTGCCCGCGCCCTGGTCGCGGAACCGGATTGTGTACTGATGGATGAGCCCACCGGAAACCTCGACCCGCACTCGGCGGCACAGGTCCTGGAACTGGTTGATGAGCTGGGTGCGCTGAGCTCCGCTTTTGTCGTGGTGACGCACGATCCTGATATCGCGGCACACATGCACCGCACCCTTGAACTGGTTGACGGCCGCCTGGAGGCGCAGCCTTGAATTGGGCCGATCGCCGTCGCATTGCCCTGCGCTACACCTTTGCCTTCGGCCAGGGACATCTGTCGACGTTTCTGTCCTCCCTTTCCATGCTCGGCCTGGTGCTGGCAATTGCACTGCTGATCGTGGTGCTATCGGTGATGAACGGGTTTGACCGCGAAATGCGCGAGCGCATATTGTCACTGGTGCCGCATATTACCCTGTACTCGCACCGGCCCATGACGGACTGGGAGGCCTTGCAGGAGCGCGTTGCAGCACACCCGGCAGTACATTCGGTGACCCCCTTCACCCAGTTTGACGCGCTGTTCATGCGCGGTACAGATATCGAAACGGCGCGGGGCATCGGTATGGCCGTGGACGACCCGGCCACGGAGCTGATGCTGGCTTCCCTGGCAGCCTCGCAGCGAGCGGCGTTCGAGCAACGGCCGGATTCGCTGCTGCTGGGTGTGGGGATCGCCAGGCGCCTCGGTGTCAGCGCAGGCGACACGCTAACGTTGATCGTCCCCGGTGGCGGGCTGACGGGCGATACGGGCGCGACGCGCCTGGAAGCACTCTATCTTGCCGGCGTTGTCGAGACCGGCACAGAGCTCGACCAGGGCGTTGCGCTGCTGCACCTGGCAACGGCATCGAGGTTGGCGGGGCTGGGGGAGGCGGTGAGTGGCTTGCGGGTCAGCACCCTTGACCTGTTTACCGTCGGCAGTACCGGTTGGGAGTTGGTGAACAGTCTGCCGGTGGGGCATTACGCTACCAACTGGATGATGACCCACGGCAACCTGTATGCGGCGATTCAGCTCTCGCGCGACCTGGTAAGCATACTGTTGCTATCCATTATCGCGGTGGCGGCATTTAATGTGGTGTCTTCCCTCGTGTTGGTGGTTTTTGACAAGCAGGACAATATCGCCATCCTGAGGACACTGGGTGCGTCGGGGGCTGATATCGCCTGGATATTCGTATTGCAGGGGGCATTGATTGGCGTGGTTGGCGTGCTCGCCGGCAGTCTGCTGGGGGCGGGGCTCAGTCAGCTGGTTCCGGGCCTGGTGGCCACACTGGAGCGTCTCCTGGACATCCGTTTTCTGAATACCGATGTCTACCCTGTCGCGTTCCTGCCAGTCGATTTGCTGTTACGCGATGTGTTGATGGTAGGCGGCGTGGCACTGCTCATGTGCCTGCTGGCAGCGGTTTATCCGGCACGTCGGGCGGCGCAACTGGCGCCCGCGATGGTACTCAATCAGGATCGCAGCTAGCGGTTTTTGCCGCGGCTTTCGCTTCTGCCTGCATGGCCACGGCCAGGGCGCGACGTCGTTTACGCTCACGCCACTGCCTGGCCACACGCAAGCGCCACAGAACATTGATCACAAAATACCCAACAGAGCCAAAGAACAGGCCGCAGAGCAGGCAGCCCAGTAAAAACGGTTGCCAGATGGCAGCCAGCCTGTGGTTGAGCCAGTGAAAACTCAACTCAAATTCTATGGGTTGCACGGGCACATCGATGATCATGGCACCGAGCTTGTAGGCCAGGAAAAAAATCGCCGGCATGGTGACCGGGTTGGTAATCCAGACGAGCCCGACCGATAGCGGCAGGTTACAACGGAACAAGACCGCCAGCGCTGCTGCGGCAACCATTTGCCCGGGTATGGGCATAAACGCGACAAACAGGCCAACAAAGAACGCCATCGCGGACGAGTAGCGATTGACATGCCAGAGATTGGTGGCGTAGATCCAGTCACCGAGAACGCGCAGAGAGCGAATTCTGCGCATCCTCTCCACGCTGGGTGTGATTGACTTGAGGGTTTTTTTTGGCATTGCCCAATCGGTCGCTTCTGATGTGCCAGTGAACGCCTCGGTGTGCTTGACTGTTCTGGCGGTGCACTGCGCCGTTATTATGCCCGCAACCTGACTGGTTCTCTACATGCGTGTTTGGATGCTCGGCTTCCTGCTGGGGACGTTTGCCGCCGTGATTTCTCCCTGGCTGCTGCCGCTCTGGTTAAGCTGCGTTGTAATCATGGTGGCGGCAGCGCCAATCTGGCGCATAACAGCACTGAGTCTGCTGGTATCAGGGCTGTGCCTGGCCATGGCCCTGACGTCGCTGCGCGGTGCACAAATGTTGCAGGCGCGGCTCGACTCGACGTGCAATGCCGCGCCGGCTGTAGTCACTGGTCTCATCAGTTCGCTGCCACGCCACACGCCAATGCAATCCGGGCAAGCGCGACAGCGGTTCGAACTGCGCGTCGAGAGCATCGAGCCCTCGGCCTGCTCAGGGCCGCGCACGCTGTTGCTGACTTACTACGGCGAGCAGCGACTGCAACCCGGTGAACGCTGGCGTTTCCACGTCACTCTGCGCAGGCCCTGGGGTCTGGCGAACCCGGGTTCCTTCAATATGCAGTCCTGGTATGCGCTAAGCGGGATTGACGGACTCGGCACGGTGAGTGCGCGGGCCCACCGGCTCGATGATTGCGAAGCTTGCCGTTTGCGTTATGCGGCGCATCGCCTCCGCCAGCACGTCAGTGCTGTCATTGAGAGGGCTGGTTTATCCCCCCTGGCGACGGCGGTCCTGCAGGCGGTGTCGGTAGCAGACAAGAGCGGCATCGACTACCAGAAGTGGTACCTCTTCCAACAGTACGGCATTAACCATTTACTGGTGATTTCGGGCCTGCACGTGGCGTTTGTCGCGGGTCTCGCCTATTTGCTGGGGCGCTTGATGTGCAGCTGCTTGCAAGGTTACTCCGCACGTGCGGCCGCACTGCCATGGCCGGAAATATGCGCTGTTGGTTCAGCGAGCTGCTATGTGGCATTGGCCGGTTTTTCGGTTGCCACGGTCAGGGCACTGATAATGCTGCTGTGCTTCATGCTGGCCAGGATCTGCGGCCGCACCAGCAGCGGATTCAACAGTCTGCTGCTGGCGGCACTGGTAGTGCTGGTGCTAAATCCGCTGGAAATTGTCGGTAGCGGGTTCTGGCTGTCGTTTGGGGCTGTGGCCGCACTGCTGTGGATGGCGCAATGGCAGCGGCGCCGTGGTCCCCTGGGCAGGGCGGTGCAACCGCACATGGTGATGACCCTGCTGATGTTGCCAATGGGTGCGATCTGGTTGGGTGGAAGCAGTTGGGTGGCGGCGCCTTCCAATATGCTGATGGTGCCGCTGACGGGCCTGTTGGTGGTGCCGCTGGCGCTGCTGGGTGTGTTGTTGCATGGCGTCAGCGAGTCCCTGACGTTGCTGTGCTGGCAGGTCGCCGCTGCGCCGCTCGACATTGTCGGTCCGGCGGCAGCACTGCTGGCAGAGCGCTACCGATTGTTTGTGCCCCTGCATGCGACGCCTGTCGCGCAGTTACTGGCGCTGTTAGGCGTGATGGTAGCAGTGATGCCGTGGGCTGCGCGCTATCGACCCGGTATTGCGGCCCTGTTTCTGCCTCTGTTACTTGGCAGGGCGGCCTCTTCAGAGATGCCAACACTGGATGTGCTGGATGTGGGGCAGGGCTCTGCGGTGGTGTTCCGCGCCGGGAATCGCGCGCTGCTCTACGATACCGGCGGAGGCAGCCCGTCGGGCCCGAACCTGGCGGCCAGTGTCGTGTTGCCATGGTTGCGGGCTGCTGGCGTGACTCGCCTGGATACCCTGGTGATCAGTCATGAAGATCTCGACCACAGTGCGGGAGCCAGCACGGTTGTCGACGCCATGGAGGTGGTGCACTGGCTGGCTGGTGAGCCGCGAGGCGTCCGCGCGCGGGGCTGTCGCACGGGTCAGGCCTGGTCCTGGCCGGGCGACATTCGTTTCCACATTCTCTCGCCGGTTGGTACCGAGGAGGGCAATGACGCTTCCTGCGTCCTGTTCATCCACGCGCCGGGCATGCGCGCGCTGCTGGCCGGGGATATCGGGGTAGGGCAGGAGCGGGCGCTGATCAGCTATTGGCGCAGCGCGCTTGCTGCCGATGTGCTGCTGGTGGGCCACCATGGCAGCCTGACGTCGACGTCACAGGCCTGGCTGAACTGGGTATCGCCATCTTTGGCAATAGTAGGCGCGGGTTATGCCAGTCGCTTTGGCCACCCGCATCCCACGGTCATCCAGCGGCTGCGGAGGGCGGGTATCAAGGTCCGGGAAACAGCGTTGACCGGGGCAATCACGGTTCGTCCCGGTGCCACGGGAACCCTGGAGCTGCGGTATCACCGCGATGGCCTGCAACCCTGGTGGATGTGATTTTTCCGCAGTTCCGTCACTCTAGGGCGTGTGCGTATAATGGGCCCTCCGAGAAAAACTGGCGAGATGTCCTGTGCTGGAATTGTTGACAGCTGGCGGATGGTTGATGGTGCTTATAGTGCTGTGTTCCATCGTAGTGCTGGCAATCTGTATCGAACGACTTATTACCCTGAATCCGAAAAAAATCGCGCCTCCGCATTTGCTGGCCACGGTCTGGAAGCAACTCAAGGCGGGCGAGATGGATGCAGCCCGGCTAAAGACCCTGAAACAGTCGTCGCCGCTGGGCCGAATACTCGCCGCCGGCCTGGGTAATGCCTATCACGGCCGCGAGGTCATGAAAGAAAGTATCCAGGAAGCAGCACAGCACGTGGTGCACGACCTCGAGCGCTATCTCAATACGCTGGGCACCATTGCCGCTATCGCACCGCTATTGGGTTTGCTGGGTACCGTGCTGGGTATGATCAAGGTGTTCGCCGAGATTATGGCACAGGGCACGGGCAATGCGAGCGTGCTGGCTGGCGGCATATCCGAGGCGCTGATTACCACTGCTGCGGGCCTCACGGTGGCAATACCGGCGCTGGCCATGCACCGCTATTTTGTCGGCAAGATCGACGGTATTGTGGTCGAGCTGGAGCAGGAGACCATCAAGCTGGTGGACGCTCTGCACAGTGAAGAGCACCTGGAAGAAAGCACTTGAAGTTTCGCCGCCAACGCCTGGATGACGTGACCGTCAACCTGACGCCACTGATCGATGTGGTGTTCCTGCTGCTGATATTTTTCATGGTCTCCACCACGTTTACCCGCGAAACCCAGCTCAGTGTTGACCTGCCCGAAGCGCAGGGGCAGCTCAAGGAAACACAACAGGACGGTATCGAGATCCTTATAGATGAGAGCGGTCGCTATCGCGTGAACGGGCAGGGGCTGGTGGACAACCGCATGCGTACCCTGCAGGCGGCGATCTACAAGATTTCAGCCGGCGACACGACCATGCCGATGATTATCACGGCAGACGCGCAGGCTGCGCATCAGGATGTGGTTCGGGCGATGGACGCTGCCGGACAGATGGGCTTCGTGCACCTGAGCATAACCACGCGACAGCCCGCCGAGGCTGCTGCCGATGGCTAGGGGCGAAAAACACACCGGTCCAGCCCGGTCAGGCCATCAAAGCGACTGGCAGCTGTATCGCCGTTTGCTTGGCTACATCGTGCCTTACTGGTGGGTTTTCGCCCTCAGCCTGGTCGGTTATATCGTCTACTCCGCCGGCAACGTGTTGCTGGCAGACATGATGCAGTTCCTGCTCGATGCGCTCAACAATTCCGAGGCTGCCGACTCCGGCCTGGTGTCCCGCGTTGCCTACGGCCTGTTTTACGAGGAGGGGATGGACCGGCTCGAGTTCACGCGCATTGCTTTCCCCCTGTGCCTGGTGGTACTGGCCTTCACCCGTTCCATGGGTTTCTTCGTCGGCACCTATTTCATGAATCACGTGGCGCGCAACCTCATACACCAGTTGCGTTGCGAACTGTTCGACAAAATGCTGGTGGCCCCCAGTGCCTACTACGATTCGCACTCACAGGGCGTGCTGATTTCCAAAATCACCTTCAATGTCGAGCAGGTCTCCGGGGCTGTTACCAAGGCGTTGAAAATTATCGTTCGCGAGGGGCTCACGGTTATTGCCCTGATCAGCTACATGCTGTACCTGAATTGGCGCCTGTGCCTGGTGTTCCTGGCTGTGGCGCCGCTGATCGCGTTGGTGGTGAGTGTGGTGGGCAAGCATTTCCGGCGTTATAGCCGACGGATACAGGCATCCATGGGGGATGTGACGCAGGTATCCAACGAGAGCATCGGCGCCTACCGCGAAGTGCGGATATTCGGCGGGCAAAAACAACAGTCTGAGCGTTTTCACAGTGCCAGTGACTACAACCGCGCACAGAGCCTGAAAATGGCCCTGCTTGATGCGCTGAGTACGCCGGTGATACAGACCCTGCTCGCGGTGTCGCTTGCGGTACTTGTCTGGTTCGCCCTGAATCCCAAATTGCTCGCTGATTTTTCAGCGGGATCCCTGGTGGCTTTTTTGACGGCAGCGGGCCAGTTGGGTAAGCCCATACGCTCGCTGTCCGGTGTGCAGAGTATCATCCAGCGAGGCCTGGCGGCAGCGGAGGACATTTTCGCGCAACTCGATGAAGAAGAGGAAAAGGATAGTGGCCAGGTAGAACTGGAGCGTGCCCGCGGCGAGCTCTCCTTCAGGCATGTTTACTTCGCCTACCCGGGCACGGATGAGCAGGTCCTGCAGGATGTCTGCCTCGATATTCCAGCCGGTCAGACCGTGGCGCTGGTTGGTCGCTCCGGGAGTGGCAAGAGCACACTGGTGCAACTGCTGGCCCGTTTTTACCAGCCCAGCGCCGGCGACATCCTGCTCGACGGTACACCGATAGACCAGTACACCCTGGCCAGCCTGCGCAACCAGGTGGCAATGGTTTCCCAGAATGTGACCCTGTTCCACGATTCGGTGTACAGCAATATCGCCTACGGCACGTTGGCTGAGTCAGGGCGTGAGGCCGTGGAGCAGGCGCTTGATGCCGCCTATGCGCGTGACTTCATCGACCGCCTGCCCGCGGGCATGGATACGGTACTGGGGGATGACGGAGGCGGGCTGAGTGGCGGGCAACGCCAGCGCATCGCTATCGCCAGGGCATTCCTGAAGGACGCCCCGGTGATCGTGCTGGACGAGGCTACCTCAGCGTTGGACAACGAGTCAGAACATCGTATCCAGCGCTCGCTGGAGCGTATTTCACAGGGGCGTACCACGATTATCATCGCGCACCGACTGTCTACTGTAGAGCACGCTGATCGCATAGTGGTGATGGACTCAGGCCGGATTGTCGCCAGTGGCACTCACGCGGAACTCCTGGCCAGCGACGGTATCTATGCCCAGCTTTATCACCAGGAATTCACTGATTGATGTCCACTCACCTGGAGTCAGCGTGGTATCGCGGTGCCCCCTGGCTCTGGCTGCTGCGCCCGCTGGAGGCGCTGTTCCGGGCGGTGTCTGCCTGCAGGCGCTATTGCTACAGCAAAGGATGGTTACAGTCCTACCGTGCTGCCAGACCGGTGATCGTCGTGGGCAACATTACGGTAGGCGGCACCGGTAAAACCCCGGTGGTCATTGCGCTGGTTGAGGCGCTCGCTGAGCGGGGCATCCGTTGTGGTGTGGTCAGTCGTGGCTATGGCGGCAAAGCCACAGAATATCCGCTCAGGCTGGACGACACGGTTGATCCTGCAGAGTGTGGCGATGAACCGCTGTTGATACATCGCCGCACTGGCGCGCCGTGCGTGGTCGACCCGGATCGGCCGCGCGCCGTTGACATGCTGCTGCAGGACACATCGGTGCAGCTGGTCATAAGTGATGATGGCCTGCAGCACTACGCACTCAATCGCGATATGGAAATCGTGTTGCTGGATCAGCAACGCAGGCTGGGGAACGGCTTTTGCCTGCCCGCAGGCCCCCTGCGCGAACCTCCATCGAGGTTGCAGGACGTCGACTTTGTGCTTTATCGAGGCAGTGCTGACGCGATTGAGGGTGTGCCCTACCGTGCCGATGTATGGGTCAACCTCGTTACCGGTGAACGCCGGCAGTTGCATGCATTTCGCCAGCAGGATGGGCTGCAAGCGCTGGCCGGCATCGGGCAGCCCGACCAGTTTTTTGCCACACTTGATGCTTTGGGTTTGCACTACCAGCGCCATGTGTTCGCCGACCATCACGCATACACCGCGCAGGACCTGGCGGCGCTGGCCGGTGATACCGTTCTCATGACGGAGAAGGACGCGGTAAAATGTCGCGCTTTTGCAGGCGAGAATGCCTGGTATCTGCGTATCGATGCCTGCCTGCCCGAAGCGGTAATAGAGGCGGCCGCCGGCCTGGTCCTGTCCAGTACACCTGAAAGGGAAATCCAATGTCTTTCTCAGTAGTGATTCCAGCCCGTTATGGCTCTACCCGCCTGCCGGGAAAACCCTTGCTGGATATTGCCGGCAAGACCATGATCCAGCGCGTCTGGGAGCAGGCCTGTGCCAGCGGCGCCAGTGAAGTCATTGTAGCGACGGACGATGCACGCATCGAGGCGGCTGCTGTCGAATTTGGTGCCAGGGTGTGCATGACCGACCCCAGTCACCCGTCGGGGACGGACCGGCTGCAGGAAGTCGCCAGCGCCTGTGGCTGGGCTGATGACCGCATCGTGGTAAATGTGCAGGGCGATGAACCGTTGATACCGCCGGCACTGATCGGGCAGGTCGCTGCCAACCTAAAGGCGCAGCCTGGCGCAGCGGTCGCCACATTGTGCGAGCCTGTGGCCGAACACGCCGAACTGGTCAACCCCAATGCAGTCAAGGTGGTGATGGCCAGCGATGGTATGGCGCTGTATTTCAGCCGAGCGACCATTCCCTGGCCAAGGCAGGCGTTTGCCGCTGGCGGACATAAAATGCCCGCGGGGCACTGGTATCGCCACATTGGTATCTACGCCTATCGAGTCGGGTTCCTGCACCGTTATGTCGACTGGGAACCCGCCCCCATCGAGGAACTGGAGCAACTGGAACAACTGCGTGCGCTGTATCATGGCGAACGCATTCATGTCGCCGTCGCCAGTGAACCGGTACCCGCCGGCGTGGATACGGCAGAGGACCTGCAAGTAGTGCGCGAGAGACTGGAGCAAAGCGTATGAGCGAAAAGTCCAAGACCGGGGTGCTGTTTGTTTGCCTGGGCAATATTTGCCGTTCGCCGACCGCCCACGGAGTTTTTGCAAGCATGGTGCGAGAGCAAGGTATGCAGGACCGGGTGCGGGTGGATTCCTGCGGCACGGGTGACTGGCATATCGGTCACCCGCCCGACAAAAGGGCGGCGGCGGAGGCAGCCCAGCGAGGTTATGACCTGAGTTCTTTGCGTGCGCGGCAAGTGCAACCGACGGACTTCCGTGAGTTCGATTATATTCTTGCCATGGACGAACAGAATCTCGCCGATTTGCGCGCTATGTGTCCCACTGATTTTTCCGGTTACCTCGGTTTATTTTTGCCCTTTGATCCCGCCGCCACTGTGGCGGAGGTTCCCGACCCTTACTATGGGGGTGACGAAGGCTTCACCAGGGTTCTGGATATGGTGGAAGCCGCCAGCGCGGGATTGCTGCGGGAGATCTCCGGTGCAGATACGCCTGACTGAGCAACTGCTGGACAGTAATACCTTGCGCCTGCCAGCTCAGGCGGAAGCCTTTGCCAGTGCGCACGGCGAGCGGGACCTGCTCAGGGCGATGGACTGGGCAAGAGCGCGCGGGCTGGCGGTGATGCCGCTGGGACAGGGCAGTAATGTGGTGTTTGCCGGTGATCTGCAGGCCCTGGTAGTACGCCAGTGCAATGCGGACATACAAGTACTGGCGCAACAGGAGTCGTGGGTCACGCTGCGTGTATCCGCAGGCCACGACTGGCACGCACTGGTGTGTCGGTGCCTCGATATGGGCTTCTTCGGGCTGGAAAACCTGGCATTGATACCCGGGACGGTAGGAGCAGCCCCGATCCAGAATATCGGCGCTTACGGTGTTGAACTGGAACAGTTTGTAGAGGCGGTACACTGCCTGTACATCGATACGGGTGAGCCGGTTGTGCTGACCGGCAAAGAGTGTGAGTTTGCCTATCGCAACAGTATTTTCAAGCACGAGCTGCGTGACCGGGTCATTGTCACTGCCGTGGATTTCCGGCTGTCGCGAGAACCGCTATGCAATGTCCAGTATCCGGCCTTGCAGCGTGCGCTGGCAGCCCGCCACATCACCACACCATCGCCCCGGGATGTGTTTTCGGCGGTGGTGTCTGTACGCAGGGAGCGTCTTCCGGATCCCGCCCAGTACCCCAATGCCGGAAGTTTCTTCCATAATCCGGTGGTAACAGGGGCCCAGGCGCGCGACCTGGCTGAGCAGTGGCCAGACATGCCCCTGTATCCACAGGCGCACGATACCGTAAAGTTGCCCGCAGCATGGTTGATTGAACGCGCGGGTTGGAAAGGCAGGCGCGATGGCGATGTCGGAGTGTATCCCGAACACGCTTTGGTGCTGGTAAATTTTGGCGCTGCCTCCGGTGCAGCGTTGCTCGAGTTTGCCCGGCATATCCAGCAGGCAGTCGCCGCCATGTTCAAGGTGCAACTGAATATCGAGCCGAGGGTCTACGGTGCTCCAGTATGACAGCCTTTGATCACAAGGCGTTTCTCAGCACGCTGACAACCCGCCCGGGTGTTTACCAGATGTATGACGAGGCGGGGAAACTGCTCTATGTCGGCAAGGCAAAGAACCTGAAAAACAGGGTGGGCAGCTATTTCCGAGCCAGTGGGTTGACCGACAAGACCATGGCTCTGGTGGCACGCATACGCGATATTCAGGTTACCGTGACAACCACTGAGGTGGATGCGCTGCTGCTGGAGCACAACCTCATCAAGAGTCATCGCCCGCCCTACAATATCCTGCTGAAGGACGATAAGTCATATCCCTATATTTTTGTCTCTGCGGATCGCTTTCCGCGGATATCGCTGCACCGCGGCGCGCAGAAGGCCAGGGGTCGCTATTTTGGTCCCTATCCCAGCGCCGGTGCCGTGCGCGAATCGCTGCACTTTTTGCAAAAGGTGTTCAAGGTGCGGCAGTGCGAGAACAGCTATTTCCGCAATCGCACGCGCCCCTGCCTGCAATACCAGATTGATCGCTGTACCGCCCCCTGTGTTGGACTAGTGGATGAGGAGGAGTACGCGCGTCAGGTAGACGATACGTCATTGTTCCTGCGCGGCAAGTCGCAGGAGCTGATGGTGCGGCTGGCCGATGATATGGAGAAAGCCGCGGCCGAGTTGGCCTTTGAAAAAGCTGCTGTTTTTCGTGACCAGCTCAGTCAGCTGCAACAGGTGCAGGCCACGCAGGGGATCGAGGGCGTTACCGGTGACCTGGATATCATCGCCGCCGCGGTCGCTGCGGGTCGAGCCTGTGTGCAGATCCTGTTTGTCCGCGGCGGTCGCGTACTCGGCAGTAAAACCCATTATCCACCCTTGAAGCTGGAGGTCTCGCCCGGCGAGGTCATTGCCGCATTCATCCCGCAATACTACCTGGGTGGTGCTCGCGCGATCCCCGCGGAGATTCTCGTCAACGATACGCCGGAGGCAGTCGACGTGCTGGCAGAAGCTCTCAGCGTTGAGGCGGGTCGCCGTGTCAGTCTGCGGCAGCGGGTGCGCGATGCGAGAGCGCGCTGGTTACGTCTCGCTGTACAGACCGCACAGACCAATCTCGAAGCGGAGCTGGCTGGCAGGCAGTCGGTGCTGGATCGTCTGGAAGCCCTGCGGGATCTGCTGCAGCTTGAAGCAGTTCCCGAGCGCATGGAATGTTTTGATATCAGTCACAGTTCCGGGGAAGCGACCGTGGCATCCTGCGTGGTGTTTGACCAGGCCGGTCCGCGTAAGAGCGATTACCGAAAGTTTAATATCGAAGGCGTGGCTGCCGGCGATGACTACGCGGCCATGCAACAGGCGCTGGAACGACGCTACAAACGTGTCCGTTCAGGGGAGGCCGTACAGCCCGACGTGCTGTTTATCGATGGCGGCAAAGGGCAGGTCGGCCAGGCCATGGCGGTTCTGGACGAACTGCAGATTGAGGGTGTTAAAGTTATCGGCGTGGCCAAGGGTGTTACCCGCAAGGCCGGCTTCGAGACGCTGGTGGACGGCCATACCGGTCGAGAGTCGCAGCTGCCCGGCGACAGTCCGGCGCTGCACCTGATACAGCAGATCCGCGACGAGGCACACCGTTTTGCCATCAGTGGCCACCGCGCCCGGCGCGACAAGGCCCGCAGGCGCTCAGTGCTTGAGGATATACCGGGTGTCGGGGCCAAGCGTCGCCGGGAGCTGTTGCGGCACTTCGGCAGTGCCAGTGGCGTTGCCAACGCCAGCGTGGAAGAGTTGAAGAAAATTTCGGGGATTAGTGCCACAATGGCGACTCAGATTTACGATCATCTGCACGCGACGGGTGACGCCACGGAGAGGAAGTAGGGAGTGAGGATTAATATTCCCAATGCGCTGACGTTGCTGCGAATTTGCCTGATTCCGGTACTGGTTGTGGTGTTCTACCTGCCATTTGCCAATCACTTGGTGGTAGCAGCGGGGGTATTTGCGGCCGCTGCGGTGACCGACTGGTTTGATGGCTACCTGGCGCGGAGACTCGGCCAGACCACAGCGTTTGGCGCTTTCCTCGATCCGGTGGCAGATAAGCTCATGGTGGCAGTTGCCCTGGTGCTGCTGGTAGAGCGGCATGACACTCAATTGCTCACCCTGGCTGCCTGCGTCATTATTGGTCGCGAGATCGTCGTGTCTGCCTTGCGGGAATGGATGGCCGAGCTGGGCGAACGCACTTCCGTCGCGGTCTCCTACGTGGGCAAGGTCAAAACGGCTTTCCAGATGGTCGCCATTACCGCGCTGTTGGCGATTAATCCCGACCTGGACGCAGGGTGGCTGCTGGCCCTTAGCTACGTTGTACTGTACGTGGCGGCGGTATTAACCCTGTGGTCCATGTTCATCTACCTACAAGCCGCCTGGGCGGTGATGAAAGAGCGCGATAACTCTTTTTAATTCAGGTGCTTGCGGGATATTTTTGCATTATCAGTTGACACCGTGCGCCCGGTGCATAAAATAGGCGCCTCTCGAGCACATGCTGCTTTACAGAGCATGTCAAAGAGCCCGAATTTTTAGCGTGACAGAGCGCACGTTTCGGGTTTTTTTTGACACAGCGCACTGTTCAGCAGGTTCCGAGAGCCACGGCGGTGGAGTACACTACGCAGCACATAGCGGGAATAGCTCAGTTGGTAGAGCGCAACCTTGACGAGGTTGAGGCGGGGCGCGAAGCCTCGACGGTTCCGGCGCCCACGGCGGTGGAGTAAAATACGCAGCACATAGCGGGAATAGCTCAGTTGGTAGAGCGCAACCTTGACGAGGTTGAGGCGGGGCGCGAAGCCTCGACGGTTCCGGCGACCACGGCGGTGGAGTAAAATACGCAGCACATAGCGGGAATAGCTCAGTTGGTAGAGCGCAACCTTGCCAAGGTTGAGGTCGCCGGTTCGAACCCGGTTTCCCGCTCCAATTTTCCCTTTCCTACAGCAACAACGGAAACGGAAATGGAGTTTGAAGTGGCCAGGGAACCCAGGGCCGTTTTTCACTCTTTCCCAAGGCTCGGTGGCAGAGTGGTTATGCAGCGGACTGCAACTCCGTGTACGCCGGTTCGATTCCGACCCGAGCCTCCATTTCACAAAAGACAGATCCCAGCGCGATAAGAGTGCACGCCGGCCGATACGTCGGAGCGTCGATTCCGACCCGAGCCTCCATTTCCCAAACGATAGATCCTGGCGCGGCGATCGCACGCGTCCTTGCACAGGCTTCATCCCAGATAGCACTTGATCATGTCGTTCATTGCCGTGCAAACTGATGCGGTCGCGTCGGTAGGCAGTGGATCGGCAATCCGGCACCGCGACTTGTTCGTAGCTACAGGTATACCGCAAGGAATTCGGATGGATATAAAGATCAACGGCCCCTGGCGCCGCAGGGAAATCGATCAATACCTTCAGGATGTGCGCATACCGGTGCGCATAGCCTGCATAGGCGGTGACGGGTTTCCTCGTGTCGTATCGGTGTGGTTCCGCTACGCAGATGGCGCCTTCTACTGCGCTTCCCATAAGGATTCATCCCTGGTGCGCCTGTTGCGCGACTATGGGAGGGTAGGCTTTGAGGTGTCCACCAACGAGCCGCCGTATTACGGCGTGCGGGGGCAGGGCGTGGCTGAACTCTCAGGCGAGGGTGGTGCGGAGACGCTGCGGCAATTGATCGAGAATTACCTGGGCCGCAGCAATGAGGGGCTCGCTGAGTGGCTGTTGTCTCGCAGTCATGATGAAGTACTCATTCGTATCGAGGTCTGCCGCTTCTTCAGCTGGGATTACCGAAAGCGTATGCAGGCCATTGCCTGAATGAGGCCGGCACTCCGGCCTTCACACCTAGGGCTAAACCAGATTTCGCAACTTCAGTTCATCGGGGTAGGGTGACAGGAAGGTCTGCTGTTCGATATAGGCGTTAGGGTTGTTGGCGAAATGGTGCTTGAGCATGGTGACCGGGACCACCAGTGGCACCAAGCCGGTGCGGTATTGGTCTATCAGCTCGCTCAGACGCTGACGCTCCGCAGGACCCAGTTGCCGCTTGAGGTATCCCGCAAGATGGAACAGGACGTTGCTGTGGGAACGGCGTGTTGCTCGTTGAGTGAGTGCCGCCATCAATGTGCTGATAAACTGGTCCCCGAGTTGATTGAGGTCTTCCTTGCCCGCGTTGGCTACCATGCGACCCAGGCTCTTGTAGCTCGGTACATGATGGGCCATGGCCAGGTACTTGTAGCGGCTGTAAAACGCGACCAGGCCGGCAGCGGTGAGACCCTCAGACAGCAATAATTGCCACTGGTGATAGGTGTAGACACGGCTGACGAAGCTTTCCCGCAGCGAAGGATCATTGAGGCGGCCGTCATCCTCCAGCGGTAACAGGGGGTCGAACTCAGCGAGCGCAGCCGCGAAAATACCACGTTGGTCATAGGCGGCGAGATTGCCTTTCTCATTGAAGCGTTTCACCCGATCGTATCCGCAACTGGGGCTGGCCTTGACCAGGATATACCCGGAGAGCTCCGGTGCCTGTCGTAATACATTGCGCGCATAGTCGCGTACTGCCTCGGTATGATCCTGTGTGTGGGTCTCTACATCCACGAGCCTTACCGAGGATTCACTGCCAACGAGATGAATTGGAGGGCGCGGTACACCCAGGCCGATGCCCATTTCAGGGCAAAAAGCGCGCGCGTTGAAGGTCTCACAGAGGGCGCGCACATGTTGATTGGGGGCCTTGGTCTGCCCGTTGTAGCGCACGGCGTTGCCAGCAAGGCAGGAACCGATACCGATAAGGGGTTTGTTGGCGTCGTTGCCTGTTACATCCTGTGCTGGCATTCAGCTGCTCTCCCGTGTTGTGTCGCTGTGTTCAGGTGCTTGATCAAGAACATTATCGCATACGGGTTGCGGCCACCAGAGGCGTGTCTTTATCAACGTTTAAGAAAAAATTAAAATTATAAATAACAATAAGTTGTAGCATATAAATAAAGTAAAATATCAATTATTTGCTCGCCCGGTAACCGAGCCGTGAGGCGCCTGCTGGTGGTGTCGTGATGGGCGCCGAGGCTGGCTACTGATCAGTTCCCGGTGCCGTCAGCGGCAATTGATCATCGAGTAGTTTGCAGCAGGCGTAGATGCTGCGGATCAGAGGGGCCGGCGTGTTGGTCAGTTCCGCCAGTTCGAGCACGGAACCCACCAGCGCCTCGACTTCCAGCGCATAGCCTTTTTCCACGTCCTGCAGCATGGACGTTTTGTGCGGCCCGACTTTTTCTGCACCCTCGAGGCGCTTGTCGATGGTATGCCTGAAGGTAATACCCAGTTTATCGGCAATGGCCTGTGCCTCACGCATCAGTTCCGCAGCCAGCCATCGAGTATGGGGTGCCCTGCAGATATCCTCCATGGTGGCATGGGTGAGTGCGCTGATTGGATTGAAAGACAGTGCCCCCCATGCCTTGAGCCAGAGTTCAGCGCGGATGTCGTCTATGACATAAGACTTGAAGCCCGCTGAGATCAAGGCGTCGGCTATTGTGCGACAGCGCTCGCTCTCGCTGCCATCGAGTTCTCCCAGCGTGAATCGATTTCCTTCTACATGGTGCACCACACCTGGCGCCGTCACTTCGGCTGCGGGGTAGGCGGTGCAGCCAATGATTCTCGCGGTATCGATGCACGCAGAGATCGCTCCCTCAGGATCCAGGCTTCTGAGCAGGGTGCCTTCAAATGGGCCACCATGGCGATAGAAATACCACCAGGGAAGGCCGTTTTGCAGTGTCAGTACCGGGGTGTCCTCGTCCAGCAGCGGCGCAAGCATCGGGGCAGCGCTGGCGATGTGATGTGCTTTCACTGCGAGTATTACCAGGTCCTGCTCGCCAAGGTCCGCCGGGTCTGCTGTAATCGTCGGCTTGTCTATACGCTGTTGCGTTGCGTCTGCTGAGGTGAGTGTCAAACCCTTTTCCCTCGCGGCGCGTACCTGTTCGGGTTGGTCGATAAAACTGACGGTATGCCCTGCATCTGCAAGTTTGACGCCCAGCAGTACGCCCATTGCGCCAGCGCCGACAATGGCAATTTTCATATCTAGTTCCTTCTAGCCGTTTTTCCTGTTCACTGCCATGTGCGGCCTCTACGTTGGAGGTCGGTACTCGCGGAGCTTGAACGTACGTGTGCTTCCTGAGTTTCTGCCAACGCTGAAGTAAAGCTTGTCAAAGCTGGCATTGAGTTTCTCTTTGAATTGAATCGAGGGCTTGTTGAAATACGCAGAAATGCTGTAGTAGCGATCGCGGCCGAGGGTGCGAAGATGCGAGTAGCAGCGTTCCCGCATAAACGGCGCCAGGCTTTTACCGCGAAAGCTGGGTATGGTGAAGGCGTCATATAGATAGGCTTCGTTCTCGCTAAGGTCGAACCGAAGTGGCGCGTGATTGCATTCCTTGAGGTCCGCCCAGGTGAAGGCTACCACGTCGTTACCATGCTTGAGTCCAATGCAAATGTGACCCAGGTCACAACGTCGCCTTAAACCAGCCAGGTTATCCCACGGGTGGTCCGCAGCGATGACTTCCATTTCGTCGCGTCGCAAAATGCATGAGGTATAGGCCTCGAAACGCTCGGACCACTCAGGCGGGGCTTCGAAGTCGCCTTCGCTGACTAGGTAGAACACTTCGAGATTGATGCCAAGCTTGCTGAACTTTTTTTGTACTTCGTAGAATAAAACCCCGTGCTTCAATGCGTCTTTTATTTTGCCCGCTTGCATTGCAGTGACCCCTATTGCGAAGCGTTATGACTCGTTACTAAACAATATAGCACTGATCAGCGCTGGCAGTAGCAATCGCAGCGCAGAGCTGAGCTGGTGCTGTCTCGCAGTTTTTGGGTCGAGGTGGCCGCTGGGTGGTATCACTACAGGCTCGCCTTGTGCGAGGACTCAACTGGGAAAGGTGAAGCGCATAAAGTGCTCTGGCGGCTGTCTCGCACGACAACTATTGTTTGTCGCGTATTCAGGATAGACTCTGGATGTCTATTATCACAGTTGGGCGATTAAGCTGCCCGGGAGAAAATCGTGACGCCGGCTGCACGGGCGATTGGCCTGGTTTTGACCGCAAGTATGTTTTTGTTCAGCGCCTGGATGTATCAGCGCACAGGGGACTGGGTCGCACTGGTGTTTGCTGCGGGCAGCCTGGGCTATGGCGTGTTCTTTTATTCCAGAGGGAAGACTTCATGAGTTTCTTACGCCCGATGATGTGGCTTTGCCTCGTCTTTTTGCTCGCGAGTTGTGCCGCGTTGCAACCTGAAATAGATCCCCCCAAAGTAAGCCTTGAAAGCTTCAAGGCGCTACCTGCAGAAGGCGCCGCGCCGCGCTTCGAGATCAAGCTGCGTATCGCCAACCCCAACAAGCAATCCTTTGATATAGCCGGCATCAGTTACAGCGTTGAAATACAGGGGCAGGAACTTATCAGCGGTGTAACCAATGACGTGCCGCCGCTGGCAGCCTATTCGGAAGAAGTGGTAACGCTGGAGGCGGGGCTGCAACTGTTTCAGATGCTCAAGTTGCTGGCCGAGCTGGGTATGCAGCCCAGCGATACACTGGAGTACCGGTTTCTGGGCAAGATCGATTTCACCGGTTTCGTACCCACCCAGCGGGTAGAGGAAACGGGTTCAATCAAGCTGAGGTAGCGCTAGCCAAACAGTGTTTGCGCAAAGATTGCCAGGATGATCAGCGGGCACACAACTTTCACGTACCACGGCCAGATTTTCCAGAACAGGCCCTGTTCAATACCCGGATTTCCCTTCTTCAGTTCCTGAAGCAATGCGTTGCGGTCAATTACCCAGCCCGCGTAGATGCAAAACATGAAGCCCAGGATAGGCTGGCTGTAGCGCGTGGTCGCGGCTATGACCAGGCCAAACAGCTCAGCGAAATTCAGCAGAATAACCGTGCTTACAACGGCGATCACTCCACCTATCACCCAGACCGCGCGCTTCCGGCTGATCCCGTGTTCTTCTATGGTGTAGGCGACAGGTACTTCAAGCATGGAGATCGATGAAGTGAGTGCGGCAATGCTCATCAGGAAGAAAAACGTGAAACCCACGATGATGCCGGTGAAGCCCATGGTGCTGAAGAGCTGTGGCAATACAGTGAATATCAATGTGTCTTCCGAGATCAGTTCTCCGGTTGCCGTAAAGATTTCTACGCCCTGGTGCAGGGCGACGTACATGGCCGGCAGAACCAGAAAACCGGCCAGTACAGCAATGGAGATGTCTACCAGGGTGACCATGCCGCCCAGTACCGGCAGGTTCTCCTTATCCGAGACATAGGAACCATAGATCAGCATGGTGCCGACGCCGAGCGACAGCGAGAAGAATGCGGCGCCCAGTGCCGAGATAATGAGATTTGGAGACAAGGCGCGTTCGAAATCAGGCAGCAGGTAGACCTTGAGTCCTTCCATGGCGCCGTCGAGAGTGAGCACATAAACCACCAGCAGCACCAGCGTCACCAGCAGTGCCGGCATCAGCCGTTCAGACCAGCGCTCAATGCCACCACGGACACCCTCGGAAATGATACCGATGGTCAGCCCCATGAAAAGAAGCATGAATATAACGTTGCGCGTGAAACTGAACGATGTCAGCCAGGTTGATGCCTCGTCCATGCCTAGCAGGGCGCTGAGCGAGGCCAGGCAAAAGGCAATCATCCACCCGGCGACGATTGCATAGAAACTGAGGATAAGACTGGCCACGATGAAGCCGGCAATGCCTGTACTGACACCGATTCGCCGAAATAGCGGGCCTGGAGAGATTTTGCGCAATGCGTTCACAGCATTGGCGTGAGCGTGGCGGCCCAGGATCAGCTCTGCCATCAACGCCGGGTAGGCAAGAAGAAAGGCCAGTGCCAGGTAGATGATCAGGAAGGCGGCGCCACCATTACTGGCCGCCTGTGTCGGGAAGCCCCATATGTTGCCCAATCCCACGGCAGATCCGGCTGCCGCCATGACAAAGCCGAAGCGCGATGTGAATTCACCCCTAGCGGAAGCCATCTGTCACCCTGTTGTCCTTGTTTTGCGCCGGATTGTAGCACGGCATAACACCGCTCAGGTGTTGTTATCGACCTTCCGTAATGCAGGGCCGCAGCGTTTTCTGCTCTTTGCTGATACCGAATACCTTGCTGGCGATACGTGGTACCAGTGTCAGCACTTGCGCGTACGCATCGACTGCGGCTTTTACTGGCGAGAGGGTGACTTTGGGGTTGGCGAAGTCACCGCGCAGTCGCACGGAGGAGGGTATTTGTATGGATCGGGATTTGGAGCGCGGTGTCAGTTCAATATCCAGCGTCTGCTTGCCCAGGTTTATTTTTGCAGAGCCGGTCGCCACCATTTTAGTCGTCTCTACATAGAGCGAATCGCTGGTGGCGACGCCATCGTTGATGCTGAAGCCGGCCAGTGTGCAGTCCACGTGGGTCGACTTTTCCAGCGCCGCGCCAGAGTAAATCCATTCCAGAAAGTCTGTGGCCAGGATGTCGTAAGCTGCGCCTTCAATTTCAGCGTCTTCAAGTGCGATGGCTATGTTGCCATCAAGGTCGCCCAGCAGCGCCTCACCTGTCGCGCCCGTGGCGCTGACGCCACCGCGTATGTGCGCGATACCGCTTACGCCGGTATCCTTGCCCAGGTCTCGGCTCACCTTGTTTAGCGGGATCGCACTGGCGTTGCCGGCGAGGCTGACAAAGGCAGGGCGGCTGTTAAGGTCGATCAGCCCGCGCACCTCGGCGACAGTGTCACCGTAGGCAATGTTGAATTTGCGCAGTGTGTAGCGCTTGTTATTGCCGGTCAGTTGCAGGTCAAATCCGTCTATGTCGGTGTTGACGCCTCGGACGGTGCCCAGTGCAACAGATAGATCGGTAGCGTAGTCCGGCGCGTTGCGTAGAGCTCTCTCCAGGCGCTCGACAGGCTTGATCTGTATGACTTCCGTGGGGTTGTAGCTGGCATTGTCGGTTTGCTCTGCCTGAAGGCCAAGATCGTCCAGCAGTACCAGCGGGCTCTCAAGTCGCATGGTTACTTGCCGTATTTCCCTGTCCCGATGTTCTGCGCTTCCTGTGACATCCACCACGGTCTCCCCAATGCGATTCTGCGATTCGAAACGGGTGGTACCGCGACTCGACTGGACCTGGAGCATGCCGCTCACTGGATTCATGCGCAGGCGACTCAGGGCGGCAAGCAGGTCGGGATCTCGCAGGTGATACTGCGCGTCGAGATTGATAGCGGGCCCGGCAAAGAGCTGGTCGATCCTGCCTCTGGCGCTCAGTTCAAATGCGCCGTCGCGCTCGCTGGTGTGTAACACCAGGTCGTTCAGTTGCCAGCGACCGCTGCCCTGGTCGGATAAATGGAAGCCGCCATCGAGATAGGCGAGATCACCTTCGTAGGTGAAATCTTCCAGCGCGGTCATGAGCAGGTCACGAGCCTCGATGCCGGAAAAACTGCTGTGCAGGGAAATTCCACGGAACTCCGTCAGGTCACGTATCTCCCCGCTTACCGACAGGTCGGGGCCGTCACTGTGCAAGGCCAGCTCAATGGCCTCCAGAGCGAAGCGATCAGCGTACTGCGTGATCGTGCCTTTACCCTGCACAGCGCCAAGGACGGGGATAGGCGTCGTGAAAAACTGGGACAGAGCACTGGTGTCGCTGAGAGACACGCTCACCGGCGCAGTGAAAGCAGATAGGTATGGCGGCTGTTGCTGTCTTATCGTGCCGTTTTCGGGTT
Organism: Pseudohalioglobus sediminis; assembly: GCF_008370495.1. Taxonomy (GTDB): domain Bacteria; phylum Pseudomonadota; class Gammaproteobacteria; order Pseudomonadales; family Halieaceae; genus Halioglobus. Next base: position 131,953 of record NZ_VTUX01000011.1, on the reverse strand, counting down.
TGATACGGAAGTCGATATCGCTGGATTGCGCCTGTATATCGCCACCGATGATGTCCAGTTCGTCGGCACTGCCGCGCAACTGAAGATTTGCAGAGATAGCGAAGCCACCGGGCACTTGAGTATGCCAGAGAGAGGAGAGGTTCTGTGAGTCGGGTGTTTCCAGGGACGCATGCACCTGTACGTCACGGATTGCGGCCAGTCCGGCCTCGGTCAGTTTGCCCTCGGAACGCGCCTCGCCTTCGATTCTCAATTGCAATGTGTCGCGAGTTCCTGACTCGATCACCAGGTTTCTCAGTTTAAGTTCACCGTGTGAGCCGCTAAGCACGCCACTTGCCTGGAAAGCACCGGTTTCGTAGGGCAGCGGTCCGGTCCATGGAGACAGTACACTGAGTCCAGGGCCCTGGAGATCTGCTTTTACGCGATTGAACCGGGCATCACCCAGCAGGTCGAGCTGCCCCGTGAGGCTGATAATCAAGCCCGCATCACTTTCGCTTCGCAACAGGAACCTGTCGATGCGCGGCGCATTCAGCGAACCACTGACCTTGGCGTTGCCGCCCGCCCGGCCAAATGGCCCAAGGTCGAGTGGTAGCTGCGCGAGCATGGGGTCAGACGTGTCGATTTCGCCCGCGACCACCATTTCTATTGCGCTGGTGCCTGAGCGATCATACTCGAGCCGCCCCGCAGCTTCGATGCCATACTGCGGCATATTATCCAGAACGAGACGGGCGTCTCGCAGAATAAAACCCTGTGCGTCCCCGTGCATTGCCGCATCGAGAGTGAGTGAGCCCGCGAGGCCCAGCTTCGCGTTTAAACCGTCGAGAAAGGCGGCCACGTCTCGGTACTGCGCATCTAGTACCAGGTCGTAGTCGAAAGCCTGCTCAGTGCCGCGAAGTTCTCCCTCCAGCTGTACGCGGCTGTCACTTACAGGTGCATGGAAATTGGCTTCAACTTTGAGGGTGTTGATCTTTTCACGTTGACGCTCTCCCCAGATGCGGCCATTGAATTCCAGCGGCTCACCCTCGTACTGTGCCCTGGCAGACAGGTAAAAACTGTCTGCCTCACGGCGTTCACCCTGGACCGCTGTGAACGGAAACACGAGCACTTCTTCTGATGCGTTGATCGCGTGAAGTTGATCAATCTGCAGGGTTCGGGGTAGCCAGGCGAGATAACCGAGCCAGTGGAGGGGCGCCGGATCTTCGGTCTCATCCTGGTCGGAGACATAAATGATGACGGAGCCGGCGTACAGGTCGCTGTTCGAGAGCCGTTTGCCAGCCAGCAAGTCAAGCACACTGACCTGGCCTGAGATATCCAGCACGCTGAGCAAGGGCGGGCCCTTGCTATCTTGCGGTTGCAGCTGTAACTCGCTGGCAGAAAAGGTCCCCTCCAGTGGTCGCAACACCGGCTGCTGCAGTACCAGCTGGAAATCGGTAAAAAACGCTACCGCCCACTGTGCAATGGCCAGGGTGGCATTCTCTGAGCGCAAGATGGCCAATGGCGCCGCCACAATGAGCGTGAGTAAAAAGATCGCGACGAGCAGTTTGCGCATTCAGCGGAGGTCCGCAAGTGGGCTAAATCATTAGTTTAGCATGCTGTAAACTGCTCCAGCGTTAGCCCGCCGTCGATTGACTGTGATATTATCGCGCGCGCTTTCGCAGGCGCATGACGCTGCGACCGCGCGTGGGCCTGCCACCTGCGCCTCTTTCCGCCCGGATGGTGAAATTGGTAGACACAGGAGACTTAAAATCTCCCGGCCATTGCGGCCGTGCCGGTTCGATTCCGGCTCCGGGCACCAACTCCCCAGACCGCAAGCGAACCGGCACACGTGCCGGCCGGTGCGCCGGATCGTCGATTCCGGTTCCGGGCACCAACTCCCCAGACCGCAAGCGAACCGGCACGCGTGCCGGCCGGTGCGCCGGATCGTCGATTCCGGCTCCGGGCACCAACCTCCAGATCGCGAGCGAACCGGCATGCGTGCCGCCTGGTGCGCCCGGCCGGCATGCCGCCCGTACCAACTTCTTTTTGCCTGCCGGCGCTGCTATGCTCACGCATTCTTTGCGTCAGATCCTACACAGTGAGGTATACCTTGAAACAAGCCCTGGTCAACATGCTGACAATGCAGGACCGCATGAATACGCGCGTCCATGAGAACTGGGTGCAACAGCACTTTGAGTGGTACCGGGCAGCGTGGATCGAGTGTGGTGAACTAATCGACCACTATGGCTTCAAGTGGTGGAAGAAGCAGGTGCCTGACATGGAGCAGGTGCGTATGGAGGCTATCGATATCTGGCACTTCGGGATGTCGGCCTTGTTCGTTGAAGGCAAGGACATCGACACTATCGCCGAAGAGATCGCGGCTGACATCGAGGCGCGATCTCCCTCGGCGCTGGGGGTGCGTGAAGCCACGGAAGCCCTGGCGTTGCACTGTTTACAGACGCGCAGCTTTTCGCCGGCACTATTCTGGGATCTGATGGATGCCGCCGAACTCGATTTCGAGACCCTGTATCGCTCTTACGTGGGTAAGAACGTGCTCAACTTCTTCCGGCAGGATCACGGCTATAAAGAGGGCACCTACGTGAAGGATTGGGATGGTATGGAAGACAATGAGCACCTTGTAGAACTGCTCGCTCCCATGGATTCATCTGATCCGCAGTTCGCCGATCATGTGTACTGGGCGCTGGAAAAACGCTATCGGGAAGCCGTGCTGGATTAAGCCCATGTCACAGGACGACGGCAAGCTCTCGACCACCGCGCTCGCGCGCAAGCTGGACATACCCGCCCAGCAGCTCTTCGCCACGCTGCGGGATTACGGCTGGATACGACGCTCCGCAGACACCTGGGTGCTCCTGCCCAAAGGGGAATTCGAGGGCGGGTCCTATCAGCAAAGTCGTCGCTACGGGCGCTATATCGTCTGGCCTCAGTCACTGGATCACCACCCATTGTTGGCGGCGATTGAGTCGAACCAGCGTATTACCGCGGCCTCGATGCGACGCTATTACCCGCGCTTGCACGCACGCCAAATCAACAGGGCGTTGGCCGAGTTGGGCTTGCAGCACCACAGCGTTCTCGGCTGGGAGCTCACAGCCCTGGGGCGCAGCATGGGTGGTCAGCAGGAGGAGAGTGAGGCATCCGGCGCTTTTTACGTGACCTGGCCGCATGAAATTGTCGACAACCCGGTGGTGCATCGCGAGCTCACTCGTCAATCGGACCAGATACCCACGCCCGAACCTGCCGACGCCAACGCCGAGCCCGACCTGTTTGCCAATGCCGATACAAAAATCAGCTGTGAGGGCATAGACGGACACGTGCTGGCTACGCCGCTGCAGATGCGGGTATGCAACTGGCTCTACCTGGCGCAACTGGCGCACGCGTATCGCCGCCTGTTACCCATTGAGGAGCAGGTCCACGCTGATTTCTACCTCCCCGCAGGTAATGTCTACATCGATTGCTGGCAGGAGGATGCGTCCGCGGCGGAACTCAGGGCCAACCTGCACAAGCGTGAGATTTACCGAGAAATGCGCCTGCATTCCCTGGAGGTCAAAGAAGCGGACGCAGAAAATCTGGATGAAATTCTTGGTCGCGGCCTGCTGACATTCGGCATTCGCTGCTGATTGCCATGGCGGGCTGTTGCAGTCAGCCGGACCGGGCTACCGGCGTCGCAACAGCACGCCGCATTCCATATGCTCGGTGTAGGGAAACTGGTCGAAGAGGGCGAAGCAGTCGATGCGGTGGCTTCTTCTCAGGGTCTCCAGGTTTTGCGCCAGTGTGTCGGGGTTACATGATATGTAGAGGATGGTTTCGAATGTCGAGACCATGCCCAGTGTGGCCTCGTCGAGCCCTGCGCGCGGTGGATCGACAAACACGGTTCGCAGGTCGTATTCAGCCAGTGGCGTGGACAATTCCCCAAGGCGACGAAACTCGCGCTCGCCAGCCAATGCCTGGGTGACTTCCTCCGCCGACAGGCGCACAATTTCAACGTTTGCTATCCCGTTGTCTGCCAGGTTGTCCCTGGCGGCGCGAACGGATACTTTGGCCAGTTCGGTCGCGAGCACACGCTTGAAATGGCAAGCCAAAGGCAGGGTGAAATTGCCATTACCGCAATACAATTCCAGCAGATCTCCCTCGAGCTTCCTGGCCTGCGCGCGGGCCCATTCGATCATGTTCACGTTGACACGCGCATTCGGTTGCGTGAATGCCTGCTCGTGCTGCCGATAGCTGTACTGCTGTCCGCCTATTTCCAGGCGCTCAAGGACCCAGTCGCGTCCGAGTATCAGCTTTTGCTTGCGGGCGCGACCGATTATCGATAATCCAGGGTGTGCTTCCTGTAACTCATCACGTAGTGTTGCGGCCGCCGCCTGCCAGGCCTCTTCCAACTGGCGATGATAGATCAGTGTGATCAGGGTCTCGCCGGCCAGTGTGGACAGAAACTCGACCTGGAACAGCTTTTTCCGCAGTTCGAGATTTGAGCGCAGCCGCTCGAGCAGGGCGGGCATCAACTGTTGTATGCGGTCACAGGCGATGGGGAATGCGGTGATCGGAACCGGGGTTTTGGGGGCATCCTTGCGGAACATGACGTAGTCCAGCCCGTCGCCATCATGCCACATGCGAAATTCGGCACGCATGCGAAATCCCTCTGGCGGTGATGGGTAAATCGCGGGGGGCGGTGCTGCGAACGGCGCCAGCTGCGTTGCCACGCGGCTGGCCTTGGTGTCCAGTAGTTCGCTGTAACGCTCTGGCTGTACGGCCGAAAGGGGCATCAGTCGAGTCTCTCCCTGTCACGCGCCGCCCACATGTCCTGTGCGGCGGCTACACATGCCGGCATGCCCCAGTCTGGCTCCAGTACCATCAGGGCAGCAGCGGTGGTTGCCAGTACCGCGTTGAGCCCATACGCGTCTGCAGCGGAACCACGCCACATTGCCAGCAGGGGCGCCACGGCCGGCTGTTCGACAGGGACTGCTCTCCCGGTCAACACACGCGGCAGTGTGTGCTCGTCGATATGCCCGTCGTGCAGTCTGTAGAACTGGGTGTCGGCATGGGGCCGGACTTCAATCTCGCCGCTCTCACCCTTGAATACACCGGCGTTGGCCTGCCCTAGCAGGGTATCAGCCCGCTGATGTAGCGCTGAATAAGCGGGATGAAACACACTCTGCAGGCTGGCCGGGGCGGTGAGTGGATTGAGCAGGCGTGTGAGCGTGTTGACGGGCGAGCGCAATCCGAGCAGTGGTCGCAACAGGATCAATTCATGCAGTGCGGGGCAGAAGGCTCGCAATGGCAGGTAGCTTAGCTGCTGCTGCTCAATTTGTGTTGCGGCCTGTTGCCAGTCGCTGGCTACCGGTAATCCAAGCTCGCGCATGGCTTGTTCAGTGTACAGGCGTCCGGCGGTGTGGCCGTCACTGCCGTGCACCAGTACGCGATAGCCTGCGCCGCTTATCAGCAACAGGGAAAGCAGATACCAGGGGTGCTGATGCTTCTTCCCGGCATAGCTGCTCCAGTCAAGATCGGCTTGCAGGTCGGCTGGTGGTTGCACCATCTGTTGCCGGCAGGCGTCTACAAAACCAGCCAGTTCATCGCCGGTCTCCTCTTTTACCCGCAACAGCATCAGGAAGGCGCCGAGTTGAACCGCCTCGACTTCGCCGCGAAGAATCATGCTGAATGCTTCCGCAGCCTCGTTTCTCTGCAGTGAACGGCTGCCGCTCTTGCCCTTGCCGAGTATGCGGACATAGGGTGCGAACGGGTGCTCTTCGGCGGCTTGGGTAAACTGTGACATAGGCATCAACGCTGGGGTTACAGGCAGTTCTCGGGCTTGGGCAGGCCGGCAATCTTGCTGCCCAGTTTGGCGGGCGATCCGGGGAACAGTTTCAGCAGGTAAATGCTGCTTGCCTTGTCGGCTCCGAGTCGCAGGCGGCAGTATTTTACCAACGGGCGCATTGCAGGTGAGGCATCGAACTGCGCGTAATAGTCGCGCAGAAGATGGATGATCTCCCAGTGCGCGTCACCCAGGTCAATGCCTTCGCGTCGGGCAAGTTCCTCGGCGACCTCGGGGCTCCAGTCCTCAAGGTGCAGCAGGAAACCCTCCTTATCCAGTTCGGCGTCCGCGAGGCTCATCAGTACCAGGCCAACTGCCGGGGGTAGGCCTCGGAAAGCGCGACCAGGCCATCCATATCTACCAGAGCAAGATCATCGAGCTTCCCGTTCAGGCCGGCTGCCGCTGCGTCAACGTCCAGAACGACCACTCGGGCGGCGCATTGGGCCAGGATTCGCACGGGCGCAGACCCGGCCACGGCATTGTATACGCCATCTCCCATCAGCACGATAGTGTCCTGCTGCCCGGCACAACGCAGGCAGTCGCTGAAGGCCTGCGCCGGTGCCATGGCGGTGAGTGTGTGCAGTATCATCTCAGTAACTCACCAGGTGGTCTGCGCTGCCCAGCAGGTCGCGTATTGCAGCGGCATCGAGAGGCTCTGCCGGTACCACGAGGTCGGACAGGCCAATACCGTGGTGCTGCAGTGCATCGGCGTCTACAAACACGCGCTCGACATCATACAGAGGCAGCGAACTGAGCAGGCGCCCGGCGTTGCGCAGCCCGATCTGGTGGCTGTCCTGGTCATCCAGTAACTGCAGTACCCCTGTGCCCATGAACAAGAGTTCAAAGTCCTGCTCGAAGGCGCCCATGGCCATCGCCATATCGATGGCGGCCCGCGCCAGTGCACCCCCGTAGGGCGAATGGCGCATGACCAGTACATGCCTTTTCCTGACGCGCGTTTCAGCCACCGAAGGTCACCAGTCGATCCGCGCGGTCGGTGGCGTCGATGAACTGGCCAAGGCCTGACACCACGAACGCTGGATGCACGGTTGCGCAGGGCCTGTCGTAGCGCGCTGCCTCGCCGGCATCAAGCATGCCGTGTTTCAGTGCCGAGGCAATGCAAAGCACCAGTTCGACGCCGTGTTGCTCTGCCAGCTCAAGCCATGGCTGCAGTCGGTTCGGCTCATCCTGTGGCATCACCGCCATCTGTGAGCCGGTCTCGGTGCCCTGGTCGAGAAAGAATACGCGCTCAATCTGATGTCCGCGGGCGATGGCTGCCTGCGCAAACGCGGCGGCATGGCGTCCGCCGTGGCCCGACGTGGGGGAGGACAGCACCAGCAGTGTATAGATCAAGGGGTCTTCGCTTCCGCCACAAAAAACCCCGGCTGTTGCCGGGGTCTGTCGTGGCCTCGCTCGCGCTTAGTCATCGCCGCCGAGGGCTGTAAGCAGGTGCAGCATGTGGATGAACAGGTTGTAGATGTTCAGGTACAGGGCCACAGTCGCACGGATGTAGTTGGTTTCGCCGCCGTTGATGATCCGGCTGGTATCGAACAGGATCAGACCAGACATGATCATGACCACTGCCGCGGAGATCGCCAGCGACACCGCGGGGATGCCCATAAAGATATTGGCGATCGATGCCACCACGGCCACCAGCAGGCCGACCATGAGGAATCCACCCATAAAGGAGAAATCCTTGCGTGTGGTCAGCGCGTAGGCGGAAAGGCCGAAGAACACCAGCGCGGTGCCGCCCAGTGCCTGCATGACCAGCGCCGGGCCTCCGGGCATGGACAGGTAGAAATTGAGCATCGGACCAAGAGAGGCGCCCATCACCCCGGTGAAGGCAAAGATCGCCCACAGTCCCTTGCTGCTGTCCGCCATCTTGTTCACCACGAACAACAGGCCGAAACCCACCAGCATCAGCAGCAGGGCGGCGCCCTGGGGCAGCCCCATGGCCATGGAAACCCCGGCTGTAGCGGCGCTGAAGGCCAGCGTCATGCCCAGCAGCATGTAGGTATTGCGCAGCACCTTGTTGGTAGCAATCACGCTTTCCATGCCGGCTGTGTTCATGTTGTACAGACTCTTGTCTTGCATCGTTTACTCCGTAATCCGTCGCACGGGTGTGCGGGTATTGTTATGACAGATAATAAGGGCGCAGGGTTCAATTTTAAAGGGGCGCGAGACCATGAAATTTGTCCGGGAATAGGCGCTGCCCCTCGCGTTCACATATCTGTCGGTTTAACAGTTCGCACCTTTCCCGCGGCCGGTGGGCCGGCGCTGGCTCTACCTTGCCACATCGGTTGCTATGTCGCCTTGAATCGAATTCACTACGTGCTGCCTCAGGATAATAAAGGAGACACCAATGGCCGATAACAATAGCGCAGAAGAGAAGCTGCTGGACGGTTCTGCATGGGACGAGTTTTGCGACGCGCTGAAGCAGGCGGGCCGGGTACTGCAGAGCGAAAAAGCGCCACAGGACGCCTTCAACCGGGCGGAGGGCTACCGTTACCTCACGCGCCTGCTGCGTGGCGGGCTGGAAAGTTACCTGGAGTTCAGTGACCCGCTGTTTCCGCAGTTGCGCTGTGGGGCGCATGAGACCATCAAGCTGGGTGCGGATAATCCGGACAACCGCTACGAAAGCGCCCCGGTGCGGTCGCAGTATGACTATCGCATTACCGGCAAGCGCAACACCGTCAGCTACCTGGGTATCAGTACCACGATCAACAAGTACGGTTCCGGCGGCACCATGGAGGTCACCGGGCACCTGGACCACCGCGACCTGGATATCGCCGAGGACGGCACTTTCGAGATCAATATCAGCCGGGAGCAAAAACCGGGAAACTGGTTGCCGCTGGCGGAGGAGTCAAACTCGGTGCTGGTGCGACAGACTTTCCAGGACAGGATCGGCGAGCAGGCAGCCGACCTGAAGATCGAGCGTATCGGCGCTGCCGACGACAGGCCTGAGCCACTCAACCCGGAAAAGCTGCATCGCGGACTGGTGGGCGCGACCATGTGGGTCCACGGCGCGGCGCAAATGTTTGAAAACTGGGCGGAGAGCTTCCTGCCCACCATGAACCAGCTGCCACCAGCAGACCAGGACTACTGCCAGTCAATCGGCGGTGATCCCAATATTTTCTATTTCCACAGCGCGTGGCAATTGGCGGATGACGAGGTGCTGGTTATCGAGGCGCCCGATATTCCCGAGTGTGAAACCTGGAACTTCCAGCTGGACAACTGGTGGATGGAGTCCCTGGACTATCGCCACCATACGATTCACGTCAATAAACACACGGCCCACTATGAGCCGGACGGCGGTGTGCGCGTGGTGGTTTCCCACACGGACCCGGGAGTGCCCAACTGGATCGAAACGGCCGGCCATAATATGGGCACCATGTGCTGGCGCTGGATTGGCGCTCAGCGTCACCCGCTGGTGACAACCCGGGTGATGAAGCTGGCTGACCTGTAATGAGTGAGCAAGCCACAACCTTTATCGCGGACGAATTGATCGCCGAAGCGGTTGCGCAAACGGGTTTCGAGGACTTCGGTGAGCCACCCTACAGGGGGGGGCTTGAGGTGTTGCTGGAAACCTATGACCGGCATGTACTCGACCCGGAGGGACGACGGCGTTGTCGTGAGCGCGTGGTGTTCCAGCTCGCGACCAGGCTGAAATGCGAAAACGCCTTCCAGACGATTCCACAGTGGCAGGAGCAGGAGATCACGGCGCCGGTATTTGTGACCGGGCTGCCGCGTTCAGGGACCTCCGCCTTGCTGAACCTGCTGGTTTCAGCACCGGAAAACCGCGGGCTGCTGCAGTGGGAAGTGCAGTTTCCCGACCCCTGGCCCGGTAGCCAGCCCGGGGACAAGGACCCGCGCTATGATTTTCTCGCGGCAGCGCTGGAGGAGTCGCGCAATTCCGAATTCGCCAAGATCCATTTTATCGACGCTGATACGCCGGAAGAGTGCGTGTTGCTGCATGCCTATGCCTTCACCGGCGTGCAGCTCGGTTTCGAAATCATGCTCGAACCCTATCACAGCTGGGTGCTGCAGCAGGACGCCGAGCCGATGTACGCCTACCAGAAAAAGCAGATGCAGATGCTCAACTGGCGCAACCCCGGGCAGCAGTGGATGCTGAAGGCGCCCGCTCACATGCATAACCTGGACGCAATCCTCAAGGTCTTCCCCGATGCCCGCTTTGTCTGGTGTCACCGTGACCCGCAGAAAGTGATACCGTCGATCAACAGCATGAACAAGGTCGTGATGGACATGTACCTGGGCGATCACAGTCACCTCGATGCAGGTGAGATCGGCCGTGCAGTGATGGAGTGGTACGCCATGAGCCTGGAGCGGGGGCTGGCCCTGCGTGAACAATTGCCTCCGGAGATGTTCGTGGATTGCTCGCAACAGGAGTTCGTGGATGCGCCCCTTGACGTCGTGCAGCGCGTGTACGATGCCTTTGGCATGACGCTGGCAGACTCCTCCCGCGCGGTTCTGGCCAGTCATGTGCGTGACAATCCCAAGGGCAAGCATGGCCGCCATGAATATAACCTGGAGGAGTATGGCCTCACCCGCGAGTTGATCGCTGATCGCTTCGCGTTCTACACGCAGGACGGGCGCTGGCCCATCAGCAGCTGAGGTATTGGCAATGACTGAAACCATTACTGTCACGTCAGACACCGTCACCATAGCCGCACCCCTGGAGCTGGTGTGGCGTGTGTTGACGGATTTCGAGTACTACCCGGAGTGGAATCGCTTTTGTCCCTCGATCGAGGCGCGCCTTGAGCTGGGCTCACCGGTGGTGATGAAAGTGGATCTCGGCCAGGGACTGCAGGACCAGACCGAGTACATCACCTGTGTGGTGCCGCCCGGGAAGGCCTCCTCTGGAACAGGGTCAGGAAAGGAGGCTGGAGCAGCGAAAATCACCTGGTCCATGGAAAACAGGCCGGGCGATCCCATTCATGCCGATCGCACCCAGCTGCTGGAGCCTGTCGATGCAGAGCATTGCACCTATGTGACTTACGACGTGTTCAGTGGTGAGGCCGCCGAGCAAATGGTAGAAATGCTGGGCGAGCAGGTGAAATCAGGTTTCAACCTGTGCGCCCGCAATCTCAAGCAGCGCGCAGAATCGCTGTATGCGGCGGAGCAGGCGCAGTAGCCGCAGTAGCCGCAGTAGCCTCAATACTGCGGCGGGCTAACGACAGCGATGTTCTCTGTGCGCAGCGCCGGGTGTGCTGCTCAGGAGCGCCGTTGCCGGCGCGACAGCTTGTGCTTGCGCACCAGGCCGCGCATCTGGTCGTAGCTCAAGCCCAGCGTGTCTGCAGTTCGGCGCTGGTGAAAGTTATGCCTGGCCAGCGCGTCCTGCAACAGCTGTTTTTCCAGTGCATCCATATGGGCGCCAAAATCAGAAAGGGGAGGGGACGGTTCTGCTTTCCCGGCCGCGGGATCCCGCGGCTGTTCTTTAACCGGGCGATCTTGCCAGGGTTTGCTGAACGGATCGACGATGATCTCGCCCACGGGCATGCTGCTGTCGCCCCAGCGATGCAGTGAGCGCTCGACGACGTTTTTTAACTCGCGTATGTTTCCTGGCCAGTCATGCTGCTGCAGAGTCGCCAGGGCATCCGCCGTAAAACCGGGAAAAACCTCCCAGCCCAGTTCCACGCTCATCTGTACTGCAAAGTGATCGGCCAGTTCCGCAATATCTTCGCGGCGATGCCGCAGGGGCGGGATGTGCACGACGTCAAAACTCAGTCTGTCGAGCAGGTCTGCGCGGAAGGTTCCTGCGTCCGCCAGAGAAGGTAAATCGGCGTTGGTCGCGGCGACAACGCGCACATCCACCTGCAGCGTCTTTTGGCCGCCCAGCCGCTCAAATTCGCCATATTCGACCAGACGCAACAGTTTTTCCTGCAGCCGCATCGACATCGTGCCCAACTCGTCAAGGAACAGGGTGCCGCCGTCTGCGCGCTCGAAGCGGCCCTGTCGCACCTGCGTAGCACCGGTAAAGGCCCCCGGTTCATAGCCGAACAGTTCCGACTCCAGCAGCGATTCCGCGATCGCTGCGCAATTGGTTTTCAGCAGTGGCGCCTGCCAGCGCTGGGACAGGAAGTGCAGTCGGTTCGCTATGAGTTCCTTGCCGGTGCCACGCTCGCCCATGATCAGGACAGGCCTGTCCACCGGGGCCAGTCGCGACACCTGTTCGAGGGCGTGGGCCAGGGCTGCTGAGTTACCTATGATGCTTTCTTGGTTTCGACGCATGGGTAAATAATACCTTAAAAAAGGCGTATATAACCCCGTAAGCGGGTTAAATTAACTCAATGAGGTCGGTCCGGATCAGTCCAGGTTCGACCGCTCGCTAAAAAAACCAATAAAAACAGCCTATTAGGCTGCCTGGCACGGATTGTGTATTACCTAGGGCAAACGGCACGAAGAAGACCGATCAGGTAGGGAAGGCTCTATGAGCAAAGCAGGAGAGCGATTATTGATTTACGGCGCCCTGGCCACACTCTGTGGTTTTACTGGCGCAGTAGTTGGCACCGCCGCCGGTTTGTGGAGTTTTGTGCAGATTGTGACGGTAGTTGAATTGATTTACTGGATAGCCAGGCCGGGACGCAAGTCAGCGCCCAGAGGCTGGTGACTACGCAACAGGAGAAACAGTGATGGGTATATTTTCCCGCATGACAGATATCATCAATTCCAACATCAATTCGTTGTTGGACCAGGCCGAGGATCCGGAAAAAATGATCCGCCTGATTATTCAGGAAATGGAAGAAACCCTTGTGGAAGTCAGGTCCTCGTCCGCACGGGTGCTGGCGGATCGCAAGGCGGCTGCACGCCGCCTTGAACAGGTGCAGGCTGAAGCCGACGCCTGGGAGGAAAAAGCCAAGCTCGCGATCAGCAAGGGACGCGAGGACCTGGCCCGTGCCGCGCTGCAGGAAAAACACGCGATTGAGGAAGAGCTTGCAGCGGTGGAAGAAGAGCTGCGCGCTACCGACGAGCACATTCACCAGCTCAACGAGGAAGTAGCGCAGCTGCAGCAAAAGCTGAACGATGCCAAGGCCAAGCAGAAGGCCTTGCTGATGCGCGGCAAGACGGTTGAATCGCGTATCAAGGTCAAGCGGCAGATTCACCGCGAGGCGCTGGATGGCGCCTTCCAGCGCTTCGAGCATTTCGAGCGGCGTATGGACAACCTGGAGAGCCAGCTGGAGTCAATGGACGTTGGGCGCGATGTGCCCCCGGACCTGGCCGCGGAGATCGATGCCCTTGCCGGTGACGAGCGCATCAACGATGAACTGCAGCGACTCAAGTCTGAAATGCAAGACAAAACCGGGGTATCCTGAACCCCAAGTCAGTGAACCTGTTAGTGGCAGCGTGGGCAGTTGGCTCAGCACGCCCCAAGGAAAGAGTGAATGGAATTCTGGAAGTTCATGTTCGTACCCACGATCCTGTTTATGGTGATCGTGGCGCCCATGTGGATCACCATGCATTACCGGAGCCTTAGCCGCTCCTCGCGCAGCCTCTCCCAGGAAGACCGGGAGTCGGTAGAGCAAATGCTGGAGACCGTAGATAAATTGACTGAACGCATCGCCACGCTGGAATCGTTGCTGGATGCGGATCACCCCGACTGGCGCCAACAGGACACCGGGGCATGCAAGAGGAGGCAAGCTGATGTCGAATAGACGCAGATACGAGAACCGGCCCGGCCGCGGCCGTCGCAGTAACGGTTTCCATGCCAACAAGCGCGGCGGCTGGGGTATGGGGCTCTACCGGAATACGCGTGATGGCAAGATTGCCGGCGTGTGCGCGGGCCTGGCGGATCACTGGGATATCGCACCCTGGGTAATGCGCCTGGTCTGGATCGCTGGCTTCCTTTTCACCGGCACCCTGGCTCTGTGGGTTTACCTCGGCGCGTGGGTGTTGATGGCTCCGCGGCCAACGCGGCGGCTTGATGACGGTGGTTACGCCTTTGCCGAGGAAGACTTCGAGGAAGTCGAGGTGGAGATGGAATACGACGAGCGCTACCACGACTACCGGCCGCGTAAGGTGTTTCGTTACAGTGAGCCCTGCAATGTCCGCCTGGAGCGCGCGCGGGAGCGGCTTGACGGTGCATTGCGCCGGGTGGAGGAGATGGAGTCGTATGTCACCTCTCGGCGTTACAATCTGAACAAGGAGTTCTCCAGGCTCTGAGCGCGCCCCCTTTCCGGGCACGCCAGCGACTGCGCGTCAGCCGCGCGCAGTCGGCGGCTGCCGCTGCCGAACCCTGCAGCTGACGATCTTGCCTTCTGCCTCCTCTGCCGGTGATGCTATATTGCAGGCGGGCTTCAGGGAGCAGCCATGATCGATAACAGCCGTCTTCAACATTCTGTGCTTGGCACCTTCTTGCTGCCGGTGGCCCAGGCACTGCGCCTGTGCGGTGTGGACCCGCTGGAACTGGCGGACGGCCTTGGCATCGATACTGCCAAAGTGGCCAATCCCGACTGGCGCATACCCCAGGTTCAGTTCAATCAGCTTATGGAAAGCTGTGTCGAAGCCTCGGGCGAGGAGGCCTTCGGGCTGTTGGCGGCGCAGCAGATTCGGCCCCAGGTTCTGCATGGTCTGGGTCTGGCGTGGTTGGCGAGCGATACGGTCTACGACGGCCTGCGCCGGCTGGTTCGTTTCGACAAGCTGGTGAGCAGCGCTTCTGACCTTAGCCTGTTGCAGGAAGACGACGCTGTAATCGTTGACTTCGGGCGACTGCCCGGTATGGAGAATTTCCAGTTTGCCAGCCGGGACTACGCCGTGGGTATGGTCGCGCGCATGTGCAGCCTCGCGCTTGGCGATTTCATTGCGCCAGTGAGGGTGGAAATGGAACGACCGCGTCCGCAACAACCGGCGCGCTGGGAGTCAGTGTTGAGTGCACGGGTGGATTTCGATTGCGAACATACCCGGCTGTACTGGTACCGGGCGGATATTCTCGAGCCCCTGGTAACCGGTGACCCCGAACTGGCCCGGGCCAATGACGAGCAAACGCAGGCCTACCTCGATAGCTATCTCGACCAGTCAACGGCCCGGGATGTCGTAGACAAAATCGTTGAGCACCTGCCGGACGGCCCGCCCAGTCAGCAGCAGATTGCCGAATCACTGCATGTCAGCAATCGTACCCTGCAGCGAAAACTCAAGGAGGAGGGCACCAGTTTCATGGACCTGCTGCAGGAGACACGCCTGCAACTGGCGCAGAAGTACCTGCAGCATCCCAATCGTTCCGTAGTGGAAACCGCCTATCTGCTTGGTTTCTCTGAACCCAGCACGTTCTCCCGTGCATTCAAGCGCTGGACAGGTATTGCCCCAGCTGAGTTTCGTGAGACGGCGCAGGCGCGCTGAGTAACTGGCGCCCCGGGCCATGATGATGGCGCCATCGGCAATCGGTGATTCTCGCGTCTGCGGATATGCTGGTCCTCGTTGATCAAAGGAGGACACGCCATGAACAAGCCTGTTATCGCAATAGCCGACAAGGTCGTGCGCATGATGGAATCGATGGTTTACCTGGCCGTCAGTGGTAGCTATCGCAGTGGCGCCACGGTGGAGGATCTGTCCGGCCTCCTGTCTGAATGGGTGCCCGCGGGCGCGAACATCTACCATGATGGCGCCGTGGAGCGGGCGCTGTGTCGACTGCAGCGCGAGGGGCGCGTGGAGCGGGCGGGTAGTCGCTGGTATGCGCGAGCCGCATTTGATGCCTGATCCGGGGTCAGCCCCGGGCGCCCGCCGCTAAAACCCCCTTCCGGCGCGGCGAAATGGCTGGGCCGGGAAGCGCGCCCCGTGGCGCGGACATTGCCGCCGCTGTCTGCGGCGGGCAGTTTTTTCCCGCTAATTGATCTGCTTCACTTCCTTCCCCCCGACAAGACCCTATAATCCCTGCATTGATTCAGTATGGGACACAATGCATGGGTAAGCTTCTGATCATCGCCGATCTGGAGGGTGAAAAAATCGCCGTTCCCCGGGGCCTGGAAATTGCCGACAAACTGGGTCTGGATACGGATGTCATCGCCATTGTTTACGCTCCCCTCGGCAAGGTGGCGAAAGATGCTGCCGGCCGGGATGCGATCAAGAAGCGCCTGCTCGATGAGCGCGAAAATGCTGTGCAGTCGCAGGTCGACAAGCACTACAGCTCGGGCCAGCGCGTCAAGGTGCATGTTTACTGGGAAAAAGATTTCGTCGCGCGGGTGAACAAGCTGTGCGGCCGGCATGAGTACCAGATGGTGGTCAAGACCGGTCACCGCACTGAAAGTTTCGCCCATGCTTCCTCTGACTGGCTGTTGCTGCGCGAGTGTCCCGCGCCGCTGTTGATCCTGGCGGAGAACAAGTGGCGCCGAACCGCTCCGGTGATGGCTGCGGTCGACCTGGGTACAAATGTGTCACAAAAGAAAAAGCTGAATATGCGCGTGCTGACAGAGGCCAAGGCACTGGCGGAAGGTATGGGCGAGGAGCTGGAGATTATCTGCGCGGTTGAAGTGCCTGTGTTGCTGCACGAACTGGACCTGGTAGACCCGATTTCCTACGTGAAACAAGCCAAACAGGATATGGCTGGCCATATCAGCGAGCTATCCCAGCGACTCGGCATTCCGGAGAAGGCGTTCCACGTCAAGCGCGGTCCCGTGGAAAAGGTCATCGCCAGCCGGGCGGCGGCAAAGCGTGCGCAGATTGTGGTGATGGGCACAGTAGGGCGCAAGGGTGTAAAGGCCAGGCTGATCGGCAACACTGCTGAAAAGGTGCTGGAGCACCTTAAAACGGACGTCCTCGCGCTGAAACCCTGAGCAAGCGCAGCACTTTTTGCCCCGCCCGGGGGTGAAATATTTACGTTAAAAATTTGCTATTTGGCCAAGTGGGACTATGTTTTTGTAAGCACGTCGCTCCCTGCGCGTGCTACACGTCCCCTGGCCGATGTTTCTGCCCCGAAACATACGGCTGTTAGCCCGCCATACTCTTTGTACGGCGGGCTTTTTTATGCCGTCAAAGCTGTTCCTCTTCAGGTGTTTCGCTTTACTTCTTAATGTTCTTTCTAGAAAAGCCTCGCGATCTGTCGCTCCCGGTCATGCGTCTGGCGCGAGTGGCCATGTGGTCAACTCGCTGCATTTTCTAATATACACCCATACCGAAACACAACGCCTGCCGGCGTGAGCAAAGGGAGCTTCAAGATGCATGAACTAGTCGAACGTATTCGCGAACCGGAACTGTGTTACGTGTTCGCCAGGAACGCCGAGCGTCGCGGTCACCCGGAACTGGCGGTGCAAGCGTACCGACGGGCCGTGGATCTCCGGGCAGAACAGCACGGCGCGGATACAGCGCAGGAACTCGATGCCCTGCGCGTGATTTACGCCTACGAAGAAGCCCTGAGCCACAACAAAGGCAAGCGCACACGGGCAACGGGTACCTGGCAGATGGTCAGAAAGCAGGGCCTGCTGGCGACCATACACCGGCGACTGCAAACGCGCAGTGGTGATGAAGTGGCTGCGGTACTCAAGGAATTGCAGATGGAAGACTACAGTTTTGAGGCATTTGCCGAGCGGTATCCGCAGGCAATGCAAGAGGCGGCCTGAGTAGTTCCGGCCCCCAGGGTAGCGAATCCCTACCTTAGCCTGGCCCAGCGGTATCGGGAATAACCGGGCTCTTTTTATTCCGCGGCTGACGCCTTTCCATGCGTCGCTGCAAACCAGTCCCCTGTAGGTTGTAATCCCTACTTTGCCCGGCCTTCGCGCCGGGCTTTTTTTATGTACAGGATGTACGGTATGTCCGCGGCAGCCATGGAGAGCCTGCCCCGTTCTACCGGGCACGCCGAAGGGGAGGTGGCTGGGAATAAAACCAATTGCCGTGTAAACGCCCCTGGAACCAATGGGGACCGGAGCAGCGCATGCACCGCACGTGCCTTTCGCGTCGCTCACCTTGACCCCGATCAGCAATCATGGAGATGTCATTCGACGCAGGTGTTTTTTCAGCCGTTGATGTAATAGATTAAGAGCCCACTGAAACCCATAAGGCTGGTGATGGCTAACCCAATCAAAACGCGCGTGGCTGACCTGCGCGAGCATGAATTGTTCTATCCGCGCGAGCTTAGCTGGCTGTCATTTAACGCCCGTGTATTGCAGGAGGCGGCAGACGAATCAGTACCTGTAATCGAGCGCTTGCGCTACCTGGGAATATTCTCCAACAACTCGGATGAATTCTTCCGTGTACGGGTGGCGGAGGTGCGGCGACTGATCTCTGTATCCGGTGGCAGTAATCGACAACATTTCAAGGATCTGTTGGCGGCGATACTGGAAGGCGTGGTCGAACTGCAGAAGGAATTCGACCGCATCTACGCGCAGATTATGAAACAGCTGGCCCAGCGCAAGATCTACCTGGTCAATGAGCGTCAGCTTGATGAGGGGCAGGCGGAGTTCGTGCAGCGGTACTTCACCACCAAGGTGCTGCCCGAGCTTGATCCCATCCTGTTGCGCGAGGATCGGGAGATCCCGACCCTTAATGATGAATCGCTGTATTTGGGCGTGGATATCCGCTCCGGGGACAACTATGACTACGCGGTGGTGGAGGTGCCTACAGACCGGCTGGACCGATTTGTGGAGATACCCAGGCGCAAGGGCAAGGGCGGTAAGGTTTTTATCGTGCTGGATAATATTATCCGTTTCTGCCTGCCGCAGATGTTTCGCGGAGTTATCGCGGTCGAAGAAGCCAACGCGTATTGCTTCAAGTTTTCGCGAGACGCAGAGCTGGAAATAGATACCGGCATCACCCAGAGCCTCATCGATAAAATGGCCAAAAGCCTGAAGCAGCGTCGCAAGGCCGATGCAGTGCGCATGGTTTACGACAACAACATGCCGGATCGCCTGCTGGAGTACCTGAAGGCCCGTTTTGGTTTCGGCAAGTACGATAGTCTGATCGCGGGCGGTCGCTATCACAATTCCAAGGATTTCATGGGCTTTCCAAACGTGGGCCCCAAGTACTTCGAATTCAAGCCACTGCCGCCGATTCGCCTGCCGCGCCTGGACGAACCCGGCAGTATTTTCGATGTGATCCGCGAGAAGGATGTATTTCTCTACTACCCCTACCATCCCTTCGACTACGTCATTGATTTGTTGAAAAGCGCGGCGCTGGACCCGAACGTTACGGACATAAAGATATGCCTTTACCGCGTGGCAAAGAATTCCCGCGTCATCGATGCGCTGGTGAATGCAGTGGACAACGGCAAGCGCGTGCTGGCGGTGGTCGAACTGGCGGCCCGCTTTGATGAGCAGGCAAACATTAACTGGGCGCAGCGACTGACGGAGAACGGGATCGACGTTATTTTCGGTATTCCCGGCCTCAAGGTGCACTCCAAGCTGATCCTGATCGAGCGCATGGAGGGCTCCTCACGACGCTTTTACAGTCACATAGGGACCGGGAATTTCAACGAAAAAACCGCCCGGGTTTACACCGATTTCACATTGATGACCCACGACCAGAACGTGGGTAAAGACGTGTTCAGTGTGTTCGATTTCCTCCAGTACACCTATCGCCGGCCGGACTATCGCGTATTGCTGGTTTCGCCGCACAGTAGCCGGTCTGGACTGATGGAGTTGATTGAACAGGAAATTGCCAATGCCAAGGCGGGTTACCGCGCTGAAATGACGCTCAAGTGTAATAATCTCGTTGATCGCAGCATGGTGAAGAAACTCTACGAGGCCAGCGACGCGGGCGTGCAGGTGCATCTCATCGTCCGCGGCATGTGCTCGCTGCTTCCCGGCGTGAAAGGGCTGTCCGAAAACATCCAGGCGATCAGCATTGTCGACCGATTCCTGGAGCATCCGCGTGCCTACGTGTTCTACAACCGTGGGAATCCCCGTTACCTGATAGGCTCGGCTGACCTGATGACCCGCAACCTGGATTTCAGGGTAGAAGTGCTGGTGCCTGTTTTTGACAAGGATGCGCAGGAGATAATCCAGAATGTGCTGGATCAGCAGTGGCACGACAATGTTAAAGCCCGCGTGCTGGATCAGGACCAGGACAACGAGTACGTGCCGGCCAAGAAAGGATCGGCGAAAATTCGTTCCCAGGAGAGCATCTATCGCTACCTGAGTACGGGTAAGCTGCCGCGCTATCCTAAATCGAGAATGAATGTCCCGGCAAAGCGGCGACGCAAGCAGCCCCTGCTGAAATCAACCCGGGGTGACTGAGTAACGCATCAGCAACACGTGGCCACCATCTTCGCCCACGTGAATGCCGGCGGGCAGCGGGATGGACACCACGTGGCCTGAACCGGGTGCGACCTCCATGGCCTGGCCACGGCGGTCTTCAATATGGCTTAGCTGGAAACTGTGGTTGCCGGCGGGGGTGATCAGTTCCAGCGTGTCGCCCACGGCAAAGCGGTTCTTCACATCTACCGTGAGCCTGTCGCCGCTGCACGCCATCGCCTCGCCAACAAACTGCTGATTGGGGTTGCCGGAGTGTCCGATATCGTAGTTCTGGTATTCACTCGGTACATGCCGGCGATAGAAGCCCTCGGTATAGCCGCGGTTGGCCAGGTGGTCAAGTTCTGCCATGAGTGACATATCAAAGGGTTTGCCAGCCACCGCGTTGTCGATCGCGTGCCGGTAGACCTGGGCAGTGCGTGCCACATAGTAGTGACTCTTGGTGCGGCCCTCGATCTTCAGTGAATGGATGCCCATTCTGACCAGTCTTTCCACGTGCTGTACGGCGCGCAGGTCCTTGGAATTCATGATGTAGGTGCCGTGTTCGTCTTCATAGGCAGGCATGTATTCACCGGGTCGATTCTGCTCCTGCAGCAGCACCGGCTGGCTTGCGGCCGGATGATGAGATGTCGCGGCGTTCCCGTCGGCCATGGCGTCTACCGCAATGATGTCGCCGGTTTCCGTCTGCTGTGCCGGGTGTGCGTTATATTCCCAGCGGCAGGAGTTGGTGCAGGCGCCCTGGTTGGAGTCGCGATGCGTCATGTATCCGGACAGCAGGCAACGCCCGGAGTAGGCGATACAGAGTGCCCCGTGCACGAAAACTTCCAGTTCCATGTCCGGGCACTGCTGCCGGATTTCCTCAATTTCATCCAGTGACAGTTCGCGCGAGAGAATGACCCGGCTGATACCCTGGCGCTGCCAGAACTTGACCGTTGCCCAGTTGACCGCATTGGCCTGCACCGACAGGTGCACCTCCTGCTCGGGCCAGCGCTCTTTTACCAGCATGATCAGGCCCGGGTCGGACATGATCAGGGCATCCGGGCCCATGCCAATGACGGGTTCCAGGTCGCGGATATAGGAGCGCACCTTGTCGTTGTGAGGCGAGATATTTGATGCCAGGTAGAACTGCTTGCCAAGCCGGTGTGCCTCCTCTACCGCGGCAGCCAGGTTTTCCAGTTTGTTGAATTCATTATTGCGAACCCTGAGGCTGTAGCGCGGCTGGCCCGCATAGACGGCGTCGGCGCCATAGGCAAAGGCATAGCGCATGGATTTCAGGGTGCCTGCCGGGGATAGCAGTTCCGGGGAAGTGAGCTGGTTCATGGTGGATCAGGGACTCTGCCGGTGGTCAAAAAACAGCCGCGCATTGTACCCAACGGGCACTCGCTCAACTAGTGTTTTGCTCTCGTTCACGGCACACTGCAATGGATTATTCTGGGGGAAAGACTATGGCCGGTTCCAGCCTGCTGCTACTGCTCGATGATATTGCTGCCGTGCTCGACGATGTGTCGGTGATGACCAAGGTCGCCGCCAAGAAAACGGCGGGCGTACTGGGTGATGACCTGGCGGTAAATGCGGAAAAGGTTACCGGGGTGCGCGCGGAACGCGAGCTGCCGGTCGTGTGGGCGGTCGCCAAGGGGTCTTTTTTGAACAAGCTGATCCTGGTGCCACTGGCGCTGCTGGCATCGGCGTTTGCGCCCTGGTTGATCACGCCGGCACTGCTTGCTGGTGGCCTGTACCTGTGTTTTGAGGGCAGCGAAAAACTGCTGCACAAGTTCCTGCATGGCCGTGAAGAGGACACCGAACGAGCCCGGCGGATTGAAGCGCTGTCGCATGAGGAAGTGGACCTCGTCGAGTACGAGCGCGGCAAGATCAAGGGCGCGATACGCACCGACTTCATCCTCTCGGCGGAAATCATCGTGCTGACGCTTGGCGTGGTTGCGGGTGCTGATTTCATTACCCAGGTCGGCGTGCTCTCGGGTATTGCAATTGTGATGACCGTGGGCGTTTACGGTCTGGTGGCTGGCATCGTCAAGCTGGATGATGCCGGCATGCACCTGTATGCGCGTGAAGGCGAGGGTGCCTGGCCTCGTTTCCTGCGCTGGCTGGGCCAGGGGCTGATCAGTTTCGCGCCCTGGCTGATGAAAGCACTGGGCGTGATCGGCACCATCGCCATGTTCATGGTCGGTGGGGGCATACTCCTGCACAACGTGCACGTGCTGGGCGACGCCGTAGAGAGCCTCGCACACATGCTGCCGCCCTGGCTCGCGCTAATCACGCCAACGTTTGCGGGCATGCTGTTGGGGCTGGTAGCCGGCGCCGCAGTTGTGGCCGTGGTCGAGGCGGTCAGGAAGCTGCGGGCCTGAGCGGGCCCGCAGGTTTACCTACTTGGCTTTTGCCGTGGCCCGCTGTTTGGCGTCGATGTAAGCCTCGACCTGCTCTTCCAGTACATCCATGGGCACGGCAGCCTGCCTCAGCACCACGTCATGGAACTCGCGGATATCGAAGTCTTCAGCCAGCGCTTTGCGGGCTCTTTCTCGCAGTTCGAGGATCTTGATCATGCCTATCTTGTAAGCGGTTGCCTGTCCGGGCATGACTGCGTGACGCTCCACCATTTTCACCGCATCGATCTTGGCGTTGGGGGTGTTCTCAAAATAATAGGCGATGGCTTCTTCCCGGGTCCATTTCATGGCATGCATACCCGTATCCACCACCAGGCGAACGGCACGCCAGAGTTCCATGGCGAGACGACCGAAGTCGGAATAGGGGTCCTGGTACAAACCAATCTCTTTCGGCAGCAGTTCCGAGTAAAGTCCCCAGCCCTCGGAATAGGCGGTTACACCGCCGTAACGTCGGAACTTGGGCAGGTCCTCGAGTTCCTGCTTGATGGCAATCTGCATATGGTGGCCCGGTAGCCCCTCGTGATAGGCAAGCGCTTCCAATTGGTAGGTCGGCATCATGCTCATATCGTAGAGATTGGCGTAGTAGGTACCCGGGCGCGAGCCGTCAGCTGCAGGCCGCTGGTAAAACGCCTTGCCAGCCGCACGCTCGCGGAAAGGTTCCACCGCTTTCACGATGAGCTCCGCCTGCGGGCGCACCAGGAATAGTTCGTCAAGGCGTGAGTCCATATCCGCCAGCACCGCGTTGACGCGCTGCAGATACAGCTCGCGTCCCTCGTCGGTGCTCGGGTAGTAGAATTGCTCATCCCTGCGCATGAAATCCATGAACGACTTGAGATCGCCCTTGAAACCCACCTGGTCTCGAATGGCGCGCATCTCGTCGTGAATGCGGGCCACTTCCTGCAGCCCTATCTCGTGGATTTCAGTGGCAGTCAAATCCGTGGTGGTGTTGTGCTGCAGGCGATTGCTGTAGAAGGCCTCGCCATTGGGGAACTTCCACACGCCAGCGTCGTGGGTGGCCTGTTTTTGCAGTTTTTCCACCGCCTTGATAAGAGCGAGATAGCCCGCCTGTACGCTGTTGATGAGCGCCAGCTCAGCGTCGCGCAGCAGTCCGGCGCGTTCCGCGTCGCTGATTTCCAGTGCCTCGACCTTGGCGCTGAAGTCAGCCAGCAGGGTGCTCGGTTCGCCCTCTTCGAAGGGCGCGCCGCGCAACACATTGCGACTGGTGCGCAATACATGTGGCAGCACGAAATCCGGCGCGATGATGCCCAGCTCCTCGCGTATCTCCAGCTGCTCGATGACCTGCGCCAGGCGCACGGCGACGCCGTTCAGGCGAGAGATGTAGGCCTGTGCATCCTCGATGCTGCTGACCTGGTGCTGGTTTATCAGGAACGCAGGAATTTGTGCGTGTTCTCCGCGCATCTGGTTGACTGGGTAACTGTGATGGCGCCACTTGTAGTCCGCTATCTGCTCCTGCAGTTCGCGTTCCATCAAGCGGTAACTGAGCAGTGTGGCGGTATCCAGTTGGCTGGTGTCAATGCTGCGCAGGCTCTCGAGGTCCTGCCTGACGTGCTCCTGTTCCTTCGCCTGGGCCGCCTCGGAGAGGTCATTCCATTTGTCGTAGTCGTCTTTTATGCCCTGGTAGGTCTGCAATACCGGGTCGCGCTGGACGCGGCGGTCAAAAATATCGTCAAACAGCGCGTTGGCCCTGGCCGATTCATCTTTGCCGGACTGGGTAGTCGCGAGGGCAGGGGTCTGGGTGACGCTTATAACAATGCCGAGGAGCGCGCCAATCAGGGCGCCGGGAGAGGGTCTGGTCATGCTGTATTCCGTAACGCTTGTGAACCCGTGGCCGGCCACGCCAGAGTAGGGTCCGGCTGGCTACGGATTCAATGAGTTTAGCCAGGATCGCTGGCGTCGCTGCGCGCGACTATACACAAGAGATGGCATAAATCCAATCCGCAGGCGTTGCACGGGTGCTGCTGTCCTATTTCAGCAATGACCCCAGGATGCCGCGCAGTAATTGCCGGCCGGTAGCAGAACCGAGGCTGCGCGCCGCGCTCTTGAGAAAGGCCTCGCCGACGCTCTGCCGGTTGCTGCTGCGCGCTTTGGGTTTGGCCTTGGCGGCGCGTTCAGCCTCTTCAGCCTGTTCGCGTTGCTTCAGCGCTGCTTCGGTGCGCTCGGACAAGACCTCGTGGGCGGAACGCCTGTCAACGGCGGTGCCATAGAGACGCATGTTAGGGTCGTGCTCCAGCAGCAGCTTGCGCTCGGCCAGGGTGGCTTTGCCCATTCTGGATTGCGGTGGCCGTACCAGCACACGCTGCACGGGGGCAGGAATGCCCTTGGCCTGTAGCGTTGAAACCAGCGCTTCGCCCACACCCAGCTCGGTGATGGCAGTCACCGTATTGAGGGCAGGGTTGGCGCGGAAGGACTGCGCTGCAACCCTGACCGCTTTTTGTTCCTTTGGGGTATAGGCGCGCAGCGCATGCTGTATACGGTTGCCGAGTTGGCCAAGTACGCTATCGGGGATGTCACTGGGGCTCTGGCTGATAAAGTAGACGCCAACGCCCTTGGAGCGAATCAGTCTCACAACTTGCTCAATTTTCTCCAGCAGTGGCTTGGGTGCATCCTTGAACAACAGGTGGGCTTCATCGAAGAAGAACACCAGCACGGGTTTGTCGGGGTCACCCAGTTCCGGCAGCGACTCGAACAGTTCAGACAGCAGCCAGAGCAGGAAGGTGGAGTACACCCGTGGGCTCATAATGAGTTTGTCGGCGGCGAGAATATTGATGATGCCGCGCCCGTCCCGCGCGTTTTGCATGAAGTCCTTGAGTTGTAGTGCCGGTTCGCCAAAAAACTTCTTGCCGCCCTCGCGCTCGAGCATGAGCAATCTTCGGAGGATGGCGTTGACCGATGCCTTGGAGACACTGTAGCCGGTGCCCAGCTCGTGGGCGTTCTCGGCAAGGTATTCCAGGCTGGTGCGCAGGTCTTTCAGGTCAAGCAGCAGGATGCCTTCCTGGTCGGTAAATTCAAAAACGAGAGTAAGCACACTCTCCTGGGTTTCGTTTAGCCCAAGCAGGCGGGAAAGTAATTGTGGCCCCATCTCCGATACCGTGGAGCGAACCGGCGTGCCCTTGCTGCCGAACAGGTCCCAGAATGCGACCGGGTAGCCACAGGCGTGATAATCGCTAATGCCAATCGCCTCGACGCGTTCGTCAATCTTGGGGTGGGGTTTGCCTGCCTGGCTTATGCCGGACAGGTCTCCTTTCACGTCGGCCATGAATACCGGCACGCCGAGATCCGAGAAGCCTTCCGCAAGGCACTGCAGGGTAACGGTTTTGCCGGTGCCGGTGGCGCCCGCAATAAGGCCGTGACGATTGGCGTACCTGGGATCCAGGAACACCTGTCCTGCGTCGCTGCCACCTATAAGTATGCCCATAGTGATAGTTCCGAAAAGTATTGGCGCCAGTGAGAGTATATTTATCCGTGGCAGCTTGCCAGTATTTCGTGGGATGCTAGATTGTTATGGGTTAAGGAGGCGGGTTATGCGCTGGAAAGACCGTAGACGCAGTGACAACGTAGAAGATCGCAGGGGTGAAACCACGGGTTACGCCGCCGCCGGCGCCGCTCCGCTGCTGCTGCGCTTCCTGCCGGCAATGATTCGCAGCAAGACGGGTCGTACCCTGCTGATAGTCGGCCTCGTGGTCATATTCGGCGGACGCATGCTCGGCTTCGATGTGCTCGGCCTGCTGCTGGGAGGTGGTGGCGACCGGGTGGCCTCGCAGGGTCAGCAACAGCTCTCGGCGGAAGAGCAGGAACTGGCAGATTTCGTCGCCGTCGTGTTGGCGGAGACCGAAGATACCTGGCACCTGCTGTTTCGTGAACAGGGCAAGGTGTATCGCGAACCGACGCTGGTGCTGTTCTCCGGGCGGGTGAATTCCGCCTGCGGCATGGCCAGTGCGGCAGTGGGGCCGTTTTACTGCCCCGCGGACCAGCAGTTATATATTGATCTCAGCTTTTTCCAGGATCTCAGTCGTCGTCACGGTGCTCCCGGGGATTTCGCCCAGGCTTACGTGGTGGCGCACGAAGTCGGGCATCACGTACAGACGCTATTGGGTATCAGCCAGCAGGTACAGCAGGCGGGGCGTGGCCGCAGCAAGGCCGACGTGAATGCGCTTTCCGTGCGCCAGGAACTGCAGGCTGACTGTTTCGCAGGCCTGTGGGGCCACGCTGCCTCGGCGCAGCAGCAGTTGCTGGAACCGGGCGACCTGGAAGAGGCACTGCGCGCGGCAAGCGCGATCGGGGATGACCGCCTGCAGAAGGAAGCGGGCCAGCGTGTGGTTCCAGACAGCTTTACCCACGGCAGTTCTGAACAACGAGTGCGCTGGTTTCGTCGTGGCTTCGACAGCGGTGAACTGGCCGCCTGCGATACATTCGCTGCGGGCGCGCTCTAGTCTCCCTCGCCAATCAGCATGATCTGGCCGCAGGCAAGGGACAGCGCGGTGTCCAGGTCTGCAGGCGGCGCATCCTGCAAACACACCCGTGGAATCAGGGTGAGGTCATAGGGTGAGCGCCGTATGAGCTGCAGGATACTGTCGCTGTTCATGGGCATATCGGTGCGAATTTCAAGTTTCTTTCCCGCCAGCGGTGGCGAGGCCAGTTCGGCAATGCGCACATCGCCGGCCGCCAGGGCATAGATTTCACTGATCATCCCCGCCTGTACCAGGCTGGTCGCAATCCGCAACAGGCGTTTACTCTGCTGCTGCGATGGCAACAGCAGGCCCAGCCGGGTGATGGTAGCCAGCTGAGTGCCCGCGGCTTGCTTGCGGTGACGCCACTGCTGCCGTGGCGGGAAAAAGATATCCACGCTGCGCTCGCTCTCGAGTGCACAGTGCAGGCGGTGGCCAATCGCATGCTCAAAGCTGAGCTTGACGTTTCCCTGCTCTGCCAGTCGCAGCAGCAGTTCACGCGTTGTCCCTGTGATGCGCAGTTGGCGTTGCGACAGGTGGTCCCGGGCCAGGCTTCTCTCGCGGGCGCCACTGAGGGTGATTTCAGTAGTGAAGGGCAGTGCCGCCACCTGCTGCAGGCGCAGGTCGTCCAGCATCAGACCCAGCACATCCCGGCCCAGAAGGTGCGCGATACGCACCAGGGTTTCCAGATTACGCCGGCTGATCTGGTGCAGGTCGATCGGTACGATAATGTGATGCTCAGACGTCATCGTGCTTGCCGCCGTTGCCTCTGAAAGACATCGCCGCTGCCTGCAACTCATCGATGCGGGCGCTGACGCGGGCGTCGATGCTGGCCATGGTGAAGCCGGTCATCAGTTCCATGGCCTCTTCGATACGCTCCACCGCGTGTATGTGGAAGCGGTGCGACGCCACCGCGTCACGCACGTCACGGCGCAGCATCAGGTGTACCGTATTCGCGGCGGGAATAACGACGCCCTGGGATCCGGTGAGCCCGCGCGCCTCGCAGATATCAAAGAATCCTTCTATTTTCTCGTTCACGCCGCCTATTGCCTGCACTTCCCCATGTTGGTTGAGCGAACCGGTGACGGCCAGTTCCTGGCGCAGGGGTATGTCGGCGATAGCTGAAATCAGCACGGCGATTTCCGCCACCGATGCACTGTCGCCATCAACGCCGCCGTAGCTCTGTTCGAAGGTGAGGCTGGCAGAGAGCGGTAGCGGACGGTTGCGGGCGTAGCGATCGGCCAGCAGCGAACTGATGATCATTACCGCTTTGGAATGCAGGTGACCGCCCAGATCGACCTCGCGCTCGATATCCAGAACCTTGCCCTGGCCCAGGCGTGCGGTCGCTGATATGCGCGTCGGGCGACCAAAAGCGTATTCGCCCAGCAAGTACACGGCGAGACCATTGACCTGGCCGACGGCAACGCCATCGGTCTTCACCATCATGATCTCGCGCAAAATGCCTTCGTGCGACTTTTCGCGGAACTGGTCCAGCCGATGTATGGCCGCTTCGATCGCCTCATCCACGACGTCGGCATTGATGCATTCGAGATGCTGGCTTCTGGCGCGGAAATCGCTCTCGGTAAGCAGGTTGCGCAGCCTGCCCTGGTGCAGGCTGAGTTTTTCACTGTCCTCTATGCTGCGGGCGGCGTGTTCGATAACCCGCGCCACTGCCGGCGCATCCATGGGCAGCAGCTTGTCCTGCTGCAGCAGGGTGCCGATAAGCCGGGCAAACAGCTGGGTAGATTCCTCCGAGCGCGGCACGTCCTCGGACATGTCGGCTGCCACCTTGAACAGGCTGGCGAATTCCGGATCGTATTGTTGCAGGATGTAGTAAAGATAGCGGTCGCCAATGACCACTACCTTGGTTGCCAGTGGAATGGGTTCGGGCTCCAGCTGCGCGGTACTCACAAAGCTGAATATCTGTTCCAGCGACTGAATGCGGACCTCGGCGGCCTTCAGCGCTCGTTTCAGGGTGACCCAGGCGTAGGGGCTGGTCAGCAGTTTTTCCGCCTCCAGGATCAGGTAGCCGCCGTTGGCACGGTGCAGGGCGCCCGGCTTGATCAGGTTGAAATCCGTGACCAGGGTGCCCATCTGCGAGACGTATTCCACCCGCCCGAGCAGGTTGGAAAAACCGGGGCTATCCTCGTAAATCACCGGCGCGGTAGTGAGAGTGCTGTTGTCGACCAACACATTGACGTTGTACTGCGGAAACTCCTTGACCCGCTGCTTGAGGTTGTCCGGTATTGCCGAGTCCTCCTGTACCCGGGTGAATGCCTCGGCTTCTTCCATCATGTCCGCATGTACCGCGTCGAGATACTGCATGACCGCCGGGTAGGGCTGGTAGCGGTTCTTCAGTTCCTCCAGCACCGGATCCAGTGCCAGCTGGCTGAATTCCCGATTCAGTTCGCGAAAGGCGTTGCGACTCTCCTTCTTCCACGCCGGCAGTTGTCGCACAATCGCCTTTAATTCCTCCTTCAGTTCCTCGATCACCTTGAGGGTGGCATCGCGCTCGGCCTCCGGAAGCGCCTCAAAGTCCTGTGGCGTGGCGATCTCGCCGTCCTTCATGGGTGCGAGGCTGTAGCCGCCGGGTGTCTGGATCATGGCGATCTGCTGTTGCTTTGCCCTTTCCGCCAGTGCCTGGAAAGCTTCCTGTTCCCTGGCCTGGTAGGTCTCGCTCAGCTCCTGTACGCGAGACTGGTACTCATCGCTTTGAAACGTGGCGGGAAATATGCCGAGCAGGTCTTCCAGTGCCTGTGCCATGTCCTGGCGCAGCGCTTCGGCTTTGCCACAGGGCAGTTGCAGGGCAATTGGTTTGTCCGGGGAATCAAAATTGTTGACATAGCACCAGTCCGCCACGTCCCCCTGTGGCAGGGCATTGTCCTCATGGAGAATGCTGTCCAGCAGGCTACGCTTGCCGATCCCGCTGCTACCGAGGACATAGATGTTGTAGCCATCGTGGGGAATGGCGAGGCCAAACTCCAATGCCTCGACGGCGCGATCCTGGCCAAGGTGTCGCGCCAATGGCTCCAGTTCGCTGGTGGTCTCAAAGCTTAGCCAGTCCAGGGGGCAGTCTCTGTACAGCGCTTCTGCCGGCAGCGAGGCGGGCGCAGCGATTGGCGTGAGTGCGTCCTGTTGCTCTGACATGTATGGGCT
Source organism: Pseudohalioglobus sediminis (assembly GCF_008370495.1). GTDB lineage: Bacteria > Pseudomonadota > Gammaproteobacteria > Pseudomonadales > Halieaceae > Halioglobus. Next base: position 101,943 of record NZ_VTUX01000011.1, on the reverse strand, counting down.
CCATCAAGTGCGACAGAGCAAGCATAGTTCACCAGCGGGGTCTCGTATGGTGAGCGAAATCAACGATAAGGCGAAAGGCACCTGTCGCATTTTCAACCCGGTCCGAAATGCGACAGATGGTGCCCTGGCATATGCGCCGTGCAACATGGTCACATCACACGAGGGAGAGCGCCATGAGCACCATGAAAGCCATTGAATACCGTATCGCCAGAAACGCACTACGCGAAGGCATCATGCCGGCTGCGCCGTCTTCCCGGCATGCAGAGCGGCTCATCGCCGTGGTGGCGATAGCCGGTGGACTGCTGCTGTTCGGCAGTTTGGCGCCGGAACTGGTCGCGGCGGCACTGGCCGCCAGCCTGGTCTGGGGGCTTGCCGCTTGAAGATCGCCCTAGCCAAGTAGCCGGTTGATGCCCTGTACAAAGGCCTGTTTGCCGCCGTAGGACGGGTGACGCAGGGCTTTGACCCGGCACCCCGGAAACGCGGTTTCCGCGGCATGGGTACCTTTGGCACCGACACCGGCAACCAGGTCTGGTTGATAGTGTTGTGCCAGCAGGCGCAGGAACGCCTGGCCTGCAGCCAGCTCGTCGCGGTCCGGTGTGCGGTTGCTGAGTGGGACGCCCGGTTGGTGGGGGTGGAAGGGCAGGGCGTTCCAGAATAAGGGTATACGCCGCCTTTGCCGCAGTGATTCCCAGACGATGCTGGCAGTGGCTTCGCTGATGTCACTGCTGACAGTCAGTTCAGGGCGTAGCCTGCGCCAGAAAGGGTGCATGGAACTGTTGATCAGTCGCGAACTGCTAAACGGAATCCCGGTGTGTACGCCGCCGCGATAGCCCAGGGCCTCGCCAATGACCAGAACCCGTCGGCCGGGCTGTCGCATGATGGCTCGCAACCACGCGCGCAGGTTGTCGCTGCGCTGTGGCCACAAGTAGGGGTTTGACAACCGATCGGATGCTCGCGCGGTTTCCAGCTGCTCTATAAAATGATCTATAAAGTCCAATATAAACAGATATTTATCGCTTAAAAATAAAGTGAATAATAAGTTAAGTGCAGGCCGCGCCGGTAGTCGGCCCGGGACCGGCAGTGTAGCATGGAAGCCCCTGTCCCGGTCGGTGCTGAGCAATATGGAAAACCCTGTGATCACCCTGACACTCTGGCAACTGGCGCTGGCGTTCACACCTGTCGCCATCACCCTGGCAATACTGTTGCGCTGGTCTTACGGCATCGGGCACGCGCTGTATGCACTGGGGCGAATGCTGGTACAGCTGCTGGCCATCGGCTATGTGCTCGCCTGGATATTTGGCGCTGACAACGGCCAGCTTATCCTGGTGGTGCTGGCCATTATGCTCTGTGCCTCCGTGTGGATATCGGTCGGCACGGTGCCGGCTCACCGGGGTGCCTTGTTGCTAGCAGCCTTTGGTGCGATCAGTATCGGCGGTGGACTGACCCTGTTACTGGTGACGCAGCTGGTGTTGCAGGTTGATCCCTGGTACCTGCCTCGTTACACGGTTCCTCTTGCCGGCATGGTGTTCGCCAATGCCATGACCGCGGTCAGCCTTGCTGCCGAGCGCCTGTATGCAGAGCTTGGCCATGGTGACGCCTGGCCGCAGGCGCGATTGAAAGCCTATCAGGCGGCGATGATTCCAGTGACCAACTCGCTGCTGGCTGTAGGCCTGGTGTCACTGCCCGGCATGATGACAGGGCAAATACTGTCCGGTGTATCGCCGCTGGTGGCATCACGCTACCAGATCATGGTGATGTGCATGATATTCGCCTCGGCGGGCATTTCCACCGCACTGTTCCTGACCTTCTGCAGGGGGCGGGTGATGACGGAGACCACGCCCGCTGCGGCGCAGTAGCCGCTGCCGCGTTTGGCGCGGTAATGCGCGGGTTGACTACTGCGGCGTCTGCTGCTCGCCTCAGCCTGTCTCCATAGCGACGTCGCCGTCCCAGCTGTCCGCCGAGATGTCGGCGGTCGCGAGCGCCTGCATCATTTTCGGGTAGTGGTGCTGGAATACTGCCATCATGTCTTCGAAGGGCAGGTCTACGAATTGCCCGCGATCGGTGATGTATTCCATGTGCCGATTGCCTGCCCGGTCAAAGGGGTGATACAGGCTGTCGCTGCGGCCGTCGAACTCCAGTGGTTGCAGGCCGAAACGGTCGCACAGCTCAATGTTGAAGGCCGGCGTGGCCTTGACCCATTGGCCCTCGAGTTCAATAGCGGTATAGCCGTGGAAGTAGAACACATCGGATTCCATGGCCGCGCGCATGCGCTCGGTCGAGAGGTGATTGCGCACATCGGCAAAACCGACCCTGGCGGGTATGCCGGCGGCACGGCACAAAGCGGCCAGCAGGATCGCCTTGGGCACACACCATGACTCGCCCTGCGCCAGCGTGGCCGATGCCAGGTAATCCCGTGGTGAGTTGCTGACCCGGTAGGGGTTGTAGCGAATCTGGTCCCGGGCCCAGTAATACAGGGCCACGGCGTTCTCGCGGTCGCTGGCGTCTGCACTGACCAGTGATTGCGCGCGGTCGATTACCGCGGGGTGATCGCTGTCAATAAAACGACTGGGCTGGCTGTAGGGAGAGGGCATGGGTCAGGGCTTCCGGGTCAGGCTGATGGCGCCGCGAACTTGCCCGGGGGCGTATCCCGTCGCGCTGTCGTCGGGGTAATACTCGGTGAGGGCGGCCTGTACCGCCGGGCTGATATTCTCGCCGTGGCAAAGCAGGCAGACGCTTTCAACGCCCTGGGCCTGCAGATAGCGGAAATTGCCGTCCACAACGGTGCTGGCGTGCAGTGTGCCGGGCGCGGAGCCGGCAGCGGCCTGCCGGTCGAACTCTTCAAGGCGCGTTCGCTCCCACTCATCCGCTTGCGCGTTGCCGGTATTTCGCGGCTGCAAGCTGACGCGGCGTACGGCCCAGCCGGATTCGGCAGACAGGCTTGCAGCAATGCGCGGGGCTTCATCGGCACACACCGAAATCGCATGCACCGGCCCGCCTTGCTCCAGCGCCTGTTTCAAGGTTGGTTTCAGCTGGCCGGCGAAGGCCGCCACCAGTTGTCGTGCCTGTTGCTCCAGAGCGGCGTTATCACTGCCGGTTGCGGCGGTAGCAGCCGTCGCGCAAACGGCAAACAGCGTGGCTGTGCCCAGCAATTGCCTCATGTACTTTCTCCCATGTTACCCACCCGAGGATAGGACGATTCCGGATCGGGGCCCTTGATTTGGATCAGTCGCCTGACTGCGCGTCTGCGGCTTCGTCGCCAAACCAGGCGCGCATTTTCTGCTCGGTCTTGCTGCGCACATCGTCATTGATATAGCTGGCGACCGCTGCCAGCGCCAGCACCAGTACGCCGAGGTCGTCGGCATATCCGACTGCAGGTGTCAGGTCGGTGATGGCATCCAGCGGTACGATGAAGTAACCAAGGGCGCCGGCTATGGTCGCTTTGGCCCATGCCGGGGCTTTCTCTTCCTGCATCGCGTAGTAGAGCAGCAGCGCCTTTTCCACGACCTCGCGGCCTGCGGCACTGGCGTAGCGTTTTAACTTGCGCCAGAAGCCCTGCTCCGTAAAAGCTTCTTCAAACTCGTTGTGATCACTCATGCCGCTTAACCAAATAACCAGGGTTCAATATCTTCTCGGTTGGCAACTACAATTTGCTGTGCCATGGGATCGGCCAGCTGCTCTCGCGGATTGATGTGCAGCAGGCGCAGCGCATAGGGTATCAGTTTACCCCGGGTGGTGATGCGCAGCGCACCATCCTGCATGCCATAGTCCATCTCGATAACCTCCCGTTGCGCCGCCGCCAGCCTCGGGTCCGCGGTGATATGCAGGGTGACTTGCGTATTCCATTCTGTATCACCGGAAACACCGTGTTGCGACTCGTCCATGATCTCGGGGATATCCCGGAAACGACTGAGCACAAAGTCGCGGTATTCGCCGTTTTTTTCGCACCAGGCGCGAACGTGCCAGCGCAGGCCGGTATAGACCAGCGTATGGGGCACGATAATGCGGCCCTCGCGATCGGGGTGATTGAGCGAGACATAGTCGCAGTCAAGGCGTTTTTGCTGGCGTGCCGCCTGCATGATGGGACGGAGAACATCCGGCTTGACGTCGCGCACCGGGTGACTGATCACTTCCACGTTGGACATGTTGAGGGCGAGGGACTCGAACATGTTCATCAGTTCGTTGTTGCGCGCCATCAGGTGCAGGTATTCATCCGCGAGCCCGCGGGTGACCCGGGGCATGAAATTATCAGTGGGCTTGTAACCCTTCAGGTACTTGTCGTATTCCAGGTTCCCCACGCCGACCTCGCGCAGGTAGGTATTGATGTCCTTGCTGGCCTGCTGGCGGCCAATGCCGAAGGTGTCGCACAGGTGGCGGGTGGTCAGCCGGCCCTCCCAGAGTGCGATGGTTTCGATATACCGGTAGCGCAGCAGCAGGTCCCAGCGAAATGGCCATTTCACAGGCTGGTTATCGCCCATAGTGATGTCCTGATTACAGATCGGGTCCAGTATAGGCTTGCGTGTCATGTTTGTGTACATGTCGCTTCTCGCGCGTACCGGTTATGATGCGCCGTTTTCCCGGGAGCACGCTATGTACGCGCCTGCCAGTTTTGCAGCACTACTGTTCACCTTTGCCCTGACGGTCACGGCGTCGGCCCAGCCGGTAACGCCTGCACTGCAGGGGGAGGCTGCTGGACTGGCACAGGAAGCCCTGCAGGACGAACTCGCCTACGAGCTGGTGACGTCACTGACTACAGAGGTGGGGCCACGCCTGGCCGGTACCGAGGCCGAAGCACGGGCGCGGGCCTGGGCCGTCGCGCGCTTGCGCGAGCTCGGCTTCTCCAATGTCCGCGAGGAGCCGTTTGAGCTGCCCGTGTGGGAGCGCGGGCTGGAGCAGGCAAGCATTGTTTCACCGTTCCCGCAGCCACTGGTCATTTCGGCCCTCGGTGGCAGTGCTGCCACCGGCCCGGAAGGCATCACCGGCGAGGTGGTGGCGTTTCCCTCGCTGGCAGCGCTGGAACAGGCCGATCCTGCAGCGGTTCGCGGCAAGATTGTTTTTATTGATGAGGTCATGACCCGAACCCAGGATGGCAGTGGCTATACCGTGGCCACGGCCAAACGGCGCCAGGCGGCCTATGTCACCCAGGCCAAGGGTGGCCTGGCCGCGCTTATCCGCTCGGTGGGCACCAGCAGCCATCGCTTCGCCCACACCGGGCAGATGCGCAGGGTCACTGAGGTGGCAGAGGCCGAGGGCGTACCGGCAGCGGCGCTGTCTGCACCCGACGCTGACCAGTTGCAACGCATTCTCAGCGGCGGCGAAAGTGTGCGCATTCACCTGCTGCTGACCCCGGAGCAACGTCCGGCGGGAAAGTCAGCGAACGTGATCGCTGAAATACCCGGCAGGGAACGGCCGCAGGAAATTGTACTGGTGGGCGCGCACATCGACTCCTGGGACCTCGGTACCGGAGCGGTGGATGACGGGGCCGGCGTGGGTATCGTGGTGGCCGCTGCCAAGCGCGTGCTCGATGCCCTGCCCGAAGGCCCCCGGCGCACCGTGCGCGTGGTCCTGTTCGGCGCGGAAGAGGTGGGGCTGGTAGGTGCCAAAGCGTATGCCAGCCGGCACGCGGATGCGCTCGCGAATCACGTCATCGCCTCGGAGTCGGATTTTGGTGCCGGGCGGATCTGGCGCTTCGAAACCCGCGTCAGGGCAGATCGCGTCGACGCCGCACAGGCCCTCGGCGCGGTAGTGCGCCAGCTGGGGGCAGCCCCTGGCGGCAACACCGCCACCGGCGGTCCGGATATGAAGTACCTGCGCGAGGCGGGTGTCCCTGTGGTGGGTTTGAAACAGAACGGCTGGGATTACTTCGACCTGCATCACACACCCAACGATACCCTGGACAAGATCGATCCCGAGGACCTGGCCCACAATGTCGCCGCCTGGGTGTCGTTTATTTTCCTGGCCGCCAATAGCGGGGAGTATTACCGCTAGCCGGCTCCAGCAGGGCAATACCGCGCCTTCGGCGGTATAATCTGCGCCCCCGTCGACGCTGACTTCCCGAGGCAACGAGCATAGTGCGCACGCTCTCCCTGACTACACTGCGGGAACTGGCCCGACTTTCGCTGCCCATGGTGATTTCGCAGGGCGCGTTTGCAGCCATGGTGTTTACCGACCGCTGGTTCATGTCGCAGCTGGATGCGGTGCACATCGCCGCGGCCATGGGCGGGGCCGTGGCGGCCTTTTTCTCCAAGTCGCTGTTTGTCGGGCTGATCAGCTATGCCAATGCGCTGGTCGCCCAGTACTACGGCGCCGGACAGTTGCAGCGGTGCCCGCGCGTCGTGAGCCAGGGCGTTATCATTGCGGTTTGCGCGTTGCCGTTCCTGGCGCTTATCACCGTCGGTGTAGGGCAGGCGTTTGCGTACATGGGGCACGATCCGCTGCAGGTCCCGCTGGAGCGCGCCTACTTCTATGCCCTGATGGCCGGCAGTTTCTTTCACCTGCTAAAAGCATGCCTTGCCTGTTACTTCGTGGGGATTGGCCGGACGCGCGTGGTGATGCTGGTAGACGTGGCGGGTATCTGTCTCAACATACCCTTGACCTGGTTGCTGGTCTTCGGCCACGGCGGTCTCCCCGAACTGGGCATCGTCGGTGCAGCCCTTGGCACCGTCTGCAGCCAGGCCTTTACCATCGTGCTGTTTCTCCTGTTCTACCTGAATCGAACGCATCGTTTGCGCTTTGCTGTACCGGAATCCTTCTGTTTTGACAGGGGCGTCATGCGCCGTTACCTGCGCCTTGGTTCGCCCTCTGCGCTGGAGAGCTTCATGAACACGGCGACCTTCAACCTGTTCCTGTTGATGTTCCAGGGCTACGGTGTGGTGCAGGGCGCATCCATGGCGATAGTGTTCAACTGGGACATGCTGTCGTTTGTGCCGATGATGGGGCTCGGCATGGGCGTGATGACGCTTATCGGCCAATTCGTCGGCAGGGGTGACATGCAGCGTGCCAACCAGGTCATCAGTTCAGGTTTTATTCTCGCGCTCAGCTACTCGGCGATACTCGCCCTGGTATTCCTTATATTCCGGGTGGAACTGGTCGAGGTGTTTGCGACCGATGACAGTTACTTCGCGGAAATCCGCACCCTGGCTGCGACCATGATGATAGGCCTGACCACCTATATGATGGCGGATGCGGTGATCCTGATTGCCGGCGGTGCCCTGCGCGGTGCCGGAGATACCCGCTGGATCATGCTCACTTCCACGTCACTGCACTGGCTGATGCTGGTGGTCCAGTACTTTGTCATAGTGCGCTGGCAGATGGATCCACTGGTATCCTGGTGGGTATTTGTGGCCATGCTGCTGATGATTGCCAGCGCCTACTCGGTGCGCCTGTACCGGGGCCGCTGGCGACGGCCGGAGCGCCTGGCGCGGGTGATGCAGGAATAAGCGCGCTTCAGATCGTCAGTAAGCGGCGCAACAGGCCTTCCCTGCCGCGATTCTGCGCACGTACGAACAACAGCTCCGCCAGCTGGGTCTCGATTTGTTCGGCGACCTGGCTGCGGATACGCTGCTGCTGCCGCTTGGTGGGCGTTTTGCCCTGCATGGCGGACAGGTCCACGGGTTCGCCGAAGCCGATATAGCAGCGCTGCGGCTTGGGAAACAGGGTGCCCAGCGCGCCCGCCGGAATTGGCGGCAGCATGTCACGGCGCGTATTCTCGTTGAGTACTCCGAGGCGCTTGAGCAGCGAGCCGATCGGCGAATCGGGCAGGTCCTCGCCTTCCAGCAGGTGACCGTAAAACTCATCCGGCCCGATCATACCAAAGGGCATGATGGTGTACCCGTGCCTGGCGGCGAGCTTGACGAAGCCGTACCGTTCCCGCCATTGCAGTTCGTAGATATCGCGCTTGGCCTTGACGGCCTCGTGGGCGCCTCCCGGGAACACCAGCAGATCCTGCCCATCTTCCATCAGCGCTGCGCAGACATCGGGGTGACCCATCACCCCGCCAGTGCGCAGGATGAGGTCACCTACACGGGGATTGGCAAACAGGAACTTGTCGCCCATGGCACGCGGAAAACGATCCAGTTCGCGCAGTAGCATAGGGCCCAGCACCCATCCGTCCAGTGCGAACAGGGAATGGTTGCCGACGAACAGGCAAGGGCCATCCGGGAGATTCTCTTCCCCGAGGATCACCGGGTCGAACAGGGTCTTGATTGCGCGATAGAAAATCTCAAGTTGAACCCCGCTGGGAGCTTCCGCTGCCAGCGCCTGCTCAATATGGCGTTCCAGGGCGGCCTGCTCGCCGAGCGGCTGGTTGTCTTTGTCGAAGAGTGACATGTTGCTGCCTGCGATTCTTTAAAACGGGCATTATAGCGGCTTGGGCTGCAAGGGCTACGCGCGTCTGGATAAATGCAATAGAATTACCGCAAAAGCACGAGCACAGCGGATACGGCATGCGTTTCTTCGTTATCGCGGCCACACTTTTTGTTTTGGCAGGTTTCAGTGCAAACCCGGTTTTCCTACCGCGAGCTGTCCGCGGATAGCGGTGCCTGAGCCCCGACACGTCTGCGCCAGCCGGCTTCCCGGCTGAAGCCGCCAATCCTTGATTCAGGACAATATATTTTCCTGCGGCCGCGTTATCTTCCATGATTGGAGAATACTGCTTGCCCGGGAGCGTGGATGGCTGCGTACGCAATTGTCGATTTGGATATCTTCGATATCGCGGATTACCTGGAGTACCAGCGGCAACTGCGTCCCTTGCTGGAAGCGGCGGGCGGTCGCTACCTGGTGCGCGGTGGTGAATTCGAGGTTATCGAAGGCGAGTACCGGCCCCAGCGCATTATCCTGGTGGAGTTTCCCAGCATGGAAGCGTTGCGCGATTTCTACGAGAGCGATGCCTACCGGGACCTGGAAAAGCAGCGTAAAGCCTGCAGCCGGGCGATAATGGTTGCTGTTCGGGGTGTGGAAGACGCACTCGCTCTGCAAGACTGATACGGATCAATTTACCACCCGCCAAAGCCGTTTATGCTGTATCCCTGCCAGCCGCCGCAATCAGGTCAGGGATTTCTCATGTCGCAAGCGAAAACGGTCACCATCGACGGTAATCAGGCCGCCGCCACCATTGCCCACCTCACCAATGAGGTGATCGCTATCTATCCAATCACGCCATCCTCCAACATGGGTGAGTTCGCCGATGAATGGTCAGCCAATGGCCAGGCCAACTTGTGGGGCAGCATACCGAAAGTGGTTGAGATGCAAAGTGAGGGTGGTGCTGCCGGCGCGATTCACGGCGCCCTGCAGGCAGGGGCACTGGCCACGACCTTTACCGCCTCCCAGGGGCTGCTGTTGATGATCCCCAACATGTACAAAATTGCGGGAGAACTCACCCCGACGGTATTCCACATCGCCGCGCGTTCGCTGGCCTGCCAGGGGTTGTCAATATTTGGCGATCATTCTGATGTCATGTCTACCCGGCAGACAGGCTTTGCCATGCTCGCTTCCAATTGCCCACAGGAAGTCATGGACATGGCGCTGATCGCCCAGTCCGCCAGCCTGGTCAGCCGTGTGCCATTCCTGCATTTCTTCGACGGGTTTCGCACCTCCCACGAGGTCGCCAAACTGGAGACGGTGCCTGTCGAGGTGGTCAGGGCTCTGATCGACGACGAGGCCGTGCAGGCACATCGGGGTCGGGCGATGTCGCCGGCACACCCGGTGCTGCGAGGCAGCTCGCAGAACCCGGACGTGTATTTCCAGGCTCGTGAGACGGTCAACCCGCACTACAGCGTGTTGCCACAACAGGTGCAGGAGGCGATGGATCAGTTCGCCAGCCTGACCGGTCGCCAGTACCGCCTGTTCCAGTACGAGGGTGTAGCGGATGCCGAGCGTGTGATCGTCATCATGGGCTCGGGGGCAGAGGCGGTACACGAGACCGTCAACTACCTGTCGCAACAGGGTGAGCGGGTTGGCGTCTTGAAAGTGCGCCTGTACCGGCCTTTCAGCCCGGAGGCATTGCTGCAGGCTCTGCCGGAAAGCGTGCGCAGTATCGCCGTGCTCGACCGGACCAAGGAGCCGGGTGCAGATGGCGAGCCGCTGTACAAGGATGTGGTTACAGCCCTGGCGCAGGATGCCCTGGGCCCTGAGCCTCACTTTGACAATATGCCCAGGGTAGTCGGTGGCCGCTACGGTCTCTCTTCCAAGGAATTCACCCCCGGCATGATCAAGGCGGTGTTTGAGGAGCTCGACCGGTCGCAGCCCAGGAACCAGTTCACGGTAGGTATCCACGATGACCTCAGCCATACCAGTATCGAATGGGACGATGCGTTCCGTACCACGGCCAATGAAGATACCTTCCAGGCGGTGTTCTATGGCCTGGGTAGCGACGGCACCGTCAGCGCCAACAAGAACAGCATCAAGATTATCGGCGAGAGCACCGATCTGCATGCACAGGGTTACTTTGTCTACGATTCCAAGAAATCGGGCGCGGTCACGGTATCGCACCTGCGCTTCGGACCGGACCGCATTCGTTCCAGCTACCTCATAGGGGAGGGGGATGCCCGCTTCGTCGCCTGCCACCAGCCAACCTTCCTGGAAAAATACGATATGCTGTCCTACGCCCGTGAAGGCGCGGTGTTCCTGCTCAATTCCCCCGCGGCGCCCGATGCGCTGTGGCAAACCCTGCCGGCCTCCATGCAGCAACAGATTATCGACAAGCGCATCAAGCTGTACAGCATTGACGCCTATGACGTGGCCCAGCGCAGCGGTATGGGCAAGCGCATCAACACCATCATGCAGACCTGCTTCTTCGCAATTTCCGGAATACTGCCCCGGGAACAGGCCGTTGCGTCTATCAAGCAGGCGGTGGAAAAAACCTATGGTCGCAAGGGGCGCCGTATCATCGAGCTGAATTTCAAGGCGATTGACGAAACCCTGGCCTGTCTGCACGAGATAAGCATTGGCGGTGTGGGCGATGTGCAGGTGCAGCAGGTCGATACCATGGCAGGCGCTCCTGACTTTGTGCGCAAGGTGACGGCCGAGATTATCGCCGGGCGCGGTGACCAGATCCCTGTCAGCCTGCTGCCTGAAGACGGCAGTTTCCCGCTGGGTACCGCAGCCTATGAGAAGCGCAACCTGGCACTGGAGATCCCGGTGTGGGAAACCGACCTCTGCACCCAGTGCGGCAAGTGTCCCTTCGTCTGCCCACACAGCGCCATTCGCTCGAAGGTTTTTCACGAGTCCGAGTTGCAGCATGCGCCCCCCACCTTCAAGTCCGCGCTGGTCAGGGCAAAGGGCTTCCCCGAGGGTTATCACATCAGCTACCAGGTGGCGCCCGAGGATTGCACCGGTTGCACCCTGTGCGTCGACATCTGCCCGATTCGCGATAAGTCCAACGTGAGCCGAAAGGCGCTGAACATGGCACCGCAGCCGGCCCTGCGCGCGGCGGAGCGCGATAACTGGGACTTCTTCACCCGGCTTCCCGAATATGACCGCACTGCGATCCGCAGCAACACCATTGCCGGCTCCATGATTATGCAGCCACTATTCGAGTTTTCCGGTGCCTGTGTGGGCTGTGGTGAAACACCCTATGTAAAGCTGGCCACGCAACTGTTCGGTGACCGCATGCTGGTAGCCAATGCTACTGGCTGCTCGTCCATTTACGGCGGCAACCTGCCGACCACGCCGTATACCACTACTGCCGACGGCAGGGGTCCGAGCTGGAACAATTCACTGTTCGAGGACAACGCGGAGTTTGGTCTTGGCATGCGACTGGCAGTGGACAAGCAGCGCGAGATGGCGCAGGAATTGTTGCGCGCCATGCGCGGGGACCTGGACCCCGTACTGGTGGACGCGATTCTCGCGCCTGACGAGACCAGTGAGGCCGGTGTTTATGAGCAGCGCGAGCGCGTTGCGCAACTGGATGCACTGCTGCACGAAATGGATTCAGACGCCGCGCGGCAACTCCTTGCCGTCAGCGAAAACCTGTGTCGCAAAAGTGTGTGGATCGTGGGCGGTGACGGCTGGGCCTACGATATCGGCTATGGCGGCGTTGATCACGTGCTGGCTTCAGGCGCCGACGTCAATCTCCTGGTGCTCGATACCGAGGTCTACTCAAATACAGGGGGCCAGACATCAAAGGCCACACCGCGTGGCGCCGTGGCCAAGTTTTCCTCCGGTGGCAAGACCACCGGCAAGAAAGACCTGGCGCTACTGGCCATGGAATACGAAAACGTCTACGTCGCGCGCGTGGCCTATGGCGGCAAGGACACACAAACGCTTAACGCCTTCCTCGAGGCGGAAGCGCACCCCGGGCCGAGCCTGATCCTGGCCCTGTCGCCGTGTATTGCTCATGGTGTGGATATGTCCCGCAATCACCAGCAGCAGGATATGGCGGTGAAGAGTGGCCACTGGCCGCTGTTCCGCTTCAATCCCGAGAATATTGCCGCAGGCAAACCGCCAATGAAGATGGATTCGCGCGCACCGTCCATTCCCTATCGTGACTATGTGCAGACAGAAACCCGCTTCAACATGCTCTGGCATACGCACCCGGAAGTCGCAGAGGCGCTGGTGGAAGAAGAGCAGAAGTTCGTGAATCACCGGTATCACTACTATGAGCAGCTGTCGAAACTGGATTGGAGCGATGGCGAAGAGGTCGCCCAGGCCAAGGCGGCTAAACAACGGGTGAGCGCCGATGCGCCCAACGACGGAGGACAGTAAGATGGCAGATCTGACAACCGAATACCTCGGGCTTCAACTCAAGAATCCGCTGGTGCCGTCTTCGTCCCCACTTAGCAAGCATCTCGACTCCGCGCGCCGGCTGGAAGACGCCGGTGCAGCGGCGCTGGTGATGCACTCGCTGTTCGAGGAAAAGATCGAGGAGGAGGACGCGCGCCTGGCCAGGTTCTTCCACCAGCAATCACTTGGTCACGGCGAGGCAGAGAGTTTTCACCCGGTACCGGATAATTACACCAGTTACGAAGAGCAGTACCTGGAGCACCTGCAAGCGCTGAAATCGTCATTGGAGGTGCCGGTCATCGCCAGCCTGAACGGCACCACACCCGGCGGCTGGGTCAGTTACGCCGAGGCCTTGCAGCAGGCAGGCGCGGACGCCCTGGAGTTAAATGTGTATTACATACCTGCCGGAGCCAACGAAGATTGCTGTGCGGTGGAACAGCGCTACCTCGATGTGCTGCGTGCGGTGCGTGAAAAGGTGACCATTCCCATCGCTATGAAACTCTCGGCACAGTTCTCGTCCCCGGTCAGTTTCGCCCGTCGTCTCGACGAGGCCGGTGCCGATGGCCTCGCTGTTTTCAACCGCTTTTACCAACCGGACATCGACCTCGAGACCCTGGAAGTGGTGCCCCGTCTGGAACTGTCCTCGTCTGAAGAGTCGCTGCTGCGTATTCGCTGGCTGGCCATACTGCACGGTCGCACTGATTGTTCACTGGCCATTACCGGGGGCGTGCACAACCTGCGTGATGTGCTCAAGTCGCTGCTGGCGGGAGCAGATGTCACGCATATGTGCAGCGCGCTGCTGCGCCGGGGGCCGGGGCATCTGGCGATGGTTCTCAAGTCTCTGGAAGAGTGGCTGGACGAGCACGAGTACGCATCGGTAGCGCAAATGAAGGGCAGCGTGAGCCAGCACAACGCCACCGATTCGTCCGCTTTCCTGCGTGCCAACTACGTCAACGTGCTCGACAGCTATCAGCCGCCGCCCGGTGTGCAGTGGTAGGGGTCAGGCCCTGGCGCTGTGCGGCAGTGCCGCCACGCTGGAGCCGCCAAGTATTTGCACATAGGTTTCCTCGAGGTGACGTGCCGCCTGCCTGATGCCGCCGATTTCTTTTGCCGCGATCGGTGGTAGCACGGTAACTCGTATTGTCGCCGGACGTATCAAAAGCCCGCCCTTGGGTAATGCATCCTTGACGTTGTGCAATACGATGGGAACGATGGGTACCCCGGCGCGCTTTGCCATCAGGAAGGCGCCGTGCTTGAAGGGCTGGACATCGCCCAGTGTGCTGCGGGTGCCTTCCGGTGCGATGCACAGTGATCGCCCCTGCTGCAGCGCCGCCAGCGCCTGCTTGAGTACGCCGGACTGGTCGGTTTCCTCCCGGTCGACAAAGATTGTATCCACCTGGCGCAGCAGCGGCCCCAGCACCGGGTTGCCCGCCATTTCGCGCTTGCACAGGGCGACCACGTCGCCACGCAGCAGGTGCGCCAGCACCATCGAGTCGAGCAGGCTCTGGTGGTTGAAAATATAAATCGCAGGCCGGTTGTGCTGCAGGTGGTGTGCGCCCTCGATTTCGAAATCCAGGCCGGCAAAACCGCTGCCGATGTCGCCCAGCAGGCGAGTGAGCCGATTGGCGTTGCGGTTGCTCTCGACGCCGAGGCGCTTGCTGATGGCTCCCAGTGCCGTGGTGGCCAACAATGACTGTGCGACCAGTGCGGTGCGCGCCACGTGTTCCATATCCGGCATCCCGCGGCTGCTGAAACTGAGTTGCGGCCAGCCGTGATTGCGCGCGTGCACAGCGAGCTTGTCAGACGCGTTGACTGTGACCGCTTGCCCGACTTTTTTAAGCAGTGGCAGGTCGGCGCTGGAGTCACTGTAGAACCAGCAGTGCCGCAGGTCACTGCGCTGCTCGCGCGCCACACGGCGTGCCGCCATGACCTTGCCCTCGCCATAGCAGAGTGGGGCGACCACCTCGCCGGTGAAGGCACCGTCCTGTACTTCGAGCCTGGTGCAGCATATATCCGCTATACCCAGTGCCCTGGCCACTGGTTCGACCTGGTAGCGACTGGCAGCAGAAACGATTACCAGGTGGTGTCCTGCTGCGCGATGCGCCTCCACCAGGGCGACCGCCTCCGGGTAAATGTTGCGGGCAATGCTGCGTCGCCAGGCCTTATCGCCCAGCTCGAACAGCGTTTGCTCGGTCACACCGCTCAGGGCCCTGGCAAGCCGCTTCACAAGTTGGTGATAGTGGGCGTTGCCATCGCGTCGCATCTTTACCGCGTCGCGCAGCAGTTTCGCGGACTGGCCCAACTTGCCAGACTGTGCCTGGTAGCGTGCCGTTTCAACGGCCATGGGCAGTATCGAGTAGCCGGCTATCAGTGTCCGGTCCAGGTCGAACAGGGCGATACTGCGTTTGCCGTTGCCGTGACCAGAGTTGACGGACTGCAGGTAGGAATCCAGTGTTGTCATCGCGTAGTACTCCCATTTGCCATGTCGGGTCGCGTGCTTGCGCAAGTCGGTTATTCGTTTGCAATAAACCTGCCATCTGCATGCCGCCCGGCTTTTGCAGGGAACCCTTGGCCTGTCGCAAAGCGCTTGCATAAAATTTGTTCAATTTTGGTGCGCGCGACCCCGCTCGCGCACCGTGATCGGTCGGACGTGGCTTTTTCGTGGTCTCGACCAGATCGCTCGGTTAAGATGCAGGCATGCGACATGAATCTGTTCAGGACCTGCCGGTCAACCACGTACTAGCTGACCTGCAGGCCACGCTCGAGTCTGGACACGAAGCCGTCCTGCAGGCACCGCCCGGCGCCGGCAAAACCACCCTGGTGCCGCTGGCGCTGCTGGACGAATCCTGGCTGGGGGGGCGCAAGATCATCATGCTTGAACCCCGGCGCATGGCCGCACGCACGGCCGCTGCGCGCATGGCTGAATTGCTCGGCGAAGAGGTGGGCCAGACCGTCGGGTACAGTATCCGTCTCGACAGCCGCACCAGTGCCCAGACGCGCATCGAGGTCATCACCGAAGGTATTCTTACTCGCCGGTTGCAATCAGATCCCGGCCTCGAAGACGTTGGCCTGGTGATTTTTGACGAGTTTCATGAGCGTAGCCTGGACTCTGACCTGTGCCTGGCGCTGTGCCTGCAGGGGCGGGAGATATTTCGCGAGGGGCCGCCGCTCAAGCTGCTGGTGATGTCCGCGACGCTTGACGGAGAGGCCGTAGCCAGCCTGCTCGGTGGCGCCCCCATCGTAACCTCCCAGGGGCGACAGTTCCCCGTGCAGACGCGTTTCGGCAGGACCCATCGTCTGCAGGACCCCATCGCGCCGGCGGTTGTGGCGGCGACGCAACGGGCCTTGTTGGACCAGGATGCCAGCGTGCTGGTGTTCCTCCCGGGTCAGCGTGAGATCAATGCCGTGGGTCGCGAACTGGCGCGGGCGCTCGACGAGGTCGGCCACGAGGGTATTATCCTGGCGCCACTGTACGGCGGTCTCAGCCTCAAGAAGCAGCAGCGCGCCATTGCGCCGGCACCGGCGGGGCAGCGCAAAGTGGTCTTGTCTACCAACGTGGCCGAAACCAGCCTTACCATCGAGGGCATCGGTGCGGTAGTGGACTCGGGCCTGGTTCGCGAAGCGCAGTTTGATCCTGTATCGGGCATGACCCGCTTGGCCACACGCCGGGTTTCGCAGGCTTCCGCAGAACAGCGGCGGGGCAGGGCGGGGCGCCTTGGACCGGGACACTGTTACCGCCTGTGGTCGGAAGAGCAGCATCATCGACTTAGCGCACACAGCACACCCGAAATACTGCATGCCGACCTGGCGCCGCTGGTGTTGCAGTTGCTGTCCTGGGGCGTGGACGACGCCGCCGAGCTGGCCTGGCTGGACGCCCCTCCGGAAGCGGCCTGGCAGCAGGCCCTTTCGATCCTGGAGCAGACCGGTGCACTGTACACGCAGGATGATGGCAAGCCGCAGCTGACGCCTCACGGTGTGCGCCTGGCGCAGATGCCATTGCATCCGCGACTCGCCCACATGTTGCTCGTGGCCTGTGATATTCATGCCACGGAGACCGCCTGCCTGTTGGCGGCGGTGCTGGCCGAGCGCTCTCCACTTGGTGATCTTGGCACTGACCTCGGGCGCAAGATTGACCTGTTAATGGGTGAGCAGCCCTGTCCTGCCAGTGCCGAAGGCTGGTTCAAGCGCACGTGGCAGCTGGCCAGGCGCTACGGCAGAATCGCCGCACAAGTGCACAAACCCAAGCGTTTCGCCATGGGCGTCGAAGCAGATGATGTCATGGGGATATTACTGGCCAGCGCCTATCCTGATCGCATCGCCAGGCGGCGCGCGAACAGCCCCGATTACCAGCTGGCGAATGGGCGGGCGGCCAGTATGCCGCAGGAGGATGCACTGGCCCGGGAAGAATGGATCGCGGTGGCGGAGATCGGCGGGCAGTCGGGCAGCGATACCGACCGCATTTACAGTGCGGTGGCACTGAACCCGGCCTGCTTCCGGAACATCCTGTCCGCGCTGGTGCGCGAGGAAGAACGCGTTGAGTGGGACAGCCGCAGTGAACGCTTTGTGGCGCAGCGGCGCCGGCTCACCGGCGCACTGGAAATCAGCGCGGAGCCGATCACTACGGTTTCCGATGATGCGCGTGACAATGCACTGCTGGGTGTGATCCGGCGCAAGGGCCTCGACATTCTCCCCTGGAGCGAGCCCTTGCGGCAGTGGCGAAATCGCGTGCAGTTGCTGCACAGGGTTAACCGGGACGCAGCGGAAAACCCCTGGCCGGACCTCAGCGATGAGGCACTGCTGGCAACCCTGGAGACATGGCTTTTACCTTACCTGGCCCCGGTATCGCGGCTGGAAGACTTCAAGCGACTGGATCTGAAGCAGATCCTGCACGCACAGCTGGGCTGGCCGCTGCCACTGGAACTGGAACGCCTCGCACCGGAGCGCATCAGTGTGCCCTCTGGCTCCAACATACCTGTGGACTACACCCAGGATCCCCCGGTGTTGGCTGTGAAGTTGCAGGAGATGTTCGGTTGCGAGGAAACACCGACCATCGCCGGTGGCAAGATTGCGCTGCAGGTGCATCTGCTATCGCCGGCACAAAGACCCTTGCAGGTTACCCAGGACCTGTCCGGCTTCTGGCGCAGTAGCTACCAGGAGGTGAAAAGGGAAATGAAAGGTCGCTACCCCAAGCACCCCTGGCCGGACGACCCGATAGCAGCCAAGGCCACAGCGCACACCAAACGCCGGGCGCAATCCCTGCAATAACTGGGTACCACCGGCCCTGAAGCCGACTGTTCTCCTGGCCCCGTAACGACGCCGCAGCCGCGAAAGCGGCCGCTGCCTAGTGCTTTGTATCTGCGCTGGAGCGCCCGAGTAAGCGCACGACATCTTCCAGAATCAGGTACAGGCAGGGCACCAGGAACAGGGTGATGGCCGTGCCCATCAGCACGCCGAAGCCCAGGGACACAGACATAGGCACGAACATGGCTGTGGAAATGGCGTCGTCCAGCATCAGCGGGGTGAGCCCGATAAAGGTCGTGACACTGGTGAGGATAATCGGGCGGAAGCGCACTGCGCCGGCGTGGCTGACCACGTCCACCAGTTCGGCGCCGCTTTGTCTTTGCCGGTTGATGTAGTCGACGAGTACCAGGCTCGCATTCACCACCACGCCGGACAGTGCGACGATGCCCAGCAGGGAGAAGAACACCAGGTCTATACCCATAATCAGGTGGCCGACGATGGCGCCCACGGCGCCGAAGGGGATGACGCTCATGATGATCAGTGGCTGCAGGTAGGACTGCAGCGGAATGGCGAGCAGGGCGTAGATCAGTAGCAGTGCCAGTAGCGCCGAGGACACCAGCCCACCCATGGATTCGCTGCGTGATTCCGCTTCCCCGGCGAGGCTGTAGGTCACGCCGGGGTGCCGCGCGAGAATGTCTGCGAGTTCACGTTCGGCAAGCGACTGCAGCACGATTTCCGGCGTGGTCACCGAGCGATTGACGTCAGCGATCACGCGCACCACGCGTTGGCCGTCGACGCGGTTTATGGTGGTGTAGCCGCGGCCCAGGCGTGCCCGGGCGACGCTGCTGAAGGGCACCTCGGTGCCGTCTGCGGTGCGGATACGCATGGCTTCCAGGTCGCCCAGCGAGCGGCGCTGGTCTTCCGGGTATCGCACCATAACGCGAATGTCGTCCTTGCCGCGCTGGATGCGCTGGGCTTCGAAGCCATAGAATGCGTGGCGCACCTGACTGCCAAGGTCGTGCAGGGTCAGGCCCAGGCTGCGTGCTTCCGGCAGCAGGCTGAGCTGGACTTCCTGTTTGCCGGCGCGGAAGGTGTCGGTAATGTCCATGACCCCGTTATAGGTCTCCAGGGCCGCGCGCAGTTCCGCCGCAACGGAACGCAGTTCGTCAAAGTCCTTGCCGTAGAGTTCGACGTCGATGGCATCACCCGCGCCGAAGGCCGCCGCGTCGAAGCGCTGCTCCAGCGCGTCCGGGATAGTCCCCGTCAGTTCGCGCCAGCGATTGGCGTATTCTGTAGTCGACACGTCGCTGTAATCCGGCGGCAGGTTGAGTTCGATGCCCACCTCGGCGACATTGCTCTGGCCGCTGCCACCGAGGTTGATAGAACCCTTGGGAATGAGCCCGCCCAGGACTGCGAAAATATGGTTGATGGTGCTGGGTTCACCCGGTGCGAGTTCAGCGTCCAGCTCCGCACGCAGCACTTCAGCAGCTTCTTCCAGTTGCCTGACGGCAGCCTCGGTGCGCTCGATGGGCGAACCCTCTGGCAGGGTGATCACGGCGTACAGGCGGGTGCCTTCCACATCGGGGAAGAACTGAAACACCATGCGTCCGCTGATGAACAGTGACAGCGCCAGGGCGAGTATGACCACGCCCGCGGCGGCGGTCGTGTAGCGCCAGTTCAGGGCTTTCTGCACAGCCGGTTGGTAGTATTCGGTGGCGATCCGTTGCAGGCTGCCGGAAAGGGTGTCCTGCAGGTCCAGCCAGCGATTGCGCAGGGCGTTGTTACCGCGCGTTCTTTCCGTTTTCCGGTGCGCCAGGTGCACCGGCAGGATCAGCTGCGATTCGATGACGCTGAACAGGAGGGCGATAATCACTGTCAGGCCGATGGCGACGAAGAAACCGCCCATTTCTCCCGGTATGCTGACGATGGGCAGGAACGTGGCCATGGTGGTCAGTACGCCGAAGATCACCGGCACCGACACTTCTCTTGCGCCGTCGATGGCTGCGGTATCACGGTCCTTGCCCATCTGTTCGTGGGCATAGACGCGCTCGCCGACAACGATGGCATCGTCCACGAGAATGCCGAGTACGAGCAGGAATCCCATCACCGACATGGTACTGATGGAGATGTCGACAACGGGAAACAGGGCCACGGCACCCAGCATCGCCACCGGTATGCCCGCAGCCACCCACAGGGCGAGGCGAAAGCGCAGGAACACGGTGAGTATGAGCAGCACCAGCAGCAGGCCACTGCGTGCGTTTTTCATCAGTGCATCAAGGCGGTCCACCAGGTCCTGCGACTCGTCTTGCCAGATGACCAGCTCAATGCCCTCCGGGACCTGCAGGCGGGCCTGTTCCAGGTAGGACTTCACCGCGTCGGCAATTTGCAGTACGTCCTCCTCGCCGACGCGGGACACTTTGATGCCAACGGCTGGCTCCCTGTCGAGGCGGGAGTACAGGTCGGACTCCTCGAACCCATCTACCACGGTCGCGAGATCGCCCACGGTTAAGCGGGTGCCGTCATTGCGGGTAAGCACCACGATATCCTCGAAGGCCTGGCGTTCGTAAGCCTGTCCCTTGGAGCGCAGCAGAATCTCACCTTCCTCAGCGCGGATCGAACCACCGGGAATATCCACCGAACTCTGCTGGATAGCCCGGCCGATCTGTTCCAGTGTGATGCTGTGGCGGCGCAGGGCCTGCTCATGGACTTCAATGGATATTTCATAGGGCCGTGAGTACAGCAGTTCTACCTGGGATACGCCGGGAAGCGCTGCCATGTCGTCGCGCAATTGCTGGCCGACGATTTTGAGCGTGCGCTCATCTGCGTGGCCTGCAATCGCGATCTGCATGACGGTTGCCATGATGGCTATTTCAGCGGTGACCGGTTTTTCCGTTTCGCCGGGAAACGCATCGATTGCATCAACCTTGCTTTTGATGTCGTTGGCCACCTTGTTTTTGTCGACACCATCGACCAGTTCGATAACCACCGAACACAGGCCCTCGGAGGCGGTGGAACGGATGGTGTCGATACCCTCGCTGCCTTCTACGGCCTCTTCCACACGCACGCAAACGGCCGACTCGACTTCTTCCGGCGCGGCCCCAAGGTAAGGAACGCGAACCTGAACCGCGTCCACCTCGATATTGGGGAATTCTTCCTGGTGAATCCGCGGCAGTGCCAGCAGCCCGCTGACGATAAGAATCAGCATCAGCAGGTTGGCAGCGACGGGGTTGTGGACAAACCACGCGATCATTCTCGGCATATCGCGGGCCTACGGCAGTAAGGGCTTGACGTGCATGCCGTCGACCACGGTCTGGATGGCGGACACGCAGACGCGCTCGCCGTCCTCCAGCCCCGCGCTGATCAGCACATCATCGTGTTCGAGTCGCAACACCGAGACGGTGCGAAAGCGCAGGCGATTGTCATCGTCGACCACCAGCACCTGGTCGCTGTCGCGCATGGCAGACCTGGGCAGACGGACGACGTTTTCGACTTTACGGCCCTGTATCTCCGCCTGTACAAACAGGCCCACCGGTATCGATGCGGTATCCGCGAACTCGGACTGGCGGATGCGCGCCACCGCGTAGATCATGCGCGAGCGTTCATCAATCACCGCCTCGGTACGCACCAGTTCACCGCTCCAGATCAGGCGCGTATTGCCGTATTGCGCCGAGACTGTCACCTCGGGCCTGTCGCCCTCGGCAAGCGTGCCACGATGGGCGATATCCAGCCCCAGGTAGCCGAGTTCGTCTGCGGCGATGGGCAGACGCACTTCGACATAGTCGGTAGCATAGATCGTGGCGATGCTCGCGCCACGGCTGACGAACTGCCCTACGTCAACCTGTTCGGAGCGCACCAGGCCGTCAAACGGCGCGGTCAGCTGCGTACGGGCCAGGTCGCGTTCAGCCTGCGCCAGGGCGGCGCTGGTCTCGCTCAGGTTTGCCTGGGCAACCTGCGCCGTACGCCTGACACTGTCCAGTTGTGACTGGCTGGCGAGTTTCTGGGCAAACAGTTTTTCCAGCCGTGCCAGTTCATCGCCGCTGAACTCGGCTTCGACTCTGGCTCTGTCCCTGGCGGCCGTCGCCCTTTGCAGGGCGATTTCGTAGTCGGAGGCATCGATGCGCAGCAGTGGATCACCGCGGCTGAAGGAGCCCCCGTCCACCAGCGACGAGGATACCCATTCGACCCGACCTGAAACCTCGGGGATCAGTTCACTCTGGGTACGCGGCTGGACGCTCCCTTGCGAGGTAATCTGCAGGTATTCATCGTGTACCGCGACGGTCATCACGCGCACGGTGCGTAGCGTGCGTTCCATGGCAATGACGTCCCGTTCGGGCGTGCTGTTGGCGATCAGCAAGGCCAGGCCGAAGCCGCCTGCCAGTACCAGCATTGTGACCAGAAATTGCTTCTTCATGTTCGCTCCCCGAGAGGCAGCGTATGATACTTGAACCGGGCCCTGGGTTGTTCGTTTATTAAAGAATGTTCAGGAAAACCTGGCGTTGTTGCCTATTGTTTGCCGCGTCTGCGGCGGGAAGGGGTACGTGGCAGCCCGTTGTGCTGCGTGGCGAAGGGCTGGCTGCCCGCGACGACCGCGTGGCGCTTGCCAGGTTGCCGCGGCGGCACCAGGTGCATCTTGCCGTTGCCGATCAGGTCAGCACGTCCCATTTTCTTCAGGGCGGTGCGCAACATGGGCCAGTTGTCGGGATCGTGGTAGCGCAGGAAGGCCTTGTGTAGTCGGCGCTGTGACAGCCCGCGCACTGTCGGCATGGTGTCACTGTCGCGGGTGATGCGCTGCAACGGGTTTTTGCCGCTGTAATACATCGCCGTCGCTGTGGCCATGGGTGATGGATAAAAGGTCTGCACCTGGTCGGCGCGAAACTTGTTCCGCTTCAGCCACAGGGCCAGGTTCATCATGTCGCGGTCAGAAGTGCCGGGATGTGCCGCGATGAAGTAGGGAATCAGGTATTGTTCCTTGCCGGCCTCGCGTGAGTACTTGTCGAACAGTGCCTTGAAACGATCATAGGTGCCGATACCCGGCTTCATCATCTTGTTGAGAGGGGCGTCTTCAGTGTGCTCCGGGGCGATCTTGAGGTAGCCGCCAACGTGATGGGTGACCAGTTCCCGCACGTACTCCGGCGTTTCCACGGCGATGTCATAGCGCAGCCCGGAAGCGATCAACACCTTCTTGATGCCGGGCAGTTCGCGCGCCTTGCGATACAGCTCCACCAGAGGTTTCTGGTTGGTGTCCAGGTTCTTGCAAATGCCGGGAAATACGCAACTGAGCTTGCGGCATTTCGCTTCGATGTCCTTGCTTTTGCAGGCCAGTCGCCACATGTTTGCCGTTGGTCCGCCCAGGTCGGAAATGACCCCGGTAAATGCAGGAGAGGTGTCGCGAATCTTTTCTACTTCTCGCAGGATGGAGGACTCGGATCGATTCTGGATGATGCGCCCTTCGTGCTCGGTGATCGAGCAGAATGTACAGCCACCGAAGCAGCCGCGCATGATATTGACGGAATGCCGGATCATCTCGTAGGCGGGCAGCCTTGCCTCGCCATAATGGGAGTGCGGTAATCGTGTATAGGGCAATTCGAAAACCCAGTCGAGCTCGTCCGTTGACAGTGGAATAGGCGGGCTGTTCAGCCAGACCTCGCGGTCACCGTGGGCCTGCACCAGCGGTCGGGCATTATGCGGATTGGTTTCCTTGTGCAAGATGCGTGATGCATGTGCGTAGAGGGCCGGATCGGCCCTGACCTGCTCAAAAGAGGGGATACGTACGACCGCGGGTCGTTCGTCATCTACCTTGTCGAGAATGCGCACCACGTCTTCACCCTGTGTTACCTGCACCTCTTCGGGTGAACATTCGGCGGGGCTCTGCGCACTGTAGGGATTCGCGGGTTTGTCGACAGGCCCGACCCGGTCAATGGACGTGGAATCGATTTCACGCCAGCCGTCCGGCACGCGCTTGCGCACGAAGGCAGTGCCGCGCAGGTCGCGAATCCGCTGAATCGGTTCGCCGGCAGCAAGGCGATGGGCTACATCGACAATGGCACGCTCGGCGTTGCCATACAGCAGCAGGTCTGCGCGGCTGTCGAGCAGGATGGAGCGCCGGATCTTGTCGCTCCAGTAATCGTAGTGCGCGATCCGGCGCAGGCTGGCCTCGATACTGCCGATGACCAGTGGCACCTCGCGGTAGGCTTCGCGCAGGCGCTGGCTGTAGACGATGACCGCCCGGTCGGGACGTTTGCCGCCCTGGTTATCCGGGGTGTAGGCGTCGTCATTGCGGCGTTTGCGATCAGCGGTGTAGCGGTTGATCATGGAATCCATGTTGCCGGCGGAGACGCCGAAGAACAGGTTGGGCTTGCCCAGGGCGCGAAAGGCGTCGGTATTGGTCCAGTCGGGCTGTGCGATGATACCCACGCGGAAACCCTGGGCCTCCAGCAGGCGGCCTATGACCGCCATGCCGAAACTGGGGTGATCCACGTAGGCATCGCCGGTGACGATAATAATGTCGCAGCTATCCCAGCCAAGCGCGTCCATCTCCGCCCGGCTCATGGGCAGCTCGGGGGCGGGGCCAAAGCATTCGGCCCAGTATTTGCGGTAGCTGTGGATCGGGGTTGGCATGGTGTTGACGCTGGCAAGTGGCCGGCAATTATAACAATAGCCGGCCCCCACAGATAGACGTCGCCCCTGTGCCTCAGAAGTCCTTGCGCAGGGTCACGCCCCAGGTCAGCGGCTCTTTGTAATAACCCACAAAGCGGCCGTCCTGGGCGGGTGCATCGGCGATGGTGTCAGTTGACTCCTCATCGGTGAGGTTGCGCCCCCACAGCGTAAGCTGCGCAGCATGTCGCTCAAAGCGCAGGCCGGCGCGCAGGTTCAATGTATGGAAGGCATCATCGTATTTCACCGGGTCGTTGTTGACGTCAGTCATGCGCTCATCGGTATAGATGTACTCGGCGTAGATGAAGCCGTCGATTGCGTCGGTAATACCGAAGTCCCGGTTGGCAGTGAGCACCAGTACATTCTCTGGATTGGTTGAAATGTCGCCGCCACTGCGATCGCAGCTGCCATCCTCGTTAAGGCCCGGGTCGGGCTGGTCGGTGTGCCAGGGCGTGCCGGTCCAGCAGGGACCGTTGTCGAAGTCGGCATACTCACCGTGATTGTAGGCGTAGGCCAGCGTCAGGGTTGTGTTGTCTGTGGGTAGCCAGAACAGGTCCAGTTCCAGGCCGTAGGTCTCCGCGGTACCGGCGTTGGACAAAAAGAAGCCGCCGCCCTGGAAGGAGTTGGTTTGCAGGTCGTCGGTGTCGGTCATATGCAGCGCGACGTTGAGACGAACAGCCTGTTGTGGGAACTCGGTTTTGAGGCCAATTTCATAGGACTCGGCGTGCTCGGCATCGAAAGCCACGTCGAACTGGGGCTCGATGCGGTCGCCGTTGATGCCGCCGGATTTGTAGCCGGTGCCATAAGAGGCGTACAGCAGTGTATCCTCATCGAGAAACCAGCTCAGTTTGAGTGTGCCGGTTACCTGGTCGTCGTCAAAGTCCTCGCTTACATCTGGCGTGGGTGCCAGTGGGGGAAAGAAAAAGAAACCGTAATTGGGCTGGAAGCTCAGTGGCGGTTCAACATCCTGCGTGTAGGTGTTTTGCAGTTCCTTGTCTTCGTAGGTCCAGCGCAGGCCGGCCGTGACGACCAATGCATCCGTGAGGTTGTAATCGACCTGCCCGAACACGGCGTAACTGCTGTGTTCCTGCTCGTTCAGGTCGTGCGACCCGGTGCCGGCGATGAAGGCCTTGGGGTCTGCCAGCCCATAGATAGCACCCAGATCTGCACCCACGAGGGTGTCGCGCTGATTGTCCAGCTCCTGTTGGTAGTAGTAGAGCCCGGCGACATAGTTGAGCTTGTCGCTGGCACCGCTTAGCCGCAACTCCTGCGTAAACTGGGTCTGCTCCGCGTCGTTGATGCGGTAGGCGCCGTCCAGATCGGTGAAAATGATATCGGCGTTGTCGTAGGCATCGTGCTTTCGGTAGGCAGTGATACCGGTGAGCCTGAATGGCTGCAGTTGCCAGTCGATCTGCATGGAGATACCGCTGTCTTTATTCTCCGAGCGCGGTGGCCTGGCCACTGATACGCGGTAGTCATAGAAGTCCCGCTGGTCGATTACCGTGCCACCGAGGTTGCGAATATTGGTGTCGGTGCCGAATTTGGTATCAGTCCCGGGTGGCAACTGCTGCGCCACCAGGTTGTTCTTGTAGGAACCCGCCGCGCAGCAGATTTCGTCTACCTGGGAATGGTCGGCAATCAGGCGCAGCGTGAGGTCATCATTCGGCGTGTACAGCGCCTGCAGGCGCAAGCCCCAGCGGTCGCGATCGTTGATGACGTTATTGTCACCACCGGCTATATCGACATAGCCATCGCGCTGCATGGCGAAACCGGTGGCACGCAGCGCCAGGGTATCGTCGGCGACGGTGAAGGATTTGGCCCCCGACAGGCCCCACAAACCGTAGTTCCCGGCGCTCGCCTCGAGAAAACCGCTGCCCTCAAAGTCAGGCGAAACTGTGGCCAGGGTAATTGCGCCGGCGGGTGTGTTGCGGCCAAAAAGGGTGCCCTGTGGGCCGCGCAGTACTTCCACGCTGGCTACATCGACCATGTTGTTGATCATCGAGCCCTGGCGCGCTCGATAAACGCCGTCCACATACAGCCCAACCGAGGGTTCCAGGCCGAAATTCTGTGAGCTGGTAAATATTCCGCGGATTGCGAATGTGGTGGTGGTGGAGGTCTGGCTCTGTGTTACAACCAGGCTCGGCGCATTGCTTTGCAGGTCGAACATGTCTTTCACGCCAGTGCGTTCCAGCACCTGCTGATTGAAAGCGGATACCGCCACCGGCACGTCCTGCAGGTTTTGCTCGCGTTTTTGCGCAGTCACCACGACCTCTTCCAGCAGGGCCTGACCCATGGTCTGGCTGGTTACGAGGCTGGCAAGCAGGCCAGTGACTGACAGTGTGCCGGCGCGAAGCGATGCTCGGTTCATGTGGTGTTTCCCCAGGGTAGGTCTGATCAGGAACTGCGCTTCTCTGGCGCATGGCCGGGTGAGGGCAGGTGGCTGCCGCACCGCCGACAGTAGTGCGCAGCGGGGTCTGTTTCCACTGTGGCGCAGGTACTGCAGTTGCGTGACTGCCTGATATGGCGTTCTTTTTCCAGCTGTTGGCCCATGGTGAGCTCCGCCGTAACGATGCCGGTTGGCACAGCGATAACTGCGTAACCAATCAACATGCCACAGGCAGAGATGATCTGTCCCAGCGGTGTCATCGGCACAACATCGCCGTAGCCCACGGTGGTGATCGTTACTATCGCCCAGTAAATACTGTGGGGGATACTGTTGAAGCCGTGTTCCGGTCCCTCGACCACATACAGCAGGCAACCGAAGATCGTGGCGAGGATAATGACCATGGAAAAAAACACGAATATTTTGCGTGCAGACCTGTGCAGTGCTCTGGCCAGGTGATTGGCTTCGTCGAGCAGGTACAGCAGTCGCAAAACCCGGAAAATACGCAGTATGCGCAGCAGTCGGATGATGAGCAGCGGGGCCGCCTGTGGCAGAAGCAGCGAGAAATAGGTTGGCAACAGGGCCAGCAGGTCAACGACACCGTAGACGCTCCTGGCGTAGGCCTTGGGGTTGGGTGAACACCAAAGACGCACCATGTACTCTATGGTGAACAGGATGGTAAAGGCCCACTCGATCTGCAGGAACAGTACACCGTAGCGGGCGTGATAGGCATCGATGGAGTCCAGCATGATGATCAGCACGCTGGCCAGGATGACGATTATCAGGCAAATGTCGAACCACTTTCCGGCTGTGGTCTCCGTGCCAAATATGACGCGGTAGAAAGCACTTTGCAGCGGGGTCTGTTCTCGCTTGGCCATGCCGTTTATTGTTTTCCCTGTCGGTAGTGCCCGTCGACTACTATATTAGAGCGCCATGTCCGGTACAACGCAAAGGAGGGCCCTAATGGCCAAAATGCCGATTTATCAGGTGGATGCCTTCGCCGGCGCCGTGTTCGGCGGCAATCCGGCGGCCGTGGTATTGCTCGAAGACTGGCTGGATGTGTCCCTGTTACAGGCCATTGCCAGTGAAAACAATCTCTCCGAAACGGCTTTCCTCGTCCCGGTGGACGAGGGCTTTGAGCTGCGCTGGTTTACCCCGGCCGTGGAAGTAAACCTCTGCGGGCATGCCACCCTGGCCAGCGCCCATGTGCTCTTTGCCCACCGGGGGTACAGCAGTGACAGTATCTGTTTCCATACGCATTCCGGCGCACTGCATGTAACGCGCTCCGGGGATGCTTACACCCTGGATTTTCCTGCCTATGCGCTGGAAGAGACAGAGCTGGATTCCCGGGTAGCGGCCGCCCTGGGTGCGACCGCGTCGCAGGCGCTGCTGGTCGCTGGAGTACCCAAGCAGGTATACGTTTATGAATTCGAGGAAGATGTCGCTGCACTCGACCCGGACTTTCCCGCGCTGCTGGCCGCCACGGACCGCTGTGTGATTGCCACCGCCCCCGGGAATGAGTGCGACTTTGTGTCGCGGTTTTTTGGCCCCCAGGTAGGCGTCGATGAGGACCCGGTCACCGGTTCCGCTCACTGCGCCCTGGTGCCCTATTGGTCTGCACGCCTTGGGCAGGCACAGCTCAGTGCCCGGCAGATATCGGCGCGTGGCGGGTCAATACAATGCGAGCAACGCAACGGCCGTGTGCTCATGACAGGACAATGCCAGACCTTCATGCAGGGTGAGATTAGGTTTTAGTGTTCCAGTTTTGCAACCACATCGACCATGGCGGCGGTCAGTGTGGCCACGTCATCGCTCTGCATGACAAAAGGCGGCATGGCGTAGACGAGCTTGCCAAAGGGCCGCACCCACACGCCGCGCTCGACGAACATCGGAGTGACCTGGCGCAGGTCCACGCCCTGTTTCAGCTCGATCACCCCGATTGCGCCCAGCGTGCGCACTTCGCTCACCTGTTCGAGGTCGGCAGCGGGCGCCAGGCCTTCCTTCAATTCTGTGCCGAGTCGCTCCACGGTGCGTTGCCAGGGCTGCGATAACAGCAGTTCGATGCTGGCGATTGCCGTCGCGCAGGCCAGTGGATTCCCCATGAAGGTGGGGCCATGCATGAAGGCCCCGGCTTCCCCACCGCTGATGGTGCTTGCCAGGCGCTCAGTGCACAGGGTGGCCGCCAGGGTCATATAACCGCCGGTCAGGGATTTGCCGAGGCAAAGCAGATCCGGTTCCACCCCGGCATGTTCCAGTGCGAAGAGTTTACCGGTGCGTCCGAACCCGGTGGCGATCTCGTCGAAGATCAATAGCACCTCGAAGGCATCGCAGAGGGCGCGCAGCTTGCGCAGGTAATCCGGCGAGTAGAAACGCATGCCGCCAGCGCCCTGAACCACCGGTTCCAGGATGACCGCGGCGATCTCGCCATGGTGCCGGGATAGCAAATCGGTGATGTCATCGAGCTCTGATTCCGGGCAGTCCGCATCAAAATCGCACTCGGGTGCCGGCACGAAGAACTGTTTTGCCAGCACATCACCGAACAGGTGATGCATGCCGGTAACCGGGTCGCACACTGACATGGCGCCAAAGGTATCGCCGTGATAGCCGCTGCGCAGGGCCACCATCTTGCGCTTGCCGGGCTCGCCCCTGGCCTGCCAGTACTGCACGGCCATTTTCAGCGCCACTTCCACGGCCACGGAACCGGAGTCGCTGAAAAACACCCGCGTCAGTGAATCCGGGGTCAGGTCACACAATATGCGGGCCAGCTTGACTGCGGCCGGGTGCGTCAGGCCGCCAAACATGACATGTGCCATGTCTTCCAGCTGCGCGCGCACGGCGCGATTCATCACCGGGTGATTGTAGCCGTGGATGGCACACCACCACGATGCCATGCCGTCGATGAGTTGCCGGCCATCGGCCAGGTTCAGGCGCACGCCCTCGGCTGAGGTGACCGGGACGATCACGCCGGGGTCGGTAGCGGAGGCGTAGGGATGCCAGATGTGGGCGCGATCATCTGCCAGCAGCGCATCCCATTGCGAGGGTGTGCTCATTGCAAGGCCTCCTCAATGCTGGGCAGCACATTCAACAGCATCGCTTCCTGGGCTTCCGCGCGCGGGTGAATACCGTCTTCCTGCATCAATTCAGGCACGGTGGCGATACCGTCGAGTATGAAAGGCGCAAGAATGCCACCGGTGGCGCTGGCAACCTCGGCGAAGCTGTCGCGAAAGCCGGCGGTATACCGGGTGCCGTAATTAGGCGGAATTTCCATGGGTACGATAACAACGCGCGCGCCCGCATCCCCCGCCAGGGATGACAGTTGCGTCAGGTTTTGCCGCAGCGAGGGAATCGGAAATCCGCGCAGCCCGTC
The DNA here is from genome assembly GCF_008370495.1 of Pseudohalioglobus sediminis. GTDB lineage: Bacteria > Pseudomonadota > Gammaproteobacteria > Pseudomonadales > Halieaceae > Halioglobus. The sequence goes on along the minus strand of NZ_VTUX01000011.1, from coordinate 71,581 downwards.
GTTGCCGCCGACTTCTATCAACACTACCGCCGGTTGATGTTCCGCAAGCAGTCCGGGCAGGCGGCGCAGGGCGCCCCCCGTGGTTTCACCACTGATGCTGGCGTTGATTACGGCTACCGGGGGCTGCCGCTCCGCCAGTTGTCGCTCCAACATGGCCACCCAGCCTTCTTCCAGCGACATACCGTAGGCGGCACTGATACTATCGCCCAGCACCAGGAGTTTCGACACGGCGCTGGCCTGCGCAGGCAGCGCCAGGGAAAGAGCAAGTAAACCGAGCGCCAGCGCCGGACGTAGGAAGTGGTAAAGGAATCGCTGCATGATAAGAGCTGAAAATCTCCAGAAACGTGTCCCCATGGCCGGGGGCGAGCTGGAAATACTGAAAGGGATCTCGCTGGAAATCAAGTCGGGAGAAACGGTAGCCATCGTCGGGGCGTCGGGATCTGGCAAATCCACCCTGCTGGGCCTGCTCGCCGGGCTGGACGAAGGCAGCGGCGGGCGGGTCGTTATCGGTGATACCGACCTGAGCCAGCTTGACGAGGACGGTCGGGCAGTATTTCGCGGCCGTGAGGTGGGTTTCGTATTCCAGTCATTCCAGCTGCTGCCGGCTCTCACCGCGCTGGAAAATGTCATGCTGCCACTGGAACTGAAGGGGCAGGGTGACGCCCGGGAGCAGGCCAGCCACTACCTTGAGCGGGTGGAGCTGTCCGCTCGCACCAGCCATTACCCGCGACAGTTATCCGGGGGTGAGCAGCAGCGTGTCGCGATAGCCCGCGCCTTTGCCGCCCGGCCAGCAATCCTGTTTGCCGATGAACCCACGGGGAACCTGGATACGCGAACAGGGGCCCATATCATCGATCTGCTGTTCGAGCTAAACCAGCAGGAGGGCACTACGCTGGTGTTGGTTACCCACGATCTACAGCTGGCGCAGCGCTGCCAGCGGCGTCTGGTGCTGGAAGCCGGCGAACTGGTAGAGGGCGACTGAGGGTGTCGGTAACAGCAACGAGGATGCTGGCGCGCGACTGGCGCGGCGGTGAGCTGGGCGTACTGGTGATGGCCCTGATTCTCGCCGTGGGTGTCGTGTCCGGCATCAGTGCTTTCACCACCCGCTTGCAGAACGCACTGGAGATGGAAAGCCACCGCTTTCTTGCCGCCGACGCCGTGGTGCGCAGTGGGCGGGAGATGCCCGCCCAGTGGCTGCAGGAAGCGGGCACGGCGGGCCTCGACGTGGCCACGACCCTGACCTTCCCGTCCATGGTCTACGCCGGCGAGGATGCCATGCAACTGGCCTCTATCAAGGCAGTATCAGATGCTTATCCCCTGCGCGGGGAACTCAAATTCAGCGCCGAACCTTTTGCCGCGCCGAGCGTGGTGGCGTCGGGGCCGGGTCGCGGCGAAGTGTGGCTGGATTCGCGCCTGTTCCCACTGCTTGACGTGGCGGTGGGTGAATTGGTGCAGGTCGGCGAGGCGCAGCTGACGGTTCGCGGCGCGGTACGGGGCGAACCGGACCAGGCTGCCGGCATGTTTGGTTACGGGCCACGTCTGTTGATGCATTACGATGATATCGCCGCGACCCGGGTGATCCAGCCCGGCAGTCGGGTCGAGTTCCGGCAGCTGTATGCCGGTGACAGCGAGCTGGTGGCTGAGTTTATGGCACAGCTGAAGCCGAGGCTTGCGCCCGGGCAGCGCCTGCTGGACGTGAGCGATGGCCAGCCCGGTATCAGCCGGGCGCTTGAGCGCGCGGAACGCTTTCTGCTCCTCGCGGGAAGCCTGGGTGTGGTGCTGGCCGGTGTTGCCATTGCGCTGGCTGCACGGCGCTTCAGTGAGCGCCACAACGATTACGTGGCGGTCATGAAAAGCCTGGGGGCGACCTCGAGCGCCATCAATTACCTTTATGGTAAGAGCCTGTTGTTACTGGGCGCGCTGGCAACAGCCGCCGGCTGCCTGCTTGGCTGGGCCATCCAGGCACTGTTCTTTACCTTGTTTGCCGAGCAGTTACCGGTGCAGCCGGGGCCCAGTGGCGCGCAACCCTACCTGGTAGGCAGTGCCACGGCGATGGTCTGCCTGCTGAGCTTTGCCTGGCCGCCACTGCGCAGGCTGGGGCAGGCCAGCCCCCTGCGGGTGTTGCGCAAGGACATACCGCTGCTGACGCGAAAGAGCGCCTGGGACTATCTTTTCGGCCTGGTCGCCGTATCGCTGCTGATGCTGTGGTACAGCGGTGACTGGCGCCTGACCATGGCGCTCCTGGCGGGGCTGCTGGTTACCGTGGGATTAGGTTTTGTACTTGCCATGACCCTGCTCAAAGGTGGTCGCCTGGTGGGCATGAGTGCCGGCAGCATCTGGCGACTGGCGCTGGCGGGCCTGCAGCGCCGGGGTGCGGCCAATGCCCTGCAGGTTGTCATCTTTGCCATGGCGATCATGCTGCTGCTGGTGTTGGTGCTGGTGCGAACTTCCCTGGTCGATGAGTGGCAGACCCAGCTGCCGGCAGATGCCCCTAACCACTTCATGATCAACATCGGTCCCGGCGAGGTGCAATCGGTTGACCAGCTGCTGCGTGAGGAAAATATCCGCAGCGAGGCGCTATACCCGATGATCCGCGGTCGCGTGATGGCGGTGAACGGCGTCGACCTGCCGTCGCCGGAGGAGGCCGAGATGGATGGGCCGCGCCAGCGTGAGACCAACTTCACCTGGTCAGATACCCTGCCCACGGGCAACGAACTGGTTGCAGGGGAATGGTGGCAGCCGGACACGGATGCTGCCGTGGTCTCGCTGGAAGAGGAGTTTGCCCAACGCATGGGTATCGAAGTGGGTGACACGCTGTCCATGCTGGTCGGGGCAAGGCCGCTGGAAGCGACGGTCAGCAGCCTGAGAAGCCTCGATTGGCAGTCAATGCGGCCCAACTTCTTCATGGTGTTCCCGCCGCAGGTGCTGGCCAGTTATCCCGCCACGTTTATGACCAGCTTTCATCTCGAGCCCGATAACAAGGTATTCCTGAACCATTTCATACGTGAGTACCCCACGGTAACGGTGATCGAGATGGACCTGGTCATCGATCAGATCAGGGGCATTATTGAACAGGTGTCGGCGGCCATAGAGCTGGTACTGGCAGTGATTCTCGCCACCGGGGCGCTGGTATTGATTGCCGGAGTGCAGGCCAGTGTCGACGAACGACTCCATGAGAGCTCGATACTGCGCGCATTGGGCGCGCGCCGCCGGCTGATACTCGGTGGCCTGCTGATCGAATTCGCGGCGCTGGGACTGTTTGCCGGGTTGCTGGCAACCGCGGCGGCGGAGCTCTCGGTGGCCATTTTGCAAACCTGGGCCATGGACATGCAGTATGCGCCGTCGCCCTGGTTGTGGCCGCTCGGCCTGGGCGCAGGAATGGTGCTGATAGCGGGGCTGGGCGTGTTCAGCTGCCGTCGCGTGGTGTCACATCCGCCGGTCGCTGTGCTGCGTGAACTGTAACGCGGCCGCGATGCCCGCGGTCAGTCCCGCGGGCTGCTGATCCCTGCCAGGAAGGTGCGCACACCCAGTTCGACCTGTTTATGCAGGTCGATGTAGCGCTCGAACAGTTCCGGCGTATCGATACGCAGCGTCGCCAGGCCGTAAATGCCGGACCAGCCGGCATTGGTCAGGTAGATCACGTCTTCGTCAGTGTGATAACGACCCTGGTCGATACCCAGTTGCAGTATTTCCTGTACCAGGTGCAACGTTTCCCGGCTCGCTTCGCGTAATTCGGGGTGGCGCGCCGCGGGCTGTACCGCCGGGCCAAACATCAGTTTGAAAAGCTGTGGGTTTTCTGCCGCGTAATCCACGTAGGCATGGGCCACGGCGGCCATCTGTTCATCCGGATTGGCGCCGGCATTCCCCATTGCCTTGCGCAGGGCCGCGTAAAGTTCGCGATAGCCCCTTGTGGCCATCGCGGCGAGGAGTTCGCTCTTGTCGGCGAAGTGCCTGTAGGGCGCGGTCTGGGATACGCCGATCGCTCGCGCGAGGGCGCGCAGGCTCAGCTCCTCGGCGCCATTGTTACGCAGTTGTTCAACGGCAGTGTCCAGCAGTTCCGCGCGCAGGTTGCCGTGATGATAGGCCTTCGGGGTGGTTGCTTCGTCAGTATTATTCATATTCATGCATTAGAGCAGTATTCGGCTTGCAGGTCCACGTCGGCCGCCCGCTCGCGCCGCGAGCTGCGGCACACAGCAGGTGGTACCTGTCGGGACATAAAAAAACGCCGGCAGGGCCGGCGCTTTTTCGGTGGTTACGAAGCTCAGGATCAGGGCAGCAGGTGCTGGACCGCGTCGCGCTCTTCACTCAGCTCCTGTTCAGTGGCTGCCATCTTGGCCTGGCTGAATTCGCCAATCTCGACACCCTGGACAATACTCCAGTCGCCGTTCTGGCAGCGGCACGGGAACGAGTAGATCAGGCCTTCGGTAATGCCGTAGGAGCCATCGGAGTATACGCCCATGGATACCCAGTCATCGCCCTCGGTGCCCAGCGCCCAGGAACGCATGTGATCGATCGCAGCATTGGCGGCAGAGGCGGCTGAAGAGGCGCCGCGGGCCTTGATGATGGCGGCACCGCGCTGCTGTACCACGGGGATGAATTCACCTTCATACCACTCCTGGTCCACCAGGCTGATGGCGCTCTCGCCGCTGACCTTGCAGTTGAACAGGTCGGGATACTGGGTGGCGGAATGGTTGCCCCAGATCGTCATGTTGGTGACGTCGTTTACGGTCTTGCCGGTTTTCTGGGCGATCTGGGTCATGGCGCGGTTGTGGTCAAGGCGCGTCATGGCGGTGAAGTTGCGCGGGTCAATATCTGGCGCATTGCGCTGGGCGATCAGGGCGTTGGTATTGGCCGGGTTGCCGACAACCAGCACCTTGATGTTCTTGCTGGCGTTGTCGTTGATGGCCTTGCCCTGCACGGAGAAGATCGCCGCATTGGCCTCAAGCAGATCCTTGCGCTCCATGCCGGGACCGCGGGGGCGGGCACCCACCAGCAGGGCGTAATCGGTATCCTTGAAGCCGACGTTGGGGTCGTCGGTACAGACGATGTCGTTCAGCAGGGGGAAGGCGCAGTCTTCCAGCTCCATCTTCACACCCTGGAGTGCGTCCATCGCCGGCGTGATATCCAGCAGCTGCAGAATCACGGGCTGGTCTTCGCCGAGCATGGCGCCGGAAGCAATACGGAAAAGCAACGCATAGCCAATCTGGCCCGCGGCGCCGGTTACGGTCACTCGTACAGGTGTTTTCATCTCGATGGGTTCCTCGTAGACGGTTTTTGGTGGGATCGTTTCGGGGCGCACATTTTGGTTGTATTCCACACGAAATACAAGGGAGCTTCGACTATGGTCGGCATGGGTATCGAAAATGGCTTGGCGGCGCGTTATTAAAGATTGTCAGACTGTCGTTTGGCGCATCGGTCCGTGAACGGGCTTACGGCCGCATCGGGCAGTGCGTCGACAAAACAATCAGGCCACCGCTTTTTGCGCAGCGGATTTTCCAGTGGCTGTCCGTCGGGGATGTCTGAGGTCTGGGAGCGGTTGCGCGCAGCAACCGCTGACCGAGTTACGCGACGGGCTGGAAAATCAGCGTAGCTTGTGGCCGTTTTGGCGTGCTGGCCCCGACGGCGGCCGGATTACCGGGAACGAAAGCGCCCGCACTGCTGGACTGGAGCACTGGCTAACCAGTAAAATGCGCGCCAAATCAAGCACTAACGGCAAACATCGTGCACCAGCTGTCACGCAAGGAAAAAACCGAGTTCAACAAGCTGCAGAAACGTCTGCGGCGCAACGTGGGTAACGCCATCGTCGATTACAACATGATCGAGGAGGGCGACAAGGTCATGGTGTGCCTCTCCGGCGGTAAGGACTCCTACGGCATGCTGGACATCCTGCTCAACCTGCGGCATTCCGCTCCCGTCAGTTTTGAGCTGGTGGCGGTCAATCTTGACCAGAAACAGCCCGGTTTTCCTGAACACGTGTTGCCCGAGTACCTCGAGGGCCTGGGTGTGCCGTATTACATCCTGGAAAAAGATACCTACAGCATCGTCAAGGAAGTGGTGCCGGAGGGGAAGACTACCTGTGGCCTGTGTTCGCGCCTGCGCCGGGGCAGCCTGTACGGTTTTGCCCAGGACATCGGCGCCAGCAAGATCGCGCTCGGGCACCATCGCGACGATATTGTCGAGACCCTGTTCCTGAACATGTTCTTTGGTGGCAGCCTCAAGGCCATGCCGCCCAAGCTGCTATCCGACGACAAGCGCAACGTGGTGATCAGGCCGCTGGCCTACTGCAAGGAAAAGGACCTGGCTCGATACGCCCAGTACAAGGCCTTTCCGATTATCCCCTGCAACCTGTGTGGCTCACAGGAGAACCTGCAGCGCGTCCAGGTCAAAAAGATGCTTGCCCAGTGGGAGCGCGAATACCCGGGGCGCACCGAGACGATCTTTCGCAGTATCCGCAACGTGGCGCCGTCCCAGCTTGCGGATCGAGAGTTGTTTGACTTCAGCAACCTGCGCGCCGAGCAGGTGGATACTGACCTGCACATACCCGTCGTGAACGTGGTGAACCTCTGACCGATCACGCTCACAGCGAAGCCCTGCTGGTCGCAGATGCGCTGTCGCTGGAACGCGGCGGGCGACAGCTCTTCGACGGACTCAGCTTTCGCATTCATGCGCGGCAAATCGTGCGTATCGAGGGCGAAAACGGCGCCGGTAAGACCAGTCTCATCCGCATCCTCTCCGGCCTCTCGCGCTATGGTTTCCGGGGCACTGTGAGCCGGCATGCGCCGATGCTTTATCTCGGGCACCACAGTGCGGTCAAGGCCCTGCTGACGCCGCGCGAGAACCTGGCCTGGCATGTTGCCGGAGAGAGCCGCTACAGCGAGGAGCAGATCGACGACGCGCTGGCCCGCGTGGGCCTGTTTGGCTATGAAGATGTGCCCAGCCATGCGCTCTCCGCCGGACAGCATCGCCGGGTCAACCTGGCCCGGCTGTACCTTTCTACCAGTCCCCTGTGGATACTCGATGAACCCTACACCGCGATCGATGTGCAGGGCGTCCGCGAACTGGAGGCGCTGTTCGCCAGGCACGTTGCAGCGGGCGGTGCCGTGGTACTGACTTCACACCAGTCGCTGGCCATTGATCACCCGGTACACAGCCTGGACCTCAGCCTGGGAATCCGCACATGAGCGCGCCCTCGGTGCCGGCATTCTGTATGCGTCTTTTGCGCCGCCAGCTGGTGCTGGCGGTGCGCCGACCGGTGGAGATAGGTAACCCCCTGCTATTCTTTGCCATGGTAGTGGCGCTGTTTCCGCTCGGTCTTGGCCCGGCCCCGGACCGGCTGGCAGATTTCGCTCCGGGAATACTGTGGATCATCGCCTTGCTCTCGAATCTGCTGACCTCGGATGCCGTATTCCGCAGTGATTTTGATGATGGCAGCCTCGAACAGTTGCTGCTTTCACCCCAGCCCCTGTATTTTTCCGTGTTCGCCTACGTCTGCGCTCACTGGCTGGTGACCGGCCTGTTGCTGGCGCTGGTGTCACCCGTGTTCGCGCTGATGCTGAACCTGCCGGTAGCGGGGATCGCGGCGCTGTTCTTCAGCCTGCTGCTGGGTACCGCCGTGCTCAGCCTGGTGGGGGGCATAGGCGCCGCACTCACCGTGGGCCTGAAGCGTGGCGGCATGCTGATTTCGCTGCTGATCCTGCCCCTGTATATGCCCGTATTAATCTTCGGCACGGCGGCGGTCAAGGCCGCCGTGGACGGCGCACCGGCGGGGCCCTACCTCGCCATTCTTGGCGCCATGTTATCGCTGGCGATTGCCCTGGCGCCGATTGCCACCGCCGCCGGATTGAGGATAAGTGTAGATGCCTGATACTGGCCCAATAGCCCCACGTTGCTACCGGTTGTTCGCAACCGGGGCCCCTGTATAATTGCCGCCGCTATGTGGACCTTCTTCCATAAACTCGGCTCTCCCCCCTGGCTGTATGGTATCTCCGGATCCATCCTCCGTTACCTGTTGCCGCTGACGCTACTGGGGCTTGTGGTCGGCGCGGTCTGGGGCCTGCTGTACACCTCACCTGATTTTCGCCAGGGCAACAGCTACCGCATTATCTATATACACGTGCCCTCAGCCGTGGTGGCACTGGCTGGCTATTACGTGATGGCAACAGCCGGCGCGGTGAGCCTGATCTGGAAAATGAAAATGGCGGATATCGCCATGAAGTCCTGCGCGCCCATCGGTGCCGCGTTGACGTTTGTCGCGCTGGTAACGGGTGCCATCTGGGGCAAGCCGACCTGGGGCACCTGGTGGGTCTGGGATGCGCGTATCACCTCCATGCTGATACTGCTGTTCCTGTACCTCGGTGTGATTGCGCTGTACGAGGCCTACGACAACAAGGAAGCCGCAAGCAAGGCCTGCGCCGTATTGAGCCTGGTGGGTACCGTAAATATCCCCATCATCTACAAGTCCGTGGACTGGTGGTACAGCCTGCACCAGCCAGCATCCATCAAGTTCACCGGTGAATCGACGATACACCCGAGCATGCTCTATCCGCTGCTGCTGATGATCATTTGCTTTTACGCCCTGTTCACCTGCGCGCTGCTTATGAACATGCGCAGCGAGATCCTGTCGCGCGAGCGCCGCACCAAGTGGGTGCGGAAACTGGCCGCGGGGGAGGGCAACTGATGTATTTCGACAGCCTGGAAGCGCTGCTGTATATGGATGGCCACGGTGGCTTCGTATGGGCTGCCTATGCCATAACCCTGGTCGTCATCGTGGCCTTGCTGATCGCCCCGCGGAGGCGCCAGAAAAAGCTGCTGGCGCAGCTGGCCGGGGAACTTCGCCGCGAGCGCGGCGCTCCAAGTCATAGTCCCACTGCCGTAGAAGGGGATACTCATGCATCCGGTTCGTAAACAACGCCTGTACCTGGTTCTTTTTATTATCGTCTTTTCCAGCGCCGCCATAGGCCTGGTAGCGTATGCCATGCGTGGCAATATAAACCTGTTCTACCCACCCGCGGAAGTGGCCCAGGGCAACGCGCCCGTGGGCCAGGCTATTCGCGTAGGTGGCATGGTGGCCGAAGGCAGTGTGCAGCGGGCCGACGATAGTCTCGAGGTGCGCTTTATGCTCACCGACTTCGAAGCCTCGGTGCCGGTGGTTTATGAGGGCATCCTTCCGGACCTGTTTGACGAGGGGCAGGGCGCTGTGGCCTCGGGCAAGCTGGGTGAGGACGGCGTGCTGGTGGCGAGCGAGGTGCTGGCCAAACACGATGAAAACTACATGCCACCGGAAGTGCTGGAGGCCCTGGAGCAATCCGGCTACGACCATAAAGGGGTGAAGCAATGATTCCCGAGATGGGGCACTTTGCCCTGATAATCGGCCTCGCACTCGCCCTGCTGCTGGCTATCGTGCCGGCATGGGGCGCCTGGCAACGCAACTCGCACGCCATGGCCCTGGCTCCCAGGCTGGCCATTGGGCAACTGGTGTTTGTTGGCATCAGCTTTGTCTGCCTCGCCACTGCTTTCCTGCAGGACGACTTTTCCGTGGCGGTGGTGGCGAATAACAGCAACTCCCTGTTGCCGGCGATTTACAAGTTCTCCGCCCTCTGGGGCAACCATGAAGGCTCGCTGCTGCTGTGGTCTCTGATCCTGTGCCTGTGGACAGCAGCCGTGGCGCTGTTCAGTCCGCAGCTGCCGCTGCTGGTGCTGTCGCGAGTGCTGGCGGTGATGGGCGCCGTGGGTGTTGGCTTCCTGTCCTTCTCGCTGTTCACCTCCAACCCCTTTGCCAGGTTGTTGCCAAGCGTCCCGGCTGACGGCAATGACCTCAACCCGTTGTTACAGGATCCCGGGCTGATTATTCACCCGCCGCTGCTGTACATGGGCTATGTCGGCTTTTCTGTGGCCTTCGCCTTCGCTATCGCCGCGCTCCTCGGCGGGCGCCTGGACGCCTCCTGGGCGCGCTGGTCACGCCCGTGGACCAACGTGGCGTGGGCGTTCCTGACCCTGGGGATCATGCTGGGTAGCTGGTGGGCCTACTATGAGCTGGGCTGGGGGGGCTGGTGGTTCTGGGACCCGGTGGAAAATGCTTCCTTTATGCCGTGGCTGGCGGGTACCGCGCTCATCCATTCCCTGGCCGTGACCGAAAAGCGGGGTCTGTTCAAGAGCTGGACCGTGCTGCTGGCGATATTCGCGTTCTCACTGAGTCTGCTGGGTACCTTCCTGGTACGCTCCGGCGTGCTGACCTCGGTGCACGCCTTCGCCACGGATCCCGCGCGGGGTATGTTTATCCTGGTGTTCCTGGCCATCGTGGTGGGGGGGTCGCTGACGCTGTACGCCCTGCGTGCGCCCGCCGTGAGCAGTCGCGTCAGTTTTTCCTGGGTATCGCGCGAGTCCCTGCTGTTGTTCAACAACATCGTCTTCCTGGTGTCCACCCTGACCGTGTTGTTCGGCACCCTGTTCCCCTTGATCGTGGACGCCCTGGGCATGGGCAAGGTGTCAGTCGGACCGCCGTATTTCAACGCCGTATTCGTGCCCTTGATGGCGCTACTGGCGCCGTTGATGGGCTTCGGTCCGGTTTCGCGCTGGAAGCGCGACGACACCCAGCGCTGGAAAGCGGAACTGATGCTGCCCGGCATCGCTGCCGTGGTTTGTGCAGCGACCCTGCCGCTACTGGGCGCCGACTACAACCTTTGGGTGGCGCTGGCCGTGCTGCTGGCCGCCTGGCTGGTATTCGGGCTACTGCGGGATATCTGGTTCCGCATCGGCGGGATCTCGGGTTTCCCCCGCAAACTCGGTCGGCTTACGCCGAGCTACTGGGGTATGGTGATGGCACACCTGGGCTTTGCCGCCTGTATTATCGGTGTTGTCGCCACCAGCCAGTATTCCATCGAGCACGACCTGAAAATGTCCCCGGGCGATACCGATACCGTGGCCGGATACGAGTTTCGTTTCCTTGAGGTGGCCCAGGTGCGCGGCCCCAACTTCGTGGCCGATGAATCGCGCTTCGAAGTGACCCGTGACGGGGAGGTGGTGGCCAACCTCGCGCCGCAGAAGCGGCGCTACCTGGCGGGCGGATCGGTAATGACTGAGGCCGCGATTGATGCCGGCCTGTTCCGCGACCTGTTCGTGGCCATGGGTGAGCCGATAGGTGAGGAAGGCGCCTGGGCGATCCGCCTGCATTACAAGCCGATGGTGCGCTGGATGTGGCTGGGTGCCATATTCATGGCGGTTGGCGGGCTGACCACGGCCCTGGATAAGCGCTACCGGCGCCAGCGCAGCCGCGCTGCCACCGCGGCGCGCGAGGTGCAGTATGCCAGCTAGGTTAAAGCTGTTCCTGCCCCTGATCCTGTTCGGCGTGCTGGCGCTGTTCCTGATGCGCGGCCTGTCACTGGACCCCAAGGAGTTGCCCTCGGCATTAATCGACAAGCCGTTCCCGGCCTTTACCTTGCCGGCTCTGGGTAGCGACGAGACCCTTGATCGGCAGGCGGTGACCGGCGAGGTGGCCCTGTTCAACGTATGGGCGACCTGGTGTGTTTCCTGCCGTGTTGAGCACCCCTACCTGACGGAACTGGCGCAGCAGGGCGTGGCCATTTACGGTATCAATTACAAGGACGAAGACGCAGCGGCCTTGCGCTGGTTGCAGCAACTGGGCGATCCCTACATCGCCAATATTGCCGACCGTGAGGGCACGCTGGGCCTGGACCTCGGCGTGTACGGCGCACCGGAAACCTACCTGGTCGATGCCGAGGGCGTCGTGCGTTACCGGCACGTTGGCGTCGTGGATGAGCGCGTGTGGACTACGGTGCTGCAGCCCATTTATGTGCAGCTGCAAGGCGGGGAAAGAGGATGATGCGTCAGGCGCTGCTCGTTTCCCTGCTGCTTGCCGCCGTGCTGGCGGCTGCCCCCTCCAGGGCGGTAATAGAGACCTACGAGTTCACCGAGCCTGAGCTGGAAGAGCGCTACCAGGAACTCAGTGCCGAACTGCGCTGCCCCAAGTGCCAGAACCAGAATATCGCCGACTCCAATGCCCCCATTTCCCAGGACCTGCGCAAGCTGCTGCACCAGCAACTGGAACAGGGCGCCAGCGATGAAGAGATACGACAGTACATGGTGGACCGTTACGGCGAATTCGTTCGCTACCGGCCGCGCTTCAGCGGTGCCACCGCGTTGCTGTGGCTGGCGCCGATCATACTGCTGATCCTCGGTGTCGTAATCGCCATGGTGACGCTGCGCGACCGTCGCCAGCCCGGCGCTACGGAGGGCGCTGCTTCCGCGAGTGAATTGACCGATGCAGAACAACAGCGTCTGCGGGAATTGATGAAAAAGGCCGATAGCGAATGACCCTGTTTTTAAGCGTATGCGCCCTGTTGCTGGCGTTAAGCGGCCTGTTTTACCTGCTGCCACCGAAGCGGCGTGACGGCACGACCGATGAAGACCTCGAGCGCGCCAACCTGGAATGGTACCGCCTGCGTCAGCAGGAACTCGCTGAGGAGGGCAACGATTCGCTGGCGGCAGATGCTCAACTGAGGCTGCTCGAGGACGAACAGGTGCCGGCGAAAAGCAATGCCGGCGGCGGCAGCCAGCGCTTTGCGGCCTGGATTCTGCTGCCAGTAGTAGTGCTGTTCAGCGTAGTGGTGTATTTCCAGCTCGGTGGTGCCCGCGACGTGATCATCGCCCGGGAACTGCAGGCGCTGGATGAAAACAGCACCGCCGAGGACATGGACGCCCTGATGCTGGCGATCGAGAAGCGGTCACAGCAGCGCCCCGATAACCTTCACTACGTGGCCATGCTGGGGCGCTTCTACATGGGCGCACAGGACTACACCCGTGCTGCAGAGACTTACGATGAGCTGATTCAGGCGGTGCCGGAAGATGCGGCGGCGCTGGCCTATGCTGCCCAGGCGCGCTATCTCGCTGCCGGCCGTGTGCTGGATGACAGTGCCAGGCTGCGGGCAGAACAGGCGCTTGCCATTGACCCACATCAGCGCACGGCGCTGGGCCTGCTGGGAATGGCCTCTTACGAACAGGGCCAGTACCGGGCGGCCATCGAGTACTGGCAACGGCTGCTGGCAGTAGAGCCGCCGGGCTCCGAAACCCGGCGCATGATCAGCGGTATCATCGACAGCGCGCGTGAAAAACTCGGTGACGCTGCGGCAGCCGTCGCTGCGCCAGCCGTCGCTGCGGCAGCCGACGCTGCGCCGGCCGCCAGCGTGGCCGCCAATGAGCCGCCCGGCACCGATGCAGCGACGTCGCCTGGCGTGACGGTGTCGGTCTCGCTGCCCGAAGGTGCCAGCGTTGCAGCCTCTGATACTGTATTTGTGCTGGCGCGCCATGCCGATAGCGATAGCCGTATGCCCATAGCGGTGCAGCGCTTGCGCGGGGCCGATCTGCCTGCAACCTTGCGCCTCGACGACAGTCACTCCATGGCGGGGCAGAAGCTCTCCACAGCGGAATCGGTGCTGGTGGTGGTGCAGGTGTCGCCCGAGGGGCGCCCTGGTGAAGCCAACGCCACCTGGCTTGGTCGCGCCGGCCCGCTGGTGCCCGACAGCTCCGAAACAGCCGTGACGATCGTGCTCAAGGCCGCTGACGGGGCTAGCAAAAGCTAAATTTCGCGCTTTTTTTGGTCGGGGCATAGTGTTGCCTGATTAAAGTCTATACACTACATCTTGTGGTCCCGGGTTGGGGTGTTTTTTGGTGAAAACCCGGATAAACATATAAAAAACAGCAAGATATAGCGGGTAGTTAAAGTTAAATGCGACTAAAGTCTATCAAGCTGGCGGGTTTCAAATCTTTCGTCGACCCTACGACCGTCAATTTCCCCAGCAATATGTGCGCTGTCGTGGGCCCCAACGGCTGCGGTAAATCCAATGTCATCGATGCCGTGCGCTGGGTGATGGGCGAGAGCTCCGCCAAGAACCTGCGCGGCGAGTCCATGACCGATGTCATCTTCAACGGATCGGTTAACCGGCAGCCGGTAGGTCAGGCCTCGATCGAGCTGGTTTTTGACAACCACGACGGCGGCGTCGGCGGTGAGTATGCCAGCTACGCAGAGATATCCATCCGCCGCTCCGTGTCCCGGGAAGGGCAGTCGGAGTATTTCCTCAATGGCACCAAGTGCCGGCGGCGGGATATTACCGATATTTTCCTCGGTACCGGCCTCGGCCCGCGCAGTTACGCCATTATCGAACAGGGCATGATCTCCAGGCTGATTGAATCCAAGCCCGAGGAGTTGCGCATCTTTATCGAGGAGGCGGCGGGCATCTCCAAATACAAGGAGCGGCGCAAGGAAACAGAGAGCCGCATGCGCCGCACCCTGGAGAACCTCGAGCGGCTGACGGACCTGCGCGATGAGTTGGATCGCCAGCTGCAGCACCTGCAACGCCAGGCCCAGGCGGCGGAAAAGTACAGCGAATTTAAAGAAGAAGAACGGCGCTACAAGGCACAGTTGCTGGCGCTGCAGTGGGCGCAACTGGACGGTCAGGTAAGAGCGGTCACCCAGGCCATTGGTGAACTGGAAGTCAAACTGGAAGCGGTACACGCAGAGCATCAGCAGGTCGATACGGCGATAGAACAACAGCGGGTCGAGCATGCGGATCGCACCGACACCTTCAACAAGGTGCAGGCGACCTACTACTCGCTGGGTTCCGAAGTGGCGCGTATCGAGCAGACCATCAAGCACCAGCAGGAGCGCAGTCGGCAGCTGGCGGAAGACCTGCAGCAGACCAGTGATTCGCTGGAGCAGGCCGAGAGCCACCTCGGTGACGATCGCGACAAGCTGCTTGGCTGGGAGCAGGAAATGGAAGCACTGGCGCCTGAGCTGGAAATGCTGCAGGCCGTAGAGGAGGCCAGCGCAGAGGCGCTGCTGCAGGCCGAAGACGCCATGCATGCCTGGCAGAACCAGTGGGATGAGTTCAACCAGCATGCGGCCGAACCACGCCAGCAGGCGGAGGTTCAGCAGTCGCGCATCCAGCACCTGGAGCAGGTATTGCAGCGTATCCAGGGGCGTACGCGCCAGCTGGAAGAAGAGCAGTCGGCCCTGGCTCCCGGGCCAGATGACGGCGAGATGGAGACATTGGCCGAACAGTTGGCCGAAGTCGAGATGATCATGGCGACACACGAAGGCAGCGCCGAGCAAGCCGTGGAACAGATATCGGCGACGCGGGAGCGCAGCAGCCGGCTGTCGACAGAGCTCAACGCGGTGCGTTCCAGCCTGCAGCAACTCCGCGGGCGCCAGGCCTCCCTGGAGGCGTTGCAGCAGGCGGCCATGGAAGACGGCAGCGCCGAAGTGGGTGAGTGGCTGCAGGCGCAGCAACTGGCGGACAAGCCCCGCCTGCTGGAGCAGTTGCAGGTGGATGATGGTTGGCAGCTGGCCGTGGAAACCGTGCTCGGTGACTACCTGCAGGCGGTGTGCGTGGACAATCTCGGTGAGCTCGGGCAGATGCTGGGCAGCCTGGAGCAGGGCCAGTTGGCACTACTCGAGTCGGCGGCGCAGGCGCCGGTATCGCCACAGTACCTGGCGTCCAAAGTACAGAGTGGTGGCAGGGCCGACGCCCTGTTGCGTGGCGTGAAAGTGGCCAATGACCTGGCCGAGGCCATGGCCCTGCGCCCCGGTCTGTCAGCCGGCGAATCGGTTATTACGCCAGAGGGGATCTGGCTGGGCCCGAACTGGTTACGGATTACGCGCCTGGCGCAACAGCACGGTGGCGTGATCCAGCGCCAGCAGGAGCTCGAGCAGCTTGAACAGGACCTCGCCGCCGCCAGTGATCGCGAGCAGGAACTGGAGCTGGCGCAGCAGCGCGCCGAGCGCGAGCTGAAGGAACTTGAAGACGCGCGCCAGGCCGCGCAGCGCGAGTTGCAGGGTGCCACGCGCGAGCATGCCGAATTGAGCTCGCAGCTTTCCGCACTGCAGGCGCGGGTAGAGCAGCTGACCGCCCGTCGCGAGCGTCTCGATACCGACCTGCAGGAAGCCCGTGAGCAATTCAGGCAGGAGCAGGAGTCAGTAGCCGAGGCCAGGCAGTTGCTGGCCGAGGCGATTGAATCCATGGATAGCGATTCCCATCGGCGCGAGGAACTGCTTTCGGTTCGCGACGAAACTCGCGGTCAGCTCGATACCTGCCGGCAGAAGGCCAGGCATGACAAGGATGTGGCGCATCGCGCCGCCATGCGTCACCAGTCATTGCAGACGCAGTTGAGCTCGATGCGAGAATCCATCGATCGTACCAACAGCCAGGTCGCCCAGCTGCGTGAGCGCCGCGAGGCACTGCAGCGCAATGTCCACGATAACGACAATCCGCTGGAGGGCCTGCAGACCGAGCTGGAGGCACAACTGGAGTTGCGCCTGCAGGCCGAAGGAGAGCTGACCGAGGCACGCCAGTCGGTCGCCGAAATCGATCACAGCCTGCGTGAGCTCGAGCAGCAACGCGCCGGTATCGAGCATCGCGCCGAGTCCGTGCGCAATGAACTGGAGCAGCAGCGCATCAACGGCCAAACACTGCAGGTGCAGCGCGAGAACATACAGCGCCAGCTGCAGGAAGCCGAGCAGGATGTCGACGCGGTGCTGGCGAGCATGCCTGAAGAAGCCTCCGAAGCCGAGTGGCAGCGTCAGCTGGAGAAAATTGCCAGCCGCATTGCCAGGCTGGGCCCGATCAACCTCGCTGCGATTGACGAATACACGCTGCAGTCCGAGCGCAAGAACTATCTCGATGCGCAGAACGAGGATCTGGAGACAGCACTCAACACGCTCGAGAATGCCATCCGCAAGATCGACAAGGAAACGCGGAATCGCTTCCAGGAAACCTTCGACCAGGTCAACGGTGGTTTACAGGAGCTGTTCCCGCGCGTCTTCGGCGGTGGCAGTGCCTACCTGGAAATGACGGGAGACGACCTGCTCAATACCGGCATCGCTATCATGGCGAGGCCACCGGGCAAGAAAAACAGCACCATTCACCTGCTTTCCGGCGGTGAGAAGGCCCTGACCGCCATCGCGCTGGTGTTTTCCATTTTCCAGCTCAATCCGGCACCATTCTGTATGCTGGACGAGGTCGATGCACCGCTGGATGACGCCAACACCGCGCGCTATGCCCGCATGGTCAAGGAAATGTCGGAGAAGGTGCAGTTCATTTTCATTACCCACAACAAGATCACCATGGAACAGGCAGATCAACTAATGGGTGTTACCATGCACGAACCGGGCGTTTCTCGCCTGGTGACAGTCGATGTGGACGAAGCCGCCGAACTGGCGGCAAGCTGATAGGTCGAGGTAATGTCGGAGTTAACCGTACGGGACTGGATGGTCATTATAGGTGTGCTGCTGATCACGGCGGTGCTGCTTGATGCCTGGCGCAGGGTGCGCAGTGACAAATACTCCCGGGTGAAGGTAAAACTGGCACCACAGGAGGAAGTGGCGGGTGCCGAGGAAGACGAGGACCTGTCCTGGCTGAAGGAACTGCCCAACGGCGGCGCCCGCGTGGTCAGGCGTGGCGATCTGCTCAAGGCCGCAGGGCATTTCTCCGATGAGCAGGCCGAGAACGAGGCGAGCGCAACGACGGAGACAGAGCCCGCTACCGAGGACTCGAGCGCCGCTCACCATGCGGTGGCTGAAGAGCAGGGCGATGAGCTGTTGGCGGGGCTGTCGGCGGATGAGCAGGGTGTAGAAAACCTCGACTGGCTCGATGGCATGGGTGCAGATCGAACCGTCGATCAACAGGCTAGCGAGCAGGCCAGTCCCGGGAAACTGCCCAGGGATGTGGAGCCGGAAGTCTTTATGCTCAACGTGATGGCGCGCGACGCCAGGGGGTTCAAGGGCGAGGACATACTGCATATTCTGCTGGCCTGTGATTTGCGCTTCGGAGACATGAACTTCTTCCACCGTCACGAGTTCGAGGCTGGCAAGGGCGCAATTCAGTTCAGCGTTGCCAATATGATGCAGCCCGGCGTGTTCGACATCGATAACATGTCTGACTTCAATACACCCGGCCTGGTGTTTTTCCTTACCCTGCCGGGGCCTGAGGACATGATGAAGGCCTTCGATTACATGCTCGAGACGGCCCAGGCGGTAGCGCGCAACCTGGGCGGTGATGTGCTGGATGAATCACGCAGCGTGCTGACAAAGCAAACGCTGGATCACTGTCGGCAGCAGATTCGTGACCTCGAGCGCCGGATGATGGCCAGGACCTCCTGAGCGGAAAACCCCCGTGAGCGATACCGATACAGACGCGCAAGCGGCGCAGTTGCGCCAGCAGTTGCGTGAGTGGAACTATCGCTATTATGTGCTGGACGACCCCAGCGTCCCCGATGCGGAATACGATCGTGTGTTGCGCGCGTTGCAGCAGCTGGAGCAGGATCACCCGGAGCTGGTGACGCCAGATTCGCCCACCCAGCGGGTGGGTGCCACGCCGCTGGAGCAATTCAGCCAGGTCGCCCATGAAGTGCCCATGCTGTCACTGGACAACGCTTTTGACGCTGACGAACTGGCCGCTTTTGAGCGCCGCCTGCTCGACCGTCTCGGTGATTCCGCCGCGCCCATCCCCTACAGTTGTGAGCCCAAGCTCGACGGTATTGCGGTAAGCCTGCTGTACCGCGATGGCGTGCTCGTTCGCGGCGCCACCCGCGGTGATGGTCGCACCGGTGAGGACATCACGCACAATGTGCGCACCGTTCCCTCCATTCCCCTGCAGTTGCGCGGCAGCGACTATCCCGGCGTACTGGAGGTTCGCGGTGAGGTCTACATGCCCCGCGCTGGCTTCGAGCAGTTGAATGAACAGGCGCGAGCGGAGGGCAGCAAGCCCTTCGTGAACCCGCGCAACGCGGCAGCAGGGAGCCTCAGGCAGCTCGATGCTCGCATTACCGCCCGCCGCAACCTGGAAATGTGCTGTTACGGCGTGGGCCAGGTGGAGGAGGGGGAGTTGCCGCCTGAGCAGTCCGCTGTGCTGCAGCAACTCAATGCCTGGGGGCTGCGCATAAATAACGAGGCCCGTGTGGTGGAGGGGATAGCGGCCTGCGAGGAGTATTACGAATACCTGGCGGCCAGGCGCGATGCCTTGCCGTACGATATCGACGGCATCGTTTACAAGGTTAACCGCATAGACCAGCAGCAGGCCCTGGGATTTATTTCCCGGTCACCGCGCTGGGCCATCGCGCGCAAGTTTCCCGCGCAAGAGCAGATGACGCGGCTGCTGGACGTGGAATTCCAGGTGGGGCGCACCGGTGCCGTGACGCCGGTGGCGAGGTTGGAGCCGGTATTCGTCGGCGGTGTCACGGTCAGTAATGCGACCCTGCACAACCGTGACGAGATTGAGCGCCTTGGGGTGCAGGTAGGCGATACCGTTGTCGTGCGCCGCGCCGGGGACGTCATCCCCCAGGTGGTGTCAGTGGTGGCGGAAAGGCGACCAAAGGACGCCCGTCCGATTGAATTTCCCAGCCGCTGCCCCGTTTGCGGTTCGCCCACAGAGAGGCTTGAAGGCGAGGCAGTAATACGCTGTATGGGTGGCCTGGTCTGCGCGGCACAACAGAAAGCGGCGATCAAGCATTTTGCCTCGCGACGCGCCCTGGATATTGAAGGGCTGGGTGACAAGCTGGTCGAGCAATTGGTGGATGAGGGCCTGGTGGCGAGCGTCGCCAGCCTGTACCGCCTGCAAAAGGATCAGCTGCTGGCGCTGGAGCGGATGGGCGAGAAATCTGCGGACAACCTGCTGGCCGCTATTGAGAAAAGCAAAAGCACCACCTTGCCGCGTTTCATCTTCGCCCTGGGCATACGCGAGGTGGGCGAGGCGACAGCGGCAAACCTTGCAAGGCACTTTGGCTCCTGGGATGCACTGGTTGCTGCGTCGGAGGAACAGTTGCTGGAGGTGGCCGACGTGGGGCCGGTGGTGGCAGATCACCTGCGCCAGTTCTTCGATTCCAGTGACAGCATGGCGCTGGCAGCAGAGCTCAGGGATTTGGGTATGCACTGGCCGGACCTGGATGTGGTGCCGGCTGATGCCTTGCCGTTGGCGGGGCAGACCTGGGTGGTTACGGGCAAGCTCGAGGAAATGGGGCGCAATGAGGCCAAGGCGCTGCTACAACAGCTGGGTGCCAAGGTCGCCGGCAGCGTATCGGCACGAACCCATTGCGTGGTCGCCGGCCCCGGTGCCGGATCGAAATTGACCAAAGCCCGCGAGCTGGGCATCGAGGTCATCGACGAGGCGGGCTTTATCGAGCTGCTTGGCTCCCACGGGATGACACCGTGACGCGCCTTGCGCTGCTCGTCATTGCCCTGTTGCTGGCTGGCTGCACCACCTCTCCACCCACCAACGTGGAGAACATCTGCGCTATCTTCGAGGAAAAACGGGGCTGGTATGACGATGCCGCCGATGCCCGGGATAACTGGGGCAGCCCCATTCCAGTTGCCATGGCGATCATGCACCAGGAGTCGCGCTTCGTTGCCAAGGCGCGGCCGCCGCGAAAGAAAATATTCGGTTTCATTCCCGGGCCGCGTCCCTCTGATGCCTACGGTTACAGCCAGGCCAAGAAGTCCACATGGAAAGAGTACAAGCGCGGCGCCGGCAATTATGGCGCAGACCGCGACGACTTTGCCGACGCGATTGATTTCATCGGCTGGTATAACCACCGATCCAATCGCCGCAACGGCATTAGCAAGCAGGACACCTACCGGTTGTACCTCGCTTATCACGAAGGCAACGGCGGCTACAGCCGCGGATCCTATCGCAACAAGGACTGGTTGAAGCAGGTGGCGCGCAAAGTCGAGCGCAGGGCCGGCAGTTATCGCCAGCAGTTGCATGGCTGCGAAGCGTCGCTGAAAAAACGTGGCTGGTTCTTTGGCTGGTAAAAGTTAACCCTGAACACATATGGGGTATTACTGTTACTTATGCGAAAACGTGCATAAGTCACGGATAAGTAACGTTTTCTATACTGCGGGCCTGATGCATTGCTGATACACATGTGCAACAATCTTCAACGTTTGTGACGCGCATGTTGCCGCGTCGCCAAAGCGACTGAAGAGCCTCAACGTGAAACCAACCGATATCCAAGATCCAGAGTACTTCCACAAAGTAGTCGATTGCCAGTATGCCTGCCCCGCACACACACCGGTGCCGGAGTACATTCGCCTGATCGCGGCGGAACGCTACGATGATGCCTACATGATCAACTGGCAGTCGAACGTCTTTCCCGGTGTGCTCGGGCGCACCTGCGATCGCCCCTGTGAACCGGCCTGCCGTCGCGGCCGGGTAGAGGATGAACCGGTCGCAATCTGTCGCCTCAAGCGTGTCGCTGCCGATAACAAATCCGATATCCGCGACAGGCTGCCGACGGTTCCGCAGCAGAAAAATGGCAAGCGCATTGCGCTGATCGGCGCCGGTCCCGCTTCGCTGACCGTCGCACGCGACCTCGCACCGCTGGGTTATAGCATCGATGTCTATGACAACCAGTTTGCCGGTGGTGGCATGATGCGCAGCCAGATACCTTCCTTTCGCCTGCCGGAAGAAGTACTTAACGAAGAGGTCAACTACATCCTCGACATGGATATCAATGCCACCTTTGATGTCTGGGTTGAGAGCCTGCGGGAAGTACTGGATAAAGGCTACGACGCCATTTTTGTGGGCACTGGCGCGCCCCGCGGTAAGGGCTTGAATCTTCCTGGCCTGGAAGACGCCGCGGAACATGTTCACCTCGGCATCGACTGGCTTGCCAGCGTCGCCTTCGAGCATACCGACAAGATCGAGCCTCGTGTGCTGGTTCTGGGTGGCGGCAACACCGCCATGGACTGCTGTCGCACGTCCAAACGTCTCGGCGGCGAGGATGTCAGGGTGGTGGTGCGCAGTCCGTTCGAGGATATGAAAGCATCGCCCTGGGAAAAAGAAGACGCCATGCACGAGGGCATCCCCATCTACAACAACCACGTACCGAAAGAGTTCGTGGTCGAGGATGGCGAGTTCAAGGGCATGCATTTCGAAAAAGTAGAAGCTCGCTACGACGATGACGGCAAACGCAGCCTGGTGCCTACCGGGGAGCCGCTGGTTTTCATGGAGGCTGATGTGGTGTTGATGGCCATCGGCCAGGAAAACTCCTTCCCGTGGATAGAAAGAGACCTGGGCATTGAGTTCGACAAATGGGATATGCCCGTTGTGGACCCGGTCACTTTCCAATCCACCAACGACAGGATCTTCTTCGGCGGCGACGCGGCCTTCGGGCCGGAGAACGTCATCACGGCGGTGGCGCACGGTCACCAGGCGGCTATCAGCATTGACAAGTTCTGTCGCGGTGAGCCGGTGTCAGAACGACCACCCCCCGGGGTCACGCTTGCAAGCCAGAAAATGGGCGTGCACGAATGGAGTTATGACAACGCAGTGGCGTCGGATCAACGCTATATCGTGCCGCTGGCGCCGCTGGAGAAAACACTGTCCGATCGCAAGATGGAGGTGGAGCTGGGCTTTGATGCGGATACCGGGTACAAGGAGGCAGAGCGCTGCCTCAACTGCGACGTGCAGACCGTGTTTGAAGAGAAGCGCTGTATCGAGTGCGACGCCTGCGTGGATATCTGTCCTACCGACTGCATTACCTTCACCGCCAACGGGGAGGAGGAGGAACTGCGTACACGCCTGACTGCCCCCGCTGGCAATACGGCCCAGGACCTCTACGTATCAGCTGACCTGCCCACCACCCGGGTGATGGTTAAAGACGAAAATGTCTGCCTGCATTGCGGACTCTGCGCTGAACGCTGCCCCACATCGGCCTGGGACATGCAAAAATTCCTCTACCATGTCACCACGGCGGGGCAGTAATCCATGAAGCAACTCGAATCCGTCAACGACTTCGTTATCAAATTTGCCAACGTTAACGGCACCGGTTCTGCCAGTGCCAACAACATGTTTGCCAAGGCGCTGTTCCGTATGGGGCTGCCCGTCAGTCCGAAAAATATTTTCCCTTCCAATATCCAGGGCCTGCCCACGTGGTACGAGGTGAGGGTGAGCGAGGAGGGCTACCTGGGCCGGCGCGGCGGTATCGACATCGCTCTTTCAGTCAATCCACAGAGCATGGCGCAGGATATCCAGGAGGTTGAGCCGGGCGGCTATTTTATCTACGACAATACCAAGCCTCTCGATCTGCGCCTGGTACGCAATGACGTCAACATCATCGGTATTCCGCTCACGCGTATCTGTAACGAAGAATACCAGGACCCGAGACAGCGCCAGTTGTTCAAGAATGTGATCTACGTGGGCGCGCTGGCGGCGCTGTTGGACATGGATTTCAAAGTGCTCACAGATCTGGTGGCGGACCAGTTTAAAGGTAAGGAAAAGCTGATCCTTCCCAATATTCACGCCCTGGAACTGGGCAACCAGTATGCGCGCAATCATTTTGATTGCCCGATCGGTATTCGTGTGCAAACGGCGGATGCGGTCGGTGACAAAATACTGCTGGACGGCAATACCGCACTCGGCCTCGGTGCCGTATACGGTGGTGCGACGGTGGCTGCGTGGTACCCGATCACGCCGTCTACCTCGGTGGTTGACGCCTTCGAAAAATACGCGCGCCGGGTGCGCATCGATCCGGGCACCGGCCGCAAGAACTACGCCATCGTGCAGGCGGAGGATGAACTGTCCGCGATTGGCATGGTCATTGGCGCCGGCTGGAACGGGGCGAGATCGTTCACCGCGACCAGTGGCCCCGGCGTGTCACTGATGAGTGAATTCCTGGGCCTGGCGTACTTCGCCGAAATTCCTACCGTGCTGTTTGATGTGCAGCGGGCGGGTCCGTCCACGGGAATGCCGACGCGCACCCAGCAGTCAGATATCCTCTCAACGGCCTACGCCTCACACGGTGACACCAAGCAGGTGTTGCTGTTTCCGTCGACGCCCAAGGAGTGCTTTGATTTTGGCGCGCAGGCATTCGACCTGGCCGAGCGGCTGCAAACACCGATTATCGTCATGACGGACCTCGATCTGGGCATGAACGACAACATGTCTGCTCCGCTGGAATGGGAAGATGGGCGCGAATACGATCGCGGCAAGGTCATGACCGCAGAAGAGCTAGAAGCCGGCAAGGAGTTTGGCCGCTACATGGATGTGGACGGTGATGCCATCTGTTATCGCACCTACCCGGCCACTCACCCAGATCGCGGGGCCTTCTTTACCCGGGGTACCTCGCGGGATGAGAAAGCCGTGTACACCGAGAAGGGCGAGGAGTACGAAGAGAACATGCTGCGCCTGATGCGCAAGTGGGACACGATCAAGGAATATGTACCTGGGCCCGAAGTAGTCAAAGCCGCACAGGAAACCGATGTCGCGGTGCTGTACTTCGGCACCAGTGAAGAGTCTTCCCGTGAAGCGCTGGACTACCTCGCCAAGGAAGGTGTGCACATGGACGCGATGCGAGTGCGCGCTTTCCCCTTCAACCATGAGGTCAAGTCATTCATTGAGGAGCATGAACAGGTGTTCGTGATCGAGCAGAACCGCGATGCGCAGTTGCGCACACTGCTGATGGCCGAGTTCGAATTCGGCCCCGACAAGCTGAAATCTGTACTGTGCTTCGACGGTACCCCGATCAGCGCGCGGAACATCAAGAAACAGATTAATCTGCATCTGGACGGGGGCGAAGTTGAGCCACTGCACCGTACCAAAGTCGCCAGTTCAGGCGGGGAATAAAACATGAGTTACCAGATACCGAAATTTCGTCATCCCGAATTGCCAGTCAATGACCTGGGGTATACCCGTGCCGACTACGAAGGGTCGATATCCACGCTTTGCGCGGGCTGTGGTCACGATTCGATTTCCGGCGCCATCGTCAAGGCCTGCCACGAGCTTTCTATAG
Source organism: Pseudohalioglobus sediminis (assembly GCF_008370495.1). Taxonomy (GTDB): domain Bacteria; phylum Pseudomonadota; class Gammaproteobacteria; order Pseudomonadales; family Halieaceae; genus Halioglobus. Next base: position 46,786 of record NZ_VTUX01000011.1, on the reverse strand, counting down.
AACCGCACAAGATTGCCAAGTTGTCCGGTATCGGCTGTTCCTCCAAGGCGCCTACCTATTTCCTGGGCAAGTCACACGGCTTCAACTCAGTGCACGGGCGTATGCCTTCGGTAGCTACCGGTGCGGCAATGGCAAATCGCGACCTGCTCTATCTCGGTGTTTCCGGCGATGGCGACACGGCATCCATTGGTATGGGCCAGTTTGCGCACGTCGCGCGCCGCAACCTGAACATGGTCTACATTGTCATGAACAACGGCTGCTACGGGCTGACCAAGGGCCAGGATTCCGCCACCGCGGACGAGGGCTCGGTGAGTAAAAAAGGCGATGCCAACATTTATTCCGCCATTGACCTGTGCGCGACGGCCATGCAAATGGGCGCGACCTTTGTGGCGCGCAGTTTTTCCGGTGACAAGCAACAGCTGGTGCCGCTGATCAAGGCCGCAATCAGCCATCGCGGCTTTGCTTTCATCGATGTGGTGTCACCCTGCGTGACCTTCAATAACAACCCCGGGTCCACCAAGAGTTACGAATTTGTGCGTGAACATGCCGAGGCCACTGGAACCGTTGACTTTGTGCCCATGCAGAAGGAAATTACCACCGACTACGAACCCGGATTCAGTCACGAAGTGACCATGCATGACGGCTCGACCGTACATCTCTACAAGATGGAGGAAGAGATGAACCCGTTTGATCGCACCTCGGCATTGATTGCGATGGAGAAGCACCGCACTGCGGGCGATATTCTCACCGGGCTCATCTACATGGACAGGGACTCCAGAGACCTGCATGACGTCATGGAGACATCACGGCGACCGCTGAACACGCTGGGCGCCGAAGATTTGTGTCCCGGCAACCAGATGCTGAAGAACATCAACGCCAGTCTGCGTTGAGCGAGTGATCCCCGGCAGGCAGGGCAACGAGTCACCTCGTTGTTTTGTGGCCAAGCGCTGGTTATTGAAGGGAAACGAGCGGACAGTGCATTCTGTTCGCATTCCAGCGTGATTTGTCATTTAATTGTCACAATTTCATCATCTAATACCTGCATTCGTAAGAATGAAGGAAAGTGTGAAGTATGTCTGAACGAACGGTTCTGATCGTCGATGATGAGTCGGCTATACGCGATATGTTGCGTATGGCGCTGGAAATAGCCGAATACAATTGCATAGAAGCTGAGAATATCCAGCAGGCCTATACGCAGGTCATCGACAAGCGCCCGGACATGGTGTTGCTGGACTGGATGTTGCCAGGTGGTAGCGGACTGGAACTGCTGCGCCGCCTGAAGCGCGATGACAGCACCCGCGAAGTACCGGTAATCATGCTGACTGCGAAGACCGCTGAAGACAACGTGATCCAGGGGCTCGATGTCGGTGCCGATGACTACATCACCAAGCCTTTCGCACCACGGGAGTTGATAGCGAGGGTGCGGGCCCTGTTGCGCCGCTCAGGTGCTGGTGAGGAGCAGGGCCGCCTGGAGGTGAGCGGGCTGGTACTGGATGGTGACAGCCGGCGAATCTACATTGGTGATGAACCAGTGGATATGGGGCCGACTGAATTCAACCTGCTACAGTTTTTCATGTCACACCCGGAGCGTGCCTACACCCGGGGCCAGCTGCTGGACCAGGTCTGGGGTGCCAACGTGTACGTGGAAGAGCGTACCGTCGATGTGCATATCAGGCGCTTGCGGAAGGCCCTGCAAAGGGACGAAGCGGATTACAGTGGATTGATACAGACAGTGCGCGGGACAGGTTATCGCTTTTCCTCGCGCGGTTTGTAGGAGCTTTAAGCGACGCACATGGAGTGGCTGGCTGCGATAACGAGAATGCTTGCGCTGGTGGCCGCTGGCGGCGTGCTGGGCTGGTATCTGGGTAGTGCGCTGGTCGGACTTACCGCCGCGTCCCTGTTGATCCTGTTTTTCTGGAGCCACCAGATCTGGCGTATTGAGCGCTGGCTGCAGGACAGCACCAGGCCGCCACCGGATGTGCATGGCATCTGGGCGGAGTTGGTTGCGCGGGTCTACAAGCAGCAGCGGGTGGCCGCAGAGACCGAGGAACGCTTGCAGTCAACCGTGGATTACCTGCTCGACTCGTTTGCCGCCATGCGTGACGGTGTGGTGATCGTGGAGGAGGGTGGCGGCATACGCTGGTGCAATGAAGCAGCGCAGACTTTCCTTGGCCTGCGTTACCCTGATGATACCGGTCGGGCTATCACCAATCTCGTGCGCGAGCCGGAATTCAACGAGTACCTGCATGCCGGAAGTTACACTGAGCCATTGGTGTTCGAAACCAGCGGCCAGGTCAGGCGCCACCTGCAGGTTATCATCACGCGGTTTGCCGAAGGTGATATATTGCTTTTCATCCGCGACGTAACCGACCGGGTGCGCACTGAACAGATGCGTCGAGATTTCGTCGGCAACGTTTCACATGAGTTGCGCACGCCGCTGACCGTGATCATGGGTTATCTCGGTACCATGCTGGCGGGTGTGGACCAGATGCCCGCGCCTTACCAGCGTGCCATGCGGCAGATGGAAGGGCAGGCCGTGCGCATGGAAAACCTGCTCAAGGACCTGCTGTGGTTATCGCGAATCGAGACCACGGAGGGGCAGCAAAAACATGATCTTGTCGATATGACAGGGCTGCTGGAGGAACTGCGCGAAGAGGTCGCGAATGCCCATCCGGAACGCACTTTGCGCTTGCAGATCGATTGCCGGGAGAAGATTCGTGGAGATTACCGGGAGCTTTACAGTGCGGTCTCGAACCTCGTGTACAACGCGCTTAAATACAGCCCCGAGGACGGTGCTGTGACCATATCCGCCAGCTGTGAGGATGGCCGCTACTGCCTTGCGGTAGAGGACGAGGGCATCGGTATTGATGCGCATCACATACCGCGTCTGACTGAGCGATTTTACCGGGTGGATGACAGCCGCTCTTCCAGTACCGGGGGTACCGGGCTTGGCCTGGCTATCGTCAAGCACGTGGCCGCGGCGCATGGCGCACAACTGAATATTGACAGTACCCTGGGGCGGGGCAGTACCTTTAAATTACTGTTCCCTATGGCCGCGGAGAACACGGGAGACATGCAGGCATGTTGAGACAGGACGACCACAAGCAGCACATATCCGAGCGCTTTAACACCGAGTTGGAGGGCATCAAGAACCAGTTGCTGGAAATGGGCGGCAAGGTAGAGAAGCAGCTCAATGCCGCCGTGGCGGCACTCGTTGCCAGGGACACTGGTGAGGCGGAGGAAATCATCAATCGTGACCACGAGGTCAACCAGATGGAGATGCGCATCGATGATGAGTGTTCGACCATTATCGCCCGCCGCCAGCCCACCGCCAGCGACCTGCGCCTGGTGATGACCGTCATCAAGGTGAACACGGATGTCGAGCGCATCGGCGATGAAGCAGCCAAGATCGCGCGCCAGGGTATCCGGCTTGCGGAAGAGAATGTGTCACCCACCAACTACATAGAGATCCGTCGCATCGGCAGCCACGTGGCCACAATGTTGCGCAAGTCACTGGATGCATTCGCGCGTCTCGACATGGAGCTGGCTGTGGAAGTGGTGCAGGAGGATACGGAAGTCGACCGGGAGTATGGCAGTGCCATGCGCTCACTGGTGACGTTCATGATGGAGGATCCGCGGGACATCGGGGCCATACTCAATGAGATGTGGGCCCTGCGCAGCCTCGAGCGAATCGGCGACCACGCCTCGAATATCGCCGAGCACGTTATCTACCTTGTGCGAGGCCAGGATGTCAGGCATCAGCGCTCCATTGAGGAATTCATGGACAAGGTGAGCGACCAATAGGTCCGCGATGCTTACAGTTTCCAAAATCATCAATAATTTCAAATACTTGCCGTTGTAATATTCCCGTAACAATTGGTCCCTAGACTGGCCGGCAATCACGCGTAATACAGCGTGGCAATTCAGGTTCTAAGGGAGCTCTACTCACGTGAATAAGCAGATCATCGGCGCCTTGGCGCTCACTGTAGGAATGACCCAGATCGGCAGTGTACAGGCGCAGGGCCGCGATAACGTCAGCATCGTCGGCTCTTCCACCGTGTATCCGTTTGCGACGGTCGTCGCCGAACGCTTCGGGCGCTCTACCGACTTCAAAACCCCCAAGATTGAGTCCACCGGTTCCGGTGGCGGTCTCAAGTTGTTTTGCAAAGGTGTCGGTGCCAACACTCCTGACATTACCAACTCGTCGCGCCGCATCAAGAAGAGCGAGTATGACCAGTGCCAGGAAAATGGCGTAACCGACGTGGTGGAAGTACTAGTCGGTTTCGACGGCATTGCTATTGCCAACTCCCGCCAGGCGCCAAAGCTGAGCCTCAGCCTGAAAGAACTCTACATGGCGCTGGCCAAGGACGTGCCCGGACCGGATGGCAAGTTGATAGCCAATCCCTACAAGAACTGGAAAGACATCAACCCGGCATTGCCGGCCACGCCGATCGAGGTGCTGGGTCCCCCGCCAACCTCGGGTACGCGTGATGCCTTTGCCGAGTTGGCCCTGGGCGGTGGCGCGCAGCAGATTCCTGCCCTGAAAGCACTGCGTGGCCTTGGCGCCGAGCAGGCAGATGAAATCAAGTCGGCAATGGCTGCGCTGGGTATCCCGGCGGGCGTGTACACATCCTATGAAGAGAGCAAAGGCAAGCCACCGAAAGGTAAGGATATCTTCAAGACCATCGCTTACTCTGTGCGCGAGGACGGTGCCTTCATCGAGGCCGGCGAGAACGACAACCTGATCGTGCAAAAGCTCGAGGCCAATCCTGAGGCCCTGGGTATCTTCGGTTTCAGTTTCCTCGAGGAAAACGGCGACAAGGTACAGGGATCGATGATCGGCGGTGTGGAGCCGACCTTCGACACGATTGCAGATGGGGACTACCCGGTATCGCGTCCGCTTTATTTCTACATCAAGGCGGCTCACGTGGGCCGCATACCTGGCATACAGGAGTATGCGCTGGAATTTACCTCCGAGCGCGCCATGGGTGAAGACGGCTACCTGCTGGAGAAGGGCCTGATACCGCTGGACGAGGACGAACTGGAGCAGATCCAGGCCGATGTCGCCGCGCTCAAGCGCCTGGAAATGTAGGCAAAGCCCTTACGCCAGTGACGCATATTTGTTGGAATGTTTGCGCCGCTACCCGCGGCGCATCGCTTTTTTGAAGACTCAATAATGCAATCATCCACCGTTTTCCTCACCCTGCTGGCGCTGTGCGCCATCAGTTTCTTTGTCGGTCGCCATCGTTCGAGGTTGATCGGCATGTCCGCGGGTGGCTTGCAGACGCTGCACTCGCTACCCAAGCACTACGGCTACATGGCGGCGCTCTGGGCGGGCCTGCCCGCACTGTTCCTGTTCGTGTTCTGGATGCTGGCAGAGCAGCCCTTTATCAAGAACATTGTGATCAGTGGATTGCCCGATGATGTGCGCGCCATGGGCAGTGCTGAACTGGGCCTGTATTACAACCAGGTGGTCAGTTATGCCAACGGTAACGTGGACGAGGCCATGGTCAATGATGTGCAGCGCGCTGCAGCAGTCTCCTACCAGAACTTGCTGGGTTACAGCAGGGGCCTGAAGTTGCTTCTGGTCGGAGCCCTGGCGTTGTTGGGCGGGGCGCTGGCCGTGCTCAAGGTCAAGCCGGAACTGCGTGCGCGAAACCACGTTGAGAACATTTTCAAGTGGATCCTGTTTACCTGCTCGTTTATCGCGGTGCTGACCACGCTGGGTATCGTGTTGTCGGTGCTGTTCGAGGCGATCCGTTTCTTCCAGAACATACCGATTGCGGATTTCCTGTTTGGCCTCAAGTGGAGCCCACAGATGGCGATACGTGCTGACCAGGTGGGCGCGTCGGGATCCTTCGGCTTCGTCCCCCTGCTGGTTGGCACGCTGCTCATCTCGTTTGTTGCCATGCTGATCGCAGTGCCCGTGGGGCTGATGTCGGCCATCTATCTCTCAGAGTATGCCAGCCGTCGTTTTCGCTCCGTGACCAAGCCGGTACTGGAGATTCTGGCCGGCGTGCCCACTGTGGTCTACGGCTTTTTTGCCGCACTGACGGTAGCTCCGTTCATACGTGAACTCGGTGAAAGCATCGGGCTTACGGTCGCATCCGAAAGCGCTCTCGCCGCCGGCCTGGTCATGGGGATCATGATCATACCCTTCGTTATGTCGTTGTCCGACGACATCATCAATGCAGTCCCGGACAGTATGCGCGAGGCCTCACTGGGTATGGGCGCCACCATGAGCGAAACCATTCGCAAGGTTCTGCTTCCGGCAGCGCTCCCGGGCATTGTCGGCGGTATATTGCTGGCGGTCTCAAGGGCTATCGGCGAGACCATGATTGTGGTGATGGCAGCGGGACTTTCCGCGAAACTGACTATCAATCCGCTGGAGGCGGTCACCACCATAACCGTGCAAATTGTGACATTGCTGGTCGGTGACCAGGAATTTGACAGCCCCAAGACGCTGGCCGCATTCGCACTGGGCCTGGTGCTGTTCTTTGTCACCCTGTTGTTGAACATTGTTGCACTGTACGTGGTGCGTAAATATCGAGAGCAGTATGAGTAAGGAAACTTTCAGGAATACCGAGCTGATCCAGGCTTCGCTGAAGAAGCGCTATGCGCGCGAAAAACGCTTTCAGCTCTATGGCCAGTTGGCCGTGCTCGCCGGCTTTGCCTTTCTGTTCATCCTGTTGTTCGACATCGTCAGCAAGGGCACACCTGCATTTACCCAGAAGTACCTGCTGGTGGACGTGCATTTCTCCGCGGACAAACTGGGTGTGGCCCCAGGTGCCGGCGAGGAAGAGCTGTCGCGTGCGAATTACAGTGGCGTTATCAAGGCGTCTTTGCGCGAGATGTTTCCCGACGTAAGCAGCCGTTCCGACAAGCGACGCCTTTATCGCATGGTGAGCATTGGCGCTGAGTACGATCTCCGTGACCAGGTGCTGAGTGATCCGGGGCTGATCGGCCAGCGCAAGGATGTGTGGCTGCTGGCGCACTCTGAAGCGGCCAGTTACCTGAAGGGGCAGGTGTCCCGGGAATCACCGGAAGCCGAGCGCCGGGTCAAGGATGTGCAGATGGACTGGCTGGACCAGCTGCGGGATGACGGGCGCACCAGGTCCGCTTTCAACACCCTGTTTTTCCTTGAGGGTGACTCCAGGGAGCCGGAATTGGCGGGTATTCGGGCAGCCTTGCAGGGCTCGTTCTTCACCTTGCTGGTAACGTTCCTGCTCGCTTTTCCGGTTGGCGTCTTTGCTGCCGTTTACCTGGAAGAGTTTGCGCCCCGCAATCGCATTACCGACCTGATTGAAATCAACATCAATAATCTCGCAGCGGTACCGTCCATTGTGTTCGGCTTGCTGGGTCTTGCAGTGTTTATCAATTTCTTTGAATTGCCGCGATCGGCGCCGTTGGTTGGTGGCATCGTACTTTCACTGATGACCCTGCCTACCATCATTATTACCTCCCGCGCGGCGATCCAGGCGGTGTCGCCTTCCATCAGGGAGGCCGCCCTGGGAGTGGGCGCATCAAAGCTGCAGACGGTATTCCACCATGTGCTGCCGGTGGCGATGCCCGGTATACTTACCGGGTCCATCATTGGTATGGCACAAGCGCTCGGCGAATCCGCGCCGTTGCTGATGATCGGTATGGTGGCATTTATCATGGATTCGCCCGCGTCCGTGACAGACCCCGCCACCGTGCTGCCGGTACAAATCTTCCTGTGGGCCGACAGCCCGGAGCGCGGCTTCACCGAGAAGACCTCCGCCGCCATTATGGTGCTGATGGGCTTCCTGATCCTGATGAATGCGCTGGCAATTTATTTGCGAAAGCGCTTCGAAACCAAGTAACACCGGGTCGGTGACCTGAAAGGATGTGCAGTAATGAATGCAAATGATTCAACCGCCTATGGCGCTGTCCCGGAAGAAGCTGTGGGGCTGGACCTGAATGACCACACCGCTATGGACGACTACCAGACCATTGGCGAGCCGCTGGTGGACAATGCGAAGATGTCCGCACGCGACGTTAACGTGTTCTATGCTGACAAGCATGCGATCATGGACGTGTCCCTGGATATTGGTGAAAACCAGGTGCTGGCGATGATCGGTCCCTCCGGTTGCGGTAAATCGACTTTCCTGCGCTCACTCAACAGGATGAACGACATTATTCCCATTTGCAGGGTGTCAGGGAATATCGCTCTTGACGGTGAAGATATATACGCGTCCAACCAGGACACAGTGCTGCTCCGCGCCCGCGTGGGCATGGTGTTCCAGAAACCCAACCCGTTTCCGAAGTCGATATATGAAAATGTCGCCTACGGCCCGCGTATTCACGGACTGGCCCACAGCAAGGCGGAAATGGATGAGATCGTGGAGCAAAGTCTGCGCAGGGCAAGCCTGTGGGACGAGGTCAAGGACGTGCTGGATAAACCTGGTACCGGCCTTTCAGGCGGCCAGCAGCAGCGTCTCTGTATCGCCCGCGCCATTGCGGTCAGCCCGGAAGTCATCCTGATGGATGAACCCTGTTCGGCACTGGACCCGATAGCAACGGCGCGCATCGAAGAGTTGATCGATGAACTCAAGGAGCGATTCACCATTGCCATCGTGACCCACTCAATGCAACAGGCCGCCCGGGTGTCCCAGCGGACTGCTTATTTCCATCTCGGCAAGCTGATCGAAGTGGGCGACACCAAGCAGATCTTCACCATGCCGCGTCACGAACTGACAGAAAACTACATCACTGGCCGCTTTGGCTGATCGAGGAGAGCGTTTGTGGACGAAAAACTGAACCTGGATCAACACACGTCACAGAAATTCAACGAAGAGCTGCAGGACATCTGCACGCGCGTGTTGGAAATGGGTGGCCTGGTGGAAGAGCAGTGCCGCAAGGCGCTGAAGGCGCTGGTAAAAGACAAGCTCGAACTGGCTGAGGAGGTCGCCACCTCTGACCACAAGGTCAATGAGATGGAGCTGGCGATCAGCGAGCGCTGTACTGACATCCTGGCTTTGCGGCAGCCCGCCGCCAGTGACTTGCGCGTGGTGGTCGGCATTATCCGCCTGGTCGCTGACCTCGAGCGCATCGGCGATGAGGCCGAGAAGATTGGCCGCCTGGTGAAGACGCTGGCAGATTCAAGGGATCGCAGCAAATTCCGGTCAGAGACCAAGCACCTGGGCAAGAGTGTGCTCGAGATTCTGCACGGCTCTCTCGATGCCTTCGCCAGAATGGACGTCGCTGCTGCAATCGAGACCGCAGCCAAAGACCACGATATCGATAACGAATTTGAGTCCCTCACCCGTCTCTCCATTACCCACATGATGGAGGAGCCTTCCTCGGTGAAGAGCTTGCTCAGGGTCAGCTGGTGCGCGCGAGCCCTTGAACGCATAGCCGACCATTCGGTAAACATCTGCGAAGAGGTCGTCTACATGGTGAAGGGCTCGGATGTGCGCCACCTCAGCATCAAGGAAATCGAAGACCGTTTCCTCTGATACCCGCGCCAATCCGGCGTCGGCGACTTACTTGCCGTCGTCCTTTTTGGCGGCCTCTGCTTCCTTGACTGTGGTGCTGATGAGTTTCGTGACCCAGTTGGACAGGGAGCGGCCGTCGGCCTCTGCGAGTTTCTTCGCTCTCTTCTTCAGGTCCGGATCAATGCGGATATTGAGTACTTTGGTCTTGGGCATCCGGGAAGCTTATCGTGAGTGGTATGTGAATTAGGAACGGTACTTTACCACACGTATATACATTGAACATACGGATGCAAGTGCGTATATTATGTATATACAAGTAATACTAGGTGAGTGAGTAAAGTATATGAATCTGCGTGTAGCAAAAAATGAGTTGAGTGGTCCGCCGAAAGTCGGCCTGCATCACCTTGCTATCGAGGCCGTGGGCATCGTTGCCGTGAGTTATATCCTCGTCGGCCTGATCGGTTAACCATTATTCGCGCTACCTCGCTTCGGGGTAGCCGGTCCTTCGCGCGCCTGTCGCGCACTCTGGTTTTTCCCCGGCCAGTCCTCTGTTCTTCCTGTCATAAAATTGTCATAAAAAGGCCTTATTCTTCGCATGGTCGCTGCAATGTGCGGCCAACGAGTGTCATCAGAGGATAATTTAATGAAGGATTTGTTACGTGCTGCGGTTGCCGCGGCGGTGGTTACGGGTTCCGCATCCAGCCAGGCCGCCGTGTCGGGTGCCGAATGGGAGCAGTTCAAAGCGCAATTTGCCGAGATGGCCGCCCGTGTGGAAGCACTGGAAGCCGAGAACGCCAGGTTGAAGCAGCAGGGCAGCAGCGTCCCCGTCGATGACCTGAGTAAGCTGCAGGCAGATGTCGCTGTGCTGCAGTCCCAGAACAGCGCAGCTGCCTGGTCAGAGAAGATAAAAATCGGTGGCGACTTTCGCTATCGCTACGAATATATCGATGTTGAAGACAGGGACAGTCGCGAGCGCAACCGTATTCGCGCGCGTATGGCCGTGACCGCCAAGCTGCCGAGCGATACCGAGGTGGGCCTTGGCGTGGCCACAGGTGGCGATGACCCGGTGTCTACCAACCAGACCCTGGGCGGTGGCGGCAGTACCAAGGATCTGCGTCTCGACAAGGCTTACTTCCGCTGGAACGCCACAGAGGAGTTCCACCTGCAGGCAGGGAAATTCTCCAATCCGCTGTACAAGCCGCAGAAAAGCAGCCTGCTCTGGGATGGCGACTGGCGACCTGAAGGTGTCAGTGCCGGCTGGGCTGGCAATCACCTGTTTGCCAATTTCCTGGGTAACTGGCTGGAAAGCGATACCCGGGGCAACAACGACGAGTTTGCCTGGGGCTTGCAGGGTGGCACCCGGTTCAACCTTGGTGAAGCCAGCCTGACTACGGCGGTTGCCTACTACGATTTCCCCACTGCCGGAGCGCGCCCTTTCTACGGTGACGATGACGAGCCCGAATTCTTTGGCAACAGCTTCACCGACGATGATCGCTATCTCTACAACTACGAGATGATCGAAATCGGCGGCGACCTGTCCATGAACCTGTTTGAGATGCCCTTGAGCATTTACGCCAACTTTGTACAGAACCAGGATGCTGACGACTACGACACTGGCTGGCTCGCCGGCGCTACGCTCGGTAAGGCCAAGGGCAAGGGCACGTGGGCCGTGGGTTACCAGTATCGGGACCTGGAAGCGGATGCCGTGCTGGGCCTGCTCAGCGACTCTGACTTTGCCGGCGGCGGTACAGACGGCAAGGGCCATGTCATCACTGGTGCCTACGGCATTAACAAGCAGTGGTCTCTTGGCTTTACCTGGTTCGTTAACAACGAAGCCGGTGAGAAGAACCTGGCCGAGGAGGGCGGTGCCCTGGACTACGATCGCATCCAGATCGATACCAAGTTCAAGTACTAGGCTCGCTGCCGGCGCCAGCGCGCCAACAGCAGGTAACCAGGGGGGCGTTTAACACGCCCCTTTTTTTGTATTGAAAAATTCCGGCGAAGTGTTGCATTGCAGGGGACGTTCCTTATAATGCGCGCTTCTGGCAAAGCCAGACCACCGCGTCCCGTTCGTCTAGTGGTCTAGGACACCGCCCTTTCACGGCGGGAACAGGGGTTCGAACCCCCTACGGGATGCCATATTCGAAACCCGGCTCTGCCGGGTTTTTTTATGCCCGCGGAAATTGCTGCGGTACACTTGTCAGCAATCAGCTGTAAAGGAACAGGTTTCATATGAGCCGCTTCTGGAGCGAACTGGCCGGCAATCTGACGCCCTATGTGCCAGGCGAGCAACCACAGGGCACGCGCCTGGTTAAGCTCAATACCAACGAAAGTCCCTACGGTCCGGCCCCCGGCGTGCTGGCTGCGATTACCGCGACCACCGACGATCAACTGCGCCGCTACCCGGACCCGCAGGCGAATGAATTGCGCGCCGCCTGGGCTGCGAGGGAAGGGCTGGCCGCAGATGAGGTGTTTCTCGGCAATGGCTCTGATGAAGTGCTCGCGCATGCATTTCAGGCCCTGCTGAAACATGCTGAGCCGGTGCTGTTTCCGGATATCAGCTATAGCTTCTATCCGGTCTGGTGTGAGCTTTATGACGTTGAGTTCAGGACGATCCCGTTGGCACAGGATTTTTCCATCAAGCCAGGTGATTACGCCCAGCGTTGCGGCGGTATCATCATCCCCAATCCCAACGCGCCGACTGGCATTCTGCTGTCGTTGGAGCAGATACGTGAAATACTCATCTCGCAACCTGACGTGGTGGTTGTCATCGATGAGGCCTATATCGATTTTGGCGGCGAATCCGCGACCTCACTGATTCCCCGGCATGACAACCTGCTGGTAGTACAGACCGCTTCCAAATCCCGCTCGCTGGCAGGGCTGCGCGTTGGCGCGGCGTTTGGGCACCGCGATCTCATCGCGGGGCTCGAGCGGGTCAAGGACTCGTTCAATTCCTATCCACTGGACAACATTGCACAGCGGGCCGCGCTGGCATCCCTTGCCGACGAATCGTGGTTCAGCGCGAGCTGCCAGCGCGTCATCAGCACGCGTGAGCGTGTCGCACTGCGACTACTGGGTATGGGCTTCGAGGTGCTGCCTTCAAAGGCTAATTTTGTTTTTGTCCGTCACGCCAGCAGGGACGCAGCGGAGCTTTTCTCAGCGCTCAGGGAACGGCAGGTCATCGTGCGTTATTTCAACAAGCCACGCATTGACCAGTTTCTGCGCATCAGTATCGGCACCGATGCAGAGATGGATGCCTTGCTGGAGGCGCTTGAGGCTATCCTGGCGGCTTAGCCAGGGGCAGACGAGAGCTAGAGTTTCCTGAGCACCACACTGCCGATCGAGTAGCCGGCGCCGAAAGAACACAGCACGCCCAGGTCTCCGCTGCTGAAGTCTGCCCGGTGCTTGTGGAATGCAATGACTGAACCGGCAGAACTGGTATTGGCGTATTCATCGAGGATGTTTGGCGCTTCTTCTGCTGTCGCATCACGTCCCAGGACGCGCCTGGAGATCAACTGGTTCATGCTCAGGTTGGCCTGGTGCAGCCACATGCGCTTGAGCTGCGTGGGCGCAATGCCAATTGCCTCCAACTGTTCGGCAATCTGTTTGGCCACCGCGGGGCAGACTTCCTTGAACACCTTGCGGCCCTCTTGCACGAAAAGCTTGTCGGGCTTGCCGATGCCGGATTCATCACAACGATTCAGGAAGCCGAAGTTGTTACGGATGTTGTTCGAGTAAATGGTCTGCAATTTGCTGTCCAGGATGCCGTACAGGTCTTCGGCGGTTGCGGTATCTGCGCGTTCAATCACCACGGCCGTACACACGTCGCCAAAAATGAAATGTGAGTCCCGATCGCGGAAGTTCAGGTGGCCGCTGCAGATTTCGGGGTTAACCATGAGTACGCAGCCGGCGCTGCCGGAGAGGATCATGTCCCGCGCCTGCTGGATACCGAAGGTGGCCGAAGAGCATGCGACATTCATATCGAAGCCAAAGCCGCTGATGTCCAGGGCGTCCTGGATCTCCACAGCCATTGCCGGGTAGGCGCGCTGCATGTTGGATGCCGCCACGATCACGGCGTCGATATCAGCGGAGGTTTTGCCTGCTTGCTGTAGCGCCTCGCCAGCGGCGGCGACCGCCATCTCGCATTGTATCGATTGGGCCTCGTTGGGACGGTCGGGCAGGGACGGCACCATGCGCTCGGGATCGAGGATGCCCTCTTTGTTCATCACGAACCGCGACTTGATACCCGATGCCTTCTCGATGAATTCAGCGGACGACGGCTGCAATGGAGCCAGTTCGCCGGCAGCAATTTCCTCGGCGTGTTCAGCGTTGTGCAGTTCCACATAAGCGTTGAAGGAGGCAACCAGTTCTTCGTTGCTGATAGCATCCCGGGGGGTGAAGAGCCCGGTGCCGCTGATCACGATGTCAGTCATTTAGAGTGTCCAGTTCGATAACATAAAGGCAGTATTTTACCCATAAAAAAAGCCGCAGTGCGGCTTTTTCGTGTGGCGGCGGGCAAGCGGGCGAATTATTACCGCTTTGCCGCTGCGCAGTGGTGCTAGCGGTCTTCCAGTGACACGAAATCGCGCTTGGGGTGACCGGTGTAAAGCTGGCGAGGCCTGCCGATACGGTAGCTGCCGCTGATCATCTCGTGCCAGTGAGCGATCCAGCCGATGGTGCGGCCAACGGCGAAGATCACGGTAAACATGCTGGTCGGAATCCCGATCGCCTTGAGAATGATACCGGAGTAGAAATCCACGTTGGGATAGAGTTTCTTCTCCACGAAGTACTCATCTTCCAGGGCAATCTGCTCCAGTCGTTTGGCAATCTTCAGCAGCGGATCCTCTTCCAGGCCCAACTCAGCCAGTACTTCGTCGGCTGCCTGTTTCATCACCTTGGCGCGCGGGTCAAAGTTCTTGTAAACGCGGTGGCCGAAGCCCATGAGGCGGAAGGGATCGTTCTTGTCCTTGGCCCGTGCGACAAATTCGTCGATGCGGGATTCGTCACCGATCTCCTCGAGCATGTTCAATACGGCTTCGTTCGCGCCACCGTGGGAGGGGCCCCAGAGAGCAGCGATGCCTGCCGCGATACAGGCAAACGGGTTGGCGCCGGAGGAGCCGGCCAGTCTCACGGTGGAAGTGGATGCGTTTTGTTCGTGGTCGGCATGCAACAGGAAGATCTTATCCATGGCATTGGCCAGCACCGGGCTGATATTGCTCGGCTCGCAGGGCACACCAAACATCATATGCAGGAAGTTCTCGGCGTAGCTCATGCTGTTGTCGGGATACATGAAGGGCTGCCCGATGGAGAACTTGTAGCACATGGCGGCAATAGTGGGCATCTTGGCGATCAGGCGGAACGCGGCCACCTGACGGCTGTGATCGTCGGCGATATCCAGCGAATCATGGTAGAAGGCGGAGAGGGCGCCAACGACCCCGCACATGATCGCCATGGGGTGCGAGTCACGGCGAAAACCGTTGAAAAAGTGCACCAGTTGCTCATGCACCATGGTGTGGTTGGTGACCGTGTTGACGAACTCTTCTTTCTGCTCCTTATTGGGCAGTTCCCCGTAAAGCAGGAGGTAACAGGTCTCCAGGTAGTCTGACTGTTCGGCCAGTTGTTCAATGGGGTAGCCCCGGTGCAGCAGGACGCCCTTGCCGCCGTCGATAAAGGTTATCTGTGATTCGCATGCAGCGGTGGAAACAAAGCCGGGATCGTAGGTGAACATACCTTTTCCGGTAAGGCTGCCTACGTCGACAACATCGGGACCGAGGGTCCCGGAATAGATCGGCAGTTCGATGGCCTCATCCATTCCGTCGATAGAGAGAGTGGCTTTTTTGTCGCTCATAGAGGGGACCTGCGTCGTAAATCAGTGGGTCGCCCACTATAAAGTGTGTGCCGTTTTTGTCAATCGACCTTAGCCTAAAGTCGCCTATCTTTCGGGTAACTGGCGGCTAAAATCGTCGATGCTGATCGAGCACGTTCGGCGAAGTTTGGCGCAGATCAATATATCGCGATAAATCCGGCGCCGGCAGCGGCCCCGGGTTTGTATTCGGGCCGCTAAGTCCTTATAATTTCGCGCGTTTTGGATTGCTGTTCCCACTGGGGCTTTCATCCGGAACAGGCTCCGCGCCGTATACACTAACCGCCTTCTGGCGCCAACGATGGTATCCAATGTGAAAGACAATCGTCCTGTAAACCTGGACATCGGTACCATGCGGCTTCCCATTACCGCATGGGCGTCCATTACACACCGCGCTACCGGTGTAGCACTTTTCGTCGGCATGGCCGTCCTGCTCTGGCTGCTTGACCGCAGCCTCTCTGGTGCCGAGGGCTTTGCCTCGGTGCAGCAGTGTCTGGACAGCTTCATTGCCAAACTGATCATATGGGGCGTGGTTTCGGCCCTGATCTACCACTCCCTGGCCGGCATCAAGCACCTGGTCATGGACTTTGGCGTGGGAGAGACGATGGAAGGGGGCGTGCTGGGCGCTCGTATTGTCATCGCCGCGTCTGCGGTGCTTATCTTGATAGCAGGAGCATGGATATGGTGAGGTCAGTAACCAGTTTTGGTCGGTCGGGTCTTTCCGACTGGTTGGTGCAACGGGTCAGCGGCGTCATTCTGCTCGCCTACTTCCTGTATATCGGTGCTGCCCTGATCGGTGGCGTGGACTATCTGGCCTGGCGCGAGATGTTCGCCAGCACTGGCATGCGCGTATTCACCCTGCTGGCGCTGTTGTCACTGGCGGCTCATGCATGGATCGGCATGTGGGCTGTCAGCACGGACTACATGACTGAGCGGCTCATGGGCCCGAAAGGTAATGTGCTGCGTATCGCATTTCAGATCGCATGTAGCCTGGTCATCTTCGTTTACGTGATCTGGGGTATCCAGATCCTCTGGGGTTAAGACATTATGAGCGGAATTCGTACTATCTCTTTTGACGGTGTGATCGTCGGCGGCGGCGGCGCAGGAATGCGCGCTGCCCTGCAGCTCGCGCAATCCGGCTACAAAACAGCCGTAATCTCCAAGGTGTTCCCGACGCGCTCTCACACGGTTTCCGCACAGGGCGGTATCACCTGTGCCATTGCCAGCGCAGACCCCAACGATGACTGGCGCTGGCACATGTACGACACCGTGAAGGGGTCAGACTATATTGGCGACCAGGATGCCATTGAGTACATGTGCAGTGTCGGCCCTGAAGCCGTTTTCGAACTCGAGCACATGGGGCTTCCGTTTTCGCGCACCGAAGAAG
Source organism: Pseudohalioglobus sediminis (assembly GCF_008370495.1). Classification (GTDB taxonomy): domain Bacteria; phylum Pseudomonadota; class Gammaproteobacteria; order Pseudomonadales; family Halieaceae; genus Halioglobus. Next base: position 30,078 of record NZ_VTUX01000011.1, on the reverse strand, counting down.
GGCGCATTTACCAGCGTCCGTTTGGCGGCCAGTCCAAGGGGCCGGATAATCCGACCCAGGCTGCGCGCACATGCGCCGCAGCCGACCGCACCGGCCACGCGCTGCTGCACACGCTGTACCAGGGCAACATGAAGAACAACACGGTGTTCTTCAACGAGTGGTATGCCACCGACATCGTCAAGAACCAGGACGGCGCCGTGGTCGGCGTCATTGCCATTTGCCTGGAGACGGGTGAGACAGTTTACGTGAAGTCGAAGGCGACAGTGTTCGCCACCGGTGGTGCGGGCCGTATCTACGCGTCCACCACTAACGCGCACATCAATACCGGTGACGGCATCGGTATGGCCCTGCGCGCCGGCTTCCCGGTGCAGGATATAGAGATGTGGCAATTCCACCCGACCGGTATTCACGGTGCCGGCACCCTGGTAACCGAGGGTTGCCGAGGCGAGGGTGGCTACCTGATCAACAAGGACGGCGAGCGCTTTATGGAGCGTTACGCGCCAAACGCCAAGGACCTGGCCGGTCGCGACGTGGTGGCCCGTTCCATGGTTCTGGAGATCATCGAAGGCCGCGGCTGTGGCCCCGAAGGGGACCACGTTTACCTGAAGCTGGACCACCTGGGCGAGGAGGTCCTCGAGAGCCGCCTGCCCGGCATTTGCGAGCTGTCGCGTACCTTTGCCCACGCAGACCCGGTGAAAGAGCCGATCCCTGTGGTGCCCACCTGTCACTATATGATGGGCGGTATTCCCACCAATGTGCATGGCCAGGCACTGACCGTTGATGCCGACGGCAACGACCAGATTATCCCGGGCTTGTATGCCTGTGGCGAAGTGGCTTGTGTGTCCGTTCACGGGGCCAACCGACTCGGTGGCAACTCGCTGCTGGACCTGGTGGTCTTTGGTCGGGCTTCAGGCCTGTACATCGAGAGCGCGCTGCGCGATGGTATCGAGATGCGCGATGCATCGGACAGCGATATCGAGCAGGGGATGGCCAGGCTGCAGAAGCTGAATGAGTCCAGCGGCGGTGAAAGTGTCGCTGACCTGCGCAAGGAACTGCAGAACACCATGCAGAACCACTTCGGCGTATTCCGCAACGGTGAGTTCATGCGTGAAGGCATCAAGAAGCTGGACGACCTGCGTGGTCGTATAGAGAACGCCAGCCTGGCAGACAAGAGCATGGCCTTCAATACCGCACGTATTGAAGCGCTGGAGTTGCACAACCTCTTTGAAGTGGCAGAGGCAACCGCAATCACTGCCGAGGCCCGCGATGAGAGTCGTGGCGCTCACGCCCGAGAGGACTTTCAGGAGCGCGACGACGAAAACTGGCTGTGTCACTCCATGTACTACCCCGGCGACAAGCGCGTGGGTAAGCGTGCAGTGAACTTCGAGCCCAAGACTGTCGACACTTTCCAGCCGAAAGTTCGGACCTACTAAGGAGCAGGACACATGTTGCAAGTTAGTATCTACCGCTACAATCCCGAGACCGATAGCGAACCCTCCATGCAGGATTTCCAGGTCGATACCGGCGGTAAGGACCTGATGGTTCTTGATGTTCTGGAGTTGATCAAGACCCAGGACACGACGGTGGGCTATCGACGCTCCTGTCGCGAGGGAGTTTGTGGCTCAGACGGTCTGAACATGAACGGTAAAAACGGCCTGGCCTGTATCACCCCCCTGTCAGAAGCTGTGAAAGACAACAAACTGGTCATACGGCCGCTGCCCGGCCTGCCGGTTATCCGTGACCTCGTCGTAGACATGAGCATGTTCTACGCCCAGTATGAGAAAGTGCAGCCTTACCTGCAGAATGATACGCCGGCGCCTGCCATCGAGCGTTTGCAGTCACCCGAAGACCGCGAGAAACTCGATGGGCTGTACGAATGTATCCTCTGCGCATGCTGCTCCACTGCCTGCCCTTCGTTCTGGTGGAATCCCGATCGCTTTATCGGTCCCTCGGGTTTGCTGCAGGCATATCGTTTCCTTGCTGACAGCCGCGATACCGCCACGGACGAGCGCCTGGCGAAGCTCGATGACCCGTTCAGCGTCTTCCGCTGCCATGGCATCCAGAATTGCGTGAATGTCTGTCCCAAGGGGCTCAACCCCACGCGGGCGATCGGCCACATTCGGAATATGCTGCTCTCGCGGGCTACGTGATTTAGAAATTGGCTTACATTAATGATGTAAGCCATTGATATTAATGCTTTAAAAGATTTTTCCGGTCGCGTTCCAAGAGAGCGTGGCCGGTGGTTCGGTTGAGTCGACCAAGGTCTTATCAGCGCTGCGGTCGAGTCACTGCTAGAATTCGGACACAGTCGCCCAGTGATGGGCGGTCAACCCCCCTTTCCGGAAGGGCAGCAATGCAAGAGAGCTCAATGGAACTCCTGTGGCGGAGTTCCCACATCGCCGGTGGCAACGCCACCTACGTGGAAGACCTTTACGAGTCCTACCTCAAGGACCCCAATGGCGTGCCGGAACAGTGGCGCGACTATTTTGACAAACTGCCGAGGGTAGAGACCGAGCACTCGACCACGGAGGACATACCGCATTCCGTGGTGCGCGACCGCTTCGCGCAAATCAGCAAGATGCGGGTGCGCACCGAGGCCACCGTGGCACACGACTCCCAGGCCACGGAGTATGAGCGCAAGCAGGTCCGCGTGGTGCAGCTCATTTCCGCGTATCGACAGCGCGGGCACCAGAAAGCGGATCTCGATCCGCTGGGTATCGCCGAGCGCGAACATGTTCGTGACCTGGAGCTGTCATTCCACGAACTGTCCAAGGCAGACTACGATACGGTTTTCCAGACCGGCAGCCTGCATATCGGCAAGGCGGACGCCACGCTGGGTGAAATTCACGATGCCCTCGAGCGCACCTATTGCAAGTCGATAGGCGCCGAGTTCATGCACATCGTCAACACCGATGAACGCCACTGGATCATGACGCGTATGGAATCCGTGCGCGGCGCCCCCGACTACGGTAAAGAGGTGCAGCTGACCCTGCTGCGGCGCCTGATCAAGGCCGAAGGCCTGGAGAAGTCCCTGGGTTCGAAGTACCCGGGTACCAAGCGTTTTGGTCTTGAAGGGGGCGAAAGCCTGATTCCCATGCTGGCGGAGCTGATTCAGCGTTCCGGTGGTTACGGGGTGCAGGAAATTGTTATCGGCATGGCACACCGCGGCCGCTTGAACGTGCTCGTCAATACGCTCGGCAAGAAACCTTCCGAGTTGTTTGCGGAGTTCGAAGGCAAGGCGGAGTACGACGGCTCCGGCGACGTGAAGTATCACCAGGGTTTTTCTTCCAACGTCATGACGCCGGGCGGTGAAATTCACCTGGCGCTGGCATTCAACCCCTCTCACCTCGAGATCGTTTCACCCGTGGTGGAAGGCTCCGTTCGCGCCCGCCAGGAGCGTCGCGAAGATGAGGTTGGCGAGCGCGTCACCCCCGTGGTCATTCATGGCGATGCGGCCTTTGCCGGCCAGGGTGTGGTAATGGAAACCTTCCAGATGTCCCAGACCCGGGCCTACAAGACCGGTGGAACGATCCATATCGTGCTCAACAACCAGGTGGGATTCACGACCAGCAAGCGCGAGGATGCGCGCTCTACAGAATACTGCACAGACGTGGCCAAGATGGTGCAGGCGCCGATTTTCCACGTCAATGCTGACGATCCGGAAGCGGTGCTTTTTGTTACCCAGATGGCGGTGGATTACCGCACCGAGTTCCGCAAGGATGTCGTCATAGACCTGGTCTGCTATCGACGTCGCGGCCACAACGAGGCCGATGAACCTTCGGTGACCCAGCCCCTGATGTACCAGACCATTCGCAAGCATAAGACCACTCGCGACCTCTATGCAGCGAAGCTCATCAGCCAGGGAGCGCTTACCGAGGAGGAAGACAAGTACCTGGTCGACACTTTCCGGGAGTCCCTGGACAGGGGCGAACCCCTGGTCAGCAGCCTGGTCTCTGAGCCCAATAAAACGCTGTTCGTGGACTGGTCGCCTTATATCGGTCACAAGTGGACTGACCAGGCCGACACCACTACCGATTTGCAGGCGCTACAAACCCTGGCCCACGATATCAATGTGCCGCCGGACAACTTTCCCCTGCAGCGCACAGTGACCAAGATCCTGGAGGACCGCCGCAAGATGGCCGCAGGCGCGGCGCCACTCAACTGGGGTTTTGCGGAAACCATGGCCTATGCGACCCTGCTCAAGGAGGGCTACCCGATTCGCCTGACCGGGCAGGATGTGGGCCGGGGCACTTTCTCGCACCGCCATGCTGTCCTGCACAACCAGAAGGACGAGGGCAGCTATATCCCTCTGCAGCATGTTGACGAGGAACAGGCTCCCTTCATAATTTATGACTCCCTGCTCTCGGAAGAGGCGGTACTCGCCTTTGAGTATGGCTATGCGACCACCATGCCCAAGGGGCTGGTTATCTGGGAAGCCCAGTTCGGCGACTTTGCCAACGGTGCCCAGGTCGTTATTGACCAGTTCATTACCAGTGGTGAGCACAAGTGGCAGCGCCTCTGCGGCCTCACCATGCTGCTGCCGCACGGCTATGAAGGGCAGGGCCCGGAGCATTCATCGGCCCGTCTTGAGCGCTTCCTGCAGCTTTGCGCCGAGCACAATATCCAGGTTTGTGTCCCTACTACGCCGGCGCAGGTTTACCACATGCTGAGGCGGCAGGCGATAAGGCCGCTGCGTAAACCCCTGGTGGTGATGTCACCCAAGAGCCTGCTGCGCCATAAAGAGGCGATCTCCACGCTGGAGGAACTGGCCGAAGGGCGTTTCTACAATGTCCTCGATGAGCCGGAGGACCTGGATAAGTCCAAGGTGCGCCGCGTCATACTGTGCAGTGGCAAAGTGTTCTACGACCTTATCGCCGCGCGGCGTGAGCAGGGTATCGACGACATCGCCATTATTCGTATAGAGCAGTTATACCCGTTCCCTGAAGATGACCTGCTCGCGGTCCTCAAGCAGTATCCGGCGATCACGGACGCGGTATGGTGCCAGGAAGAGCCCATGAACCAGGGTGCCTGGTATTCCAGCCAGCATCATATGCGCAGGGTGTTGTTCAATCACAAATCCGACGTCTACCTGCATTACGTGGGCAGGGACAGTTCTGCGTCACCGGCCGCTGGTTACATGGCGTTGCACCTGGAACAACTGGAAGCATTTATCAATAAAGCACTGGCTCCCGAAGAGCCATGGCAGCAATAGCGCGAAGGAAGACAAATGGCAATTGAAATCAAGGCACCCGCTTTCCCTGAGTCGGTCGCTGATGGCGAGGTCGCAGCCTGGCACAAGCAGGAGGGCGAATCTGTCGCCCGCGATGAACTGATTGTCGAGATCGAGACCGACAAAGTCGTCATGGAAGTGGTTGCACCGGAAGACGGCGTCCTGGGCAAGATACATGCACAGGAAGGCGAAACCGTCATGAGCGAGCAGCTGTTGGCCACGCTGGAAGAGGGCAGTGCTGCCAGTGCACCGAGCGGCGCGGCAGAGGCGGCAAGCAGCGCCGACGCAGAACCCGCCGAGACAGCTTCCGCGCCGGACGACGCCGCAGCCCTGTTGGGCCCTGCAGCGCGTCAGCTGGTGGAAGAGCACAAACTGGATATTGCCGCCATCAGCGGCACCGGTAAGAACGGCCGCATTACCAAAGAAGACGTGGTCAATTACATGAAGAGCGCTGAGGACAGCGCCAGTCAGGCACCGAAATCCGCGCCGGCCCCGGCCCAGGAAGAGACCGTGGCCCCCACCGGTGAGCGCATCGAAAAGCGTGTACCGATGACACGGATGCGCGCGAAGATTGCCGAGCGTCTGCTGGATGCCACGCAGCAAACGGCCATGCTGACCACGTTCAACGAGGTCAATATGGCGCCAATGATGGCCCTGCGCAGCAAGTACAAGGAACAGTTCGAGAAGACCCACAACGGCACCCGGCTCGGGTTTATGGGTATGTTCGTCAAGGCGGCCTGTGAGGCACTGAAGCGTTTCCCGGAGGTGAACGCCTCAATAGATGGCAACGACGTTGTCTACCACGGGTACCAGGATATCGGCGTCGCTGTGTCCACGCCCAACGGACTGGTGGTGCCGGTGCTGCGCGATGCCGATTTCATGAGCATTGCCGACATTGAAGCCGCGATCAAGGATCTCGGCTTGCGCGCACGCGACAACAAGTTGACGATCGAGGATATGACCGGCGGCACTTTCACCGTGACCAACGGTGGTGTATTCGGCTCGCTGATGTCCACCCCGATCCTGAACCCGCCACAGACGGGCATTCTTGGCATGCACAAGATTCAGGAGCGCCCCATGGCGGTAGATGGTGAGGTGGTCATCCTGCCGATGATGTACCTGGCGCTTTCTTACGACCACCGCCTTATTGACGGCAAGACCGCGGTACAGTTCCTGGTAGCCATCAAGGACCTGATTGAGGATCCGGCACGGATCCTGCTGCAGCTATAGATATCAGCCAGGGCGCCAGGTACTGGCGCCAGAATCGATTTTTACGGGACCAGACATGTCAGACAAGTACGATGTAGTAGTTATTGGAGCAGGCCCCGCGGGTTACGTGGCCGCGATCAAGGCCGCCCAGCTCGGCCTCAATACAGCCTGTGTGGAACAGTGGCTGGACGACAAGGGCAAGGTGCGCCTCGGGGGAACCTGCCTGAACGTGGGCTGCATCCCCTCCAAGGCCCTGCTCGATTCCAGTTACAAGTATCACGAGGCCAAAGCCGAGTTTGAAGTCCACGGTATCTCGGTTAGCGACACGGCGATCGACGTGCCGGCGATGCTGGGGCGGAAAGACAAGATCGTCGACCAGTTGACCGGCGGCATTGCCGGTCTGTTCAAGCACAATGGTGTCACCGCTATTTCCGGCACCGGCAAGGTGCTTGCCGGGGCCAAGGTGGAGGTCACCGATAAGGACGGCAATGTCCAGGTGCTGGAAGCCGGTAACGTGATTCTTGCCGCGGGTTCGCTCCCGGTCGCGATACCACCAGCGCCAGTCGACGATGACATTATCGTCGACTCGACCGGCGCCCTCGAATTCCAGTCGGTGCCGGAGCGCCTCGGTGTTATCGGGGCTGGCGTTATCGGCCTGGAGCTGGGTAGTGTCTGGGGCCGGTTGGGTGCTGAGGTGGTCGTCCTGGAAGCACTCGACGAGTTTCTGCCCATGATGGACCAGCAGATCGCCAAGGAAACCGGCAAAATACTGAAAAAGCAGGGCCTTGATATTCGTCTCGGCGCGCGGGTGACCGCCACCGAAGTGAAGAAAGGGAAAGTCAGTGTGTCCTACAGCACGGCTGACGGGGATCACAGCGAAACCTTTGACAAACTGATCGTCGCGGTGGGTCGCCGTCCGCGTTCGGAAGAGTTGTTTTCCTCGGACAGCGGCATCACCCTGGATGAGCGGGGCTTTATCTTCGTCAACGACTTCTGCGAAACCGAAGCGCCACACGTGTATGCTATCGGCGACGTTGTGCGCGGCCCAATGCTGGCGCACAAGGGCTCCGAAGAGGGCATGATGGTGGCCGAGCGCATCCATGGCAAGGCGGCGCAGATGAACTACGACTGCATCCCCTCGATCATCTATACACACCCTGAAGTGGCTGCCGTGGGTAAGACAGAGCAGCAGTTGAAGGCTGAGGGCGTACCCTACAAAGCGGGTACTTTCCCCTTCGCTGCCAGCGGTCGCGCCCTGGCCTCCAACGATTCCGACGGCATGGTCAAATTACTGGCCCATGCCGAGACCGACAGAATCCTCGGTTGTCACGTGGTCGGCCCGTCGGCGGCAGACCTGGTGCAGCAGGTGGTGATCGCCATGGAGTTCGGATCCAGCGCGGAAGACCTTGCCTTGACGGTGTTCGGGCACCCGACATTGTCCGAAGCAGTGCACGAGGCTGCACTCGCGGTGGATGGCCAGGCGATCCATATCGCCAACCGCAAGAAACGCAAATAGAATTTCGCGCGCTGAATATATAACACTTTATCCTTGGGGCGCGCGACACGGGGTTTGGCCAGTTACACCGGGCAAACCGAATACAAGCAGCAATAGCAAACTAAAACAGAGCAGGACAACACATGAATCTTCATGAGTATCAAGGCAAACACTTATTTGCCGAATACGGTCTGCCGGTTTCCAAGGGCTACGCGGTAGACACGCCCACGGAAGCGGTAGAGGCGGCGGACCTGATCGGTGGCGACATGTGGGTGGTTAAAGCCCAGGTGCATGCTGGCGGCAGGGGTAAGGCAGGTGGCGTAAAACTTGTCAAAACCAAGGATGAGATACGGGATTTTGCCTCCCACTGGCTAGGCAAGAACCTGGTCACTTACCAGACCGATGAGAACGGACAGCCAGTCAGCAAGATCCTGGTTGAATCCTGCACGGATATCGCTGAGGAATTGTATCTCGGCGCCGTGGTGGACCGGTCGACGCGGCGTATCGTGTTTATGGCATCAACGGAAGGCGGCGTAGAGATCGAGAAAGTCGCGGAAGAGACGCCAGAGAAGATTCTGAAGGCGACTATCGATCCCCTTGTGGGCCCACAGCCCTACCAGGGCCGTGAACTCGCCTTCAAACTGGGACTGTCAGGTCAGCAGATCAAGCAGTTCGTCAAGATTTTCATGGGCCTGGCCCAGATGTTCAGCGACAAGGATCTCGCCCTGATCGAGATCAATCCGCTGGTGATTACCGATGAAGGCAATCTGCACTGCCTGGACGCCAAGATAGGCGTCGACAGCAACGCCCTGTATCGTCAGGACGCATTGCGCGACATGCACGACCCCTCACAGGAAGACGAGCGTGAAGCGCACGCGGCCCAGTGGGAGCTCAACTATGTTGCTCTCGATGGCAACATCGGCTGCATGGTCAATGGCGCTGGCCTGGCCATGGGCACCATGGATATTGTTGCCCTGCACGGAGGCTTCCCCGCGAACTTCCTCGACGTCGGAGGCGGCGCAACGAAGGAGCGTGTTTCCGAGGCGTTCAAGATTATTCTCTCCGATGAAAACGTGAAAGCAGTATTGATCAACATCTTCGGCGGTATCGTGCGCTGTGACCTCATTGCCGAGGGCGTAATCGGTGCGGTAGAAGAAATCGGCGTCGAGGTTCCCGTGGTGGTTCGCCTGGAAGGCAACAACGCGGAACTGGGCCGAAAAGTGCTGGCCGACAGTGGATTGAACATTATCGCTGCCAACAGCCTTACCGACGCTGCGCAGCAGGCAGTGAAAGCAGCAGGAGGAGCAGCATAATGAGCGTCCTTATTGACAAGAACACCAAGGTAATCTGCCAGGGTTTCACCGGCTCCCAGGGGACGTTTCACTCTGAACAGGCTATCGAGTACGGCACCAAAATGGTTGGTGGCGTAACTCCCGGGAAGGGCGGTCAGGAGCATCTCGGCCTGCCGGTATTCAATACCGTCAGCGAGGCTGTGGCAGCGACCGGAGCTGATGCGTCGGTCATCTACGTGCCCGCGCCATTTTGCAAGGATTCGATCCTCGAGGCTGCCAATGGCGGCGTCAAACTGATTGTCTGCATTACCGAAGGCATTCCCACCCTGGATATGCTTGAAGCCAAGGTGAAGTGTGACGAACTGGGCGTGCGCCTGATCGGCCCTAACTGCCCGGGCGTCATTACGCCGGGAGAGTGCAAGATCGGCATCATGCCCGGGCACATTCACCTGCCTGGTAAAGTCGGTATTGTCTCGCGCTCCGGCACGCTGACCTATGAGGCGGTGAAGCAAACTACAGATGCGGGCTATGGCCAGTCCACCTGTGTCGGTATTGGCGGCGACCCGATCCCCGGCTCCAACTTTATCGATATTCTGGAGATGTTCCAGAACGACGCGGCGACCGAGGCCATCGTGATGATTGGCGAGATCGGCGGTACCGCTGAAGAGGAAGCCGCGGCCTACATCAAGGAAAACGTGACCAAGCCGGTGGTGTCCTATATTGCCGGTGTTACAGCGCCCAAGGGCAAACGCATGGGGCACGCGGGTGCCATCATTTCCGGTGGCAAGGGCACGGCGGACGAGAAATTTGCCGCCCTCGAAGATGCCGGTGTGAAGACAGTACGTTCGCTGGCGGAGATCGGCTCCGCGCTCGGGGAAATTACCGGCTGGTAATCTCTCGCAGCGGTGCATCAGCAAAGGCTCGTCTCCCGACGAGCCTTTTTTTTGCGCCCAGGATGTGCTCCCGGCGATCTTCGAGCCGCACCATAACCTGGGCATAGGGTGTATCGCTGCCTATCACATACGGCCTCGGGGGGCTGATCCTCACGGGGTGGCCGATCTGGCCAGAACAATCAGATCCGCCCCATCTCTTGAAATCACAGGGCCCTGGCCCCATATAGAGATCGTGCAAGCAAACCCCTAAAAATCAATCAGTTAAAACCCGAGGTTTACCAATGACTGCGGACGTCCAAAAAGAGACACTGGGCTTTCAGACTGAGGCGAAGCAATTGCTTCACCTCATGATTCACTCTCTTTACTCCAACAAGGAAATCTTCCTGCGTGAGCTGATCTCCAACGCATCAGACGCCATAGACAAACTGCGCTTCGCGGCGCTTTCAGAGGCAAGCCTGCTTGAAGGGCAGGGCGACTACCAGATACAGGTGGATGTCGACAAAGACGCGAAAACCATCACCATCACGGACAATGGCATCGGCATGAACCGTGATGAAGTAGTCGAGCATCTTGGCACCATCGCCAAGTCCGGTACCGCGGCGTTTATGGAAAGCCTGACTGGCGACCAGCAGAAAGACTCGCAACTTATTGGTCAGTTTGGCGTCGGTTTTTACTCCGCCTTTATCGTCGCCGACCGCGTGGAAGTGCACACGCGCAAGGCCGGCGAGGCGCCCGACCAGGGGGTGCTCTGGGAGTCCCACGGGGAAGCAGAGTTCAGCGTTGAGCCGCGTGAAAAATCCGACCCTGGCACCAGCATTACACTGTTCCTGAAAGACGGCTGTGAAGAGTTTGCCGATGACTTCCGGGTGCGCAGTGTTATCAAGAAATACTCTGACCACATATCGGTGCCGGTAGTCATGTTGAAGCCGGCTACGCCCCCTGTGGAGGGCGAAGAAGACGACAAGCCCGAGGAAGCGCCTGCTTACGAGGCGGTCAACGAGGCCACGGCCCTGTGGACGCGCAGCCGCACTGAAATATCCGAGGAAGAGTACACCGAATTCTACAAACATGTGTCGCACGACTTCGACGAGCCGCTGACCTGGAGCCACAACAAGGTTGAAGGAAAACTGGACTACACCAGCCTTCTGTATATCCCCAGGCGTGCGCCTTTTGACCTGTGGAATCGCGACATGGCGCGTGGCCTGAAGCTGTATGTGCAGCGGACATTTATCATGGATGAGGCAGAGCAGTTCCTGCCTCTCTACCTGCGGTTCGTGAAGGGCGTAGTCGACTCAAATGACCTGCCCCTGAACGTGTCGCGAGAGATTCTGCAACAGGATGCGTCGGTTGATTCAATGCGCAGCGCGCTGACCAAGCGCGTGCTGGATATGCTGGCCAAGCTTGCCAAGCAGCATGGTGACGATTACGCAGGCTTCTGGAAAGAATTTGGCCAGGTGCTGAAAGAGGGGCCCGCAGAGGACTTCGCCAACAAGGAAAAGATCGCCAAACTGCTGCGCTTTGCTACCACGCATACCGATAGTGAGGAACAGGACCAGTCCCTGGAGGATTACGTTGCCCGCATGCAGGAAGGGCAGGAGAAAATCTATTACGTGGTTGCCGAGAATTTCAACACGGCCAAGAGCAGCCCTCATCTCGAGGTGTTCCGTAAGAAGGGTATTGAAGTCCTGCTGCTGAGCGACCGGGTCGATGACTGGCTGATGAGCCACCTGCAGGACTTTGATGGCAAGGCCTTCCAGGACGTTGCGCGAGGTCAGCTGGACCTGGACAGCGAGTCGGAAGAAGAGAAGCAGCAGAAGGAACAGCTGGAGAAGGAAAGTGAAGCGCTGGTAGAGCGCCTGGGCAAGGTGCTGGAGGACCGGGTCTCCGAGGTGCGGGTCACTACCCGGCTTACCGAATCTCCCGCTTGCCTGGTCGTTGGGGACTACGATATGGGCGCGCAGATGCGACGCATCATGGAGGCTGCGGGACAGCCGGTGCCGGAGTCCAAGCCGATTCTCGAGGTCAACCCGGAGCACCCGCTGCTGACCATGCTCGACCAGGAGCCGGACGAAGACCGCTTCGCCGACCTGGCGGCGATTATCTTCGACCAGGCCAATCTCGCCGAGGGTGGCCAGTTACAGGATCCCGCTGCTTATGTCGCCAAGCTGAACAAACTGCTGCTGCAACTGAGCGGTAGTTGAGCGGCGGCCACCAGCGCGAGCCTCACAAAGCGGGCCCTTGTGCCCGTTTTTTTTATGCCGGCACAGGTGGCATGGCGCAGCAACAGCTTTGGTAGACTATTGATCAATGAAAATAGCGGAGCATGCCAGCATGACCGGTCAACACACGGTGGCGGTACTCGGCGGGGGCAGTTTTGGCACCGTCATTGGCAATATCATTGCCGGAAATGGTCACCGGGTAGCGCTCTGGCTGCGCAACCAGCAACTGGCGATGCGTATCAATGCAACACATGAGAACGGCGATTATCTTCCAGGCTACAGGCTGGCGAGCGGGCTGACAGCGACCAGCAATCTGCAGGAGGCACTGGCAGGCGTCGATATCGTCTTTGTGGCGGTGCCGAGCAAGTCCTTTCGCGATGTCGTGCGCAGTGTGGCCGAGCTGGTCCCTGCGGATACCATGATTGTCAGCCTGACCAAGGGTATCGAACCCAGTGGTTTCCGGCTGATGAGCGAAATTCTCCGCGAGGAACTGCCCGCTAATCCACTGGGGGTTTTATCAGGCCCGAACCTGGCGCGGGAGATTGCCGAGGGACATGTGTCAGCCTCGGTCGCAGCCAGCGATAACCCTGATGTGACCCAGACACTTCACCAGGTGCTGCACTGCAATGCGTTTCTCGTTTACGCATCCCAGGATATGTACGGTGTGGAGCTTGGCGGAGCGTTGAAGAACATCTATGCAATACTGTCCGGGATCGGCGCGGCGTTGGCTTTCGGTGAAAATACCATGGGTATGTTGCTGACCCGCGCGCTGGCCGAGATGTCGCGCTTTGCAGTAGAGAAAGGCGCTAACCCACTAACGTTTCTTGGGCTCTCTGGAGTGGGTGACCTGTTTGTGACCTGCTCATCCCCGCTGTCCCGGAACTACCAGTTGGGCATGGCTGTCGCTCGCGGGCAGCCGATTGAAGCAGTGCTGGCGGGTATGGATCAGGTGGCCGAGGGGCTCAACACTCTCGAGCTGGTCAAACGCGAGGCAGACCGGCTGCATGTGCCGATGCCTCTGGTCAGTGGTCTTTATGCGATCCTGTATGAACAGCGAGAGGTGGTGGACGTGTTCGATTCCATAGTGCACCGGGAGCAGGCGCAGGACGTGGAATTTGTCACCCGTCCCCTGTAGCTGGAGAAAAGACATGCATCTGACCATATTCAGACACGGACAGGCGGGGCCCGCAGCGCGAGACAGCTTGCGTGAGCTGACCAGTACTGGCCGCGATGAGGTCAGCCGCGGGGTCCTCGCCATGCGCGAGTATTGCCGGTCCGCAGATATGGACTTGCCCGGCCTTGTCCTGTTCAGCGACTGGCGGCGAACGACGCAAACCGCAGATATTATCACCGAGGCCTTATCACAGCCGCGACAAGAACCCTGCAGTGCCTTGGTTCCCGGGCGCGGTGTAGACGACGTCTGCGCCGCACTGGATCAACTAATGGAGGCGGGGCAGGAGGGGCACCTGCTGCTGGTCTCGCACCAGCCGCTGGTGTCGATGCTGGTGGATTACCTGCTTGGCGATCCCGGGAGAGTGCCGCCGCTTTCACCTGGCGGCCTGGCCATGCTGGAACTGGAAGCGCCTGGGCCCGGTTGCGCAACACTGACCAGGTATATGTTGCCGCCGCATTATGAGGCCCACCTATGAGCAGCGCACCTGTGGAAATGCGTTGGCAGGTGCATGGCTTGGGCTATGCAGGCCTGGCCTGGGGTGATCCGCAAAACAGGCCCCTGCTGGCCCTGCATGGCTGGCTGGACAATGCCGCCAGCTTTGCGCTGCTGGCGCCGGTGCTGGCTGAACACTGGTACGTGGTGGCGCTGGATTTGTCGGGGCACGGCAAGTCAGACTGGCGTTCGCCCGATGCGACTTACCAGATATACGATGACCTGCCCCAGATCCTGGGTGTGATCGACCAGCTTGGCTGGCAACAGTTTGACCTGATCGGGCATTCCCGTGGCGCCCTGATTGCGGCCTTGCTGGCAGCTGCCTTTCCCGAGCGTGTTAGTCATCTTGTGCTGTTGGACGCCGTGGCACCGTCGCCCCTTGCGCCGGAAGAATTCTCCGCCCAACTGCGCCGTTTTGTGCTCGATAAGCAGCGTCTCCTGCAGCGCGCCACGCGCGTCTATACCAGCGAGGCCGATGCTGTACAGACCCGTGTGCAAGCGGGGCTGAAGCCGGAAGCCGCCGCGTTACTGGTGTCCCGCAATCTCAGGCAGTGTGACGGCGGGCTGACCTGGCGCACCGACCCGCGATTGCGCGGCGCATCGGCAGTGAAGTTGACCGTCGAGCAGGTTGAAACAATGTTATCGTCACTGCATATGCCGACGCTGGTTGTCGCGGGCGATGATGGCCTCGGTGCCGCGCATCCCGATCATTTCGCGTCCCTGGTCGAGCGTATGCCCAACGCTGTGCTTGAATTTGTGCCCGGCGGCCACCATTTCCACATGGAAGACGCTATCATTACGCTGGCCAAAAAGATCCGACGTCTGGTTGCGGATTCCGCTTGAGGTGATATGTCGCACGTTTCCATAGTTTTTTTTGTAATGCTCGCCACGTTGTCGCAGCTTGCCAGGGCGGAAGCCCCGGCCGAACTGTTGCAGCGTTTTGATGCTTACCCCCATGTCGAACGTATCAGTCACGGCACAGAATCGGTGATCGATTATGAGATTGGCCTGGGAGCCCTGCGCAAGGTGCGCGGAGTCTGGAGTTTCAAGGATAGTGAACGCCAGAGCGGTGAATTGATACGCTACACGTGGCAGGTGAAGGACGGCTTCTCTGCCAGCGAGGTGCTGGCGGAACTGGAGGCGCGCATGGATAGTGAGCAGCTTTTGTTCCAGTGTGATGGCCGCAGCTGTGGCAAGGGAGTGCAATGGGCCAATCGCGTGTTTCGCGAGCGCTTGCTGTATGGCAGGGATGACGAGCAGCGTTATCGGGTGTACGGCGAAGATGCGCCGCAGGGCGGTTATCGACTGATGCTGTTCAGCTCGGCACGTACCGCCGACCGACAGTACCTGCACGCGCAACTGCTGGAAATGGGGCCCTGAGGCAGCAGGCTAGCTCTGCAGTTTCAGTAACTGTAGAAATTCATCTCGGGTAGCCTGCGAACTGCGGAAACTGCCCAGCATGGCCGAGGTCTTCATGACCGAATTCTGTTTCTCCACACCGCGCATCATCATGCACATGTGCCGTGCCTCGATGATCACGCCGACGCCTTCCGCTCCGGTGACATCCATAATGGTTTCGGCAATCTGGGTGGTCAGCGATTCCTGTATCTGTAGTCTTCTGGCGAAGACATCTACCAGTCGTGCGACCTTGGAGAGGCCGAGCACCCGACCGGTGGGAATGTAAGCGACATGGCAGCGCCCGATAAAGGGCAGCAGATGGTGCTCACAAAGCGAATACAACTCCACATTCTGTACCAGCACCATCTCGCTGGAGTCTGACGGGAACAGGGCGTCGTTCACTACCTCGTCAACTGATTGTGTATAACCCCTGGTCAGGAAGGCGAACGCTGCCGCCGCGCGCTTGGGGGTGTCGACAAGGCCCGGACGAGAGGGATCCTCACCGATTTGCTTTATAATGCTTGCCCACTGTTCTTCCACGTATTTGCTACCTATATTGCCAGGTGCCAGGACACCGTTCGCAGGGCTGGCGATAGTAACAATCAGCCTGCGGCATGGCAAACCTCGGGCCAGTGCAGGTACACTCCAGCGATGACCATTCAGGATCACAACAACGCCATGCTCGATACTGTGGGGCGTGCCATCGAATACTGTTTCGAGACACTCGAGCGCAGTAAGGTGTTTTACGGCCACGGCACCGATAATCCGTGGGACGAGGCGGTGCAGCTGGTATTGCTCGCTGCTGGCTTGCCGCCGGATGCAGATGAATCGCTGTTGTCACGGCAGCTCGAGGACGCGCAGCAGCACACCATAACCAACTGGCTGGAGCGCCGCGTCAATGAACAGCTGCCCCTGCCGTATATCACCGGGCGGGCCTGGTTTGCCGGGCTTGAGTTTGCCTGCGATCCCCGCGCGCTGGTGCCTCGCTCGCCCCTTGCTGAACTTATCGTCAATGGCTACCAACCCTGGTACGCGGGCCCTGAGCCGGCGAATATTCTCGATTTATGCTGTGGAGGCGGCTGCATCGGTTTGGCCGCGGCCCACTACCAGCCGAGTGCCCACGTAGAACTTGCCGATATTGACAGTGCCGCGCTCAGTCTGGCGCAGGAGAATCGTGATCGGCTCGGTTTCGGGTCGCGGGTGGCTATACATCAATCCGACCTGTTCCAGAATCTGCAGGGACGACGCTACGATATTATTCTCTGCAATCCTCCCTACGTTGACGCCGACGACCTGGCGAGCATGCCTGCCGAATACCAGCATGAACCCGAACTGGCACTGGGCAGTGGTGCCGACGGCCTCGACCTGGCGCGCCGGATACTGGCCAGCGCCCGGGCACATCTGGAAGCCCACGGCTTGCTGGTTATGGAAGTGGGTAACAGTTGGCAGGCGCTGGAGGCCGCCTATCCCGGCGTGCCTTTCACCTGGCTCGAATTCGAGCATGGCGGACATGGCGTACTGGCGCTGACGGCCGCCGAACTGGACGAATTTAGCGATAGCCTGTCACGATAAGCGTTATAATGCGGCCCTGCATCACTCTGACGATCGATTTGGAACCCTCATGTCCGGCAATACCATAGGCAAACTGTTCACAGTCACCACGTTTGGCGAAAGTCACGGCCCCGGGCTGGGCTGCATCATCGACGGTTGTCCCCCCGGACTGGAACTGGACGCTGCCGACTTGCAGCGCGACCTTGATCGCCGCAAGCCGGGTACTTCGCGCTTTACCACGCAGCGCAGGGAAGCGGATGAAGTCCGCATCATGTCCGGCGTGTTCGAGGGAAGGACCACCGGTACGGCGATCGGGCTGCTGATCGAGAATACGGACCAGCGCTCCAAGGATTATTCCAATATCGCCAACACCTTCCGCCCTGCGCACGCGGACTATACCTACAACCATAAATACGGCTTTCGCGACTACCGCGGCGGTGGCCGCTCCTCGGCAAGAGAAACCGCCATGCGTGTGGCCGCCGGTGCCGTTGCCAAGAAGTACCTGCTCAGCCGCTATGGTATCGAGGTGCGTGGCTACCTGGCGCAGCTGGGCCCGATTCGTGCCGCCAGGCTGGACTGGGAACAGGTGGATGCCAATCCGTTTTTCTGCCCGGACAAGGACGCGGTGCCGGAACTGGAAGCCTATATGGCGGCGCTGAACAAGGAAGGCAATTCCATCGGCGCGCGTATCAATGTGGTCGCCAGCAACGTGATGCCCGGGCTGGGCGAGCCTGTGTTTGATCGCCTGGACGCCGACATAGCTCACGCCATGATGGGCATCAATGCGGTGAAAGGGGTGGAAATTGGTGCCGGTTTCGCCTGTGTTGAACAGAAAGGTACTGAACACCGCGACCTGCTGACACCGGAAGGCTTTGTCGGCAATGCCGCCGGCGGGGTCCTGGGGGGTATTTCCAGTGGGCAGGATATCACCGTCAGTATTGCCCTCAAACCCACATCCAGCATTCGCCAGCCCGGTGCCACCATCGATACCGAGGGGCGGGCGATGGAGATGGTCACACACGGGCGCCATGACCCTTGTGTGGGTATACGCGCTACACCCATTGCCGAGGCAATGCTGGCTATCGTATTGCTGGATCACGTGCTGCGCCATCGCGGGCAGAATGCCGATGTGCAGTGCGCAACGCCGGCAATACCCGCTGCCCGACGCGAGGATGACGCCGGGGGCAGTGCCGGTTGAGCAGGGCCTCAAGAAAGTACTATCGCACCGTATTGCTCGGGGTTGCCGCGATGGCGGCCCTGCTCTGGGCGGCGGTCGACCAGTTCGGCATATCTACCGAGGAGATAGGGCGTTTGCTGCTGGCGACCCTGGCGGTGGTGGGCCTGGTCATCGCCGCGGCGGCGGTGTGTGTTGGCCTCTGGATCGGCCTCAGGCACCTGCTGCGCAAGAAATAGCAGCTTGCATGCCGTTACCGCCCGGCAATGCCTTTGCGGCGGGTTTATTCCAGGTCGATATCCACCGTCATCTGGTTGGCAATTTCTTCCAGCGATTCGTGCAGGGCGTCCATATCGGTGCTCTCTGGCAGCTCGGCATCAATACGCGCATGAAAGAGCATTTCGCCACTCATGGCGGCACTGTCGATATGGCTGTCCATTTCCACCACGTTGATGTTTTTCTCGGCCAGGGCCCTGGCAATTTCCTTGATGATACCCAGACGGTCGGGACCCAGTACACGCAGGGTGATCGGCTTGCCGCCCGCAACCTGCGCTACGCCGTCGGCAGGGGTTACGCGCACGCTGAGGCCGCTGGCAGACAGGTTCTTCAGCTGTTGATGGAGCGCCTCGACATTATCGGCCGGTAAGGAAATCAGCACCAGTCCGGCGAATTTGCCGCCCAGTTGCGATAGGCGGCTCTCGTGCCAGTTGCCCTGGTTGTTTTCAATGGCCGTGGACAGTTGCTCAACCAGGCCCGGTCGGTCATCACCGATAAAGGTTATGATGTAGGAAGCGTCCAAGGGTGTGTCTCCACAATCAAATCATCAGCACGTATATTACCCTGCATACCACGCATGCAGAAGGAGTATGAAGCCGTGTCAGCCTATATTCAGGTGCCTGTTGCCAGGCTCGAGCCCGCGGCACTGCAAAACCTGCTGGAAGAGTATGCCAGCCGCGATGGGACCGACTATGGCGAGCTGGAGTTGACCCTGGCGGAAAAGGTCGGCAATCTTCGCCGGCAATTGCAAACCATGGAGCTTTGCCTGCTCTATCACCTGGAAACGGAGGAGTGGGATCTACTCCCCGCTGACCAGGCGGAGCGTCTCCTGCAGGAACCATAGCGGATACAGATGTCGATAAAGCCCGACCACATACTTGATGCCACTGGGCTGTTTTGCCCGGAACCGGTGATGCTGTTGCACAATACGATCCGCGATATGGCCGTCGGCGAGGTCGTGCAGGTGTTGGCAACCGATCCATCCACGCAGCGGGATATCCCGAAATTCTGCCGCTTTCTCGGTCACGAGTTATTGCAGCAGAAAGAAGTGGAGGGGCAGTTCCACTACTGGCTGCGGAAACAGGAAACGGACACATGACGGCGCTGCATGCGTTGGCGCCATTCGATTCAAAGCGGCTCGAGTCCGTATTCAATCAGTGTTTTGCCGGCACCGAGAACACGCAGCTGCGCGGTGGTGCTGAAGAGCCAGTGTACCAGCCTGCGAGCGGGGCGGGTGGGGTGCACCTGCTGTTCTACCGGGAGGACTATTTCGCCTCGGCCCTGCATGAGATCGCGCACTGGTGCATTGCCGGGAGAGCGCGCAGGCAGCAGCTCGACTTCGGCTACTGGTATGCGCCGGAGGGGCGTACGCCAGCACAACAGCAAGCATTTGAAGCAGTTGAGGCCAGGCCGCAGGCCCTGGAGTGGATCCTGGCTCAGGCTTGCCGTTACCGCTTCAGGACAAGTGCGGACAATTTCCTTGCCGACGGCACCCTGCCAGATACGTCCGCTTTCTGCCAGCAGGTGGTCGAGAGGGCGCGACAATTCCAGCGCGAGGGCCTGCCGCCGCGGGCGCAGCAGCTGTTCAGTGCGCTGTGCTGCGAGTTCGGTCAAACGGATCAGTTGCAGACCATGGTATTTCGCGCGCGGGATATTCTCTGACCATGTCCCCACGTGTCTGGCTGCTCGACGCATCCATCTATATTTTTCGCGCCTGGTTCTCCCTGCCGGACCGCTGGCACACAGCCGACGGTATGCCCCTGAACGCGGTCTACGGTTATGCCGGCTTTATCTGTGATTTCATCGCCGGCAGGCCACCTGGCAGCAGGATGGTGGCCGCTTTTGATGAAAGCCTCGGCACCTGCTTTCGCCACCAGCTGTACCCGGATTACAAGTGCAGCCGGGTACTCCCGGATGAGGCGCTGGCCTTCCAACTGGCAGCTTGTCGCCAGTTGACCGAGCTGTCCGGGATTACCTGTTTTGGCGGGCCCCGTTACGAGGCCGATGATTACCTGGCCGCGTCGGCCGCGCAGGCGAGGGCAGAGCAGTTACCCGTCACAGTGGTAACGCGCGACAAGGACCTGGGCCAGCTCCTGTGCAGTGATGAGGATTGCTGGTGGGATGCCGCGGCGGATGAAACGCTCGATATGCAGCGCTTTCATGCACGCTTCGGTGTTCAGCCGTGGCAATTTGCCAGCTACCTGGCGCTGACCGGTGACAGTGTCGATGACATTCCCGGTGTGCCGGGGGTGGGCCCCAAGACCGCGGCGGCACTGATTGACGCTTTCGGGGATATTGACACGTTACTGGCCAACCTCGACCAGGTAGGCGACCTGTCGCTGCGCGGCGCCCGCTCGCTCGGGGCCCGGCTTGCCGAACACCAGGACCAGATAAGGTTGGCGCAGCAGCTGGCCCTGCTGGTGGAGGACATTGCCGATGTCCGCCTGCCGGCGCCCTTTGCAATTGCCAGGCAGCAGGTGGATCAGGTTGTAGACTATCTGCAGTCTCTCGGGATCGAGGGCCCTTTACTTGCGCGCTGGCGTCGCCTGGAGGAGACGGTGTCATGCGTGTCGTAGCCGATGAGAATATGCCGGCAGTGGAGCAACTGCTCGGCGACCGTGCGCAGGTCAGGCGCCTGCCGGGCAGGCAGATAACACGCGCAGATGTAGCCGGCGCCGACGCCTTGCTAGTGCGCTCGGTGACGCCTGTGAATGCGGCGCTGCTCGCGGGAACAGACATCCGCTTTGTGGGTACGGCCACGGCCGGTACTGATCACGTGGATGTATCCTGGCTGCGCCAGGCGGGCATTACGTTTGCAGACGCAGCGGGCGCCAATGCCAATTCAGTCGTCGAATATGTGCTGTGTGCTATCGCCGAAACCGATGACTTTCTCGAGCGATTGCTCGCCGGGGCAGTGGTGGGTATTGTCGGCTTCGGTCACGTCGGCAGCCTGCTGGCCTCGAGACTCGAAGGTCTCGGTATTCGCTTCCGTGCTCATGACCCGTGGCTTGCCCCCGGGTCCGTGGCCAATGCCTGTTCTCTGGCAGAAGCACTGGCCTGTGATGTTATCTGCCTGCATCCGGCGCTCACTGACGCGGCACCCTGGCCCAGTCGGCATTTGCTCGCCGGGAAAAGGGTGGCTGCGCTGCACGCATCACAACTCCTGATCAATGCCAGCCGGGGAGAGGTTGTCGACAACCATGCCTTGCTGGCCCGTTTGCAGGCGCCCGCGGCGCCACAAACGGTGCTGGATGTCTGGGAGCATGAACCGCGGATCATGGCACCCCTATTGGAACATGTGCGCTTCGGTAGCGCCCACATAGCAGGTTACAGTTACGACAGTAAGCTGCTGGCGACGCAGCGGCTGGTGCAGGCGATGGAATGCTGCGGGCTGCTGTCGGGTGCGTCTGTGTCCGGGTTGGCGGATGAGCCACGGCAGTGGCGGCTCGATTCAGCAGCAAGCACGGCGGATGCGATCAGGCAGTTGCTGGCCTCGGCTTACACGGTGTCTGCTGATGATCAGCAACTGCGAGCGGTGACGTTGAACGTTGCGCCCGCGCAGGCCGCCGGGCAATTTGACGAACTGCGTAAGCATTATCCGCTGCGGCGGGAGCTTGCCGGGAGCCATGTAGTGCTGACGACGGCTACCGCTGCCTATAGTGAGGTGGTGACCGCGTTGGGTTGTCACTGCGAAACGGAGGTGCGCTGACGCATGTCGATTCTGGTTATTGGCCTGATTATCAACCCGCTCGCGGGTCTCGGCGGGACGCGCGGGCTCAAAGGCAGCGACGGCGAGGCGCTGCGTGCCCTTGCCGCTGACATGACGGAGCAGGAACGCCATCGCTCGCAGGACAGGGCGTTGCGCGCGCTCAAGCCGCTGCAGGCGGCGGAAAACGTAGAATTTGTCACCTGGGCCGGCGATATGGGCGCGGCAGTCTGCGCCGAACTCGGCCTGGACGTGACCGTACTCGGCGGCACCGGGACAGAGCTGACCTCGCCGGAACACACTCGCCAGGCTGCGACGCTGATGTTACAGCACGGGGTCGACCTGCTGTTGTTTGCTGGCGGCGACGGTACCGCCAGGGATATCTGCGATGTGGTGGGCGAATCCATACCGGTGCTGGGCATTCCCGCGGGGGTGAAAATGCATTCCGGTGTGTTTGCCGTATCGCCGGAAGCGGCCGGTGAACTGCTGTGCGAGCTTGCCCGGGGCGGGCTGGTGGGATTGCGCAACCAGGAAGTCCGCGACATTGATGAGGAGGCTTTTCGCCACGACGTGGTGCGCAGCCGCTTCTACGGGGAGATGCGTGTTCCCGGTGAGGGGCGCTACCTGCAGCACACCAAGGTAGGAGGGCGTGAAAGCCACGAGCTGGTGGCGGCTGACATCGCCGCCTGGATCGTTGAACACATGGACGAGACGACCTGTTACCTGGTCGGCCCAGGGTCTACCACGGCGGCCATCATGGAAGAGCTGGGGCTGGAAAATACCCTGCTCGGTGTGGATGTGGTCAGGGGCGGGGCCCTGCTCTGCTCGGACGCCAATGAGGCCGAGTTACTGGCTGTGCTGCAGGATCACGGCGGTCCGGTGCGTATTTTCGTTACCGCTATCGGCGGTCAGGGCCATATCCTTGGCCGTGGCAACCAGCAAATTTCACCGCGGGTGATCCGCGCGGCGGGCGTCGACAGTATTACTGTGGTTGCTGCAAAATCAAAAATTGCCAACCTGCAGGGGCGGCCACTACTGGTGGATACCAACGACCCCGAGTTGGACGCCGCATTTTGCGGCTATCGAGAAGTTATTACCGGCTATGACGATCGAATTCTTTATCCGGTCGCACGTATGCCTACGGAGGAAGCAAAATGAAGGATGACGAATACTGGCGTGACAAATTGTCACCCGAGGAATATCACGTATGTCGTGAAAAAGGCACGGAGCGGCCTTTCTCCGGCGAATACTGGGATACCACCGAAGACGGCGTCTACAACTGCCGCTGTTGTGGTGAACCCTTGTTCATGTCCGACAGCAAGTTTGATGCCGGCTGCGGCTGGCCCAGTTTCTTCCGACCGGCTGAGGAGGGCGCTATTGAGGAGGCCGCCGATCACAGTCACGGCATGACCCGTACCGAAATCATGTGCAAGAAATGTGGTGCGCACCTAGGGCATGTATTTACCGATGGGCCGCAGCCTACAGGCCTGCGCTACTGCGTGAACAGCTTGTCGGTGAAGCTGGAGAAAGAAGCAGACTGACGATTGGCGCCGCGCAAGTGGCGCGTGTGATTGCGCGCTACGGCTCGACCCCGGCCCCGGCGCAACGGGCAGCGCTTAACCCGCTGTGGCGCCCCTGGCGCCGCGGCGCAGGCTGGTGATCTCCGCCATGATGGCAACGGCGATTTCCAGGGGGGTCTTGCTGCCAATGGCAAGGCCAACAGGCGCGTGCAGCCGTGCAATGGCCACTTCCGACACCTCGAGCGCGCGCAATCGTTGCAGCCGCTTCTCCGTCGTGCGCTGTGAACCCAGTGCGCCGACGTACCAGGCACGGGTTTCCAGTGCCACCATCAACGCCATATCATCGATGCGGGGGTCGTGCGTCAGTGTGATAACAATGGCGAAGGGGTCATCGGCCCGCGCCAGCACCACGTCATCCGGCATGCCCTGGACCAGCTCGATGTCCGGGCCGCGCCATCGCTGCAGGGTCTCTGCTCGCGGATCAGTCACGATAACCTGGTAGTCCATGGCCTGTGCCAGTTCCGCGAGTGTTTGTGCCAGTTGGCCGGCTCCCACCAGCAACATGCGCATTTGCGGACCGAAGCACTGGCGCAGTGTACGCTCGTCCAGCGCTGGCTCGGTATAACTGTCTACCCGCGTCACCTGGGTTTCGCCGCTGTCCAGGTCCAGTTTGCGCAGTAGGCAGTAGCGAGCGTCGATGGCCAGCAGGGCCGCATCCAGCCAGTCCGTGTCGGCCCGGTCCAGTTTTTGCACGAGGACGCCCAGGCGGCCACCGCATGGCAGCCCCAGGCGCGCGTTTTCCTCCGCGTTGACACCGTATTCAAGCAGGCGCGGCGCGTTGATTTCTATTTCACCCTGTAACAGTGCCTGCAACAGGTCTTCCTCCACGCAGCCCCCGGACAGGGAGCCGACCACATCACCGGCAACATTTAAGGCAAGCATCGCCCCCCGGGGGCGAGGCGAGGAGCCGGTCACGGTGACGATGGTGCAGAGCCAGGCGGTTTGACCCTCTCGGCACCACCTATGTGCCTGGCGCAGGACTGCCTGGTCTTCAGATAGCATCTGCAGCCTGCACAAGGCCGGGGAGCGGACAATGCGGCGCGGTTGCCCGGTGGCCCGGCTCAGCCCGCACGGTATTCCTCCAGTACAGCTGGCACGAAGGCGCTGGCAAAGCTCTTGGCGCCGCCCATGTCGGCGGCGAGGCCGGCCTCGAGGAATTTCTTCTCCAGGATGATGGCATAGCGCACCACGTTGAAGAGGTCATAGTAAAGGCTGTTTTCAATCGGCAGACCGGTCAGTTGCTGCCATTGTCGATACAGATCAGGTCTGTCCGGCAAGCCGCTCAGCCGCTCTACACCGAGGCCGACGCTGTTCACGTAGTCAATCCAGTACCACCAGGAGACATCCATCAGCGGGTCGCAGAGGCTGGCCATTTCCCAGTCGATAATCGCCGCGGGTTTCAGGTCCTGCCAGATCACGTTACCGACGCGGGAATCTCCCCAGCAAAGACGCAGCGGGCCGTCTTTGGGTGCCCTGGCTTTCAGTTCTTCCAGTGCGTCCAGTACCACGGGCGCGATACTGTCCCGGGTAGCGGAGTCTACCAGCGCGTCAAATTTGTCCAGTTCGTGCTGCACCACGGATTGCGTGGCGCGAGCTTGCGGCAAGGTCGATAGCCCATGATTGCGCATGTCAATGCTGTGGATGCGAGCCAGCGCCTCGAGGCCATTGCGCCACATACGCTCGCGCTCTGTTGCGCTCAGTTCGGTGACCCAACTGCCAAAAGCGTAGGGCGGGTTGTCTGTGGGTATCAGACCATCGGTGAAGTGCATCATGTAAAAATCACAGCCCACCAGTGATGCGTCACCTTCGTAGTCCACCAGGCCCGGTACCGGGACGCCGTTATCCCCGGCGAGCTGCATCAGCTGGTATTGCAGCAGCAGGTCGTAGTCATCGAACAGGGCGTCCTGCAGCGGCTTCATGCGGCAGACGAAGGGTTGTGCAACGCCATCGCAGGTCGCCTGCAGTAGCAGGGTGACACTGCTTTCGCCGCTGGCTTCAGGGAAGGCCGGGGTTTCCAGCCTTACCTCGGCGTCCAGCTTGCGAGCCAACCAGGCCTCAAGGTTGCTGCGAATCTGCTCCAGATCACCAATTTCTTTCTTGGCCAAAACGTGCTCCCCTGGCAATAGCCTGACACCACACCCGCGCGTCGGCTGTGTTTAGCGTGTAATGGTAAACATGGCAAACGCACTGGAGTTGCGTCAAGCGCAGAAAGTATACCCGCAGCCTTTTTTGTACCAGAGGCTGCACAGGGGGGCGCGTGCCGGATGAACTTGAATGGGGCTGAATTAATGCAATGAACAGGTGAGATAGGAAATGGAGCGGGAAACCGGGTTCGAACCGGCGACCTCAACCTTGGCAAGGTTGCGCTCTACCAACTGAGCTATTCCCGCTACGTGCTGCGTAGTTTACTCCACCGCCGTGGTCGCCGGAAGCGCCGCGCTATTCCGGCAGATGCATCGAGTGGCGTCCCCTAGGGGGTTCGAACCCCTGTTCCCGCCGTGAAAGGGCGGTGTCCTAGGCCACTAGACGAAGGGGACACGTGGTGCCTCAAGTGCGAGGCGCGAATTCTAGGGGGCTGTCCGGGGCCAGTCAAGCGCACGGCCTGGATTTATGCCCTGCAGCGGCTTGAGCGTGGGCAAGCGTTTCGGTTAACGTGACTGCTGAATTCTGTGGGGGCTAAATCATGTTGCGCGGATTAGGGGTGCTAATGTGCCTCGTTGCTATCGGGGCAGTGGCGGAACCACTACTGCAGAGTACGCATTCATGGGATGGCGGGGCTATCAGCTACCCAGAGGGCGAGGCAGAGATTAGCTCGGTGATTCTGCGCATAGAGGAGGGGCAGGAACCGCCGTTTCACTGCCACCCCGTGCCAACCATGGGTTATGTGCTCAGTGGCGTGGCCAGGCTGGAAACGCAGGACGGCAAAACGGTGACGGTACGTGAAGGCCAGTCCGTGGTAGAAGTGATGAAAACGGTGCATCGCGGCACCGCCATTGAAGGCCCGGTCGAGATCGTAGTGTTTTACGCGGGTGCCCGGGGGCTGCCGGTCACGGTAATGCCAGAGGATGAGGCAGCGCAGCACCACTGTCAGACAGGCGCGTCACTGCACTGATTGCAGGCTGGCACGGGCCTGGCGTAAGTCCAGCACCTTGCCCTGGGCAGCGGCTTCCTGGCGCATCTCGTCCAGTTGCTGATAGGCGTTGATTTCTTCGTCTGGCATGTAATGCAGGCATTCACCGGCAAAGAACCACAGCAGGTCCCTGGGCAGGGAGGGGGCGAAGTCCGGGTAGGTGATAAATAGCCGTGAGACCAGCGCCGGGCCCTCCTCGTAGAGATTTTCACCAGTGCTCGCCAGTTCATGGAAACGCTGTGCCAGCTCCCGCATCGGGTCACTGTCCGGCAGGTGCGCCGTGCGCTTCAGGAAGTCGCCGGCGAATTGCGCCAATAGTTCCCTGCAATATTGTGCGTACTGTGCGTCGTCCATGATGATTGTCGTCTACGGGGTCTGAAGGGGTTACAATAGCGCCCTTTTCAAAAGGGCGTACTCCGAGCCAGATGATACCAGCACTTACCATCGAAAACCTCAGCAAGGTCTACGGCAATGGGTTCGAAGCCCTCAAGGGCATCAGCATGACCGTCCAACAGGGCGATTTCTACGCCCTGCTGGGCCCTAACGGGGCCGGAAAATCCACCACGATAGGCATTATTTGCTCACTTGTCAGCAAGACAGCTGGCAGGGTGCAGGTGTTCGATGCGGACATTGATGAAGACTTCCCAGCGGCCAAGAAATATATCGGCATCGTGCCGCAGGAATTCAACTTCAACATGTTCGAGAAGGTGTTCGATATCGTGGTTAACCAGGGCGGTTACTACGGCATGCCTGTAGAACTGGCGCGCGAGCGGGCGGAGAAGTACCTCAGGGAACTCGGCCTGTGGGACAAGCGTGACGAGGCATCCCGGAATCTGTCGGGCGGAATGAAGCGCCGATTGATGATTGCCAGGGCGCTGGTGCATGAACCCCGGTTATTGATCCTCGATGAGCCCACCGCGGGCGTGGATATCGAAATGCGCCGCGCGATGTGGGACTTCCTGCAGAAAATTAATGCCGAGGGCACCACGATTATTCTTACCACGCATTATCTTGAGGAGGCGGAAGCGCTCTGTCGCCATATCGGCATCATTAATCAAGGTGAAATCGTAGAGGACACCTCGATCAGGGAACTACTGCGTCGTCTCCATCGCGAAGTGTTTATCCTCGACAGTGTCGAGGAAGTACCGGACGACCTGGATATCCCCGGCTTCCAGTGCCGCAAGCTGGAGGATCACAGCCTGGAGGTGGAGGTTCAGAAGGGGCAGCACATCAACCAGGTGTTTTCCGCGCTGGATGAGCGGGGCATTGCCATCAGCAGCATGCGTAACCGCGCCAACCGACTCGAGGAAATGTTTGTAACCCTGGTGGAGGGCGCTGCATGAACGCCCGTGAGCAGTTCAACGCCTTCTCCACGATTCTGCGCAAGGAAGTGCGGCGCTACCTGCGTATCTGGACGCAGACGCTGCTGCCCTCGGCGATCACCATGTCACTTTACTTCGTCATCTTTGGTTCGCTGATCGGTTCGCGCATCGGTGACATGGGCGGCTTTACCTATATGCAGTTCGTGGTTCCCGGGCTGATCATGATGGCCATCGTGACCAACTCCTATTCCAACGTGGTGTCATCGTTTTTCGGGTCGAAGTTTAATCACAGCGTGGAAGAACTGCTGGTATCGCCAACGCCGAACTATATTATCCTCATGGGGTACGTAATAGGCGGCGTGACGCGCGGCTTGCTCGTGGCCCTGGTGGTCACGCTGGTCTCGCTATTTTTCACGCAACTGCACATTCACAGTTACCTGGTGGTCGTCGTAGTGGTGCTGATGACCTCTACACTGTTCGCTCTGGCTGGCTTCATCAATGCGGTTTACGCCAATAGCTTCGATGACATCTCCATTATTCCCACGTTTGTGCTGACACCGCTCATTTACCTTGGAGGCGTGTTTTATTCCATGGACCTGCTGCCCGATTTCTGGGCGGCTGTATCCAAGCTGAATCCACTGGTCTACGTGGTCAACGCCTTCCGCTATGGCGTGCTGGGTGTGTCCGATGTCAGCCTGCCGTTTGCCTTTGGCATGATCGCGTTATTTACCGTCATCGCGTTCAGCTACAGCATGCACCTGCTCAATACTGGCAAGCGGCTGAGGCAATAGGCAGTGGCTGGTTACGGTGATGACATGCTCCTGGGCAAAGTTACCGCGGCTCCGGATGCTTACGCCCCGGATGTCCTTTACCCCATTCCGCGTGCGCCGGGTCGCAGGGCAGCCGGCATCGACATCGATTCAGCCTGTTTTGGCGTTGATCTGTGGCATGCCTATGAGTTGTCCTGGCTGGATGAGCAAGGCAAGCCCGAGGTCAGGGTAGGGCGCATTAGCATCCCGGCCGATTCGCCAAATATGGTGGAATCCAAGTCCCTGAAGTTGTATCTCAATTCGCTGAATAACCTTCGGCATGGTTCGGCTGACGCCGTGGCCACGCGCATCAGGCAGGATGTCGGCGGGGTGGTTGGTGCCGAGATAGGGCTCGAACTACTGCCCGTTACCGCACCGGCTTTGTGCGGCGAGCCTCTCACCGGGGAGTGCATCGACCAACTGGCGCTACACGCTGGCGGCCTGCACCCCGAGCGCGACCTCCTGGTCACGACCGGTCAGCGCGGTGAGGACACGGTGCACAGCCACCTGTTGCGCTCACTGTGCCCGGTTACCGGCCAGCCTGACTGGGCCAGCGTGTGGATCCACTATCGCGGCGACCTGATCGAACGCGCCAGCCTGCTGCAGTATATTATCGCGTTCCGCCAGCACCAGGAATTTCATGAGCAGTGCGTAGAGCGGATGTTCGCGGATATCGGGCATCGCGCCACCCCGGAATTTTTGCAAATCCAGGCCTTCTACACCCGTCGCGGCGGTCTCGATATCAACCCCATGCGCAGTACCGAGCCGGGTGCCCGGCCACTCCCGCGGATGAACCGACAGTAGCGTCCCCCGGGTCATTAGCCTGGCGAGAATTTCCCTGCCACAGGTGCTGGAAACCACACCCGCTTGTGCTATTATGCGCGCCCTCAACGGTGAGGTGGCCGAGTGGTCGAAGGCGCACGCCTGGAAAGTGTGTATACGGAAACGTATCGAGGGTTCGAATCCCTCCCTCACCGCCAATAACGCAAAGGTGTATCCCGGACACATGGTTTACACCTTATACCGGAGACATGGTTTACACTTCCGGTAAAAAAGGATTGGCGGCGGGTTCGACCCGCCCCACATCCTCATCAAAGAATCCTAGATCATATTCCATAAAGCTGACCA
>NZ_VTUX01000010.1 GCF_008370495.1 Pseudohalioglobus sediminis | reverse complement strand
TGAGGTGGGTGTGCCGAGGTTGCTGGCGGCGATGAGGTAATACACCCCCTGAGAATCAGGTACCGAAAAGAGAAAAGCCCAGCTGAAATCAGCTGGGCTTTTTAGTTCAAGGCCGCTAGAGCGTGTTTTTACACAGTCTCTGTATAGCGGGCCTTTTGCCAGGTGAAGCCGGTTAGACGCGCTCCACCACCGTGGTGATGCCCTGTCCCAGGCCGATGCACATGGTGGAAACGCCAAGTGTCAGATCACGTTCCTCCATGACATTGAGCAGTGAGCCGGTGATGCGGGTTCCGGAACAGCCAAATGGGTGGCCCAGGGCGATCGCGCCGCCGTGTACGTTGACCTTTTCATCCATTTTGTCGAGCAGGTCCAGGTCCTTCAGCACCGGCAATGCCTGCGCCGCAAAGGCCTCGTTCAGTTCCACCATGTCGATGTCATCGATGCTGAGACCAAGCTGCTTAAGCGCCTTCTTGGTTGAGGGAACCGGCCCATACCCCATAATGGAGGGATCAACACCCGCGAGTGTCATCGCCCTGACCCTGGCGATAGGCTTGAGGCCCAGTGCCTGGGCTTTTTCAGCAGACATCATCAGCATCGCCGAGGCGCCATCAGATATCTGTGAGGACTGGCCCGGGGTGACGGTGCCGCCCTGGGGGTTGAATGACGGCCGCAGTTTGGCCAGGTCTTCCAGGTTGGTTTCCGGCCGAATAGTCTCGTCCACGTCTACTGACACCAGGGCGCCGTTCTCGTCGTGACCATCGATGGGGATGATCTCACGCTTGAACTTGCCTTCGATGGTGGCCTTGTGCGCCAGTTGGTGGGAACGCATGCCGAACTCATCCTGGGCCTCGCGGGTGATGCCGTGCATCATCGCCAGGTACTCCGCCGTCATGCCCATCATGCCCGCGGCCTTGGCCACGGAGCGGCCCATACGCGGATTGGGATCCACGTTGCTGGGATCCATCATCGGCAGGTGACCCAGGTGTTCCACGCCGCCCACGAGGTAGACATCACCCACGCCAGCCATGATGTTCGCCGCCGCGGTTTGCAGGGCGCTCATGGATGAACCACACAGGCGATTCACCGTCTGCGCGGGAATGGAGTGCGGCAGTTCGGCGTTCAGTACGATCATGCGCGCCAGATTCATACCCTGCTCACCGCGCTGGATAACGGCACCCCAGATCATGTCATCGATTTCGGCCGGATCCAGCGCCGTATTGCGTGCCAGCATGCCCTTGATTACGGCGGCGGACAGGTCGTCTGCGCGCACGTTGCGGAAGCAACCGTTCTTGGAGCGCCCCATTGCTGAGCGGGCGTAGTCGACGATCACTGCATCTCTCGGATTCAAACTCACAGTATTTCTCCTTTATTCCTGCCCTGACTCAGTAATAGGTCTCGCCATTGGCGAGCATTTCGTTCATGCGATCGGTCAGCTCATAGGCTTTGCCGAGATGGGCGAACTTCTCTGACGCCGCTTTGATCGCGTCCAGTCCCACGGTGTCCATCCAGCGGAAGATACCGCCGCGGAAGGGTGGGAAGCCCACGCCGTAGAGCAGGGCCAGATCGGCTTCAGCAGGCGTGCCGACGATGTCTTCTTCAACACAGCGGGCCATCTCGATGGCCATGGGCAGCATCATGCGCATGATGATGTCTTCCTTGTCGAACTCAGTGCGCTCGCCGACCACATCCGCAATCATGTTGTAGACGTCTTCGTTAACGGTTTTCTTCGGTTTGCCGCGCTTGTCTTCCACGTACTCGTAGAAGCCCTTGCCGTTCTTCTGGCCGTAGCGGTCCAGCTCGAACATCACTTCGGTGGCGCTCTTGAAATCGGGCTGCATGCGGTCGGGGAAGCCCTCTGCCATCACGTTGGCCGCGTGTACGCCGGTATCAATCCCGACCACATCCATCAGGTACGCCGGACCCATGGGCCAGCCCCAGCGTTCCATTACCTTGTCGATGGCCTGGAAGTCTGCGCCATCGCGGAGCAGCATGTTGAAGCCGCCGAAGTAGGGGAACAGCACCCGGTTGACCAGGAAGCCGGGGCAGTCGTTTACCACCACGGCCTTCTTGCCCATCTTGTTGGCGTAGGCCACGGTGCGCGCGATTGCCGCATCAGAGGTCTTTTCGCCACGGATGACTTCCACCAGAGGCATGGCGTGTACCGGGTTGAAAAAGTGCATGCCGCAGAAGTTTTCCGGACGTTCCAGCGCTTCCGCCAGGTAGGTGATGGAAATCGTGGACGTGTTGGAGGCCAGTACGGCGTCCTTGTCGATGTGTTTCTCGGTTTCCGCCAGCACAGCGTGTTTCACCTTGGGGTTTTCCACCACCGCCTCGACGACGATATCCACGTCCTCGAAGCCGGCGTAGGTGAGGGTCGGGTCGATACTGTTGAGGATGTCGCCCATCTGGTCCGGTGTCATGCGGCCGCGGGCCACACGCTTGGCCAGCAGTTTGTTGGCTTCGGACAGTCCCAGGTCGAGGCCGTCCTGGTTGATATCCTTCATCTTGATTGGCGTGCCTTTCAATGCACTCTGGTAGGCGATGCCGCCGCCCATGATACCGGCGCCAAGTACCGCCGCCTGTTCGATCTTCTTGTCCGCCTGCTTTTCCCAGCCCTTGGCCTTCTTGCCCAGTAACTGGTCGTTCAGGAATACACCGACCAGCGCAGAGGCGACCGGTGTGGTGGCGAGTTCAGCGAAACCGTCCGCTTCTACATCCAGCGCGTCTTCAAGGCTCATGGAGCGGGCCTGTTCGATCACGTCGACCACCTTGATGGGTGCCGGGTAGTTTTTGCCGGCCTGCTGCGCGACCATGGACTTGATGGTAAAGAAGCTCATCATGGCTTCCGTGTCATTCAGGGGCAGTGGGCCATGCTTGCGCGCGCGGCGCTCGGCATAGTCCAGGTTGCCGTCGATGGCATTCTGCAGGGTGGCCAGGGTCACATCGCGGAGCTGGTCCGGCGCTGCCACGGCATCGACCGCGCCCGCTTTCAGGGCGTCATCAGGGCGTTTGTCGGCGCCTGTCGCCATCCACATGACGGCCTCGTCAACGCCGATGATGCGCGGCAGTCGGACTGTGCCGCCCCAGCCGGGGAGAATGCCCAGCTTGGTTTCTGGCAGGCCGATCTTGGCGGCGGTGCTCATTACGCGGAAATCGCAGGCCAGGCACACCTCGAGGCCGCCGCCCATGGCGAAACCATTGATGGCTACAGCGCTGGGGTAGGGCAGGCCCGCTATGCGATTGAAGTTCTTGTTGTTGGTGCCGGTGAAGGGCTTGATGTCATCTTTGGACGCGCCGAACAAACTGGTGAATTCAGTAATATCAGCACCGACGATGAACACCGGCTTACCGGAGGTGACCAGCAGGCCCTTGATACCGTTTTCGGCTTCCAGCGCATCCAGGCCGGCAGTCAGGCTGGTTACGGTGGCGTTATCGAATTTGTTGACGGATTCGCCCTGAAGGTCGAAGTTCAGCTCTGCGATATCGCCTTCCAGGCGTGTGATCGTTAGCTGGGCACTCTCATAGATCATGTCAGTGTCCTGTCTCGGGTTGGTGTGGTGTTTATGGGGCCATGAAGTGTAGTCCAGGCGCATCCTGCTGGCCATAGGTCGGCGCCACGGTCCACGTGCAGGCGCGGTTCGCTCTCGCTCAGCAGGGCAGGAAGTTTACAGCGAATACATTATGTGGTCCAGTGGGGCAGACAGCTGGCAATAGTGCACGGAAATCCGCTTCGGCATTCTGGTATGGTGCGCGCATCCTATCCATCAATCGTTGCGCAGGTCATTCATGCATCCCAAGCCCTATCCCGGTCAAAGCGTTACTGTCGCCATATTCCTGGTTCTGTTGCTTGGCATGGTGGCGTCGGCCACCTGGCTGCTTGGCGTGGACGACCAGGTATACCTAAAGCAACTGATTGAGGATGAGGGTCCGGTGCAGCTGGTGGGGCAGACCGCCATATTTATCGCCTTCGGCCTTGCCTGCCTGTTCGTCTTGGTCGATGGCCAGCGCCGTGTGGCTTATACACAGCTGAGCTACCTGTTGATGTTCTACGCATTGCGCGAGGCGGACTACCATTACAAGGTGTCGGAACACGCCAAGGCCACACAGTTCAAACGCTTCTTCAGCCACGAGCTGATACCGCTCTCGAGCAAGTTGTTTCTTGCCGCGATCGTTATCCTGTTCCTGGTAGTGCTGTACCGCTATCTCAAGACCCAGGCGCCCACGTTCAAGGCCGCCCTGCGCGGTCGCCTGCCCTGGGCTTTGTTTGCACTGGCCTGGGCCGGTGTGTTTTTCCTCTCCCAGGCAGTGGACCAGATACCGGTCTTCCATAACGTCACCGGCCAGGTGTTTGAGGAGATCTTTGAGTCCAGTGCGGAGGTACTGGTGTTGACGGCAATGATCCTGTTTCGCGTGCAGTTGCGCGCACCGGGGGCTAGTCCGGCCCGATCACCAGGGTAGGTAGCCCCAGGCAGTGACTCTTGATCGTGGTGACGCGGGTTCCCGGTTTGCGCCCGGTGCGTATGGGTGAATGCGCAACCCCGCTTGCGTCAAGCACCGCAACCGTCTCGTCAATGTCCCGGCAGAGATAGGTGATGCCCCAGAAAAAGTCCTGCTCGGGTGGTTGCCTGGTACTCTGGATGACTTCCAGGGTCATCTTTCCGTGGCGGAAGAACAGCATGCGACCGCCCCATTCAGGGACCTCCTGGTCCAGTGCCAGGCGCAGGCCGAGGTCCCGGTTGAACAGGCGGATGCAGTCGTCCGCGTCGTTTGACTGCAATACCACGTGGTCGACTGCATAGATGCCAGTTCGAGTGTGGCAGTCGCTGTAACCGGCATCCCTGAAGTGTGTGCGCGCCAGCGCGAGTTTCCTGGTATCCGTGTTCAGTGGCTCGATGCTGCCGGGGGGCAGCGCGTCGTCCCGCAGGTCCAGGCCGCGAATACCGGCCGGCCCCGGATGCCCAGCTGCTTGCAGCTGGATATCAACGTTGGCGAGACGAATTTGGTCAGCATCTGCCAGCGGACCAAGCAACACTTCGTAGTCGCGCCGCGCTGCATGCAGGTCGGGTACGTCCAGTATGATTCTGTCGAATCCGCTAATCATTCGCTGCTCAGTTGGTTCGCCAATTGTCCGGGGTGCTGGCGTCGGCGCACACGGCGTTGCTGCGCGCACAAACTGCCTGAACGCGCTTTAGGGGCAATTCGGTGTGCGCGGCAATGTCGGTAGCGCTGCTGCCAGCCGCGCCATTTTCCGCAGCGTCACGCAGGAACTGGATAATGACGCCTTCATGGATTTTGAATCGGACCCAGCGATACAGGGCAACATGTGCAAGCACTGCAACGATCACGACAGCAGCGACGATAACGGTTTCCATGGCGTCTGCTCAGTAGCGGGCGATTGGGGCGCAAGGGCATGCGGCAGCGTGCCCGTCGCACCGTTGATTCAGTGCAGTACGCGGTCCGTCTGGACCTCTGTCGCATGTTCCTGTGAGCTTTCGGTGGCGGCGACTTCCTGTTGCTGCACATAATTTCGTAACCGATTGACCACACTGGTCATAACGTCGATGGTCTGGCTGATCTGGTCCAGTGCCATGAGGATGGTTTCGGTTTCGCTGGGCTTTTTGTCAGACATTCAATGATCCTCGGCCGTCACCGTTGTTATTGTCGTCGCGTCAATATAGCGTTTGTTCGCGTTAAGCCAGGCGCGATGAGGGGACATCAGTCCCAGCTCAATGCGCCGCCAGTCTGATATTCGATGACCCTGGTTTCGAAGAAATTTTTCTCCTTGCGCAGGTCCATAATCTCGCTCATCCAGGGAAAAGGGTTCTGCGCCCCGGGAAACTGTTCCGGCAGCCCCAGTTGAGACAGCCGCCTGTTGGCGATGAAGTGGAGGTACTCCTCCATAATCGCGGCATTCATACCCAGCACGCCGCGCGGCATGGTGTCTCGCGCGTACTGCACTTCCAGTTCAGTGCCCTCGAGAATCATTTGTACCACCTCCTGCTGGAAGGTGTCTGTCCACAGCTGTGGATTCTCGAGCTTGATCTGGTTGATCACATCGATGCCGAAATTGAGGTGCATGGACTCGTCGCGCAGGATGTACTGGAATTGCTCCGCGACACCGGTCATCTTGTTGCGTCGACCCATGGAGAGTATCTGGGTAAAGCCGCAGTAGAAGAAGATGCCCTCGGTAACTGCGTAAAAGCCGATCAGGTTGCGCAGCAGCTCCTGGTCGGTTTCCGGCGTACCCGTGTTGAACGTGGGATCCGACAGACTATGGGTGTGGCTCAGGCTCCAGGCGGCTTTGGCGGCCACCGAGGGTACCTCGCGGTACATATTGAATACCTCGCCCTCATCCATGCCCAGAGACTCGATACAGTACTGGTAGGCATGGGTGTGGATGGCCTCTTCAAACGCCTGGCGCAGGAGATACTGGCGGCATTCCGGGTTGGTTATCAGTCGGTAAATGGCCAGCACCAGATTATTGGCGACCAGTGAATCTGCCGTGGAAAAATAACCCAGTGAACGCATTATGATGCGACGTTCGTCTTCGCTGAGACCGTCTGCGCTTTTCCAGGTGGCCACGTCTGCGGTCATGTTGATTTCCTGTGGCATCCAGTGATTGGCGCAGCCGTCCAGGTATTTTTGCCACGCCCAGTCGTACTTGAATGGCACCAGCTGGTTCAGGTCGGCGCGGCAGTTGATCATGGCTTTTTCGTCTACAGAGACTCTGGCTGCGCCCATTTCCAGCTCTTCCAGTCCGCGGGCTACATCAATCTCTGCCACTGCAGCGGCTGCGCGCGCCAGTGGGTCAATGGCTGCCTGCGCGTTTGCTGTGGTCGCCTGTGCCACGCTCGCAGCGGGGCTCGGGGCCGCCTCCGGTGATTCGGCATGCATGGGCGCAGCCTGGGTAACCGGCGGTTCTGTGGGTTGCACGGGGCGCCCGGGCTGGGCTTCAACGTGGGCTGGTTTTTGCACCGGCGGCTGCGCGGTAGCTGGCTGCGGCGCAGCCGCTGCCGGGGTGGTGTCTTCCTTGTGGTAATCGTCCCAACTTAACATCTGTTGCTATTCCCTGGTCGTTCGTTTCAGAATCCTGCTGCCTGGCCCGCTCTGCGCCTGCGCTTACTGGCAGGCCTCGCAGTCCGGGTCGTCCAGCGAGCAGGCCGCCGGCACCGGCGCGGGCGTCGCGGTATCGCTGGATACCGCATTGAGTGCGCCGGTCTCGATGGTCGATTTCTCCGTGCCCGTTGCGGCGAGTGAGCGCAGGTAGTAGGTGGTTTTCAGGCCGCTGTACCATGCCATCCGGTAGGTGATATCGAGTTTCTTGCCGTTGGCGTTGTTGATGTAGAGATTCAGCGACTGGGCCTGGTCGATCCACTTCTGCCGTCGGCTTGCGGAGTCGACGAGCCACCGGGGCTCCACTTCGAAGGCAGTCGCGTAGATGGCTTTCAGGTCCGCTGGCACGCGATCTATAGCCTGCACTGAACCGTCGAAGTATTTGAGGTCGTTGACCATCACCCCATCCCACAGTCCGCGGTCTTTCAGGTCTTTGACCAGGTACGGGTTGACCACAGTGAATTCGCCTGACAGGTTCGATTTCACATACAGGTTCTGGTACGTGGGCTCAATCGACTGGGATACTCCTGTGATATTGGCGATGGTGGCGGTGGGTGCGATCGCCATGACATTGGAGTTGCGCATGCCCTGGCGCAGTACTTGTGCGCGCAGGTTTGCCCAGTCCAGTGTCTGCTCCTGGTTGACCTGAATGTAATCGGCCCCGCGCTCTTCAATAAGCTTCTGGATTGAGTCGATGGGGAAAATTCCCTGGCTCCACAACGACCCCTGGTAGCTCGAGTAGGTACCGCGTTCCGCCGCCAGTTCACTGGAAGCCTCGATCGCGTAGTAGCTGATGGCCTCCATCGAGCGATCCGCGAAGGTGACCGCCTGATCGGAGCCGTAGGCAATGTGCTGCCTGTACAGGGCATCCTGGAAGCCCATCAGGCCGAGGCCTACCGGGCGATGTTTGAAGTTGGAATTGCGCGCGCTGTCCACCGAGTAGTAGTTGATGTCGATGACGTTATCGAGCATGCGCACTGCGGTGCGCACGGTGTTGCGCAGTTTTTCCAGGTTGAGGCCATTGTCGTCAATATGTTGCGGCAGGTTCACCGAGCCCAGGTTGCAGACGGCGATTTCGTCGGCATTGGTATTCAGGGTGATCTCCGTGCACAGGTTGGAGGAGTGCACCACGCCTACATGCTGCTGCGGTGACCGCAGGTTGCAGGGATCCTTGAAGGTCATCCACGGATGCCCGGTTTCGAATAACATGCCCAGCATCTTCCGCCACAGGTTCTCCGCCTTGACGGTTTTGAACAGCGTGATTTCACCGCTGCGGGTCATCGCTTCATATTGCTGGTAGCGCTGCTCGAAGGCTCGACCGTAGAGATCATGCAGGTCCGGTACGTCGCTGGGTGAGAACAGCGTCCAGTCCTCGCCATTGAAAACGCGCTTCATGAACAGGTCAGGAATCCAGTTGGCCGTGTTCATATCGTGGGTGCGACGGCGATCGTCGCCCGTGTTTTTACGTAACTCTACGAATTCCTCGATATCGAGGTGCCAGGTTTCCAGGTAGGCGCAGACCGCGCCTTTGCGCTTGCCGCCCTGGTTGACCGCAACCGCCGTGTCGTTCACCACCTTGAGGAAGGGTACGATGCCCTGGCTTTTGCCATTGGTGCCCTTGATATAGGCGCCCAGGGCACGCACTGGCGTCCAGTCATTGCCCAGCCCGCCGGCAAACTTGGATAGCATGGCGTTGTCCTGGATTGCGCCATAGATGCCATGCAGGTCATCCGGTACCGTGGTCAGGTAGCATGAGGACAGCTGCGGTCGCAATGTGCCCGCGTTGAACAGCGTCGGGGTAGAGCTCATATAGTCGAAGGATGACAGGAGCTTGTAGAACTCGATCGCCCGGTCATCGCGCGCGGTTTCTTCCACTGCCAGTCCCATGGCAACGCGCATGAAAAAGATTTGCGGCAATTCAAAGCGTGTCTCTGCGCTGTGAATGAAGTAGCGGTCGTAGAGGGTTTGCAGGCCCAGGTAAGTGAACTGCAGATCCCGCTCTGGCAGCAGTGCGCGGCCGAGTTTTTCCAGGTCAAAGCTGGCCAGCTCTGGCGCCAGTAGTTCCAGCTCAATACCCCGGGCAATGTAGGCGGGCAGGGCGCGGGCGTACAAGTGCTCCATGTCCCCCTGCGTGGCTGTCTCGGCAACGCCGAGGAAGGAGAGCGCTTCGGCGCGCAGGCTGTCCGAAAGCAACCGGGCCGCGACGAAGGAGTAGTTGGGCTCCTGTTCGATCATGGTGCGCGCGGTAATGACGAGAGAAGTGGATAGCTCGTCCGCCGTGACCCCGTCGTACAGGTTTTTTAGCGCCTCATCGAGAATGTCGGCTTCGCTGACATCATCGAGCCCGACGCAGGCCTCGCTGACAATCGTGTGCAGACGGTCCAGGTCAAGGGGAGCGCGGCTGCCATCAGCCTGCACCACATTGATGGCACTGGCAGCGGCTTGTGTTTCCTGGGAGAGACTGGCCTTGGCGGCGCGTTTGCGAGCCTGCTCTTCCCGATAGATCACGTAGTCCCGGGCAATCTTGTGCTCGCCAGCACGCATCAATGACAGTTCCACCTGATCCTGGATGTCCTCGATGTGAATGGTGCCGCCTGAGGGCATACGTCGTCTGAACGTGGCGGCGACCTGGTCGGTCAGTTTCGCCACGGTCTCATGAATGCGGCTGGATGCCGCCGCCGTGCCGCCCTCTACCGCAAGAAATGCCTTGGTTATGGCAACTGAGATCTTGCTTTCCTCGAAGGCGACCACCGTGCCGTTACGTTTGATGACGCGCAGCTGTCCGGGCGCCGTGGCGGCTATACCACCGCTGACCGCGCCGGTTGCCTGGCCGTGGGTGTTGTCCACTGCGCCGGAAATGGCCTGGTTAGTATCTGTCTGCATTGCTACTCCGAACTGATTTGGCCTGCGGCCTTATTGTTGTGCATGGCTCTGCTGTTGCCACGGGACTGGCTTTGGGAGGCCTGGTGGGACATCGCCGCCGGTGCGGCGGGC
Organism: Pseudohalioglobus sediminis; assembly: GCF_008370495.1. Classification (GTDB taxonomy): domain Bacteria; phylum Pseudomonadota; class Gammaproteobacteria; order Pseudomonadales; family Halieaceae; genus Halioglobus. The sequence goes on along the minus strand of NZ_VTUX01000010.1, from coordinate 250,511 downwards.
TGCCCCAGTGCCTGGCCGCATGCCTTGCCCGCTATACCGCCTGCTGCCCGCGTTGCCAGCTCGCATCGGGCTGGCTGTTCCCCTGGCCGCCAGACGTGTGCAAAAGCGTAACAGTGAGGTGACAAAATGAGGCCTATTGGTCATTGTTTGATCACGCCTCACCCCATATATTGGGGTTTATGGGTCAGCGATATACAAGATAGTGCGGCCGGGGCGGATTTGCAAGGCACCAGTCTGGGTTTATTTTGTGGATAACTTGTTGATAGTTCCGAACGTGTCTTATGGCCGGGGAGGGTGGCCGTTCTCGGGCAAGGAATGAGCGTTTCGGTGGCCGGGGTACTGCAGGCAATGCCCCCCCGGCGCAAAGTCGACCCGGGGTTGCCGCCACCCGAGGCGATGTTCGTGCGTGGGCTCTTGGCTCAGCGATTTGCCAATAGCAGGGCTTCCATTACCGCTTTTTGCGCATGCAGGCGATTCTCGGCCTCGTCCCAGATGACCGTGTCGCTCGCGTCCATCAGCTCAGCGCTGATTTCTTCACCGCGATGCGCGGGCAGGCAGTGCATGTACAGCGCATCCGGGGCCGCCCGGCTCATCAGCTCGGCGTTGACCTGGTAGCCCGCAAACGCGGCGGCGCGGGCCTTTTGCTCGGCCTCCTGGCCCATGGAGGCCCAGACATCGGTCACCACCAGGTGGGCGCCCTCCGCTGCAGTCTTCGGGTCGCGCACAATGCTGACGCGATCGCGATTTGCCGCGAGCAGTTCGCTGGAAGGTTCAAAACCCGGGGGACAGGCGATGCGCAATTCAAAATCGAACTGCCGGGCCGCGTTGATGTAGCTCTGGGCCATGTTGTTGCCGTCACCCACCCAGGTCACCACTTTCCCATTGATGCTGCCGCGGTGCTCATGGAAGGTCTGCATATCCGCGAGTAACTGGCAGGGGTGGTAGTCGTCGGTTAGCCCGTTGATGACCGGGACGGAGGAGTGTGCCGCGAAAGTTTCGACAATGTCATGGCCGAAGGTGCGAATCATGACGATATCGACCATCGAGGATATGACCCGTGCGCTGTCCTCGATAGGTTCGCCGCGGCCAAGCTGGGTGTCGTCCGGGGACAGGAACATGGCATGCCCGCCCAGTTGGGTCATCCCGGCTTCAAATGATACCCGGGTACGGGTGGACGATTTGGCAAAGATCATCCCCAGCACGTGGCCGGTGAAACGGCGCTCGTCGGTGCGCGCGTGGTGGTCCTGCTTCATTTTGCTCGCCCGTTGGATGAGCTGCTGCAGTTCGCCCGGGGTGAAGTCCAGTAGTGTCAGGAAATGCCGCGTGTCAGCCATAGTCAGTCTGTCCTGCTTCTTGCTTTGGGGCTAAAGGCCCAGTATGAGTTTGGCCACGCCCTCGGCCAGCTCATTGGCCTCGGTCTCATTGATGATCAGCGGCGGCAGCAGGCGTACGGTGTTGCCGTTGGTCACGTTGATCAACAGGCCCTGTTCCAGTGCCTTCGCCACCAGTTCCGGGCACTCACGGTTGACCTCGAAACCGAGCATCAGGCCCTTTCCGCGGACGCTCCTGAGCTTGCCAGAGGAGGCCGTTGCCGACTCGATGTGTTCTCTTATCAGTGCTCCCATGCGCACCGCATTGTCGAGCAGGCCGGAGCCCAGTATGGTATCTACCACCGTCAGGGCCACCGCGCAGACCAGTGGATTGCCGCCGTAGGTAGAGCCATGCTGGCCCGGTCCGAACACGCTCGCCGCCTTGCCGCGTGCCAGGCAGGCACCGATAGGGACACCGTTGCCCAGCCCCTTTGCTGTGGTGACGACGTCGGGCGTAAAGCCCATGTCCTGGTAGGCGAACCAGGTGCCGGTGCGGCCGTTACCCGTCTGAACTTCATCGAGCATCATCAGCCAGTCGTGTTCATCACAGAGTTCGCGCACGGCCAGCAGGTATTCGGGATCCAGTTCGTAAATGCCGCCCTCACCCTGGATCGGCTCGGCCATAAAGGCCACCACGTCAGGATTGTTGGCGGCTATCTGCCGAATGGCCTCGATGTCATTGCGGGGCGCGCGCACAAAGCCACTGACCAGCGGCTCGAAACCAGCCTGGATTTTACGATTGCCAGTGGCACTCAGGGTCGCCAGGGTGCGGCCGTGAAATGCGCCTTCCAGTACCACGATAGCCGGCTTTTCCACGGCCCGGTCATGCCCGAACAGGCGTGCGAGCTTGATCGCTGCCTCATTGGCCTCGGCGCCGGAGTTGCTGAAAAAGCAGCGCTCCATATCGGTGACTTCACACAGTCGCTCGGCCAGCGCTTCCTGTAGCTCAACGCCGTAAAGGTTGGAGGTGTGCAGCAGTTTGTCTGCCTGTTCTGTCAGTGCTGCGGCAACGCCGGGATGGGCGTGCCCAAGGCCATTGACGGCGATGCCAGCGATACCATCCAGGTAGCGTCGTCCCTCTTTGTCGAAGAGGTACACGCCTTCCCCGTAATCAAAGCTGACCGGTAATCTGGAATACGTTGGCATCAGCGCCGACATTTTTCGTCCTCCATATAAACGCAAAAAGGCAGCTGCGGCTGCCTCGAAGCAGAGCACTATAGACGCCGATGGCCCGCTTGTAAATCACCTGCGAACGCCGTGGGTATTTTGCAGTCAGAATAGGGTAGAATGCGCGGCTTTCAGATGCGTGGCTCCGGGCCGCGGTAAGTAACAAGACGCAGGTTTATCATGGATATTATTAACACCATCAAAGAACAGATTGAGAACAACACTATCCTTCTTTATATGAAGGGGTCTCCCAACCAACCGCAGTGTGGCTTTTCTGCTCGCACGGTGCAGGCACTGATGCAGTGCGGGGAGCGCTTTGCCTACGTGGACATACTTTCCAACCCCGAGATCCGGGCGAACCTGCCCAAGTATGCGAACTGGCCCACGTTCCCGCAGCTCTGGGTGGATGGTGAATTGATTGGCGGCTGCGATATCGTGACCGAGATGTTTGAATCCGGAGAGTTGCAGACCCTTATCAAGGAGGCGGCCGCCAGCAATGCGGCGGATTAGGGCCTGTTCACACTAACTGAGTTAGCCCTGCTGCCACTGGTTTCGTGGCCTGCAAGGCAGGAATTGCGCGGTGTGGTGGCGCCACATAAGCAATTTCTAACGCCGCAGGTTGCGAAACCAGCGGCAGCCCTATGGGTTGTGGCAGAAAAAGCGCCATTCTTCGTTATTCGTCGTTCATTTGGAGCAACCAAACTTCTCTCCTCACGCCTCGACTGGCGCTTTTTCTGTCACAACAGGGCCAACTCAGTTAGTGTGAACAGGCCCTAGTCCTCCGGCTTGACGGTATGCATAGCGGTCTGCAGGTAGTTCTGCAGACCCACTTTTTCTATCAGTCCGAGCTGTGTTTCCAGCCAGTCTATGTGCTCTTCTTCCGCGGCCATAATCTCCTTGAAAATGTCCCGCGAGACATAGTCACCTGCCTTTTCGCAGTACTCAATTGCCTCTCTCAGGTCCGCATGGGCCTTGTGCTCCAGTTTCAGGTCGCATTCGAGCATTTCACGCGTGTTCTCGCCGATCAGCAATTTGCCCAGGTCCTGCAGGTTGGGTAAGCCCTCCAGGAAAAGGATACGCTCAATCAGCGTGTCCGCGTGCTTCATTTCATCGATGGATTCGTGATATTCGTGCTCGCCAAGCTCGCGCAGGCCCCAGTCCTTGTACATACGGGCATGCAGGAAATACTGGTTGATGGCGACCAGTTCGTTGCCCAATACGATATTCAGGTGCTCGATAACTTTAGGGTCGCCCTTCATGTGTACTCTCCTTGGCAGCAGTCGACCGTAGCATGGACCGCACCGGGGCGGCTGTCAAAGATTTGCCCCGCGCTGCGGATCAACAGGTGATGCAGGCGCAGGTGATGGCCCGGGAATTCGCTCAGGTGGCGGCGTAGAACAGCTGCTGCTCCGCTTCTGCATTGCATGACAGGGACTCGCGCACAATGTCTCTCGCGGTGATTCCGCACTTGCCGCACTGGCTGGCGACCCCGAGTGAGGCATGCACGTCGCGCATCGAGCGCGCTCCCTCCTGCACGGCGTCGCGAATCTGGGTGTCGGTAATTCCTTTACAGAGGCAAACGTACATGGTTCGAACTGTGTTGGTTGCTGAAGTGCTTAAAGTAATCGTAATGATAATGATTGTCAATAACATATTGCCCGGGACGGGTTTCCGCCCACGCGCCGACCCGGTCCCGCTGATAGATCAAAACTATCCCCCCAATTCGCACAGACAAATTGGAGCGCTCACGCTGCCTGTGTATCATGTCCGACTGGCGTCGTTAAGGACGCCGCAACAACTGAAACTTAATGTATTCAATAAGGAGTAACAGCACATGGGCGTATTAGTTGGTAAGCCTGCCCCGGATTTTGACGTGGCGGCCGTACTGGGCAATGGTGAAATCGTTGATTCCTACAAGCGTTCAGAGGCGATGGCCGGCAAGTACGGCTTGGTGTTTTTCTACCCGCTGGACTTCACGTTTGTCTGCCCATCAGAGCTTATTGCACTGGATCACCGCATGGACAAGTTCCGTGAGCTGGGTGTGGAAGTCGTGGCGGTATCGATAGACTCTCAGTTCACGCACAACGCGTGGCGGAACACCGATGTGAAGGACGGTGGTATTGGCGCTGTGAGCTATACCATGGCCGCTGACGTGAATCACGACATCTGTCGCTCCTACGATGTGGAAGAGCAGGGTGGCGTCGCCTTCCGGGGTGCGTTCCTGATCGACAAGGAAGGCATGGTGCGTTCACAACTCGTAAACGACCTGCCGCTGGGCCGTAACATTGACGAACTGATTCGCCTTGTTGAAGCGCTGCAATTCCACGAAGAGCACGGTGAAGTATGCCCGGCGGGTTGGAACAAGGGCGACAAGGGCATGGACGCATCACCTGACGGTGTAGCTGCCTACCTGTCCGAAAACGCTGAAGGTCTGTAATTAGACACTCAAGCAACACGACGAAAGCGGGCTTCGGCCCGCTTTTTTCTGCTTCACAGCTCAGGATGGCCCCGTCGCCAGTCAACTGCGGGTAGTCTGCTGGTGGCGTCAATTGGCTCTTGCTAACGCCGGGTAACGCACATCCCCCAGGGTGGTGGGCCCAGCGCGAGCATTGCCCCTCGCTTGATGTATAATTCCCGGCCGTTTATTTGCCAGACAGAACCGTACCAATGGATTTAGATCAGTACATGACGGATGTGGGTCGCGCCGCACGTGCGGCCTCGCGCCATGTGGCGGCCTCCGCAACCAACGCGCGTAATACGGCACTGCTGGCAGCCCGGGATGCACTGGATGCTGCAAGGCCTGCGCTGGCCGCTGCCAACGCCGCGGACATGGAGCGCGGTGCCGCCAATGGTCTTGATCCGGCGCTGATGGATCGGCTGGAGCTGACACCGGCGCGGGTGGATTCCATGCTGGAGGGGCTCACCCAGGTCGCGACCCTGCCCGATCCGGTGGGCAGTATCAGTGACATGAACGCTATGCCCAGCGGTATCAAGGTGGGGAAAATGCGCGTACCCCTGGGGGTCATCGGTATCATCTACGAATCGCGACCGAATGTAACGGTCGAGGCGGCAAGCCTGTGTCTGAAGTCCGGCAATGCCACCATTTTGCGCGGAGGTAGTGAGGCACTGGAGTCCAATATGGCCATAGCCCGCTGTCTCACCCTGGGCCTGCAGCAGGCGGGACTGCCGGAAGCCGCGGTGCAGGTCATAGAGACCCGCGACCGGGCTGCGGTAGGACGGCTGATCAGCATGCCCGAGTATGTGGACGTCATCGTGCCCCGCGGTGGCAAGGGGCTTATAGAACGGATCAGTGCTGAAGCCAGGGTGCCTGTCATCAAGCACCTCGACGGCAACTGCCATGTGTTCATTGACGAGGATGCTGATGAGGACATGGCCGTGGCCATCGCTGTCAACGCCAAGACCCAGCGATATGGCACCTGCAACACCATGGAAACGCTGCTGGTCCATGCATCGATAGCTGGCAGTGTGTTGCCGCGACTGGCTGACGAATACCTCAGCGCAGGAGTTGAACTGCGCGGCTGTGAGCGGACCTGCGCCCTGCTGCCGGCGGCGATAGCGGCTACCGAGGCAGATTGGGAGGAGGAGTATCTCGGCCCTGTGTTGGCGGTGCGGGTCGTCGACAGCCTGCAGGCGGCAATGGATCACATCGAGGCCCATAGTTCCCGGCACACCGAGACCATCGTGACGCGGGATCACGCCCGCGCGATGCGTTTCCTGCGGGAGGTGGATTCCAGCTCGGTAATGGTAAATGCCTCGACGCGCTTCGCCGATGGCTTCGAGTACGGATTGGGCGCCGAAATAGGTATCTCCACGGATAAGCTGCACGCACGCGGCCCGGTGGGTCTTGAGGGGCTGACCTCACAGAAGTATGTGGTCCTGGGCGAGGGGCAGGTGCGCAGTTGAGTGACCAGTTCGCCCCTGTAGGTGTGCTCGGCGGCACCTTCAACCCTGTGCATTACGGGCACTTGCGTTCGGCGCTGGAACTGGTGGAGTGCCTGCAGCTGGATCACCTGAGGCTGATGCCCTGCGCCATACCGCCGCATCGGGCGGCGCCTGATTGCCCTGCCCATGATCGAGCGGCGATGGTTGAACTTGCCGTTGCCGATGAGCCTGGCCTGCATTGCGATGACCGCGAACTGCACCGCAGCGGTCCTTCCTACACCATCGACAGCCTCGAGGCACTGCGCGCAGAGCTGGGCGACCGACACAGCCTGTGCCTGGTAATGGGCTGCGATGCCGTAAGGAAAATCGACACCTGGCATCGATGGGAAGAGTTGCTGTCGGTGGCGCATATCGTATTGCTCGCGCGCCCCGGATGGCAGTTGCCGGACGCTGGCCTGGTCGCGGACTGGCTCGCCGAGAATCGCAGGTCTGATCGCTCCTGGATCCGCAGGCAGCGCCACGGAACTATCCTGGTTGAGGAGTTAAGGCCGCTGGCCATCTCCGCTACTGAGATTCGCCACCTGTTACAGGCAGGCAGGTCTGCTCGCTACCTGCTGCCGGACCGGGTATTGGACTATATTGAACAACAGCAACTTTATCGTTAGAGAGGAATGGCTGGATGATGCTTTGCCAACACAGTAATGCAGGCTGAACAACTCAAGGAACTGGTGGTCGAGGCCCTGGACGACCTGAAAGCGGTCAACACGGTCACGCTGGATGTGACCGGGCTGACGGATGTCATGGACTACCTGGTGATTGCCAGTGGCACCTCCAATCGACATGTTAAATCACTGGCCGACAACGTATGCCTGGAGGCAAAAAAGCAGGGCCAGCGCGCGCTGGGCGTTGAAGGTGAGGACGCCGGCGAGTGGGTCCTGGTGGACTTCGGTGACGTGGTGGTGCACGTGATGCTTCCGGCCACGCGCGATTTTTATGATCTTGAGCGTCTCTGGTCAGAGCCACCCGGATCGCGCGGCGACTGATGCGAATCAGTATTGTCACGGTGGGCACGAAGATGCCTGCCTGGGTCGATGAGGGCGTGCAGGAGTACCACCGGCGCATGCCGCGAGAGCTCAAGGTAGACTGGAAGACACTGCCACTGGCAGCGCGCGGCAAGAACACGCGACCCGCGCAATACCGCGAGCAGGAGGGAGAGCAGATCCTCAAGACCATCCCCGATGGTGACAGGGTTATCGCACTGGATGTGCGCGGCAAGTCACTGTCAACTGAGCAACTGGCGGAGTCGCTCAGGCAGTGGCAGATGTCCGGAGACAACTACAGCCTGCTTATCGGTGGCCCGGACGGGTTGTCAGACGCCTGTCTGCAGCGCGCCGAGCGACGCTGGTCACTGTCCGCACTGACCCTGCCGCACCCGCTGGTGCGAATTTTATTGTCGGAGCAGCTCTACAGGGCTTGGACAATTACCGTCAATCACCCGTATCATCGCGAATAGACGATTCCCTAGAAAGCTATCAGGCCAAGCGGTTCCATGCCCAAGTACATCGCACTGAAGGATCCCCACCGGGAGGCCCGGATATACAGTGCTCGAACCGTCACCGCGATACTGCTTGTTCTCGCCCTGCTTGGCGTCATCCTGGGGCGGTATTACAGCCTGCAAATCACCGAATACGAGATCTATCGCACCCAGTCGGAAAGCAATCGTGTCAAACTGCAGCCACTGCCTCCCAAGCGCGGCCTTATCTTCGACCGCAATGGCGTGCTGCTGGCTGACAATCGCCCCAGCTTTACCCTGTCAGTGATCAAGGAGCGGGTGCCTGATCTCGAGGCCACGCTGGAAGAGTTGCGCCGTCTGGTGCCGATTACAGATAGCGATGTCGAGAAATTCCACGAGCGATTGCCCCGGCGGCGGCCCTATGAACCGGTGCCGCTGCATTTCCGCCTCAATGAAGAGGAGCGGGCGCTGCTGGCCGTGAATCGCTACCGGCTGCCGGGTGTCGTTGTAGAAGCGCAACTGCTGCGCCATTACCCCCACGGCGAGTTGTTTTCCCATGCCCTCGGCTACGTCGGCCGCATCAATGAACGCGAAGCCTTTGAGCTCGATGAGACCGACTACCGGGGGACCTTCCACGTAGGCAAGGTGGGCGTAGAGAAGTACTACGAGGATGTGCTGCATGGTGATGTGGGTTACCAGAACGTTGAAACCAATGCCCACGGACGTGTCTTGCGCGTGCTTGAGAAGTACGCGCCCAGGCCGGGATCCGACCTGACGCTGCACCTGGATATCAATATCCAACGCGCGGCATACGAGGCCCTGGGCGACCGACGGGGTGCGGTGGTAGCCATTGATCCTGCCACCGGTGGCGTGTTGGCCCTGGTGTCAACGCCGGGTTTTGATACCAACCTGTTTGTGAATGGCATCAGTACCGCCGACTACAGTGCGCTGCGCGATTCGCCGGATGTGCCACTGTTCAACCGGGCAATACAGGGCCAGTATCCGCCCGGCTCGACGATCAAGCCCTTCATGGGCATGGCTGGGCTGGAATCAGGGCTGGTGACGCCGGAAAGTACGGTGCCGGACCCCGGCTATTACCGCTTGCCCGGTGATTCGCATCGCTATCGAGACTGGATTCTGCGCATACGTGGCACCGGACATGCTCCGGAAGTCGACCTGAATATGGCGATTGCCGAATCCTGCGATACCTATTTTTACGACCTCGGTCGGCGCCTGACTATCGACCGCATGCATGACTACCTGTCCCCCTACGGACTCGGTGCGCGCACCGGAGTGGATACCACCAACGAGCGCCGGGGTGTGTTGCCTTCCACGCAGTGGAAGCGCGATGCCCTGGGGCAGACCTGGTATCCCGGCGAGACGATCAGTGCCAGCATTGGCCAGGGTTACATGCTCACCACGCCCATGCAGCTCGCGATGGCGACCAGTGTCATGGCGAGCAAGGGGCTGCGGCGCGTTCCACGGCTGTTGATGGCCATGGATGGTGAACCCGTGTCGGCCCCGGAGCTGGAACCGATAGCTGCCAGCGCCGCGAACTGGCAGGCAGTCTATGACGGTATGCTCGAGGTGGTGCACGGCAAACGGGGCACTGCCAAGTACCTTGCCAAGGGAATTCGCTACCAGATGGCGGGCAAGACGGGTACTGCCCAGGTGATCGGTATTGCCCAGAACGCGGTCTACAAGGAAGACGAAGTGGACGAGCGCCATCGTCACCACGGCTTGTTTATCGCCTTTGCGCCGGCTGATGCGCCGACAATCGCCGTGGCCATCATCGTGGAGAACGGCGGCGGCAGCTCTGCCGCCTCGCCAATAGCCAGGCACGTGATCGACACCTGGATATTCGGTAGCAGCGAATTCGAGGACCCGGCCTGATGGGCGATTACGTTCGCCAGATGCCTCACCAGAGCAGCGCGGACCTGGCAAAACCACCTAGCACCGCCGCGCGTATGCACATCGACGTGCCACTGCTGTTACTGCTGCTGGCGCTCACAGTGTATGGTCTGTTCGTGTTGTACAGTGCATCGGGCCAGAGTATGGCAGCGGTGGTGCGCCAGGGACGGTATTTTGCCGTGGCCTATGTGATCATGATCCTGGGCGCGCAGATCAGCTTGCAGCGTTATACGCGCTGGTCGCCGTGGCTGTATCTCGGGGGAGTGGGAACGCTGCTGGCGGTGATGTTTTTCGGGGTCGGCGCCAAGGGCGCGCAACGTTGGCTGGAGATCGGCGGGTTTCGTTTCCAACCATCAGAGATTATGAAACTGGTGGTGCCAATGGCGGTGGCCTGGTACCTGTCGGACCGGATTCTGCCGCCGTCGTTCAGGCATGTCATGGCCGGTCTCGCGCTGGTGGCGGTGCCGGCGGGCTTGATCCTGCAGCAGCCGGACCTGGGCACCTCCTTGCTGATCGCGGCCAGTGGCCTGTTTGTGCTGTTTATGGCGGGCATCGGCTGGCGTTACATCATCGGTGCACTGGTGCTGGCAATCGCGTCGGCCTGGCCTGCCTGGATGTTCGTTCTCAAGGAGTACCAGAAGCAGCGCATTCTCACCATGCTTAATCCGGAGAGCGACAAGCTTGGAGCCGGGTGGAATATCATCCAGTCCAAGACGGCAATTGGCTCCGGGGGCTGGGAGGGTAAAGGCTGGCTCAGTGGCACCCAGTCGCAGCTGGATTTCCTGCCCGAGAGTCACACCGATTTTATAATCGCCGTGTTGGCCGAAGAGTTTGGCCTGCGTGGCGTACTGTTGCTGATGACGCTGTATGCCCTCATTCTATTGCGCGGTTTCTGGATAGGCGTCCAGGCGCAGACCAGTTTCGGGAGAATGATGGCGGGTAGCCTGACACTGACATTTTTCGTCTATATCTTTGTTAACATGGGCATGGTGGCCGGGCTTCTGCCCGTCGTTGGCGTGCCGCTGCCGCTGGTGAGCGCCGGTGGTACCTCTGTGGTGACGCTGATGGCCGGGTTCGGCTTGCTGATGGCTGTCAGCACGGAGAAGCGCATGGTAGGCCAGTAATGGCTGTGCCTATCGCTCTGTTGATGGCTCTACCGATGGCCTCCGGTAATTGAATGAGAGATACCTCATATGACCCGATTTCTTAGAACTGGCCTGCTGGCCTGCTGCCTCTGGCCCACACTGTCCTGTGCCGGGGAGAACAACTACGCTGACAACCCGGCGGCTGGTGTCGTTATCGACCAGCTGGTCGCAGAAGAGGGCTTTGACCCACAGGCCCTGCGGGCGATCTTCGAGTCCGCCAGTCGACAGGATTCCATTATCGAGGCCATGGACCGTCCGGCTGAAAAAACCAAGCCCTGGTACGAGTACCGGGAAATTTTTGTCAACGACAAGCGTGCGCAACAGGGCGTTGAGTTTTACCAGCAGCACCGGGCGGCGCTGTCGCGTGCAGAGAGTAAGTGGGGCGTGCCAGCGGAAATGATTGTCGCCATTATTGGTGTGGAAACCTATTACGGGCGCATCGCCGGCAGCTACCGTGTCATTGACGCGCTGTCGACTCTCGCCTTTGACTATCCGCGGCGTTCGGAGTTCTTTACCAGCGAACTAAAGCACTACCTGATCCTGACGCGAGACCAGAAAGTGGACCCGCTCGAACTCAAAGGCTCCTATGCGGGAGCGATGGGTTACGGGCAATTCATGCCCAGCAGCTATCGCAGCTACGCTGTTGATTTCGACGGCGATGACTTGGCCGATATCTGGAACAACCCGACCGACGCGATAGGCAGTGTTGCCAACTATTTTGCAGCACATGGATGGCGCCCGGGTGAACAGGTGGTGCTGCCGGCGCGGGTCGAGGGTGATGTGCCTGAGGAGATGTTCAGCAGAGGGCGTAAGTTGCAGCCGCGATTCACTGTGGGTGAATTCGCAGCCGCAGGCCTGGTGCCGGCAGGCGACGCGGATGCGAACGCAGAGGCTATCGGCATTGAATTCGAACTCGCGGATGGGTTGGAGTACTGGCTTGGCCTGCACAACTTCTACGTCATCACGCGCTACAACCACAGCGCTATGTACGCAATGAGCGTATACCAGCTCAGCAAGCGCATTGCTGAGGGGGTGCCTGAGGCGTGATCAGGCTGGCATTACTTGCGGCCGGCCTGGCCCTGGTGCTGCTGGGCTGCGGAGCGCCGGCGCCGAAGTCCGGAGACGAATATCAGGCAACGCGCTATTCCCAGCAGCAGGACGCGGCACCGTTGCAATCCATCAGCGCTGCCGACGTGGCGGATGCGGTGCCCCGGGCGGACCCGATCCTGCTCGCTGGTAACAAGAGCCCCTACACCGTCAATGGTGTCACGTATGAGATCCTTGAGGACTATCGCAACTACAAGGAGCAGGGGTTGGCTTCCTGGTATGGCAGCAAGTTTCATGGCCACGAGACGTCAAACGGCGAGATATTCGATTTATACGCCGCATCGGCAGCTCACAAGACTCTGCCCATCCCCTGTTACGCCCGGGTTACTAACCTCGACAACGGCCGCAGCGTGGTAGTGCGCGTCAATGATCGCGGCCCGTTCCACTCTGATCGCCTGATTGACCTGTCCTATGCGGCCGCCGTCAAACTCGGGTTTATGGAAAACGGGACTGCGCCTGTGGAGGTCGCAGTGCTGAATATTGCCGGAGTGGATGACCGCCGCAGTGCCCCCGGAACGCATTACCGGTATCTGCAACTGGGGGCATTTTCCAGGGCCAGCGCCGCAGAGAGCCTGCAGGCTGACCTTCAGGGCTTCCTGCAGGTGCCTGTCTTCGTGAATGAGGTCGATGCACAGGGGCGCTTGCTCTATCGGGTGAGGGTGGGGCCAATGGCCGACACCGAGGAGCTGGAACTGGTTAAACAGCAATTGCACGACGGTGGCTACCCACCCGGGCAGCCGCTACCCTGACGCCCTTTCTATTTCCTGTTTAAGCGCCGGCAAACTTCCGGTTGGTGTGCGCATGCGTTACCATTTCCGTCTTCTCCGGCAATTAGCTTATGGTCTGTATCCTATGATTCGAATTACCCTGGTCCTGCTTCTGGCACTCGCCGCTTCCGGCGTCCGGGCGGCTTCGATCGTGCCATCTCCGCCACAGATTGCTGCCAAGGCCTATCTCCTGGTAGACGCCGACAGCGGTGCCGTCCTGGCAGAGCACAATGCCGATATGCCTTTGCCGCCCGCCAGTCTTACCAAGATGATGACCAGTTACATTCTTGCGACCGAAATACATGAAGGCAGGGTCCAGGAAACGGATATGGTCACCGTTAGTGAAAATGCCTGGTCACAGAATCCCATTTTTGTCGGCTCCTCGCTGATGTGGATTGAGCCGGGTAAGGAAGTTTCCATTGCCGACCTGCAACGGGGGATCATCATTTCCTCTGGCAACGATGCCACGGTAGCGGTCGCGGAACACCTGGCCGGAAGCGAGGCGGTGTTCGCCGAGATGATGAATACCCAGGCAGAGAGGCTGGGCATGGTGGACACCTACTACGTCAATTCGCATGGGCTGCCCGATCCCGACCACATTACCACCGCCCGTGACCTGGCAACCCTTGCCAAAGCCATGATCAATGACCACCCGGAGCAGTATGCGATATACAAGGAGCGGGAATTCACATTCAACGATATCCGCCAGTACAACCGTAATACCCTGCTTGCTGAGGACCCGACCGTCGATGGTCTCAAGACCGGGCATACCGAGGAGGCGGGGTACTGCCTGGTGGCCTCAGCGGAGCGTCGCGGGATGCGCCTGATTTCTGTTGTGATGGGGTCCAGTTCCAAGAGCGCTCGCAAGAACCAGACCCGGAGCCTGCTCAACTACGGTTTCCGCTTCTTCGAGACCAGCACGCTGTTCGATGCGGCCCAGGAACTGGATAAGCCGCGTATCTGGAAAGGGCAGGTGGACTATGTGCCGGTTGGCATCCTCGAGGAGACGGTGTTGACCTTGCCGCGCGGCAAGAAAAAGCATCTGGCCACCAATGTCGAGGTCAACAGCAATATCGAAGCCCCCGTTGCCGTCGGTGATCAATTGGGCACGGTTACCATGACCCTGGATGGAGAGACTGTTTATCGTGGCCCTGTCGTGGCCCTCGAGGCGGTGGAGCCCGGCGGATTCTTTGCCCGGCTGTGGGATATGGTGCTGATGTGGATCGCCAGCCTCTTTGCCGTGTGACCGAGTGCGCATGTCATGACTGATCAGGACCCGCCGAAGATCGAATTTCCCTGTGAGTACCCTATCAAGGTGCTGGGCCGTAGTAGCGAGCAATTCCGGGTGATTGTGCTGGAGGTGTTTGAGCGCCATGCCCCGGGTTTTGATGAGCAGGGCATTACCGTGCGCGACAGCGCCAAGGGCACGTTTACCGCCATGACCGTCACCATAACCGCAACCGGCAAGGACCAATTGCAGGCCCTGCACCAGGATTTGATGGCGACCGGCCACGTACAGATGGTGATCTAGTGACACTGCGCTCACGTTCGCTCGGCCTGGCTGAGTACGAGCCTGTGCTTGCGGACATGCGGTTGTTCACCGACACCCGGGACGCCGATACGCCGGACGAACTGTGGTTGCTGCAACACCCGCGGGTGTTCACCCAGGGTCAGGCCGGCAAGGCCGAGCACGTGCTGGCTCCCGGTGACATTCCTGTCATCCAGGTCGACCGTGGTGGCCAGGTGACCTATCACGGCCCCGGGCAATGGGTGGTGTATTTGCTGATTGACCTGAAGCGGCGCGGCCTTGGCGTGCGTGCGCTGGTCACATTGATTGAACAGTGCCTGGTGAGGCTGCTGGGAGAATACGGCATTGAAGCTGCGGCGGATCCCGAGGCGCCGGGCGTGTACGTTAGTGGCGACAAGATCGCGTCACTGGGGTTGCGCGTCAGGAAGGGATGTTCCTACCATGGTCTGGCGCTCAACGTGGATATGGATCTGGAGCCCTTTGGTCGGATCAATCCCTGTGGTTACAGTGGACTCCGGGTAACATCGATGGCCCGCGTGCTCTCGCAACCGGGCCTGGATATGGATCAGGTGGGATCGCGGCTGCTTGCGGTCCTTGCCGAGGCGCTCGAACAGGCTCCGCGTTAACGGTCAAGAAGCCGTTTAGCGCCGTACCGGCCGCTTCTGCAGCTTTCGCTGTAAAGTGCGCCTGTGCATGCCAAGCGCTCTGGCTGTGGCGGAAATATTGCCCTCATTGTCGTTCAGTACGCGCTGTATATACTCCCACTCGAGGCGCTCAACCGAGATAGGCTCGGCCGGGATCTCAACCTCCTCAGTGCCGGGATCATCGCCAAATGCTGCGAGTACCTCGTCAATGGTCGCGGGTTTGCACAGGTAGTTGGTGGCCCCGGCCTTGGTGGCTTCTACCGCTGTCGCGATGCTGGAATATCCCGTAAGAATGACCAGTCTTGCCGTCGGTGCCACGCGCAGTAGTTCCGGCAACACCACCAGGCCAGAGACTTCAGGCATATTCAGGTCCAGCAATATGTGACTGGGCTGCAGGCGGGCGCAAAGTTCGATGGCATCCGCCCCGTTATCGCAGCAGTGGGCCTCGAATCCACGGCGCTCCAGCCCGCGTTGCATCACGGCGGTAAAGGTGCGGTCGTCGTCCACTAGCACAATGGTTAGGTGGGGGCTGTTCATGTTGTTTCTCTCAGCGGCAGATAGAGCGTCGCGATAGCACCCTGGTCCGGTGCGTTGCGTAACTCAACACGCCCACCATAGCGCTCCACTGTGGCGTGACTCAGCAACAGGCCGATACCCAGGCCGGAGCGACTTGCGCGGATTATGGGCTTGCCGATATCTTCGAGCAACTCGGGGGAGATACCGCTACCCCAGTCGCGAACCTGTATCACGGCCTCGTTGCCGACGCGGTCGCTGGTGATTTCCACCGCTGCCGAGCCGGCATCCACGGCATTGTTCAACAGGTTTTCAAATGCCTGCCCCAGCGTGGAGTCATACTCGATCATGGCACCGGATGCCGCGTCTGCCTGCTCAATCCTGTAGCTTATCCCGGGGCGGCGAACGGCCCATCGCGCTACCGTAGTGGTAACGAAATAACCCAGTTCACCAACCTCACTCTCTCCCGCGGTGTTGAGTTCGGCTGTGTGGGCGAGGTCCTGCAGCGTGCTCTTGCACTGCTGTAACTGCTGTTTCAGGAGCTCGCAATCCTGCCTGGTCTGTGTGTCCAACTCTTCGCTGGCCAGCATTTCATCCAGCAGCACGGTCATGGTCGCCAGTGGCGTTCCCAGTTCGTGGGCTGTGCCTGCTGCCAGGCTCGCTACCGCCATGATCTGATCCGTGCGCAGTCGCTGTTCTCGCTGCGCTACCGAGCGGGCCTCCTGCAGGCGCAACTGGCTGGCCATGCGCACAACGAAGTAGGTTATCAGCCCTGCACTGAAGAGAAAATTGAACCACATCCCGAGTACGTGGACGTTGCTGTTGCCATGCCCCACATGCGCATGTGGCGTGAACAGGGGAAATGGACGAAAGAAATACAGCAGAAGGCTGTATGCCAGCAGCGAGGAGACCGCTACCAGCCAGGTGTGGCGCCAGGGCAGCACTGCTGCGGCGATCACCAGTGGCACGATGTAGTAGGAGATGAAGGGGTTGTTGGCGCCGCCGGTGAAGTACATGAGTACCGTCCAGATCAGCACGTCCATCAGTAATTGCGCCAGGAACTCAGCGTCCGACACCGGCCACGGCTTGCTGCAGCGCCAGAAGCTGGCAACTGTCAGCAGGGCCAGCAGGGAAAGGCCTGCTGTCATCCCCAGCAGGTCCTCGGTGGTCCTGCTCACCATTAACACGTAGCAGAGGACGCACAGTTGGCCCAGCAGGGCGATGCTGCGAATAATAAGCAGGCTGCGCAGGTTTTCCAGTGTGGGAGAGTGCGCAGGGGCTTGCAGGCTTGAGTCGGTCACCCGCGTAGTATAAGTGCAAGCCTGCAGCAGTGGCAGGGACAAGTTGTCGCAGTGCCGTTTCGGGATATCCGTGATGTGCGTATAATCCGCGCTTTTCCAGCGGAAACACCCATGTCTGACCTCGGCAACGCCATCGCTTCCCGTCGTACGTTCGCGATTATATCGCACCCTGACGCGGGCAAGACCACAATTACCGAAAAGCTGCTGCTACTGGGCAGTGCTATCCAGGTGGCGGGCAGCGTAAAGGGGAAGAAGGGGCCGCATGCCACTTCCGACTGGATGAGCATGGAGCAGGAGCGCGGTATCTCGGTGACCTCTTCGGTGATGCAGTTTCCCTATCGGGAACGCACGGTAAACCTGTTGGATACCCCCGGCCACGAGGACTTCTCCGAGGACACCTATCGCACCCTGACGGCGGTTGATTCGGCTCTGATGGTGATTGATGGCGCCAAGGGTGTCGAGGATCGCACCATCAAGCTGATGAATGTCTGCCGTTTGCGTGACACACCTATCTTCAGCTTCGTGAACAAGATGGACCGGGATATTCGCGATCCCATTGAATTGCTTGATGAAATTGAGTCAGTGTTGGATATACAGGGCGCCCCGATCAATTGGCCTATTGGTATGGGGTCATTTTTCAAGGGCGTGTACAACCTGTACTCCGATACGATTCACTGCTACCAGCCAGGAAAGGGCTCTGTCCTGCCTGACGATATTCGCATTGAAGGTCTGGATTCACCCGAGGCACGAGCGTTGCTGGGCGAGGAATATGATGCATTTGTCGAGGAAGTAGAACTGGTGCGCGGTGCCAGCCATGAGTTTGACCTCGAGCAATTCCTGGCGGGCAAGCTGAGCCCGGTGTTTTTCGGTACGGCCCTGGGCAACTTCGGTGTCAGGGAGATGCTGGACGACTTTGTAAAGTGGGCGCCAGCGCCTTTGGACCGGGAAACCACCACGCGCGTGGTGGCGGCGAATGAGGCTGTAATGTCCGGTTTTGTCTTCAAGATCCAGGCGAATATGGATCCCCGTCATCGGGATCGCATTGCTTTCATGCGCATCTGCTCGGGCCGCTACAGTAAAGGCATGAAAATGCAGCATGTGCGTCTTGGCAAGGACGTCAAGATAGCCGATGCGGTGACTTTCAAGGCGGGAGAGCGAGTGCTGGTGGATGCGGCGGTCTCTGGCGATATCATCGGCCTGCACAACCATGGCACGATCCAGATTGGTGATACCTTCACCGAGGGGGAAAGCCTGCAGTTCACCGGCATCCCGCACTTCGCGCCAGAACTGTTCCGGCGTATCCGCCTGGCCGATCCCATGAAATCAAAGCAATTGCAGAAGGGCTTGCAGCAGCTTTCAGAGGAGGGCTCGACACAGGTTTTTGCCCCCATTACCTCCTCGGAACTCATTGTGGGCGCTGTAGGTCAATTGCAGTTCGATGTGGTCGCCTACCGCCTGAAGGATGAATACAAGGTAGAGGCGCTGTACGAACCGGTAAACGTATACACCGCGCGCTGGATCGATTGCGAGGACCCGCGCAAACTGGAGGAGTTTCGTAAAAAAGCAGCGGAGCACCTGTCGGTTGACGGCGGCGGGCATCTGACTTATCTGGCGCCGACCAGGGTGAATCTGGCGCTGATGGAAGAGCGCTGGCCGGAGCTGAATTTCCGGGCCACCAGGGAGCACTGACCGGGAACAGTCCGGTCAGCGCAGGCAGGATCTAGTAGTCCGCATTCACATCGGATAACTGTTCATTCAGGGTCAGAAAGTCCCAGAGAATGCCCAGGCCCAGTAGCCCGGCGCTGAGCATGTAAATGATACCTGTCACCCACTTCCCCATATATAGCCGGTGGATTCCCAGCCAGCCCAGGAACGTGAGCAGAATCCAGGTCAGGTCATAATCCTTGGGTCCCGGGATAAAGCGGCGGTCCGCCTGTCTGGACATTCCCGGAATCAACAGCAGGTCGATAATCCAGCCGATAAAGAACAGGCCGAGGGTGAAAAACCAGATGACGCCGGATATCTGCCTGCCATAGTAAAAGCGGTGTGCACCGATGAAGCCGAATATCCACAACAGGTAACCCATCAGTACAGAGTGCGTGCTCTCTGTCCGTGCCATTTCGTCTCTCCGCGCATTACGTCCTGCTATAGTCAGGTCGCCGGAGACGGATTACAAGTCTGGTTTCCGCCCGGCGGAACTCGCTATACTGATCTGGATCAAGGCCCGGCAGCGACAAGCGGTTAGGCTTTGCACATAAGATTGTTAACCCTATAAGGAAGGATAATGTCCGTAGAACATCACGATTTGCACCACGATTTCCCCGAGCTCAATGACCAGATTCATGAGATGAAGATGAACAACGCGCACTTTCGCCGCCTGTTCGATGAGTACCACGAGCTCACTCGCACCATAGAAAAGATGGAAGATGAAGTGACGCCCGTGTCAACGCGTACGGAAGAAGAAGCCAAATTGCGGCGTGTACACTTGAAAGATGAACTTTATCGCATGCTGACAGCGGCCTGATCATGGCGTTTGAAGAACTGAAAAAGGAACTGGAGGAGCGGCGCTCTCTGATGCACAGCCGCCTGGCCAGTATCAAGCGGGATGTAACCCAGGGGCACTCTGGTGATTCTGCTGAGCAGGCCCAGGAGCGGGAAAACGATGAGGTGGTAGATGCCATCGGCAATGAGACCCGCCAATCCCTGCATGACATTCAGGTTGCGCTCGACAAGATCGCCGAAGGTACCTACGGCGAGTGCGAAAAATGCGGTGGCGAGATAGGTGAAGGTCGGCTCAAGGCCATCCCCGAGGCGGCACTTTGCGTGAATTGCGCTGACGCTTAGCCCGGCTGGGCCTTTTGGGCGGGTGTTTCCTCCCGCCCGGATTTTATTTCTCCCCCCCGATTCCGGGTTGTATTCGGCCATAGATGCGCCAGCGCCTGACCCGCCCCACTGATTTATTGTGAATTTGCCTTGTCGGTCGAATTTTCGCTGGCGAAGGCCGGTCGGTGTGCGTATAGTCGCGCCCCATTCGCGGCAGGGTGTGGGCAACGTTAGGCGTAGCTCAAAAAGCCTCCTCAAGAGCCTTGACAGGCAGTAGGCAGATCACTAGAATTCGCGTTCCTTTTTTCGGGGGGTTCCTGTGCGGATCCCTGGTTTTTTATTTGATTGGAGTTAGGTCAGGTGCAGAATCAACGTATTCGTATACGCCTCAAGGCTTTTGACCACAAGCTGATCGACACGTCGACTCAGGAGATTGTGGAAACTGCGCGCCGTACTGGCGCCCAGGTCAAGGGCCCGATCCCCCTTCCGACCCGGAAGGAAAAGTACACCGTGCTGGTATCCCCGCACGTTAATAAGGACGCACGTGACCAGTACGAAATTCGTACGCACAAGCGTCTGTTGGACATCGTGGAGCCTACAGAGAAGACTGTAGACGCACTGATGAAACTGGACCTGGCAGCAGGTGTAGAAGTACAGATTAGTCTTGGTTAACGACAATTCGTAGCAAGACCTGCTCGGGGTGAGTGCCCCGGGTGTGTAATGCCGGAACACTGGGGTGTTTCGGCGGCCATAGAGGGTATAGAGCCCCGTACACTGAGAGGTTAGCAAAATGGCTATTGGCTTAGTCGGCCGTAAGTCCGGTATGACTCGTGTTTTTACCGAAGACGGCGCATCCATTCCAGTAACCGTAGTGGAGGTTTCTCCAAACCGCGTTACTCAAATCAAAGAGCTCGAGACCGATGGTTATCGAGCAATTCAGGTCACCGCGGGTAACCGCAAGGCCTCAAAAGTGAGTAAATCTGAAGCGGGACACTTCGCCAAGGCGGGTGTCGAAGCGGGTAGCGGTCTGTTGGAATTCCGGCTTGATGAGGCGGAAGAAGCCCCCGAAGTCGGCGCTGAGCTGACTGTCGAGCGTTTCGAGGCAGGGCAGGTTGTTGATGTCACTGGCAAGTCCAAGGGTAAAGGTTTCCAGGGTGGTGTTAAACGCTGGAACTTCTCCATGCAGGATGCCACGCACGGCAACTCCATCTCGCACCGAGCCCCGGGCTCTATCGGCCAGTGTCAAACACCTGGTCGTGTGTTCAAGGGCAAGAAGATGGCGGGTCATATGGGTGCCGAGCAGGTGACTACCCAGGGTCTGGAAATCGTTCGTGTTGATGCTGAGCGCAATTTGCTGCTCATCAAGGGTGCCGTTCCCGGTGCTCCCGGTGGTGACGTTGTCGTACGTCCTACCATCAAGGCATAAGGTTAGGGGGTCTCTAACGTGGAACTGAATGTTGTTAAGCCTGGCAATGCGGACGGCGGAAAAGTTTCCGTCTCTGATGTTGCGTTTGCAAAAGAGTACAACGAAGACCTGGTACACCAGGTCGTTACTGCTTATCTCGCAGGAGCCCGCCAGGGTACCCGGGGCCAGAAGAACCGCGCAGCGGTATCTGGTGGTGGCAAGAAGCCCTGGCGCCAAAAAGGCACTGGCCGTGCCCGTGCGGGCACTATCCGTTCGCCTATCTGGCGCTCCGGTGGTGTGACCTTTGCGGCGCAGCCGCAGGACCACTCGCAGAAAGTGAATCGCAAGATGTATCGCGCGGCCCTGCGCACGATCATGTCGGAGCTCGCTCGTCAGGACCGCCTGATGATCGTGGAAAGCCTTGACTTGGAAGAGCCCAAAACCAAGTTGTTGGTCAAGCAGCTCAGCGAGTACGGCGTGGACAACGCGTTGATCGTTGCTTCGGAAGTGGGTGAAAACCTCTACCTGGCGGCGCGGAATCTGCACAAGGTTGACGTGCGCGACGTAGACGGCGTTGACCCGGTGAGCCTTATCGCTCACGACAAGGTGGTAGTGACTGTCGATGCGGTCAAGAAGATTGAGGAGATGCTGGCATGAACCAGGAGCGCGTATTTCAAGTGCTGGTAGGCCCGCACGTTTCTGAGAAGGCGGCGGTTGTTGCTGATGAGAACAACCAGTTCGTGTTCAAGGTTGCTGTAGACGCAACCAAGGCAGAGATCAAGAAGTCGGTTGAACAGCTGTTCAAGGTGAAGGTTGATAACGTTCGCACCCTCAAGGTCAAGGGTAAGGTGAAGCGCAATCGTTTTGGTTACAGCACCAAGCCGACCTGGAAAAAAGCGTATGTGCGGCTGGAGCAGGGTCAGGATATCGACTTTGCGTCGGTTGACTAAGGAGTTACGTAGCAATGGCAATTTTGAAGAGCAAGCCTACTTCGCCCGGTCGTCGTCACGTCGTCCGTGTTGTTGGCGAGGACCTGCACAAGGGTGCACCGTACAAGCCTTTGCTGGAGAAGCAGAGCCGCAACGGTGGTCGTAACAACAATGGCCGTATCACGACCCGTCACGTGGGTGGTGGGCATAAGCAGCACTACCGCGTCATAGATTTTAAGCGGATTAAAGACAGCATCCCGGCGAAGGTCGAGCGTTTGGAGTACGACCCCAACCGTACAGCCCACATCGCGCTGTTGCTTTTTTCCGATGGTGAGCGCCGCTACATTATCGCTCCCAAGGGTGTGAAGGCCGGGGATGTCCTGCAATCCGGCGCCTCGGCACCGATCAAGACCGGTAATTGCCTGCCGCTGCGCAATATTCCGGTGGGATCTATCGTGCATGCGGTTGAGTTGAAGCCGGGTAAGGGCGCTCAGCTGGCTCGTTCAGCCGGGGCATCAGTTCAGCTGGTGGCACGTGAAGGCCAATACGCCACATTGCGCCTGCGTTCAGGCGAAATGCGCAAGGTGCTGGCTGACTGCCGCGCTACCCTGGGTGAAGTGTCCAACTCGGAGCATAGCCTGCGTAAGCTGGGTAAAGCCGGTGCCGCGCGTTGGCGGGGTGTTCGTCCCACCGTCCGTGGTGTGGCCATGAACCCGGTCGATCACCCCCATGGTGGTGGTGAAGGTCGTACTTCGGGTGGTCGTCACCCGGTCAGCCCATGGGGCACGCCCACGAAGGGTTACAAGACACGCAAGAACAAGCGTACCGATAAGCTGATCGTGCGCCGTCGTGGTAAGAAATAACGGTCGTTTGACTAGAGACTAGAGGAATAGATTGTGCCGCGTTCACTGAAGAAAGGTCCTTTTATCGACCTTCACCTGATGAAGAAAGTCGAAGCCGCGCTTGAAAGCAACGACCGTCGTCCGATCAAGACCTGGTCACGCCGCTCAATGATAGCGCCTGACATGGTTGGTCTGACCATTGCCGTACACAACGGTCGTCAGCACGTGCCAGTACTGATCAACGAAGATATGGTTGGCCACAAGCTGGGCGAGTTCGCTGTAACTCGTACTTTTAAGGGTCATATTGTAGACAAGAAGGCGAAGCGCTAGGCGCTGCGTAAAGAGGTTTAGGAAATGGAAGTTGCAGCAAGACTGAAAGGCGCGCGTATATCTGCGCAGAAAGCCCGTCTGGTCGCAGACCAGGTCCGCGGCAAGCCTGTCGAAGAGGCGCTGAGCCTGCTGGAATTCAGCAACAAGAAGGCCGCTCACATTGTCAAGAAGGTACTCGACTCTGCGATCGCCAACGCTGAAAACAATGAAGGCGCAGATGTGGATGAGCTGAAAGTATCCACCGTTTTCGTTGATGAAGGAATGACCATGAAGCGCCTGCGCCCCCGTGCCAAGGGTCGGGCAGACCGAATTTTCAAGCGCTCCTGCCACATCACTGTGAAAGTGGCAGACGGCGAAGGCTAAGGAATCAGGAGACGACCACATGGGTCAGAAAGTACACCCTATCGGTATCCGCCTCGGTATTGTTAAAGACCATAACTCTATCTGGTATGCGGACAGCAAAAACTATTCCAGGCAGTTGATAACTGATCTGGAAGTGCGCGGGTACATCGAGAAAGCTCTCGAGCATGCGTCGGTAAGTCGCGTTGTGATTGAGCGGCCAGCGCAAACTGCCCGCATTACCATTCACACAGCCCGCCCGGGCATCGTGATCGGTAAGAAAGGTGAAGACGTGGATGCCCTGCGCAAGACCTTGACTGAAAAGATGGGTGTGCCGGTACACATCAATATCGAAGAAATCCGCAAGCCGGACCTGGATGCAAAGCTGGTAGCCCAGAACGTTGCCCAGCAGCTCGAGCGTCGAGTGATGTTCCGTCGCGCCATGAAGCGTGTTGTACAGAACGCCATGCGCCAGGGCGCCGAGGGCATCAAGATTCAGGTAAGTGGTCGTCTGGGCGGAGCCGAGATCGCGCGTACCGAGTGGTATCGCGAAGGCCGTGTGCCGCTGCATACGCTGCGTGCCGATATCGATTACGCCACCTACGAGGCGGCTACGACTTACGGCATCATCGGCGTCAAAGTGTGGATTTTCAAAGGCGAAGTGATTGGCGGAGAAGAATCTGCTGACGGCGCCAAGAAGACAGCAACTAATTAAGGGTTACGCAGATGCTTCAACCAAAGCGTACAAAATTTCGCAAGACCCAGAAGGGTCGTAATCGTGGCCTGGCCCATCGCGGTAGCAAAGTAAGCTTCGGCGAATACGGCTTGAAAGCGACCGGTCGTGGCCGCATTACAGCGCGCCAGATCGAGGCGGCTCGTCGCGCCATGACTCGCCACATCAAGCGTGGCGGCAAGATCTGGATCCGTGTGTTCCCGGACAAGCCTATTACAGGCAAGCCCCTGGAAGTTCGTCAGGGTAAAGGTAAAGGTAACGTTGAATACTGGGTAGCCCAGGTTCAGCCGGGTAAAGTGCTCTATGAAGTTCAGGGCGTATCCGAGGAGCTGGCACGTGAGGCATTTGAACTCGCGGCGGCCAAGATTCCAGTTGCTACAACATTTGTTAAACGGTCGGTGATGTGATGAAAGCTAGCGAATTGCGTGAGAAGTCCGCGGAGGACCTGAACAAGCAGTTGCTCACTCTGCGCGAGGAGCAATTCAAGCTGCGCATGCAAAAGTCTACTGGTCAGCTCGGGCAAACGCATCTGCTCAAGCAGAACCAGCGTGATATCGCACGCGTTAAGACTGTACTTACTGAAAAGGCAGGTAACTAAGCATGTCAGGTGCAGAGAAGCGTACACGTGTGGCAACCGGCAGGGTTGTCAGCAACAAGATGGACAAGACCATTACTGTTCTGGTTGAGCGCAGGGTGAAACATCCCGTCTATGGGAAGTACATAACACGTTCTTCCAAGATACATGCGCACGACGAAAGCAATGAGTGCGGTATCGGTGACACGGTAACAGTTGCTGAGACTCGTCCGATTTCCAAGAGCAAGACCTGGAAGCTGGTTGAAGTCGTAGAGAGCGCCACCCAGGTTTAAGTAGCGAGAGTTATGCGGCTCCTGTCGCAGTTTGGAGTAAGAAATGATTCAGACACAGTCCTATTTGGAAGTCGCAGACAACAGCGGCGCCCGTCGTGTGATGTGCATCAAGGTGCTGGGTGGTTCCAAGCGTCGTTACGCTCGTGTAGGCGACCTCATCAAGGTGACCGTCAAGGAAGCGATTCCTCGTGGCAAGGTCAAGAAAGGCCAGGTCATGACTGCTGTAGTAGTGCGCACCAAGAAAGGCGTTCGCCGTGCTGACGGTTCATTGATCAAGTTCGATGATAACGCAGCGGTATTGCTGAACAACCAGGAAGCGCCTATCGGTACCCGGATTTTCGGCCCGGTAACACGCGAGCTGCGTGGCGAAAAGTTTATGAAGATTATTTCTCTGGCCCCTGAAGTTATCTAAGCGGTCAAGGAGAGGAAAGGAAATGTTGAAGATCAAACGCGACGACGAAGTGATTATCCTTGCCGGCAAGGACAAGGGTAAGCGCGGTAAGGTCCGCAAGGTGCTGGACAACGGGAAGATCATTGTTTCCGGTATTAACATGATTAAGAAGCACACTCGCCCCAACCCGCAAGCTGGCGTGGCCGGTGGTATTGTGGAGAAAGAGGCACCGATACAGGCGTCCAACGTGGCGATCTTCAACCCGGCCACTGGCAAGGGTGATCGTGTGGGCTTCAAGGTAGACGGCGATACCAAGGTTCGTATCTTTAAATCCAGTGGCGAGGCTATCGGCTAGTCCAGTCGGGGTTAACAGGTAATAGAAATGGCAACTTTGAAAGAAAAGTACAAGAGCGAAATCGCTCTCCAGCTGAAAGAAGAGCTGGGTTTGGACAATGTGATGGAAGTTCCTCGCATCACCAAGATCACCCTGAACATGGGTGTGGGTGAAGCGCTCGGCGACAAGAAAGTCCTTGAGGCTGCTGTTGCTGATATGGAGAAGATCGCTGGTCAAAAACCCGTCGTCACCAAAGCGCGCAAGTCCATCGCTGGATTCAAGGTGCGTGAAGGATGGCCGATTGGCTGTAAGGTAACTCTGCGTTCGGACCGTATGTATGAGTTCCTGGAGCGCCTGATCAGTATCGCAATCCCGCGTATTCGCGACTTCCGCGGCATAAGCCCCAAGTCGTTCGATGGCCGTGGCAATTTCGCGATGGGTGTTACCGAGCAGATCATTTTCCCTGAAATCGAGTACGACAAGGTCGACGCACTGCGCGGTATGGATATCACTATTACTACGACTGCCCGTACGGATGATGAAGGACGCGCACTGTTGCGTGCTTTCAACTTCCCCCTGAAAGGTTAAGAGGCTTTATTACATGGCAAAGAAATCTATGATTGCCCGCGAGAAGAAGCGCGCACGTATGGTAGCTAAGTACGCAGAGAAGCGCTCTGCACTGAAGGCTATCCTGGCTGACGTCAATGCTTCGGATGAAGAGAAGTGGGATGCGCAAATCGCACTGCAGAAGCTGCCGCGCGACGCCAGCCCCGTACGCCAGCAGCGCCGCTGCCAGGTGACCGGGCGTCCCCATGCGGTCTATCGTAAATTTGGCCTGTGCCGCAACAAATTGCGCGAAGCCGCCATGCGCGGTGATGTGCCCGGGCTGGTCAAGGCCAGCTGGTAACGGAGAGAAACTGAAATGAGCATGCAAGATCCGCTGTCAGATATGCTGACCCGTATTCGCAACGCCCAGATGGCTGGTAAGACCGAGGTAGAGATGCCCGGTTCCAAGCTCAAGGCGGCTGTTGCCAATGTGTTGAAGGAAGAAGGCTATATCGCCGATTTCAACGCTTCCACCGAAACAGGGAAGCCGCGTTTGGCCATCCAGCTTAAGTACTTCAACGGCAAGCCCGTTATCGCTGAAATAGATCGCATCAGCCGCCCTGGCCTGCGTAACTACTCCGGTAAGGATGAGTTGCCTTCTGTGCGTGGTGGCCTCGGTGTTGCGATTGTCTCAACCTCCAAGGGTGTGATGACAGATCGCGCAGCTCGCGCTGCCGGCGTTGGCGGCGAAGTGCTTTGCACCGTTTTCTAATTATTGTTTTTTAAGAGCATTCACAATGTCTAGAGTCGCAAATAATCCGGTACAGCTGCCAAGTGGCGTAGAGGTCAAGGTCGATGGCCGTGATTTCTCTGTCAAGGGCAGCAAAGGTACCCTGGCGCTTTCTCTGGCGGAAGGCATACAGGTCAACCAGGATGACAACGCGTTGATCATTGCATTTGATGAGCAGTCCAAGGCAATCGCCGGAACGACTCGCGCGTTACTTGCCAACATGGTCAAAGGCGTCAGCGAAGGCTGGGAGAAGAAACTGGTTCTCAACGGCGTTGGCTATCGTGCCAATGTCTCCGGGAAGAAAGTTAATCTGACTGTCGGCCTGTCTCACCCCGTCGAGTATGAACTGCCCGAAGGTGTGTCGGCCGAGACGCCTTCGCAGACCGAGATCGTGGTAAAGGGTATAGATAAGCAGGTTGTTGGGCAGGTTGCTGCCAACATCCGTAGCTTCCGTCCGCCGGAGCCCTACAAAGGTAAAGGTATTCGCTACGCCGACGAGTATGTCCGTCGTAAAGAAGCCAAGAAGAAGTAAGCAGGTATAAGAGATGAGTGCAAAGAATGATTCAAGGCTGCGCCGCGCACGTCGCGCGCGTGCCCGCATGCGGACATTGGGCGTAAACCGCCTTAGCGTGCACCGTACACCTCGGCACATCTATGCCCAGATCATCGCGCCGGAAGGCGACAAGGTGTTGGCGTCTGCTTCCACCCTGGATGCGGATTTGCGCAAGAGTGCGACTGGCAATATCGATGCCGCGGCAGAGGTAGGCAAGCTGGTTGCCAAGCGTGCCAAGGATGCAGGTATCGAGAAAGTGTCTTTCGATCGTGGCGGTTACAAGTATCACGGACGTGTGAAGGCGCTGGCTGAAGCTGCGCGCGAAAGCGGACTGGAATTCTAAAGGTACGAGATATGGCTTTTAACGAGCAGAAAAAACAGCAGCAATCGGAAGGCGATCTCCAGGAGAAGCTGGTCCAGGTCAACCGTGTTGCCAAGGTGGTCAAGGGTGGCCGCATTTTCGGTTTCACCGCGCTGACTGTAGTAGGCGATGGTAACGGCAAGGTCGGTTTTGGCCGCGGCAAGGCCCGCGAAGTGCCAGTCGCCATCCAGAAGGCAATGGAAGCGGCCAGGCGCAACATGATCCAGGTCGAGCTGAATAACGGCACTATCCAGTATCCGGTCAAGGCCAGCCATGGCGCCTCCAAGGTGTACATGCAGCCTGCATCTGAAGGTACCGGTGTCATTGCCGGTGGCGCGATGCGCGCCGTGCTCGAAATTGCTGGTGTGCACAACGTACTGGCCAAGTGCTATGGATCCACCAATCCGGTGAACGTGGTTCGTGCCACCTTCAACGGCCTGCGTGACATGGCTGCACCCGACGACGTCGCCGCCAAGCGTGGCAAGACCGTCGAAGAAATTTTGAACTAAGTATTGGGTTGATTCGTCATGGCAAAAGCAATGATCAAAGTTACCCAGATCAAGAGCACCAACGGTCGCCTCAGGAATCACAAGGCGTGCGTTGCCGGCCTCGGTCTGCGTCGTATTGGTCACACCGTGGAAGTGGAAGATACGCCTTCCGTTCGCGGCATGATCAACAAAGTTAATTTCCTGGTACGGGTTGAGGACTAAACAATGTCTGATGTAATGCGATTGAACAGCCTGAGCCCTGCACCGGGCGCGAGGAAAGATAGCAAGCGCGTTGGCCGTGGAATCGGCTCCGGTCACGGCAAGACAGCCGGGCGTGGCCATAAAGGCCAGAAGTCTCGTTCCGGTGGCAAAGTCCGGCCGGGTTTTGAGGGCGGTCAGATGCCCCTGCAAAAGCGCCTGCCAAAGTATGGCTTTACCTCCCGTATTGCGCGTACTACTGCGCAGATTCGTCTGGCGGAGCTGAACGCGGTAGAGGGTGATGTGATTGACCTGGATGCGCTGAAGAATGCTGACCTGGTGAAGCAGGATGTCACGCGTGCCCGCGTTTTCCTTTCCGGGGAAGTGACCAAGCCAGTTACCTTGAAAGGCTTGAAGGTCACCAAAGGCGCTCGTGAAGCAATCGAGCAGGCCGGCGGGAAAGTCGAGGACTAAATGGCTCAAGGACAGCTTCCTTCGGTAAACAAAGCAGGCCTGGGCGAGCTCTTTGCTCGCCTTCGTTTTGTTTTGCTGGCGATTATTGTTTATCGGATCGGTACACATATACCGGTACCGGGAATAGATCCCAACCAGCTGCAGGCATTGTTTAACCAGAACCAGGGCACGATTCTTGGTCTGGCGAATATGTTTTCGGGCGGTGCGCTGGAGCGTATGAGTATCCTGGCGCTGGGCATCATGCCTTACATCTCTGCATCGATCATCATGCAGTTGATGTCGGCCGTGACGCCGCAGTTGGAGCAGTTGAAGAAGGAGGGCGAATCCGGCCGACGCAAGATCAGTCAGTATACGCGCTACCTGACAGTTGTATTGGCTATCATACAGGCTACGGGCATGACCGTGGGCATGGCGAACCAGGGAATGAGTTACGACACGTCGATACTGTTCTACGTGATCGCCATTACTTCCCTGGTCACCGGCGCCGTATTCATGATGTGGCTGGGTGAGCAGATTACCGAGAAGGGCGTCGGCAACGGTATCTCCCTGCTGATATTTGCAGGTATTGTTGCCGGGCTGCCGGCCGCGGTTGGGCAGTCGCTTGAGCAGGCCAGGCAGGGTGAACTCAACATCCTGTTCCTGTTGGCGATACTTGCCTTTGCGATTGTGATGATTTTTGCCATCGTCTTTATCGAGCGAGGCCAGCGGCGCATTACGGTCAACTATGCCAAGCGACAGCAGGGCAGGAAGATGTATCAGGCGCAGAGCTCGCATCTGCCCTTGAAAGTAAACATGGCGGGTGTAATACCGGCGATTTTCGCCAGCAGCATCCTGCTTTTCCCGGCCTCGATAGCACAGTGGTTCGGAAGCAGTGGCGGCGCTGACTGGTTACAGGATCTTGCGGTGGCGATTGGCCCCGGGCAACCCCTGAACATTTTACTGTTTACCGTGTTTATTGTGTTTTTCTGCTTCTTTTACACGGCGTTGATGTTTAACCCGCAGGAAGTCGCTGACAACCTGAAGCGCTCAGGCGCGTTCGTACCAGGTATTCGCCCTGGCCAGCAAACTGCCAACTATATAGATGGCGTGTTGACCAGGCTTACGGTATTTGGATCGGCATACATCGCCATTGTCTGCCTGATCCCGCAGTTCCTCGTGGTGACTGCGAACGTGCCGTTCTATCTCGGCGGCACATCACTGTTGATCGTGGTTGTTGTGGTGATGGATTTTATGGCCCAGGTGCAAAGCCACCTGATGTCGCACCAGTACGATTCGGTGATGAAGAAGGCCAATTTGAAAAACTATGGTGGTAGCGGCCGCGTTCGATAAGCGGTTTGCAGTAACGGAGAAGTAACGATGAAAGTACGTGCATCAGTAAAGAAGATCTGCCGCAACTGTAAAGTTGTACGCCGTAAGGGCGTTGTGCGGGTGATCTGCAATACAGATCCGCGCCACAAGCAGCGCCAGGGTTAATAGCCAGGGCACGGTTGATTTTTAGTAACGATATCGCTAAAATGCCGCGCCTTTCGCGCCGCCCCTCAGGATTGAATGTGAAATCCTCAGAAAATCAGGGGCTTGCGGAAAGTGGTGCAGAGCGAAGAGATTAATTGGAGAAAGTTGAATGGCTCGTATTGCCGGGGTCAACATACCTGATAACAAGCATGCTGTTATCTCACTGACATACATTTTCGGAGTAGGTCGCACCACAGCCAAACAGCTGTGTGCTGCAACCGGCGTCGCTGAAAACGCCAAGATTGGCGAGTTGTCAGAAGAGCAGATGGACGCTCTGCGTGGAAAAGTGGCTGAGATGGCTGTGGAAGGCGATCTGCGCCGCGAAGTCTCGATGAATATCAAGCGTCTGATGGACCTGGGCTGCAACCGCGGCCTGCGCCACCGTCGTGGCTTGCCTCTGCGCGGCCAGCGGACCAAGACCAATGCGCGTACCCGAAAGGGACCGCGCAAGCCGATTCGCAAGTAAGTACCGGGTCCGGCGGCGACGATTGCCGCCTCGACTGGTTACAGCGAATCCGATTTAGTGTAGCTGCACCGGAGTGCAGTGTTGATATTAAAGTAGGAAGCAAACTATGGCTAAGCCAGGTGCCAAGAGCACTCGTAAGAAAATCTCCAAGACTGTTGTTGATGGCATTGCTCACGTGCATGCGTCTTTTAACAACACCATCATCACGATCACTGACCGTCAGGGCAACACCCTGAGCTGGGCAACAGCTGGTGGATCCGGTTTCCGGGGCTCGCGCAAGAGCACCCCGTTTGCTGCACAGGTTGCGGCTGAGCGTGCCGGTGAAGCGGCCAAGGAATATGGCCTTAAGAATCTTGACGTGCAGGTGAAAGGACCCGGACCGGGTCGTGAATCTGCCGTGCGTGCGCTGAACGCTTGTGGCTACAAGATCAGTAACATTACTGACGTGACGCCGATTCCCCATAACGGTTGTCGCCCGCCCAAGAAACGTCGCGTATAAGGCTGAGAGGAAGAACTAGACATGGCTCGATATATAGGACCCAAGTGCAAACTCTCCCGTCGCGAAGGAACCGACCTCTTTCTCAAGAGCGGTGTACGTGCGCTGGAAAGTAAGTGTAAACCCGAAGCGGCCCCCGGCCAGCATGGCGCCCGCCGCGGTCGTCTCTCCGACTATGGAGTGCAGCTGCGTGAGAAGCAGAAAGTGCGTCGGATTTACGGTGTATTGGAAAAGCAATTCCGCAACTACTACAAGGAAGCTGCTCGCCTGAAGGGCGCTACCGGCGAAAACCTGCTGCAATTGCTGGAATCCCGCCTGGATAACGTGGTTTACCGTATGGGCTTCGGCGCCACACGCTCAGAATCACGCCAGCTGGTATCACACAAGGCAATTCTGGTGAACGGACAGGTTGTAAACATCCCGTCATACCAGGTGAAGGCAGGGGATGTAGTGTCTCTGCGCGAAAAGGCCAAGAAGCAACTGCGTGTGCAGTCTGCCCTTGCACTGGCCGCCCAGCGTGGCGAACCCGAGTGGATTGAAGTGAACGCTGAGAAGATGGAAGGAACGTTCAAGGCTGTTCCCGAGCGTCAGGATCTCTCGTCAGAGATCAACGAGAACCTGATCGTTGAGCTTTACTCCAAGTAATCCACTTTAGGACTAACCTACATAAAGGTGCCCCGAATGCAGAGTGCAGTGAACGAATTTTTGACCCCGCGCGTCATCAATGTTGATGAGAAGAACGCAACGCGCGCCCAGGTTACCCTGGAACCCCTTGAGCGTGGATTTGGCCACACTCTGGGCAACGCCCTGCGTCGTATCCTGCTGTCTTCAATGCCCGGCTGTGCCATCACTGAAGTAGAGATTGATGGCGTGCTGCACGAGTACAGTGCAATAGAGGGTGTGCAGGAAGACGTCATTGAAATATTGTTGAACCTGAAGGGCGTCGCCCTGGTGATGAACGGCAAGGATGAAGCCGAACTGACTCTCACCAAGAAGGGCCCAGGAGCGGTTACGGCTGCGGACATCCAGGTTGACCACGATATCGAGATTCGTAATCCCGAACATGTGATTTGTCATCTGAACGGTGATAGCGAAATCAACATGAAGCTGACGATTGCTCGCGGTCGTGGCTATTCTCCCGCCGATTCACGGGAAAACCCTGAAGAAGAGACCCGTTCCATCGGCCGTTTGCAGCTCGATGCGACCTTCTCTCCGGTACATCGCGTGTCCTATGTGGTTGAAGCAGCCCGTGTTGAGCAGCGCACAGACCTCGACAAGCTGGTTCTGGATCTTGAAACGAACGGCACCATCGACCCGGAAGAGGCGATCCGTCGCGCCGCTACTATTCTGCAGCAGCAGTTGGCAGTATTTGTGGACCTGGAGTCTGAATCCGAATCCGAGTCGGTCGAGGAAGAGGATGAAGTAGATCCGATTCTGCTGCGCCCGGTGGACGATCTGGAACTGACTGTTCGTTCAGCCAACTGCCTGAAGGCGGAGAACATTTACTACATAGGCGACCTTGTGCAACGCACAGAGGTGGAGCTGCTGAAGACTCCAAACCTGGGCAAAAAGTCGCTGACAGAAATCAAGGATGTCCTGGCATCGCGTGGGTTGTCCCTGGGTATGCGCCTGGACAACTGGCCGCCGGCCAGCCTGAAAAACGATGACCGGGTATTGAGCGCTTAAGCACCCCGGGTCGACCAGATAGCAGTGCTGAGATAGCACCCTTAGAATAGGATTGGAAAAATGCGTCATCGTCATAGTGGACGTCAACTGAACCGCAACAGTTCTCACCGTAAGGCCATGTTCCGTAACATGACCATCTCACTGGTTGAGCACGAACTGATCAAGACAACCCTGCCCAAGGCGAAGGAACTGCGCAGCTACGCTGAGCCGCTCATCACCCTGGCGAAGAAAGACAGTGTGGCGAACCGCCGCCTGGCTTTCGATCGTGTGCGCAACAAGGAAGCTGTTGGTAAGCTATTCAATGAGCTGGGCCCTCGCTACCAGGCGCGTCCCGGTGGTTATATCCGCATTCTCAAGTGTGGCTACCGTGCTGGCGACAAAGCGCCCATGGCTTATGTGGAGCTGGTTGATCGTCCGCAGGTAGAGGCCTATGACGACGAGGATTAAGATTCCTCGTATTCAGGTAAGAAAAAGCCGGGCATGCCCCGGCTTTTTTGTGTGTGGCTGAAAATCCGGCGCCTGGTTAGCAGGCTGCCAGCGGCTTCTACTCCTCGAGGGTGGTCAACCAGAAAGCGAAACCACTATCGGAAAAGTTCTCACCCTTTGCGCGTTCAATACACTGAACGACCGACACGGCTTTCTCTGCTCGATTCCTGTTGGTAATGGCCTGCAGGCCGACTACATTTTTCTGCGCGAGCTGTCTTGAGTGGGTTTGTATCGCTACGTGGCCGGCTGCGCCACTTGCGGTCACAACCTGGCATTCAAACTTGTGTTCGGGCCACTCACGCTCGGCCATAGCGCCGCTGGCGCATGCACAGCAGAGTAATGCCAGCACAGGATATCGTAATTTCAACATAAGCGCATCCTCTTGTTGATTCTTCTACCAGCAATTGTCGCTGTCGGATCCAGTCGCGTTTTTGGCGCCGGTGGAATCCAGGGTAAACGTGGTGCAACGTGAATCTTTCGATTGAGCCGAGTTGGACCTTGGTGTGGCCGTTAGAATATAACAGCGATCAAGCCCATCTCCGCAATCCGCTGCAGTGATCGTATAGTGCCCCTCTTCGGATATGAAGGGGACGGGCAGGCCAAGCTCGGCCAGGTTGGCGGTGTAGGTTCCTCGGTCGAGCATGCGCTGCTCCTGCCGGTTGGCGGCATCCAGCAATGCAGCTTTGGCCTCGGCCCTGCGGCCCTTTTGCAGGCTGTTCTGGTAGCCCGGCAAGGCAACCGCCAGCAGGATGCCGACAATCACAACCACGATCATGACTTCCATCAGGGTGAAGCCACGGGCCGAGTAGGCCGTCCCGTAATTACCCCGGTTATTGATTGGTGGTTTCACTTAGTACTCCTCCTGGAACCAGTAGTTGCCGTAGGGGGCTCGCAGGAACTCGTTGACGTCACAGACACCGCCGCTGCAGTCCACCTCGCCGGGTTGGTCAACACTGGTCGCCGGGGTGCCCGGGGGCAACAGCACGCGAATCTGCCCGTCGTCACCGAAGTGCACCGAGGGGGTGTCGGGGATGATGCCGCCCAGGTTAATGGTGCTGCGATCACCCTCGTACAGGTCAATGACGTAGAGTTGCCCCGTGCCAGCCTGTGGCTCGCAGACATTGATGTCGTTGAGCAGGTTTGAGGGGGTAAAGGTCGCTGCGAACACCCGCCCGTTAATGGTCAGGGTCTTGGCCAGGCTCTTCTCACCGGCGCTGACCAGATCGAGACGCCAGCCATTGGCTGCTTTCAGCGCTTCGAGGGCAGTCGCCTTCTCCGTGTCCGTACCGTTGGTCAACACGTTGTCGGTGATGTCATACAGATCGGTCTCCGAGAAAGGTTGGCCACAGCGGAAATCCTCAAAGTCGGGATCTGAACAATCCGTGCTGCTTGGCGCGGCAGTGGAGTAGGGCACCGTTCCCTGGTCGCGAATCATATACAGGCTGTTGTCGACATCAGTGGCATTGGGGTTGGTGCGATCACCGGTACCAATGACCACGGCATCGACGGCCTCGCCTTCAAAGCGGATGCGCACGACATCAGGTGCATTGAAGAAGCGGCGATCCGTTTGCGTGGTGCTGCCATTGAAGTCGCCCAGCTTGCTGATAAACCAGGTGTCCTGGCTTGATGTGGGCAGGGTGTTGCCCGGCATATCAACACGCCAGAGGTTGCCGCCGGTATCGCCGAAGTAGATCCTGTCGACCAGGTCATCCCCATTACTGTCGAGCACCGTTACGTCTCCCGGGACGGAATGCACCAGGTCCGACTCGGACATGTTGGTGGCGCTGTCCGCGGCGGGGGTGATGCTCCACACCAGTGCGCCGGTCTCGGCGTCGACAATAAATACCCCGCGGCCTTCACTGTCGGCAGTGCCGACGCCCGAGGCATCCTTGTTGGTATCGTAACCGGCGCCGAAGATCAGCACAGGTTTGGCAACACCATCGCTGTCCACGTAGCCAGGTATGCGCGTCACCACGGGTTCAGACCAGGTCTGTCCCATCTCCTCGAAACCGCTGACGTCCTTCCCGATGCGCCACATGAAAGAAGGGCTGTCGGGGTTGGAGACATTCAGGGCGTAATAGGAGTGGCCGCCGCGGCGCATGCCGAAGTAGGCCCAGGCCTTGTCGCCCGCAGTGTAGTCAAGTGTGCCATCCGCGTTGGCGTCAAAGGTGTAGGACACCGGAGTCAGGTCCATTCCATAGACGTGGTCGCTGGAGACGGCGTTCCTGCGTCGCTGTGGCAGAATGGTCACCAGCTCTTTCGGGAAGAAGCCCCAGCTTTCCTGTCCGTCGCTGTTGTTGAACATGTGCACCCAGCCCGAATTGCTGCCCACCAGAATGCGGAGGTCCGGATCGTCATAGGTATAGGAACCACGTGCACCGTAGTTCAGCACCAGTGGCTGGCTGTGCAGGATGTCGCCCAGTATCCAGTTGCGCGGTTCGTTGGTGATGCTGTCCCCGTCACGGTCGTAGGCGTCGTAACCCTGTGCCCAGGCAATCTGCTGGTTGAATGCGCCGGCAGTGGACGCGCCGAAGAGGTTGTACAGGGCCGCGTCGCTGATTGCGCCCAGTGCAGCGGCATCGATATTGGTGTTATTGAACGCTTCCAGCGCTCCGTTGGTGCCGGTATCGATATAAAGCGACCGGGTGCTCGGATTGCGGGCGGCCAGCAGTGCGCCAACACCACCTTTTTCAACGGTGCCGCCATCCTCTACGGTATTCCAGAAGGTCACCGCCGTGGACTTGATATCACCGGTATCGGTGTCTACCGCGGCCGCGCCGTTGGCATCTACCAAGGTGGCGTTGCCGTTCTCGACATTCAGGCGCAGTTTCTTGATGTTGCCCACCCAGTCAACACTTTCGCCGGGCTTGAACATGGCGTAGAAGACTTCATCGCGGCTCTGGGTCCGGGTGAAGGTATCCACCGCCACCGCAGGTGAGGTAAATGTGGTGTCTCTGGAGAGAATGCTGACCAGGGCACCCTGGAACGCCTCGGTGAGTTCCGCTGCGTTGTCTGCGGTATAGTATTCGCCCTTGCCCTTGTCTGCGGTATCCTGCAGCAATTGCTGGTCGGTCGCGAAACCAATGGTATAGGTGATGCCGAACTGGTCGCCGTTGGTAGTATCGCCGTCAAGGTCATTGGTGGCCATGTACTCGGCGAGTTCCGGCATGCAGTTTTCGCCGCCATTGGTGCCGCTTCTGGTCACACCCGATGAGTCCACATAAGACCACGAGAGATTGGTGTTGCCGTCATCGTCTGGGTAGATGGAGCATCGCCCTCCGCTACCGGTGGGGGTGACACCGGACAGGTTCTTGATGTCCGTATTGGCGTCTTCGTCTCGGTTGGGCTGGCCATCCGTCATTACGATGATATAGGTATAGGCACAGTCGGTGTTGGGCGATACATAGCTGCCACCACTGATGGCTGTCGTGTCCACTGCCGCTTCATCGTGGTACCAACCGTTGCTGGTAGTGTTCCATGACGCCTGGCTGGAGTACTTGGGCGCCTGGCCGGAAAGGTAAAGATAGGCCTCATAGGTCGACTCACACAACGGTGTCACGCCAGCCGGTTCCAGGTCGTTCACCAGGTCAATGAGGTTGCTGCGGTCGGCCGCGGTCATGTCCTGGATAATGCGCTGGGTGACACGGCCGCCCTGGCTGCGGTTAAACTCCAGCAGGCCGAAATCGATACTGGTATTGGTATCAATGATGGTGCCGATGACGTCGGCCGCGATGTCAATCTTCGATCGCGGCGCCACCAGGGAATCATCGTGCCACCAGTCCATATAGTGTGAGGTATAGAAGGTATAGGCGGTATTACCCCAGTCCAGGCTGCCGTCTATAGATGATCCATATTCGTTGCCGTCGGTTGCATTGGCCTGCGGGAAGCCCGCACCCTGGCCGCTGCCGTTTCCGGTGTTGGAATTGTTTACATCATCCAGGCACTCCACGTGAGGTGGATCCTGCACGGAACTTGTGAGTGACTGCCAGCTGCCGGGTATGGTGGTATCCGGCTCGCAGGTTTCCACGCGCGGCCCGGAATACTGCCACTCGGTAGACTCGGTAAAAACCGGTTCGCTAACCTCTTCAAAACAGGCGTCATAGCGGTTGTTGCCACCGGGGGGGTCTACAACCAGCCTGGTCAGCCCACTGGGGCAGTTGTTGCTGTTATCGTTCTGGCGATACACCCAGCCAGTGACCGGGTCGGAACTGGTTACCCATTCGTAGCATGCATCATT
Organism: Pseudohalioglobus sediminis; assembly: GCF_008370495.1. Taxonomy (GTDB): domain Bacteria; phylum Pseudomonadota; class Gammaproteobacteria; order Pseudomonadales; family Halieaceae; genus Halioglobus. The sequence continues at coordinate 212,356 of NZ_VTUX01000010.1, read as the reverse complement.
ATTGCCCCCGGGCGGGTCGACATACGTGAGACCGTCATAGCAGTTGTTGCCACTCCAGTCGTCGCGGCTGTATACCAGCTTTGCTGCCGGCGCCTGAACAGTGACCTCCTGATAGCACCCTGCATTGTTCGGCCCGGCGGGATTACGATAGGTTGTGCCTGCGGGGCAGGCACTGGTGCACTGCCCTTGTTGAATGGAGGAGTTCACCCAGCGCCGCGCCCTTTCCGGCGTAAAGCGCCCGGCATCGTCAAGGCTGTCATAGGAAGACGCGCAGCGGTTCTGGCTGGCGGTGAAATAATTGTTGCTGTCCGTATCGGGAACCGTGCCGTCCGTGGACCAGTAGATCCGACCGGCGCTCACGCTATTCTGGTAGGTCGCAGAGGGATCGTAGGTCGGACGCTGCTGGTCGATGGTGCCGCGCATACTGCCCGAATCATCGAATACAATCAGCACCTTCGGCCGCGAGCCGGTCGCGGCATTATATTCAGACTGATAGATCTCGGTATCGTCCGCCGAAAGAGGTACAGATGTTGTTGCCAGCAGGCAGAATGCCGCCAGTCCGACACCCGCTACTGATCGAGAAATCCGGTAGAACATGGAACTATCCTCCACAACTTCTTGCCCTGATTGGGCGCTGCGTTGAGTTGTTACTGTTTGTTTAGCCATTGTTGCCAATCACCGTCTTGACCACACCCAGTTCCACCCGGGTGCGGGCCTTACCTGGCAGGTCGTGTTCTGATTCGATGCGATAGTAATCGCAGTCCAGCAGGCCGATGCTGGTGCCACCGCTCGCTGAGGGTGGCCGTGGACAGGCGCGCTCAATTGAAATCAGGAAGACATCCACGTTGATAGGCACGTCGTTCGGATCCGCTGCCATCCTGCGCAGGGGGTGCTGGGTGACACTGGCGAAGGGGTCATCGATCACCGGCTGGCGCAGGAAGGGGTCGTTGGTTGTCCCCGCCAGGCCCAGAGTGGCGTAGATGCCGGCTTCTGCCGCCTGAAACGACTGGTAGGAGTCCTGCATGTTGGCAGACATCTTCAGCCCCAGTGAGCTGTTGTTGGCGGCGGTGATGCTGATAATGGTCACGACCAGCAAAAACAGCAGGCTGGTTACCAGTGCAACCCCGCTTTGCCCCTCTGTTGATGTGCTGATGGTTTGCACTATGCACCTCCTCGCAATACCAGCCGCGGATTGCGCAGCGTGATCTCAGTGTGTAGCAGTACTCTGCGAACGTCGTCCCCCGGGGTGACCGTGACATCGCCCAGGCTGTAGGTTTTTTCATTGGTGTAGGCGGGGTCCGCATTGTCACTGCGCAGCAGGACAAAGGCCTGCATGGATGTGACGCTGTCCCAGCGACCGGCAGTCGTTACCGCCTCGAGATCGTCGATGGTGTCCACATCACCATCCGCATTGCTGTCGAAACCAAACAGGAAGCGCATGTTCTCCACACCCTGTACCAGGTCCTCGTTCTGTACCGTCATTGACGCGGTACCGGTATCCCATGCCAGCACCTTGCGGCTCAGGGTAGGGCCGGTGGGGTTGTTGCGCACGTAAAAAATCTGCATCCGGTAAGGCCAGGCAACACCCAGGGCGAACTCATTGCCCTCGCGCACGTCCGGCGCGGTGTCGGCTCCATCGAGGATGATGCCGCGCTCACTATTGGAGATCACGTAGGCAGTTTCGCTGTCGAGCCCCGTGGGGAAGGAAATGGTGCCGTCGCGGGGTGCGTTGGGATCGTCCGGGTTGGCATCGTACAGAGGGCTGGGGACCACGCCCTTGATCACCAGCACATCTGTATTCGGCATGGCGTCGGTGATGCACCCGAGGACAGTTGGCCCGGTGGCGCGCACTGCGAAAAAGGAGTTATCCGTGTCGTAGGCGTCGGCATTGCCCGTACAGTTCAGGCCAACTGCGCCCAGAGAGCCGTCCAGGCGTATGTCGGCGGGCAGGGCGCTGCCGTAGAAACCAATATGCTTGGCGGCGTAATTCAGCACCTGCAATGCGAAGCGCCCGTTCTCGGAGACGGCCGCGACCTGCTCGACCTCGGTCAGTGAACGTTTGGATGCGAGATATACCGACACGGCGCCGCCAATAATAATCAGGCCCAGCACCATGGCCACCATGAACTCAACCAGGGAAAAGCCGCGACTGGCAGTGGACTGTCGTTGCATGCTCGTCATAGCTCCGTCTCATCGATAAGGTAGGTGTCAATAACCACCTGTCGGCGGGTGGGATCGGTGCCGGCAGCGTCGCCGCCACAGACGTTTCCGGTGGGCACGGCATCCGCCGTATCGCGTAATCCCTGCCACTGCAACACCACGCTGACCACGCCGGTATTGGTTTTGCCGGCATCGGCAGCAAATGCAATGCATCCGCGCAGACCGCGTATGCGAGTGGTGCTGGTGGTGGTCCCGCCATCGGTCACGGTGACCGAGGCACCGTCCAGAAGCCTTTCCCAGGCCCAGCGATCATGGGCCGCCAGCTGTGCCGGGGTGCAGGTGGCTGTGCTGCAGTCCGGGTCCGGTTCATCGGTAATGCTGCCATTGCCTAATGGATTTTCGAAGCCTGTGGTGCCGGTCTGGTAAGCGGTTATGCCGGCCGGGTTGCGTCGAATGCGTTCCAGGATGTCGTCAGCCAGGGAAATCGCCCGCGTACGCTGGATGGTTTCATGCTGGGATACCTTGGACAGTGCCAGCAGGCTGACGACCCCAAGTATACCGATGGCCAGGACAATGCCGGCTATAAGGGCCTCGATTAGCGTGACGCCGCGCTGCCGGGTCATAGGCACCGGTGCGCGTGAGTTAACAGCCGACATTGGTACCTCCAGCATCGTTGACTATGCCATCTTCGGGCGAATCCGTGTCTTCGGCACCGCGCACGGAACCAACCGGATTCAGGATCAGGGCGCGAGCCTCGGTGGCACCCCGGTCATCGCAGAAAGTGAAGGTGCCCTGGGAGCCAAGGGCGGTGCCACGCGGCGTGAACCGGACCAGGTTGGCGGCGTTGTCAAAGAGAATGTCCGACTGCACCTGGCGCGGTTCGAACTGGAATACTTCCTCATCGGGGTCATTGGGGTCGGGTGCGGTGTCGCCATTGGTATCGACAAAGCTCATATACCCGGGCAGCCAGTTGTTGGTGTCCTCGCAGGTTTCCCCGTTCAGGGTTGGGCAAACCACCACGGGGGCGCGCCTGGCCATGGCCTCGGAGCGGGCGTTGCTCAGGGTCGCCCGCAGCGCGTAGACCTCAGTGAGCATACGATTATTGAGGATCAGTGTCTGGTAGGCGGGAACGGCTAGCACCATTATCGCACCCAGCACGGCTATGACCACCATCAACTCCACCATGGTGAAGCCACGGCCGAAAGTCTTTGCGGAGTGTGCTCGCCCCTGCTGGCGTATTTTCATTGTTGATTCCAAGTTTTCGCTCTTTATCTTTTTTCCCCATGCTTAGTGTATGTATGACCGGGCGACGAGCAATGCTCTGGCCGATAAGCGGATCGCAGGTGGGATAAACGGTTGCATGGGGCTACCAAGTGAGAACTATGTCACAGTGTTCCCGCAGGTTAGCTGCGCCGATACCCCCGGCGATCGCGAATTCCCTGTCGCAGTGTGTTGCGGGGTTATTTCTCTGGTCCTGCAACCGGGCAGGGTCGGGGCAAGGATAAAACGTGACGCGGTCCACGTTTCTGGGATAGCGGCGTGCCCACTTGTGTAAAAGGCACTAGAATCCGCCCATGAACTTGTGGCAATGGGCCACCAGTGTAAGTTCGGCGCATGTGTACAGAAGGAAACAGCGAGGCGATGAACGGAAAGCGTTACAGTGACCCAAATCAGCGTACCTGGTTTCGCGCGGATCGTTTTTTCCAGCACGAGGGCAAGTGGTATTTCCATACCCGTGAAGGCACTATGGAAGGCCCTTTCGACGACCGTTTACAGGCTGCGCAACGGGCTGAGTCTTACGTCAAGGCGATGCATTCCGGCCTGCTCGGTGTGATCGAAGAGGGCGAAGCCGATTGGAGCCTGATGCCCAAGGATTGACCCTGTCTGCGTCGCCCGTCCCTGGGCAGCGCTTCATACTTCAGGCAGCGCGTCGGCGCTTTTTGCCGAGCATAGGGCCCAGGAACTTACCGGTAAACGAGCCTTTCTGCCTGGCCACGTCCTCGGGCGTGCCATGGGCGATAATGCGCCCGCCCCCCGAACCCCCTTCCGGGCCAAGGTCCACGATCCAGTCTGCTGTCTTGATCACATCGAGGTTGTGTTCGATGATGACCACGGTATTGCCGTGGTCGCGCAAGCGATGCAATACCTCAAGCAGCTGCTTGATGTCCTCAAAATGCAGACCGGTGGTGGGTTCGTCAAGAATATACAGCGTCTTGCCCGTATCACGCTTGGACAATTCCCGTGACAGTTTCACGCGTTGCGCCTCCCCACCCGACAGGGTGGTGGCGGCCTGACCGAGCCTGATATAGGACAGTCCTACATCCATGAGCGTCTGCAACTTGCGGGCGATGGCCGGCACCGGCTCAAAGAACGCCAGCGCATCCTCTACAGTCATCTCCAGCACTTCATTGATGTTTTTGCCCTTGTAACGTATCTCCAGGGTCTCGCGGTTATAACGCTTGCCCTTGCACACATCACAGGGCACATAGATATCCGGGAGGAAATGCATCTCCACCTTGGTCACGCCATCACCCTGGCAGGCTTCGCACCTGCCACCCTTGACGTTGAAGCTGAAGCGCCCGGGCTTATAGCCGCGCGAGCGCGCCTCCTGGGTCCCGGCAAACAGTTCGCGCACCGGTGTGAAGATGCCGGTATAGGTAGCCGGGTTGGAGCGGGGCGTGCGACCGATGGGGCTCTGGTCGATATCGATGCACTTGTCGATGTGTTCCATGCCGCTTACCCCGTCGTGGGCAGCCGGGGTCAGGGTGGTCGCGCCATTCAGTTCTGTCGCGGCAATAGGGTACAGCGTGCTGTTGATCAGCGTGGACTTACCGGAACCGGAGACCCCGGTTATGCAGGTCAACAGGCCTACCGGAATTTCCAGTGAGACCTTCTGGAGGTTGTTGCCGCGTGCACCGCTGAGCACAATCAGTTTGTCCGGGTTAACGGGCGTGCGCTTGGCCGGTACTTCAATCTTGCGGCGCCCAGAGAGGTAGTCGCCGGTCAGGGATTGTTTGTTCTCCACGATGGCTTGCATCGTGCCCTCGGCGACCACGCGGCCACCGTGTACGCCTGCGCCGGGGCCGATATCGATAATGTGATCGGCGGTGCGGATGGCGTCTTCGTCGTGCTCCACGACGAGTACCGTATTGCCCAGGTCCCGGAGGTGGGTGAGCGTGTTCAGCAGGCGCTCGTTGTCCCGCTGGTGCAGGCCGATAGATGGCTCATCGAGGATATACATCACGCCCACGAGGCCGGCGCCAATCTGCGAGGCCAGGCGGATACGCTGTGCTTCACCGCCGGAAAGTGTCTCCGCGCTGCGATTCAGGGTCAGGTAATTCAGCCCCACATCCACCAGGAAGCGGTAGCGTGCGCGCAATTCCTTGAGAATTTTGTCCGCGATTTCGCCCTTGCGGCCGTCCAGTTTCAGCTTGTTGAAGTAGGACTCAGCATCCCCAACCGACATGTCGGTGACCTGTGGCAGGGTGAGTTCGTCGACGTATACGTGGCGTGCGTCGCGGCGCAGGCGCGTGCCATGGCAATCCGGGCAGGGCTGCGTGGCCAGGAATTTTGCCAGGTCTTCGCGCACGGATTGTGAATCGGTATCGCGATAGCGCCGCTCCATGTTGGGAATGATGCCCTCGAAAGGATGCGTGCGTTTGAATACATCGCCGCGGTCGTTAATGTAGGCGAAAGCTATTTCCTGCTTGCCGCTGCCGTGCAGGATGATCTTCTGGTGCTTCTTGCTCAGTTCCGCGAAGGGGGTATCGATATCAAAGCCGTAGTGGTCGGCGAGCGAGGTCAGCATATGGAAGTAGTAGACGTTGCGACGGTCCCAGCCGCGGATGGCTCCCTCTGCCAGGCTGGCATCGGCGTCGAGCACGATGCGTTCGGCGTCAAAATACTGCTTCACGCCTAGTCCGTCGCAGCTGCCACAGGCGCCGGCGGGATTGTTGAAAGAGAACAGCCGGGGTTCCAGCTCATCGATGCTGTGGCCGCATTCCGGGCAGGCGAAGCGAGCGGAAAAAGCCATGTCTTCACCGTCGCCGTCCATGTAACTGATCGAGGCCAGACCCTCGGTCAAACCCAGTGCCGTCTCAAAGGACTCGGCCAGTCGCAAGCCAAGGTCGTCGCGAACCTTGAACCGATCCACGACCACTTCGATGCGGTGCTTTTTGTTTTTCTCCAACTGGGGGGTGTCGTCGAGGTCAGTCACGATGCCGTTGATGCGCGCCCGCACGAAGCCGGCGGCTCGCAGTTCTTCGAAGACATGCAGGTGCTCGCCCTTGCGGCCCCGGACCACGGGCGCAAGCAGCATCAATTTGCTGCCCTGCGGCAGCGCCAGCACGGTGTCGACCATCTGGCTAACGGTCTGCGCTTGCAGGTTGAGGCCGTGATCCGGGCAGCGTGGTTCGCCCACGCGCGCGAACAGCAGGCGCAGGTAATCGTAGATTTCGGTGATGGTGCCTACCGTGGAGCGCGGGTTGTGTGATGTCGACTTCTGTTCGATGGAAATAGCCGGTGACAGGCCCTCGATGTGGTCCATGTCCGGCTTTTCCATCATCGACAGGAACTGGCGGGCATAGGTGGACAGGGATTCCACATAGCGCCGTTGCCCTTCCGCGTAGAGCGTATCGAAGGCGAGGGAGGACTTGCCTGACCCGGATAGACCGGTAATAACCACCAGCTTGTCGCGGGGAATATCAAGATCGATGTCTTTCAGGTTGTGGGTGCGTGCACCGCGAACTTGGATGGTGTCCATTAACAGTAATTACCGCAAATTTGCCGAAACAGGAAAGTATATGCCTTCACTATTACGCCATGCAAAGAGAAACGGACCTCACCCGTGCACGCGGGACGTCAAAAGCCGTTCCCCGCGGACAGGCTGCGTATCTCAAATGCGGTGAAACTGCTATCATTGCGCCCGAATTCCAGGATCAGAACCCCGTGATAACTGAACACCCCATGACGCCTCTGGAGCGGCGCACTGTCAGCTCCCTTGCACTGCTTTACAGTTTCCGCATGCTCGGCCTGTTCATGGTGCTGCCGCTACTGGCGCTGTATGCCGTCGATTTGCCTGGCGCCGACCCGATGACCATTGGCCTTACCCTGGGTATTTACGGCCTCGGCCAGGCCGTATTGCAAATCCCCCTGGGCTGGCTGTCAGATCGCGTGGGTCGTAAACCGGTGATTATCGGCGGCTTGCTGGTGTTCATACTGGGTAGTGTGCTGGCCGCTACCGCCGAGAGCATTTATGGGGTTTTAGCCGGCAGGGCGCTGCAGGGCATGGGCGCTATCGCCAGCACCATTATGGCGCTGGTGGCGGATCTGACCCGGGAAACGCAGCGCACCAAAGCGATGGCCATGGTGGGAATGAGTATTGGCCTGTCCTTTGCGGTGGCATTGGTTCTTGGCCCCGTGGTTGCCGCGGCGGGTGGGCTGGCGGCGGTATTCTGGTTCACCGCCCTGTTGGCAATCGTGGGCATAGTTATCGTCGCCGCACTCGTGCCAACCCCACCTTCCGGGCAGGTGCATGCAGACGTCGGCGCGCGACAGGGGCTGTTCAAGCGCACACTGCAGGAGCCGGCGCTACTGCGCCTGAACTTTGCGGTTTTCAGCCTTCATTTTATCCTGATGGCCCTGTTCCTGCTGGTGCCCGGCCTGCTGCTCGAGGTGGCCGGCCTTGAGCGCGACCGTCACTGGCTGGCCTATCTGCCGGCGCTGTTGTTGTCGATCGCCGGTATGGTGCCCATGATGATCATGGCGGAACGTAAAGGGCGTCTCCGGGAGATGTTTCTGCTGGCGATCGCTCTACTTATTGTGGCCATGCTGTTGCTGGTCGCTGTTGAGGTGCCGGTCGTGGTGTACCTGGGGCTATTGCTTTTCTTTGTGGGTTTCAATTACCTCGAGGCTACCTTGCCGTCGCTGGTTTCGAAGATGGTGTTTCCCGGTGGCAAAGGCACAGCCCTGGGGGTGTATGCGAGCTGCCAGTTCCTGGGTGCGTTCGCTGGCGGTGCCATCGGCGGTTGGGTGGTGAAAATTGCCGGCGCCCCGGCGATGGTTGCCTGTTGCATGGCGCTGGCGCTGGTATGGCTGCTGATATTCCTGCCGGGGGATGCGGTATCTGCCAGGGCCGGCGCTGCCGCTGAATAAGGGGCTTGCTCAGGCAACGCCCGGGCGGTTTTTGTCAGCGACGCGTTGGACTGCCGGAGTGGGCTTTGTTTGATGGATTTTAGCGCGGTGGCGTTGTCGCAATTGCATGGCGGGATTGCTATAGTCGGCAGTCCAAAAGATTGTGCCTTTGAACCCAGAATGAGGAAGTTTTATGGCTACGCGTGGCGTCAACAAGGTCATCCTGATTGGCAACCTTGGCAATGACCCGGAAACCCGTTTCTTTCCCGATGGTGGCGCAATAACGAATGCCAGTATCGCGACGTCGGAAACCTGGCGTGACAAGCAGAGCGGAGAGCAGAGAGAACGCACCGAGTGGCACCGGGTGGTGTTCAAGGACCGGGGTAATTACCGTTTGGGCCAGATCGCGGGTGAATACCTCAAGAAGGGCTCCAAAGTGTACGTGGAGGGCTCATTGCAAACCCGCAAGTGGCAGGACCAGTCCGGCCAGGACCGGTACACCACCGAAATCGTGGTGAACGAGATGCAAATGCTCGACAGCCGCGGCAGTGGGCAGGGTGGTGGTGCCGGCTATGGCGGTGACAGTGGCTTCAGCCAGTCCGCGCCGGCGGCAGCGCCGGCGGCAGCGCAAAAGGCTCCCGCCAGCAGCGCCCCCGCTGCTGATTTCAACGATTTTGACGACGACATTCCCTTCTAGCCGCGATGACCGGGCGCACTGCCGGATAGGCCTTGGCCCGGTCCGGCGCGCCGGAACCAGAAACTCGGTGTCGAGCGGTCGCCCGGCAGAACAAATATGCTACCTTTCTCCTTTTGACTATCACGTCGGGTGATATTGCGTGCGGGTACTGATTATCGGGTCAGACAGCCCTCTGGGGCGTGCACTGACCGAACACATGGAACATCTGGGACGCCATGAACTGGTATGTCTGACCCGTGCCGCATCACGTTGGAAAAGTGAGCGACAGGCGAAGAAGACGGTGCGTCGGGCCGATGCCGATGCAGTAGTGGACGTGCGCATGGAAGCCGCAGCGGACAGCGGTCGTGAGATGAACGAGCTTGATCTCAAACGCTGCCAGTGGGTGGCCAAGGCCGCGCAGCGTGGCGGGGCCTGTTATCTGTTTGTTTCCAGTGCGCGCGTCTTCTCCGGCGAACTGGATCGCATGTACAACGAGGATGATGTTCCCGATAACACGTCTCCCTCGGGGATGATGCTGGCAGCGTCAGAAGCGGTCGTGCAGCAGTATTGTGACCGTCACCTGATACTGCGCCTGGGGCGGGTTTTCGCCAGTGATGGCGCCAACCTGGTCACGCGTATGCTGGGTGAAATGATTCGCGGTGAACGCCTGGTACTGGACAACAATCTTCGCGGTGGCCCGGTAGCGTCTGTGGATGGGGCACGAGTGGTCGCGGCGCTGCTGGACCAGATAAGTGCCGGGGCAGAGCTCTGGGGCATTTATCACTATTGCAGTTCGGAGACTGCGACCTATTACGAGTTTGCGGAGGCGATTCTTGCGTCCGCCTCGCAGTTTTCCGAGTTCAGCGCCGCGCCCATGGCGTTGCAGCCACTGGAGCCCGGTGCGGCTCGCCTCAATCGCTCCCTGGAGTGCAGCAAGATTCGCAATACCTTCGCGATCAAGCAGCAACCCTGGCGCGGTGCGATAGCTGACCAGGTGAAGCAGTATTTCCAACAACAAGACTGAGGTTTAAGAGATGGCCAAGGCCACAGATGATGTGTCCCGTTCGCTGTCAGTAGCCGTACTCACGGTTTCGGATACGCGCACGGAACAGGATGACAGTTCCGGACATTACCTGGTGGAGTCCCTGCAGGCAGCGGGTCACCGGCTGGCTGAAAAAGTTATTGTGATGGATGATATCTACGCGATCAGGGCCGTCGTGTCGCGCTGGATAGCCGATGCCGGTGTACAAGCAGTGCTGGTGACGGGTGGCACCGGTTTTTCTGGCCGCGACTCGACACCCGAAGCCGTGAGCCCCCTGTTTGACAAGGTAGTTGAGGGTTTTGGCGAGATGTTTCGGACAATTTCCTTCCAGGAAATTGGCTCGTCAACCATTCAGTCACGGGCGCTGGCGGGTTTTGCCAACAACACGGTGATCTTTTGCATGCCAGGTTCAACCGGCGCCTGTCGCACAGCCTGGTCCGGATTGATCCGGGAGCAGCTGGATAGCACCCACAGGCCCTGCAACTTTGTCGGCGTTATCGATGTTCGGGAGCAGTATACTTGAGCGGCCTGGCTTCACTGGAAGACGCTCTCGCACACATCCTTGGCAGTGTTCGCTCAACCCCTGACGCAGACCACGTGCCCGTCTTGCAGGCCCTCGGCTCGGTGCTGGCGGAAGACGTCATTTCCCGTGTCGATGTGCCAGCCGCTGACAACAGCGCAATGGATGGCTATGCCGTTCGGTACAACGACTTGCCCGGTCCGCTCCCGGTGACCCAGCGCATCCCCGCGGGCACAGTTGGCGAGGCACTGACGGGCGGCACGGCAGCGAGAATCTTTACTGGCGCGAGCATTCCCCCGGGTGCCGACACGGTGATCATGCAGGAGAATTGCGAGCTGCGCGACGGCTTGCTCAGCGTAACCACTCCAGTGCAGGCAGGGCAGAATATTCGCCCGCTTGGGCAGGATATCGCCGCGGGCGACGTGGTGCTGTCGGCCGGCCGTCAGCTGCGTCCCCAGGACCTGGGTCTGTTGGCGTCTATTGGCATGGAGACGGCGCCTGTTTATCGGCCACTCCGGGTCGCGGTGTTGTCCACAGGGGACGAACTGGTGGAACCGGGGCAAGGGCCGTTGACAGCGGGCCAGATCTATAATTCCAACCGCTTTACGCTCGCCGGTTTTATTGCCGCGCTGGGTATGGAAATGATCGATTGCGGGATCGTTGCCGATAGCGCGAAAGCAACGGCTGCGGCACTGGAACAGGCAGCCGAGGAGGGCGACTGCGTGCTCACCACGGGCGGTGTTTCCGTTGGTGATGAAGATCATGTCAAGCGGCAGGTTGAGCGCCTCGGCAAGCTCGAACTCTGGAAGCTTGCCATCAAGCCGGGTAAACCCCTGGCCTTCGGCCATGTTGCCGGTACGCCTTTTATTGGCTTGCCCGGGAATCCCGCATCGGTTTTCGTTACTTTCGCCCTGGTTGCGAGACCTTTCCTGAAGCGTTTACAGGGTTGCACGGATACTGATCTGCCCGCCCTGACCGCACGCGCTGACTTCAGTACGCGTCGCGCCGGCCTGCGTCAAGACTATGTCAGGGTGTCGCTGCAGCGACGTGACGATGGCTTGTGGGCCCGGCGTTTCGCCAACCAGAGCTCGGGGGTTTTACGCTCGGTCAGTGACAGCCAGGCATTGGCAGTGGTGCCCGCAGGCAAGGTAGTGCAGGAGGGTGATGAACTGGAAGTGCTCTTGCTCGACCTGTTGACCGCGTAAGTGCAACAGTAAAACCAGGCTGTCACCTGCAAAGCGGGGCGGGATGAAAACCTCGTTTTCAGCCGACCGCCGCCGTGCTACTCAATCGGTATATTTCTGGAATACCAGCGACGCATTGGTGCCGCCAAAGCCGAAGCTGTTGGACATGACACGTTGCAGGTCCACGTCGTCCCGGCGCTCTATGGCTATGGGCAGCCCTTCTGCCTCCGGGTCCAGGTTGTCGATATTTGCCGAGGCCGCGATGAACCCTTGCTGCTGCATGAGCAGTGAATAGATGGCTTCCTGTACGCCTGCTGCGCCCAGTGAGTGCCCGGAGAGTGACTTGGTCGAACCGATCACGGGAATCGCATCGCGATCAGCATAGGCCTCTCTTACCGCCTTGAGTTCCTGTATGTCACCTGCCGGTGTGGATGTGCCATGTGCATTGATATAGTCAACCGGGCCGTCCACAGTTGCCAGTGCCTGCTGCATGCAACGCACCGCGCCCTCACCCGAGGGAGCGACCATGTCATAGCCATCTGAGGTGGCGCCATAGCCGACCAGCTCGGCGTATATCCTGGCACCGCGTGCGTGCGCGTGCTCCAGTTCTTCCAGCACCAGCATACCGCCGCCGCCGGCGATGACAAAGCCATCGCGGTCGGCGTCGTACGCGCGGGATGCGCGCTCCGGGGAGTCGTTGTACTTGGTCGAAAGGGCACCCATTGCGTCGAAAAGGCTGGACAGGGTCCAGTGGAGTTCCTCACCGCCACCGGCAAAAACAATATCCTGTTTGCCCAGCTGTATCTGTTCCATGGCGTTGCCGATGCAGTGCGCACTGGTGGAACAGGCTGAAGAGATCGAGTAGTTGACGCCTTTTATCTTGAAGGGCGTGGCCAGGCAGGCAGATACCGTGCTGCCCATGGTCTGTGTTACCCGGTAGGGTCCAACGCGCCGGATACCGCGCTCGCGCAGAATGTCTGCGGCCTCAGTCTGGCTGGCCGACGAGGCGCCGCCAGAGCCGGCAATAATCCCTGTGCGCACGTTGGATACCGCCGTGTCATCCAGCCCTGAATCAGCAATTGCCTGTTGCATGGAAATATACGCGTAGGCGGCGGCATCACCCATGAATCGGAGTTGCTTGCGGTCGATGTGTTCGCGGATATCGATATCGGGAGCGCCGGCGATGTGCGACCGCATGCCCATGTCGATTTGTTCCTGGCGCGTGGCTATCCCGGACCGGCCATCGCGAAGCGAGCGCGTAACGCTCTCCGCGTCGTTGCCGAGGCAGGAGACAATACCCAGTCCGGTGATGACAACTCGTCTGCTCATGACTTCAGAATGACTCCGTTGACGTGAACAGCCCGACCCTGAGGTCCTTGGCTGTGTAGATTTCACGACCGTCTACCGAGACGCTGCCGTCGGCTATGCCCATGACCAGTTTGCGCTCGATGACCCGCTTGATATTGATGTTATAGACAACTTTTTTTGCCGTGGGCAGTATCTGTCCGGTAAATTTTACCTCGCCTGAACCCAGTGCGCGCCCTTTCCCGGGGTTACCCCGCCAGCCAAGGAAAAAGCCGAGCAATTGCCACATGGCATCGAGACCGAGGCAGCCAGGCATAACCGGGTCCGATGGGAAGTGGCACGCGAAAAACCACAGGTCCGGATGTATATCCAGCTCAGCGATGATCTCGCCTTTGCCAAATTCACCGCCCTCGGAGCTGATCCGCGAGATACGGTCCAGCATCAGCATGTTGTCCACGGGGAGTCTGGCGTTGCCTTCGCCGAACAATTCCCCGTGGCCGCATGCAATCAGCTCTTCCTTCGAGTAGGCGCTTTTTCCTGTCATATATTTTCCGTAATGTCGGCTGCGATGGAGAGGCTGCTCTGAGCGAGACCATTCTAATGCCTGCGGCCTACAAGTCCAGTTGAATCAACGGTTTGTGATGGGCGTCACTGGCCAACCATGGGCCCGTTCGCTAATATGAATGGACCAGCGGCAACTGCATGTGCGAGACCAGCGCGCTGCCACAGGTGAGCCCACCAGAAACCCTAGGAATCAGATGTTAGTACCTGTTTTATTATCCGGCGGTGTAGGCAGCCGCCTGTGGCCGGTATCTCGAGAGGCACATCCCAAGCAGTTCCAGCCGCTGGCGGGTGAGTTGTCGATGCTGCAGGAGACCCTGCAGCGCACTGCCGGGCTCGACGAGGCTGCGCCTGTAGTGGTCTGCAATGAAGAGCATCGCTTTATGGTGGCCGAGCAACTGCGCCAGGTCGGAATCAATGCCGGCGCACTGATTCTTGAGCCGGCCGGGCGCAACACGGCGCCGGCGGTGGCGCTCGCGGCCTTGCAGGCGATCGCCAGTGACCCGGAGGCCCTGCTGCTGGTGTTACCGGCGGATCACGTCATCCAGGACACGGCCGCATTTGTCGCGGCTGTCAGCAAGGCCGTAGCGCTGGCGAAGGAGGGGCGGTTGATGACATTTGGTGTCGTGCCCACTCATCCTGAGACGGGCTACGGCTATATCAAATGCGGCTCCGGGATGGGTGAAGACCTGTATGATCTAGAACGCTTCGTGGAGAAACCTGACTCTGCTACCGCGTCCGCCTATCTGGAAAGCGGTAATTACCTTTGGAATAGCGGCATGTTCCTGTTCAGCGCCGCGGCATATCTCGAGGAACTGTCACGTCACGCGCCGGAGATGCTCGCAGCCTGTGAACTGGCCATGGCCAGCGCCCGCCAGGACATGGATTTCGTGCGCCCGGATGCCGAGGCGTTTATCGCTTGTCCGGCCGACAGTATTGACTATGCGGTGATGGAGAAAACCCGCCTCGGGGCGGTGGTGTCGCTGGATTGCGGCTGGAGCGATGTTGGCGCCTGGTCCGCACTGTGGGACGTGGCCGAGCGCGACGACGGCGGTAATGCCTGCCGTGGCGATGTTATTCTCGATAACTGCCAGGACAGTTACTTCTTCAGTGATTCACGCCTGGTGGCGGCGACCGGAGTCGCCGATGTGGTCGTCGTGGAAACCGCGGATGCCGTGCTGGTGGCGAGCAAGGACAAGGTGCAGGACGTGAAACGCATCGTCAATGCCCTGAAAGAACAGCAGCGGCCCGAAGCATCCCTGCATCGGCGCGTATATCGCCCCTGGGGGTCCTATGAATCCCTGGTCTCGTCCGACCGTTTCCAGGTCAAGCGCATTGTTGTCAATCCAGGGCAGAGACTGTCGCTGCAGATGCACCACCACCGCGCCGAACACTGGATAGTGGTGCAGGGTACCGCGGAGGTGACCTGTGATGACAGAACCTTCATGCTCGGTGAGGACGAGTCCACCTATATCCCGCTGGGCACACGGCATCGCCTGGCCAACCCGGGAAAAATTCACCTGGAAGTCATTGAAGTGCAGTCCGGCACATACCTTGGCGAGGACGATATCGTCCGTTTCGACGATCAATATGGGCGCGACAGTTAGCGCGCCTGCAACGAGGAGTCTGCTTGATGATCAAAACATGTCTGTTCCCGGTAGCGGGGTATGGCACGCGTTTTCTGCCTGCCACGAAAAGCATGCCCAAGGAAATGCTGCCGGTGGTGAATAAGCCGCTGGTGCAATATGGCGTAGAAGAGGCTATCGAGGCGGGCATGACCACCTGTGCCTTTGTCACGGGGCGCGGCAAGCGCTCCATTGCCGACCACTTTGACATCAGCTACGAGCTCGAGCACCAGATATCCGGTACCGGCAAGGAAGCCTACCTGGAGAGTATCCGCAATGTGCTTGACAAGGGCATTTTCACCATGGTGCGCCAGCGCGAGATGAAGGGACTCGGGCACGCCATCCTCACCGGTCGGTCACTGGTTGGAAACGAGCCCTTCGGCGTGCTGCTCTCAGACGACCTTTGCCTCAACAGTGAAGGCGCCGGGGTGCTCGCGCAGATGGCGGAACTGTACAACCAGTTCCGCTGCTCCATCGTGGCTATTCAGGAAGTCCCGATGGAGGAAGTGCATAAGTATGGGGTCATTTCAGGAGAGAGCCTGAAGGACGGTATTTACCGGGTAGACGACATGGTGGAGAAACCCGACCAGAAGGACGCTCCATCCAACCTGGCCATTATTGGCCGCTATATCCTCACCCCTGACATCTTCGACATACTCGAAGAAACGGAGCCGGGGGCCAATGGCGAGATCCAGCTTACCGACGCCCTGCAAACCCAGGCCCGCAGGGGTTGTGTAATGGCCTACAAGTTCCAGGGACGGCGCTTCGATTGTGGTTCGGTACCCGGTTTTGTGGAGGCGACCAACCACGTCTACGAACACTATTACATGAAAAATGAGGGCTGACAGGGTGCCTGAGATTACATGCTTCAAGGCCTATGATGTGCGCGGTCGCGTGCCCGATCAGCTCAATGAGGATATCGCCCGGCGCATAGGCAGGGCGTACGCAGAGGTGATAAAGCCAGACAAGGTGGTGGTCGGTCATGACATCCGCCTGTCCAGTGAATCAATCAAGGCTGCCGTAAGCGAAGGCCTGATGGAGCAGGGCGTCGATGTCTACGATATTGGCTTGAGTGGTACGGAGGAAATCTATTTCGCGACCTCACATGCACAGATGGGCGGTGGCATTGCCATCACCGCCAGCCACAACCCCAAGGACTACAACGGCATCAAGTTCGTTCGCGAAGAGTCCCGGCCGATTTCCGCTGACAGCGGTTTGAAAGAAATCCAGGCCATGGCCGAGCGCGACGAGTTCGTCGCCGCAGCGAAACGCGGCACGCTGCGTGCGCTGGATACCGATGTGGCCTACGTCGAGCACCTGCTGTCTTACGTCGACCCCACGCAACTCAAGCCGCTGAAAATAGTGGTCGATGCGGGCAATGGCGGAGCCGGGCGCGTGGTGGACCTGCTCGAGCCACACCTGCCTTTTGAATTTATTAAACTGCACCACCACCCCGACGGGAACTTTCCCAATGGTGTGCCCAATCCGCTGTTGCCGGAAAACCGGGCCGCCACGATCGCCGCCGTGCGTGAACAGGGTGCGGATATGGGTATCGCCTGGGATGGCGATTTCGACCGCTGTTTCTTCTTTGACGAGAACGGTGAGTTTATCGAGGGCTATTACCTCGTTGGCCTGCTCGGTGAAGCGTTCCTGCAGCGTGAGCCCGGCGCCAAAATCGTGCATGACCCGCGCCTGACCTGGAACACGATAGAGCAGGTAACACAGGCGGGTGGTGAGCCTGTGCTGACCAAGTGTGGACATGCCTTTATCAAGGAGCGCATGCGTATAGAGAATGCCGCCTACGGCGGCGAGATGAGTGCGCATCATTATTTCCGGGATTTTGCCTACTGTGACAGCGGCATGATCCCCTGGCTGCTGGTGGCCGGACTTGTGTGTTCCACAGGCAGGCCTTTATCGACCCTGGTGGCGGAGCGTATGGCGGCGTTTCCCTGTTCCGGTGAGATCAACCGCAGCGTGGAAGATGCGGCCGCAGTCCTGGCCAGGGCCGAGGCCGCCTATGGCGACCAGGGTGAGGTCGACCACACGGATGGGGTCAGCGTTGACTGCGGCGACTGGCGCTTCAACCTGCGCATGTCCAACACTGAGCCAGTCGTGCGCCTTAACGTGGAGTCGCGTGGCGACAAGGCGTTAATGGAAGCGCGCACCGCAGACTTGCTGGCGCTGATTGAGCAGTAACCGTCTACTGCGCCGCTCGCCAGCGGGCAATGAGTTGTTCGGTGGCCGGGTCCATGTCAGCAGTAGTGGACTCGCCCGACATCACGCCCAGAATCTGTGTACCGATTTCCTTGCCCAGCTCGACACCCCACTGATCAAAGGAATTGATGCCCCAGAGCACCCCGCTGCAGTAGGTGCGGTGCTCGTAGAGCGCCAATAGTGCGCCCAGCGTTTGTGGCGTCAGGGCGGGCATGGTGATCACCGAGTTGGGCCTGTTCCCGGGCATGGCCAGGTGCGGTGCCAGTTCCTGGGCTCGTGTCGCATCCACTCCCCGTGCGGTCAATGATTCCCGTGCCTGGGCTTCACTGCGACCCACCATAAGCGTCCGGCTTTGCGCCAGGCCGTTGGCGACCAGTCGGCTGTGCTGCTGCGTCATGCCGGTATGGGTGGTCAGAGGAATAATGAAGTCGGCGGGGCATAATTCGCTTCCCTGGTGCAGCAGTTGGTGAAAAGAGTGCTGCCCCATGGTGCCTGCCGAACCCCAGAGCACTGGACCGGTAGCGTAGTCCAGCCCGGTACCTGCTTTGCTGACGCGCTTGCCGTTGCTCTCCATGGTCAGTTGCTGCAGGAAGTCCGGTAATTTCTGCAGGCTGTTGTCGTAGGGCAGCACCACGTGATTCCCGGCGGCAAAAAAGTTCACGTACCAGACCTCCAGCAGGCTTAGCAGCACCGGCATGTTTGCCTCCAGGGGCGCTTCGGCGAAATGCTGATCCATCATGGCAGCACCATCCAGGAAGGCCTCAAACTGTGGCCAGCCAACGGCGATGGCACAGGACAGCCCTATTGCCGACCACACCGAATAGCGCCCGCCCACCCAGTCCCACATGGGCAGGCAGTTGTCCGGGGAAATGCCGAATTCCGCGGCGGCCTCAAGGTTGCTGGTAATGGCCAGGAAGTGTTTGTCGAGATCGTTATCGCTGGCACCGGCACGACGCAGCCATTCCCGCGCCATCAGGCTGTTGGCCAGGGTTTCCTCCGTGCGGAAGGATTTGGAGCAGATGATGAACAGGGTGCTCTCGGGGGCCAGATTCAGCAGGGTTCCCTGCAGGTCCGCGGGATCAACATTGGCTGCATAATGCACCGCCACGTCGGTGTGAAACGGGCACAGGGCCTCGGTGACCAGGCGCGGTCCAAGGTCTGAGCCGCCGATGCCAATGTTCACCACGTCGGTAATGACGGCCCCGGAAAAACCCTGCTGCTGGCCGCCGTTAATGCGCTCGGCCCAGGCCTGCATGGCCCTGCGTGCATGCTCCACCTCCTCGAGGCGCTGTGCCTGGTGGGGGGCGGACCGGGCGCGCAACAGTGTATGCAATGCCGGTCGTTGCTCGGTATTGTTGACCTCTTCTCCCGCCAGCAGTGCAGCAATGGCTGCCGGCAGTTGCGCCTCCCGCGCCAGCTGCAGCAGTGACTGCATCGCCTCATCGTCGAGCAGCTGTTTGCTGTAATCAAGGTGCAGGCCCGCTGCCTCCAGCGTGAAACGGGTGGCGCGTTGCTGATCGCTGGCCAGCATTTCGGCTATCGATTGATCCGCGAGGGCCCTGGCGCTGAGCTGTAAGCCGGCATAAGACGGGAGTTGGGAAAGTAACTGGGCGGAGTGCATCGCCGGATTCCTTGTTGTTCACTGCGGTGAGACATTTAGGTAGCGGCGCTGTAGTTGTATTGTATTGCGCCCCTGGTTCGAGGTGCCTCGCTGGCCCTGCTGAGTATAGGGACGCCGCCGAACCTGCGCAAACCCGGGCGACCGGGAGCTCAGTGGTCGCGATGTATGGAGAGTGCAGTGACCTGTTGCAGTGCATCCCTGGCAGGGGTCTGCGGCAGGCGCATCAATTCTTCAAGCGCCAGATCATGGTAGTGCCTGGCACGATCACGCGTGTACTCAAGGGCGCCAGTACGCTGCACAGCCGCCAGCACCTGTGCTATGTTCTCGGCGGATTTCTCGGTGATAGCATGGGTGACCAGCGCTTTTTCTGCGTCAGTACCGTGTTGCAAAGCATGGATAAGCGGCAGGGTCGGCTTGCCCTCGGTGAGATCGTCACCGACATTCTTGCCCATGGTTTCCGGGTCGCCCTCGTAATCGAGCACGTCATCAATCATCTGGAAGGCGATGCCGAGATTCAGCCCGAAACGGCGCATCGCCTGACGCACGGTATCTTCCTGCCCGCCAAGCGTCGCCGCGCCATAGCAGCCAGCAGCGAACAGGATTGCGGTCTTGCGGGTAATCACGTCGAGGTATTGTTCCTCTGTAGTGTCGGCATTTCCCGCCCGCACCAGTTGCAGTACCTCTCCCTCGGCGATGGTGTTGGTGGTATCCGCCATGTGGCGCAGGATGTCCATATCGGCCAGCTGCACCATCAGTTGGAAAGCGCGCGTGTAGAGAAAGTCTCCCACCAGTACCGAGGGCGCGTTACCGAACTCAGCGTTGGCGGTGGGCCTGCCGCGCCGCAGGCTGGAAATGTCTACCACGTCATCGTGCAGCAGGGTGGCTGTGTGGATAAATTCGATAACGGCGGCAAACTTGATTGCCGGCGCCTCACATTTTCCCAGTGCAGCCGCGGTCAGCAGCACCAGCAGCGGGCGCAGTCGCTTGCCTCCCGCATCAACGATGTAGTGCCCGATATTCTCTACCATATCCACATCGGAATGGAGCTGTTCAATAATAAGCTGGTTGACGCGGTCGAATTCGACGGCGACTGGCGAACGCATATCTTGCATAGTGGTAACTAGGGCCTGTTGACACTAACCGGTGAGTGCTCGCGCATGCTATGGCCGCTCGCTGCATACTGTCAAGCATACGGGCGGGGCGCAGCGAAACTCTCGCAGCGCGCGCAAGTTATTGTTTTTCGGAAAAATAAAGGCTTGCTGCGGGCAGGCTATTTGAGTAAAATCGCCGCCCTCTGGCCGCTGCTACAGCCGTAGCCGACGGTAAGAATCAACAACTGAACTGTTTGTGCCTGGCTCTGCCCCCTTGATTTACAAGGGTTTTCCCAAATGCGAGCAGGCTAATTGAACGGAGTGAGAGATGTACGCAGTAATAGAAGCGGGCGGTAAGCAGCACCGCGTAGTTGAGGGTGAGACCCTCAAGCTGGAAAAAATTGAAGCCGCTACCGGCGAGACCGTAGAGTTCGACAGGGTGCTCCTGGTTGGCGCAGGCGAGGAAGTCAAGATCGGCAAGCCGGTCGTGGATGGCTCCAAGGTGACGGCTGAAGTGGTCGCCCACGGTCGCCACAAGAAGGTCAAAATTGTTAAGTTCAACCGCCGTAAGCACCACAGGAAAGAGACTGGCCACCGCCAGTGGTTCACTGAGGTCAAGATTACCGGTATCTCGGCGTAAAAGGAGGGTTTAGAGTATGGCTCATAAGAAAGCTGGTGGTAGTACCCGTAACGGTCGCGATTCGGAAAGCAAGCGCCTGGGCGTGAAACGTTTCGGCGGCCAGGAAGTCCTTGCAGGCAATATTCTGGTGCGTCAGCGCGGCACCAGGTTCCATGCCGGCGAAAATGTAGGCATGGGCAAAGACCACACGCTATTCGCACTGGCGGATGGCAAGGTAGAATTTGTGACCCGCGGACCGAAGAGCCGCAAGTTCGTTCAGGTGGTGAGCGCCTGATCGTACGGACACGACAAGAACCCGAAAGCCTCGTCAATTGACGGGGCTTTTTTTTATCCATCTGGAAGTAAAATAGGTTGAGGGCCAATGCAGCAGATTGGCCCGTCGCTTGCCATTAAGGGCTATACGTTTACCCAGCACAGAAAATCCAGAGGCAAAGCCCCCGGGGGCATGAGAAGATGAAATTTGTAGATGAAGCAAGCATCACCGTATACGCCGGTAAGGGCGGCAACGGCTGCCTGAGTTTCCGGCGGGAAAAGTATGTCGCCAAGGGCGGTCCCGACGGCGGCGACGGCGGCGATGGCGGCAGCGTGCTGCTGGAGGGTGATGACAACCTCAATACCATGGTCGACTATCGCTTTGTGCGCAGCTATCGCGCCGAGAGCGGTGAGTCAGGAAAAGGGCGCAATTGCACCGGCAAGAGCGGTGAAGACCTGATCCTCAGAGTCCCGGTTGGTACCACCATTATCGATGAGGACACCGGCGAAATTCTCGGCGATATCCAGGCCAGTGGGCAGCAGTTGAAGGTGGCCCAGGGCGGCTTTCACGGGTTGGGCAATACCCGGTTCAAATCCAGTACCAATCGTGCGCCGCGGCAGACTACCCCGGGCAGTGAAGGCGAGGTCCGCTCGCTTAAGCTGGAACTCAAAGTGCTCGCCGACGTGGGCCTGCTGGGCCTGCCCAATGCCGGCAAATCCACGTTCATTCGCGCGGTGTCGGCGGCCAGGCCAAAAGTGGCCGACTATCCCTTTACCACCCTTGTGCCCAACCTGGGTGTGGTCAAGGTGGAGGCGCATCGCAGTTTCGTGGTGGCAGATATTCCCGGTTTGATCGAGGGTGCCTCCGAGGGAGCCGGCCTTGGCGTGCGCTTTCTCAAGCATCTCACCCGCAATCGCATACTACTGCACATTGTTGATATGGCGCCGTACGATGGCGTAGAGCCTGCCGACGCCGCCCTGGCGATCGCCAACGAATTGGCGCGCTTCAGCCCGACCCTCGCGCAGCGTGAGCGCTGGTTGGTGTTAAACAAGATCGATATGGTGGATGCCGAGACACTGGCTGTGCGCGGACAGGCCGTGATTGAGGCGCTGGGCTGGGAAGGCCCGGTGTACGAGATATCGGCCATCAGGAGTGAGGGCACGGATGCGCTGTGCGGTGACCTCATGTCCTACCTCGAAGAGTTGCGCGAGCGCGAGGCGGCCGACCCTGAACTGGCTGCCGCGGAGCTGTCCACGCAGCAGCGTATGCAGGAAGAAGCCCGTGAGCGCATCGCCGAGTTGCGTGCGCAGCGCCATCGCAGCCGCGAACAGCCGGCTGACGATGACGACTGGGACGAAGATGACTATGACGTGGACGTAGAGTACGTGCCCTGATATGACAGAGCGAAAGGAAATCGCCGCGAGCCGGCGCTGGGTGGTAAAAGTGGGCAGCGCGCTGCTGACCGACGACGGCCGCGGGCTGGACGCCGGCATGATCGCCGGCCTGGTGCAGCAATTGGCGCAGCTGCGTGATCGCGGTTGTGAGGTGGTGCTGGTATCCAGTGGTGCGGTCGCCGCAGGCATTGTGCGCCTGGGCATGGCCACGCGCCCGCATGTATTGCACGACCTGCAGGCTGCCGCGGCTGTGGGGCAGTCGGTGCTGGTGCAAAGCTACGAGAATGCCTTTAAACAGCACGGGATCATTTCCGCGCAGGTGCTGTTGGGCCACGACGACGTTATTGCTCGCGATCGCTACCTCAACGCCCGCGGCACGCTGAATACGCTGCTGCGGCTCGGGGTGGTGCCGGTGGTCAATGAAAACGACACCGTGGTTACCGATGAGATCCGTTTCGGCGACAACGATACCCTGGGCGCGCTGGTAGCGAACCTGATCGATGCCGATGCCCTGTTATTGCTGACCGATCAGCAGGGGCTGTATCGGGAAGATCCGCGGCAGAACCCGGCAGCTGAGCTGGTACAGAGCGCGGACGTACACGCACCCGAGCTGGATGCCATGGCGGGTGAGGGCGGAGCCCTTGGACGTGGCGGCATGGTCACTAAACTGCGTGCCGCGCGCCTGGCGGCGCGATCCGGTACCGAAACGATTATTGCCAGCGGCCGGGTTGCAGATGTAGTGGGTAAAGTGGCCCTGGGAGCCGTCGTTGGTACCTGGTTGCGCACCGGTAAGCAGCCACAGAATGCGCGGAAGCAGTGGCTGGCCAGCATGATCCAGATACAGGGCAGCGTGGATCTGGACGCCGGCGCGGTGCGCGTATTGCGCGAGTCAGGTCGCAGCCTGTTGCCGGTGGGCGTGCGCGGTGTGCACGGCAATTTTGCCAGGGGTGACATGATCTCCTGCCGCGATGCCGACGGCAGGGAGGTGGCTCGCGGCCTGGTCAATTACAATGCCGATGAGACCCGTCGTATCATGGGCTCGGCCTCGGCCGACATCGAAGCGGTCCTGGGTTACGGCGGCGATGAAGAACTCATACACCGGGACAACCTGGTGCTGGTATAGCCTGCCTTAACGTTCGCTTTCACAGTCAAAAGAACGCTTTTGCCGCGCTTACCCGCGGCCAATTGGCATGGTTTCGGAATAGGGCCCCGGATCCGTCGGGCAGTCGATGGCGACCCGCCTTAACAAGCTTAGCTCAGCCACCGCCCCAGCGGTGTTTTCACCCACAGGAAGTCCATCAGCTTACGCATACCCTCGGCGCTCTTGGCGCTGTAGGGGTAGCCGTTCTGCATCTTGCCGCCAAAACGGTCAATCACGATGGGCATTTCATGACAGTAGCCGCGCAGCCCCTTTTTGCCATTCACCTGCCCGACGCCGGAATTTTTCTTGCCACCGAAGGGAGCCGCCGGTATGCCGTAGCTCACCGCCATGTCATTGACGGAACATGAACCTGTATCGATCGCGGCGGCCAAGCGGTAGCCCTTGTCCTTGTCCTGCGTCCAGACGTTGCCGTTGAGACCGAACTCGGAATCGTTCGCCAGGCGCAGGGCTTCTTCTTCCGATGCCACTTTCTGGATGCAGAGGACCGGACCAAAGGTCTCCAGCACCATGATATCCATGGTGTTGTCTACCTCGGTGATCACCGTGGGCTCGTAGTAGAGGCCTTCGAGATTCGGGTTGCGGCGCCCACCCATGAGGATATTGGCGCCCTTGGCGCGGGCGTCCTCCACGTGTGCCTCGATGATGCTCATCTGCCGGTCCCAGAACACGGCGCCCACGTCTTCGTCCCAGCCGTGCTGGCTGCCCTGGCGTAATGCCTTGCCTTTCTCCAGCACCAGTTTGAGGAACTCGTCGTAGACCTGCTCAACCACGTAGATGCGCTCTGTGCCGCAACAGTAGTGGCCGGTGTTCATGCAAGAGCCCACCCAGGCGCCATCCGCAGCGCGATCCAGGTCCGCGTCGGCGCAAACGATCATGGCGTCGTTGCCGCCCAGTTCCAGGGTGCAGGGAATCAGCTGCTCGGCACAGGCCACGGCGACCTTTCTTCCCGTGGCAACACTGCCGGTGAAAGAAACCTTGTCGACGCCGCCGCGAACAATCGCGGCGCCCGTTTCGCCGTCTCCCAGCAGGACCTGCAGCACGCCCTCAGGCAGGCCCGCCTCGGTGAAGATGGTTTCTGCCAGCCTGGCGGACCAGGGTGTCACTTCCGAACCCTTGGCAACCACCGTGTTGCCCGCGAGGATAGCCTGGCAGGCCTGGTTCATCACCAGGACAAAGGGGCCGTTCCAGGGCGTAATGAGGCCAATCACCCCCAGTGGCTTGTACACAATGCGCAACTGTTTCATCAGGCCCAGCAGGCCATGGACCTTGCGCTTGCGCGGTTGCAGGAATTTTTCGGCGTTCTTGGCGTAGTAGCAGAGCTGGTCCGCCACTGAAAACACTTCCATGCTCATGGCATCGGTGCGGGCCTTGCCGGTCTCGCGCACCACGGTGTCGATGATTTCATCCTGCTTCTGCAGCACGATTTTCAGGGCCCGCTCCACAATGGCGGAGCGCTCACCCATGCTGGTGGCTGCCCATGCCGGCTGTGCCGCGCGTGCGCGCTGAATGGCGCTGGCGACATCCTCCTCATTGGCGCAGATCAGTTCGCCCGTGGGCTCGAGGGTGACCGGGCTGCGCAATTGCAGGTGCCGGCGTGAATCGGTTGATTCGATGGGTTCATACAATGACATGTGCCTGCTCCGGGGTGGTGATCTTCCCATCAAACTAATGTCGATGTGCCCGGGCGTCAATGACGGCTCCCGTCAAGCTGCACTGACGAATGCGCTCAGTCAGTCGATGTCGCTATGCGCGGGGCCCCCTGGTGTGAAATAATTGCCGGTTGTTTCTCCTTGGCCATCCACCTCTATGTCGGCGTCACCCACGTTAACGCTCTTCGTGTACTGCATCGCTATCGCCTGCTTTTCGCTGGTGGGCGGCCTGTTGCCCAACTGGGTCAAGATGACCCACACGCGCACGCAGATGGTGATGAGCCTGGTGTCGGGGCTGATGCTGGGTGTCGCCTTCTACCATCTGCTGCCGCACAGCATGGTAATGCGAGGTGGGCAGTCGGGGATCGACGCAGCCGTCTGGTGGTTGATGGCCGGCCTGATCACAATGTTTCTGCTGTTGCGTATGTTTCATTTTCACCAGCACGATTTCAGCAGTGACGAAGACGCCCACCACGATCACAGCCACGCGCACTTGCACGATGCGGGGGTGCATCGGCTCAGCTGGCTGGGTATTGCTTTTGGCCTGGCATTGCATACCCTGATAGATGGGGTGGCACTGGGTGCGGTAATGCTGGGTGAGTCCCACGGACACAGCGGTGTGAGCATGGCCGGATTCGGCGTATTCCTTGCCATACTGCTGCACAAACCCCTCGATGCACTGTCGATCACCTCGATTATGGAGGCTGGCGGTTGGAACCGCACCGCGCGGGCAACGACCAATCTGGTGTTTGCCCTGATGTGTCCCCTCGGCGCGCTGCTGTTCTACTTCGGTGTGGATGCGTTTGCGGTGACCCGGGAGAGTATCGTTGCAGGGGCGCTCGCGTTTTCGGCCGGGGCTTTCATCTGTATTGCCCTCAGTGACCTGCTGCCGGAAGTGCATTTTCACAGTCACGACAGGGGCAAATTGACCCTGGCATTCCTGCTGGGTATTGTCGTGGCTTATGGAATCGGGCTGGTAGAGCCAGCCGGCATGCACAGCGGGTAAAGGAGACAGGCTATGGCCGGGGTTAAGCGCGTGATTTATCCGCCGATGTGGCTGGCCCTGGGTATCATCGCCCAGTTCGTCTGCAATGAGTATTTCCCTGGGTTCCGCTTTACCTCGCTGGAGGGGCAATTGGCTGGCAGTGGTATTCTCTTGCTGGGGCTGTTGTTGCTGGTGCTGGCGGGCGGTTTGTTCAAGCAGGCAGATACGGATATGGTCCCCTTCAAGAACGTGAGTGCGTTAGTGACCACCGGGGTATACCGCTACACCCGCAATCCCATGTACCTGGGGATGGCGCTCATCCTGCTTGCGTGTGCGGTGATCGTGGGCGCCGGCACTGCGTTTCTGGTGCCACTAGCCTTTGTGGTGATTATCCACCATCGCTTCATCCTTCCCGAGGAGGAAATGCTGCGGGAGCTGTTTCCGCAGGAGTTTCCTGCCTACTGCAGCCGGGTGCGTCGCTGGATTTAGCGCAGAGCAGCATCTGCTCCTGCATGTTTTGCGCATTCTCCAGTGTTTCGAGGTTGATCACCCGGGAGTAACCAAGCTCACGCAATACCTCCGCGGCGAGACCGGCGCGGCGGCCGCTGCGGCAGTAAAGATACAGCGGCGTGTCCAATGCCGGTTGCAGGCGGGCGATGCCGGCCGCGATCTCTTCGTGGGGGATCAATTCCGCACCGGCAACATGCCCTTCCTGGAACTCTTCTGTACTGCGCACGTCGATGAATATCGGTGATTGCGCCAGGCTGCCGGCTGAAAACAGCAGCATTGCGGCCAGGAAAAGGGTCTTCAGGGCTTTATCCATAATGCGTTCGTCTCCGGGTTTGGTATTCATGCTTCTGCACTGGTCACCCCTCCAGTTGCTGTACTATAGTTACCCGCGGATCATTATTTGAGGAAGTAGTATGAAAAACGTTCACAAGATTATGGCAATCGCCGCAATGATGGCCCTGCCCCTGGCGGCGTCCGCCGGTGACGAGGAGCTGTGCCTGGATTGTCACGAGCCAGCGGAGGACTGGGAGGGCATGACCGCGGATGAAATTCTGGCTTCTGCGTCCGACCTTTCCATCAAGCGCCACGCCGACAATGCGGACTTCACTGAAGAGCAGCTGCGCGCGATTATCGCCACCCTGATATCAGAGTAGACCGCGTTCACTCCAGGCGCTTCAATACCCAGCCCTGGAGTTCCTCTTCCGCTATCTGCGCCAGTACGGCGATATGCTCCGGTTCACTGTTAAGGCAGGGAATGTACTGGTAGCTCTCGCCGCCCGCCTCCATAAAGTATTCCCGATTTTCCTCACCAATTTCCTCGATAGTTTCCAGGCAATCGGCACTGAAGCCCGGGCATACTATCTGTACAGATTTCACGCCCTTGCCCGGCAGGCTTTTCAGTGTTTCGTCGGTGTAGGGTTGCAGCCACGCCTCGCGCCCGAAGCGTGACTGGAACGTCGTCATGTAGCTGTCCTCGGGCAGGTCCAGCAGCTCAGCAATCAGTTGCGAGGTATGGATGCATTCGCAGTAGTAGGGGTCGCCCTGATCGCAATAGCGCTGTGGTGTGCCGTGATAGGAGAACACCAGTTTGTCCGCTGTGCCGTGTTCGCGCTGGAACGCCCTGATACTCAGCGCCATGGCGCCAATGTAATCGGCATGGTCGTAGTAGCGGGAAACGAAACGCAATGACGGGACACTGCGGCGTCGAGTAAATTCTTCCGCTACCGCGTCGAAGGTAGAGCCGGTGGTGGCGCAACTGTACTGGGGATACAGCGGCAGAACCAGCAGGCGCGTGACCCCCTCGGCCATCATTCGGTCAATGACGTCTGCGAAAGATGGCGAGCCATAGCGCATTGCGAAATCCACGATCACCTGGTCACCAAAGCGTTCACCCAGGGCCTGCCGCAGATGTTCCGCCTGGTCCCTGGTGTGAAACATCAACGGTGAACCACGCTCCGTCCACACTGTTTTGTAGGCAGCGGCTGATCGGGAAGGGCGAATATTCAGGATTACCAGGTTGAGGATAAACCACCATAGCAAACGCGGGATCTCCACCACGCGTGGGTCAGAGAGGAACTGCTTGAGGTAGCGGCGCAGTGATTTTTTTTCCGGTGCGTCCGGCGTGCCCAGATTGGTAATCAGGACACCGACACGGTCCGGGCCGCCTGGCTCATTACGGTCTGTATTGATGTATTTCATGGAGCGCTAATATACGTGTGGATGAGAGGGCGGCCAAGAGCTGGGTGCTGAAAACTACGTATTCCATGTCCTGGAGGAGGCGGCGTGGAGAGCGTGCCAATAGGTCCTCCGGAGCTGTTTCCAGCCAGGCACAATAAACGCTGCTCGCTGCACCGATAAGGGCGCCCTGTGTCTCGGTCTCGTTGCAAGTTGATACGCTGCCGACGGGTACCCGGATTGGCTGGCTGGTGAGGTCTCGTGAGCCGCGTTGCCGCTGCTGGCGCTGACAGCCTCACCCGGCCCTTCGGGCTGGCGATGAGAGAGCATGCCGGCGCGTGGCAGGGGGTCGCAGCGGCCCCGGCAAGCCAGGGCGCTGCGGCTGGATCCCCGGGCTATCGCGGGTTGTGCACCGCCGATACATCTGCGCTACGGCCCTCGCCGTGACAAACCGAGCACTCTTCAACCACTTCGCCGGCGTCGATTGCAGCCTGCGTTGTGGCGAAGTTGCCGCCATTGGAGCTCATGTGTGACAGTGCAACCTGGTCGTCGTGGCAGCTCGAGCATACTGCCGAGACCGGCGTGACCACGGTGTCGTCGCCGGGATCAGCACGGTCATCCCCGGTGTCGATGGTGGTGCCCAGTACCCCGTCAGCGAGCGGCAGTGTGTAACCGGAGTCGGTGTGGCAGGCCGTACAGTTGGTCAGGTCCCCAGGGTAGTGCACCTGCTCCTCGGTGTAGCGATGGGTGCTGAAGCCGCGGAAACCAACGACTTCCAGCGCATTTTCACGCATGCCGGCGGCATGGATGGCGTGCACCATGGTCTTGAAGTCGATGGACTCTTCATCCTTGCCATCTGTGGGCGGGTCCATGGCGATTTCCCGCACGCGCTTGTCGGTATTGCGCGGGTTGT
Source organism: Pseudohalioglobus sediminis (assembly GCF_008370495.1). Taxonomy (GTDB): domain Bacteria; phylum Pseudomonadota; class Gammaproteobacteria; order Pseudomonadales; family Halieaceae; genus Halioglobus. The sequence goes on along the minus strand of NZ_VTUX01000010.1, from coordinate 183,045 downwards.
GACAGGTGACACAGCCATCTATATCGTCGGTGCGGTTGCTGCCATGGAATACCAGCGAACTGTGGCAGCTGTTGCAACTGGCCAGTTCTACAGACTGGCGGCGCGCCACAGGGTTGCCATCGGCTTCATCGATAGAGAAGAAGGCGTGCACATTGGTAAGCGGGATGTTGTCTGCCTCACCGTCTCCGTCCACATCGGCCACCGGGTGACCCTCGATGGTCGCGGCACCACTGCCACTGGCGGCAATGCCGGGTGCCAGGCTGCCATCGGGTATGGCCACTGGCATGGTCACGGTGTAAGTGCCGTCGCCGTTGTCGGTGGAGGCCAGTATGGCGTCAGACTGGGCGTTACTGGCGTTGTCGCCGCCATTGCCGGTGTTGGTGTAGTCGGTGGTGTTCCAGGCGATGCCAACGCGTACACCAAACGGCTCGAACACCGGATCGTTCTTGATGTCGTAGTCCTCATCGGTAAGCGGGTTGCTGATGCGGAAAGTCACCTGGGGGTTTTCGCCGGGCATGGTATTGCGCACGTCGGTGATCTCGGCAGCGAAGGACTTTGCCGCCTCGGTCACGAGGTTGACGTGACTCTGGGCAATACTGCCCGCCGGGCCGCCCTGGGAGTGGCAGCTGCTGCAGTTGGCCTCTTCCTGGCCGCTGATGTGGCGCTGGGCGCCCTCGCCGTCGTGACAGCTGCCGCAGGCAGCGCCGGATGCAACCTCCGCCCAGTTATCACCCTGGGCGGTCAGCACCAGGTCATCGCGGCCGGCGCCCGTGCCGGTGCCGGCGTGGCAGTTAACGCAGTTACGGATATCCTGGGGGTAATGCAGCATCGAATAGTCGTGTTTGCTGTCGCGGAAGCCCCAGATGGCGTACTCACCGCCGGCCTGCACGCTGGGCAGGTTGGCGCCCATGTGCAGTTTGTGGATCATTACTTTCATGTCCACGCTGTTGCCACTGTTGGCGTCGGTGGAGCCTGCGTTATGGCAGGTGACGCAGTACTGCATCTCCTGACGGTTGCCCCCATGGATCGCCAGCGGGTCGTGGCAGTTGTTGCAATTGGCGGTGGCGGCGATGTCCATTTTGAAGATGCCATCGGTGGCGCCTGTCGCCGGCACCCAGTCATAAACCGGGTTGGCGGTGGTGTTGGGATTGCCGTCGAATTGCATGGCTACACGGTGGGTGCGATCAGCCTCGTAGCTCAGGTCCAGGCCCTCGGTTTCAGCCTGCGCGAGAATGTCAGCGGGCAGGTTGCTGATGTCGGTGGCAAAGGTGTACTGGTAGGTGCCGTCGCCGTTGTTGACGAAATTGGCTTCCTCACGTTCGTAAGTGGCCTGCAGCTTGTCTTCCGTGCCCGGGCCGACGCTGCCGGCGGTCTCGATGCGATTGACATAAGACTGCCAACTGCCGGTGAGATTGCCGAGAGGGCTGCCCTGCAGCTTGGATACCACGAAACGCACGTTGCCCGCTTCAAGGTCAACAATGGCCGCGCCCTGTTCATTGGTCAGCTGAAACTGCACCACGGGCTGGTTACTGCCATTGAGGCTTACCTCGGTAATCGTGGCCAGTAGCACTTCCTGTTCGGCGTAGGGTGCTTCACCGGGTTCGGGTACCACAGGCGGGGGTATGGGGGGATTGCCACCACCGGGAGGTGGTCCGGGTTCGACGCCTGACGCCCGATCGCCGCCGCCACCGCCGCCACAAGCGACCAGCAGGCCCAGCATTGCCGCCGTTATCCAGTTGCGCGTAAGTGTTCCCATGTTTCCTCTCTCCCGCCCTCCGGGGGCATGGTTGGTGCTAGTTCCAGCGATAAATCGCCGATACACCCACGTAGTGAATCTTTTCATTGGGGTTACGTGCCCCGAATGTCAGTACTTTGTCGATAGTGTCGGCAGCAACGCCCTGCAAAGCCCAGTCATCGTCCTGATAGCGGTAGTACTGGTAATCAAGGCGCAGCGACAGGTCCTTGCGCATATGCCAGTTGCCGCTGGCACGGAAGTGATGCAGTGTCGTTGACACCGTCGGCAGGTCCTGCGGGTTCACGTCCGCCGCACCGTAACTGCGGTAGGCCTGGTCGCTCTCGGTATCGACGTAACTGTAGTCTGCTTCCAGATCAATACTCTCGCTCAGCTGCCACATCACGTTGGCACCCAGGGTGATGCTGGTGTCGGTGGCATCCATGCGCCAGTCACGGTCGGGGTCGCTGGCCTGGGGCAGGGGTGGATAGATCTCAAAGGCGTTCTTCTCGGCGCCACCGCGGAAGCTGCGGCCCATCTGTTCAGATTCGAAGCGGTCATAGCCACCGTAAAGCGAGGCTGATAGTTTCGCACCGGGGCTGTAACTGGCGCTGAGGTGATAGCGTTCCCAGTAGGCATAGCGCAGGCCGGTGTAGGTCTTGTCGTAGTCGTCGTTGCGCACCAGCAGGTTGAAGTTCAGGTTCCAGTTTTCTGCCGGCATCCAGGCCAGGTCGAGCTTGCCCTGTTCCTGCTCGCGGTTGGCCATGTAGTACTGGCTGAGCTCGGGGTGGTTGATATAGCGCTGGTTGTCGGGGGTGGCATTGATCAGCGCCACGTCCAGAAGGGCGTAATAGCGCTGGTCCCAGTTGTAGGTATCCGCGCTGCGGTTGCCGTAGAGCAACTCGAGGCGGGCGGTGAAGCTGTCCAGCGGCTGTATGCGGTAGCCCAGGGTGAACTGGTCTTCCTCTGTTTCTTCAACCGCTGCATTTTCCCGTTCCACGCGTTCGAATGCGTAGCCGAATTGCAGGCGGCTGCGCATTGGCAGGCGGTAAGTGCCCTCCAGGCCTGTGGTCTGGGACAGGAAGTGGTGTGATGTGTTGTATACCGTCAATGCTGCATCAGGCTGGCTGCTGCCGTCGCCGCGAATGTAGCGGTAACCGTCCCGGGGGTTGTCGTAGTCCCGTTCCCGGGCCTTGTAGAAGACTTCCACATCCATCTGGCGCAGTGGGCGCAGCCACAATTTGCCATTCAGGGTCCCCGTCTGCGCCTCGCCGTCAAAGCTGTCACGGGGCAGGGGTTCGACTACAACAGCCGCTGGATTGGCGCTGTAATCGAGGTAGGACTGGTCCTGATTGGACACGGCATAGCTGCCATCGAATTGCAGGCGCACCTTCGGGCTGAACAGGTACTGGCCGGTGAAACGCCCTTGCAACTGGTCATTGTCGGGGGCCAGGCCCAGCCCACCCACGCTCTCTGGAGAGCGCGAGCGGTAGGGGTTCTGCCAGACAAGGATATCGTCCTTGTTGTCGAAGTCCGAGTAATTGACACGGCCCTCAAGGTTCAGTTTGCCACCGCTGTAGGTGACGCCGGCATCGAACTCGGTGGTCCGGTAATCAACGGGCAGTGGCAGCAGGGCCGCGTCGCCCGTAGAGGCGTCGGAATAGATGGCGCCTGCCGTGCTGTCGGTGCCCTGGCGTTCCTCGTAGGACAGGTTGCCGTCGATATGCCAGGCATCACTGAGGCGCATGGCCAGGGCCGCGCTCAGTTTGTCGCGTTCCAGTTCCTGGTCAAATTGCTGCAGGCTGGCCTGCAACTGGCTGAAGTCGCCCGTGGTTGAACCCGTTACCCAGTCCTGAGGCAGGCGCAGGGGGCTGTCACCGCCGCGAAACGGTGTTGCCCCCGTGTTATTGCCAGCCTTGATCTGCGAATCAAAGCCGAAAGACAGACGCAGTTGATCACTTTTTCCCCAGGCGATTTCTCCCTGGCGCGTATCCAGCCCCAGGTCATCGACCGACGCGCGCCAGTAGCTGTCCCCCGGGGAAATGTCCTGCCAGCGCAGGTTGCCGATAATCTTGATGTCTTCCTCATACAGGCCGTTGTACTGGCCAAACATGAAGTTGTCGTCCGAGGTGTAACCCAGGCCCAGCTGTATGCCGCCCGTGTAGTCGCCCTGCCAGCGGGTATCCAGGTAGCGCCCGGTGATCAACAGGGGGGTGTAAATAGCTTGTGCGGCGGTATCTTCTTCCGTTTCAGTCTGGGCAACAGCACCACTAATTGCCAGCACGGCAGCGCCGAGGGCGGTCAACTGGAACGGTATCTGCGTGCGCTTGGTCATCGTGTCAGCCGCGCTCCCGACGGGTGGTTGGATCCGTGTACCTGGCTGTGGCAGTTCATGCAGTTTTGCCCCAGCAGATTGCGGTTGCTGCTGCCTGCCGGCAGGCCCTCGGCCCCGTAGGCTACGCTGGGGTGGAAGGCCGCCGAATGACATTGCTGGCAGAGTGCCGGCCCACGAGCGGTCAACAGCCCCGGGTGTACAGAGCCATGCGGCTTGTGACACAGGGCGCAGTCTTCCGTAACCGGTTCGTGCTCCCAGAGCATGGGCCCGCGTTTTTCCTGGTGGCAGCTGTAGCAGTTCTCGTTCAGCGTGACCTGGTGCAGGGCCGCGTCGCTGGCGCTGCCGTGTGGATTGTGGCAGTCGGTACAGGCGGTTTTGCCCTCCGCTATGGGGTGGCGCGAGGGCAGGTGCAACTGCGCCTTCACCTGGGTGTGGCAGTTAGTGCATTGGTTTTGTGCGCTGAGCTCGTCGAGTGCGGGATCACGCAATTGATGGGAGTCGTGGCAATCGGTGCAGGCCATGTTCTCCTGCTCGTGTTCACTGCCCGCCCAGAGCAACTGGCTGCCGTTGTCGTGGCAACTCTGGCAGGCGCCGTTGCGGTCTTCCAGCGGCGACAGCCACTTGGGGCCAAAACTGATATCGGGTGCTTCGCGCCGACCGCGCCGATCGTGTGCTGCAGAAGTGCCGTGACAGGCAGTACAGGCAGACGCTCCGCCACCATCCAGGTTGCCATGCAGCGTCTTGTAGACGTTGTGCACGACCGACCCGGCTTCGTCCTCATGGCAATCGAGGCAGCCCGGTTCGTCAGCAGACAACGCGATGTGGCTCGCTGACAGCCAGCAAGCGACCAGCAGCGTTCGCACGAGTCCATTTATCATTTTTACGTTACTCGGCTCGTTTTTGTGGCGCCTGTGCACTGGTTCGGGGCGCTTTGCGGCCCAGCCCTCAGCACTGCCCGAAACTGATCCCCTCAGAGAATGGGCGGCACCAATTAATACACGGCTTGTGGCTAGTATTGTACAGAAAAGGGCGGCGCGCCAATCCTGAGTGCCGGGAATTGGATCTTTTTTGATCTGGGTTAACGTTTTTCGCAACCCCCGGGCCAGCGCAGCGCTGGAGATCTCGCCCGGCAACGATCGTCGGCACCGGGGGCCTCAGGCGCAGGTCCGGGCAGAGCGGGGTCGGTCCGCCGGGCGGTTCACTCGACTATAAAGTCAGTGCTCTGTCCTGACAGGCTCAGGGTCATCGGTAGCGACACCCAGTGTTCGCGTCCGGGATTGTCGCGCCCGTGCATGGCGACGCCGAAGGTGTAGCGCTGGTCTCCCGCCAGTGGCATGGGAGCGTTGGGGTCGGAGGGGCTTACCAGGAGACGCACCGACCACTCGCCGCCAGCTTTATTCACACTGGCTGTCACCGTGCGCCCGGAGGCGTCACCGGCAGCGGGCCCCAGGCGCGACACGGCGACTTCGGCGCTGGCGAGGTCGATAGTCCAGAGTGTTGCCCCGGGTCTCGTCCCCCCCATGGCCGCATCGGTGCCTGTGCTCGAGCTATGGCTGAGAATCGTGCTGGCCTTGCCCTGCTTGTTGTCGTGGCAGGCGGCAAAACAGCCGCCGCGACGAAATGCGGTGTTGTCGTCATCGCCCCACATCATTGCCAGTTGTTGGTCGGCAGAGTCGCCGCGCCAGGTGAGGTCAATCTGCAGGCCGTCCCCGGTGCGTGAGAAGGCCATGCCAACCTGGCGCCAGGGGCGTTCCAGGTCCGGCGCCAGACTTGCGCCCATGGCTGCCTCGTCGCCGCGATGACACAGGGCACATTCGGTGCCCTGGCGCAGCGGTTGTGAGCCCGGGTGGCCGCTGGTCAGCCACTCGCGTGTGGCATTGCCCGGATAGAACAGGGTGACCTGGCGGCCGCGCACGGGCGCCGGGTGCAGTAGCGGCGCGCTGTCCTCGGGAGCATGTGATATCCCCTGGTGACAGTCGAGGCATGCGCGTTTGCCACTCTCCACGGCCTGGTGGAAGTTCCCCGCTCGTGGGTTCAGTGCCGCCAGTGAAGACATCTGCCCCGCATCGTGGCAGAAGGTGCAGCCGGCTGAGGCATTCTCCGCCATGCGCGGCCCGGCTTCCTGGTGGTCATGGGGGTTGTGACACAGGCTGCAGGGAGGATTCTCCGGCCCCCCGGCGCCGAGATCGTGGATACCTGATTTTTGTGCCTTGTGGCAGGTGGTGCACACCTGGCCCTGCGTCGAGGCTACCAGCACCCGGTCCTGCTCGGTATGGATGTCGTGGCAGGTGATGCAGGTCATGTTGTTGACCATGTGCAAGGCGTTCTGCCAGTCGCTGGCGCTGTCCTGGAGGTGGCAGTCGAGGCAGGGCCTGTCCTGGGCGCTGCCGCTGGCGGTCCAGCGGGGTCCGAAACTGAGGTCGGGCCCGTGCCGGCGCGGGTCGTCTATGTGGGCGGCGCTTTCTCCGTGACAGTCCAGGCAGCCGCGGCGAGCGCCGATGTCTGCCGGGTCACCGTCGATGCCGTGTGAACCGAGTAAGACCTGGTGGGCGGGGGCGTTCTCGCCGTAGTCGTGGCAGTCGAGGCAGGGCTGAATCGCCTCGGCGGCGTCAGTGGCTGCCAGTGCGGGGCCCCACAGCAGACACAACAACAGTGCGCAGGCGGCTTTGGCAGATCGTAGAAAGAACCTGGTCATGCGAGCACGGTATCGACGATCACGCCCAGCAGGAACAGGGATGTAAACCTGCGCGTGTGTTGGAAGGCAAAGGCGGAGAACCAGAGCGGCCAGACGCCGCTGGGATAATCTGCCGGTGGCTCCGCCGGTTTGGGCTTGCCGTAAACGGAGAACAGCTGCGGCAGCACGGGCAGACTGACCAGGACCAGTAACAGGGGCCAGCTGAAGCTGCCCGACCAGACCAGGGCCAAACAGAGCAGGTATTGTGCGGCAATCATCGCCAGCACGCTGTAACGGGAGGCGGCTTCGCCGAGGATCACCGGCAGCGTATTCACGCCCTTGCTGCGGTCGGCCTCCAGTTTATCGGTGTGCTTGCCGAACAATACAGTGGTGGGGCCCAGTGCGAACACCAGGCTCAACCAGGTCACGTCCCAACTCCAGCTCCCGGCGAGCACGTAGTAGCTGCCGCCAACCATAAGCGGCCCCCAGACCAGGAGCACGGCGGGCTCGCCCATGCCGTAGTACTTTAACGGCCAGGTGTAGAACAGTACGAAGAACGCACCTGCCAACATGAGATCCAGGGTCAGGCCGCTGCGCTGGTAGATCAGCCAGCCGCCCAGGACCAGGGCCAAGCCTGCAGTAACGCCCACATAGCGCCAGAACTGGCTCTCGCTCATCAGGCCGTCTTCCAGCACGTGCACACCGTACTGGTTGCGGTAGTAATTGTCCTTGTCGATACCCCGGCGCGAGTCAGTGTAATCATTGAGCAGGTTGTTGGTGGCGTGGGCGAACATCAGGCCGAGCACCGTGGCCAGCCAGAGATCCCACTGGAAGGCACCCGCACGCCATGCCAGCAGCCCACCGAGGGCGGCGGCGGTGAAGGTCATAAACAACACCGAGGCGCGACAGGCGATGAGCCACTTGGCGACAGGGTCCAGAGCCTGCCACTCATGCGGCGAAAGCTTTGGCATCTGGTTGAGGGCCTTGCCCCACATTGTGAAATCGATCATTTACTGCGTGAGCCTGTGGTGAACAATAACCGGCGGTTGGCCCGCTTGAGCGTTGGCTCACAAGGTTACCCCGTAAGGGGAATATCTGCGAGTCCAACGCGATATTTTTGAACCGGGAACAACGATGTGGAGCTCACGACACCAGTTTCTCCCCGCCATAGGGTGAAAGGCAGATTAGTGATTGCCAGATTGCGGTGCTCTGCTATGATTTCCTGAAAGTTTGTGCGTGATTGGCAGGGGAGTAAGGTCGAGCCTGCCAGCACTGGACAACAATAAAACGAGAATTAGAAACCAGGGATCAATGCTCGGTGAATCTATTCAATAATCGGATAGTCAAGGCCCTTGTAGTGCTGTCTGTCGTGGGCATCGGTGCGATTGCCAGCTGGGCTGTCTTCGATACCGCGTTCCACGCAACCGGGGACTACGAATTCTGCACCAGTTGTCATGGCTATGAGCCGATTGCTGCTGCCTATCGTGAAGATGTGCACGGGGGGAATAACCAGTACGGTTTCCGCGCTGCGTGCAACGATTGCCATTTACCGCACGACAACTCGTTGCACTACTTCGTGGTCAAGGCAAAACACGGCATTGTCGACCCGACCATGTCGCTGCTCAAGGAGCCTCACGAGATCGACTGGCACGGCATTCGCGAGCGTCGCGAAAAATTCGTTTACGACTCATCCTGCCTGAATTGCCACAAGTACCTGCAGGAGGCCACCGAGAGCAATCGCAAGGCCTTCCGCGGGCATCGCCGTTATTTCAATGATCCAGACGACTACAGCTGCGTAGAGTGCCACGAGCATGTCGGCCACAATCGGCTGGGCTATCATCTCGAGGCCATGGGCTGGCCCAAACCAGAGGGCGAAAAATAATGAAAGCACTAATGCAGATTGGCCTGTCCATCGTCATGCTGGGCGTTGTCGCGCTGACCCAGGCCGATACGTCCATGAGCATTGCGCCGGTGAAGACCCTCAAGATCAATCGCGACCTGAGCGCAGAAGGTAAGGCCTGTATCACCTGCCACCAGCAAATTTCCCCGGGGCAGGTATCCGACTGGGCCGACAGCCGCCACGCACATGCGGGTATCTCCTGTATCGACTGCCACCAGGTGCCCGAGGACGCGCCGCATGCAACGCGGCACGCCAACGTCGAGGACACCCCGGTGTTCGTATCGGCGCTGGTATCTCCCGCCGTGTGTGGACGCTGCCACGTGGATGCGAAGGAACAGTTCGACGCCTCCGGCCACTTCCGCGCCTATCGCCAGATTATTCCCAAGGACAGCCTGCACGCATTGCAAATCGTGCATGAGGGCCAGAATCACCCGGAACTCTCGGGTGCCCCCGGGGAAACCGGCTGTATGCAGTGCCACGGTACCGAAATCAAGCTGGATGAAAACAACCGCCCCACACCGGAAACCTGGCCCAACAACGGCATGGGCAATATCTATCCCGATGGCAGCACCGGCAGCTGTACCGCCTGTCACAGCCGGCACAAGTTCTCTATTGCCGAGGCCCGGCACCCGCACGCCTGCGCCTCCTGCCACCTGGGGCCGGACCACCCCAACATCGAAATCTTCAACAATTCCAAGCATGGCCACATCTACAACACCGAGGGTGATGAGTGGAAAATGGACTCCGCGCCCGATGCCTGGGAGCCGGGTGATTACCGCGGTCCGACCTGCGCCACCTGTCACATGAGCGGCATCGGTGAACTGGCTGTCACCCACAATATCAGCGAGCGCCTGTACTGGAACCTGTGGGCCAAGAAATCCAATGTGCGCGGCTCGGATGATGTGCTCAGCCCGCTGCTGGGTGATGGCCCCGCCGGCCGTGAAAAGATGAAAATGGTCTGTAACAACTGCCACACGCAGTCGCATACCGAGGGTTTCTTCAAGCAGGGTGACAAGGCCGTACGGCTCTACAACGAGGCCTATTACGAGCCGGCCACCGCGATGCTCAACGAGCTCAAGGAGAAGGGGCTGGTGCGCGACAATCCCTGGACGGATGAATTCCAGATCGTGTACTACTACCTCTGGCACCACCAGGGCCGTCGGGCGCGGCAGGGCGCCATGATGGGCGCACCGGATTACGCTCACTGGCACGGTTTCTTCGAACTGCAGCAGGACCTGTACAAGCTCAAGGCGATCTACAACAAGCGCCTGGAGACCGGCGAGATCGAGGACTGAGCCCAGCCTCCGGCTCCGGGTTCTTCCCGGGGCCTGCTCGACCTTTGAACTGTCACACAGTTACCGTGCCGGGGTGTTGCCCCCGGCATTGGTAGCGCACCTGCCTGCGCGCCCCGCCTAACACGATTTCCTTGACTTGTCTCACTGTATAGCGGCAGGCCACTCCGGTAGTATGCCCCACCCATAATAATGACTTTTCTCTAACGGAGTTCCTGTATGAAGCTTTGGCATTGTGCCGGCTCGCGTTCCCTGCGCCCGCTGTGGGCGCTGGAAGAGATGGGCCTTGAGTACGACATCGAGATACTGCCCTTTCCGCCGCGGGTGTTCCAACGCGATTACCTTGAGGTCAACGCGCTGGGTACCGTCCCGTATTTTGTCGATGGCGATACGCACATGACGGAATCGTCGGCTATCTGCCAGTACCTGGTTGACCGCTACCAGCAATACGATTTCGGCCTGCGCCCGGAGCATGCGCAGTACGGTGACTACCTGAACTGGCTGCATCATGCCGATGCTACGCTGACCTTTCCGCAAACGATTTCCATGCGCTATTACTACCTCGAGCCCAGCCCTGAAAAGCAGGCCGTCGCCGACGACTACGCCAAGTGGTTTATCGCGCGTTTGCGGCGCCTGGACGCGCACCTGGAAAGTCACGAGTTCCTGGTGGATGGGCGTTTCACGATAGCCGATATTGCCGTTACCTACGCGTTGTTCTTTGCCAGGGCGCTGCAACTCGATGAACGGTTCAAGCCGCAGACGCGTAATTACCTTGAACGCATGACCTCGCGTCCCGCGTTCAAGCGTGCCGAAGGCCAGGGTGAACCGCTGCAGTTGCCGGCGCGCGACCAGGTCTAGTTCCAGCAGCCATCAGAAAGCCGAGGTATAGCGTGGCCAGGAAAAAGAAACCGTTTCCCACCCGGGCTCTGGGTCGCAGTCTGTCCGTATCCATGGCCGGCCTGCGCGCAGGCGGGGCGCTGGCAGTGGACAGCGCCATGTCGCGGGTGCTGGGGCGCAGTGAGGATGATCCCCAATCGGAATTCGCGCGGCGTGAGGCCCAGCGCTTCGCCGAGGAACTGGGGCGCCTCAAGGGCACTTACGTCAAGATCGGGCAGATGCTGGCCCTGTTTGGCGAGCATTTCCTGCCTCCGGTGCTGGTTGATGCGTTGCGCGACCTGTCTGATGCAACTGAACCGTTGCACTGGGATGCGCTGGAGTCCTTTGTGCGCGGTTCACTGGGCCCGGTTTTCGACGAATTGGAAATTGATCCCGAGGCCATCGCGGCGGCGTCACTGGCACAGGTGCACCTGGCCAAAATTCGCGATACCGGGGAGTGGATCTGTATCAAGGTACAGTATCCCGGCCTGGCGCAGATGATCGACAGCGACTTTGACGCGGTAGTGAAAATGCTGGTGCTGGCCCGCTGGGTCAAGTCCGGACGCGACCTGGACAGCTGGATGCAATCCCTGCGCACGCATTTGCACAATGAAATCGATTACCAGCGCGAGGCCCGGTTAACACGGGAGATGGGCGCGCGCGTGGCCGGCCTCGAACTCGACGGTGTGCGTTATCACGTGCCGGAACTCTACCCCCGATACTGCAGTGGCGAGGTTCTCGCCATGGAGTATATCGAGGGTTACTCGGTTATCGATGCGGATGTTGCCGGCCTGTCCCAGGCGCGGCGCAATGCGCTGGCTCGCGCGATGCTGGAACTGTTTTTTTACGAGCTCTATGACTGGGGCGTACTGCAAACCGATCCGAACTTTGGTAACTACCTGCTGCGCCTGGACGACCGGCGCAAAAAGCATGCACATGATGAACTGGCGCTGCTGGACTTCGGCTCGGTGCTGGACTGCTCCGAGGACTTTCTCTACCACCTGCGTCATACCATCGCTGCCAGCCAGCGCGAGGACGTGCCCGCTATTGTCGACGGCCTCATAGGTCTGGGTTGCCTGCAGCCGGATGCCAGCGAGGAGGGCAGGAAGATGTTCGCCGACTTCTGTTTACACCTGCTGGAGCCGCTGCGGCCAGTCGACAAACTGCCCGCAGAGTACCTCAACGAGCGTGGCGAGTACTGCTGGGGGCGCTCACGCCTGATGAAGCGCGCCGGCAAACAAGCGGCGGCGTCTGCTGCCAGCCGGCACTTCACGCCGCCATCACGGGACTTTGCACTGATCGCCCGCAAGCTTACAGGCGTATTTAACTTTATCGCGGTGCTGGATGCCCAGTTCAATGCCTGCGACATGATCGAGGCCCATGTGGCAGCCTGGCAGGAGCGAGAACAGCGTGGCAAAAGACCGTAACGAGCGTAATGAGAAGCACAAGGCAGTACCGACTTCCCGGGTAGGGCGCTTTGCCCGGGTGGCGCGCATGGCCAGCGGTGTCGCCGGTGGCATGCTCGCGGAGGGCACGCGCCAGTTGCGTGCCGGGAAAAGGCCGCGCGCCCGGGACATGTTGATGACACCGGCCAATGCCCGCCGCGTGGCTGACCAACTGGCGACCATGCGCGGCGCTGCCATGAAGGTAGGGCAGATACTGTCCATGGATGCCGGGGACTTCCTGCCCCGGGAGTTGGCCGACATACTCGCCCGCTTGCGTGCCGATGCGCGCTATATGCCACCGGGCCAACTGGACAAGGTCATGACCGATGCCTACGGCGAAGACTGGGAGGCGGTGTTCTACGGGTTTCAGCACCGGCCCCTGGCTGCGGCCTCCATAGGGCAGGTGCATCGGGCTGTCTCCCCGGACGGGCGCGAGATTGTGCTCAAGGTGCAGTATCCCGGTGTCGCGGGCAGTATCGATGCGGATGTCGACAATATCGCCGCACTGCTGCGGGTTTCCGGATTACTGCCGACAGAATTCAATATTCAGCCGCTACTCGATGACGCCAAGGCGCAACTCAAGGATGAGGCCGACTACAACAAGGAGGCCGAATTCCTTGCCGCCTTCGGTGATCTGCTTGCTGGCGATGAACGTTTCCTGGTGCCGGAGGTGCTGCCTGACCTCACTCGCCAGACGGTGCTGGCGATGACCTATGTCAGCGGCGAACCCATTGAGTCGATCGCCGACCTGCCGCAGGAAGAACGCGATGCGGTGATGACCTCGCTGGTAGAACTGATGTTCAGGGAACTGTTCGAATTGCGCATGGTGCAGACAGATCCCAATTTTGCCAACTACCAGTACAATCGGGCCAGCGGCAAGATAGTACTGCTTGATTTCGGTGCTACCCGGCGTTTCAAGGCCGGATTTGCCAATGCCTATCGCAGCCTGGTAAAAGCGGCGATTGCCGGCAACGAGAAGCGCCTGGTCGCCGCCGCGGAGAAAGTGGGCTACGCCATGGGCGATGAGGACAGTGACTACCGGGAACTGGTGTTGTCACTGTTCCTGCTGGCGCTGGAGCCTTTGCAGGAGGACGCACCTTACGATTTCGCGCGCTCCGACATGGCCAACCGCATGTCGGCAATGGCCGAGGACGTGACCGATTATCGCGACTTCTGGCAGGCACCACCGACCGATGCGGTGTATTTCCACCGCAAGCTGGGTGGCATGTTCCTGCTGGCCAGTCGGCTCAGGGCGCGGGTCAATGTGCACGCGCTGATCAAGCAGTTCCTTTAGTCCGACTGCGTTTTTTCTTTGCCGCAGGCTTTTTCTTCTTCTTCGTTTTCCTGACCGTGGCCGCATACAGTTCATCAAAGGATGCCTGCAGGCATTTCGCATAGAATTCGGGGTCGGGCATCATTTCCCGGCAAGCCGTAAATGACAGCACGATGCTGCCCTTCTTGTTCTGCACCGAGCTGTACACGATCTGGAACAGGCCGACATTCGGCAACAGCGGCCCGAGGCTGATGGAGTCCACCAGGGCGGCCCCGCACATGTACAACTGGTAGGGCGCCCCCGGGACGTTGGTGACGATGGTGTTGAACATCACGCTGGCCTCTGACAGGCCGGTGGCGGAGGCCGTGCGCACGGCCAGGGACAGCACGTTACCCGGCAGTACATCGGTGAGGTCAACGGCGAAGCGGGGTCCCAGCGCTTCGGCATAGGTCTTGGCGTTCTGTGACTCCTCGTGAATCGCTGCCAGTCGCGCTGCCGGGTCGAGGATGTCACTGCACAGGGCCACGTTCATAAAGCCCACCATATTGCCACCGGCGGCCTTTTCCTCTGGCGAGCGCACATCGATAGGGCAGCCGGTCACCAGTGATTCATCCGGTAGTTCACCCTTGTCCTCGAGGTAACGGCGCATGGCGCCGGAGACGATGGTCAGCATGGCGTCGTTGATGGTGGCGCCCGGTACACTGTTCTTGATTTCCCGCACCTGCTCGAAGTCGAACTTCCTTGCCCCAACCACCCGGTGTCGGGAAATCTTACCCTGGAAGCGCGTGGTGGGCTTGTCCTCGATGAAGTGAAAAGAACCGGCCTTGCTGCCGCGGCGGATGCGCAGGGCGGCGGGGATCGATTCCTTGATGAAATCGAGCGCCTGGCCCGGTTTGCGCCAGGCATCCAGGTAGGCGCGACCCAGCATACGCGCCTTTGACGGGCGTTCCACGATCCAGGGCGGTGGATTGCCGGGATCCCGGGTCTCCGGTGTCAGGTCGTGGACGATATTCATGAATTGCGTACCGGTGGCGCCGTCCATCGCGCAGTGGTGCACCTTGAGCAGGAGGCCGAAACAGCCCCGTGGATAGCCCTCGACGTTGTTCAGCCCCTCGATCACATACATTTCCCACATGGGCTTGTCGCGTCGTAGCGGCATGGAGTGAATGCGCGCGGTCAGGATGCACAACTGGCGCCAGTCGCCCGGCTTCGGCAGGGCAATGTGGCGCACGTGGTATTCCAGGTCAAAGTCCGGGTCTTCCACCCAGTAAGGCCGCCCCAGGCCACCCGGCACAAAGGCCAGTTTGCGACGGAATATCGGTGACAGGTGCAGGCGTCGCTCGAGCATGTCCAGGATCTGTTTGAAGCGGACCTTGCCGCCAGGCGCGGTGGACTGATCGTAGATGCTGACACCGCCGATGTGTTGTGGCAGACCATCGATCTCCGCGTGCAGGAACATGGCATCCTGGCCAGAAAGTTGTTGCATAAGCCGTCATCCGGGGTTGCTGTTGATAGCGAAGGATTGCGCGAAACAGGAGTGGGGTCAAATAACTTTTCCAGCTACTTCAGCCAGTTAGCGTTGCCGCCTTGCCCGTTCTGGCGGTCTGTTGGCGGCGCCCGAGGGCACCCTGAAAAAAATTCATTGACAACGTTGTCACAGGCTTTTAGGGTATCTCACGACAACGTTGTCTCAGACGGGCGGCGTGGATATAACAAGGTGCCGAAGAGGGAATACCGTGAATACCATCAATTCAAGCATTCGAAAGCTCAGCGGGAGCAAGACCACGTTCCTGCACAGTTCACTGGCCGTATTGGCCCTGACCGGTGTCGTCGGTTCTGTTGCAGCGCAGGCGCAACAGGAAGAACCCGCGGTACTGGAAGAGGTCGTGGTCACCGGAATCCGCAGCAGCCTGCAGGAATCCCTGGAAACCAAGCGTTACGCCGGAGCCGTTGTCGATGCGATTACCGCAGAGGACCTCGGTAAGTTTCCCGACAAGAACGTGGCTGATTCCCTGTCGCGCATCACCGGTGTTTCGGTGACACGGGGTTTTGGTGAAGGTGAGAAGATTGCCGTGCGCGGCACCTCCCCGGACCAGAACCGGACCCTGCTCAACGGTGCGGCGGTCGCTTCAGCGGACTGGTTCGTGCTCGACAATCCCTCGCGTGCCTTCAACTACACGCTGCTGCCCTCGACTATCGTGTCCTCCCTTGAGGTCTACAAGACACCGGAAGCCAGCATCCAGGAAGGTTCCCTTGGCGGTACTGTCATGTTGCGCACGCGCAGGCCGCTGGACATGGAAGCCAACAGTGGCGTGGTCCAGGTCCAGGGTATCTATTCCGAGAATTCCGAAGAGTGGGACCCGAACCTGTCCGCGCTGTACTCCTGGAAAAATGATGCCGAAACCCTGGGTATCAACGTTTCCCTGACCAAGCAGGACCGCACCGTGTTGCGCGAGGGAACAGAAGTGCTGGGCTACCAGTTCCAGGACTTTGGCCTCGGCCCACTGTGGACACCGCGCGCAATCGGTGACGCCTACTTCACCCAGGACCGTGAGCGTGAAACCGCGCTGATCACAGGCCAGTGGCGCCCCACGGATGCCGGCGAATTCACCCTGACCTACCTCAACTCGGAGCTGGATGCAGACAACACCAACTATAACCGTTACGAGTGGTTCAATGGCCAGGCTGGCGGCGGCACTATCGACCCGGCCACAGCACGTCGCGTTGGCAGCGGCGTGGTGGCAGGTGAAGTGGACAACAACTACGCCGAATATTACGTGATCGATCGCGTGTCCTACAGCGAGACAGAGTCCATCGACCTGCAGTACAGCCACAATTTCGAGACCTGGTCCATGGACCTGCGCGTTGGCCACACCGAAGCGGAAGGCGGCACCTCCAGTGATCGCCAGTATGGCTTTGACCGTTTCCTCGACGGCTCCAGCTTCAGCGGCCTGAATCACACACCCTTCTTCGAGGGACAGGTGGAAAGTGATGAGCAGCTTGTGACCCGCGGCCTCGGCTGGATGATGGAAAACAAGCGCATCATGGAAGATGAAGAGGACTATGCCTCCGTCGACTTCGACTTCCCCCTGGAAATGGGCGTGTTCAACGGCATCAAGGCCGGCATGAATTATCGCGATCACGACAAGAGCCAGTTCCAGAACGGCACACGCTTCCACTGGTTGACTGATGCCATGCACTCTGACGATGCCACCGAATATGGCGGCGGCTCGGACACCTCCGGCTGGGATCGCTGGCTGTACGGCAATCTCGATGCCGGCACCCTGGCGGACTACGCACGCAACGAGTCCGGTGCACCTTACCCGCTGATGAATATGAGCAAGGCCGCCTCGGTCATTTTCCCGGCCGAAGCCTATGCCAATGCCGCTACCATTCTCTTCCTGCCCGATACCTGGGATGTCAACGAGGAGATTATCGCGGCGTACGGCCAGCTCGAATTTGAGGGCGAGGGTTTCCGCGGTAATTTCGGCGTGCGTGTAGTACAGACCGAGGTCGCGTCGCAGGGTTATAACTGGGACGGTGACTGGCTCGCCGCCAGTATCGACCAGCTCGGCGGCTACCAGCTGCTGGTGGATTTGCTCGATCCCCGCGGCGACTTCAACGTGCGTCAGGAAACCATTGACCACGACTACACAGAAGTGCTGCCCAACATGAACGTGGCCTTCGATCTCACTGATGACAGTATCCTGCGTTTCTCCGCCGCCAAGGTGATGGCGCGTCCTGACTACGTGAAGATCGCCAACCAGGAATCGGCCAATACCGATACCCGCACCGGCAGCCGCGGTAACCCGGAGCTGGACCCGGAAACTGCGAACCAGTTTGACCTGGCCTATGAGTGGTACTTCCAGGATCAGGCATTGCTCGCATTCACCTACTTCAACAAGGACATCAGCGACTCCGTGATCTCCAGCACCTCGGTGGAGAAACGCTTCGACGAGAAGCAGGGCGAGTTTGTCGACGTGTTGTTCGTGCAGCCGGTGAACGGCAAGGGCGCGGAAGTTCAGGGCCTTGAGGTCAGCTACCAGCAGAACTTCGGCAACTTCGGTGTCATCGCCAACTACACCTACACCGATGCCGACAGCAAGGATGATCGCGATCCGGTGAACAACCCCGGGTCTGGCCTGGTGCGCGGCACGTCAGAGCATATGGCCAACCTGACCGGCTTCTACGAGAACGACTGGATGAGCGCGCGCCTGTCCTACAACTACCGTACCGAATGGTATGACGGCCTGTCTGAGTTTGGCTCGGAGATGTACATCGATGATTACGGCCAGCTGGATACCAGCATCACCTTTACCGTTTACAACGACTGGGACATCGTCTTTGAAGGTGTGAACATCACCGGTGAAGAGCTGGAGCACTACCACATCGACACCGGCCGCAGCGCGCGCCTGTACGACAACGGTGCACGTTACACGGTGGGCTTCAACTACCACTTCTAGAGTTGTGTGTCGGGCGTTGCGGTGACGCCCATGTCGGGTGAGGAGGTATCTCTGTAACCCTTTGAGGGTCGATATGTGAGGAATACTTGCGTATCGGCCCTTTTTTTATGAGGCTGTGTTTTTCACGGTAAAGGAACAACAATGGAACAAACCGTGCTGGCGCCAGTGGACTGGTGGGTGATCGCGGCCATGTTGGGCGCATCACTGCTGGTTGGATTCCTGGTCAAGGACCAGGCCAGTGAAGGTGGCGTTGAAGGCTTCTTTACTGCCGGTCGGAAAATGAAGTGGTGGCTGCTGGGCACCTCGATCGTGGCCACCACGTTCGCGTCCGACACGCCGCTGGCGATCACCGGCTGGATCGCGCGCTATGGTATTGCCGGTAACTGGTTCTGGTGGGGCGGGGTGCTCGGTTCCGTTGCCATGACGGTGTTTTTCGCACGCAAGTGGCGTACATCCGGCGTGGTCACCGATGTGGAGATCACCGAGCTGCGCTACGGCGGTCCCGCCGCGGCGACCTTGCGCTCGGTCAAGGCCTTCATCAATGCCACCCTGGTGAACTGCGTGATCCTGGGCTGGGTTTTTGCCGGCATGAGCAAGATTTCCGAATCATTCATGGACTGGCAGTGGTTGCTGGGCAGCGGCCTCTATGGCGCGATGGAGGCGGCCTACCCGGAAGCCTTGCTGTTTGGCAGTTTCGATAACACCCTGACCATCGCCGTACTCGTTGTCGTCACCCTGGCCTATTCTGCACTCGGTGGTATGCGCGCGGTGATCATTACCGACCTGGTCCAGTTCGCGCTGGCGATGTGTATGTCGGTATTGCTTACTGTCCTCGCGGTGTCCCACCTTGGCGGGTTGGAGGCGATGTGGGATGGGCTGGCGGCAATCTATCCCTCCGATGGTTCGGCGACCAGTCTTGATGGCACACCCTACCTGACTCATGAGAGGGTTGCCGCTTTCGTGCCGGACTTTGGTGACGGTGTAGTGGGGTCTCTGGGTATCCCGTTTTCCGCTTTTGTGCTGACGCTGGGTGTGATGTGGTGGACCAGCGGCACTGTTGACGGCTCCGGGTTCACGGCCCAGCGCCTGTATACCGCACGCGACGGAGGCGAGGCGGAGAAGGGCGCGCTGTGGTACAGCTTTGCCAATTTTATGTTGCGCTCCTGGCCCTGGGCCATCGCCGGGGTCGCTGCGCTGGTGATCTTCCCGCGACCGGATGTGGACCTGGCTGCACGCCAGTTTACCGAGTGCCTGCACCAGGAGCAGGCCTGTACCCTTGAGATGCGTGAGTGCCTGGAGAATCGCTATGCCTGCAGTGTCCCCGAGTATGCATTGCTGTATCGCGATGAGGGACAGTTGTCTCGCGACGGGCTCAGCGCGGCCGCGGTGGCGGCGGAAGACGAGGCCACCGTCGTCGTGTTCCGCGAAGATCGCGAGCGCAGTTATCCGGCCATGATCCGGGAATTGCTGCCCGCCGGCTTAATGGGCCTGATGCTGGCATCGCTGATGGCGGCGTTCATGTCCACGGTGTCTACACACATCAACTGGGGCGCGTCCTACCTGGCGAACGATTTCTACTACCGCTTCATCAACCCCCGGGCCAGCGAGCAGCACCTCACCACGGTGAGCCGGCTGGCCACGCTGGTGATCGCCCTGATGGCAATCGTCGTCGCGAGCACGGTGGATAATATTGGTTCCATGTGGGAGTTGTACGGCGGCATGATGGCGGGCCTGGGCTTGCCTCACCTGATGCGCTGGCTGTGGTGGCGAGCCAATGCCTGGACGGAGATCAGCGGTATGCTGACCGGGTTTGTGCTGGCGCTGGCCAACTACATTGCCGGCCAGAACGCACTGCTACCCGATGGACAGATTTCGATTTTCCCTGCGTTCATGGCCAGCCATGCCGTGCACGTGATCTGCTGGATTTCACTTGTCTCTGCGCTGGCTTCGGTGGTCGCGACGCTGGTCACAGCACCTGTCGAGGCGGCGCAATTGCGCCGCTTTGTGGCCAGGACGCGGCCGATGGGTTTCTGGCGCGAGTATGCCGAGGGCTACGCCCCGGAGCGCAGCTTTCGCGAATCCCTGTGGTATTTCGCGCTGGGCGGTAGTTCGATTTATGCCGGTATGTTCGGGGTAGGATATTTGCTGCGTCTGCAGTACGCCCAGGGGATTGGTTTGCTGTTGCTTTGTAGCGTTGCCCTGGCATGGATGGTCCGGGGCATGGGGCGAATTGATCGCGGAGTCGCAGCGCCCTAGGCGTTGACTGCGCGGCCGTGGACGCCGCGCGCAGCCAGTAACTGGTGTTGTTGCTGGCTGCGCTGCAGAAAAGCCGGCCAGTCCTGCCCGGTAGCGCCGCACCAGCCCCACTCGGCAATAGCGAACAGGCGTGGAAACAGCATGTAACACAGTTTTTCCCGGTCATCGATCAACTCGCACCAGAGATTTCCCTGCACCCCGAACAGGGGAGCGTGCAGTTCGCCCTGAGCGGAAAAATGCTGGAAGCACTGTTCCAGGTCGGCTGTGCCGGCCCAGTAGAGGCCCGGTTCGTCGGCATCTGCGCTCCATGCCATGTCGAGATAGGCCCAGGGCGCGGGGCAGCCGATTACAGGATGGCCGCTGGCGGCAATACGGCTTACCGCGGCCGCGCCCGTCCAGGCGCAAACGGGTGTGCGCGCGTCAAGCGAGCCGCTCTCAATCACTTCTTCCCAGCCGATCAGCGTGCGTCCCCGGGCGGCCAGTCGCTCCTGGGCTACGCGCATGATGTGCCCCTGCAGGTCCCGCGTGTTGCTGTAGCCCTCGCTGGCCATGAGCCGGGCGCAGGCGGGTGAGCCTGTCCAGGCACCGGCGGGGACTTCATCGCCGCCCATATGCACGTAGGGGCCGGGGAACAGCGCGCAGACTTCATCCAGCACCGCGTCAAGGAATGCGTAGGTGCCGGGAAGGCCGGGGTTCAGCACATTGTCGTTAAAGAACTGTACTGAGGTGTATGCCGATATGTCGGCCGGCTCGCACAGCAGTTGCGGCAGCGAGGCGATGGCAGCCCGGCAGTGCCCCGGAATATCGATTTCCGGGATAACGCAAATGCCGCGCGCGGCTGCGGCGTTCACCACCCGGGTAACATCTTCACGGGAATAGTAGCCGCCGTAACGTTGTGCACCGCTACCCAGTTGCGGGGGCAGCACTTCAGCGTGACCGCGCCAGGCACCTGCCTCTGTAAGCTGCGGGAAGGCCTTGATTTCCAGGCGCCAGGCCTCGTCGTCGGTGAGATGCCAGTGGAAGTAATTCAACTTGTACAGGGCCATCCAGTCCAGCAATTCGAGCAACGTGTCCACACTGTGAAAATGCCGGGCACAGTCCAGCATCAGGCCGCGGTAGGCGTGTCGGGGTTCGTCGTCTATCTGCTGACAGGAGAGGTCACCCCTGCCCGGCGGGCGCATGTCCAGGAGCTGCAGCAGACTGGCCGCGGCGCGTAGAAACCCCTCGGCATGCGACGCGGTCACGGTAACACCGCCGGGCATCACCTGCAGGCGGTACTGCTCTTGCGCGAAGTCATCGACCAGGGTGAATACAAGGGTGGCGTCCTCGCTATCCGCCGGGGTCCAAGCCTGCCCCAACATATGCTGCAACCACGCCACTGCAGGCGCCGCCGCGGATACTGCGGCGAAAGTGACTGACGCGGGCCAGTCACAGTGGCCGGGCAGGCTGGAGGACCTTGCAGGCGGTGGCACCAGGGCGCCGGCGGGGGAGACCGCGGATGGGGCCGCAGGGGACACCGCTGGTGTTGTCGACGTGCGCTGACGACGCGGCGGGAATTGCGGGCAGGCCAGTGTCACCGGCAGGGTCTCAGCGCCGGTTACCAGGAACACGCCCGCAGGCAGGTCTGTATGCCGTTGCAACAGGTCTGCTGCGCCCAGCAGGCAGAGCGTGACGCTGCCGCCCGCGGTGAGATCCTGGTGGCGGCTACTGGTAACGCGGATGTGACTGCCGACCCGCCCGAGGATGCGGGTGTCTTGCCCCGGCTCGATCTCGCGCAGCAAGTCGCAGTGCAGCACCCAGTTGCGCAGTGTCCTCGAGGTGGAGTTGTGCAGCGTCAGCCAGAGCTCGCTGCAGCCGTCCGTCTGCACCTGATTCAATTCCAGCCCCAGCCCCCGCGTGGCCCGCGAAGAATTCGTTGACAACGTTGTCATCGCCTCGTATTGTACAAATGACAACGTTGTCATAATTACGCAATAAATGCAATGAAGGCCCCTCAGGGCGTTGACGTGGAAAGCGATGAGCAGGGATCAGTTATTTTTGGGTATCGACGGTGGCGGCAGCAAGTGCAAGGCGCGGCTGGTCGATACCCGGGGTGAATTACTGGGTACGGGCGTTGCCGGCCCGGCCAATGCTTTCCAGGACGCCTGCCAGACGCGCGTATCGATCGTAGAGGCCGCCCGGCAGGCGCTGGCCGACGCGCAACTGCCCGCCGACGCGCTGGGCGGGCTGGTTGTTGGCGCGGGACTGGCTGGCGTTAATATCCCGCGCTGCCATCACGAGATGACAGCATGGCAACACCCGTTCGCCGCTTTTTACCTGGCCACGGATATCCATGTAGCCTGCCTGGGCGCGCATGCGGGCGCGGATGGGGCGGTGATTGTCGCCGGAACCGGCTCCGTCGGTTACAGCCTGGTGAATGGCGTGGGCACCAGCTTTGGCGCCCACGGTTTCCCGTTTGGCGACAAGGGTAGTGGCGCCTGGCTAGGGCTGGAAGCATTGAAAGCCGCCCTGCTGGCCATGGACGAACTGGGCCCGGCCACGACACTGCTCGGCGCTATCGAATCACACCTGGGTACGGCCAGCCTCGGCATCGTGGATGCCATGGCAGGGGGTAGTTCAAGGGACTATGGTGCGCTGGCACCGCTGGTGTTTACGGCGGCTGCTGCCGGCGACGCGGTGGCCAGGGGAATTGTCGAGGAAGGTGCCGCCTATCTGGATGCCCTGGCCCGTCGCCTGCAGCGTGCCGGAACAGGGGAGTTCTGCCTGCTGGGCGGTCTCGCCGTGCACATCACGCCCTGGCTGTCCGCCGATGTTGCAGCGCGGATTCGTGCCCCGCTGGGCCAGCCCGACGAGGGTGCGGTACGCCTGGCGCTGACTGCTCACCGCCGCTAGGCGGAACCCGCAGCACGCAGGCGGCCCAGCAGGGCCTGGTTCTGCTCTTCGATGTGCTTGAAGAAAGCCGGATCGCTGAGCTCACTGGCCGCGGCCTCGTCAACGATGACCACGGTTGAGGAGTGAAACTGCAGGGCCGATGCCGGACACCAGGACGAGACCGGCCCCTCCACCATGGCTTGCACTGCCGCCGCCTTGCTCTGGCCGGTGGCCAGCAACACGATCAGCCGCGCTTCCATGATTGTACCGATGCCCATGGTCACGGAGAGCTGTGGCTGGAACTCGTCGGCACGGAAAAAACGCGCGTTGTCGGCGATGGTCTCCCGGGTCAGGGTTTTTACCCGGGTGCGTGAGTTCAGGCAGGACGTCGGCTCGTTGAAACCGATATGGCCGTTGCGGCCGATGCCCAGCAACTGGATGTCGATGCCGCCCGCTGCGGCGATCGCGGACTCGTAATCGCGACAGGCCTGTATCGGATCGACAGCGTCGCCGGGCGGCACGTGGGTATTTGCCGGATCGATGTCGATGTGCGTAAAGAACTCCCGGTTCATGAACTGGCGATAGCTCTGCGGGTGATCGGCGGACAGGCCCATGTACTCGTCGAGATTGAAGCTGGTGACCCCGGCGAAGGAATATTCGCCGCGACGATTGCCGTCAATCAGTTCGCGATACAGGCTCAGCGGCGTGGAGCCGGTGGCAAGGCCCAGCACTGAGTCCGGCTTTTTGCGCAATTGTTCGCGGTAAATGTCGGCGCCATAACGCGCCACGGCTGCTGCATCATCCAGTATAACGACTTTCATATAGCTCTCGTTCAGGGCTGCCCTGGGTGCGCCAGGTGTTCCCCGCCAACCCAGGTGTCAGTTGCTGCGAAGTGTTCATCGAAGGCGACCAGGTCGGCGCGATAGCCTGCCTGCAGCCGGCCTCGTTCGTGTTCCAGTTTGAGAAAGGTTGCCGGGTACAGCGAGGCCATGCGCAGGCACTCGCCAAGCTCGATGCCGGCTTCCCGATGGGCAATACGCACGGCATCCAACAGGCTGATTGCACTTCCTGCCAGGCGCCCCTCGGCATTGACCAGGCAGCCATCACGCACGGTGATGCGCTTGCCGTAGAGTTCGAAGCTGTCCTGCGCAGAGCCCACCGTTGCCATCGCGTCACTGACCAGGAACAGCTTGCCGCGCGCTTTGCAGCGCTGCGCCAGTGCCAGGGTGGCGGGGTGCACGTGGTGTCCATCGGCAATGATGCCGGCCCAGGTGGCAGCGTCTTCCAGGGCGGCGCCCACCGCACCCGGTTCACGCGAGGTCAGTGGGCTCATGGCATTGAACAGGTGGGTAAATCCGCGCACGCCCTCGTCAATGGCCTGCCGCACCCGTTCGTAGTCGGCGTCCGTATGCCCGGCGCAGACCAGTACGCCCGCGTCGCTCAGCATGCGGACCACGCCGGCCTGTAATTGTTCGGGTGCCAGGGTCAGCATGAGTGGAAATGGCCGCGGCTGGCACAGCCATTCCAGGTCGCCGGCGTCCGGGCGCCGGATCATGTCGGCCTTGTGGGTGCCGCGGCGGGCCGGCGCAAAAAACGGCCCCTCGATGTGTAAACCGATGATCCCCGCTTCTTCATCGGCGATGGCCGCTGCCGCCGCCTCCGCGGCGGATCGCACCAGTGCCGCTGTATCGCTGATCACGGTTGGCATGATGGCGGTGGTTCCGGCACAGCGATGGGCCCGGGCGATACTGCGCAGGCCACTGCGGTCGGGCTGGTTGTTGAGCAGTACGCCGCCACCGCCATTGACCTGGACGTCGATCAGCCCGGGCGCAATGGTGGTGTCGCCGAGATCGGTCACCGGGGTATCCGCTGGCAACTGCTTGCGCTGCATTACGCTGCTGATACGTTGACCGTCGACCACGATGACGTGATCCCGCAGCCAGCGCTCACCGTCGAAGATCCGGCGTGCTGTGAGCGTCGCGGTCACACCGGGGCCGGGCATGTCGAATCGCGCACAACCAGTTCAGGCTTGAAGCCCAAATGCTGTGGCATATCATCTCCGCCGCGGCGCGTGGAGCGAATGCTCTCTATGAGCAGTCGTGCTGCCGAGCCGGCGATATCGCCGTTGGGCTGGTGGGCCGTGGTCAGCTTGGGCCAGCTCTGGCGCGAGAACGGGCTGTCCTCAAAGCCCACGATGGACAGTTCCTGGGGCACGGCAATGTGCTTGATGCGCGCGGCGAACAGTGCGCCTGCGGCGATCTCGTCGTTACAGGCGAAGATGGCGCTGGGCGGTGTTGCCAGGTTCAGCAACTGCTCGGTGCGCTCGCTGCCCGAATCGAAGGTGTATTCGCCTGCCATGACCAATTCAGGCTTTTCCTCCACGCCGTGGGACTGCAGCGCGGCGCGATAGCCGGAGAGTCGGTTGTCGCTGGAGGCGTGCTCCGGGTCACCGCCAAGGAAGGCAATGCGCTGGTGCCCGAGGCCGAGCAGGTAGTGGGTGATGTCATATGCCGCGTGGTAGTCGTCAACCAGCACGCAGGGTCCGGTGCAGTCGCATTCGCTCTCGCCGGACAAAATGCGCACGTGACGTATGCCGCGCTGTTCCAGCGCGGCAATGAGTTCCATTGACTCGGAGAAAGGCGGCGTCAGGACCAGTCCGGCGACATGGCCGTTACTGGCAAGTTGCAGCAACTCGTCGGTGACATCGTCGTCACCGACAGACAGGGGGTGTATCAGCAGTTCAAAGCCCTGGCGCTGGCACTCTGCCAGTAAGCCGTGCTGCATCTCAATGACATAGTGGCTGTTGGGATTGTCGTAGATGAAGGCGATGAAACTGCCCGCGCCACGCAGTTGCCTGGCGGAGAGATTCGGCTGGTAATTCAGTTCCTTGATGGCGTCCCAGACGCGTTGACGCAAGTCTTCGCCCACAGAGGGCTCGCGATTGATCACCCGGGACACGGTCTTGAAGGAGACCCCGGCGAGCTTGGCTACGTCTTTTATGGTGGCCGTCATGGTGCGGAGATAATCCTTATAATCGGTGGGGCTACACCCGGCAAAACCTCAGTCTAACCGCATTCTGCCGACGGGACAACGTTGTCATGCGGGTTTTTTGCGGTGGATAACTCGCAGGAAGGCCCGCCGCCCTCAGGCGGCGGGGGAGATGCCCGGTGTTGCTGCCGGCTGCGCCTGCTCGCTGCGTATGCGCCGCGTCAGTGGAATCAGCACCAGCCCCATCAGTGGCAGGAAGATGGCCACCAGCCACAGCAGCGTCCACTGCATGCCGCGGCTATCCAGCGCCAGCCCCAGCAGCGGGCCGGTGACGATGAATATGGCCCTGACACCCAGGCTCACCAGGGAATTGACGGTGGCACGAAACTCGCCGGGTACCCGCCGGTTCAGCGCCTCGTAAAACAGGCTCATGGATAATCCACGCGATATCTGGATGGCAAAGCCACACAGCACACCCCACCAGCCACTGCCAAAAGCCATACCCAGCAGTCCGCACAGGGGCAGGAGGCCGATCAGCAAAAGCAGCCGGCGGTAGCCCAGCCAGCGTTCCAGCGCCTCGCTGAAGCGCGCGGCCATGCTCACAGTCAAGGCAAAGGCTGCCCAGATATAGCCGAACCAAGCCAGGGGCACGCCCTGCAACTCCCAGTATTTCTGGTAGACCCAGAACACGTACACGGCGAGCAGGCCAAACACGGCGATGGCGAATGCGGTCCATAACACCACCGGTTTACCGAACAGCAGCAGTTCCAGGATGCGTCGGGCGTTGTCGCCGTGGCTTTTCACCTGCGTCATCTCCGCTGATCGCGGGCGCGGCGCCTCGCACAGGAACAGCGCCAGCACCAGAGGTGCGAGCCCGGTAAACGCCTGTACCAGTACCACGGAGTCAAGAGACCACATCAGCAACAGGCTGGCGGCAATGCCGGCGATGCCGGAAGCAGCGGCTTCCACCGCAATCAGTCGGCTCAGGGACCTGCCAGCGCCAGCGCCGCCGGATTCATTTTCCTGCAGGTAGACCTCGGTGTCATAGAGCAGCGCGAGATCAGCGCCCGAGACAAGGCTGAAGCCGATGCCCAGGATGAACTCGTACAGCAGGAAGTCGACAAAGGTGTCGGCCCACAGCAGTGAGAGGAAGCCCACCGCGTTCAGCGCAGAGCCCGCCAGGATCGCATTGCGACGACCCCAGAGGTCGGCAAGGTAACCGGAAGGCACCTCGCACAATGCAATGGTGAGCGCGAACAGCGCCTGCGTCTGCAGGACCTGGCTCATCGACAGCCCGTGGCCCTGCAGCAGTGGCACGAATACGGGTACGATCACCATAAAGCCGGTGAAAAATCCCAGCAGGTAAATCGTCTTGATGTTGTGTTGCAGTGACCTGTTCACGGTTCTGATCCCTTTTACGGGAGAACCCTGATGGCGGAAGCAAATTATCGACAGAAATAAAAAAGGCCTCCGGAATCAGGATTCTCGGAGGCCTTTGTTATCAATATTGCTGATTACATGTGCGTCCTCAAATCACGCTGCCTTTACACAGGCATACCGGCGATGCGGTTTGCATGCCGCTTCGCTTATAGCTATATGTCTGGTGCAGTGTGATCATGGTTTTGCTGCTGTAATCTACGCTGGTAATGTTTTCAGTCCTGTTTGGACAGACCGCTTATACTGCGCCGGTAGTTGATCGGGGTCAATGGTTGTCTGCCCAGCTGTGAAAAAATCACAGCTGCCAGCCGGCGCATGGCACCCGCGACGTGCCGATAACAATAAGGAGAGAGCACTTGAAAGCCGATATCGAGATCGCCCGAGAGGCGAGCATGAAGCCTGTCCTGGATATTGCCGCCGGGCTCGGCGTCGATGCAGGACACCTGGTGCCCTACGGGCACTACAAGGCCAAGATAGGGCTCGACTATATCAACAGCCTGCGCGATCGCGACAATGGCAAGCTGGTGCTGGTAACGGCCATGAGCCCGACACCGGCCGGGGAGGGCAAGACCACGGTGGCCATTGGCCTGGCCGATGCCATGAACCGATTGCAGAAGCGCGCCTCGGTCTGCCTGCGCGAGCCGAGTCTCGGCCCCTGTTTTGGCCTGAAGGGTGGCGCGGCAGGAGGTGGCATGTCCCAGGTCGTGCCCATGGAAGACATCAACCTGCACTTCACCGGCGACATGCATGCCATCGGCGCGGCCCACAATCTGCTGGCGGCCATGATCGATAACTACATCCACTGGGGCAACGACCGCCGCCTCGACCTGCGTCGCATGACCTGGCGCAGGGTAGTGGATATCAATGACCGCCAGTTGCGGCAGATCGTTACCGGGATTGGCGGCCCGGCCAACGGCTTTCCCATGGAGGCCGGTTTTGATATCACAGTGGCTTCGGAGGTCATGGCGATTTTCTGTCTTGCGCGCGACCTGCAGGACCTGCAGCGGCGCCTCGGGAATATTGTTATCGGCCATACACGGGAGAAAGAACCTGTCACCGCCGCTGAGGTGCAGGCACCGGGCGCCATGACGGCGCTGTTGCGCGATGCGCTGGCCCCGAACCTGGTGCAGACCCTGGAGAACAGTCCGGCGTTTATTCACGGGGGCCCCTTCGCCAATATCGCCCACGGTTGCAACTCGGTGATCGCCACCGAGACGGCGCTCAAGTTGTCAGACTACGTGGTCACCGAGGCCGGCTTTGGCGCCGATCTCGGCGCGGAAAAGTTTTTCAACATCAAGTGCCGCAAGTCGGGCCTGGTGCCCGACGTGGCTGTGATAGTGGTAACAGTGCGCGCCTTGAAGATGCACGGCGGTGTTGCCCGCGATGCGCTGGACGAGGAGGATGTCACCGCGCTGGAAGCGGGCCTCGAAAACCTCGGGCGGCATATCCGCAACTGCGGGCAGTACGGCGTGCCACTGGTCGTGGCCATCAATCACTTTGCCAGCGATAGCGATGCGGAGATCGCGGCCATCACCACTTATGTCGCTCAACGTGGCCTCAAGGCGCACCTGTGCACACATCACCGTGACGGCGGTGGCGGGGCCCTGGGCCTGGCAGAGGACGTCATCTCGCTGGCAGACAGCGGTCGCGCCCAGTTCCGCACCCTGTATGACGACCACCTGAGTCTCTGGGAGAAGGCGCGCACCGTGGCGCGAGCGGTCTACGGCGCCGACGAACTGGACGCAGACCAGAAAGTGCGTGACCAGTTTGCCCAGTTTGAAGAAGAGGGCTACGGCCATTTCCCGGTGTGCATGGCGAAGACGCAATACAGCTTCTCCACGGACCCGCAGCAGATGGGCGCGCCGAGCAATCATCGTGTTAAAGTGCGCGAACTGGTGCTGGCGGCAGGTGCCGAGTTCCTGGTGGTGGTCTGCGGCGACATCATGCGTATGCCGGGACTGCCGCGTAAGCCAGCCGCCAACAACATCCATGTGAACGCACAGGGACAAATCGAAGGATTGTTCTGAATGAATCAATTGATCACCCGGGCGAGCTCGATCAACCGGGCCCTGGATCAGATCGGCGACAAATGGTGTCTGTTGATTATCCAGGAAGTGCTCTGGGGGATTAACACCTTCAACGACATGATGGCTGCCATGGGCGTGTCACGTGGCGTGTTGTCGAACCGCCTGAAGTGGCTGCAGGATGTGGACTGCCTGCGCAAGGGTACCAGCCCGGTCAGCCAGCGTCCGGTCTACCACCTGACGCGCAAGTCGGTCGAACTCTATGACTGTGCGCTGATGGCCACACGCTGGGAGCGCAACTGGTTCAGTCATCCACGCCTGGACCGGGTTGAACTGGTGCATGAATCCTGTGGCCGCGTTTTTCATCCGCAATTGCAATGCGTGGCCTGCGATGGTGAGGTCAGGCTGGAAGACGTAAGTTACGCACCAGGACCCGGTGCTACCCGGGACGTGCGCGAAAAAAAGGTGCGTCGACGTTCTTCCATCTCCATCAACGATATCCCTTCTGACCGGGCGCTGTACCGCAATCTCATCAACCTGGTGGGCGATCGCTGGACCGCGAATATCATCGCGCTATCCTTTCATGGATTGACACGCTTTGATGAGTTCCATGGTGAGTTGCCCGTGGCGACCAATATCCTTTCTGACCGGCTGCGTTTGCTGGTTGGCGAGGGCGTCTTCCAACAGGTGGCCTATCAGCAGCGTCCGCTGCGCCATGCCTACGAGTTGACAGACAAGGGTCGGGACCTGTTTCCCTGGTTCCTGGCGCTGTTGCAGTGGGGCGACAAATGGTGTGACCCGGAGGGTCGCGGCCGCCCGATGATTGTGCTGCATCGCCGTTGCGGGCAGGCACTGCATGCGCAGACACGATGCAGTGCCTGCGGCGAGCACCTCAAGGCCCATCAGGTGCACTATCAACTGGATGGGGAGAGCCTGTAATTGTCCCGCAGTCCTGGAAATCAACGCCACCTCAACAAGGAGAAAACCATGAGCCTGTTACGCCCCCTGATAATGCCACTGACTGCGGTGCTGCTCGCTGCCCCCGCTGTGGCGACCGCCGACAGCCTGGAGTCGGCAGCCAACGACCTCTGTGAGAAGGTCAAGTCCTGCACGCTGGCGGAAATGAACCAACAGGAGTTGACGCCGGAACTCAAGGCGATGATGGAACCGATGCTGGAAAACATGTGTGTCGCCATGCGTGAAGGCATTCGTGAGGTGCCGGTTGAGCATGAACTGCACGCCCCGGCCATTGCCTGTTTGCGCAGCATGGCGAATCTCAGCTGCGCCGATTTCCAGGATGACACCAAGGTGGATACCGCAGAGTGTCGCAAGTACCGTGACATGGCCGAGAAGCTCTACGGCGGTAACTGATTGTTGGTGGAGCGGCACACCGCGTCCGCTCCGGCGGCCCGGTGAAGACTTGAAGGATACGGGCTGACACAGGCCTGTTTCCGGGCTTAGCAGTGATTGCGATTTCCAGTACACTGCGGCCACCGTTCAATACACCAGGAATCTGTTATGTCACCGGTGAAGCCGCTGCGCCAAATACTTTTCTCATCCCTGTTCGCCCTGGCGCTGCCACTCTCCGCACCGGCAAGTGCAGCCGGGGAAGTGCTCTATTACGAGGACCGCGCACAAATACCTGAGCCATACACCTGGGATCTGGGCCTGTATTTCGCCGATGAGCAGGCATGGGAAGCAGCTTTTGCCGAACTGGAGGCCGAGTTGCCGCAGCTGGAAAAGTATCGGGACCGGGTGGCGGAGTCGCCGGCGACCATGGCAGCGGCGCTGGAGGAACAGTTCAGGCTGAGCCGCAAACTCGGCCCGCTGTACATCAACGCCAACCAGAAAATCCATCTGCTGCGGAGCGACCCGGTGGGCGCAGAGCAGTCGGGCCGCGTGAACAGCCTGTTGTCGCGTTTCCAGCGTGAGGCCGCCTTCATACAGCCGGAAATCGCGCTGATGCCGCAGGACAAGGTCGCGGCGTTTCGCAAGGCCCCCGAACTCAAACCCTATCGTCACTACCTGGACAATGTCTGGCGCCTGCGCGAGCACACACGGTCGCCGGAGGTAGAACAGGTCATTGCCGGCTCCACCCTGCCCGGAGCCGGGCATTTCAATACCTATGAGGAACTCAACCACGCCGATATTGCATGGCCCACCATCGTTGATGAAAACGGCGAGCCGGCAGTCGTGTCACCGGGCCAGTTTGCGCGCTTCCGGGCGAGCACGGACCGCGACCTGCGCAAGCGCGCCTGGGAGGCGCATATGCAGAAGGTGGCTGATTTCCAGAACACCTATGCGGCGACCCTGGGCTCGAAAATCCAGCGCGATGTCTGGTTGGCACAGGTCTATCGTTATCCCTCCTCGATCGAGGCGGCACTGTCGGCCAGCAATGTCCCGCCAGAAGTAATGGAAACGCTGCTGTCGACGGTGCATGACAACGCCGACAAGATACAGGGCTACAATGTTTTGCGACGCGAGATCTTGGGGGTTGAAACCCTGCAGCCCTGGGACAGCCAGGTCTCCCTGCTCCCCGATGGCGGACGGAAATACACCTTTGCGGAAGCGTGGGAGCTGGCGATGCAGTTCTGGCGCGAGACCTTCGGCGATGAGTTCGCCAGCATTGCCCAGCAGGCGCTGGATAATCGCTGGGTCGATGTCTACAGCAACGAGGGCAAGCGCGGCGGCGCCTACTCCTGGGGTACGTATCAGCAGCCTTACTACCTGTTCCTGAACTGGGGTGGCGAGTTCGAGGACGTTTCCACGCTGGTACACGAAATGGGCCACTCGGTACATGGTGTGCTGGCCAGTAACAACCAGTCCTATCACGACGCGCCGGTAGATCTTTTCGTTGCCGAGGTGGGCTCTGTTGCCAGCGAGTCCCTGTTCGGCGAATGGATGCTGGAACGCACCAAAGATAAGCAGGAACGCAAGCAACTGCTGGATCATGCACTCAGCAGCATCCGCAATACCTTTGTCACGCAGATTTTCTTTCACGAGTGGGAAGCCCGGGTGCATGCCATGGCCGAGGAGGGGCAAGCGTTGACGGCTGCATCGATGGGCGAGGTCTATGTTGACCTGCTCAAAACCTACAATGGCGATACCTACGCCCGGCATGAACTGGACGCACTGCACTGGGCGCGCATTCCGCATTTCTTCCGCAATTTCTACGTGTGGAAGTACGCCACCAGTTTTGCTGCCGGTGAGGCTTTGGCAGCGCGTTTTCGCAGCGGCGACAAGAGCGCCGCCGAGGACTACATGAACATGCTCAAGCTGGGCGGGAGCGTCTATCCCCTCGATGTGCTCAAGGCCGGCGGTGTGGATATGACAGACCCCTCGGTAATCCGCGCAGTGATGGATCGCTTTGGCCTGTTGCAGCAACAACTGGCCCGCGAGTTTGGCTTGTAGAGTGCAGGGCGTCGCCGGAGGAGTGCGTTGACACCCGGGGTCAAGGCGGCACAGCGCCACGGCGTTGCGCATACACTGCATGCCTACAGGCATGACAATGCCAGCACGTCCTACGGCCTGGAGGCTGCCGAGGCATTGCAGCTGCCCCCAGAGCGTGTGTTCAAGACCCTGGTGGTAAGCCTCGACGGGAGCCAGTTGGCTGTCGCCCTGGTGCCGGTTTGCGACCAGCTGCATATGAAATCCCTGGCGCGCGCGCTCGGTGCCAGAAAGGCCGCCATGGCGGATGCGGAATCCGCCCAGCGCGCCACCGGTTATGTACTCGGCGGCGTGAGCCCCCTGGGCCAGAAAAAGCGTTTACCCATGGTGATCGACCGGTCTGCCCAGGCTTTTGACACGATTTTTGTCAGCGCTGGCCGCCGCGGTCTGGAAATTGAACTCAGCCCGCAAGACCTGGCCAGTGTGACTGGCGCGGGCTTTGAGGCGTTGCGCCGGTGAGGTGCCAGCCATGAATTGTGATGTCGCCATACCGCAGAGCGTGGATGAAATCAGCACCGCCTGGTTGCAGGCGGCGCTGGGCGTTACCGTGAGCCGCGTTTGCCTTGAAGCCACTGATGACGGGACCACCGGCAGGGCGGTCATAACTGTCGAGTATGCAGAAGCGACGCAGTTGCCTCATCGCTTTTTTGTCAAGCTGCCGCCTGCTGATAGACAGCAGCGTGCCTTCGTACGTGCCACCGGCATGGGTGTACGCGAAGCGCGTTTCTATCGCGAGCTGGCCGCGGACCTGCCGGTGCGCGTGCCGCGGTGTTTCTTCTCTGGCTGGGATCAGGGCGGTGAGCGTTACATCATGTTACTGGAGTACCTGCCAGACGCCGGTTGCACGTTCCGCAATGCGTCCACGCGCGGTTCGCCAGGCTACCTGCGGCAAGTGCTGGCGGCGCTGGCTCGACTGCATGGGCAGTACTGGCAAGCGCCAGCATTTTCTGCGGGCATGCAATGGGTCGAACCCATCGTCCAGCATGACATCACTCGACAGCTGCTGCCGCTGGCGCTGCAAAAGCATGCTGCAGCCATGCCGCCGCTGTTTGTCGAGCTGGCCGAGTTGTACCTCGCCGAGGAAGATGCCATACATGAACTGTGGCGTCGCGGTGAACATACACTGATTCATGGCGATATACACGACGGCAACCTGTTTTACGACACCCTCGCCGATGCACCCGGCCTGCTGGACTGGGCCCTGCTGGCAAAAGGGCCGCCAATGCGTGATGTCGGCTATTTCCTTGCCGGTACCCTGGCGCCGAAGGAGCAGCAGGTGGGCAGTAAGCAATTGCTGGATTTTTATCGCCGGCAACTGCTGGCCACCGGAGTGACTGCACCGGACCTGGCGACGCTGCAGCGGGAGTACGCGATCCAGGCGGTATATCCGTGGCTGGGTGCGGTCGTCACCCTGGCGATGGGCGATGCCTGGCAGCCGAGTCGCTATATCATGGCATCGCTGCAGCGCCTGCATGAGACGCTGCAGTTGCTGGGGTCGCTCGACGCTATCAAGGCGGAGCTCGGCTAGGGCCTGCTGGCGCGGCTAGAATTCCGGGCCGACCGTAATGTAGATCTGGAAGGAATCCTCGGCGTCGTCCAGTGGGAAGCCAAAGTCGATGCGCGCCAGGCCTACCGGGGAACGCCAGCGCAGCCCGAAACCCGCGCCCAGTTTTTCGCCGATGTCGTCGAAATCATTGAAGGCATTGCCCGCGTCGAGGAACACCGCGGCGCTGAAGTCGGGAATGATCTGCTGTTCATATTCAACACTCGCCACCAGCAGGTGCTTGCCGCCAGTTATCGTATCGGCGGCGAAGAGTTCCTCGAAGCCATAGCCGCGCACACTGCGCGCGCCGCCCGCACGAAACTCGAAGTACTCCGGCAACTGGTTGAAGTTGATACCCAGCGCTGTCTCGCTCTCGGCGTCGCTATAGCCCAGTGACGAGCGCAGCAACAAGCGGTTGTTTTCGCCCACCGGGAATATATTCCAGGTGTCTGCGCGCAGTTGCCAGAAGCTGATGTTGGAACCCAGGTCTTCGCTGGCTCCGAGCAACGCGAGTTTATAGAAGTCGCCCCGGCGAATGTAGAGCGGGTCGTCGGCACGATACAGTTCCAGCCTGAGCGTGGGCACCACGGTTTCGAAGTCGGGCGCCAGTATGTCGTAGGTCTCGCGACCGATGCTTTCGATAATGTCCTGCTGCGAGCTGTCAGACAGGTTGCCAAACACCACTTCGAAGATGTCATAGGTCTCCGCCGCCACGCCCAGGCCGATGCTGCGATCAAAGGTAAAGTCGTGCCAGCTGAGCCGGGGCATGTGCCAGTACATCGAGGCGATATTGGTGGCAATACGGGTTTCTCCGCCCTCGTCGAGATCGACATCATCAAAGGTCAGGTCCTTGCTTTCGTGTCGCGCCGTGAATTCGATGCTGCTGCCGGAAAGCGGCGCTATGGGTATGGTGTAGCTGGCGTCGCCCGCGATGCGGTTGCGATCCTCCACGGCGGTGGCTCCGAGGGTGAGCTGGTGGCCTTTGCGGCCAAGGTAGCGCCGCGTCCAGTCGAGCTGGCCGCCGAGCCCGTAGTCCGTGCCCCAGCCGAGGCGGCCGCGATACCGATTGGGCTTGAAGGGGGTGAGTTCGATGCCAATGGGTATGGCCGGTTGCGTATCACCAAGCGGTTCGCCAGTGACAATATTGACCTCGCGAAAATGGCCGCTCCGGCTCAGGGCCGCGCGCTGGCGGGCAATGGCATCGGGGTTATAAACGTCTCCCTCGCTGATCACCAGGTAGTGTTCGAGGTAGTCAGTGGCAAACTGTTGCTGTGAGAATGAAATGGGGCCGAAACGGTAGCGCGGGCCGGTGTCCAGCAGCAGTTGCACGCTCGCTGCGTAGCTCGCCATGTCCACTTCAACGCGGTGCTCGCTGAATTCGGCGTCGAGGAAGCCCAGGGTCTGCGCCTGTTCCAGCAGGCGCACCTTGGCGGCTTCGTAATCGCGGTGGTCCAGCGTATCACCCGGGCGCAGTGGGATGTCGTTGGTGGCCCGCTGCAGTGCAGTGTCGGTCTCGCCGGGGCCACGCAGGGTAGCGCTGACCTCTGCGATGGCAACCGACTCGCCCGGGATCACTGCATAGGCAGCCTGCCAGGCGGCGTTGTCGTTGCCAGGCGGCGTGAGCGTGGCATCTATACGCGGGCGGTAGTAACCGAAAGGCTCCAGCGCACGGCGTATTTCCCAGGTGGCCTCGTTGTGCAGCGCGGTGATGGTTTCGGCGTCGAGTTGCGAGTCCTGCTGCCTGGCCCGTATGCGCAGCGAGGCCTCCACGTTTTGCAGCAGCTCTCCCTCGAGACCCGTGACAGAGACCGCCACAGTGGCGCCGACCGCAGCCGGGGCACAAAGCAACAGCCACAGGCAGCTGAATGCGAACAAGCGCCGCGCGACACACCATTCAGTATTCGTCTCAGTGCTCATAGGTAAAGGTCGCATTGACGTTGTTATCCGCTTCACCCACGTTGGCGCTGACACCGTAGCGCGGGGTGATCGTAAACAGCGAGTTGAACTCACTGGTGTCCTGGACCATGTTGTAGCCGTAGCCCACGTAGATGCGCGGGCTGATGTAAGTGCCCAGGCTGAGCACGTTGTCCCGTGAGCGCGGCGAGCGCCCGGTGAGCAGGTAGCTCTGTATTTCGCTGGCCGGCAGCTGCGGCCGCGAGAACAGTTCCAGCACCGTGTGCCGCTGATGGATACGCCGGCGGCGGTGACCTGCGGGTCGTTGTCGATCCAGCGCACCGCGCGTATGTTCAGCTCCGGTTCCGAGGCGGTGACATCGGCGAAAATAATCTGCCCGTTTTCAATCTGCAGGTCCTGGCCAAAGGAGCGGAAGGTGCCGCCTTCCAGCGCCAGCCTGCCGCGGGCAGTGGGCATGATGTCGGCCTGGTCCGGCGAGTTGGTAAAGGTTACGGCACCGGTGATCTGGCTGCGGAAGCCTACCGCATTGACGTTAACCGCGTCTCCCAGCACCAGGCGCACCTGGCTGTCAATGCGAAACGGGGCGGCCGTGGAGAACAGGTCCGGCGGGGGCTCCACTGAGCGGTTGATAACCACCACATCGGCCGAGGGCGCCACCCGCTGCCCGGATGATGCTTGCTGCTCGGGACTCGCTGCCAGCGCGGCGGGGCTGAGCTGTATTTGTGGGGTGATGTCAGCTGCGGGTACGCGGATGTCGCCGCGCAGTCGCAGTGTGTCCTCGAGCCAGCTGATTGCCAGGTCCGGGGAGACGGCGACGCGTGCATCCGCGGTGTTGTAAACGGTGAAGCTCTCGCCCTGCAGCGCCACGTCGGCGGACTGTGTATCGAGGTTGACGCTGCCTTTCACTTGCAACTGCCCATCACCTGATGCGGCGCTGCCGGCGATGTCGAGCAGGCCGGTAGTGTCCGGGTCGCTGGTTGCCAGCAGGCTCACCCGGCGCAGTTTTAAACCGGCCATGGGTATATCTGCAGCGCCGTTGCGCAGGGCGACTTCCCCGGCGATGGCGGGCTGTTCCAGGCTGCCTGCCAGCGCGAGATCAGCGTCCAGGCTGCCCGCGGCGGCGCTCACATCCGGTAGCCAGGCGGCGAGGCCCTCGAGTTCCGGGATGTTGGCCTTAAGCTGGCCCTTTAGAGGCTGCTGTGCGGGCAGCGGCCAGCGCTTGAGGTTCGGCAGGCTGATGTTGCCAGACACCCGACCCTGCTCGGGCAGGCCGAGACTGGTGTCAGCTTGAAGGCCGTCGTTGTCGATACGGAATCCGGTGACGCCACCCGCGTAATGCAGCTGCCGCAGGCCGGCCTGGGTGTCTACCTGTATTACTCCCGGACTCAAATCGATGGCACCCGAGGCGCGCAGCATACCCTGCGCATCCATGGCGGCATCGATATTGGCGGAGACGCTGCCGCTGGCGGTATCCAGCAGGCCCTGCAGGGGAAGTTCCTGCAGCTTCGCCACCAGCGTGCTGTCACCATCGGCCTGCCAGGCGGCAGCGGTACACAATGCGGCGCTGCTACTCTGCTGTTCCAGGCAGGTATTCGCCAACGATGCCTCTTGCGCAGACAGTGCCAGGGCACCGCCCTGGCGCAGTTGCCAGCTGCCGAGTTGTTCGCTGGCGAGGTCTAGCCCGGTCACTGTGCCGCGCCAGTTGGAACGCCCTGTTCCCAGCCCGCCGGAGAGGCCCAGTGACAGTGTCTCGCTGGCAGTGCGTCCCTGAAACCGCAATCGATGCTGGCCCAGGGTGCCATCTACCTGTAGCTGCAGAGCTTTCGCCAGTGCTTCACCGTCGCTGCGCAGTTCACCCGTGCTCAGGTCAATCGCCAGCGCCGATTGCAGCTCAATGCCCGACTGCAGGCGCAGTGCCAGCGATTCCAGTTGCAGGTTGTCCAGCGCCAGTGTCCCGCCGCTGATCTCAGCGCTCAGCAGCGGCGCTGATATTGTCCCGGCGAGTTCCCCCTGTGCCATGATCGCGCCTGTGGCGCCGTCGAGCAGGACTCCCGGGTCGTTGATATCGGCCTGCCAGCGCAGGGCCAGGGCGTCACCTTCGAGGTGGCCATCGGCCGCCAGGCTATTGTCGTCGCTTTGCGCGCGCAATTGCTGCAGCGTGATGCGCTCACCGGCGATTTCGGCCACGGCGGATGCGGCCACCGGGTAGCCCATGAGCTCTCCGGACAGCGCCTGCAGGTCGATGAGCGCCTGCACCTCACCATCCGCCTGCAACTGCCCGCTGGTCTCCAGCGCCAGCGACAGTTGCCCTGGCAGTTCAGTCAGTGCGGCGGGGTTGAGGCGGGTCGCGTCGATTTGCAGGGCCCAGCGCGGCGCTGGTTGCCAGTGCACGGGTCCCCGGATGTTTACCTCGCCATCCAGGAGCTGGCCGCGCAGTGCGGCGATCTGCAGCTGCGTGGTGTCGCCACTGCCCTGCAATTGCCACTGCCCGGGCGGAATGTCCTGCCCGGCCAGCGCAGCGTTTACCGTCAGCTCGTAAGCCTCGGTGGACCCGGCAATGGCCAGCTTGCCGTTTGCACTCTCTGCCAATATTGGATCGGTCATCAGCGGCCAGCGCAGTGCGCGCCATGCCAGTTCGCCCTCGAATCGAGGCGCTGGTTGGTCGAGGCCACTGACTTTGCCGCTGGCGAGAAAGCTCAGGGCTGTCTCGCGCAAGGACACCTGCAGCCGCCTCACCTCGGCGCGGTTGTCGCCCTGGCTGCCCTCGATATCGCCGTCCAGTGCAAGCGCATCGGGCAGCTCGGCGTTGAGGGCCTGCAAGCCTTCGGCGCTGGCGCCAAACGCCAGGTCGAAAGCCAGTGTGTCCCCCCAGGCCAGATCGCCGTTGAGTACAGCGTTACCCGCCAGTTCTGCGGCGGCGCCAGCGGCCAGCGGCACTGACCCTGACCATTCGGCGTTGATGTCCACTGGCATGTCATTGCGCAGCACCACGTCGCCCCGCAGTGCGATGCTTCCGCCCGGCGCTGCCACGGTCAGTGAATCGATGCGCAGTGCGCGGTCCTTGATTGCGGCCGCGACCGACACGCTGTCAATCAGCAGGGGAGGGCCGTCACCGCTGCGCCAGCTGATGTCCTGGATCGCGAGACCCTGTAAGGTGACGTCAACTGGCAACGGCAGGCTGCCGGGCAGGAATGGCCCGGTGGCGGGCTCGCTGTCACTGGCTGTGGACACAATATCCACCCCCTGCACGGTGGCGCTATCGATCAGCAGTTCGCCTCGCAGCAGGGCGGCCGGTGACCACGCTATTTGCAGGCGCTCCACACTGGCCTCAAGCCCCGGCTGGGAGATAGTGACCCCGTTCACCGTCATGGCGCCCAGCAGCGAGCCGCTGAACTGTTGCCACTGTATGTCGTCCCCGAGGCGTTGCTGTACTTGCCCGGCTAACAGGGCCGATCCGCGATCAGAACCCGCCAGCCACCACAATCCCGCCACGGCGACGAGGCACAGCAATGCCACGGCAGCGAGCAGTGCCATGGCGAGTTTCACGGTTTTCGACAGGACCAAATTACCTCCGGGCCGGGTTACACGCTTTAAATGGTTGTCAGAGCGCACACTACAGGCTACTTTGCCCGTAGCGAATAGATAGTAGTGAAAGGAGACCCATGATGAAACCGCAAACGCTGACACTGGTGATGACAATGGCCGCCGTTTCTACTGCATCGGCGGTGGAATTCAACACCGACGCATTGAAAACCATTCAGCAGGAGGGCCACAAGATAGCCGCAGAGGCGCAGGGTGGCCGCGCCTTCAAAATGGGCAATGGATTCTGTCTCGACTACGCGGGTAAGGCCCTGGTGCTGAAAAAGTGCAAGAAAAGCGGCAGCACCCAGACCTGGCACTTCGATGGCCAGAGCAGGCTGGTAGCCAGTGACGGTCGCTGTGTGAACAATGCCCAGCTGGCCAAATGTGGCGGTGGCAAAAACCAGAAGTGGACACTGGACCAGCAGAATCGCCTGGCCAATGCCAACGGCCAGTGCCTGCAGCCCCAGGGCAATAGCCCCAAGAACGGCGCCAAGCTCAGTGTTGCCAAGTGCAGCGGCGCCGGCCACCAGGTCTGGAAATCCTAGTGGTTTAGTCGAGCCGTCGCCTCGGCGGTGCTAGAATGACGCCCACGTTGCAAGTGCGTCGCCATAAGCTTTTGCAAGCGCAGCGCACGGCAGTGTGGGCAATAATAAAATAACTGGCCGGTGACCCCTTTGGCGAGGCAGCCGGCGCTGATGCCGCTCTGGCGGTGCAGGGAGTTCGTATGAGTAATGCCAGTAAACCCGACCATCCATTGACTGCCGCCGAGTTCACCGACGGACTCATCAGGGTGGGGCTTATCCTGCTGATGGTCGTTGCCTCGCTGCGTGTATTCAGCCCGTTTATGAGCCTGATGCTGTGGGCACTTATCCTCGCGGTGACCCTGTACCCGACCCACCAGCGCCTGGCAGCGAGGCTGGGTGGCAAGCAGGGTCGGGCGGCGACGCTGCTGATACTGATCAGCCTGCTGGTCGTGGGCATACCGGTTGCCATTATCGGCTCTGCTGCGGCCCAGCACGTGATGCAGGTGGCCGATGGCTACCAGGCCGGCACCCTGGCCCTGCGTCCGCCGGCAGATGCGGTGGCGGAATGGCCGTTGATCGGTGAGCAAGTGTATTCCGCGTGGTCAAAGGCTGCCGCCAACCTGCCCGCATTCGTCGAGGAAAACCGCACCACGATAGAGTCGCTGTTGACCAAGGGTGTGGCGGTCGCCAAGAGCACAGCAGGCTATGTGCTGATGTTCATCGGCGCGCTCATCGTTTCCGGGATCATGATGGCCTACGGACGCAGCGGCAGTGAAGCGCTGTATGCAATACTCAATCGGCTGGTCGGGTCCGAGCACGGCCCCAGGGTGCATTCCCTCGCCACGCTGACCACTCGCTCCGTGGCGGCAGGCGTGCTGGGAGTGGCGCTGATCCAGGGTATCCTCGCCGGTGCCGGCTTTATGCTCGCCGATGTCCCGGCAGCGGGCATACTCGCATTTGTGGTGCTGATGATGGCGATCATGCAGTTGCCGGTTATCCTCATCATGCTGCCGGTCATCATCTGGCTGTGGAATAACGGTGATGCCGGTACGGCCATGAACATCGTGTGGACGGTCTATCTGCTGTTGACAGCCCTGGCAGACAATGTCCTGAAACCCATGCTGCTGGGCCGCGGCGTCGATGCGCCCATGCCGGTGATCCTGATAGGGGCCCTGGGCGGCATGATATCCACGGGCTTTGTCGGCCTGTTTGTCGGTGCCGTGGTGCTGGCTGTGGGCTACCGGATATTCATGGAGTGGGTGGCGTTAGCGGATGACAGCGACACGGCGCAAGAGGTGGCCGAGGCCGGGGAATGATGCCAGCCCGCCGAGCGGCCACTGTCGCACTCGCCGCCATCATCCTGCAGGCCTGCACCAACCTCGGACCCGACTACGAGGAGCCACCGGTTGACTGGCTGCAGCAGTGGGAGACAGATCTCTACGGCCAGGCGCTGACCTCGGCGCCGCAGCAGGCGCAGGATGTCGGCTTCTGGTGGCAGGCCTTCAATGACCCGATCCTCAACCAGTTGATAGAGACCGCGCGGACGGAGAACCCCACCCTGCGTATTGCCGGCCTGGCGATCCTGGAGAGCAGGGCGCTGCTGGGTATCGCTACCGGCCGCCGTTACCCGCAGGTGCAGCGTGCCAGCGGCAACTGGACCCGGGTCGATAGCTGGCCCACCGAGGGTGATGACTCCGGGGACCACAGTCAGCTGAACAGCTACGGTGCAGGGTTTGACGTGGCCTGGGAGCTGGATTTCTGGGGGCGTTGGCGGCGCGGTGTAGAGTCTGCCGATGCGGCCTTTTTCGCTTCCGTAACCAACCAGCAGAATGCGCAGGTGTTACTCGCCGCGCAGGTAGCTGATGCCTATTACGCCTATCGCACCACGGCGCGGCAGATAGAGATTGCCCGCGAGAACGCCGGTTTACAGAAGCGCAGCCTGGAGATTACGACCAACCTGTTCGAGAGTGGACAGTCCGCTGAACTGGACGTGCAACAGGCCCGGACCCAGTACCTGGCGACGATGGCCACCATCCCGGAACTGGAGATTGCGCTGCGGCAGATAGAGAACGCGCTGGCTGTGCTGTTGGGGCGAGCCCCTGGCGAACTGCCGGAAATGGCCGCGGTCTCGCCCGACCTGCCCACTTTAAACCCGGTCTTTATCGACGATTTCCCCGCCAACCTGTTGCTGCGCCGGCCTGACGTGCGCACTGCAGCCTGGTCGGTGGCGGCACAGTCTGCACAGATCGGCGTTGCCCGTGCCGATCTCTACCCGGCAATCTCGCTGTTTGGCACTATCGGCTGGTCGGGTAATTCACTGAGTGGCACCAACGATACTCTCAGTACGGGTTTTGGCCCGGCCTTTAGCTGGAACCTGTTTAATTACGGCCGTCTCGAAAACAATGTCAGGGTGCAGGATGCACGCCTGCAGCAGGCGATAGAACGTTACCAGCTGACCGTGCTGGCGGCGGCATCGGAGATTGACGGCGCCGCAATCAGTGTGGTCAAGACCATGGAACAGCAGGGCATTCTCGCCGATGCGCTGGCCGCTGCGGAACGCTCCCTGACCCTGTCCACCAAGCGCTACCAGGAAGGCTATTCGGACTTCCAGCGCGTGCTGACCGCGCAGCAGTCGCTGGCAGCGCGCTCCGCCAGTTACGTGTCCAACCAGGGTGCGCATATCAGCGCGGTGATCGATTTTTACAAGGCAGTGGGCGGTGGCTGGCAGCCGGCCAATGGCGACGACCTGGTGCCGGAGCCCATCCGTGCAATCATGGCCGAGCGCACTGACTGGGACGGTATGCTGGATGCGCCGTTACCGGTGGCAACGCAACCCTGACAGGTTTAACAAGCTATGAATGAAGCGAAAGCAGAGACAGAGACAGGCGACGGCGCGACGCAAAGCCAGGACACGCAGGGTCAGGCGCCGGCTGCGGTGAGGCGCGGTGGCGTGGTGATTGCCGCGCTGATCCTGCTGAGCCTGGCGTGGTACCTGAGCGCAGACCGGTTCACACCCTATACCACACAGGCCCGGGTGCAGGCCTACGTGGTCGGCATCGCGCCGCAAGTGTCTGGCTATGTGGTCGAGGTGAATGTCAAAAACAACCAGCGGGTAGAGGCCGGGCAGCAGCTTTTCCGTATTGATACCACCCAGTACGAGATTGCCCTGGCCAAGGCGCAGTCAGATTACGAGAACACCTTGCGCCAGGTCGATGCCGGCGACGCCGGGGTGGAAGCGGCACGGGCCAACCTGCGCTCTGCGCAGGCAAACCTGGTCAAGGCGCAGAAGGACACTGCGCGGCTGGAGCGACTCTACAAGGAAGATCCGGGTACCATCTCGATGCGGCGCCTGGAAATCTCCCGGGCCACACTGGATCAGTCCAGGGCCGCGGTGGCGGCAGCCGAGGCGGGCATTGCACAGGCCATCGAGGCCAAGGGCGGGGACTCTGACGATGACAACAATACCCTGCTCAAGATCGCCCGCACCGCCGTGGAAAAAGCGCAGCTTGACCTGGAGCGCACCGTGGTCAGGGCAACATCAGCCGGGGTCATCACCGACCTGCGCACAGATGTGGGCATGTATGCGGCCGCCGGCGGCCCACTGATGACCATGGTGTCCTTCAGTGATGTCTGGGTGCAGGCCGATTTTACCGAGAATAACCTCGGCAATATCCAGACCGGTACCCCGGTAGAAATCCTTTTCGACGTGTTGCCGGGGCAGGTATTTGCCGGCGAGATCAGCAATATCGGCCTTGGCATCAGCGCGTCCCAACCGCCGCCGCCGGGGACGCTGCCCAGCGTCAGCAATAACCGGGACTGGTTGCGCCAGTCGCAACGCTTCCCGGTCATTGTGCGTTTTCCCGTGCGCGATGACGACGCACTGCTGTCGCAGCTTCGCGTTGGCGGGCAGGCTTCCGTGATCGCCTACAGCGACAAAGCCTGGCTGACGCGCTGGCTGGGCAAGCTGTACATCCGCTTCATGAGCGTGATGACCTACGCTTACTAATATGCCTGTTGCCGCCAAGCGTGTATTCCGGCTCAGCCTGAGTGTAGCGCTGTCACTGGCTCTGGCCTATGGCACGGCGCAGGCGTTGCCGTTTATCGCCCCCCTGTTTGCGTTTATGCTCGGCGCGGCGCCCAAGCCGCCGCTGGGGCCAAAAGGCCTGCTCGGCCTGGTGCTGGCCCTGTGCGTCACCCTGGGTAGCGGCCTGCTGTTGGTGCCGCTGCTACAGCACTACCCCGCGGTAGGGTTGATGGTGGCGTTGGCGGGCCTGTTTCTTGCCAACTACGTGACGCTGAACCTGGGCAAGGCCATGGTCGGCGCATTGCTG
The DNA here is from genome assembly GCF_008370495.1 of Pseudohalioglobus sediminis. Classification (GTDB taxonomy): domain Bacteria; phylum Pseudomonadota; class Gammaproteobacteria; order Pseudomonadales; family Halieaceae; genus Halioglobus. Next base: position 138,138 of record NZ_VTUX01000010.1, on the reverse strand, counting down.
ACGGTCGGTATCGCCATGATTTCCGCCATCGGGTTGATGGGTTATGGCATCGGCTGGCTGCTGATCCAGGCCATGTGCGTGAACGTGGCAATCGCGGTGATAAGCCAGTGGCTGGTATACCCGTTTTTCCCGGAGGATGGGGGCGCGGCGCCGCAACCGCCTGCACCACAGCCCGCGCAGTCGAGCTGGCTTGCCTTGCGCGCCACGCTCATCGTCTTCCCAAGCTACCTGCTGGTGCTGAGTAACCCCACCCTGTATGCGCCTATCATCATGAAGTCCGTGGCGCTCGGGCAGCAGGTGTCGGAGACCGACATGCGTGTCGCCGGGCGTGAACTGATCGGTTCCACCCTGCTGGCGGCGCTGCTTGCCGTAGTCATGTGGTGGTGCCTTAAGCTGTCGCCCACGCTGTGGATGTACACGTTGTGGACCCTGGCTTTCGGCGTCTTCATCATTGCCAGGGTCTATGGCGTCGCGCCCACTCGCTTCACGCCCAGTTTCTGGTCCAACGTGATGATCACCTTGCTTATTTTTATTGGCCCGGCGGTCGGTGATACGGAGTCTGGAAAAGACCCGTACAAAGCCTCGGCAGTGCGGCTGGGGCTGTTTCTCGGTGTTACGGTATACGCCTGGTGGACCCTGGTGACGCTCGAATGGCTGCGCAAGCGCAGGCAATTCGTTCGCCAGGCCGTGGGCGATGGAGGGCCGCTGTAGTGTTAGTGAATTTCATGGTGGGCCTCGGCGCCATGCTGGTGTGCCTGGTGGTGCAGGCGCTGTTGGTCGCGATTGCCGTGCAATTTTATGCACGCTACCAGGGGCGGGCCCGCTCGGCATCGTTCTTCAGTACGCTGTTGTTGATTAGCGGTGTCATGGTGGTCATGGTGATGGGAAACTTTCTGCAGATCTTTATCTGGGCGCTGTTGTTTCTGGGCCTGGGCGAGTTTGATGACATTGTGGTGGCGGTCTACCATTCTGCGGTGAACTTCGCCACGCTGGGTTACGGCGATATTGTTATGTCGCCCGCGCACCGGATTCTCGGCCCCATGCAGGCGATAAACGGTGTGTTGATGATTGGTGTGACCACGGCGGTGATGATGTCCGCCTCGCAGGACGCGCTCAGGCGCACCCGCAATGCCAGGCAACAGGCCGGCGAGTGACCCTGAATTTCCCCGGCAGCCTGCCGGGGCTTTATCAAGAAAAGGTAACAATCACATGAGCAGGATAGACCGTCGCTTTCCAGAAAAGCGCGCTTTCGTAACAGGTGCCGCTGCCGGGTTGGGGCTGGAGATCTGTGAGCAGCTAGCCCACCAGCAGTGGAAGCTGTTTATCGTTGATATCAATGCGCCGCGCTTGCACGATGTGGCGGAGAAGCTGCGTGCGATGGGTGCGGAGGTCATCGACAGGGAGCTGGATGTCACCCGGCCGGAGGCACTGGATACCGCCCGCGCGGATATCGTCGCGGCCTGGGGCGGTGTGGACCTGGTGTTCAATAATGCCGGTATCGCCGTTGCCGGAGAGGTTGATGAAGTGGCCCTGGAAGACTGGCACCGGGTCATCAATGTGGATCTCTGGGGCGTGATACACGGTTGTCGCACGTTCTCGTCCCTGCTGAAACAGCAGGGCAGCGGCCACATCATCAACACTGCCTCCAGTGCCGGCACGCTGTCGGCACCGGAAATGGCGCCTTACAACGTCGCCAAGGCGGGGGTGATCTCACTCTCGGAAACGCTGCGGGTTGAGCTTTCCAAATACGATATCGGCGTGACCGTGGTCTGTCCGACGGTATTCGCCAGCTCGCTCGGTGAGAACATTGGCGACAGCACCCGCGGTGAAAAGATGCTGCAGCGCCAGCTCGAGCAGACGCAGGTTTCCGCAAAAGAAATTGTTGCGGATGTATTCGACGCCATCGAGCGCCGACGCCTGTACGTGATGACGCAGCCCGATGCGCGCTGGGGCTGGCGCATGAAACGCCTGTCGCCGGAATTTTTCTTCAACTCCCTCGCGCGCATGTACCGTGATCGCAAGGGCGTGTTCGCTGAGGACCGGTTTTAGATTTATCGCCAAACAACCCGTACACCGTGCTGGCGGACGAGTCAGCGCGCAAATTTAAGGAGGACCAGTAAGTGCTGGATTTAAAGGGCAAGACAGCAGTCATCAGCGGCGGCGCTGACGGTATCGGCTTCAACCTGGGACTGACCCTGGGCAAGGCCGGTATGAATATCGTGCTCGCAGACATCGAGGCGCCGCAACTGGCCAGTGCCGAGGCGGCGCTGCGCGATGCCGGCATCGAGGTGCTCGCCGTGGCCATGGACGTGGCACTGCGTGAGGACTGGTCGCGCACGGCGGAAGCGGCCGTGCAGCGTTTCGGTGCCGTGCACATGCTCATCAACAACGCCGGTGTGGGTGGTGGAATCGGTGCCCTGGAAACGCTGGACGAGCCAGGCTGGCGCTGGGCTATTGATGTCAACCTGATGGGCGTGGTGTACGGCGCCAATACCTTCATTCCGCTCCTGAAAGAGCACGGTGAGGCCGCGTGGTTGATCAATGTCGCCTCCATGGCGGGTATGGCGGGCGCGCCCCTTGGCGGCGCTTATACTGCCACCAAGGCCGCCGTCGTCGCCTTGTCCGAGTCCTGGTATGACGAGCTGAAAAACACGCCTGTGCAGGTGTCAGTGCTGGCTCCGGCCTTCGTGAAAACGCGTATCCACCTGTCGCATCGCAACCGCCAGGCCCGCTATGCACCGCTCTCGCCACCTACACCTGACGTATTGCACATGGCAAAGGTGACTACAAAGGCTGTGGAAAACGGGATCGATGTTGAGGTCGTGAGCGCGCGCGTGCTGGAGGCACTGGAGCAGGGCGAGCTGTATATTTTTACCCATCCCAACTACAGTGTGGTGCCGCAGCATCGCAGTGCTGCCATCGCCGCCGCGTTCGAGCGCGCCGCAAAGAGCCCGCTTCTGGAAGGCATAGCCGAACAGGATGTGACGCTGTTTGACGGCTGAAACGGGCCAAAACCATGCAACAGAAACAACACTACGCAGGAGCACCCGCAATGAAAGACAACAGAGAGTTCGATGTGATCGTTTACGGCGCCAGCGGGTTTACCGGCCAGTTGATCGCCGAGTACCTGGCGGAGCGCTACGGGGTGGGCGAGGGCCTGCGCTGGGCGCTGGCGGGGCGCAGCGAGGCGAAGATTCGCGAGGCGGCCTGCGAGTCGGGACTGTCCGGGGAGATTCCCGTGATCACGGCAGATTCCGCAGACCCGGCCGCGCTGAAGGAAATGGTAGAGCGCACGCGCGTTGTGCTCACTGCGGTGGGCCCGTATCAGCTCTATGGTTCGGGCCTGCTGGCAGCCTGCGCTGCTGCCGGTACCGATTACGTGGACCTGTGCGGCGAACCCAACTGGATGTGGCAAATGATCGAGCAGCACAACGATGCGGCCCGGGAGTCGGGTGCGCGCATTGTATTTTCCTGCGGCTTTGACTCGATTCCCTTCGACCTGGGTGTGTACTACCTGCAACAGGTCGCGCGGGAGAAAACCGGGGCCGCCCTGACGCATGTGAAGGGGCGGGTGCGCGCGATGCAGGGGCATGCATCCGGCGGCACCGTGGCAAGCCTGAAAGCGACCATGACCGCGGCCGCCGGCGATCCCTCTATTCTCACCCGGCTCAAGGACCCGTACTGCCTGGTGCCGGGTGCGGAAGGCGTGCCGCAACCACCAAGCCACAAGCCCGCCTATGATGAGGACATCGGCAGCTGGGCGGCGCCCTTCATTATGGCGCAGATCAATATACCCAATGTGCATCGTTCCAATGCGCTGCAGGGCCATGCCTATGGCGCGGACTTTACCTACACTGAAATGGTGCTTACCGGTCCGGGCGAGAAGGGTGAGGCTATGGCCAGGGCAATGGCAGAGCCGAACCTCGTTGCCGGTGACAAGGAACCGCAACCGGGCGAGGGGCCCAGTCGCGAGGAACAGGAGGCCGGCTTCTATGACCTGCTGTTCCAGGGCCAGAGCAACAGCGGGGACACTATCTCGATTTCGGTAACCGGTGACCGCGACCCGGGCTACGGTTCCACCTCGAAAATGATTGCCGAGAGTGCGGTGGCGTTGGCACTCGATGATATCGCAACAGCCGGCGGCATCTGGACACCGGCTGCGGCTATGGGTGAAGAGTTGCTTCAACGCCTGCAGGCCAATGCCGGCCTGGCGTTTAAAACAGAGTAGGGGAAGGCTATGACCACTGGGCTGGAGTTCCGGGTCGACCGGGAAAATTTTGACCGCACTGACATCGCCGAGGTGGCCCTGCCGGAAGCGGATGAACTCGAGCCGGGCCAGGCCCTGCTGCGTGTGGATCGCTTCGCGCTCACCGCGAACAATATCAGCTATGCCGCAACCGGTGTGGCCCTGCGCTACTGGGAGTTTTTCCCCACCGCCCCGGGCATGGGCGTGATACCGGTCTGGGGCTTTGCCGAGGTGGCAGCCAGTCGCTGCGAGGGGCTCGACGTGGGTGAACGCCTGTACGGTTACTGGCCCATGGCAACCCACCTGGTGGTAACGCCCGGGCATTTATCGCGGGGCAGTTTTGTCGATGTCACTCCGCACCGCCAGTCCTTGCCTGTTATCTACAACCAATACCTGCGCTGCGCCGCAGACCCATTGTACCGGCAGGACACCGAAGCCCTGCAGATGCTGCTGCGCCCGCTGTTTACCACATCTTTCCTGCTGGACGATTTTCTCAGCGACAACAACTTTTTTGCCGCCGATACCGTGCTGTTGACCAGCGCGTCCAGCAAAACAGCGCTGGGTATGGCCTACCTGTTGCATCGACACCGCGCCGGGCGCGAGCGCGATTATCGGATTATAGGGTTGACCTCCGAGGGCAACCGCGGCTTTGTCGAGAGCCTGGGCTGTTACGACCAGGTTCTCTGTTACCCGGAGCTTGAGCAATTGGACGCGCAGGCGCCGACCGTGGTGGTGGACTTTGCCGGCAATGCGGAATTGCTATCGCGGATTCACCGCCATGTCGATACGCAGCTGCGCTACAGTTGCCTGGTGGGCGCGTCGCACTGGGACAAGATGGGCGCTACCGGCGCCTTGCCCGGGCCCGAACCGATTATGTTTTTTGCGCCAACCCAGGCGGAGAAACGCATCTCCGAGTGGGGTGCGCCCCGGTTTCAGCAAAACCTGGCGCAGGAGTGGCAGGCTTTCACCGACTTCGTCAGCCAGTGGATGCAGGTGGAAACCAACCTCGGGCCGACGCAGACGGACCGTGTTTACCACCAGGTGCTGGCCGGCCGGCTGCAGCCAGAAAGCGGGCATATTGTGTCGCTCAGCGAAGCGTGAGTGCTGCCCCGTCCGGGCGGGGTTGGCCCGGCGCCCCGTGCGCGGTGTCAGCTACGTCTGTAGTTCGCGGCCAGGTTTTTTTTGATGACAGGAGAGGCTTATGCAGCACGCTGTTTCTGAGCGCTTTTCGCGCGCGATTGCCCTGGGTTTGGGCGTTCTGTTACTGGCGCTGCTGCCGTATGCCAACGCCGCCGGTGAGGACCGGGAGCTGGCTGCTTTGCGAGCGCAAGCCAATACGGAATCTGCAAATAAGGAGCTGGTCCGTCGCTGGTTGTCGGAGCTGTGGGACCAGGCTCGTTTCGAAGTGGCGGATGAACTTCTCGCTGAGAAATTTACGCGGCACAGTGAAGGCTATCCGGCGCAGGGGCCGGATGCCTATGTGGCGATCATCAAGTCCTGTCACGATGCCTTCCCGGATACCAGGATCACCATGGTGGCGGAGCCCATTGCCGAGGGTGATCGCGTTTTCGTGCGTTGGCGCTGGACTGGAACCCATGAGCACCCTTTCAGGGGCGTTGCGCCGACCTCCCGCAAGATAGATGTACTTGGCGAAGACGTGATTCGCATCCAGGATGGGCGCATTACCGATGTGTGGCCGCTATTCGACCCGCTCAGGCTGATGTTTCAGCTTGGTGCCCTGCAGCAGGTCGCCGGCGATAAACTCAAACAGTGACGCTACCTCGCGTTGCGATTACCGACCTGCGACGCTTCCCGGGCCAGGCCCATATGGACATCCACCGGCACCTGCGCGGTCGTGTCCGTCAACGCCATCCCCCTCTCATGTTTAAAAAATTGCCTGCAACGGGTCGCGGGTTCAGCTTGTCAGCCTCGCGTGGGCCAGGTGCAATCCAGACCACTGCTCACGGTACTGGATCATGGCAGTACCGCGGTAGACTCCACTGCTGTACTGTTTTAGGCTCTTGTTAAAGTACGCTTTGCTACGCCACAACGGACTCTGCCGTTGCTGCGGACCTGGCGACAGACGTGGATGATTTCGAATTTGATTAAGCCTGTTTTTCTAGTCGCAGCGGTATTGGTGTTGAGCGCCTGCCGTCTGGACGTCAGCACCGACCCCGGCGGCAAGGTGCTGTCTGCATCCTCCAAGATAGACTGCTCGGGTGAACAGGGCGATTGTGTCGCCTGGTATGGCAGTGCCGAGCCGGTGAACGATACCCTGGAAGCGATCGCCGATGCCGGCTACAGCTTTGTCGGCTGGAGCGGTGATTGCACCGGCAGCGCGGCGACCTGCCAGCTGAGCGTTGGCGCCCGTACCCCTGATCGGGCTGTGCGCGCCCACTTCCAGCAGGGTGCCGGCGCTGTACTGGCAGCGACACCTTCCCCGGGCGGTGTGGTGCGCAGCGAGGACAGCCTGTTGCGTTGCGGCATGCATTGCGCAGCAAGTTATGCGGCGGGCTCGCGCGTCACCCTTTCGGCGGAGCCCTTGCCGGGTTACCGCCTGCAGTCGTGGGGTGGCGACTGCGCGAATACGAGCGCTGCCCAGTGCACCCTCACCATCAACTCGCGCCGCCGCAACGTTTCCGCTACCTTTGTTGCCGATGCAGCGCCTGCGCTCAGTTACGACGGTGTTTACGAGGTGAGCGCCGATACCCTGGCCTTCGACAGCTTTGTGGTGCGCGACGGGCGCATCAGTGGCGCTTTCTTCTTGCAGGTACCCTTCGAGTTGGATGGCCAGGTAGACGAGCAGGGGGCTTTCACTTTCACCGCCGCCAGCAATGCCTGCCAGGTGACCTTCCTGGGAGAGATCAGCGCAGGCAGCCTCGACGGCACCTATGATGCATCAGGCTGCAATCGCGCCGATGGCGTGATCAGGGGTTCCCTGCTGGAATCGCTCGCCACCACCGACTTCGTCAATTTCGAGAGTGGCCAGGTGCGCCCCCTGGCGCTGTCGCCGGATGGCAGCCGGTTGTTTGTCACCAATACACCTAACAACACGCTGGACATATTCGCTGTGGACGGGGCCGCGCTGACGCCACTGCATACAGTGCCCGTGGGACTGGAGCCGGTGGCGGTGGCTGCCCGCAGCAATAACGAGGTGTGGGTAGTCAATCACCTGTCGGACTCGATCAGCATCGTGGATGTAGGTGCCGAGGTACCGCAGGTAGTACGCACCCTGCAGGTGGGCGATGAGCCACGCGATATTGTCTTTGCCGGGCCGCAGCGCAGGCGCGCTTTCATTACCACGGCGCGCAGAGGCCAGAATAGCGGCTACCCCCTGGAGGAGTACCGCGAGGCTGGGCTCCCGCGAGCGGACATCTGGGTGTTTGACAGCGCCAGCCAGGATTTCGTGTTCAGCGGCAAGCCGCTGACAGTGATCAACCTGTTTGGCGACGTGCCGCGGGCGCTGGCCACCAACGCGTCGGGCAGCCGGGTGTACGCTGCGGTATTTATGTCGGGCAACGGCACCACCACCATCTTCAACGCCCCGGAAGTGAACGCCGGTAAACCGGGCCCCGATGCCAGCGTCCACGGCGAACCGCAGCCCGCTACCGGACTGATCGTCAAGTACGATGGCCAGGCGTGGCGCGACGAGGCGGGCAACGACTGGAGCGAGCGGGTGAGGTTGTCGCTGCCGGATTACGATGTGTTTACCCTCAACGCCAATGCACCGGTGCCGCGAGAGATCGACCGGGCCAGCGGCGTTGGCACCACCCTGTTCAACATGGCCTACAACACCGCCCGGCAGGAACTGTACGTGACCAATTTCGAGGCCCGCAACGAGGTGCGCTTCGAAGGCCCGGGCACCCTGGGCAGCAGCGTGCGCGGGCATATCGCAGACAGTCGTATCAGCGTCATCGACGACAATCAGCAGGTGCGGGCGGTCGACCTGAATCCGCACGTCGACTACAGCGTGCCGCAGGGGCAGGGTGTGCCCGCAGCGATAAAGGCCCGCAGCCTGGCGCAGCCGGTGGGCATCGCGGTATCCCCCGACGGGGAGCGCGTATACGTCGCGGCGATGGGCTCGAACAAGGTCGCCGCCATCGATGCCGACGCGCTGGATGGCAGCTACCAGCCCGACGGCGGCCGGCAGGTGAAGATACCCGGTGGTGGCCCCACCGGGCTGGCACTGGATGCGGCGGGCAAATACCTCTATGTGCTGGCCCGTTACAACAACAGTGTGGTCACGGTGGACACCTCGTCGCTGCAAGTGGCGGGTGTTGAGGTGCTGGCCAACCCCGAGCCAGCGCACGTGGTGAACGGCAGGCCGTTCCTGTACGACGCCACGCTGACCTCCAGCAATGGCACGACCGCCTGCGCGTCCTGTCATATCTTCGGCGACACCGACCACCTGGCCTGGGACCTCGGCAACCCGGATGAAGAAGTGGTGCCGAACCCGCTTGTTTTCACCCAGAGCGGACGGCCCGAACCCGGCGCCACCTTCCACCCCATGAAGGGGCCGATGACAACGCAAACCTTCCGCGGCATCAATGACTCCGGGCCGATGCACTGGCGGGGAGACCGCACCGGCAGCAACCGTGAAGTGGTGGATGGCAGGCTGGAATCGGTGGAGGCCGCGGCATTCAAGGAGTTTCGCGGCGCCTTTGTTGGCCTGCTTGGCCGACAGAGCGAGTTGGCCGAGGCGGACCTGCAGGCGTTCACCGACTTTGCCCTTACCCTGGTGCCGCCACCCAACCCCCTGCGCGCGCTGGACAACAGCCTGAATCCATCGCAGCAACTGGGCGAGCAGATCTACTTCAACGAGGTCACCACCGGGGGCAACCTGTTGTGCAACGACTGTCATACCCTGGACCCGCTGCGCAATCAGTTCGGCACCGGGGGCAGGGTCAGCGACGAGGGGCCGGGCATCACCGAGGATTTCAAGGTGCCGCACTTCCGCAACCTGTACACCAAAGTGGGCATGTTCGGGCTGTCACCCAACTTCATGGCTTTCGGCAACGCACACCAGGGCGACCAGGTACGCGGTTTCGGTTACCTGCACGACGGCAGCATGGATACGCTGGACCACTTTTTCTCTGCTATTCAGTTCAACCTGGCGGCCAACGATGAACGGCGTTTCGCCATTATTGATTTCGTGATGGCCTCAGATTCCAACCTGGCGCCCGTCGTCGGCCAGCAGGTCACCCTGGATGCCTCGTCGCGCTACCCGGCAGCGGCAGCGCGACTGGACCTGATGATCCAGCGTGCGCTGGCCGAGACCGAGCGCCCTGAGTGCGACCTGGTGGCCCATGGCGTGGTCGCAGGTGAGCGACGCGGTGCCTGGTTACGCGCTGACGGTTTTTTCCACCTCGACAGCGCTAGCGCCGACCCGCTTTCGGTTGCCGCGATCAAGCAACTGGCCAAGCAGCCGGAACGTGCTTTCACATTCAGTTGCGTGCCTCCCGGCAGCGGAAAGCGGATCGCCCTGGATAGCGACGGGGATGGAATTTATAACTACGACCAGCGTTAGGTAGCGCGGCTGGCCGGCACTTTGCACAATCCGCAACAGCTTGACTCCGGGCGCGGGCCGACAACGGACCAGTGCCCCAGCGCGATACAGCCCAGCAGGGTTACTGCGGATTCACCGATCGACACATCACCCTCTCCCCAGTGCAGGAAATCGCTGTCGGCGAGGTCTCGCCTGAACGTGCCGCTGAAAGCGGACTGGCTCTGCAGCCCCTCGACCTCGGCAGAGGATGGCGCGTCAGGTGCCATCAGGATGGGCAGCGCGTAAATGCCCAGGCCAAAGCCGGCTTTGGATCTCACCGTTCTGGGTGGTTATAACGGCGGTGATTTGAACTGAATTGAAACTTAGTCACCACAACGCGATCACACAGTTCAGTAAACAACATTGCACAGGACGCCGACATGGAATTCACTTTCAAGCGCAACGCGCAGATCACAGCCGTATTGCTACTCATTGCCGCCATTACCCAGGCAATCTACACCGCTCTTTACGCCTCAGGTGCCGATGTGCCGCGTCAACTGTTATGGGGAGCCGAGAGTATATTATTCACGCTGCTTGCGGCCTTTGCCGGCGCTGCGCTGGTTCAGACCCGGCGCCACCAACTGGCGTGGGCGGCTATTACCGCGGCGGCAGTACTCAACGTTGTTCAGGTGGGCGTGGGTCTCACCATGTTCGGCCCTTTCTTCGAGGCAGCCGCTAACGTTGAGGGCGTCACCCCCGCAGCACGTGCGGTAGTGGCTTTTTCCTTCATGGTCTACAACGCCGCGAAAGTCCTGCTGGCCCTGGGCTTGCTGGTGATTGGCCTGGAGATCATTGGTGCAGGCTCGGTTCTGCTGGGCAGGGCGAGTGCTTCTACTGGTGTTGTCGCGTTGGTAAGCAACAGCGCCTCCATGGCGGCAGGTCGAGATGTGTTCGGCGATTTGCCATTGGCTGGTGCGTCCGGTGTGCTTGCCACTGTCCTGCTGGCGGTGTGCCTGCTGATACTGAATAGGGATTCTGCGTAACGCCACTTGCGCATATGGCAGCAGTTTGGCGAACTCACTGTCTGGAGAGTTGAGAACCGATACACGTGGCAGGGTGGTGTGCCCCCGTTTTGCTGACGCTCAACAATTCGCCCTGCGGTTGGTCTTGTGTCGTTTGGGGCAGCGCTTCCCGGCTTCCTCCTCTGTTTCCTCTGCTTCCTTTGCCTCCTCTGTAAAATGCGCCGAAGGCTCGCCTGCAGGCGTTGAAGTGTCGCTGGCAATGTCCCTGGCAACGCCCAGGATCATCTCATTGGGTACTGGCATACTCAGGTTGTACTGGCTGATCTTCCAGCCCGATGCGTCCTTGACCAGCACCCCGGAGCCGCGACACAGACCCAGTTGGTCGTTATCCAGGAGTTCATCGAACCAGGCGCTTGCGCCATCCGCTGACAGCGTTATGTGACGCCGCTGCAGGCGATACTCCCAGCCCTGGCCTTCGCTGAAGTGCTGGTGCACAAAGTCGCGCCAGGCCTGACCCTGCCAGCGTTCGCTGGCATCCGTTCCAAGGAATACCATGTTATCGGTAACCTCCGCCAGGTACGCATCTTCATCGGCAGCTGTTGCGGCCGCGTGAAAACGATCGAGCGCCGCTGCTATGTCCACTTCGCTTGCCATTAACAGGTTGGGTAGCAGGCAGGCCAGCAATGTGAGTGTGCGATGAAGGTGCATAGGGTTGGCCTCGGGCTGGTTTGGACAGTGAATCAGGTCCACGATTGTCCCAATTAACGCCCGGGTTTGCACGCCATTGTAAGCGACCCCAGCCGGTAAACGGTGCATGCTATAGTCTTCGCAGCGATCGTTTTCATTCAGCCCATGCTTCCGGGCTTCCGGAGAGGCTTTAGCCATGAGCACAACGCCCCAGGACACAGCGGCTTGCCCATCGACCCATGCACCGGCCGACGCCATGGCTGGCTGGGTTTGCCTGCTTGGCATCATCTGTTTCGGCATCGGCTTCTGGCTATTGATGGGGTTTGTGCCGCCCCCATCGCCCGCGAGTGACGCACCCGACGTTGCATCGCGTTACCTGGACAACACCATGGGCGTTCGGCTGGGCACGGTGCTTGCGTTGCTGGGTGCAACGCTTATCCTGCCCCTGTTCGCGGCCATGTCGGCTGCCATGCTGCGAATGTCCACGCGTTCTTACACCCTGGCCCTGACGCAACTTGCCTGCGGTGTTATTGCGCTTGCGCTACCTATCATTGTGCTGATGCTGTATGCCACGCTGGTCTTTCGCCCCGAGCGCTCGGCGGAGGATATTCTTCTACTGAGTGACTTTGCCTGGCTGATGCTGGTCGCGGTGGCACCGCCACCGGCACTGCAGGCACTGACAATTGGCCTGGCAGTGTTGACAGATAAAAGCCAGCGGCCCGTGTTTCCACGCTGGTTTGGCTTTTTCTGTATCTGGGTGGGAATACTGTTTCTGCCGGGCATGTTTGCCATTTTGTTCAAGACCGGGCCTTTCGCCTGGGATGGACTGCTGGCGTTCTGGTTGCCCTTTGGTGTGTTCTTCGGTTGGCTGGGGACGACAGCCTGGCTGATTATTTCACTTGCCGGGTCGGACCGTGCCGCCGCCTGACGTCAGTACTGCAAGCGCTACCGCAGGAGACCAGCGCCGCGGGGTGATACCCGGTGGCGCCGACATATGGGTGCTGCTGGGCGGAGACTTCATGGTTTTCGGCTTGTTTTTTGCCACCTACGCCTGGTACTGGCAGCAGGACCCAACGGTTTTCGCGCAAGCGCAGGCGCAGGTGAATACGCTGATCGGCTTCGCCAATACCTTGCTACTGCTAACGGGCTCATGGTTTGCCGCCAGTGCCATGCGCCAGGTCCGGTCCGGTCGGGCTGATCGTGCAGCCAGGTTGATGGGGCTGGCGGGGGTGTCGGGCATCCTCTTCCTGGTAAACAAGTCGATCGAATGGCAGCACCTTTTCTCTCTGGGGATTTCGGTAGACAGCAATGACTACTTTATCCTGTTCTTCATGCTCACCGGTATTCACGGACTGCACGTGATCATAGGCTCTGCGGTGCTGTTGTGGTTTTGGCTGCGTCTGCGCAGTGGGTCTGCAACGGCCCCATCCAGCCAGGCCCTGGAGGGCGGTACACTCTTCTGGCACCTGGTCGATGTGCTGTGGATTGTGCTGTTCGCGCTGGTCTACCTGGTGAGTTGAGTTAGCTTATGCCACTTCATCGCGAAACCCTGGTATGGCTCCTGCTGGTATTGGTGACGGTTGCAATGACCTACCTGCTGGACGGGGGTGCGTCGGGCTTAAGCGATGGCCTGCGTAATACCCTGATTCTCTTGATTGCCTTCGTTAAAGTCAGAATCGTGGCTTACGAGTTTATGGAAATTCGCTTTGCTCCCCTGGCAATGCGCGTGGCAACCAACGCCTGGGTGGTAGTGACCTGCATCGCATTGCTGTTGCTGTTTCCGGGCTAGGGCGGCTGTTACGGCATTTACGTTGTTGCCACGCGGGCGCTGTGTCGCAGGTCATCCAGCAACATTTTCGATGCCAGTGCGCCAAATATCATGGGGAACACAATGTACTGGTACTGTGTCCATACCAGTGCCAGTAGCGTGTCCCAGACATCGCCCGGCATATTGACGAAGCCGTCGAACACTTCCGAGAAGCTGAATATCACCGTGGCCGCTATGGGTTCTCCGCAACCTATAATGACGAGAAGGTAGCGATAGGGTGAGCGTATCCTGTTCAGGTGGAAGAAGTAGAAGGTCATCGCCAGGTTCACAAAGGAGAACATCTCCAGCGCGAAGAATGTGCCGTCATGGTTCACAGTACGCAGGTCCAGTACGCCGAAGGTGCCCAGGACCCAGTAGTACATGTGCCACGGTGATTCACGCATGTAAGCCGTTTGCGCGACCAGGTCCTCAAGGGTATGCAGGTTCTCAAAGACCACCCGGGAGAAAATAAACCACGGGATTTCCCATTGGATGTTGGTGATTGCGTAGCACAGCATCCAAACCACCAGCAGGTCGTGCCAGAAGTCCATTTGCGCCTGCCCGGCATGGCGACGCATGAACCAGACCAGGATCCAGACGTTGAGCCAGACACTGATGAAGTACATGGAGAGTCTGCTGCTCATAACAAAGTCCAGCACGCCCACATAAAACAGAATCATCAGGGTGATGGTCGCAGCGGACCAGATCGATGTGGTCACCAGGAAGATGGTTCTTGCCGACTGGGAGAGTGCGCGCTCAGGAGCGAGTTGGGTGAACGCTACTGCAGATGCTGACGTGGTCATGGTTTTTATTCCGGTCAGTTAGTGTTACGACTAAGGGGTACAGCGGGCACGCATATAAGCGGTACAGCGGGCACGCATACTTGCGCAGGTTGATGGTGGCTGCGCCGCACCCGCTCTGTCTCGCATACGGTTTCCAGGGTGGCCGGGCGCATTACAGTGCCTTCTCTGGGTCGCCTACAACGGCGAGTACTTTTAGCAGGCGATGACGTGTCAGAATGCGTGGCATCAGCAGCATCATGCGATTGATTCTGCCGGTCACTACAATGGCTTTCTTGCGCGCTTGCAGTGCCCGCAATGCTTCCTCCACTACCGCCTGGGGTGACTGTATCAGCGCCTTGGGCAGGTTTTGGCCATCGGCTTCCCCACCCGTTGCGCTGGTAATGAACTCTGTCTGTGTAATGCCCGGGCACAGTCCCATCACATACACACCGCGGGGACGCTGCTCTTCCCACAGGCATTCCGAAAACGAGGCAATGAATGCCTTGCTGGCGCTGTACATGGGTTGCGCGGGGGTGGGCAAGAAGGCCACGATGGAGCTCAGGTTGATGAGCGCGTCTCCGCGCTCCGCCTGGCGCAGGAAGGCATGCGCCAGTGTCATCAGCGAGGCGCAGTTAACCGACAGGATATTGCTTTGTGCTTCCAGCTCAGAGGCAAAGAACGGATCGAACACACTTAGCCCCGCGTTGTTGATCAGCAGGTTCACGCGCTTGCCCTGCAGCGCCTCTTTAGCAAGCCTTACACCAGCGTCTGTGCCCAGGTCGGCCACCAGGTATTGATGGCCCTCTCCGGGTAGCTGACTTACCAGCTCTTGCAGTCGCGCTTCACGTCGCGCCACCGCCGTAAGGGTGTAGCCCTGCGCTGCCAATTGCAGCGCGAACTCCTTGCCAATGCCTGAGCTGGCCCCGGTCACGAAAGCGTGCTGATCGCTCACCCTGTGCGGGCTGAGTTGTTCGTGCGCAGACATCATTGGCTCCTTTTGCGATACGGGTGCCTGCCGTATAAAATAAGCAGACAGCCATGTCAGATAAGATTAAGATGACACGGCTGTCCGATTAAAGTCAAGTAGTTGCCAGCCAGTCAGCAGCGGGAATCAGGGGGGGCAGTGAGCAAGAGTGGAGAGAATGCAGTGACAGCAGCCAGTAAAGATACGCCGACAGTGCGCAACCGACCGGGTGTCGAGGCGCAGCGAGAAGTCATTGTGCAAGCGGCCGTTGCGCTGTTCGCCAACAGGGGTAGCAGCGTCACGTCGGTCTCCGACATCTGCAAGGCTGCCGGCGTGTCACGCGACACTTACTATCGTTGTTTTGCCGACAAAGACAGCCTGATCAGCCACCTTTACCAGACCTCCGTTAACGAGCACGTGCTCGCTGTCCTCAACCCCGACCTGATGAACTACGGGAATGAGGACTGGGTAAGTCAGGTGTCCAGCCAGACGGTTGATGCCATTCTAGAGCGATCGACGGTTGCCCAGTTCCTTTACCTGGAATCGGCAGACCCCAACTCTACGGCCCATCGGATTATCAACCAGGCCTATGACATTGCCGCCGAGCGTATGCAGCACTGGGCGCTGGAGCAATTCGGGCAGGCACCCGCAATGGAATTCTTCAAGTCGCTGCTGTTTGCCACTCAATGGCTGGTGCACAACGCCATTGTGTCAGGAAAGACGCCGGAGCAAGTGGATATAGCCAAGCAATCAGTCAAGCAGTTACTGTACGGCGCCTTCGCCAGCATGCAGCGCGACGAAACGGTACGTTGACGATTTACCGGGTGAAGGCTCGCCAACCAACTTTTGCGTATGAATGAATCGCGCTAACTATTTGAAAAGATACCATTATGAATGCTAAGGCTGGGCGTAGCGTGTATCTGTATTAATAGCTCTCAATTAGAATAAAAATCTCAAAAAACCCCCATCTGCATGAGCAATAATAAAAATAAATTACCTATTTATCCACCGTAAGGGACATTGATTAAGGCTCATCCTAGTGGTCTGGTTGACGCCATATCACAAATGCCCCATGATGCCTGGAAATAGGGAAATGCGATATCGGTTTGAAATGGTAGCAGAGAGTGATCCAGTCTCGCTAGCGCTATTGGGCTCTAATGACAGTCCCTCCCTTGTGCGCCCGCTTCTCGAGGGATTTGTAACGCCTGGTCGTGACGCGGGTGTCCTCAATTTATTGGATGGTCTTGAACGCTTAATAGACCAATCAATTGAATGGAACATACAGATTCTTCCGGATCCACTCCTGGGTATAGAGGAGACCGTCCTTGACGAACTTGAAGAACTCATTCGGCAATTTGAGCAAATGGCCGAAGATGACCCTCGCCTGGATCGATTGAGCGAAGGGAAGGGGAAGGAAGACAAGAACCCGTTTGCCAAGGATAGCGAAGCAAGGTTGTCAGACTACGAGTTGGCCGCCCTGGTCTGCGATCTGCCTATGGATGCCGATCTTCGACGTCAGTATAGCCAGCTCAGGGTGCTGTTTCTGGGATATGCCTGGCGGTCGAGTGATTCTGTGGATATCAAGAAGCGCACTGCGCTAGAGTTGCGCAAGATTGTAATCAATAATCCTCATGGTCTAGAGCGTCGTGAGTATTTGGGGTTCTCGGCTAGTGCGGACGATGTTCCCGAGATCGATGATCTAGTTGTGCGCTTGGCAGAACTACAACGTCCGGGTGAAGAATCGCCACCGTACTTGCGAGATTGGTATACAGCATTGCGGCGCTTCTTCAAGTTCTGGGCCCCCGAACCCGAGCTTACTCCTGTTCCTTCCAAGACCATCCAAGGAAGCTTGCCCTCTGAATCTTCAGAAGAGCGGAGCAGGGCTGATTCGGGAATTACGGATAGTTCACCAGATAATCAGCAGTTTCATCCCTTTGAGTCTGCTTTGCAAAAGCAGATCAGTTTGGACGGGGGGAGGCAGGAGATCGGTGAGGCGCCAGATCAACTGTCCATGCTCTCCCTGGATATTGAGGGTACACCCGAGGCCCTTACAGTGTTTCTTGGCTCTTCACGTTTCTGGCTTCAGGATATTTACAATCTTACGGCCATATCACCTGAAGTATTGGATGAAGAGGAAGTTGATTGCCTGTGTGAGTTTTTTAGATCGAAGGAACCCACAGGCACTCGCGGTGAGTATGAGGCCCGTCTGATTCTGGAATTATCCTATGTCACAGGTATTCCGACAGACAAGCTTTTGGATATTTCGATAGGACCACAGGGTGTCATAAATGCTGATGGTCAGTATCGTCGTCAGATCAAACAGCCCACACAGAGTTACATACCAGATGAAGCGGAGCTTGGGCGTTATCGGGAAATACTGGCTGAAATCTGTCTAGATCTGCCAGACTCTGTCCTCGCCAAATTGACCGGCATTATGCCAACAACGAAGAAGAAATCGTTGGTCAATTGCCTGTCATTGTCGAAAAAGACGCTTGCTTCCTTAGTGTCACAGCAAGTCACCCTTTTCAATGAAACTTACGAGCTTGATATGAGCGTTAGCCGCGTTGGTTTGGCGCTGCGTAATCGTGTGTATCTCAAGACCAAGAATCCGGCGTTAACGTTGCACATTGCTGGTCTCGATGGCTACGCGCCGCCGTCGATGAGTTGGTACCAGGGGATCGATGACGAGGCGCTGTCATCGGCCTATGAGCAAGCGTTGGAGGCTCTGTATGGCCTTAGCTGAAGCGCCAATGACTTTGTACTACCCCAAAGAGTCTGAGCTAAAGGCTGCGGTGGCAAAGCTAGTATCGAATACTCGCGTTTCCATTGAGAAAAGTCATGCTCCAATCCCGGATGTGCACCAGGCCTACACTTATTACGTTCTGACACTTTTGATGTATGCATTGGGGTTGAGGCCAACAGTTGACCCCCTCGCCATGATCCGGCATATCTCGATTGAAACGGGATACTGTCTAATTTGCGACAAAGTTTCCAATCCAAAGAGAGCGTTCCGGCTTGTTAAGTTGCCGCCGTTTGTACATCAGCAACTGAAAAGCTACTTGAAATACCTTGAGGTACTGCAGAGCAAGCTCGCTTCTTCACCGAGGAGTGTGCGCTTGGCGAAGGCCATTGGCAAAATGCTTGCTGGCGAGAAACAGAAAATTCCGCTCTTCTTCTTACTTAATCGTGGCTCGAGCCAGGCGCTCTCTATTCGGCCCGGGATGATTGAGAACTATCTGAAGTCCACGCTTGGGCTGCCGGCGAACTTCGGCAGACATGTGTTAGCAACCGAGATCGGTTGCACGGATTGTCCATATCATTATCTGGAGGCTGTGCTCGGCCATTGTGACCACGCTGAGCATGCATTTGGGAAGACGTCCCTTATGAGACCTACTCATGTTTTGAGTAGTTTCGCAGACTACGCCGGTGACGTTCTGCAAGCACATGGCTTTGCTCTGCTTGAATCTCCCTATAGCTGGTCCACTTCGGAACCTGCCCAGCGTTCAAGTTACCCTGGAAGAATTTTCAATGCCGATCAGATAGCGCACATTTTTCGCGCGAGAAAGAGGGAAAAGGTCGCCGACCTACATCGCCGCATTTCGAAGAAGATTACCGATGACCTGGCCGATTGTGTTCGGCACACGCATCGCATTGATGAAGAGCAGATTACTACCTCTGTCGAGCGTATTGTCCGATTATGTGAGCGATTGGGCGCCTCCATTCGCTGGGCATTAAGGCATTTCTACGGTTGGCTCTCCCAGATGCGTCGCAAAGGAATATTAGTAGCCACAAAGCGGATCTTTATTGCTCAGAAAGAGGCGTCTCCATTTACGGAGGACTCTCTCTTGCGTTATGACGAGGCGCAATTAGTCAGGTCGAGCTTTCAAAGCTTGTTGTCTGACTACTCCGCAGACTGCAAAGACAACGAAGACGTGGAATTGGCTGAGGTCGATATTGCCTGTTTTGCCGTCATTTCTGCTGCTTTGATGGGCAACGTGGCTGACGAGCAATCCCTGAGGGAGCTGCTTGCGGACCGCAATCAGACGATGCTTGAGGGAGGCCAACTCTTGTTGTGGGGTTCCCTTGCTCCCAAAGCTCGTCGAGTGCGGGATGAAGAAGATCAGGAAGTGGATCAGGTTTGGGTTGCAGATCAGACGACGGCGGTTTGGCTCGCCAGGGTCTACGCCGACGGAATTCACAGGCGACTGGACCCAGGTGAACTCGACAAAGCTTTGTTGGCTCATTGCAAAACGCTAGGACTTAGAGGTCGAAAGAATCCCTACAAGTGGTTAACGACTCAGTCCGCAAATTTGATGCTGATCGAGCAAATGGGTTTAGTGCGGGAGCTGGAGAGAGGCAACTTGCCAACGCGCTCGATGTCACGTTCAGTCTTTGCCCGTCTGATCGACAAAAATCCGCTTCAAGGGAGTGAGTTTGACGATGACGACTTAATCGATGCGTTGACCAGCGGAAAGGTGATAGAGCCCAATGAGGTCGAGGCCCTGTCCGTTGGGCAGTATCTTACGTTTCGTCGGTGGTTCAATCGAGAGTGCACCCATATCGCAAAGGGAAGGCCAACAAGTTTCGATCCTAAGGAGGGTGCCACGGGTTACAGGGCCAAATATCGCATGAGCACAGGCACGCGAAAGGTGCGTCTCGAGGTGCTTTGCGAGCGTCGTAAGAGTCAACACGTCGTAGATATTGAGAAGCAGCCACCAATCGATAAGAATTTGGAATCCGTTCTGACGTATACCGCGAGGCTATGTGCGGTCGGTACTCAGTACAAGAAGCATCTGGCATGGGCGACTGTGAGACAGTACAGCGCTATCGTCCTCAGGGGGTTGACCCGGGTTGCAGCCGGCCGAGATGTCACCCAGCTAGATGAAACGGAGTATGAAGAGCTGTATATGCTGATGCTGGAGCGGGCATCCCCTCGTAACAGAAAGCGCACTTTGGTCGCGCTGCGAGAATACCACTTATCCCTGATGGCGTCCTACCGTGCCCCCTGGGTTGACTGGTCATATATTGTGGGTCTCAGCGAATGGGACTTCTCTGACGCCATCCACTCGATCGATGCCAACTATGTTTTCAGCAACGAGTACGATTATGCGCTAAAAATCATTGATAACCAGAAGTCGCTAAGTTTGCCGGTACGGACACGGTTGAAGGCACTTTTAGTGCTGGGCTATCGATTTGGATTACGTTGGAGCGAGGGTTTATATCTTAAACAGTGTGATCTGCATTTCATGCGGGATGGTAGGGGCATCAAAGTAAGGGTTCGACAAAACAAGCACCGTCCCCTCAAGACCCGATCCGCCCGGCGCGATGTGCCATTACTGGGAAATCTTTCCGAGGGTGAGTTGCAAGCTCTGTTTGACGTAAAAGCCTATGCGAGTGCGTCCGGGGAAGTTTCGCCCAGCGACCTGTTGTTTCATAGCGAAGCGGGTGAGGAAGAGGTTGCTGATCGACACCTACTCTCTGCGCTTGCTAATCGCGCGCTTCGAATTGCAACAGGCGATCGATCGGTTCGATTTCATCATCTGCGCCATAGTTATGCCACCAGCCTTGTGGTTTTTTCGATGGACTCCGTGGCAAGGAAAGACGGTGTTTGGTCGGTTGTTAGAGGGCGCCTCCTCGAACCACTTCAGTTGGATGTCTCAGAAGATTCGACCGATGGACGACCAATACAGTTGCGTTATCAGTCGGAATCGGCCTTAGCTGACTTCTTGTGGCAGTCGACTGAAGCAGGGCCTGCCCGAATGAGAGTCGTTTCGATTCTCATGGGCCATGCAAGCAGCTACACTGCGTTACTCCATTACACGCATGTGACGCCATTTCTCTCTCGTAGTATTCAGTCTGCGGCTTCACCTGGCGCGAAATTGAACCCTATGGTGGCGAGTGCTGCGGTCGGTCAACGCTATGACTCACTGAGACGCAAGCTTTCGAGACATCGCTCGGCTGATACGTCGATTCCCATCGAAAAGGTAGTGTCCAAAGAGCAGCGTGTCCAACTGGACAAGAGAATCGAGTTAACCGGCCCAACTGATAGGCGACTTATTGAAGTCGACGCGGTAGGACCCACCCCCATCACCAGCTTGGATACATTGAATGTGAATCTGTCCCGCCATGCGTTAAAGGCTGAAGCAGCTGAGAGCCTGGGGATGTTGTTAGGGTTGGATATGCAGCTATTCCATCGCTGTGGTTTGGAGGCGGAACGTGTTACTGGATTTGATCGATATGCGTTCTTATCGACTCGTGATTCAGAAGACGGGTTTATAGTCCCAAACCTAAAGTCAGCGCGTGTCACACAAGCTGAAAATACCCGTGTGCGAGAGTTGCTGCCAAAAATGGAAGCGCGGATTCGTCGCCTGGATCCTGAAGCGAGAGATCATCTAAAGGAGGCCATCGCAGCATTAGCGCACGCAACTGAGGTCAGTGATAGCCTATTTGTTATTGGTCCGACCGGTGATGTCGCCGATATTGAATGGGCCTTGCGAACTTTGGGCCTCTCAGATCAAGGGCTGCAGCGCGTATCAATCGGGCCTGAGTCTGATTTTGCAAGAGCTCGCATGGCGAGAGAGAACTCACTCTCTTGGCGTAAGGCCAGACGCGCATACGTGATCTCAGGTGGAACGCCCAAGGATCTAGTAACGCATCTCACAATGCTGCGGCTGGTGTTTTTGGCTTACCTCTACATCGAGTACAACGCGGAACGAGAGACTCTGGCAGCGTAACTTTCAGTCGTTCGATGCAGAATCACGCTCCTCCCTATTCTGTAGTCGCTCTTTTCTAAAATTCAATACTTAATCACGTACTTTCAAAAAAAGCCTGTATTACAGGAAAATCTTTAAGAATTGCTTCTGCTTTTTGGTTTCTGTTGATAAGAAAGTGGTTGTGAGACAGGACAATTCTGTCGCGGAACCAGATGAATAGGAGAGGTGTATGAATATATTTGTAAAGGAAAACAGAAGTTTCCTGCTCATTTCTGAGTTGGTGAAGCTAGATCCAAAAATTTATGGGTCTTCGTCCAAGGAACTGATGTGCTTCGACGTTGTTTCCGGAAATGGAAGCGAGCTTCCCAAGGACTCGCAGTTCGAAAGGTTAGCGAATATCGTCATCAAAACGATCATGGAGACAAAAGAGAAAACGAAGGGCGCGACCTATGGGTGGATTGAATCAGTCAAGTGTCAGTTTTGTCAGATAGAAGAGGGCGGCCTATTGAGCTGGTGTCTGGTGGTGTTTAGCGATCCCAGCCTCGACGAAGCCAAACAGCAGCAGCTGCACCAGTCACTGGCGGATGAGCTTTTCGCGGCGATTGAAGCGGAAAATTTTGAAAACTTTGACCATGGAGCCTCAGCATCCAGATTACATAATGACACTCGTGGTGCCCTGAAGCATTTTCGGAAGTTACATGAACACAACGACTACATAGTCCAGAGGGC
Source organism: Pseudohalioglobus sediminis (assembly GCF_008370495.1). Taxonomy (GTDB): domain Bacteria; phylum Pseudomonadota; class Gammaproteobacteria; order Pseudomonadales; family Halieaceae; genus Halioglobus. The sequence continues at coordinate 115,703 of NZ_VTUX01000010.1, read as the reverse complement.
GGTAGCCGTCGACGACGGTGAAGGCGGGAAAAAGGTCGAACTGGTCACGAGTAGCACACCTCTGCGAAAAAAGAAGCCTCCAAAGAAGACCGCCTCTTCCTTCAATGGTCTGACGAAGATAGTGGCCGTCGATAAAGATAGTCTCGAGATAACCTTTCGGGATGTTTCTGGCGATGCCGAGATTGCCTACCCAGATATGAGGATGAAAGCTAAGAATGAAAAACAATTCGAGCTCCTGAATATCGCTCAGGCTCATGGAATTCTGCTCGTAGCGAAATTTGACTATAAAGCAGAGGGTCAGGAAGCATTCGGAACGTTGAAGAAGGACAGTGTCGATTTCTCACTCATGAACGGACAAACCATCAACCTAATCGGTCAAGAGGGCGGCTATCCCATCGTTACTCTATCGGGCCTTTACGATGCCGGGAACGACGCTTCAGCGCTAGAAGATGCAGGGTAACGAAGATGTATGAACTTGAGATTGAGGAAACATTTGAAATAGAAGCTGTTGATGAAGCACTGATCCATTACGCTATTGAAACAGCGCAACGGATGTTACAGAGAGATGGTCTAACCTCCTCGCAAGAACAGGGATTGAAAACGGCAATAGCGGCACTAGAACGCCTGCCCTACGTCACCCGAGATGTAAATGTGGCATTCGGCGCCGTGATCGATCTTGAACTGAATAACGAAGTAAAGGGCGGTTTTCGATACCTGCTCTTCTATGTTACGAGTGAGGCCTTTGGAATTACCAGAGGTGGAATGGCTGATTACGGTTTTGGCATGGACACCTTTATCTCCGATGGCTATGACGTCTACCTTTGCAGAGCACCTGGTCGGTTTTATCCGGCACACGGAGCGCGTGACAACATCCTAAATCGCTTGGAAGACATAGGCAGGGTTGAGGTCGATGATCAGTCGATATACAGCGAGTAGGCATGGTAAATGTTTCGCTTTACCATGGTAACTACATCGGAAATCAGACTTTCGCCGGTGAAATGCGTTTTTCGGTAATGTAAAGGCACGAACGTGCAGAATTTGAGAGATTCCAATGCCGGAAAACGCATCAAGCCTTCAATTTTTCGCTTACTTTGCCGAAAAACGCATTACTCATTCAGTTTTTCTCTCGCTTTGCCGAATAACGCAGGCACAATCGTCTGACGAATGCCGGAAACCGCATTTCCGCTCCAATTTTGACTACGGATTGCCGAAAAACGCACACTAGCGTTGATGACAGAGGGCTAGATTCCCGAAAAACGCAGTTGTTGACCCCTCTATATGCTTTATCTGGCCGAAAGCTGCGATTTTCTAGCATTTAGTGAGAATGGCAAGCTTCAACCGTATTTGAAATGCGAGGCACACGTAGGGAATTATTCTAGCTTCAGGAGAGGTTTGCTCAGGAGGAGTATATTTTGGCGAGAGACAGTCTCTCCACGAAAGTTGTAGATGATCTAGCATCCCCTTGATGCTATAGCCGGCGCATACACTGCTGGCGAAGAAGGTAGTGTTCACTCCATTAGCGGGTCAATTTTCAGTGCAAATCAACATCCCTAAGAAGACCGGTGTGATGTTCGGCTCGCTGGACACCACCACCGGTGGTAACGCGCTCAAGTTCTACCAGGTTCCTGAAAGACAACCCCGCGGTGGCGAACGAGAGCGCCCTTGCCATTGAAGAGGAGGCACCCGGCTGGTTCGCCCTCGCCGAGGCCACCTACCAGCGCAAGTTCGGCGCACTCCCCCCCCCGAAGATATCAGGGCAAAAGCCAAACGCAGCTGCTTTATGCAGTACCGTGGATTTGGGCTGGACCACTACCAGCTATTGTTGGAGTGAGTGTGGTATTGCCGTTGCCGGGTTACGTGCTCCTTCGGTATGTCCATCTTCAAGGTCGCATAAAGGCGGTGCGGGGAATATGAACTTACTGTGTAGTTCTTGTATGCATGTCATTGAAGGACAGCGAAGTTGTATGGCAATAGACTTCGCCAGGATGAATTTCGGCCGAAGGAAAGTTCGATTGATTCGGCGCATCACTGTATCCCTGGGCCTCGAGACAAATCGCTCCGTACCTTGCAAACGGCTCTCCAAGCGTACCTGAAGAATAGACATGTAAGGTCGGCTGAGTTGTGTGAAGCAGCATGCGCAAGTCGCCAGAGGGAGACTCGAGCACGGCGGCGAGTTGCCTTCTCGGGTCGCTCCTGTGCGCCAGCACAAAGGAGTGATCGAGGCCGCCAGTGACTCCTGAGCTGGAGAGAGCCTGTATTGAGTCACTTATTCTTTTCCGCTGCGTAAAGTCGAATGGTGTGCCCGTGACTGACGCGAAATCACCTGTGGGCGCCAGGCTTGCCTTGATCGGAAGGTATTGATCGCCGTACACCTGAAGAAAGTGGTCCCCTATGGGTTGTGAAGCGGTTCCTAAATTGAAATAGGCGTGATTCGTCATATTGACCACTGTAGCGGCGCGAGTTGTCGCCCGGAAAGTGATATCTATCTGGTTTGGCGATGGAATGGAATACTCAACAGTTGCCGAGACCTCCCCGGGAAAGCCCTGCTCGCCATCGGCCGACAGATAAGCAAAACGAACGTGTTTTTCCCCCACGGAACTCACCTGCCAGTTTTTGGCTGACCACCCGCTGCTACCACCGTGGAGTGAATGGCCGTTGCTGACCTCGTTTATCTTGACCTGATGCCGCTCGCCCCCGATGGTCAAAACTCCGTTGCTGATGCGCCCGGCGAACCGGCCGATGCTTGCTCCCATATAGTAGGGGTCCGACAGGTAATCATCGGGATTCTCGTAGCCTAGTACGACATTCCGCCGGCTCGAGCCGACCGGTACTTCCAGGGAAACTAACGTCGCCCCGAGAGGTAAAACTGTAGCGCTAACACCGCCAGGGCAGGCAATGCGAATTGTTGGCAATGGGGAGGAGGGCATAGGGTGGTTGCCGGTTCAAGACAGTGTTAAGGCTGCCAACTCGCTGGCGGGGACATAGTCAAAGATGAAGTGAATCCGGTCATCATCCCCTTTGTTCATGACGCTGTGCTGAAGCTGGTTGTTTATCTCGTAGGCCCGGCCCACCTCAAACTTATACGGACGGCCATCGATGGTGAACCGGACCCGCGAATTAGTGCGGATCGGCACATGAATGCGATGACCGACGTGGAATGACGGGTGCGCATCGCGATGGGGCGTGATGACCGCGCCGCTTACCAGCCGCGCTGCCATCGCACGAATGACCTTGCCGCCAGGGCTGTAGTGCCCATGCAAAATATCGTCAATGACAGGGAGAGCCGCACGATGCAATAGCGCCCACGCTGACTCCTGTACGACTTTCGCGACAGGCCAGTGCTCGGTCTCGGCAAACAGCATCACCAGCGACTTGGTGTTGTAGTGGACGTCATACTGGGTCTGGCGGTGGCGATTTTCCTCCCAGTCTTCGTCGCTGGCCGAGTCGATGACGTGTTTCAATGGCAGGTGGTCGACCTCACCCAGATCTCGCACGGCCACATCAATGTTCAATTGCTTGAATCTCCGGCAACCTTTGTGCGCGAAACGTTAATGGGGAGGTCAATGTAACTGGCGTATTGGCCGCCAAGCAGCAGGCGGTTGCGGGCCGATATATAGCGAGTCTCATCGTAATTGTTGCCACCGGTGTTCAAATTCCGCTCCAGCCGCGGGTAGTTGGAACTGCTCACTTCTACGCGGATACGGTGTCCGGCCTTGAACGTATTCGCGGTGGTATGCAGGTCTATGTCGGCGACGTAGATGTCACCCGGGGTCATCATTTCAGCCTCCCGGAGGCTGTTGCGATAACGCATTCTGAGTGCCCCTTCCTGGATATTGTAAGCCGTGCCATCGGGATGTACGTCAACGAGCTTGACAGTAAAGTCAGTGTCCCTGGCCGATGAACTCACATACAGCCTCGCGAAAATCCGGCCGACCATTTCAATGTCTGATTCGAGAACCTCTGAAGTATATACCAGCACATCACGGCGCTGCTCAATGCCTCTCTGGTCGTAGCCGCCCGCTTCCGTGTCCGTCCCTGTGCAGCAGGTGTGGCCACCCAGTGATGGCACCGGATTTCCCGGGTCGTAGGTGAAGCTATCCTCCATTGACCTGATGCCTTGCGTCGTCGAAAGGACCCCGTCGCCCCGCAACGAGTTTGCGCCATTGACACTGCTGAAATACCAGCGTTCTGGCTGCACACCGGCGGGGGGCCATTGATTGGTAGACCTCCACTCGTTGTCGCCCATCTGGTAGTAGTGAATGCGGTTGCGCTCCAGTACACCGTTCTTCTCGCCCTTCATCCAATAGTTGTACCAGTCTATCTGGAGTTCGTGATGGGGGTAGCGGGCATCCCCCACCGGCCTTTCACCAACGGTGGTGTTTTCCGAGACTTCGTTGAAACTGCAATGGGTCCCTGGACCGATAACAAGATACTGGTGTTCGCGCGCTGCCTCGGTGCGCCCATTGGCACTGAACTGGGCGAACATCTCAAGTGTCTCGGTCGCGCCGTAGTCGTACCAGGAATCCATGAACAAGGCGGGAATGCTGAATTCGTCATCCGCCTGTACCAGGTCCAGGCCGCGGTAGTAGTCGCCGTCTGGTGCTGATTTGCGCCAGGTTTCAAAATCGGTGGGTGGGACGCCGGCCCGCTGCAGCACGTCGATGGTTGGCAGGCTCTGCAGTTCTTCCAGGTAGCGGGCGAAATCTACCGTAGGAGTCATCTCGATCTTGCCGCCGAACTCACGGAAAAACTCGCCGCGATCAACACCCTCGGGCGGCTGGGTGTAGACCTTGGAGCCACTGCCGGCAAACCAACCGGCGGTCTGGCCCAGTTCAAACACGCCGCCGCTCCATGCCTGCCAGGCGCGTCCCGGGGAGTAGTAGCCCGAGGCAGGCCACATGGGTACGGCAGTGACCAGTGCAGGGTGATTGGTGGCGGCCAGTACAACCTGGGACTCGCCCTGGTAGCTGCAGCCAGCCAGCGCCACCTTGCCGTTGGACCAGTCCTGCCGGGTAATCCAGTCAAGAGTGTCGACACCGTCTTCGCGTCGGCCCACGCCCACGTTGTAATCTCCGCCGGATTCATAGCGCCCCCGGATGTCCTGGATGGCCAATGCATATCCCTGGCTGACCAGTTCGATCCAGGCCGGGTCCCAGCCGAACACCTGGCGCTTGTTGTATACCGTGCGCACCAGAATAAGTGGTAGCTTGCCGTCGTACTCTTTCGGGAAGTAGAAGTCGGTGGACAACTCCACACCGTCGCGCATGGGGATCATCACGCTGCTGTTGTAGACGTAATCGAGCTCTTCCGCCTGCGTGCCAACGGATACGAAGAGCACGGCAAGTGCGAGTTGAGCACTCAGTAACAGCGGTGCCAACTTGAGCATGGGTGAATCTCCTGGGGGTTGTTTGGGGGCCCGAGCCTACTGCGCCAGTGCGGCGCAGGGCAAATGAGCGATTCTTCACTACTGGTGAATAAAGTTGTTGTATAAACCGATCATACACTGGCTTTTGGCAAGCAATCGCCTGTTCTCGGCTTGTCATGGTTGAGTTATTTGCAACCATGGCATAGTTATTCTCAGCTGCGGGGTGGGGCCATTCGGGGGAGCATTGGTTTACGATAGGACTCACGGCCTGGAGGCTGCCCGCCTCCCTGCCCAATTATAATTATCTGAATAAAGGCTTTGCTGCTATGAAGAGATCTCCTGGACGTTTCAGACTGCACCCCCTGACACGCGCCATTGCACTGGCAACCGCTACCGCACCGGTTGTTGCGCCCGCCATCGCCCAGGACCAGGGCGGACCTGTTCTGGAAGAAGTTATCGTCACTGCAACCAAGCGGGAAGTGAACATGCAGGACCTCGCCCAGAGTGTTCAGGCGTTCAACACCGAGCAAATTTCCAAACTGGGCCTGGACAACATGTCTGACCTGCTGCGAGCCATTCCCAGCATGTCCACGGTGACCACCTCGCCCGGTCGCAACGAGGTCGTGTTCCGCGGCATCAGCACCGGTAGCGGTGAGTGGCGGACTGATTCTGGGTCCGCCGTTTACCTCGGTGATGTGCCGATGACCTCTGCCACCCAGGCGGTAGACCCCCGCAATGTCGATATCGAGCGCGTGGAGGCACTGCCCGGCCCACAAGGTACCCTGTTTGGCTCCAGTTCCCAGTCCGGCGCACTGCGCATCATCCCCAATCGGCCAGATTTCTCCGGCACTTACGGTGCCGTCGATGTGGGTGGTACCTACATGGAGGAGGGCGATCCCGGCCACAAACTTGAGGGCTGGGTGAACCTGCCGATCATTGAAGACCGGCTGGCAGTGCGCGCCGCGGCCTTCGATGTGAAAACCGGCGGTTTTATCGACAATATCTATGGCACCAATATTTTCAGCGATGACGACAACGCTGATGTGGTCGAAGACGATTTTAATGAATGGACCCAGAGTGGTGTGCGGATTTCTGCGTTGTGGTCGGTTACAGAAGGCTGGGATGCTGAGCTAATGCTGATGCAGCAGAGCCAGAAATCCGAGGGTGACTGGAAGTCTGACCCCAATGCCGAAGGCGTGGGCGAGCTGGAAATCGTGCGCTTCCATAAAGATGAGCGGGAAGACGATTGGTGGATCACTTCGTTGACGGTTACAGGTGATGTTGGCTTTGCTGAATTCAAATCCATCACCAGCTACCTGGATCGCGAAATTACCTACGAGTTTGACGGTAATATCGACGGCCAGATTCGCGCTCAATCTGTACGCACCCCTGGTGAGTATATTTACTACAACGTTTGGTACGACACGGGTTTTCACCCCGAGACTGCAGTGAACGACCAGACGGCCGAGCGCTTCACCCAGGAGTTCCGCCTGGCCTCATACGGCGATTCTCGACTGCAATGGATGCTGGGTGCATTCTACGAGAAGACCGACGACGCCTGGGAGTACGCGTTTGCCCGAGTGGAAAACCTCAGGGACACGCCGTTTGGCCAGTACTGGGATTTGGGTAACTACATTCCCGACACCGACGACTGGTACGCTGAGGACTACAAGGCGACAACCGAGCAAATCGCGGTGTTCGGTGAAATGAATTACCAGTTCACCGATAACCTGTCTGCCACGGTGGGTGCACGCTGGTTTGAGTATGATCGCGATAGGGAAGAGTTCAAGAGCTGGCCCGAGGGAAATCCCTATGACACCGATATCTACGAAGGCACAGATGACGACACCCTGTTCAAGTTCGCGGTGAATTATGATCTGTCCGACGACAAGATGGTTTATTTACTCTACAGCGAAGGCTTCAGGCTGGGTGGCCATAACTCCATCAAGAATCCCTCGTCGCGCCTGCCGGATACCTATGATCCCGACAAGCTCACCAACTACGAGGCGGGCCTGAAGAGCGAGTGGCTGGACAACAGCCTGCAGTGGAATATTTCCGGCTACCTCATGGAGTGGTCCGATATCCAGCGCGGTATCACCGACCCGGATGACTGGACGGCCAACGGCACGGTCAATATGGGCGATGCCGATATCATGGGCATTGAAACCACCTTGGCGTACCAGATCACAAACAACCTGCGGGTGGATGCCTCCTACGCCTGGAGCGATTCTGAGTTGCAGGATGACTACTGGGCCAGCGACACCTTCGATCTCTCTGACCCCGGGCAGGACTGGCAACTGGGTGCAGACGGCCAGGAGCTCGCGATTGCACCGCCCTCCAAATGGTGGATAGGCCTAGAATACAACATGCCCGCGCTGATCGGGGGCATGGATGGCTGGGTCCGCTATGACCACAGCTGGCGCGACGAGATGTACCACGACTGGTGGAACGCCATGAATGCCGAGACCGGCTATGGTGGGCGCAAGCTGCTGGACGAAGCAGATGAGGGCAGCCTGCAACTCGGCCTGGTGGCCGAGGGCAATTGGGCGGTGACCCTGAGCGTCTGGAACATCTGGGATGACCGCAACGCCCAGTGGATCGACTCCGGCTACGATGGACGCTTCGGCCCCAACGGCACCTGGTCCGACGTGGGGCGCTATGTGAATATGCCCGGTTACAACCGGCCGCGGGAGTTCGAGCTGACCTTCCGCAAGGACTTCTCGTTCTAGTTTCTCTCCTTTACCCCGGGGCCGTAGCGCGGCCCCGGGGCGCCATTCCGGCAATCATTTCCGAGGTATGACGTGACTACATCCGGGCGTATTTTCCGCTGTGTCGGTTGCCTGTCGCTGCTATTTTCAGTGCTGGCATCGCGCGCGGGCGAAGCAACACTGCACATCAATATCCAGCAAACGCATCAACATATCGAGGCGTTCGGCGCTTCCGACGCCTGGGCCATCGACCCGGCGGTGAAGCAGTGGCTGGCCAATGGCGAGGGCGAGTCGGTGGTCGCGCTGGCCGACCTGCTGTTCTCGATTGAACGCGGCATCGGCCTGTCTGCCTGGCGTTTCAATATTGGCGCTGGCAGCGCTGAACAGGGCGAGGCGAGCCGTATCCCAGATCCCTATCGCCGGGCCGAGCTGCTTGTTGCAGCGCCCGGCAAACCCGTGGACGGCCGCAAGCAGGCGGGCCAGGTGCGTATGCTTAAGGAAGCGCGCGACCGTGGTGTTGGGACTTTCGTGGCGTTCAACAACAGCCCGCCCCACTGGGCAACCAAGAATGGCCTGACCCATCCGGCAGAGGGTGAGGGTATTGGGTCGACCAATCTCGACCCCGCTCGCGTCGATGACTTCAGTCGCTTCCTGGTGCAGGTGTTGCAGTACCTGCGGGGCCCCGAGGTCGGTGTGCCGGTGAATTACGTCAGCCCGGCGAACGAACCCACCTGGCACTGGCAGGACCAGACCCAGGAGGGCAATCGCTACAACAACGATGACCTGGCGGCGCTGTACCGCTCACTGCACCGTGCGCTTGAGGCAGCGGGCCTGGGGCACGCCGTGGAGATTGACGGGGTCGAGGCCCCCGAATACCGGGTGGCCCTGGCCGATGATTTACACAAGGACCTGTTTGGTGAGCGCTATTCCGGCGGTATGAGCAAAACGCCCCACGGGGATTTCAAAAACTACTTTGATGTCTTCCTGGGCGACCCGGAAATGCAGACAGTGCTGGGCAACAAGATTTCCCTACACGGTTATTTTTCCGAGAACAGTGCGCAGCGCCTTGGGCCCCTGCGCGACGCCATGGCCAAAAACCTGGCGCGAATTTCCCCCGCACCCAGCGTCTGGATGAGCGAGTACTGTGTGCTCGGCGGTCCCGGGGACGTGCGCGATTTCGATGGCCATGGCTTCGACGTCAACGACTACCACTACGCCGAACATGTGGCCCGGATTATCCACCGCGACCTCACTCGCCTCGATGTCAGCGCCTGGTTCTGGTGGTTGGCACTGACGCCTTACGACTATAAAGACGGGCTGATCAAGATCGATGCCGATCTCGCCCCCGAATCCATGCAGGCCTCCAAGGTTTTCTGGGTGTTGGGCCAATACAGTCGCTTTATCCGGCCGGGCTACCAGCGCATCGGCCTGCCCGGGTTTGATGATCTCCACGGGTTGATGGCTTCGGCCTATCGCAGCCCGGCGCAGGACCGCCTGGTGGTTGTCGTGGTCAATGCCGGTGAAGAAGCCGCCACACTCAGCCTTGGCTACCACGGCCTGCCCAATTCCCAGGTGGCGATGCGGCCGCAGCCTTATAAAACCGACGCCAAAACAGATCTGGGCTTTTCGCCGGGCCTGGTCGACGACGCGGGTAAGGTGACCTTTCCCGGGCACAGTGTGGTCAGCCTGGTGATTGATCTTGATACGGAAGCACGTTGATGAAAAAAGCAGTAGAAGCCTTGCGCTCGGCGCCCGCCGTAGACTGGCAGAACCCCGGTTGCGTCGGGATCAACCGGCTGCCGGCGCACTGTGGCCTGGCCTCCTGGCCCAGTGAAGCAGCGGCCAGGACAGGGCAGTCCAGCGACCGGGTGCGGTCGCTAGATGGCGAGTGGCGGTTCAGCTACTTCCCGCGCCCCGAGGCGGTGCCTGAAAGCTGGCTGCGGGAAGACCTGGCGGGCGCAGATACCATTTCCGTGCCGGGAAACTGGCAGATGCAAGGCTATGACAAACCCATTTACACCAACGTGAAATATCCCTTTCCGGTGGAGCCACCCGTGGTGCCTGCCGATAACCCTACCGGCTGTTACTCGCTGGCCTTCGATATGGCGGACGACTGGCTGCAGTCTGGCCAGACCCGCGTGGTGTTTGAGGGGGTCAACAGCGCCTTCTATGTAATCTGTAACGGCGTTTTTGTTGGTTACTCCCAGGACAGCCGTTTGCCGGCAGAATTTGACCTGTCCGCGTTCTTGGTCAGTGGTGAAAATCGCATCGCGGTGATGGTGCTGCGCTGGTCCGACGGCAGTTACCTTGAAGACCAGGATATGTGGTGGTTAAGCGGTATCTTCCGCTCGGTGCAACTTTTGCACAAGCCGGTGAGTCATATCGCTGATTTCCGGGTAACCCCGCACCACTGCCTGAAACCGCAGGCACAGCTCGATATTCGCGCGCAGGTGACGGCACCGGAGGGTCTTTCCCTGGCGGCCAGGTTGTACTTTGGCGGCGAACTGGTGGCCCAACAGAGCCAGCCGCTGGCAGCCGGCGCAGCTGGCCGGTTGCAACACATAGCGCTGACGGTGGACAGTCCGAAACTCTGGAGTGCGGAATGCCCGCAACTCTACCGCCTGACACTCGCGCTGATCGATGCGCAGGGCCAGGTGATCGAGGCAGAGGCCTGCAGTGTTGGCATGCGTGAAGTGGCCTTTGTAGATGGCCTGGTCTGCCTCAATGGTGAACCACTGCTGATTCGTGGCGTGAACAAACACGAGCACGATCCGGCCACGGGGCACGCGGAATCACTGGAGCAGGTTGAGCGCCACCTGAAGTTGATGAAACAAAACAACTTCAACGCGGTGCGCTGCTCCCACTACCCGCACCAGCGCGGTTTCTACGACCTCTGCGATCGTCTGGGCCTGTATGTGGTCGATGAGGCGAACATCGAGACCCATGGCATGGAGCCGATGAACGCCCTGGCCATGGATCCGGCCTGGAGCCACGCTTTCATGGAGCGCATGCAGCGCATGGTGGCCCGCGACTTCAATCACCCCAGTGTCATCATCTGGTCGCTGGGGAACGAATCGGGTTACGGTTCGGCGCACGACAAAATGTACCAGTGGACGCGCACAGCCGACCCCTCTCGGCCCGTTCAGTACGAGGGCGGCGGCGCAAACACACCGGTGACGGATATCATTTGCCCCATGTACGCGCGGGTGGACGAAGACTTTTGTTACACGCCGGATTCCGAGCCTGTACCGTCGCTGCTGACCTGGATATCGCGCGAGGGTGAAGATCGCCCGGTGATTCTATGCGAGTACTCCCATGCCATGGGCAATTCACTGGGTAACTTTGGCGACTACTGGGATGCGTTTCGCCGCGAGCCGCGACTGCAGGGCGGCTTTATCTGGGACTGGGTGGACCAGGGCCTGGATAAGTACACCGACGACGGACGCCACTATTGGGCCTATGGCGGTGACTTTGGCGATGCCATCAACGATCGCCAGTTTTGTATTAATGGCCTGGTGTTTCCCGACCTGACCCCACACCCGGCGCTGGAAGAGGCGCGCTACCTGCAGCAACCACTGCAGTTTGCATTGGTGTCTGACCAGCCCTTGACGGTGAGCGTCAGTAGCGAGCACCTGTTCCGCAGCACTGACAATGAACGGCTGTTCTGGCAGGTGGTGGCTGATGGTGCTTTGGTGGCGCAGGGTGAAACAGAACTGCGGCTTGCCCCTGGCGCTACCGAGCTGTTTGTACTGGCCGACGAACTACCCGATGCGGAGGAACAGTTGCTGCTGAACCTGCGTGTGGAGCAACCCGAGGCGACTGCCTGGTCTGAGGCGAATCATCTCGTCGCGCGCCAGCAAGTTGTACTGCGCGAGGCGCAAGCGGTGACCGCGAAGCCGCTGTTTGCCCAGGCATTCTGGGAGCATGACGAACACTGGGAAATCGTCGCCGGGGCCAGCCACTGGCAGGTCAGCAAACACACCGGTTCTGTAACCAGTTGGACCATCCGCGGCGAAGAACAACTCGCGGCACCCCTGGCAGACAACTTTGTCAGGGCGCCCCTGGATAACGACATCGGTGTGAGTGAGATTGATCGCCCCGACCCCAACGCCTGGCAGGTCCGCTGGGATAAGGCCGGCCTGTGGGACCTAGAGCACCTGTGCACCGATGTGCGGGTTGAGCCCGAACAGGGATTGGTGACCAGTGAGCATCAATACTGTTATGAAGGCAATCTTGCCGTGAGCACGATTTGGCGCATGCAATTTACCGAGGCGGGCGAACTGCAGTTGGACCAGGAAACGATTATCGAGGATTCGATGCCGCCCATGCCTAGGGTCGGCATCGTGCTGAACCTGGCGGCGGACCCCAGCAGCGCGCTCAAGACGGTCGCCTGGAAAGGCCTGGGCCCACATGAAAACTACCCCGACCGCCTGCGTGCGGCCGAACTGGGGCACTGGGAGTTGCCTGTTGCCCAGATGCACACGGACTATATCTTCCCCAGTGACAATGGCCTTCGCAGTGGCACCCAGGAACTGGACCTGGGAGGGCTCATCGCGCACGGAGATTTCTATTTCAGTGTCTCGCCCTACGGCCAGCGCCAGTTGCGCGCGGCCACCCATACCAGCGACCTTGTTCCCGGCGATTCGTTTTTCATCTACCTGGATGGTTATCATATGGGAGTAGGCGGCGACGACTCCTGGACACCCAGTGTCAAGCCGGCGTACCGCCTGAACGAGAAGCACTACCGCTGGAACATCACACTAACAGGCATAACAAAGTGACCCAGACCGCAATAGACAGTCCTATCCGCGACGACAAGGTGGAATTGAGCACCAAGATTTCCTACGGACTCGGTGCGCTGGGCAAGGACTTTGCCTGTTCAATCATCTACATTTTCCTGATGTATTACTACACCGACGTGGCCGGGTTGTCGGCGGCCTTTGTCGGCACGCTGTTCCTGGTGGCCCGCCTGGTGGATGCGGTGACCGACCCGATGATGGGGCTGGTGGTGGATAACACCCGCAGCCGGTTCGGCAAGTTTCGGCCGTGGATACTGATCGGCACCCTGGTGAACTCCTTCGCCCTGATTGCGGTGTTCAGCACGCATATGCTGACGGGCCCTTGGCTCTACGTGTACGCGGCGGTCACCTACATTCTCTGGGGGGTGACATACACCATCATGGATATTCCCTACTGGTCAATGGTGCCCGCACTATCCAGTCGCCGCCCCGAGCGCGAGCGTCTGGTAGTGTGGCCGCGAATTTTTGCCAGCATCGCCTGGATGTTGATGGGGGGCTACGGCCTCTGGGCAGTCGGTATTCTCGGGGATGGCAATGAAGGCGAGGGCTTTTTTTACCTCTCCCTGGCCATCGTGGTGTCGTTCTTTGCCAGCGCCTTGATCACGTTTTTCATGGTGAAGGAAAAGTTCAGCACGTCCCAGCAGGCGGCCAAGTTCACCTTCTCCGACGTGAAGAACATTATTCTCAGCAATGATCAACTGAAGGTGTTGATCGGTGTTGTGCTGACGTTCAATATCGCTATCCAACTGATCGGCGGATTCGCCATCTACTACTACACCTATGCAGTGGGTCGTGAAGATTTGTTCCCCACGTTTGCGCTGGCTTCCGGGGCAGCGGAAATTGCCGGGGTCTTTGTGTTTCCCTGGTTGTGCCGCGTCCTGCCGCGCCGCAAGATGTGGCTGATCGCCTGTGCCTTTCCAATGCTGTGTTCTGTGGTGTTGTTTTTCACCGGCGTGTTCTCACCTGAAAGCGCGCTGCTGGCAGCCATCGCCGGCGGGGTCCTCAAGTTTGGCGGTGGCCTGTCCAACGGCCTCTCCACGGTTATGCTCGCAGATGTCGTTGACTACGGGGAGTACCGCACCGGCCAGCGTTCAGAGAGCATTATCTTCTCTGTCCAGACCATGCTGGTGAAATTTGCGGGCGCCCTGTCAGGTTTCTTCATCGGTATCGGTCTCTCGGTGGTTGGCTATACTCCCAATATCGAGCAATCGGAAGAGACCAAACTCGGCCTGCGCTTTATGATGATTGGTACACCGTTTATTTTGGTGATCCTGAGTGCTCTGATCTACCGCAGCTGGTATAAGCTGCACGATCAGTTCCAGGATCGGGTGATCGAGCACATCACCACCCAGAAGGGCCAGCCCGCCCAGGGCTGAATCATCTTCAGTAGCAAGAGACAGCAATGACAACACTAATCGCCAGTTCCGTCGTACGTGGCACCCAGCAGGGCGACAGTCACGGTGGGGTTTACCTCGTCGATTTGAAGGCGCAGGAAGTTGAGCAGGTGCTCGACTGGAACACCATGGATATCAACTGGCATGGGCGGGGTGCCGATCGCGGTTTGCGCGGCATCGCGTTCGCGGGCGACACGGTGTTCATTGCCGCCAGTGATGAGTTGATGGCTTTTGATCGCCACTTCAAGCTGCTTGGCGCGTGGCGTAACCCGTTCCTGAAACACTGTCACGAGATCAGCGTGCACCAGAGGCAGGTGTTCCTCACATCTACCGGGTATGACTGCATTCTCGCATTCGACATCGAGCAGCAGCAATTCCACTGGGCCCTGCATGTCGAAGACACGGGCTATCGCTACGAAGGTAAGATCTTCGACCCCCGCGGTGATGAGGGCCCGTTGCAGTTGAACAAGTTGCACATTAACAGCGTGGTCGCCAACGACGATGGGATGTACATTGCCGGTGTGAAGAGTGGCGGCCTCATCCATTTCAATGGCAAGAAGGTCAATCTCAGTGCCAGCCTGCCGGCAGGCACCCACAACGCCCAGCCCTATGGCAAGGGCGTTTTGTTTAACGACACCCAAGCTGATTGTGTGCGATTTGCCAGTCGCGATCCGCAGGAGGACCGCGCCTTTAAAGTGCCGGTGCCGGCCGCGGAAAACATGACCGGGAAGGGGCTGGATGACAGCCGGGTTGCCCGGCCCGGTTTTGGTCGCGGTCTGTGCGTGCTCGGCAATGGATTGCTGGCAGCCGGTTCCTCACCCTCGACCATTTCTGTACACGACCTCAAGTCGGGAAAGACCATATTGAGCGTCATGCTCTCCACGGATGTGCGCAATGCGATCCATGGCCTGGAAGTCTGGCCCTTTTAGGTTTAGCCGGCTGCTGCTCTCACTGAGGGCGGCAAGTCATCAATGACATCGCCGAGTACTTCCTGCCATTCTCCCAGGTGTTTTTCATACTTTTGCCAGAGGCCCAGCGCGCTGGTGTAAATGGGCTGGCGCACCTGCTCTGAGCTTGCCGTTTTGACTGCGCGCTCCGTCTCGTAGTAGCGCAGGCAGTTGTCCTCAAAGGGCAGTTCGCAGTAGTCGAGAATTTTCCGGACCTGTTGTTCCAGGTCTGTCACAGTGTCTTCGTAGTGCACATCCAGCACGCGCCCCGGCAGTACCTCGTGCCAGTGATCCATGATGTCCACGTAAGTGTGATAGAACTCGGCAAGTTCGAACGTGTCGTAGGTGAAATGCTGACCTTTGGCAAACAACTGCTTGTAAACGCCCAGGCAGCTGTCCAGAGGGTGCCGTCGGGTATTGATGATTTTTGCGTTGGGCAAGGTCATTGCGATCCAGCCCACGTGAATAAAGTTGTTCGGCATCTTGTCGATAAAGAACGGCGCGCCCTCAACCCGGTGGCGCTGAACCTGCTGCAGGTATTCCTTGCCGTAGGCTGCAAAGTCACGGGGCGTGAAACTGTTTACCGTACTGGGATAGACCAGGCCATCGTGGCGGTATTTTCCGGTGCCGGTCGCGATGGCTGCGAGGTTTGGCAGCTCTGCGGTGCCCTCCACCTGGCTGTGGGATGCGAGAATCTGCTCAATCAGGGTTGAGCCGGAGCGGGGCATACCGACAATGAAAATGGGTGCTGCATCAGGGTGGCCCCAGTCGCGAGATTCCGCCATCCGTTCTGCGGTGAATACGTCGCGCAGTTTCTGCAGGTGCATCTCGTTCTCCACCGGGTCGTAGTCCACCCGGGTGCGCTGCAACTGGTTGCCTTTGTGGTAGTGATGCCAGGCCTTGTCATAGTTGCGCTCGTCCTCGTAAGCCTTGCCCAGCGCGAAATGGAAATTTACCTGTCCCTGTTCAGACACTTCGCCACCGGCCAGTTGCGTTTCCATGGCGTCCACTTCTTCCGGTTCAAAGTGGAAGATCTTGAGATTGGCCATACTCCAGTAGCTCTCGCCCAGGCTGGGTTTGATGCGCACAGATTCCCGGTATGCCGCCAGTGCTTCCTCCTGCTTGCCAATTGTCTTGAGCATGTGAGC
Organism: Pseudohalioglobus sediminis; assembly: GCF_008370495.1. Classification (GTDB taxonomy): domain Bacteria; phylum Pseudomonadota; class Gammaproteobacteria; order Pseudomonadales; family Halieaceae; genus Halioglobus. The sequence goes on along the minus strand of NZ_VTUX01000010.1, from coordinate 99,342 downwards.
CAGTGCCATATGGACAGAAGCAACGTCCGGATTTAGACGTATGGATTCGCGATAGGCTGTCGCGGCGGCTTCCACCTCGCCGAGGTGAGCACGTGCACGGCCAAGCCCGGACCAGGCCTCGTCGTTGTCCGGCTTGAGTTCTACCCAGCGCTCGTAGATTTCCGCGGCTTCTTCGCTTTTGCCGTTCTCGATAAGAATGCGGCCGAGGTTGCCCAGCGCCTGGTGAAAGTCGGGTGCGATGGCAATGGCCCGGCGCAACAGGGCTTCGGCATCGTCGATGTATTTGCCTTCGGCGTGGTACACCATAGCCAGAAAGCGCATGGCGTCGACATTGTCAGGGTTGCTGCGCAGTGCTTTTTTCAACACGGTTTGCGCTTCGGCCATTCTGCCGGCGCGCCAGTGTTCCGCGCCTGTGGCCACCATTGCGGCCTCGGAATCGTGATCCAGGTAGCCTTCCATCGCCTCATCGATTTCATCGTGGCGCCCGGTGGCCTGCAGCGCCTGGGCGAGTTTCTTGTGCGCGCTGCTCAGCTGTGGGTCAAGTTGGACCGCCCGCTTGAGCGCTTCAATAGCGCCATTGTGGTCGCCGCTCATCCCGCGGATATTGCCCAGGTCTTCGTAAAGCGGTGCGAAATCCGGCGCCAGTTTAATCGCCATTTGCAGCGGCTCCAGAGCAGCGCCGATTGATCCGCTGTGCACCAGGGTGCGCGCGAGCAACTGCAGGTGTGGCACTGAGCCCGGGTGGTCTCTCAGGTAGTTGCGACAGAGCAATTCTGCCGCCTGCAGGTCGCCCTGGCGAAGCGCCCCGACGACGGTGGCGATGGATTGTTGCTGCTTTTGTGTGGCGGTTTGCATGGTGGGCGCATCTCTAGTTTTTTGTGCAATCGCAGTGACGTGACATCGCTGATTCGTTGTTGTTGCGATCGAGAAATAAAGTGTCATGGAACAGCGCAAAAATTGCAATTTTTACCGTGTTTTTTGCTGCGGAGTCGCGACAGGCGCCTCGCGGAGACGTAGAATATCGCCTCGGTTCTGGAGTAGCAATCTGAGAGGAGTCTATGGCCAGTTTCAACCGCGAAGATAACCCCCATCGCAGGCGAAATCCTCTCACGGGAGACTGGGTATTGGTGTCGCCCCACCGGGCCAAGCGCCCCTGGCAGGGTCAGCTTGAAGACGCCGACGAAAGCGCGCTGCCCGCGCACGATCCATCCTGTTATCTCTGCGCGGGAAATACCCGTGTAAACGGTGAAGTGAACCCCGATTATCGTGGCCCGTGGGTGTTCGACAACGACTTTGCCGCGCTCAAGGACGAAGGTCACAAGCACCGCGAAGACGACCCCCTGATAGCGATGGAAGCGGTGTCCGGGACCAGTCGCGTGATCTGTTTTTCCGAGCGGCACGACCTGACGTTGCCTGAACTGCCGGTGGCTTCGGTGAGAGCGATCGTGGACACCTGGTGTGAGCAATGGCAATCGCTGTCGGAGCGCTTCAAGTGGGTGCAAGTCTTTGAAAACAAGGGAGCAATCAATGGTTGCTCCAATCCGCATCCCCACGGCCAGATCTGGGCCAGTGACTTTTTGCCTACCCTGGCAGCCAGGGAAGACGAGCAGCAGGCAGGGTACTTCCGCGACCACGGCGCAGCGATGTTGCTGGATTATGCCCTGCGTGAACGGTCCGAAGGCGAGCGTGTGGTCAGTGCCAATGACCAGTGGTTGGCTGTGGTGCCCTGGTGGGCGAGTTGGCCGTTTGAGACGCTGTTATTGCCGCTCAAGCCGCTGCGCCACTTCGGTGAGCTCGACGCCGGTGGGCGCGACGCGCTCGCAGAAATTCTGCGCGACCTGACTACCCGGTACGACAATCTGTTCAATTGCTCCTTCCCCTACAGTATGGGATGGCACGGGGCACCGGCGGGCAGTGAGGCCGATCACTGGCAGCTGCACGCTCATTTCTACCCGCCTTTGCTGCGCTCAGCCACGGTAAAGAAATTCATGGTGGGCTACGAAATGCTCGCTGAGGTGCAGCGCGACCTGACCCCGGAGCAAGCGGCCCGGCGCCTGCGCGAATTGCCCTCAATACACTACAAGAGCAAATAATCATGCGTAAAGAACTACAGCTGGCCTTTGAGCATGCCTATGGCGCCGCGCCCGCGGCGGTCGTTCGGGCACCCGGCCGGGTCAATATCATCGGCGAGCACACAGATTACAACCAGGGCTTTGTCCTGCCCTGTGCCATCGCTTATGAAACCCTGGTCGCTGTGCGGCCCCGTGAAGATCGCGTCATCAATGTGGTGGCCCTGGACTGGGACGCCCAGACAGACCGATTTGACCTCGACAGCAAGGTGGCTTCGCACCCGACCCAGCAGTGGAGCAATTATGTGCGCGGTGTTGCCGTGGAATTGCTCAAGCGCGGCTACGACCTGCGTGGCTGCGACCTCGCTATCACTGGCAATGTGCCTCAGGGTGCCGGCCTGAGCTCATCAGCCGCGCTCGAAGTGGGGCTGGCAAAAGCGCTGTTGCTGGCCAGTGGGCTGGACGCGTCCCCGCTGGCGCTGGCCAAGGTCGGGCAGGCGGCGGAGAACGACTTTGTCGGCTGCGCCTGCGGGATTATGGACCAGTTAATCAGTGCTGCCGGTATTGCGGGGCAGGCACTGGCGATCGATTGCCAGGACCTGTCCATGATCCCTGTCAGCCTGCCGGGCACGCTCAGCCTGTTGATGATTAATTCCAACGTCAAACGCGGCCTGGTCGACAGCGAGTACAACACCCGGCGCCAACAGTGTGAGGCAGTGGCAGCGCACTTCGGGGCCAGCAGCCTGCGGCATGTTTCGCTGGAACAGCTGGCCGCAGCGGCAGGTGAGCTCGACCCGGTTGCGGCCAATCGCGCGCAGCATGTGCTGGAGGAAAACCAGCGGGTGCTCGATTCGGTCACCGCACTGGAGCAGGGCAACCTGCCGCGCCTTGGCGAACTGATGGCGGCGAGTCACGCCTCCATGCGCGACCTGTTTGCAATCACAACTCCAGAGATCGACCTGTTGGTGGAGATTCTGGCGGGCGTCGCGGGCGAGCAGGGCGGCGCGCGCATGACGGGCGGCGGCTTCGGTGGCTGTGTCGTAGCGCTGCTGCCGGAGCACCTGGTGGCGCCGGCTATTGCTGCGGTAGCTGGGCGCTACCAGGCGGAGACCGGCTTGCAAGAGACTGTCTACACCAGCCAGCCCTGCCAGGGAGTCTCGGTCCTGCTATAGGGCTGATATCCGCCCTGCCGTTCCCGGTCGCTCGGCCGGGAAGGTTATGCCATACCTGCGCTTGGGCTCGGCCGGTTCGAATGATCAGTGTTCAAGCGGCCTTTTTCGAATATACATAAGATAATCTCATGTGTCGTGCAAAATTCCTCGTTTGCCGCCATGGCCTGCCCACGCGTACTCTCCTGACAGGTGGTAACACACCTTTGCATAACTATAAACATCGGAGAAAAACATGGCGCGCAAGACCAACCCTTGCCCTAGCACATCCGCTCCATTCAAACGCCGCTATCTATCGCAGAGTGTTGGTCAGATTGCGCGAGCGGGCCTTATAGCTGCAGTTGCGGGAGTACCTGTAGCCCAGGCACAGGATTCAATGCAACTGGAAGAGGTTGTTGTGACCGCTACCAAGCGGGCAGCAAGTCTCCAGGACGTTCCCATCAGCATTCAGGCCCTGGGCCAGGACCAGTTGGACGACCTGAATATCACCAATTTCCAGGACTACGTGATGCAGTTGCCCTCTGTGTCGTTTACCCAGCGTCGGCCAGGCCAGGCCAACCTGTTCATGCGTGGAATATCTGACGGCGGCAATAGTAACCAATCGTTGCAGGGGCCGTCCGTAGCGGTATACCTGAATGAGCAGCCGGTGACAGCCATTGGTTTCAACCTGGACGTTCACGTCTACGACGTCGAGCGCATCGAAGTACTCATGGGGCCCCAGGGTACCCTCTACGGGGCTGCCTCACAGGCAGGAAACTTGCGAATCATAACCAACAAGCCCAGCACTGATGGATTCGAAGCGGGCTTTGACCTGTCGGCGGAAACCATATCTGACGGCGACAACGGCTACATGGCCGAAGGTTTTGTGAACATGCCCCTTGGCGATTCAGCGGCCTTGCGCCTGACCGCCTGGTGGGATGACGATGGAGGCTATATCGACGCTGTACCCGATACCATCACTTATCCACTGAGCGGCATCACCCGCAATAATGACGGTTATGTGAAAGACGATTTCAATACGTCTGAGAAGCGGGGGCTGCGCGCAGCTTTGATGGTCGACCTGAACGACAGCTGGACCGCCACTGCCAGCGCAATGTACCAGGAGCTGGAGTCGGAAGGCGTGTGGGACCACGATCCCACCGAGTTCGACGACTTTGAAGTTGACCGCTTTTTCGAAGACAGCCAGGAAGACGAATGGGCGCAATTCGCCCTGACCGTTGAAGGTGATCTGGGCTTCGCGGACCTAACCTACGCCGGTTCATACCTCGACCGGGACTTCGACACCTACAACGATTACTCACACTATTCCATAGACGGCTTTGTTGAGCCTTACTACACCTGTTATGTGTCTTACTTTGGGCCCTGTGTCGATCCAAGTATTCAGTACTCCAACCATTCGGAAATGACCTTCCAGACCCACGAACTGCGGCTGGCCTCCCAGGGTGAGCGAGTCGAATGGATAGTGGGCACCTTCTACTCCGAGCAGGAGACCGCCTTCGACAGTCGTTGGTCTGTGCCAACTATTAACCCCGGTGCGGCGGTGGAGGACGATCTTTATTTTCAGACTGACCAGATACGCGAGGACAGCGAAGTCTCTGTTTTCGGTGAGTTGACCTACCGTTTTACTGATGCGCTGGCCGGCACAGTGGGCTATCGCTACTTTGACGGCGAAACCACCCTGGAAGGCTTTGTTGGTACGGTTTTCTGGCCAAATTGCTGCTTCGGCTTCTCACCCACCCGTCCGCCCGATAATGTTGACAGTAAGGCAAGCTATGACGATGGCACCATGAAGGTGAACCTGACCTATGATATCTCTGACGATGTCATGGTGTACGGCACCTACGCAGAGGGCTATCGCCCGGGTGGCGCAAACCGCTCTCCCGGTGTTGGCGAAACCTATGACCCGGATTTCCTCGATAGCTATGAACTGGGCTTCAAGAGCACCCTGATGGACGGGCGCCTGCGCCTCAACGGTGCGGTCTACTTCATGGACTGGGATGATATCCAGCTCGGTTTCTTCAACCCGGACATCTCCCTGCTGGGCCTCGTCGACAATGTCGGTACCGCTGAGAGTAAGGGCTTTGAGTTCGACACGACCTTCCTGGCGACTGAGAATATCGAGCTGTCCCTGGCCTACGCCTACAACCAGGCAGAGCTGACCGAGGACTACTACGCGAATGACAGTTCAGCTGTACCGGATGCAGAAGACGGCCAGGACCTGCCGTTCACGCCCGACAACAAGTACACGGCAACTGCTCGTTACACCTTCGACATGTTCCAGATGCCGTCCGCCCTGCAGGTGAACTACGCCTACACGGACGAGATGTACAACGACCTGTTCCTCTCCAATCGCGAGAAGATGGATGACTACGGCCTGCTGAGCGCAAGCCTGCGCGTCGAAGGTGATGGTTGGCATGCGACGCTGTACGGTGAGAACCTCACCGACGAGGTGGCCGAGCTGTACATCAATAGTGTCGATATCCAGCGCCTGGTGACGGTAAACAAGCCGCGCACCTTTGGCGTGAGTTTTGGTATGCGCTTCGATTAAGTGTGTTTGCGGTGTAGTACCTCCTGCCGCCGCCCGTAAGGTCGGCGGCTTTTTTTTTGATCCCTCTGGCCCTAGACTGGATTAACCTGATTGATAGTGAGTCACCTGTGAATTCCCCAAGCACCAGTACCCAGCTGCCGACGCCTCTGCTACATGCGGCCAGGCATATCGCTGCGGGCGAGTTTGCCAAGGCCGAGGCTCTACTTCGGCCGTTTGTGCACGATAACCCCGCCGATGTGAACGGTATCCGCATGCTTGGCGAGGTGGGCATGGCGTTGGGCGCATTGCGCGACGCTGACCGATTGCTGGCCCGGGCGGTCGAGCTGGCACCAGATTACGATGCAGCCCGATATGCCTGGGCGAATGCGCTGTACAAGCGGCATCGCTACGCCGATGCGCTGGCACAGTTGGACTTGTTACTGGCCAAAGAGCCGGACAATGCGGCCTGGTTGACGCTGAAAGCAGCCAACCTGGTGGAGATTAATGAGCACGCGGATGCGTTGCCGATTTTTGAGCGTATTCTCCAGATGCATCCGGATCATCGCCAGGCCCATTTGAGCTACGGTCACGCCCTGCGCGCCGTCGGCAGGGTAGAGGGCTGCGTCACCGCCTACGAAAAATGTATTGCTCTGGACAGCGGTGCCGGCGAGGCCTACTGGAGCCTGGCTAACCTCAAAACCTACCGTTTCAGCGACGAGCAGATCGCCCATATCGAAGGCCTGTTGCAGAACAAGAAGTGTCCCTTCCGCGACTACTATCACTTGCTGTTTTCCCTGGGCAAGGCGCGGGAGGACCGCAAGGAGTACCGCGAGGCTATGGCCGCCTACGTCAAGGGCAACCAGGTTCGGGGCCGCAACGTGCCCTGGGACGGCCGCGCCTTTCACGAGGAGTGCCAGCGCCTGCGCAGCTTCTTTAGTGAACAACTGTTTGCCCAGCGCGAGGGGCAGGGCTGCCAGGCGCGCGACCCGATTTTCGTCGTGGGTCTGCCGCGGGCCGGCTCCACCCTGATCGAACAGATTCTGGCGAGCCACTCCCAGGTTGAGGGGACCGCGGAATTGGCCGATATGATGGCGCTGGCGCGCAAAATCGCGGGCAAGCAGCGTCGTGACGACAAATCCCAGTACCCCGAGGCGCTGGGTGCCATGGATGCCGAGCAGCTGGCATCAATGGGGCAGGGGTATCTGGACAGCACGGCGGTGCAGCGAGTCACCGACGCGCCGTATTTCATCGACAAGATGCCCAACAATTTCGTTCACGTGGGCCTGATTCACCTGATCCTGCCCAATGCACGAATCATCGATGCCCGTCGCCACCCCATGGACTGTTGTTTCAGTGGGTTCAAGCAGCTGTTTGCCTCGGGCCAGGGATTTACCTATGGCCAACAGCGCATCGGCCAATATTACCGCGAGTACGTCGAGTTGATGGACCTCTGGGACGCGGTGCTGCCCGGGCGCGTGCATCGCGTGCAGTACGAAGAGATGGTGGCGGATACGGAAGGCCAGGTGCGGCGCCTGCTGGATTACTGCGGCCTGCCGTTTGAGGAAGCCTGCCTGAATTTCCACGACAATACACGCACCGTGCGTACAGCCAGCTCAGAGCAGGTGCGCCAGCCGATCAATCGCAGCGGCATGGACAGGTGGCGTCCCTTCGAGCAGTGGTTGGATCCCCTCAAGGAGTCACTGGGGCCGGTGTTAGAGCGCTATCCCCTCGACAGCTGAGGCAGGTTGGGGTCGTTCTGCACCTCAGTTATCAGCCAGGTGCTGAGCGCTTCCAATTTCGCCGTGTGGCGCTTTTCACTGCGGTAGGCCAGGTACCAGCGATTGGTATTGGGCAGGCGTTGGTCGGGGAAAAGTTCTATCAGGTCGCCGGATTCCAGCTCGCCTTCCAGATAGGGTTGCTGGCCCAGGGCAATGCCTATGCCCTGTACCGCACTGGACAGGGCGACGTCATAGCTCTCCAGTTGTAGCCCAGAATCCGGCGACACACCGCTGACCTCATTGCCTTCCAGCCATACGTACCAGTCGCCGCCCGAGGGGTAGACCTGCAGTAATGGGTGGTTGGCCAAATCTTCCGGTTGCTCGATGGGGCCATTCTTTTCCAGGTAGCCCGGACTGCATACGGGAAACAACTCGCAGTCGAACAGGAATTCATAGTGCAGGTTGCTGTCAGTGGGTTGGCCCACCATGATCGCCGCATCGATATCCTCCTGGGCGAAATTGACGTCCGCCTGGGAAGTGTGCAGCCGCACCTGGATATTCGGGTGTGCCTCCTGGAAGCGCGGCAATCGCGGTAGCAGCCAGCGCATAGTGAAGGTCGAATACACGTGCAGGGTGAGCACGGACATCGACGTTTCCTCCAGCAGCATCTGGGTGCCCTCCCAAATGCTGTCGAAGGCATTGCGCAAAATGGGGTAGAGCATGTTGCCCTTGCGGGTTAGCTCCACCGCCCGGGTCTTGCGGGTGAACAGGCTGGTGGAGAGATAGTCCTCCAGGGCCTTGACCTGGTGGCTCACCGCCGATTGGGAGACCGCCAGCTCTTCTGCAGCATCCTTGAAGCTCTGGTGCCGGGCCGCGGCCTCAAAGGCGCGTAAGGCGTTCAGCGGGGGAAGTTTGCGTCGTTGCTGGAATCCTGTCACAACACTCTCGAGTTAGAATTTTTCTGGTGTACATGTGTCGGGTTAGCTTACATGATAGCTACTAGATAGAAAATGGTGAGTATTTTTCATGTGTGCATGGATTAAAATCATTTGCGCCCTGACCGGGTGACTGCCAGCATTGGCGTCAATAAAGATGGGCCGTCAGGCCGCTGGCCGAGGAAAATAATGAGTGAACATCGAGTTGCCCTGGTAACTGCCGGGGCATCGGGTATTGGCCGAGCGATTGCCGAGCGCTTGTTGGCAGATGGTATCAGCGTGCATATCTGTGACATCAACGAGACAGCACTGCATGCCTGCACTAACGAGTTGGTCGGCATCACTGGCAGTTGCTGCGACGTTTCCGACGCCACCCAGGTAGAGGGTCTGTTTGCTGAGATGGCGACGCATTACGACCGACTGGATATCCTGATTAACAACGCCGGTATCGCCGGGCCCACCGCTTCTGTGGAAGATATTGCGCCCGAGGATTGGGATCGCACCATTGCAGTAGACCTGAACAGTGCATTTTACGTCACGCGTCTGGCGGCGCCGCTCTTAAAGAAGAGCGGGGGCAGTATCGTCAACATGGCGTCCAACGCCGCACTGTTTGGCTTCCCCCTGCGCTCTCCCTACACGGCTGCAAAGTGGGCGATCATTGGTCTGACCAAGACCTGGGCGATGGAACTCGGTCCTGACGGGGTCAACGTGAATGCGTTGTGCCCGGGCAGTGTTAACGGGCCGCGGATAGAAAACGTGATTAATAAGGACGCCAAGGAGCGAGGTGTCAGTCCGAATGAAATACGCGACGTCTACCAGCGCCAAAGTTCCATGCGCCTGTTTGTAGATGCAGAGGATATCGCGGAGACCGTGCGCTTCCTCTGTTCCCCCGCCGGTCACAGTATTTCCGGCCAGGCACTGGGCATCGACGGCCATACAGAAGGCCTGTCCAACTGGCTGGGTTAAAGCGATTCAAGGAGTTATGACAATGAAAGCAGCCTGGTTCGAAACCTTTGGCTCTGCGCAGGACGCTCTTGTCCTGGGCGAACAACCCACACCCGTCGCGGGTCCGGGCGAAGTCCTGGTGCGCCTGCACGCCACGGGCGTGAATCCCTCGGATGTAAAAAAGCGCGCCGGTGCCTTTCCCAACCTGCTCGATGATGGCCTGGTGATTCCCCACAGTGATGGCGCCGGTGTGATTGAGGCCGTGGGCGAGGGGGTGGCCCCGGGGCGCGTTGGTGAGCGAGTTTTCGTTTACCAGGCACAGTATGGCCGCCGACTGGGCACGGCTGCCGAGTATGTGGCACTGGACGAGGCGCTCGCGCCCCGCTTGCCCGACGAAGCGTCCTTCGACGTTGGCGCCTGTGTCGGCATCCCCATGATGACAGCGCATCGCTGTGTGTTCGCCGATGGTGATGTCGCCGGCCAGACTGTCCTGGTGACTGGAGGTGCAGGCCGTGTCGGTTACTACGCTATTCAGTGGGCAGCCCAGGCCGGTGCGAAAGTAATCGCGACCGCCAGTAATGCCGCGGACGAGGCCCTCTGTCGTGACATGGGTGCCAGCGAAGTCGTCAACCACCGCAGTGAGAGCTGGGGCGATCAGGTGGTGGCTGCGAACGGCGGTGACAAGATTGATCGGGTGGTCGAGGTTGAGTTTGGCGTCAACCTGCCGGAGGTCCTCAAGTGTGTGCGTATTGGTGCCACTATTGCCACCTATTCTTCTACCGTGGTGCCGGAGCCCAGCCTGCCGTTTCGCGACATGATGTTTATGGATCTCACTGTCCGCATGGTCATCGTCTATGCCATGCCCGAACAGGCGAAGCAGGACGCGATTCGCGATACCTGCCACGCCCTGGAAAATGGCCGACTGCAGCATCGCATTGCCTACAGCCTGCCGTTCAATGAAATGGCGCGTTCCCACGAGCTGATTGAGCAGGGCGGTTTCGGTGGCTGCGTTGTCGTGCGGATCGACGACTGACATGACACGCGCCCTGCTGGCACTGGCGCTTCTTATTGGACTTGTGCTGCCAGGGTTCGCCGCGGAAAAACCGACCCTGGTGTTGGGTGATACGAGGTTCAAGGGCCTCGCTGTCATGAAGGGTGAAGTCGAGGCGTTTCTCGGCATCCCCTTCGCCCGACCGCCGGTGGGTGCCCTGCGCTGGGAGCCGCCCCAGGCACCCGATTACAGCGCCGGTGTTCACCAGGCGACAAGCTTCGCGCCTGCCTGCTACCAGGGCGATCACATTACGTCTTGGTACCGGGACGTCGTCGCGGGCTTCGGTGGCGACCCCCAGATCGTGGTCGCCCCGCGGGTCAGTGAGGACTGCCTGTACCTCAATATCTGGCGACCAGCGGACGCTGAGAGCGGCAAACTTCCGGTGATCGTCTACGTTCACGGCGGTAGTAATCAGGGCGGCTGGTCCTATGAGCCAAACTATCACGGCCACCAACTGGCAAGCCGTGGCGCCGTTGTCGTCTCTGTCGCTTATCGCCTTGGCCCCTTTGGTTTCTTCGCGCACCCGGAACTGGGCAGCTCTAACTTTGCGATGCAGGATATCGCCGCGGCGCTGGCCTGGGTTCAGCAATGGATCGCAGCTGCGGGCGGCGACCCAGGCAGGGTGACGGTTGTGGGTGAGTCGGCGGGGGCTTCCAATATCTCCTTGCTGCTCGCCATGCCCGGTGCCGATGGTCTGTATCACCGGCTCGTCCACCAGAGCGCCGGCTGGGTGATTCGCGAGATGCCGACGCTGGCGATGGCCCAGGCGCAGGGGCTTGCGCTAGAGGAAGCGGTCGGTGCCCAGAACCTGCAAGAGCTGCGTGAACTGCCTGCAGCGCAACTCGACCAGGCTGCGAAAGCCGTCTATGCCGACTCCGGTTTTGACCCCGTGGCGGGCGATGACGTGTTGCCGGTGGCTCTGTCCGGGCGTATTGCCCTGGGGCAACTGCCGGCTGTAGACCTGCTGATTGGCAGCAATGCGGATGAATGGAAAATCTATCTCACCCCGGATGATACTCTGGATGGTTGGCTGGAAGAGAACCTGCCCGCAGACCTGCATGCACAAGCCGCGACGGTGCTCGCTGCGCTAGGCGATGAACGGCGCGCCCTCGATGCGGCCATCACCGGGCAAATGTATGTCTGCCCGTCTATGGATCTCGCTGCTGCGATTGATGCTGCCGGCGGCCGCAGCTGGATGTATTATTTTTCCCGGGTCAGGCCGGGCGACAAGGCGGCCGGCATGGGCGCGTATCACGGTGCGGAGCTGCCTTACGTGTTCGATACGCACGACAGCTGGCTGCCCACCGATGTCGGCGACCGTACGCTGACTGCGGCTATGATCGAGTACTGGTTGAGCTTCGCCCACAGCGGCGATCCGGCCAGCAAGGGGCTGCCCGTGTGGCCGGCCTTTACGCCGGAGCAGAATTTGGTGATGCAACTGGATACGCACTTGCAGTTGCTTGAACACCCCAGCGCACCGCTCTGCGCGCTGCTAGAACAACAATAACGTCGCCCGGGGGGCGCATGAACAACACCGCAAACAATAATCTCGACCGCCCGGCGTTTGTCGCGACGGTTCTCACTATCGCTGTCCTGGTGGTGCCCATGTGGTTGGCGCCGGAGCAGGCGGGCCAAGTGGTGCGCCATGCCTACGACACCATTACCGCCAACCTCGGCTTTCTCTACCAGTGGTATGGCATCGCTGTACTGGGTTTTCTCCTGTACCTCGCGTTCAGCCGCTATGGCCATGTGCGTCTCGGTCCCGAGGAAAGCCGCCCTGAATTCAGCACGCTCAGTTGGGTGGCAATGTTGTTTTCGGCGGGTATTGGGGCGGGGCTGCTCTACTGGGCCGTCATCGAGTGGGGCTACTACATTGACTCCCCGCCCTTTGGCCTGGAACCACGCAGCCCTGAAGCGGTGGAGTGGGCCGCCAGCTATGGCTTGTTTCACTGGGGTGTGAATGCCTGGGCTTTTTACTGCCTACCGGCTCTGGCCATTGCCTACCCCTTCTATGTGCGCAAGGTGCCTTACCTGCGCCTGAGCACTGGCTGCATGCATTACCTGCCCGGTGGCGTGACCAGCAGGCGTGGGCGGGTAATCGACTTTCTTTATATGGTGAACCTCATCGGAGGCACCGGCACCTCATTGGGTTTGTCTTCGCCGATGATTGCGGCAAGTTTCGCAGAGCTTGCCGGCGTAACCCACGATTTCGCACTGGAGGTCATGATTGTAATCTTCTGCATTGGCATATTCGGTACCAGCGCCTACCTCGGTCTGGAAAAAGGATTCAAGAAGCTCGCGGACCTGAATCTCTGGCTGGCCCTTACCCTTTTGTTCTTTGTCCTCGCCGTTGGCCCGAGCCTGTTTATTCTCAAGATGGGCACCAATGGCGTGGGCCTGGTGTTTGATAATCTGTTCCGCCTGCTCACCTGGACTGATCCAGTCAGTAACACCCGCTTTGTGGAAGACTGGACGATTTTTTACTGGGCCTGGTGGGTTGCCTATGGGCCGTTTGTCGGCATTTTCGTGACCCGCATATCCTATGGGCGCACCATACGTGAAGTGATCGGTGGTATGTTGCTGTTCGGTAGTCTTGGGGCCTGGCTGTTCTTTATTGTGTTTGGGAACTACGCCATGCATCTGGAACTGAGCGAACTATTGCCCGTAACCACTATCGTCAGTGAACAGAGCGCCGCAACTGCAATCACGGCAGTATTCAGTAGCCTGCCCCTGGGTACACTGGCGGTGGCTGCATTTTTTGTCGTGGCGGTGGTGTTCCTCGCGACGACCTATGACTCGGCGTCTTTTACCCTGGCATCGGTATCTACCAAAGAGCTTCACGCTGGCGAGAACCCCGCGCGCTGGTTGCGCGTATTCTGGGCCTGCAGCCTGGGGATTCTGCCGATTACCCTGATGTTCGTCGACGGAGGCATCAAGGTGGTGCTATCCACGACGATTGTGGTGTCGGTGCCCCTGTTGTTCGTGGGCTACATGATGGCCAGGTCGCTGATCGTTCAGCTCAAGGAAGACCACCCAGGCTGAATTTCCGTGAGTAAACCCTGGCCGACGTTTGCGTAAGCTATACCGGTCAGCACCTGTAGGTCGGCCGGGTCCAGTAGCTGAGCAACCGGAATGGCGGGATGCTCAATCATTTGCGCTGCAAGGACTGCGGCGATTGCTGTCGGGTCGCAGGTGGCAAGCACGATGGCCGCGGGGCCGCTGTGTTCACACAGACATTCCAGCAGTGCCCCCGGGGCTGCGGTACTGCCGCGTGGGCTCGGCAACACCAATACCTTACCTGTCACTTTGGCGCCGTGCTGCGGGTGCTGCCGGTCGATGATTTCACCGCTTGCCGGGTCCAGCCCACCCCAGAAGCTCAGCCCCTCGGATAACAACAGCAATTCACCGCTCGCTGCTCTGTCGACCAGCATGCGCACTGGCACGGTTACAGCCATGGGAATGATCCAGCTCGCGTCAGCCTGCCGCTGGCAGCGGTTGCGAGACAGTCCTCAAGTTCACCCAGCAGCGTGGTAACACCCAAATTGCCGGCGCCGTAGTATGCCCATTTGGCGGAGTCGGTGAGGACTGGACCGTCCGGGAGTGGTACGGCGCGGCCGTAGTAGCTGCAAGTGTCCACCAACAGCTGCACACCGCGCGCCGCCAGTTCTCCATCAAGCAGTTCGTTGCGCAGTGCGTCCCGGTTGTAGCGAGAAGTCGTGACATAGATGGGAATGCGGGGCCGAATATTTGTGCCGATCATGTGCTCTGCCAGGTTTCGCAGTTGGGTAAGCGAATAGTGAGGTGTGCCCAGGCAGATGGCGGATACCGCCTGCCCGGGAATGCCACGGTAGGGAGCGGCTGTCTCCGTTAAGGCGCCAATAGTCAGCTGAGTTCCAGGCAGGTTTTGGATGCGGTACTGGTGTGCTTCGGGGGTTACGCCCTCGAAGTGGAAGAGTGAAACTGCGCCGGAGCTCGCCGCTGCAGCTCCCAGCCCTCTAAGCAGGTCTTCTCCGGGTGTTCGGTCGCAGCCGCTAAGAATTGGGACCTCGGTGCCGCAGTGATAGCCCAGCCAAAGTCCGATCAGTTCTCCTGTGAGGGGGAAGTCCCAGCTGCCACTGGGGAGCAAGCTACAGTCCACGTGGCAGGTAGGTTCGCGCTGACTGTCCAGGTACAACCCGCTCTCGGGAATGCGCCCCGTCAAAGCTGCACAGAGATCAAGATACTGCACGGTTTTGTTGCTGCGCGCCCCGAGCACAGAATTTGCAAACACGACGGCATTGGATTCAGCCCAGGCTACAACACTTCCCAGGCTGGGCCGGTGGGGCAGGTGATAGGGAGCGCATGTCAGCTGCGGTTCGCAGCCCATTGCCGTGTATAACTCGACCACGCCCCTCGCAGCTGCGCGGTCAGCTTCCGGGCTCGGGGATTTCCTTTCCAGGCAGGCGGAACTGGCATTCAGAGTCGTGGGAACCCTGACTCTGGCATTGGCTTTCACCAGCTGTTGCAGGAACTTCACATCTGCTACGCCACTGTAGTACGAACCGACTAAGTGGCAGTGCTCGACGTCGATCAATCTGTGTGCCCCGAGGGCCTGGCCGATGCCAACCAGAAAACGCATGGCCTTTGCGATGGCGGAACCCTCTGCGCCATTGAGACAGGCGCGATCGAATGCGGATAGTGAAAGTTGTTCAGCGTTGTACTCGGCAGGCATGGGATTGTTTTTCACAACATTGATGCGCTCCAGTGTAGCAACGCAGCTATGTCCTCATAGCATGGCCACTCCAGATGTTGGCTGATCTTTATTCAGCTACACTTCAGTCTTTGTCATCTGTATCAGCGTGAGTGCCTGCGTCTGCTTCAGGAGCTTATCCGGGAGGTCCCGTTCATCGAAGACTGCGGCTAACTACATGGCCTCCATTGTGAGCGCTCCGGGTTAGGTGTCCGCCCGGACATCCGCTTCGTCGGCATGGCGAAAGATTTCCGACAATCTTGTCGGTAGAGAGGATCCCAATTTCTACGAGTAAGTGCCTCAGTGACGTGGTGGCAGGCTGTAGACCAACTTGAATGCGTGTGGGTATCGCGCGTTGGACGATAAGAGACTAGCCGGTGCTGAAGCCAGTGGCATAACTCGTGGGTGATTGTTGCTTTCTCATCCATTTCCAGGGTTTTATGGCGCTGATTGAGAATAATCAGGTTGCCCACCGGGTCATAATGTCCGGGATACCTGGCATAGCCTGTAATTAAAGATCCAAGGAAGACAACCTGGGGAATCTCGGGTGTGCCGTTTATAAGATCCAGGTTGCTGCTTAGCGCAGATTGCCAGATAAGTGACGCTAGCTTGTTCGTCCAGTCCTGTAGTGGGTGGCGGTATTGGGTTTCTGGCAACATTCTGATTGGTGTTGACGGTATGTTATATTCAACATACCACAAAAGGTGATACCCATCGCAAGCCTATTTGTACGATTCGATTAGATTTTTGATTTTCTAAGGAGTCCGACTTCGCTCGAACGCTGGTTGTTCGTAGTGACTGTAATCTATGTTCTCGGGTACCCAGGAAGTTGCTTGCTCCGATTGTCGTTCCTTGATGGTCTTTCCAAAGATATCGTAGTGCACCTTTTCCATTAGAGATTGAAGCTGATCCTTTGAGGCAAGACCGAGAAACGAACCAGCCTGGATGAATCCTTCAAGACGATGACGTTCTGCCGGAGAAGCCTTGTGGCCGTCCCTAGAAGCACGGAACATCCTTGCGAGGCGAGTTTCCACTTCTTTAAGATAATCTTCGCTACTTCTCATCTTACTTCCTCTTCTGTATTGGGGGACATCCATCGTTCTGCCCGGTAGTCAGGTCGGGAAAGCAAGAGCTACCATTGCTCAATATTTCGCCACCTGTGCCAAAGGCGATGAAAGAGCGCAGCCCCTCCCTGGATTACGGTCTCCGGAGGACGGCCAAGGGTAATCCTGCCATGAATCACGCCCAGTGCGGCATTTCGTTTACCTACTGTTAGATAGCGTAGTTCCGGAATAGCGACCAACCATTCCTGTCCTGGGCGTATACAGGAACTATTTGCACTCAGTAGTACACTGGCGGCGATCCGAGCTTCATGGTCGCAGTTGTCTAGAGCGAGGTCGAGAAGGGCCTTTATAGATTTCTGATAGCGCACTTCAAGGGCGCTTTCTTGATCAAGGGGCTTCATTATCATTTGTTGTTCCCGCTTCCGGCAGGTACGGGAAAAGCGGTGCAAGCACCGCTAAAAGTGATCAATTTCTGAGTCTTCATCGATCCCGCCCTCCACGTTTTCGCCCCGGGCAATTTCAATGCCCAGAAATGCGCCCAATGAAATCAAGGCACACCGGAACGAGTCTTTGAGGATGGCCGGGCTGAGCCAGAAGCGCAGCCAGGTCTCAGTGAGCGTGGTGCCCCTCGCCCTGGGGGTGAGTGACCGGTGGATCCGCAGGATGCCGCGCACGTAGTAGGCTAGCCAGCACAAGCCGAAGCCTGCGGGAATGAGTTCCAGTTCTTCCATTATTCGTCTCCCCAGAAGTGAGGTGGGATTTTGGTGTGCAATTCAGTTCGGAACGCATCGGTACAAGCAGCCAGGTCCAGGCTTTCGAGACAGAGCTCATTCTCCTGCAGGTACGCCTTGAGCCAGCGCATTGTTGCCTTGAGATTGTCCCCACAGCATTCTCCGTGTAGATAGGGGCCGATCTGATGCTGATCGGGGGCTACACGCCCCGCCGAGCAGAGGTGCCGGGCATTGTGGCGACACAGTCTTTCGTGCCGTTTCCTGGCTTCCTCGACCAATTCGTCGAGGGTGAGGGGGCGGTCATAGATCGTCTTCATGAGTCTTCTCCTTGTTGGTCATCTTGACGTTGGTTGCCCGTTTTCTGGGCGAGTAGAGCCTCGAATGCCGACCCATCCCGTCGGGTCAGATCTGGGGCGTACTTTGCATATTTCTGGAGGGTCACGTGCGGGTCTGCGTGTCCCATCATTTCGGACACCCAGAGCACATTCTCACCGGCCGCCAGCCACAAGGTCGCGGCGGTATGGCGTGTCTGGTAGAGCCTGCGGTAGGGGAGGTCTAGCAGCCGTAATAAAGGCTTCCAGACTCGATTCGATACGTTGTTGATCTGGAGTTGCTTGCCCTCGCCATTGCAGAACACCCACTCCCTGTCTCCGGTGCGCTTGTGTTGCTCTTTCAGGGCATCGAATACCGGTTGGGACATGGGGATATCCCTGGTGGAGCTGTCGGTCTTGGTGTCGGTCATCTCACCGGCTACTAGACTTTCACGAACCATGATCTCCCGACGATCGAAATCCACGTACTTCCACTTCAATCCGTGGCACTCTCCAGTACGCATTGCCGTGTAGAAACGGGTGGTCAGGTAGGGCCTGAAATCGTCGCGAACATGAGTGAGAATTCTCAGGACTTCATCCAAGGTGAACGGGTCGACTTTGGTCTTCGGCACCTTAAGCGACTTGATGTTCTTGTAGGGAGACTCGAACTCGAAGCGATCCGCAGCCTCGCTGAGCGCAAGGCGCAGCGGTACGAGAATCGTATTGATTCGTGCAGGAGAGAGGCCTGTACTGCCGTCGTTGCGCGGTATCTTGGCCAAGTTGGCTCTGAATGCCAGGATGTCAGCACGGGTGATGTGGCTGACTGGCTGTGCCCCGAAGGCCGGCAGGACGTGCTTGTCCAGCGAGCTGCGCAAAGTTATCCGGTAGGAGTGCTTCCAGCCGATCTCGTTCTCGGAGAACCAGAGCTCGGAGAAGTCGGAGAAGGTGGGGGTGTCTGACTGGAACTGTACCCGCCGTTCATCGTGGTCTCTAAACTGTGCGACACGGTCTGAATTGGCAAAGTAGGCGGCATAGTCAAATGTTCCGAGTAGAATCTCGGCCTCCACCCGTTCCAAAATTGCTTGCAGTCGCTTCCGGTTCGCAGGCTTGTCGCTGAGTTTGGTGTACTCGCGACAGCGCACCCCTCTATAGCGGAAATCCATGAAGAGGAGGCCTCGGCGTTCACGTATTGATCCCATGACCGCCCCCTTACTGAATGCCAGCCATCAAGGCGGTCGTGGTAGTGGGGCGCGCCATATCCTTCTCTATGCGCTCCCATACATAGAGAATCTTGCGACCACCGAATGGGCGGATGTAGTGGATGCCTTCGAGGAGTACAGAGTCCTTCAGGCGATTACGGATGGTCCTGGCGTCATACTTGATACGGTCGGAAAGCTCATCAGTGGTGAGATAGGTAAAAGTGTCCATAATTCGCTCCTAGCGATCGGGTGATCGGTAGAGCCCCATGCCCTGTTGATCACCTTATGGACCTAACATGTCATGGATTTTGAAAACCGTTTTGCCGGAGGGAAACGAGGAATTTTAGGAATTGGGGGCGGGGAGGGTTGACCAGCTAGCGCCTATTCCCATCCCACCCAATACCCGAAAAATTCAGGCCATAGGCCTGGATTTTTCGCGCGCGAGTTGGGGACTTTTGCTTATCAGAAAAGGCGGAGCTGTGCTTCGGGAGGAGAAAGAGGGTTGTGGACTGAAGGGGTCAAGAATTGTACAGCGGAGTGGGTGGGCTCAGAGTGGGCCCAATATGGGCCCCATTTGGGCCCCAGCGGAATTTGAGCAAAAAACGACCAATCTTGCGCAATCGAAAAAACGCGCGGCTCTTCATCATTAACGGGGGACACCGGCATTCATTAAACTGATTTTGCGAAGATCGTTTAATGGAGAGAACACCGATGTCCCACGCAGGAATGATTATAGGCATACCTGGCCTGGAAGTAATGCGGGTCAAGAGCAAACGGCGTATTGATGTCTGGGCCAGGCCGTTCCGGCGACAGGCCAGCTGCCAGCATTGTGGTGGCGCAAAGTTGCGGATCAAGGCCACCCACAAGCGCACCGTGAAGCATACTCGGCGGGGTAATCAGGTGATGATCCTGCATCTGAAGGTGCCCAAGTATCATTGCCAGAGTTGTGGGCGCTATTTTCGTCACGCCTTCGCCGGTCTCAGGCCGCGTTACCGATCCTCGGATACCTACCAGATGGAGGTGTACGAGGCTCACGATGGCGGCGTGACCCAGCGCAAGCTCTCACGCACCCACCAGATCAGCGGCGCCACAGTGGAGCGTTGGTATCGGTCTCACCTGAGCATCAAACGGTCCGAGATGGACCGGCGACGATGTCCGCGGGTACTGGGCATCGATGAGCACTTCTTCACCCGCCGCAAGGGCTATGCGACCACCTTTGTGGATTTGAAGAACCACACGGTGTTCGACGTGAAGCTGGGGCGCTCAGAATCGAGTTTACGCCCGTATTTAAAAGGTTTACGGGGCCGAGACAATGTCCAGGTGGTGGTGATGGATCTGTCGGAAACTTACCGCAGTATCGCCCGGCAATACTTCCCCAACGCCACGATTGTGGCTGACCGGTTCCACGTCGTCCGGCTGATCAACCAACACTTCTTGAAGGTGTGGCAGCAGCACGATCCCGAGGGGCGCAAGAACAGGGGATTGATCAGCCTGATGCGCCGTCATCAATGGAATCTCAAAGATGAGCAGCATGCCAATCTGATGCACTACCTGGCCGACTACCCGGTGTTACAGCAGCTCTATGTGGCCAAGCAGAGGCTGGTGCGCCTGATGCTGCTAAAGACGCTCACAGCCAAAAGAGCGAGGGCCAAACTACCCCAGTTGTTCGAATTGCTTGATCACCTGCGAGACAGCCCTTTGCGGGCCTTGGCAAAGACGCTGACAAGATGGCTGGAACCCATCGTTGCGATGTGGCGATTCAGTAAAAGTAACGGTATCACGGAGGGCTTCCACAACAAGATGGAAATGATCTCCAGGAGAGCCTATGGTTTCAGGAACTTTGAGAACTATCGGTTGAGAGTGCTGACCCACTGCGGGTGGGACGGTATTATCAATCGGGTACGGATGAATGCCCATCCCCCGTTAATTGGGTAGAGCCAAACGCGCTAAGCTTATGAATAATAAAGAAAAACTGCTTGGAATAAGTGGTAGCTACGGGTGGACTTGAACCACCGACCCCAGCATTATGAATGCTGTGCTCTAACCAGCTGAGCTACGTAGCCACATTCAGCAGCGGGCACACATGTCCCGAAGAGGCGCGCATTTTCCTGATTTCCCGGCTGCTAGTCAAGCCACCCCGCCGCGAAATATGCTGTTCTCGCCAGCCACTTGCATGGCCACCGGGCCTCGCTCAAGATGACCCGGGTTGCCACGGGGAGAGCGAGATGGATTGGGACGACATCAAGGTGCTGCTGGCGCTGGCGCGCAAGGGGTCTGCCCGCGGCGCGGCGCAGGTTCTGGGGGTCAGCAATTCCACCGTGACCCGGCGCCTGGATGAGCTCGAGCACTCCCTGCAGGCCCACCTGTTTGACCGCACGCCGGACGGCTATCGTATGACGGCAGCTGCCGAGCAACTGCTGCCCACTGCCGAGCACGTAGAGGAGTTGATACTGGCCGCGGAGCGACGCATTCACGGGGATGACCAGCATTTGCAGGGCCCCATACGCCTGACGCTGCCGAGCAGTGACGGCATGGGCAGCCTGATCGCGCGGCTGGGGCGCTTTGCCGGGCAGTATCCGGGCATCGACCTCGAGATATCCGCCAGCCCGGAGGCCCTGGACCTCAGTCGTCGCGAGGCGGATATCGCGGTGCGCGTCATGCCCGCCGGGGGCAAGCCGCCGGACTACCTGATTGGTCGCCGCATGTCGGCGCTGTCGGCCAGCGCCTATGTGCATCGCGATCTGCTTAAACCCGAAGCGCCGGAAGATGTCTCCCACCTGGTCTGGATCGGTAAGGAGCCCGCAGGCCAGAAAGCGGATTGGCTGGACATGACCGACTTTCCCGATCATCCTCGACGTCATGCCATTGCCGATCTATCTTTAGTGGTGGCCGCAGTGCGGGCGAAAATGGGTATGGCCTTCATGCCCTGCCTGTTCGCCAACGAGCATGAGGAACTGGTCCGTGTTCCCGGTGCCTCCGTGGTGCATCACTCCGATCTGTGGGTGCTGACCCACAAGGACCTGCGCCTCAGCGCCCGCTTGCGGGTATTGCGTGAGGTGATTGCCGAGGAGTTTGACCGATTGCGGCCACAGTTGGACAGTCGGGCGACATAGGGTGTCCAAATATGCAACGGGAGAGATTAATTTCGGGCATTTTAATCAAAATCGGGCACGTCTAGTATTAAGGCTCGACAACGAACGAGAGGTTCGAGCGATGAAAAAGGTATTGGCAGGCGTTGTGATGGGAGTGGCTCTTACCGGCGCCATGGGGGCCCAGGCGGAGAGTGCACACGGTGAGCAGTTGGCTGAGTGCAAACAGGAGTTGGCGGCGATCTACGGTAAAGATGCCCGTGTGCGCATCAACGGTGTGGTGCCCGGCAGCGACACACTGACCTTGCGTGTTTACCCAAAGGGTGAACGCTTGCAGCGTGTGGAGTGCGTGCAAAGCGCGGAAGGCGAGGTGCGCCTTCTCGGCCAGACCGGCCTGGCAAAGCGGGCGTCTGAGCAGACCACGGAAGCACTGACTGCGCTCTGAGGACCGTCATGGCGAGTGTTGCGACGGCCATTGCCGGGGCTGCAGGGCCCGCCACCAAATCTTGCCGGCGGAACCCGTCACCTGAACACGACCGCCGGGCGTCCGGCACCAGGCGGCGGTCAAACCAAGACCCGGTCTCCAGCCGCAGGCACGTGTGCGCTATACCGCGTCTGCGGCGACCGATTCAATATCCTGCATCCGCTCCCTGATGTCCCGGTCAAACTGTTCCGCGACCCTCTGGTCGTTGGCGGAGAGTTCTTCGACGTTGGCATCACAGTAACCAAGTATGCCCATCTGCTCGTAGCCCTTGCGTATTTTGGGGCCCCACAAGCCAATGTCCTTCATCATCGGCACAATGCGCGTGAACAGGTCACTGCGGTAGTTCTGCATAAAGCCGGATTCGCTCATATGCCTGGCACATTCGTCTACCGGCAGGCCCAGTCGTTCCCACACTTCCTCGGCCTGGAAGCGGTCGCGCATGGCGTAGCAGGCCTCCACCGCGAACTCTTCGCGCTCGTCGCGCTCGGCCTGGGTCAGTTGCGGGTAGTAGTCGCGCAGTGACAGGCGGCCGAAAGCCACGTGCCGGGCCTCGTCCTGCATCACGTAGGCGTTGACCGATGCCGCCAGGGGGTTCTGGGCGTTGTCCCTGATGGAAGAGAAGGCGGCCAGGGCCAACCCTTCGATCAATACCTGCATGCCGAGGTAGGTCATGTCCCAGCGGGAGTCATTGAGCACATCTTCCAGCAGTGACTTCAGGGTAGGGGTGATCGGGTAGGCGAGTTCAAATTTTTCATGCAACAGCCGGGAGTAGGCCTCCACGTGCCGGGCCTCGTCGATCACCTGGGTGGCGCCGTAGAACTTGGCATCGATGCTGGGCACCTGTTGCACGATCTTGGCCGTGCAGATGAGCGCGCCCTGCTCGCCGTGCAGGAACTGTGACAATTGCCAGGCCTGGAAGTGCGTGCGCGCCTCGATCTTCTCCTTCTTGGTCATGCGCTCGTAGGGCGCTGAGCCGAAAATCGGCATGGACTCGTCCGGCATCTGTTCCGGGTTTTCCGGGTCCAGTTCCTGCGACCAGTCAATGCGTTCTGAGGCGTTCCATTGCTTGATCTTGCCCTTCTCATACAGGTTGAGCAGTGACTCGCGGCCGTCCTGGTACTCCCACTGGAAGTTGGTGGTGTAGTCCTGCTTCAGGTTCCACTCCAGGTCGGAGGGGGGAATGGTGTAATACTCCGTGGTGCTCATAAGCGTCTCCGGACGTCAGCGCGTGACGTCGATCGCATCATGCAGTTGCAGGGGTGGGACGTGGCCACCCCTGTTATGACAGGGATGGCCACCGGCCAGCTTATTGCGCGCCCAGGCGCACCAGTTTGACATCCCATACGGAAGCAGAGCCAACGCCACAGGCGGCTGTATCTTTCATGGCCTCCATGCCCTTCTGCCATCCACCACCGGTGACATACAGTTCATAGGCGGCAAAGTAGTCCGACCAGCCATTGAAAGTGGAGACCCCCCAGTAGTCGAAGCCGCGGTCCTGCATGCCGCCGATCATGGGGAAGAACAACCAGTTGGAGTTTTTGGCCCCGAGTGCTCTCATGCTGGATGCGTATTTCTTGTGTGCGTCAATTGCCTTGCGCCAGTCGCTACCCTCAGCGATTTTGCACTGCGTGAACATGACCACCCCGTCCTTCGGCGGGCCGTCGGGTGCGTTGATTTCAACTGAAGACGCTACCGTGTGTGCACCGCAGCGCAGCACGTCGTTGAAGCCGTCCTGTATATCGCCTCCGGACGCGATCCACTTTTCCAGGCCCTTGCCCATGGCGTTGCCATCTCTGTTCGAGCCCAACCAGACCACGCCGGGCATTTCCGCGAACTGGCCGAAACGCGGGGTGAGGATCCATGCAGAATAGTCGGGGTCGTTTTTATCCGCCCACTTCTTGAAGCGATCCGTGACCGCCATCAAGTCCTTCATGTCCTTGCCATCAGCCATGTTGCAGAAGAAGGCTTCCACGGGGGAGGGCCCGGCCGGGGCCTGCGCAAGGGCTTGTTGCATTAACATTGTTACCGCCACCAAAAACGTCGTTACCGCTGTCACAAGTCTTTTCATTTTTATATCTTCCTGATTGAGTGATTCCTGAGCAGTGTGTGCGAGTGGCGAAAGCATCTATACCCACGCCGCGCGCATGCGCAGGTGGGAACAGCGAAAGACGGTTTTACTTCCCGCAGGAAGAAGAGTAGTCGCTATGAAACACGACGGTTAGACTCAATGGAGCTGAGCGGTCGCCCGGTAGCAATGGAATGGAATAACGCAAAGGGGTGTCACCGCTGCCGTAAACAGACGCAGGCATGCAGGGCAGGGGCAAGCAGCATCGAACGCAATCGCGGTGGCTACTGTAGCTATCGCGCCAGCAAGGCAGCCCTCAATATGATGAACAGTTCCCTGGCGCTGGAGTTGGGCGAACAGGGGTTTACCTGCGTGGTCATGCATCCGGGCTGGGTGCCGACCGACATGGGCGGTGAGGGCGCATATGCCGGTTGATGTCAGCGTGAAAGGGCTGCTGAATGTGTTCGCAGGGCAGGGCCCGGAGGACAATGGCAAGTTCTACGACGACCAGGGGCAGGCAATACCCTGGTAGCGGGTCGTATCAGCGGCAGCCGCCAAAGCAGAAGCGCGGTTCGGTAAAATAGATGACACCGAGTTCCGCGCCCGCGCCGGCGGAACCATCAAAGGCCTCCGAGAAGGTCACGGCGACAACCCACTTGGGGCTTTCCCAGCGCACACCCAGGCGGTAAGCGGGCTCCGCATAGGCCTCTCCGGCTGTGCCGAACACTTCGGCGACGATGGCTGACTGGGGAATGATGTCGTAGATGGCCAGCCGCGACATGTAGGTGAAGCCCCAGGCTGCATCGCTTTCCTGCTCCCGGTTCGTGTTCAGGGTCACACCGGGGAGCACGTCCAGCAACACGGAATTGTCTGCAAAAGCATAGGTTCCCGTGCCCATGATCCACCAGGACTCAAGCGCATCGTTAACCTCGCCCTGCTCCTTGTGCTCTGGGGTCAGGCCGGTGCCGAACAACACGCTGTAACCCGTGGCCTCATCCTCGCTCTGGCTGATCCGGTGCTTGGCAAACAGGCTGGTCGCGGTATATTCGCCGGTATTATCACGGGGGTCGTCGTAGTAGTGCGTCAACTGCAGGTTGAATTCCCACTCGGGTACCAGTGCGGCGATGGCATAAAACTGCGAGTACTCTTCACCCACTGTGCCGACAATGGTTGCCACACCATGTGGAGCCACCCACTGGTTGTCCCCGGAGAACTGCTGGGCGCTGACCTTGTGCGCGAGTAGCAAACATAACAGCCCGACTGTTGCGAAGAGCGATGCCTGTGGGAAATTTCGCCTGCATGGGAACGGGTGCCCGGGCCGGGTTTCGGTGCGAGCCTGGAAATACTGGTGCATCAATCGATTTACTCCGGGAATAGCTTCAGCAGGCGCACACGGTAGCGCAAAACCATGGCACACGGAAGCGATTTGGCCGCCTCGACAGGGCTGGCCTGGTGCCCGCGTCAAAGCACCGGTGCTGCCAGTCTCGACACTCGCACCGCCAGCTGCCACCACAGCGGCTGCTCATCCAGGGCGTCTGCATCGATAGCGCTGGCATGCGCAAAATCACGCTGGAACATCGCCTCCACATCGCTGGCAAAGCCCGTGTCCACGACAACCGAGGTGACCTCAAAGTTGAGCCGGAAAGAGCGATTGTCGAAGTTGTGCGTGCCGACACTGGCGACGTTGTTGTCGATGAGCATTGCCTTCTGGTGCAGGAAGCCGGGCTCATAGGCGTAAAAGCCGATACCCAGCCCTTTGAGCATGTCGATGTAATGAAAGGCCGCGAGGTAGACCGGCAGGCTGTCGGGCTTGCCCGTGGTCAGTATGCGTACGTCAACACCGCGCAGTGCCGCCAGTTGCAATGCCTTCAGCACGGCTTCGTCCGGGACGAAGTAGGGTGCAGATATCCAGATTCGCTCCCTCGCTGCGCTGAGCGCGGCGACGAAGAACAGGCTGGCGGTCTCCAGTTGGCGCGTGGGTGAGGTGGGGAGTATCAGTACCTGCTGGTCCGTGGCGGTTGCCGGTGTGGGGGTCCAGTCCAGCCGCGGCACCTCGCGGGTGGCCCAGTACCAGTCCGCCAGCAGGGTCAGTTGTACCTGCAGAGCCGCCGGACCTGCAATGCGCACATGGGTATCTCGCCAGGGGCTGAACTCCGGGTCCAGCCCCAGGTACTCGTCGCCCACGTTGTGGCCGCCCAGCCAGGCTTCCCTGCCGTCTACCACCACCATCTTGCGGTGATTGCGGAAGTTAAGCTGAAAGTGATTGCGCCAGCCCCGGGTTGGCCGGAAAGAGCTGACGCCAATGCCTGCTT
Organism: Pseudohalioglobus sediminis; assembly: GCF_008370495.1. Classification (GTDB taxonomy): domain Bacteria; phylum Pseudomonadota; class Gammaproteobacteria; order Pseudomonadales; family Halieaceae; genus Halioglobus. The sequence goes on along the minus strand of NZ_VTUX01000010.1, from coordinate 72,944 downwards.
CGCGCAACTCGTTGATGTAGGACGCGGGTAGGCCGGAACTGCCTATTTCGTCGTATAACACCGTGACCTGTATGCCGGCGCGAGCACGTTCTATAAGTGCCGCTTTCACGCGCCGACCAAGGCCGTCGTCATGAATCATGTAGAACTGGAACAGGATGTAGCGCTCGGCCCGGGCGATGCCTTCGAGGATGCTGTTGAAAGTGGCCTCGCCATCGACCAGCAGTTCCACCTCATTACCGTTAACCAACTGCAAGTCCGAGAGATTGCTGACAGCACGGTACCAGGAAGGCGCCTGGCCCAGATCAACCTCAAAGGGCGCCAGCGAGCTTTGAAAGCCAACCAGAATGTCATCGAGTTCCTGGCGGCGCTCCTCGTATGCCGCGTTCACTCCCTCGAATCGATTGCGGCCGAACACGGCATAGGCGGGTACCGCGACGAAAGGCATGGACACCAGCGATACGGTCCAGGCGACTGCACCGGTCGGGGTGCGCGTGTACATCGCCGCATGCAGCGCCAGGATGATGCCAGCGGCATAGAAGCCGGGAATCAGCACACCGAGCATTTTTTTCATCTGCAGTTTCATTCTGTACACTGTCCGTCGTCGGCTGGCTGGCGACTACCACACACTCCTGCGGCGCCCTGTGCGCGCTAGCAAGAGAGTGTGCAGCAAGCCACAGCTTGTTATGAAAGCACATTCAGGGCGCGTTACACTAGCGCAGGCCCGGGTGGGGAGTGCGGCCTGAGGCAACTCAGCTGTTATGGGGCAAACCTTGCTCGATGGAACCGGGCCCAGGGGCGCTACCAACCCCGGAATCAGGATTGGAATCTTTGGGAAGCGACTATGTCTGCAAAAGCTGACACACCGTCGGCACACGCCGTGCGCGATGCGCTGTTGACACTGGCATCGCTGGTGGTGGTGCTGGCCGGGGCCCGCTATGCGTCCAACCTGGTGGTGCCGTTCCTGCTGGCAATGTTTATCGCCATATTGTTGAGCTCACCCATCGCCATGCTCGGCCGTCGCGGCCTGCCACGCTGGCTGTCGGTTGCCCTGGTGTCATTGCTCGCTCTCGGTGTGCTGGGTACGGTGTTTGTGTTGCTGGGGGCCAGTGTGAAAGCCTTCATCAATGCATTGCCCGCCTACCAGGAGCAGCTCACCTTGCTGGTAGATGCGTGGGTGCAGCAACTGGTTGATCTTGGCGCTTCGATTGATCGTGATGATATCGCCAGCGCCTTTGATCCGGCCGGTGCGCTGGGGTTCCTGGGCAGTTTTCTTTCCGGGCTGGGTGACACGCTGAGTCATTTTTTCCTGATACTTTTCCTGGTGATTTTTATCCTGGGTGACGCGGAGTCCTTCCAGCGCAAGATGTCCGGTAGTGACGCAGCCGGCAGCGGCCGCTATTACGCCGGCCTGCAGGACCTGGCGGCCGCCATGAACAACTACATTACGACCAAGACCCTGATCGGCGCCCTGACCGGTGTGTTGATCACTATCGGCATGGCGCTGCTGGATGTGCGCTTCGCTTTGCTGTGGGGTTTCATAGCCTTTTTGCTGAACTTCGTCCCGAACATTGGCTCGGTCATCGCAGCGGTACCGCCGGTGTTGCTCTCGCTGCTCGACCAGGACCCGCTGACCACCGGGCTGATGATCGCGCTTTACCTGCTGGTGAACACGCTGGTGGGGAATATCCTGGAACCCCGTATCATGGGCCGGCGCATGGGCCTTTCCGCCCTGGCGGTGTTTTTGTCACTGCTGTTCTGGGGCTGGATGTTCGGGCCGGTGGGCATGCTGCTATCGGTGCCACTGACCATGCTGATCAAGTTTCTTGCCGAGCAACAGCCCGGTAGTGCATGGCTTGGCACCTTGTTGTCGGGTGACCCGCAGGGTGCAAGCGAGGCACCAGCACCGGATACGGTGCAGGATCAGCTGTGACCGGACGGTAGCGCCAGCTCAGCCACCAGCGGCAGGTGGTCGGAGGCTATTGCCGATAGCCTGCTGCGGTGCGCCGCAAGTTGCGTCACCGACGTGGCCGGTCGTGCCCAGATGCGGTCCAGGGCCAGCGCCGGGTGTTTCGCAGGAAAGGTTGCCGCTGTTGCCGCCGTGCCAAGTGCGGCATTGAGCCGGCGCCGCAGCCTGGAGTAGCGGAACCAGTCATTGAAATCACCCAGCAGCACGTCCAGGTCGCCTCCCGGCCGTTCCAGCAGGGCCAGCAGTTGTGCCAGCTGCTGTTGCCTTTCTCGCTGGCGCAGTCCCAGGTGCGTCGCCATAATCCTCACCACATCTTGCCCCGTATAGAGCCTGGCTTCGATTACACCGCGCGGTTCCCGGCCTGGTACGCTGATATCGTGACGCTGCACCGCCTGCACCTGCAGCCGGGTGAGCAGGGCGTTGCCGTAGTCACCGGCCTCGTCGCTCAAGGTAATCCCGGGTATGGTGGCGGCGCCGATAGCGTCGCCGAGATAGCGCGCCACATCGTCTCGCGGTTGCGCTCTGTAGCCGACTTCCTGCAAGGCGATGATGTCGGCGTCCAGCTCGCGCAGGACGGCGGCGATACGATCGAGGTCCTCAATGTCATCGCCGCCCACGCCGCGGTGGATGTTGTAGGTGGCGACGCGCAGTCGCCGGGGTGGCGTTGCCGGGTTCAGTCTTTGAATAGCAGGCTCCCCAGCCAGTGCCGCAGCGCCCAGAGCACCCCGGCCACCAGCAGTACGGTGCCGCCCAGTACCAGCACATCCTGCAGGCTCGGGTCCTTCAGCCATGCCAGCAGTCGATCTGCCACCAGGGCGATAGCGGCAATGCCGGGCATCATGCCGAAAAACGTGCCGATGGCGAAGTCACGCAGGCTGATGGAAGACGCACCGGCGATCACGTTGATTACCGTGAAAGGTGCCACCGGCACGATCCGAAAAGTGATGATGGTCAGCAGGCCGGGATTCTTTACTTTACGGGCAATGGTATTGAACTGACTGCCTGCCAGGTTGCTTACCGTGTTCTTGCCCAATGCCTGGCCCAGCCAGAATGTCACGATGGCGGCGAGTTGCGCTCCGGCAAGGGAGTAGGCCATGCCGGCCCACGGCCCGAGCACGGTAACCGTGGCGATGATGATGAGGGTAAGCGGGATCGCCAGCACGCTGCCGAGTATAAAGGCGAGCAGTATCAGCGCGGGGGTGAACTCGCTGTCGCGCATCCAGCGAACGGCGTTCTCGGCGCTTTCCATATTCAGGAATTCGGACATCGGCGTCCAGCGCCAGGCCGCTGCGAGGCCCAGCAGCAATATCAATGCGGCTGCCACTTTCAACAGTGGGCCAGTAGCGAGCTTCGATTTACTGCTGCCAAGAATGTAGTCGAGCATGCGCTCCGGTTCCAGCGGCTTCTCGGGGTCGATCAGGGCAGAGTCCGGTACGGCCATATCCAGGGTGTCATCAATCTCGTGAGACAGCGCTTCCAGTGTGTGCTCGCCTTCCTGCAGGGTCTCGATCGCTGCGATCACTGAGCCGGCGTCCTGCTCTGCCTCGGCCAGCGTTTGCGGGTCCACTGCAAGGTGTTCGGCCAGCAGTTCACGGCGAAACGCGGTAATCACCTCCTTGCAGCGTTCATCCTCGGTATCTGTGATTGCCAGATCACACTCTGAATCCAGGCCCATGGAGCGATTACTGAGGTTGGATGAGCCGATGCGCACAAAGCGGTCGTCGATGATCATGGTCTTGGAATGGATCATCACGTAGACGGCTTCGTCCCGCGACACACGCACGCTGAAGGCCCGCAGGCGGCCGTGGGTGTCGGCGTCGCGCAGTTTGCCCAGGAGCCGGCAGCGCAGCACGTCCATGGTGTGTTGTTCCAGCCAGCCCCCGGTCTCATGGGGCATGATGATCACGATCTCGGGACCTTGTTCGCGCTGCAGTGATGCCACCAGCGCCTCGCCAATGCGATGGGAACTGAGGTACTGGTTCTCGATGTAAATCAGCTTTTCTGCGCGTTCAATACTGTCGACGTAGAGTTGCTCGATCTGGTGCAGGGCTGAATGTTCCCCCCATTCGGGGCGGGTCAGGGCAATAGCAACCTCCACCTGCTGCAGCCGCGGTGGCAGCGACTCTGGCCAGCACTCCGCATTGGGGTTGTCCGCCGCTGGCGCAGGTTCACATCCGTCGACGGCAGCCCAGCGTTCCCGGGCGAGTTGGCCAAGGGCCCGGGCGGCGTCTCCCGAGACGGTCATATTGACGTCGTGAAACGGTGGGTAGGTGTTGCCGTCTGGGTCGACGCGGCGTGGATCATTCGCCCTGTGCTCACGGGTGTCCCAGCGCCACTTGCTGATGTCCAGACCTCCGGCAAAGGCGACGCTGTCGTCAATAACGGCAAACTTCTGGTGTTGTGAGCCGCCGGCAGGGTGCGCTCCGTCGAGGCAAAAGTGAATGCGGTCATGGGATTTCCACTGCAGCTTGTAGCGCGGGAAGAACTCGCGCTCCAGCGTATAGATCATGGCGAAATCCCAGCACAGGATGTAGATCTGCAGTTCGGGGTTTTCATGGACGCACTGTTCCAGCAGCGCGGCCAGGGTTGTCGGGTAGCCGTCCCCGGTTTTTTCGCGCACCAGTCGCAACTGGCTGTGAATGTCCCAGCCCACCAGGAAGACGCTGTGACGGGCGCCGATGATGGACTCCCGCAGGGCGCGATAGTAGTTCTCGCCATCTACCGCAAAGCCGACCTGGTCGGCTTTTTCGATCCAGCGGCAATTCCTGGGTTTGTCGAACAGTGACGTCATAAGCTGTCGCTTTCCTGGTGTCTGGTCGGGCATATTGTCCTGGTCAATGTACCGGGACAGTTCCCTGTTGGTTAAAAGCATGAGCGAATCCGGTGGCCCGCGAGGGCCTGGATGTCTGCCACCGCGTTCCCTGCACAATGCATGCCATACCGGTGATGTTGCCGTGCGCTGTGGCTGCGCGGGCTCCCGTGAAGATTAATCTACACTATGCGACTGCTTGCGGAGAGAGGTGTCGCGGTGAGAACCGGCGGCCAGTGATGTCAGCCCTGCGCTTCCTGTTCGTAGCGGTTCAGCCTGTTGTACAGGGTTTTCAGACTGATGCCCAGGGCTTCGGCGGCGTCCGGCTTGCTGCCATCCACCGCTTCCAGCGTGGCAAAAATCAGGCGCCTTTCCGTTTCGTCCAGCGATGAGCCTACAGAGACGCGCAGGTAATCCCCGGCATCCACGTCCAGTTCCATTGCCGTGAAATCGGGCAGTTCCTCCGGTGTGATGACCTGGTCCGCGATCAGGTAGGCCTGTTCTACCGCGCTCTTGAGTTCCCGCACGTTGCCGGGCCAGGCATGTTGGCGCAGGCAGGTCTCAGCGTCCGCTGACATGCTGAAGTCGGTGCCGTTCGCCTCGTTCAGTTCAGCGAGAAATACTTTTGCCAGCCCTACAATGTCGTCGCCGCGTTCGCGCAGGGCCGGCAGCCGCAAAACAAAGCGGGCGACACGGAAGTACAGGTCCTCGCGCAGCACGCCGCTGGAGACAGCCTGTTCGGGTGAGCGATTGGTCGCAGCGACGATGCGCACATTGCTGGCCAGGTCTCTTTCGCCACCGACACGCCGGTATCTACCGGTCTCAAGCACACGCAGCAGTTTGACCTGGATATCCAGCGGCATTTCGGTGATCTCGTCGAGAAACAGCGTGCCACCGCTGGCGCGTTCAAAGAATCCCTTGTGGCTGCTGACGGCGCCGCTGAAGCTGCCTTTTTCATGCCCGAAGAGTTCACTTTCGACGAGCTCCGAGGGGATGGCCCCGCAGTTCACCGCCAGGAAGGGACCATCAGAGCGCGACGAGGTGGCGTGTACGCTCTCTGCCACCAGTTCCTTGCCGGTTCCGCTCTCCCCGCAGACCAGCACCGAGGTATCCATCGGGGCAACCTTGCGCAGCAAGCGATAGACCTTGCGCATGGCGCTGGAACTGCCCCGCAACAGTCCGAACTGGTCCAGTACGGCATCCAGTTGGTTGCGGTCTGCCGGCGTGGAACTCGAGCGGTCAATGTCACTGCGGATATCGAGCAACAGCTGGCGCACATAACCCAGGTCGAGGGGGCGAGCGAGGAAGAACGCACGACCTTGCGCAAGCCAGTCCTGCAGGGCGATCTGTTGCTGCTCCGAGTCACCAATGAGGAGTACTTCGGTCACCTCATCCAGGTGGTCCTCATCCAGCAACCGATGAACAAACGCCATCTGGTCCTCACAGGAAACCGCCACTACCGCAGGTGCCAGCTCGGCAACGGCGCCCGGACCTTCTGCGCCGTCTATCACTCTGGTGCGAAAGTCCAGTTCTTCCATTACCGTTTGCAGCTGCCCGGAGAGCTGTGGGTCTGTCACGACCAGAACCGCGGTTCTCGATAAATCGTCTTGCATAGTAAGGTCTCGTGCTGGCGTGCAAGCGCCTGATGCAGGCGTTGTCGCGAATCGCTGGTGACGTCGGGAGTCGTGTGGCCGTCGGGCTGTAGATTTTGCAGGGAAATTGGAATTAGTACAAATGAATGCGCAGGGAAACGCGCCTGAAGCGCGCAGCTCTGGATCTCCAGACCGGGTCGGGCGTGGCACAGTAAATGCATTGAAGATCGCAGGTGGGGGCGCCATTTGTGCGCCGCCAGGAGATACGGACACCAGGGCTATGAATGCGAAACAGGTTTCAAACCTTATTGATATGAAGCTGGTGACTCGCGAGGGTGGTTTGCTCGGGCGCGTCGATGAACTGCTTATCGAACAGGAAAGTGGTCGCATAGCGTACATCGTGGCGGAATATCACGACGGTAAGCGTCGCACTATCCCCTGGAACAGGGTCGAGTGCGAGGCGGGTGTGTTTCGGCTGCGTGAGTTCGCAGGGCCACAGGCTGAATGAGCCTGGTCGGGTGATGGCTCGTGTGTCCGGCGGTCTCAGGGCGGTGCTTGCATTCGCCGCGAATAGAGAAAGCCGAGGCCACTACCGGTTTTTTCAATAAGCTGCGCCGGCCATGACCTATCGGCCGGGGGCACCAGGCTGGTGAAGCGCGGGTCGCCATCGAAGCGCACGCGGGCGCGGCCGGGGCTGTAGTCAACGGGCGGGGAGGCGACTTCGAAGTAGGTGAGACGGTTGATGCGCGGACCTTTTTCCCGCGGCACCTGCAAAAACCAGGGTTTCTCCTCCGCCGGGCTCTTGATGCTGTGGCTGCTGTCGTCGGCGCTGCCGGCCGCCTGCGGAAGGTAGTCAATGTGCAGGTGCAGGCGCCCTTTGTGCTGCACCTCACCTGTCCAGTGTTGCCGCTCGCGAGTGAGGGTCATCTGCTGGGCCATAAATTTGGGATAACCGTAGAGCCTGCCGAAAACGCAGGGAAAATACGAGTCAATCGCCCAGTAGAGTCCATGCCAGCCCTCCTGGTCACCGTGGCGACAGGCAATGGAGAGAATGCCCTCGTGCCAGGTGGGCGACACCTCCGACAGCTCGAACATCAACATGGGTGTTTCCGGCATCGACAATGGTGACGGCAGGCAGGCGCGGTAAAGATCGATGTCTGCCGGTTCAACATGGACCTTGATTGCGCGGTAGTCGCTGGTGCGAACAGGAAGATGCAGGCTCGTGGTCACCCCGATCTGTAGCTTTTCGCGAATGCTCATGGTGATTGTCGGGGTCTCGCCCGGATCCGGCTGTGGTTGCAAGTGAACGTTACTTTAGAGGCAATTGTCGCCGAATGCACCCCCGTGAGTGCGCATTACTGAAGTGCCGCCACCGCGCCGTGAGCTGGCAGTGATTTGCCGTGGCCGCTGCAGTGCCAGGTCAGGCGGGTGGCGCCGGCAATGGCATCCAGTGGGTGATCATGGGAGCAAGGCTCCTGGGAGAAAAACCCCGGCTGCTAGCGTCGTACTCCATAAGGCGGTGCTTGTGCCCGCGTAAGAGCACAAGGTAGTGGCCGGAGTCAGTCGGCTTCCGGGCTGCCAATGCTGTCCACTCCGTGGCCGGTTTCAGCGGGCGGGCGCGGCTGCGAATTGAGAACCGCTCCGGGCCCGGTAGCGGCGACGACCACTTCCCTGCGACTTCCGGTAGTGCGTCTGCGCGTTCGAAATATGCCATTTCTTGCCCCCTTCACCCGCGCCTGTGACGTGACGCGGTGTCTTTTGGTAAGCGTGCTCATGACACTGTTGCAGAAGAGGTGTGCAGGCTGCAAACAACACAGTGTCCAATATGGGTCAGGTACCAGTGTGCTATTTGCGGTTGATAAGTCTTCTACCAGGATTATCCGGTGCGAACTGGCAGTCCGCATAGCCTGGGCTTTATGTGGCTAATCCTTGTAGTCCGGCCGGCGGCCTTCCTTGCGCGCCTTGATCGCCTCCTCGAAATTCTGCGTGGTCATGCGCACGAAGAGCTGTGCATGACCTTCATGGTTCATGTGCGTGTGCAGGCTGCCGGCGTCCACACCGGCCCAGAGCATCTGTTTTGAGAGTTCTACGCCAAGTTGACTGAAGCCGCAGATGCGTTCCGCAATGGCGTAGCATTCCTCCAGCAGGTTTTCCGGGTGCACAGCGCGAGAGATAATGCCGAGTTCCGCCGCTTCCAGGGCATCCACGTCGCGCCCGGTCAGCATGATCTCAAAAGCGCGGCTGGTGCCGATGGCGCGCGGCAACAGGTAGCTGAGGCCCAGCTCCGCAGAGGTGAGTCCGTTGTTGATACCCGCGGGGCGGAAATAGGCGCGCTCTGACGCCAGGCGTATATCGGTGGCCATGGCCAGGCAGAACCCGCCGCCGATGGCGGCACCATTGATGGCGCCGATCACCGGCTGGTGCATGTCGTGGATAGTCTTGATGACGTCGTCGAGAATCTTCATCGCCCTGCGGGCAATACCGGGCACCGTCAGGCCGTTGAAGATGTCGAGCCAGCCGGGATCTTCAAGGTCTGCTCCCGAGCAAAAGCCTTCCCCGGCGCCAGTCACGATGACCACACGGATGTCATTATTGAAGCTTACCGAATCCAGTGCTTCCTTGAACGGGACCATCACGTCGAAGGCCATGGCATTCATGCGCTCCGGGCGATTCAAGGTGATCAGGCAAACTTGCTCGCGGGGATATTCGACCTTCACATAGGACATTAACTTAACCTCTGCTGGATGTGATGGAAATTCTAGTGCAAGCCGGGTGAAAGGGATATGTCGATGTCTGCCAGATTTGCTGACAGGGCGCGAACACCGCGCTGCAGTGCGTTTGTTGATGCTGTGCAGCTGTGGTCAAAAGCCCTAAAATGGCGCCGCCAAATTTGTGTCTTGACTATATGCGCAGTGCACAGCGTGCAGCGCAACCAGGGAAGTAGAGCCTATGTCCACCCAAACGCAAGCCTTGCAGGCACGATTCGAGCGCCTGCGCAGTAACAAGCTGTTCGAAACCCTGGTGATCGCCATTATCCTGGTGTCGGCATTGATGATCGGGGTGAAAACCTACCCGTTGCCGCCGCTGGCGACGCAGGTGATTATCATCCTCGACTGGGGCATTACCCTGTTCTTTCTTGCGGAGATCACCGTGCGTTTTCTCGGCGAACCCGACAGGAAGCGCTTCTTTCACAGCGGCTGGAACGTCTTTGACACCCTGATCGTGGTGGTCAGCCTGATTCCCATCGAGGACTCAGAGCTGGCCCTGATAGGGCGCCTGGTACGTATTTTCAGGGTGCTGCGCATGGTGTCCATCATTCCGGAATTGCGCACCCTGCTGAATTCGCTGCTGGCCGCGATGCCGCAGCTCGGCTACGTGATGTTGATGATGTTCATTATTTTCTATATCTACGCGGCTATCGGCAGCACCTTCTTTGCCGGCATCAATCCCGAGTTGTGGGGAGATATTGCCATCTCCATGCTTACCCTGTTCCGGGTCATGACCTTCGAGGACTGGACGGACGTGATGTACGAGACCATGGCCGTTTATCCGTTCAGCTGGGCGTTCTACCTCAGTTTCATTTTCCTGTCTGCGTTCGCGTTTCTGAACATGATTATCGGAATCGTGGTCAACGTGCTCGAGGAGGAACACCAGCGTCAGGCCCGGCAGGATGCCCTGGACGCGGGCGAGCCCACGCTGCTGGAACTGCGCGACGAGATCCGCAGTTTGCGGGGGCTGATAGAGGCCAGCAGGAAATAGTCGTGATTGCACCTGCTGGTGCGCCGGAACATAATTGCCTTATGCAGATTCTACTGATCCCGCTGCTGTTTCTGCTGTCCATGGCAGGCGCAGTGGCGCAGGAGCTGACACCGCGAGCGTACTGGCCGGCACCGGAGGGCACCCAGGTGCTTACCCTGGGGGCAATCTACACCCGCGGCGATATCGTGCCGGACCCGTCGCTGCCCGTGGTGGGGGTGGACTCGCGCATTTACACCGGCGTAATCGGCTACCTGCGTACCCTGGATCTTTTCGGTCGCACGGCGAACCTTATTATCGAGCAGTCCTACTCCAGCGGTGATATGGAAGGCCGCATCGAGGGCCCCGGATCGCTGAAGCGCGACTACCAGGGTTGGGGTGATTTCGCTGCGACCTTGTCGGTCAATCTCAGCGGCGCCCCGACCATGAACAAGGCGGAATTTGCCGAGTTGCGGCGCAACCCGCGACCTATCCTGGGCGCCAGCCTCAAAGTTGTGGCTCCCACCGGGCAGTATGACAACGACAGAATCGTCAACGTGGGCGCCAATCGCTGGGCTGCCAAGGCGGAGCTGGGTTATATCACGGTGATCAGCCCCAGGTGGTTGCTGGAGCTTGAAGCGGGCGTGTGGGTGTTTGACGACAACGATGACTTTCTGGGCGTCACCCGGGAGCAGGGGTCAATCCAGTCCCTGGAGATGCACCTGGTGCGACGCTTTGCCCCGGGGTTCTGGGCGTCCCTGGACCTCAATGGATACCGCGGCGGGCGCAGCACGGTGGCTGGCAGGCGCCTGGATGACCTGCAGCGCGATTCCAAAATCGGGGCGACGCTGGTGTTCCCCTTCGCGCGCAAGCATGCGCTCAAGTTTGCCTATTCCACCGGCTCTGTAAATGACTCTGACGAGTCTTTCAACCTGTACCAGGTCAGTTACCAGCGTTTGTTCTGATTCCGGTGCCCGTTACTAGACGTTGAAACGGAAGTGGATGACGTCACCGTCCTGCACCACGTAGTCCTTGCCCTCGAGCCGCCAGCGCCCCGCGTCCTTGGCGCCCTGTTCGCCGTTGTATTCGATGAAGTCGTCATAGGCTATGACTTCTGCGCGAATGAAGCCCTTCTGGAAGTCGGTATGAATAACCCCGGCTGCCTCCGGGGCGGTGGCCCCCACGGGTACGGTCCAGGCGCGAACTTCTTTCTCGCCGGCGGTGAAGTAGGTATGCAGGTTGAGCAGTTCATAGCCCGCGCGGATCACCCGGTTGAGGCCGGGTTCTTCCATGCCCAGGTCAGCCAGGAATTCAGCGCGCTCGTCGTCGTCCAGCTCGATGATCTCTGACTCCAGCTTGTTGCAGATGACCACCACCACCGCTTTTTCCTCCGCAGCGATGCGGCGTACCACCTCCAGGTGCGGATTGTCTTCGAAGCCGTCCTCATCCACGTTGGCAATGTACATGGTCGGTTTCACCGTGAGCAGGAACAGCTGCCTGAGCAACGCTTGCTCGTTGCCATCAAGGTCCAGGGCGCGTACCGGGCGCGCCTCGTTGAGCTGGGGCAGCAACTTGTTCTCCAGCAGCGCTTTCATGGCCACGGCTTCCTTGTCGCCGCTCTTGGCCACACGGATCACCTTCTGCAACTGCTTCTCACAGCTGTCGAGGTCTGCCAGCGCCAGTTCGGTGTTGATCACCTCGATATCGGAAGCCGGGTCAATCTGGTTGGCGACGTGAATGACATTGTCGTCTTCAAAGCAACGCACCACGTGTGCGATCGCGTCGGTCTCGCGAATGTTGGCGAGGAACTGGTTGCCCAGGCCTTCCCCCTTGGACGCACCTGCCACCAGTCCGGCAATATCGACGAACTCCATGGTGGTGGCGATTTCACGCTCGGGTTTGACGATGGCGGCAATTTTGTCCTGGCGCGGGTCGGGGATGGGCACGACGCCGGCGTTTGGCTCGATGGTGCAGAAAGGAAAGTTTTCAGCGTCGATACCGGCCCTGGTCAGGGCATTGAACAGGGTGGATTTGCCCACGTTAGGCAGGCCGACGATTCCGCATTTAAAACCCATGAGATTGTCCTTGGAGTGGGCAGTCAGGCTGCCTTGAAACTGTGTAAACGTGTCATCGCCTTGGTGACATCCCCATCCAGTAGCAGGGGCAGGGCGGCGATGGCTTCTTCGATACTCGCGTCAATACGCTCTCTGTCCGCCGGCGATGGTCGGCTCAGTACATAGCCTGACACTTTCGAGGCATGCCCCGGGTGATCAATGCCGATACGCAAGCGGAAGAAGTTCTTGCAGTTGCCCAGGGCCGGCACAATGTCGCGCAGGCCGTTGTGGCCGCCGTGTCCTCCACCCTGCTTGAAGCGGGCAGTACCTGCAGGTATGTCCAGTTCATCGTGGGCGATGAGGATTTCTTCAGGCGCGATCTTGAAAAACTGTGCCATCGCGGCGACGGATTTACCGGATCGATTCATAAAGGTGGTAGGGATGAGCAGGCGCAGATCATGGCCGGCGAAGGTAACGCGGCCAGCGAGTCCATAATATTTTGATTCGGGTTGGAGAGTGGTGGCGCACTGGCGTGCCAGTGCGTCCACGAAATCGGCGCCCGCGTTGTGGCGGGTGCCCCGGTAGTCGTTACCGGGGTTACCCAGGCCGGCGATCAGCTTGATGGCTGTCAACGCGGGTGCCGTAAGACGAGGAATTAATCCTCGCCGTCGTCTTCTTCTGCAGCGTCTTCTTCGCCTGCATCAGTAGCTTCGACTTCCTCGTCATCTACTGAGCCGCCCTTCGGTGCGATCACGGAAGCGATGGCCAGGTCGTGGTCTTCGCCCAGTGCCAGGGCTGTAGACGTTACGCCCTCCGGCAGGGTGACATCGGACAGGTGCACGATATCGCCGGTCTTGACGTCGATCATGTCCACTTCGATGTACTCGGGAATGTCACCCGGCAGACAGGATACTTCGATGTCAGTGGCCTGGTGCTGGATAATGCCGCCTTCCATCTTCACCCCGAGGCAAGCTTCTTCGTTGAGGAAGTGGATGGGCACATTCACTTTCAGGGCCACCTTGGCCGATACGCGCATGAAGTCAGCGTGCATCACGAAGTTCTTGGCGGGATGACGCTGCAGGTCCTTGAGAATCGCCTGCTGCGGGTCGCCGTTCACGTTCACGGTGAGAACGTGTGAGTAGAACGCTTCATTTTCCAGCGACTTTTCCAGGTCCTTGCGGATGATAGTCAAGGGTTGTGGGTCCTTGCCGCCTCCATAGATGATGGCGGGGACTTTATCGGCGTGACGACGCAGGCGGCGGCTCGCACCTTTCCCCATGTCCTCGCGCAGCTCGGCTTGTACTTCAAATTGGTCAGACATAGTCAGACTCCTTTGATTATCGTTACGGCACTTGCGACCGGTGCGGTAACGGGTTGCTGTTTGCGTTGTTCCCTACTGGAACAGCGCGCTGATAGATTCCTCATTGGCCACCCGACGCATGGACTCGGCCAGCAGGTCGGCGGTCGTGAGTTGGCGGATTTTCGGTATCGCTCTCGCCTCGTCACTCAGGGGAATCGTATCGGTGACTACCAGCTGGTCCAGCTGGGAGTTCCGAATATTGTCCAGTGCCTTGCCCGAAAGTACCGCGTGGGTACAGTAGGCATAGACAGCCACGGCACCGCGCTCTTTCAGGGCATTTGCGGCCTGGCACAGGGTGCCGGCAGTATCGACCATGTCATCGACCAGTATGCAGCTGCGACCTTCCACATCACCGATCAGGTTCATTACCTGGGCCTCGTTGGCCTTCGGGCGACGCTTGTCGATGATTGCCAGGTCGGCCTCATCCAGCTGCTTGGCAATGGCCCTGGCCCGCACAACACCGCCAATGTCCGGTGATACCACGATCAGGTTCTCGTAGTTCTGGGCCACGATGTCGTCATTCAATATCGGCGAGCCGTAGACGTTGTCCACCGGGCAGGAGAAAAAGCCCTGTATCTGTTCTGCGTGCAGATCCATGGTTAGCACGCGATCGACGCCCACGGCATCCATCATGTCGGCCACGACCTTGGCGGTAATCGGCACGCGTGAGGAGCGTACCCGACGGTCCTGCCTGGCGTAGCCGAAGTAGGGCACAACCGCGGTAATGCGGTGGGCCGAGGCGCGGCGCAGCGCGTCGATCATCACCAGCAGTTCCATCAGGTTGTCGTTGGTCGGAGCGCAGGTGGACTGCACAACGAACACGTCCTTGCCGCGCACGTTCTCATTGAGCTCAACGGCCACCTCGCCGTCGCTGAACTTGCCGACGTCAGCCTTGCCCAGTGACAGATACAGGCGGCTGGCGACTTTATGGGCGAGTTCCGGGTTGGCGTTACCGGAGAAAACCATCATCTTCGAGGACACAGCTACCTGCCTTGATTTTGCGGGGTTGAACTTGTCTGGGCGCATCAAACGAGAAAAGTGCTACACGCCCACGGCGTGCAGCACTCTCTTCTTGTATGGCTGGGGTGGCAGGATTCGAACCTGCGAATGCCGGGATCAAAACCCGGTGCCTTGCCGCTTGGCGACACCCCAATTAATCTCTGGGTCTGGCCAGTGCTGCAAACACTGGCGACTCGTTCAGGCCCTGCGCCACAAACCCTGCCCATTGCAGTGGCAGCTGGCCCAGTGCTGACCTGGCGGATGCTTCATCCGGGAAGCTGCAAAACACACAGCTCCCGGTTCCGGTCAACCGGGCGTCTCCGAACTTTTCCAGCCAATTCAGTGCCTTATCCACTTCGTCGTGAATACTTCGCACCAGGGGTTGGCAATCGTTCCGGGAGTGGCCCTCAAAAAAGGCCGCCATTTTGATGGCAGAGGTGTCCCGTGTCAATTGCTCATGGGAAAAAATTTCTGCGGTGGAGACATGGCAAGGGGGCGCAATAACGAGGTACCACCGCGGCGGCATCTCTACCGGGGTGAGCACATCACCGACACCCTCGGCCCACGCCGTGTGGCCGGCAACGAAGACCGGGACATCGGCTCCCAGTTGCAGGCCGATCCGCTGCAACTCAGCGCTGCTCAGGTCCAGTTGCCAGAGCGCGTTGAGGGCCAGCAGCGTGGTCGCGGCATTGGAACTGCCGCCGCCGAGGCCGCCGCCGGCCGGTATGCGCTTGTGCAGTGAGATGCTGACGCCCTGTGACGGCTGTTTCCGGGGCAGGCTGCGCGCCGCGCGCACGATCAGGTTTTCCTCTGCGGGGATGCCCAGGCAATCCCCCTGCAGGCTGATAGTGCCGGAATCGTCAGCAGTGAAGGTCAGCTCGTCGCCCCAGTCGAGGAGTTGGAACAGGGTCTGCAGCCGATGGTAGCCATCCGCGTTGCGCCCGACGATGTGCAGGAACAGGTTGAGTTTGGCGGGTGAAAGCAGTGTCAGGCTCTTGCTCACGGTGAGGTGAATCCTCGCCACTGTCTCAGGATGATACGCGCACTGGTATCCTCGCGGTAAACGCGCAGGCGTGTGGGCAGTGTGTGACCCTCGAATTCGCCGAAGCTCTCGTAGTCCACCGTCCAGTCCAGCTGCTGTATGCTCAGCGGCAGGCGGCCGTTGGCATCAAGGGTGACCTCCTGTAGCGGCAGTGCGGGCGCGGGTATGCCCCTGATCCAGTAAGGCAGCGCCTGCAGGGGTAATTGCCAGTGCCGGCCCGATTGCGGCAACAGGGCATCGTCCAGGCGCCAGCGACTGTATTCATCTCCCTGGCGGATTTCCAGGTACTCGCCATCGCTGTCCAGCGTCGTGGCACCAATGCCAACAGGCCCGGACAGGCGGATTGAGGTGGCCCCGCCCCGTTGTTGCCACACCATGCCGGCCGATTCGGCCTGCTCCGGTGAGCGCAGGGCGACCTTGCCGCTGGCTGTCCAATGCTCCAGCTGTTGCAATGCTTCGCGGTGCTGTTGCCAGCTCAGGTCATCAGGTGCGGGTTTTTGCAGCCCCGCGCAGCCAGAGAGCCACAGGCAGGCGCAGCAGACTATCGCGACGAAACGGCTGTTCATATCGTGCTTTCAGCGGCCGGTGCCGTGGGGGCTGTGAGCAGGTTGTCGATGCCCAGCCGCTGCAGCGTGTCGAGCAGGATGCGGTGGCTGGGGTCCTGTCGCAGGGCCCCCTGCCAGACACGCAGGGCACGCTCTCGCTCACCCTTCTGCCACAGGGCCTCGCCGAGGTGGGCCGCGACCTCCGGATCGGGCATCGCAGCGTAGGCGCGGGTCAGGTATTCGATTGCCTTGTCCAGCTCGCCCTTGCGGTATAGCACCCAGCCCATGCTGTCCAGTATCGCCGGTTCATCGGGGTCCAGTTCCAGCGCACGACTGATCAACTGGTAGGCCTCTTCGTAGCGCTCAGTCTGGTCCGCAAGGGTGTAACCCAGTGCATTGAGCGCAGTGGCATTGTTTGGATCCCGGGCGAGAATGGCGCGCAGATCTGCTTCCATCAGGGCCAGGTCATCCTGCTGTTGCCCGAGCATTGACCTGGCATACCGCAGTGAGGCGGAGTCGGGATAGCTGTTGATGCCCTCGTTGAGCACCGCGAGCGATGCCTCCAGCGCCCCCGCATTGCTGAGGATGTCAGCCTCGATGCCGAACAGCTGTTCCCTGCGGCCGCGCACCTGCAAGCGCTGCTTGGCGAACCAGGCACGGCTGGCCTGCAGTTCGCCGGCGCCCACGAGAATTTGCCCGATGCGCTGGTTCGCGCTGAGATACTGGCGACTGTCGCCCACTTTCATATACTGGCTCAGCGCTTCGGCGGTTTCGTTGCGATCTTCAGCAATGAGGCCGAGATAGTAGTGCGCCTCATCCTTGCGCTTACCGGTGTCGAGAACCTGTTGCAGGTAGGCTCTGGCGACGAGGTCGTCACCGGTTTCACGGTTGATCAGGGCCAGTGACAGCAGCAGGTCCGCATCCCCGGGCGATTGCGCGGAGAGTATTTCAAACTGCTTTCGCGCTGCGTCCATGTCGGTATTGGTGAGCAGCCTGGCATACTCAAGGCGCAGGCGACTGTCCTGCGGGTTGGACTGCAACACATCCTCGATGTGCGCGAAGGGTCGCCGGGCACCGGTGCGAATCAGGATGCGTGCTTCCAGCAGCAAGGCCTGGTGCTGTTCGGGTTCCACAGCAAACAGGGCCTGCAAACGTGTTAGCGCCGCATCGTATTGCTCGTACTCTGTGTTGATCAGCGCCAGGGTCAGCAGCAGGGCGGGATCTTCAGGGAATTCATTGGCCAGTTCCGTCAATCCGGATACCAGGCCTGCCTGCTGCTGTTCGCTGAGTCCGCCAAAGCCCTGCAATAGAAGCGGGTAGTTTGCCTGCTTGCCGCTGCGCGAAACGTGCGCCATGTGCGGCAGGGCGTCCAGCGCCTGACCGTTGCGCGCCATTAATGTGGCCGCAGTGTTGTTGGCCTCCAGGTTGTCCGGATCCTGCTGCAGCCAGAGTTGAACCGCCTCGATGGCGCGCGCATCGTCGCTGACAAACTGTGCCAGGCGTGTGGTATGTCTCGCGACCCCGGCATCAGCGAGTACCCGGCTTTGCTCCATATACTGGTCCAGGGCGGTCTGGTAGTCGTGCTGGCGCAGCGCGAACTCCGCCAGTAACAGGGGGTAGATACTCTCCGCCGGGAAACTGCGCTCGGGAGTCTCTGGGGTTTCCGCGGCAACCTCATCGGTGTCACTCCCGGCGGACTCCTGCACAGTTGCCTCCGCGTGCTCCGGGGGGGTGGACGCGCAAGCGGCTAGCAAGATGAGGCCAAGGGCGATGCCGATGGCATGAATAGACAAACGGGGCATGCAGGTTACAGCGGCTGATATGGGAACAAGGCCGTTATGATGACACAACCGCAGGCTGAAACCCAATTGTCCGGCCCAGTGACGCTGGCGGGCTATTTGCTGTCCATCTTGTTAGAATATGCCCGGATTTCGGTGACTTATGTTATGGTGCCGCCGCTTTTTCGCGGCGCATCTCCCTTGCCGCCGACACCACCATTGATCACACAGTGAACAGGAGACTGTGCGCACACCATGAATCTCATCGCCCTGGGTATTAACCACAACTCCGCGGCCGTCGAGGTTCGCGAGCGCGTGGCATTCGCGCCGGAGCAGGTTAGCGAGGCGATGGCGGACTGCTGCAACGCGGCCGGGCTGGAAGAAGTGGTGATTTTGTCGACCTGCAACCGCACCGAGATTTACGCGATCGCCCCCCCAAGGAGTGTGCCCGCTGACAAGGCCATGCAGTTGATCGACTGGATGGCCAACTACCATCATCTGTCTGCCGAGGAATTGCGCGCCTCCGCCTACCACTACGAAGCAGAAAAAGCGCTCACCCACATCGCCCAGGTAGCCGCCGGACTCGATTCCATGGTGCTGGGTGAGCCGCAGATATTCGGTCAGCTGAAGTCGGCATTTGCTGTGGCCAGGGAATCGGGGACGGTGGGTGGTGAGCTCAACCGGCTGTTCCAGCGCGTATTCGCTATTGCCAAACGGGTGCGGACCGACACCGCGATTGGCGAGAACCCGGTATCGGTCGCCTATGCGGCGGTCGACCTGGCGGGGCATATTTTTTCCGATCTGTCGAAGTGCAATGCCCTGCTGGTTGGTGCCGGGGAGACCATCGAACTGGTTGCGCGACACCTCATAGAAGCCGGTGTCGCCAATATTGTGATCGCCAATCGGACCCTGGGCCGGGCGCGCGAACTGGGCCAGAAGTTCGGGGCCGAAGCGGTTCTGCTGGCGGAGATACCTGAGCAGCTGCCACGCGCCGATATCGTGATTACATCCACTGCCAGCCAGTTGCCGATACTGGGGAAAGGGGCCGTTGAGCAGGCCATCAAAGTGCGCAAGCATCGCCCGGTGTTGATGGTGGATATCGCCGTGCCCCGGGATATCGAAGCCCAGGTGGGCGAACTGCGCGATGTGTATCTTTACAGCGTCGATGACCTGCGTGAAATAGTCGATGAGAATTTGCGCAGCCGCCAGAGCGAAGCCCGCAAGGCCGATACTATTATTGCCGAGGGTGTCGCCGCGCACACCCGTGAGGTCAAGCAGGCAAATGCCGTCGATGCCGTCAAGGATTATCGCAGCATGGCAGAGCAGCTGCGCCAGCAGGAACTGGACAAGGCCCTGCGCAGCATAAGCCGTGGTGATGACCCCGCCCAGGTTTTAACCCAGTTCTCACGCGGCCTGACCAATAAACTTATCCACGCCCCCACTGCGGGCCTGAAGCAGGCCAGCGCCGAGGGCCGTCATGGCGACCTGGACAGCGCCCGGCGCCTGCTCGGTATTGCGTCAACAACTCCCGAGGCCGCCCCTGCTCCCGAGAACGCGGAGCGCAGCGATGCGGATGCCCTGGAAATTTCCAAAGACGATACCGACCACTCGAGACACACCCTGCAATGAAAGCATCTCTCCTGACCAAGCTGGAAACGTTAACTGACCGGCACGAGGAGGTATCGGCGCTCCTCGGCGACAGTGAAATTATTTCCAACCAGGACCAGTTTCGTGATCTGTCCCGTGAATACTCGGAACTGGAGGCGGTGGTAACGTGCTACGCAAAGTACAGCCAGGTCAAGGCTGATCTCGAGGAAGCGCGCGCCATGCTTGAGGACCCTGACGCCGACCTGCGGGAAATGGCGCAGGAGGAGATTGACTCTGCATCGGGGGAGCTGGCGCAGCTGGAGCAAGAATTGCAGACCCTGCTGCTACCGCGGGATCCGAATGACTCGCACAACGTGTTCCTGGAGATTCGTGCCGGTACCGGTGGTGACGAGGCAGCCATATTCTCTGGCGACCTGTTTCGCATGTATTCACGCTATGCCGAGAACCAGGGCTGGAAAATAGAAGTACTGTCAGAGCGGCCGGGCGAGCACGGCGGCTACAAGGAAATCATCACCCGGGTGGAAGGGCGCGATGTCTATGCCCACCTCAAGTTCGAGTCAGGTGCGCATCGCGTGCAGCGCGTTCCCGAGACGGAATCGCAGGGCCGCATCCACACTTCAGCCTGCACCGTGGCGATCATGCCCGAGGCCGAAGAGGTCGATGCGGTGGAGATTAACAAGGCCGACCTGCGCATCGACACCTACAGGGCGTCGGGTGCCGGCGGGCAGCACGTAAATAAAACCGATTCAGCGGTGCGCATCACGCATCTGCCCAGTGGCATCGTGGTGGAGTGCCAGGATGAGCGCTCGCAGCACAAGAACCGGGCTCGTGCCATGTCGCTGTTGCAGGCCAAACTGTTGACCAGTGCCCAGGACAAGGCAGCAGAAGAGCAGGCAGAACAGCGTCGCAACCTGGTGGGCACAGGTGACCGTTCTGACCGTATCCGCACTTACAACTACCCCCAGGGCCGGCTAACGGACCACCGTATCAACCTGACACTCTACAAGCTGGCCGAAGTGATGGAGGGTGACCTGGGTGCCGTTATCGGGCCGTTGCGCCAGGAATACCAGGCGGACCAGCTGGCGGCCCTGGGCGAGGACTGATGGACACTGTGCAGGATGTCCTGCGCAGTGCCTCGGGGTTGCCCGGGGATAGCCCGGTCCGGGACGCCGAAATACTGCTGGCCCATTGCCTCGGCAAGCCGCGCAGTTGGCTCTATACCTGGCCGGAAGCGCAGGTGAGCGCAGACACCCTGTCACAATTCAACACACTGTTACAACGACGCCGTGAGGGCGAGCCGGTAGCCTACCTGACCGGGCGGCGTGAGTTCTGGTCCCTGGACCTGCGCGTCGCTCCCAGCACCCTGATACCCCGGCCAGAGACGGAAACACTGGTTGAATGGGCACTGCAGTTGCCGCTGCCGGGCGACGCCCGCGTGCTTGATCTGGGTACCGGCTCCGGCGCAATCGCCCTGGCGCTGGCCAGCGAGCGCCCCGCCTGGCGCGTCAGCGGCGTGGACAAGCATGCGGCGGCGGTAGATCTGGCACGGGAAAATGCACAGCGCTGTGAGCTCTCGCAGGTGCGTTTTCAACAGTCGGACTGGTTTTCCCACGTTGAGGAACGCGATTTTCACCTGCTGGTGAGCAACCCGCCTTACATCAGTGAGGGTGACGTGCACCTGTCGCAGGGGGACCTGCGTTTTGAACCGGAGTCGGCATTGGTATCTGCACAGGAAGGGCTCAGGGATCTGGCAAGCCTTGCTGAACAGGCGCCGGCGTACCTCTGCGACGGTGGCTGGCTGCTGCTGGAGCACGGTTTTGATCAGGGTGCGGCGGTGCGTGACCTGCTCACCCGCTACGGTTTCGAAGACGTGGCCACCCGCCATGACCTCGCCGGCCTGGAGCGAATCAGCGGGGGGCGCCGCGGTGCTGAGTGACGAACAATTGTTGCGTTACAACCGACAGATACTGCTGCCGGACTTCGATGTCGCCGGGCAGGAGAAACTGGCCGCGGCGCACGCACTGGTGGTGGGCCTGGGCGGCCTGGGTTGCCCGGCCGCACTCTATCTCGGCGCAGCCGGGGTCGGGCAGCTGACCCTGGCCGACGGGGATGAGGTCGAACTCAGCAATCTGCAGCGACAGATAGCCCACGGTGATGCCGATATTGGGCGCAGCAAGGCCGCCTCTGCGGCAGAGTCGATCCATGCCATCAACCCCGAGGTCCGGGTAAGCGTCGTGGCACAGCGCCTGGATGCCGAGTCCATGAACGATTGCTGTGCGCGGGTGGATGTGGTGCTGGACGCGTCTGACAACTACGCCACCCGTTTCTCACTCAATCGCGCCTGCATCCGCGCAGGCGTGCCGCTGGTAAGCGCGGCCGCGATCCGGGGCGAGGGCCAGCTGGCGGTTTTTGCGCCGGCCAGCGGCGGGCCTTGCTATCGCTGCCTGTATCCCGAGGACAATGCCGGACCCCTTGAGGCCTGCAGTGATAGCGGTGTGCTGGCGCCGGTAGTGGGGGTGCTGGGGGCACTGCAGGCAATGGAAGCGATCAAGCTGCTGTCCGGGTACGGCGAGCCGCTTGTTGGTGCCCTGCTGGTGGCGGACCTGGCCACTATGCAATGGCAGCGACTGTCGGTGGCCGCGCGCGATGACTGTCCGGACTGCGCCCACATGCGCTGACTGTTGCCGGGCGGCTAGGCGGCCCCGCTGTCCGGTGTTGCCGGAAAGAGTTTGCGCAGGGTGTGCAACAGCCGCCAGGTGATCAGCACCGTGGCGACACAGATACCGGCGATCAACGCCTTCCAGATATCTGCCGTGCCGTCTTCCGGTGTGACTGCCAGTTCCAGCCCGAACCACCAGGACAGGGGCAGGGCGATCAGCCAGTAGGACAGGCACATCACCAGGAACGGGTAGCGTGTGTCCTTGAACGCACGCAGGCAATAGGCGGCTGCGACCTGCACCGAGTCGATGACGATGAACAGCGCGGCCAGTTGGATCAGCCTGGCCGCCAGGCCCTGGATCTGTGGGTCGTCGGTGTAAACCGCGATCAGTAAGCCGGGAATACTGAGCAGCAGGGCGGTGGATGCCAGTCCCACCAGCACGGTCATCGCCGTCCCCGTTTTCACCGCAATTTTCACCCGCTCGTGCTCGCCGCTGCCAATGGCATGGCCGACGCGGGTCGCCATCGCCGAGCCGATGCTGATCAACGGCATGTACACCACATCCCACACGTTGTAGGCAATCTGGTGAGCAGCCATGGCATGGTTGCCGAGGGTGGCGATCATTAGCCCGACTACCGAGAACACGCCGATCTCAAGAAAGAAGGTCATCCCGATGGGGAAGCCGAGGCGCACTATCTCTGCCATTGACCGCAGGTCCGCAGCAACCAGGCGCAGCGGTGGCAAGTAGGTACGCAGGCTCCTGGACGCGAGCATATACAGCCCGATTAATATCGGGCTCAGCCACATGGAGATGGCTGTGGCCCAGCCACAGCCGGTGGCGCCGAGTTCGGGAGCGCCCCATTGGCCGTATATCAACGCATAGTTCAGCGGGATATTGGCGAGAAACCCCACCACGCTGGCCACGGCAAAAGGTCGCATGATACCGATGCCCTGGATATGGCAGCGCAGCGCCTGGAACAGCACGGTGGCCGGTAACCCCCATGCGACGGCCTGCAGGTATCCGAGACTCTTGTCCCGCGTGTCCGGCTCCAGGTCGAGCAATTCCAGCAGGGGACCGGCGTGATAGCAGGCGGGCCCGACAATGGCGCCAAGGAGCAGGGCCAGCCACAGTGCCTGCGGCAGGATATCGCGGACCTGCTGCACTTTCTTCGCGCCGAAGTCCTGGGCCACGATCACTGAGACTGCCAGCATGATGCCCAGGGTGAACAGGAACAGGGGCAGCCAGATGTTATAGCCGATGGCGATGGCGGCGAGGTCAACGGAATTGTAGCGCCCGGCCATGATGGTATCGACCACGCCGGTGCCCATCTGCGCAAGCTGCGCGATGACGATGGGCCAGGCAATGGCGAACAGGGCGGAGACCTCCCTGCGATAGGCGGGCCAGTCAATCATGAAGGGCAGCGGTGTTGGGCGTGGCGCAGGAAAAGTGGCCGCCGGGGAAACCTTTTACGCGGATGTGCTGTCACAGATGAAACTGACCTTCAGGAAAATCGTGCATGAACGCTATCGCCGGGTGGTATTACAGCATACATAACGCAATCTTTCCTCGTCTGCAGCAGGCAGATGGCCTGGCGCCACTGGCGTTGCGACTCTACCTGGTACCGGTTTTCTGGATGGCCGGCACCAACAAGATCGCCAACATTGACAGCACCATCGAGTGGTTTGGTAACCCGGACTGGGGGCTTGGCCTCCCGGCACCAGAGCTGATGGCTTACCTTGCAGCGTATACCGAGGCGATCGGGGCACTGTTGCTCTTGATCGGACTGGCCACGCGTTGGGTCGCCATCCCGTTGATGATCACCATGCTGGTGGCCATATTCGCCGTGCACTGGCCCAATGGTTGGGCCGCGATTGCCGACTCCGGCGCCCAGGACATTGCCGTGCGCCTCGGCGCGGCCAAGGATATTTTGCGCGAACACGGGAACTACAACTGGCTGACGGCAAAGGGCAATTTCGTGATCCTGAATAACGGCATCGAGTTTGCCGTGACTTATCTGATTATGCTGCTGGTGCTGCTATTCACCGGTGGCGGCCGTTATGTCAGCGTGGACTACTACCTGTCCAGGCTGGCACCCGCCGGGCGCTGAAGCGGTGAATTACGGGGTGCAGCTTCGGCCGGAACTCGGTGGCGGTAAATTATCCCGACGATTAGTAGCTGGAAGTGCTAGAATGGCGCGCGTTTTTTGATCAGTTACAGGAATCAGGCAGTTGATAAAGAGTTTAGTTGGGCGTCTGTCCGGCAACAAAGAGCCGGTGCGCGATACGTCCGAATCGTCCTCCAAGCCTTCGCAGTCCGCGCGCAAAGAGCCCGCGCCCAAGCCGAAGTCGGAAAAAGGGCACTCTGGCGAGAACAGGCAGCAGCAGGGCAAGGGCGGGAAGCGCCGCAGGCAGCGTAAGCCGAAAGAGGCGGCGCAGCCCTGGAGCATCGAAGATTTTGCGGTTGAGCCGAAAGAGGGAGAGACACGCTTCCACGACCTGGGCCTGCGCGATGAACTGATGCACGGCATTGCTGATCTTGGCTTCCATTACTGCTCGCCGATCCAGGCGCAGGTCCTCCCGCACACACTGCAGGGCCACGATGCGATTGGCAAGGCGCAGACGGGCACGGGCAAGACTGCAGCCTTTCTAATTACCATATTCAATGACCTGCTCAGTAATCCTGTCGAGAGTGAGCGATTTATCGGCGAGCCCCGCGCGCTGGTTATCGCCCCCACCCGCGAACTGGTCATGCAGATTGCCGCCGATGCCGCGGATCTCAGCAAGCACACCGGGCTCAACGTGGTGACGCTGATTGGCGGCATGGATTACCAGAAACAGCTCAATCGCCTGCAGCGCGAAATTGTTGATCTGGTGGTCGCCACGCCGGGGCGGCTGCTCGATTTCATGGGGCGCCGGGACCTGTACCTTGACCACGTCGAAGTGCTGGTGCTGGATGAGGCAGACCGCATGCTGGACATGGGCTTTATTCCGCAGGTGAAGCGCATCGTGCGGGCGACCCCCAAAAAAGAACATCGCCAGACGCTGCTGTTTTCGGCGACATTCACCCAGGACATTATCAATTTGTCCCAGCAGTGGACCTATGAGCCGGTGACAGTGGAAATTGAGCCGGAAAGTGTGGCCACCGACAGTGTTGACCAGAAAATCTACCTGGTCAGCTCGGAACAGCGCTATCGCATTCTCAATAACCTGATTCGCAGTGATGACTGCAGCAGCCTGATTGTCTTTGCCAACCGTCGCGACCAGGTCCGCCGCCTGTATGAGCGCCTGCGCAAATCCGGCGTAAAGTGCGGCGTGCTGTCAGGTGAAATCCCTCAGGGCAAGCGCACACGCACGCTGGAGCAGTTCAAGAGCGGAGAGATCAAGGTGTTGGTGGCCACCGATGTGGCCGGTCGCGGTATTCACGTAGACGGCATCAGCCACGTGGTGAACTACAACCTGCCTGAGGACCCCGAGGACTACGTCCACCGCATAGGCCGCACGGGCCGGGCCGGCGCCACCGGTACCTCAATCAGTTTCGCCAGTGAAGATGACGCGTTCCTGCTGCCTGACCTGGAGGCGCTGCTGGGCACGCCGCTGGAGTGCACACACCCGCCGGAAGACCTGCTGCGCTGATATTTCCCGGCGGCCGCCAGGGCCGCCCCGTAGGTCGCCTTCAGTAGCGTTGCGTGTCGAGTTCCTTGCTCCACAGCAGGGTGGCGCCTACTACTGCGGCTGGTACCACGAAAAAGTTCACCAGCGGTATCCCCGTACACAGGGCGACGGCCCCGCCAAAGCCCATGCTCGAGAGCCGGCGACTGCGCACCGCCTCCTTCACATCGGCAAAACTGAGCTGGTGGTTGTCCATAGGGTAGTCGACGAATTGTATCGACATCATCCAGGCGCCAAGCAGGAACCACAGCAACGGTGCCACGGTGTTCAGCACCGGTATGAATGTCACCAGCAGTACGAACGCCGCCATCGGCAGGTAATACAGCAATTTCGCGAGTTCACGAAAGATGCCGCGCGGCACCATCAGCAGGGCCGCGCCCAGACCCTCCAGCGCGGGGACTTCCCGGCCGGTCACCAGTTCCTCGGCCTTTTCGGCGAGCAGGCCGTTAAAGGGAGAGGCAATGATCAGCGCCACGGCGGTAAACAGGTAGCCCGTCATCAGGCTGAGGGTGAGACCGATGAGAGGCCACAGGATCCATTCGATAAACCCCAGCCAATCGGGTATGGAACCCAGCCAGTTATCCATCAGATCGCTCAGGTAGCTCAGGCCCAGGGTAATGAGTGAGCCAAAAATGATGATATTGACTGTGAGCGGGATGAGTACAAAGAGACGCAGTGATGGATGCGTCAGCAGCTTTGCGCCCTCTACCAGGTAACCGATTCCACCGACAACATTACCTTTCACTGTCCTGACTCCCTTGTGTTGCGCACGTCTCGCAGATACAGCGCACTCCCCGCTCTTCCGGGGGTAATGACTCCAGTGCAGCAGCCGAGATGACCACGCCCTGGCACCAGCAGGTCTCTGCAGCCCTGCCCGCAGCGATGGCGCAGGCGTTGTCGCCGCCACAGAGCGGGCACTTGTCTGCTTTTACGTGGTCCATAGCGGTAGTATCTGACGTAATTCAGGTGGGTATAATAGCCCACTGGCCCGGGAGTGTAATTATGACAGACGACGAAGCGGACCTGTTCCTCGATGAAATGTCAGACGTGGTGCCCCTGAAAAGGGCGGCGCGCGTGCGCGTGGCCCGCAAGCCATCTGAGCGCGACTCCTCCCTGGCCGCCAGACGTGAGGCAGCCGTGGTGGATGGGCGCGATGACGGCAATATCCTCACCGAAGACGGCCTGGCCATCGAGCCGTTGGACCCCTGGTATGTACTGGACTTCAAGCGACCGGGGGTGCAGAACGGCGTGTTTCGCAAGCTCAAACAGGGTCGCTATGAGGCCGAGGCGCGCCTGGATTTGCACCGGATGACCACGCGTGTGGCCCGCCGCGAGCTGTATGATTTCATCCAGGAATCGGTGCGCCTGGGCATACGCAGCGCGCTGGTGATCCACGGTAAAGGTGAGAGCAAGGCCGAGCGCGAGCGCGCCTCCATTCTCAAGGGTTGCACCGATTTCTGGCTGCGCGAGCTCGACATGGTGCAGGCGTTTCACAGCGCGCAACCGCGTCACGGCGGTACCGGCGCTGTATATGTGTTGTTGCGTAAAAGCGAGGAGAAGAAGCGCGAGAATCGCGAGGTGTTCATGAAGGGCAGGGTGCCTTACGACGGCTGATTCCCGTCCCGGGGGCAGGGCAGGCGCGGCCTGTTCAGACGGCCGGACTCAGGCCTTCAGCGTCTTCTTCGGGTGTTTGCGATTCGGGTAGCAGGTACGGCAAATCTCGCAGACGCGCCCGTCGCACCCGCGCGCGGTACAAAACTCGCGGCCATAGAAAATGATCTGCAGGTGCAGGCGGTTCCACGATTCTTGCGGGAACAGGCGTTTCAGGTCCCGCTCGGTTTGCGCCACGTTTTTACCCGAGGTCAGCCCCCAGCGTTGTGCCAGCCTGTGAATGTGAGTGTCTACCGGGAACGCGGGAACGCCGAAAGCCTGAGCCATGACCACGCTTGCCGTCTTGTGGCCCACGCCTGGCAGCATTTCCAGCGCCGCCATATCCGCAGGCACCTCGCCGTCGTAGTCCTGCACCAGAATCTCGCTGAGTTTCTTGATGGCTTTTGACTTTTGTGGGGACAGGCCACAGGGCCGGATGATCTGGCGGATCGTGTCCACCTCCTGCTTTGCCATATCCCCGGCGTTGTCCGCCAGCGCGAACAGAGCGGGTGTCACCTGGTTGACGCGCTCATCAGTGCACTGGGCGCTGAGCAGGACGGCGATCAACAGCGTGTAGGGGTCCTTGTGATCCAGCGGTACCGGGGTTTCCGGGTACAGCGCCTGCAGGCGCTGCAGGATGAAGTTCACGCGTTCTGCTTTCAGCACCGGGATTGACCTACAGTTTGTCGGTGAAGTGCGCAATGCGCTGGGCTGCTTCCACGCATTGACCGAGTTCTGCCACCAGCGCCATGCGCACACGACTGGCGCCCGGATTGATACCGCCGGATTCCCTGGCGAGAAAGCTGCCTGGCAGCACGGTGACGTTCTCCTCGGCATGTAGCCGACGGGCAAACTCGGTGTCCGCAAGCGGCGTCTTCGGCCAGAGATAGAACCCCGCCGGAGGGCGCGATACATCGATGTGTCCGGCGAACACGTCCAGCACAGCGGTAAACTTTTCCCGATAGCGTGATCGATTTTCGACCACATGTGCCTCGTCACTCCAGGCCGCAATACTGGCCACCTGGTGATGTGGCGGCATGGCGCAACCGTGATAGGTCCGGTAAAGAAGGAATTGACGCAGGATGTCGGCGTCTCCCGCCACAAAGCCCGAGCGCATTCCCGGCAGGTTGGAGCGCTTTGACAGCGAATGGAATACCACACAGTTCCGATAGTCGTGCTCGCCCATTGCCGCACATGCCTGCAGCAGGCCCGGTGGCGGGGCAGACTCGTCGTCATAGATCTCGGAATAGCACTCGTCGGATGCAATAACGAAGTCATATTCCCGGGCCAGTCTCACCAGGTGTTGCATTTGCTCGATCGATAACACTGCACCGGTGGGATTTCCAGGGCTGCAAAGATAGAGCAGTTGACACTGCTGCCATTGCTGCGCGGTCACGGCCTCAAAATCGGGCAGGAAACCAGTGCCTGCCGTGCAATTGATGAATTCAGGCCTGGCGCCCGCCAGCAGGGCGGCGCCTTCGTAAATCTGATAGAAGGGGTTCGGGCTCAATACCAGGGCGTCGTCACCGGGTGTTACCACGGCCTGGGCAAACGCGAACAGCGCTTCGCGGGTGCCGCTTACCGGCAACACCTGGTGCTCGGCATCCACGCCCTGTAATTGGAAGCGACGGCTCAGCCAGGTGGCGATGGCGCTGCGCAATTCGGGCATGCCCCTGGTTAGGGGATAATTTCCCAGCCTGTGCAGGTTTTCTGCCAGCGCCGCTACCACGAAATCCGGGGCTGCATGCTGGGGTTCGCCTATGGACAGCGCGATGGGTGATTTGTCTGCGGCCGGTGTTACACCATTAAACAGCTGGCGCAGTTTCTCAAACGGGTAAGGCTGCAGGGTTTCGAGTAGTGGATTCATGCTCTGGACTGCCTCAAGCTGCCGCCTGTTCGTCCAGTTCCTCGCGGATCGCTTGCTGTATGGCCGCGCAGGTCTCGGGATCTGTAATGGGCTGCTGTCGGGAATCGGTAATAAAGAATACGTCTTCCACCCGCTCGCCAAGCGTCTGGATCTTGGCCGCCTGCAACTCGATGTCGAAGTCGACAAAGATGCGCCCGATTCGGGCCAGCAGGCCAGGCCGGTCCGGCGCGGCAATCTCCAGCACGGAAAAATTCTTGATTTCGTCCACGCTCATGGAGGTCTCGGTGGGTACCGAGAAGGATTTCATGACTCGCGGTGTGCGGCGCTGCACGGGGTCGCTGGCAGAGGAATAGTCAGACAGTGCCTCGGTCAGGTGTTCGCGGATGTAATTCAGTCGGGCGCCGTCCTCGGCAATCGAGCTGCCGTCGGAGTCGAGCACGGAAAAGGTGTCAAGGGTCATGCCGTCATTGGCATTGTAGATGCGCGCGTCGTGTACCGACAGGTTGAGCTGTTCCAGCTGTGCACAGATGCAGGGGAACAGTTGCGCGCTGGAACGTGCGTGAATAAAGATCTGCGTGGTATTGGCGACGCTGGAATCGATGCTGGAGCGCACCACCACCAGCGGTTTGGTTTTGTCGTGATGGCCGGCTACCGCCTCCGTATGCCAGGCGATATCTTCGGCCTTCTCGCGCAGGAAGTAATCTTCGCCACGCTGCTGCCAGATGTCTTCCAGTTCCTCGAGAGTGAAGCCGCGGTACTCCAGCAGATCGATGGCCGCGTCCCGTGTTTCGTCTATCCAGACCTGCTTGTCGACCGGATTTTCCAGGCCGCGACGCAATGCACGCTTGGTTTCGGTATACAGCTGCCGCAGCAGGCTGCCGCGCCACGCATTCCACAGGGTAGGGTTGGTGCCGTTGATGTCGGCGACCGTCAGTGCGAACAGGTAGTCGAGCCGATCCTGGTCGCCGACGTGCTGGGCAAACTGCAAAATGACCTCGGGGTCTGAAATATCGCGACGCTGCGAGACCGCCGACATGGTCAGGTGATTTTTAACCAGCCAGGCCACCAGGTTGGTTTCGCGTTTCGACAGGCCGTGCTGCTGGCAGAATATTCTTGCGTCGACCGCGCCCAGTTCCGAGTGGTCACCGCCGCGACCCTTGCCAATGTCATGAAACAGGCCGGCGAGGTACAGCAGTTCGATTTTCGGCAGCCTGCAGGTCACACGGCTGGTTACCGGGAACTGTTCGGCGAATTCCGGGATCTGGAAGCGGCGCATGTTCTCGATCACTTCCAGGGTGTGGGCATCCACGGTGTAGACATGAAACAGGTCATGTTGCATCTGGCCGATGATCTGCCCGAACGCGGGGATGTAGCGACCCATGACTCCGTAGCGCACCATGCGCTTGAGCTGACGCGTCAGCTTATAGGGCGAGCGCAGCAGGTCGATAAACATGCGCTTGTTGATCTCACTGGCGCGAAAGTTGTCATCGATCAGGTGCAGGCTGTTGCGCAGCAGGCGAATGGTCGGCGCGGCGATGCCGTTGATGGCGTCGTTACGCGCGCTTAACAGGAATACTTCCAGAATGGCCGACGGGTCTATCTTGAACACGTTGTCGTTGCGCGCTTCGATATAGCCGTTGCGCATCTGGAAGCGGCCATTCAGTTCCAGGACGTCGTGGTCACCGGCTGCGGTGAGAAAGGCCTGGTCGAAGTTCTGGATCAGCACCTCGTTGAGCATGCCCAGCGCCTGCGCCCATCGATAGTAGACCTGCATGAACTTTTCGACGGCCAGTTTTTCGTCGTCTTCAAAGCCCCAGATACGGGCCAGTTCGCGCTGGTGGTCAAACAGCAGGCGGTCCTCTTCGCGGCCGGTGACCATGTGCAGCGCAAAGCGCACTTTCCACATGAATTCGCGCCCGTCACGGAGTACCTGCATTTCATCTGCGTTGAGAAAAGCCTCGGTGGTGAGGCGTTCCAGCGACTCGACCCCGAAGTGACGTTCGGCGATCCAGCCAATGATCTGCAGGTCGCGCAAGCCGCCCGGCGAACTTTTTACGTTGGGCTCCAGATTGTATTCAGTGTCGGCGAACTTGTGATGTCGATCCCGTTGCTCGGCCAGCTTGGCGCGGAAAAATTCGGCGCTGGGCCACATATTTTTCGGCCCGGTGAGTTCGCGCACCTCCTGCATCAGCGATTCGGGGCCGCGCAGTACTCTCGCCTCCATGAGGTTGGTGAGAATGGTGATGTCTTCGCGCGCATTGTCCACGCACTGCTCTACCGTGCGTACGCTGTGCCCGATATCCAGGCCGATATCCCAGAGCCGGGTGAGGAAGGCTTCGATCTGGCCAGTCGCCTCGTCACAGTCATCACTGAGCAGCAGCAGAATGTCTATATCGGAGTGGGGGTGCAGTTCGCCGCGGCCATAGCCGCCCACTGCCACCAGCGCGAGATCGTCAGACGTCCACTCCTGTATATCCCAAAGTCCGCCTAGCAACTGGTCCATGAACACGGCGCGCTGGCGGATGAGCAAGCCGGCGTCCGCTCCGGCCCGATACTGCCGGTAAAGGTATTGCGTGCACTGCTCGATAGCGTTTTTGCAGGTTGCCAGCAGGTCGCCTTCACCGAGGTTGGCGATAAATGCCTTCTGGTCGAAGGCTTCTCTGGGTAGTCTGGGGAATGGCGTAGGCACAGTGATAATTAAAAAGTCTCGTTGGAGCGGCGGGTGAATACTTCGCAACCGTCTGCTGTCACGCCGAGGGTGTGCTCCCACTGGGCCGACAGCCTGCCGTCGCGAGTGGTCACCGTCCACCCGTCCTTGGCATTGAGTCGCGTCTGGCGCTTCCCTGCGTTGATCATCGGTTCGATGGTGAAGGTCATGCCTTGTTCCAGCACCAGGCCCGCTCCCTTTTTACCGTAGTGCAGTACCTGTGGGTCTTCGTGAAAAACCTTGCCGATGCCGTGGCCGCAATACTCACGCACCACCGAGTAGTAGTTCTTTTCAGCATGCTGCTGGATAGTGGCGCCAATATCGCCCAGGGTCGCACCCGGTCGCACTATTTCCAGAGCCCTGTACAGGCATTCCTGGGTGATCTGGATAAGGCGCTGGGCATGGGTAGCTACCTTGCCGACTTCCACCATAATGCTGGAATCGCCGTGGTAGCCATCCTTGATCACCGTGACGTCGATATTGATGATGTCCCCATTTTTCAGTTTCTTGGTGTCTGAGGGGATGCCGTGACAGACCACGTCATTGACCGAGGTGCAGATGGAGCGCGGGAAGCCGTGATAATTGAGCGGGGCGGGTATGGCGCCCTTGCTGATGATGTAATCGTGACAGATGCGATCAAGTTCGCCGGTGGTGATTCCCACGTCGACATGGGGCTCTATCATTTCCAGTACTTCTGCGGCGAGACTGCCTGCGGCACGCATCTTCTCTATTTCAGCTGCGCTCTTGATTGTTACACCCATGTCCAACTCATTGATATTAATGGATAAAAACAGAATCAGGCGGCAATCCTGGGCCGCCAAGGTCGGACATTCTACCTCATCCATCCGGTCCGCGGGTATCACGCGGAAAAACTGAGGTGATTTAGCGCTTTAACGAAGCAGGTCACTGTGGTATAAAACGCGGCTCGTTTTCCGGGGTAAGGCCATGAGGCCGGGTCGCTGGTTAACGTGAATTAAACGACGCACACATATCGACACCTGTTCCAGGGTGCCCTCCAGTCTCTGGCTTGGGGTTTGGAATCGGGGATATGTGGAGGATTAACCCAAATCAAGGTATTTGAACTATGTCGCAAGTAAGCATGCGCGACCTGCTGCAGGCAGGCGCACACTTCGGACACCAGACCCGCTACTGGAACCCTAAAATGGACCAGTACATCTTCGGTGCCCGTAACAAGATTCACATCATCAACCTCGAGCACACCGTGCCGGCCTTTAACGAAGCGCTGGATATGGTCAAGCGCCTCGCCGCCAACAAGAACAAGATTCTGTTCGTCGGCACCAAGCGTGCCGCTGGCAAGATTGTCAAGGAACAGGCCGAGCGCGCTGGACAGCCCTACGTCAGCCATCGCTGGCTTGGTGGCATGCTCACCAACTACAAGACTATCCGTGCCTCCATCAAGCGCCTGCGCGATCTGGAAGCGCAGCAAGCCGACGGCACTTTCGACAAGCTGACCAAGAAAGAAGCGCTGATGCGTACGCGCGACATGGAGAAGCTGGAACGTTCCATCGGTGGTATCAAGGACATGGGCGGCCTGCCTGATGCGCTGTTTGTAGTGGACGTGGACCACGAGCGCATCGCCATCACCGAAGCCAACAAGCTGGGTATCCCTGTGATCGGTATCGTCGATACCAACAGCAACCCGGACGGCGTCGACTACGTCATTCCCGGTAACGACGATGCGATCCGCGCTATCAAGCTGTATGTGACAGCCGTTGCCGATGCCTGCCTGGAAGGGCGTGCTGAAAGCGGTGAGGCCATTGCCAGCAAGAAAGATGAGTTCGTTGAGGAATCCAACGCTGCTGAGGCTGCCACCGAGGCCGCCGAGTAGATGCACCTCCCCGTCGTTACCGCAACAGTAGCGACGGGAACCTGACTCTTCCCCGGCGCCATGGCGGCCGGGGTTTTTATTTTCAAGATCCGATTTCCCGGGATTGCACAGGAGAGCAAGCAATGTCAGCAAAACTGGTTAAAGAATTACGTGAGCGCACCGGCCTGGGTCTGCTCGAGTGTAAAAAAGCCCTGGCGGCCGCCGATGGCGACGTCGATAAGGCAATCGAAGAACTGCGCAAGTCCAGCGGCATGAAAGCGGCCAAGAAAGCCGGTCGCACCGCGGCGGATGGCGTGGTCACTATCCGCGTGGCGGATGACGGCAGCTATGGCGTGCTGGTTGAAGTGAACTCCGAAACCGACTTTGTCGCCCGTGACGATAACTTCCTCGCCTTTGTCAATCGCGTTACTGACGCGGCGTTCAACGACAAGCAAACCGATGTTGCTGCCCTGATGGAAGGCGAACTGGAGGCGGCTCGTGAGGCGCTGGTACAGAAAATTGGCGAAAACATCAGTGTGCGCCGCGTTGAGGTGGTGAACGCTGACGCTGGTGTTGTAGGTGCTTATGTGCACGGTAACAACCGTATCGCTGTCCTGGTTGAGCTCAAGGGTGGTGACCAGGACCTGGCCAAGGACGTTGCCATGCACGTGGCTGCCGTCAATCCCCAGGTAGTGGCCCCCGCTAACATGCCTGAGGAAGTGATTGCCAAGGAAAAGGAAATCTACACTGCCCAGGCCCAGGAATCTGGCAAGCCGCCGGAAATTATTGAAAAGATGATTGGCGGACGGGTGAAAAAGTTCCTGGCCGAGAACTCGCTGGTGGAACAGGCTTTCGTCAAGGACCCGGATGTCACCGTGGGCAAGCTGGTCTCCGCCGCTGGCGCTGAAGTCGCCTCATTTGTACGCTTCGAAGTGGGTGAAGGTATCGAGGTGGAAAAGGTCGATTTTGCCGATGAAGTGGCTGCACAGCTGAACGGCTAACCAGCGCATCAGCTTGAAGCAGTAAAACGGGGCCTCGGCCCCGTTTTTTTATTCTTGTCCGCAGGCCGCCACGATGCATGCACTTTTCACGCTTCCCGCCGGGAATTCCTTGGGCTGCCAGGCGTCCCATGTATAATCTCCCCAATTATCGAGACAGCACTAACGCCCATGTCCAAAGACGATATTGACCACATTCCTTCTATAGTGCCCTCCCGTGACCGCGAGTTTACGCCCGGTGCCGGGCCCGCCCGCAAGCCAAAGGCGGGCGCAAAGAGCAAGCGTCCCGCGTCGGGCCGGAACGGGGGTGCGGCACGTCCGCCCGCCGAAAAATCAGCTGGAACCGGCATGTTGGCCAGGCTGTTTATTCTGGCGGGGCTGGTGGCGGGCGCTGTTGCCTGCGCCTGGGCCTGGCAATTGCAGGGCCAGTTGCAGCAGGCGAACAGTGCGCTCGACGGATACGCGGCGAGGATCGCTGACCTGGAGGCGCGCCTCTCTGATACTGATGAAGGCATGAGCCAGAATGCTGCCGTTCAGGCGGCGAAGATCAAGGAACTGGACTCTGAGGTACGTAAGCTCTGGGACAATGTCTGGAAGCAGGCGAAGGATCGTTTGGGCAAGCTGGAGGCGGCAAGCAAGAGCCACAGTGGCAAGATTGCGGCTAACGAAAAGTCTGTCAAGGCACTGCAGGACAAGGCTGACGGCGCCGCGGCGGACCTCGCCAAACTGAAGAGCGTTTCCGGGGACCTCTCGCGCCTGATGACTAGCGCCAAGAGCAACCAGGCAGAAGTTGAGCGTGTTGCCGACACGCTGAATCGTATCAACCTTGATATGGCCAAGCTGAATCGCCAGGTGAAAAGTAACGAGGAGGCCGTGAAGGCCACCGATGCGTTCCGGCGCCAGGTGAATGGCAGCATCAATAACCTGGAGGCGGCCGTTCGCGCACTGCAAGCGGCACCGTGATCTGTACCGGGCAAGACCGGTGTTTCGGTCGCTCACCACGCTGTTTGTGGCATTCGCGCCTGTGTGCTCGTGTTCTGGCGGTCTTCAGGGGCCACTGCTACCTGGCGATTACTTTGTAGCGCGGTTTCCCTGCTGGCGCAGATCCGCATCGCCCCGTTGTGACTGCGGCATAACGCCAACCCCGGGACTTTGGTAGGGCTTTCCCGTCTCGCCCGGCGGTGTACAATATGGCCCGCATTTAAATCCCCCCGCCAACAGCAAGGAACCCCGCCATGACCGTGATTCGTCAGGACGATTTCATCGATAGCGTCGCCGATGCCCTGCAGTTCATCTCCTATTACCACCCCAAAGACTTCGTTGATGCCGTGCACCAGGCGTGGCAGCGTGAGCTAAACCCCGCTGCCAAGGACGCCATGGCGCAAATCCTGATCAATTCCCGCATGTGCGCAGAGGGGCACCGGCCTATCTGCCAGGACACCGGCATCGTGACGGTATTCCTGAAAATCGGTATGGATGTGCAGTGGGATGCTGAAATGTCCGTGGCGGACATGGTCAACGAGGGTGTGCGCCGGGCTTACACCCACCCCGACAACGTGCTGCGCGCCTCTATCTTGGAAGATCCTGCCGGTGCGCGCAGGAACACCAGGGACAATACGCCCGCCGTGATCCATATGGAGGTTGTCGCCGGCGACACCGTGGATGTACAGCTGGCGGCAAAGGGCGGCGGATCTGAAAACAAGTCAAAGATGGTGATGCTCAATCCCTCCGACAGCATCGTCGACTGGGTGGTCAAGACCGTGCCGACCATGGGCGCGGGCTGGTGCCCACCGGGCATGCTCGGTATCGGTATTGGCGGGACAGCCGAAAAGGCGGCTGTCATGGCCAAGGAAGCGCTGATGGAGCCTATCGATATTCACGAATTGCGCGAACGGGGGCCTGCCAGCAGAGCCGAGGAACTGCGGCTTGAGTTGATGGAGGCGGTAAACAAGCTGGGTATTGGTGCCCAGGGACTCGGTGGCCTGACCACCGTGATGGATGTGAAAATCAAGGAGTATCCAACGCACGCTGCCTCGCTGCCTGTTTGCATGATTCCGAACTGTGCGGCAACACGCCACGCGCATTTTGTGCTCGATGGTTCCGGCCCGGCGCTGCAGACCCCCCCAAGCCTTGATGACTGGCCTGATATTACCTGGGAAGTGGGCGAGGGCGTGCGCCGGGTGAATCTGGATACGGTAACCCCCGAAGAAGCAGCGCAATGGAAACCCGGCGATACCCTGCTTTTATCAGGCAAGATGTTGACCGGCCGCGATGCTGCGCACAAGAAGATGAAAGAACTGATCGAGTCGGGGCAGGGTTTGCCCGATGAGGTGGACCTCAAGGGGCGCTTTATCTACTACGTGGGGCCGGTGGATCCGGTTCGCGATGAGGTGGTTGGTCCCGCTGGCCCGACCACGTCAACGCGTATGGACAAGTTCACAGATTTTATCCTCGAGCAGACGGGTCTGCTCGGCATGATCGGTAAAGCGGAACGCGGGCCGGCGGGTGTCGAGGCGATCAAGAAGCATCGCGCGGTTTACCTGATGGCGGTGGGCGGCGCAGCCTACCTGGTATCCAAGGCCATTACCTCGGCGAAGGTGGTGGCCTTCCCTGAGCTGGGTATGGAGGCGATCTACGAGTTCGAAGTGAAGGATATGCCGGTGAGCGTGGCCGTCGATGCCGAGGGTACCTCGGTACATGAAGTGGGTCCTAAAATCTGGCAGGCCAGGATCGAAGAACAGGCGCTGGAAGTCAGCTGAGCCTGTGCCGGAAACCTTTTACTGGCACGACTACGAGACCTTCGGCGCCGATCCCTCTCGCGATCGCCCGGTGCAATTTGCCGGGCTGCGTACCGATGCCGAGCTGAACCCGATCGGTGAGCCGCTGGTGATCTTTTCCCGCCCGGCAAACGATTTTTTGCCCCATCCCCAGGCATGCCTCATCACCGGAATTTCGCCGCAACAGGCGCTCGCCGAAGGCGTCCCTGAGGCGGAATTTATCGCCCGCATCCACCGGGAACTGGCGCAGCCGGGCACTTGCGGCGTGGGCTATAACTCGTTGCGCTTCGATGACGAAGTCACGCGGTACACGCTGTATCGTAATTTTTACGATCCCTATGCCAGGGAATGGCAAAATGGCAACTCGCGCTGGGATATCATCGATATGGTGCGCGCCTGCCACGCCCTTCGACCGGATGGTATCAACTGGCCTTTGCGTGAGGACGGCTTGCCCAGTTTTCGCCTTGAGGAGCTCACTGCCGCCAATGGCATCGCCCACGATGCCGCCCACGATGCCCTTTCAGATGTGCACGCCACCATCGCCCTGGCGCGCCTGGTTCGCGAACGGCAGCCACGTCTCTTTGACTACGTGCTGCGACACCGCGATAAAAAGTCGGCCGCCGCCATGCTGGATGTCAATTCAATGAAGCCGGTCCTGCATGTATCCGGGATGTTCGGCGCGCAGCATGACAACATCGCTCTGATTGCGCCGCTGGCCATGCATCCCACCAACAAGAACGAAGTCATCTGCTTCGACCTGATGGCAGATCCTGCGGTCCTGGTGGAAGAATCTGCGGCAACGATTTGCGAGCGCCTGTACACGCGCAATAAAGACTTGCCGGAAGGCATCGCCCGGCCCGGGCTGAAAACCGTTCACCTCAATCGCTGTCCGCTGCTGGTGACCGCAAAGATGGCGGACCCGGAGACGGCCTCAAGGCTCGGTATTTCCGGTGATCGCTGTCGCAAGCACCTGGCTGTGTTGCGGGAATTCCGTGCCGCCGATGCCGGGGCATTTGAACACAAGCTGCAGTCAGTCTATTCCCGGCGCGAGTACCAGGAAATAACCGACCCTGACCGTATGTTGTACAGCGGTGGTTTTTTCTCCGCTGCTGACAAACGCCTGATGGACCAGGTGCGCGACAGCGCCCCCGAGGAACTCGCCAACAGCAGCTATCCGTTCGAAGACAGTCGCTTGCCGGAGATGTTGTTCCGATATCGCGCACGCAACTTTCCCGACAGTCTCTCAGGCGAGGAAAGGGCGCAATGGGAAGAGTACCGCTTTCAGCGCCTGACTGAACCCGGAGAGGGGGCGAGCCTGTGTATGGAGGATTACCAGCACATGATCGAAGCGCTGGTGGCATCAGGGGAACTGTCTTCGGAGCAGTGCCAACTGATGGAACAACTGCTGGAGTACGGCGACAGCCTGCTGGTCTAGCTGGCTGCCCGGGGTTGCGGCCCGCTGCTCGGGCGTGACTACCAGTGTCAGAGCAAGCTGCGGTGTCTGCCCGGCCCCCGGCTCTGGGCGTTAATGCCGGTATTAAGCACATGGCGGGGTGTTTCTCCCGGTCGTATAATTCCGCAGGTCGAACCGTCCGTATCAGGGAATGCAGCATCAATGGATTTTGCCGGTAGCCACATCCTCTCCATCGCACAATTTGAGCGCGGCCATGTGGAACGTATTTTTTCCGTAGCAGATGCCATGGGCCCTTATGCCCAGCGCAAGCGCGTGACCAAGGTTCTCGACGGGGCCATCCTGGGCAATATGTTTTTTGAGCCCAGCACACGTACCCGGGTGAGCTTTGGCAGTGCCTTCAACCTGCTCGGTGGCGAGGTAAGGGAGACCACAGGGTTCGAGTCCACAGCGATCGCCAAGGGCGAGTCGCTATATGATACGGCCCGTGTACTGAGTGGTTATTCCGACGTCATTGTCATGCGCCACCCGGCAGAGGGCTCGGTGGCGGAATTTGCCGCCGCCAGTCGCGTGCCGGTGCTCAATGGGGGTGACGGCAGCAATGAGCACCCCAGTCAGGCATTGCTTGACCTGTACACCATCAAGAACGAGGTGGCAGCCCATGGCGGCACCCTGGATACCTTGCGCATCGCCATGCTCGGCGACTTGCGGTACGGGCGCACGGTGCACTCCCTGTGCAAGCTGCTGTGTTTGTTCAGCCGTGTCGAAGTACAACTGGTAAGTCCACTTGAGCTGCGCATGCCAGCAGAGATTGTCGAGCAAATGCGCACTGCCGGCCTCAAGGTCGTGGAGTCAGACCAGTTGGAGGAGAGTATCGCCCGGGTTGATATCGTTTACTCCACGCGCATACAGGAGGAACGCTTCAGTTCGCGGGAGGAAGCTGACCTCTATCGCGGCCGCTTCCGTCTCAACCAGAGTGTCTACACGGCTCACTGCCAGCCCAATACCGTCATCATGCACCCCCTGCCGCGCGATTCACGTGACAATGCGCGCGAGCTTGACGATGACCTCAATGACAATCCCAATCTCGCCATTTTCCGCCAGACTGACAATGGCGTGCTGGTACGTATGGCGTTGTTTGGGCTGGTGCTGGATGTGGCCGACCAGGTCGAGAAGCATTCACGCGAGGTCAACTGGTATACCGCCGGTCGTTTCTGATGCCCCTCGATCTCACCTTTAATGCCGACGATGTCAGGGTGCTGGAAGATGAAACCGTATTTCAGGGTTACTTCAGTATCCGTCGCGTCAAGGTCCAGTACCGCGCTTTCGGAGGTGGCTGGGTCGAGCCCCAGGTGCGCGAGATTTTCGAGCGTGGTGATGCAGTCGGGGTGTTGCCCTACGACGCTGAAACCGATTCACTGGTGCTCATAGAGCAGTTCCGCCCCGGGGCCATGCGCGATGGACAGAGCCCGTGGATGCTGGAGTTGATCGCGGGCATTGTTGAGCCGGGTGAGTCCTCGGAGGACGTCGTCCACCGGGAAACGATGGAGGAGGCGGGTTGCAGGGTGGACGAGCTGCTGCCAATAGCGACCGTCCTGCCCAGTGCCGGGGCCTGCACTGAGAAGGTCTCCCTGTTCTGCGGTCGGGTGGCAGGGGATGTTGCCGGTGGCGTACACGGACTCGCCGAAGAAGGGGAGAATATCCTGGTGCACCAGGTCCCGGTTGCAGACGCCCTGGCGCTGCTGGAGCAGGATCGCATCCCCAACGGTCACACGCTGATCTCCTTGCTCTGGCTGCAAAACAATCTTGACCGGGTAAGGGAGCGCTGGGCCTAGGCCCCGGCACTGCCGCCTATGGCTGACCTGCCAGAGAAAGCGCAACCCGGTTTGCTACGCTCGAGCGCGCTGGTCGGCAGCATGACCATGATATCGCGCGTTCTCGGGCTGCTGCGCGATATTGTTATCGCCGCTTTCGTGGGTGCCAGCGCCAATGCGGACGCTTTTTTTGTAGCCTTCAAGATCCCCAATTTCCTGCGCCGCCTGTTCGCAGAGGGCGCTTTCGCGCAGGCTTTCGTGCCGGTCCTCGCCGATTACAAGCAGGGCAATGCACTGCTCGCGGTGCAGGGCCTGGTCAATCGTGTGGCAGGCGTGCTGGGTGGTACCCTGCTTTTGCTGACCCTGCTCACGGTGCTCGCCTCGCCACTGGTAGCGATGATCTTCGCCCCCGGGTTTGTCAGCCAGCCGGAAAAGTTCCAGCTCACGGCGGACATGATCCGAATCACCTTCCCCTACCTGTTGTTGATTTCGATGACGGGATTCTGTGGCGCCATACTCAACAGCTATGGGCGTTTCGCCGTGCCGGCCTTCACTCCGGTGTTCCTGAACCTGTCGCTGATATTTGCAGCGACCGTGGCCGCACCCTGGTTCCATGAACCGGTATTTGCGCTTGCCTGGGGAGTGTTCTTTGCCGGCGTTATCCAGCTGTTGTTTCAACTGCCGTCCCTGTATCGCCTGGACCTGGTGCCGAGACCGGTATTCGACCTGCGCCATGAGGGTGTGCGTCGGATACTGAAACTGATGGTGCCGGCTTTGTTTGGTGTCTCAGTGAGCCAGATTAATCTGTTGCTGGATACGGTGCTGGCGTCATTCCTGCCCACTGGCAGCGTGTCCTGGCTCTACTACTCGGATCGTCTCGCCGAGCTGCCGCTGGGCGTATTCGGTATCGCCATTGCCACTGTGATTCTGCCCAACCTGTCTGCACACCGTGCCGCAGCGCGAGAGCAGCAATTCGCCGTCACCCTGGACTGGGCGATGCGATCCGTGCTGCTGATCGGTGTTCCCGCGGCGTTGGCCCTGGTGCTTTTGGCCAAACCGATCCTGGTAACCCTGTTCCAGTATGGCGCGCTGACGCCCCGCGATGTGGATATGGCGGCCCTGAGCCTGCGCGCGTACAGCCTCGGTCTGGTGGCGTTTATGCTGGTCAAGGTCCTGGCACCGGGTTTTTACGCGCGCAAGGATACTGCCACCCCGGTGAAGATCGGCATTATCGCGATGGTTGCCAATATGGTCCTGAACCTGGCCTTTGTGCTGCCGCTGCTCTGGTACTTCAACCTCGGGCATGTGGGGCTGGCGCTGGCTACCAGCGCCTCAGCCTGGCTGAATGCGGGCCTGCTGTTGCGTGGTTTGCTCAGGCAGGGCGTCTTCAGCTGGCAGCCGGGCTGGCAGGTCTATTCCCTGCGCCTGGCTGCGGCCACCCTGGTGATGGCCGCCGTGTTGCTGCTGCTGCACGAGGATATTTCCCTGTGGCAGGAGTGGGGCTGGCAGCGCCGCTCGCTGGAAATATCCGTGCTTTGTATCGCGGGTGCGCTGGCTTACCTGGGGACGCATCTACTCACGGGCACGCGACTGCGTCATTTGCGTGCCCCGGGGGCCGTCTAGTCGACGCTACGGCGTCGATACCATCCGCCCTGATCAGCAAATTGTCCGTTCCCGCTGCTCTGCGCATTCGCTATAATCCTCCGTTTGGTTTGACTGGGCATTCCCTTATCTCATGGAGCTGATTCGCGGCCTGCACAATTTGCGGCCCAGACACCGTGGTTGTGTGGCCACTATCGGTGCCTTTGACGGGGTACACCTCGGACACCAGGCCGTGATTGCACACCTTCGCGAAAAGGCTGCGCAGCTGGGAATGCCCAGTGCGGTTATCGTATTTGAGCCGTTGCCCCGCGAGTTTTTTGCGCCCGTGCAGGCGCCACCCAGGATTATGAGCTTTCGCGAGAAGTTCGTGGCCATGCGAGAACTGGGCGTGGATCGTATGTTGCGAATTCGTTTTAACGATGCGCTGCGGGTGATGTCAGCCCGGCAGTTCGTGGAAGACGTATTTGTGACCGGGCTAGGGGTGCGCTACATCGTGTTGGGAGACGATTTTCGCTTTGGCAACGACCGCCAGGGTGATGTGCGTTTTATTCAGCGGGAGGGCGCGCGGCACGGCTATGATGCCGGCCCGACACCGACGCAGACCTGGCAGGGACAGCGGGTCAGTAGCACGCGTATTCGCGAAGCACTGGAAGCAGCGGATTTTGCGCGCGCAGAGCAGATGCTCGGCAGACGCTACAGTATCTCCGGCAAGGTCGTTTATGGCCGGCAATTGGGCCAGACGATCGGCACGCCGACGGCAAACCTGGAGTTGCGTCGCTTGCGAGCACCGCTCTCCGGGGTCTACGCGGTAGAAGTGAGTGGGGCTGGCCTCAATGGCGCATACGGTGTGGCAAACGTGGGTGTACGCCCAACGGTTGATGACAGCATCAAGGCTAATCTTGAGGTGCACCTGATTGACCGTGAGATTGAGTTGTATGGACAGCACATCGAAGTGACCTTCCGTCACAAGTTGAGGGAAGAGATCAAGTTTGGATCGGTGGACGAGTTGAAGCAGAACATCGCCAACGACATTGAATCAACGCGCGCCTGGTTCGAGCAGGCACGGAAATAGCAGCGATATGAGTGACTACAAAGAAACCCTGAACCTGCCGAAGACGGCATTTCCCATGAAAGCCAGCCTGGCGCAGCGCGAGCCCCAGCGGCTCAAGCAGTGGCAGGAAATGGACCTCTACGGCAAGATTCGTGAAACCTTTGCGGGGCGGCCAAAGTTCATCCTGCATGACGGGCCTCCCTATGCCAACGGTGAGCTGCACCTCGGGCACGCGGTCAACAAGGTGCTCAAGGATATTATCGTTAAATCACGTGCCCTGGACGGGTTTGATGCCCCCTATGTGCCGGGCTGGGACTGTCACGGGCTGCCCATTGAGTTGAACGTCGAAAAGAAGGTCGGCAAGCCGGGAGTGAAGGTCAGCGCGGCGGAGTTTCGCCAGAAGTGTCGCGAGTATGCCGCGCGGCAGGTGGATGGCCAGCGCAAGGAATTCATCCGCATGGGCGTCTTCGGTGACTGGTTCAATCCCTACCTGACCATGGATTTCAAGTTCGAGGCTGACATCGTACGCGCGCTTTCGCGTATCGTTGCCAATGGGCATTTGCACAAAGGCTTCAAGCCCGTGCACTGGTGCATGGACTGTGGTTCTGCGTTGGCGGAAGCTGAGGTTGAATACAAGGACAAGCATTCTCCTGCTATCGATGTCGCCTATGTCGCCACCGATGCGGCCGCAATCAACGCTGCCTGCGGTGCGCAATATAGCGGCGAGATAGCCATTCCAATCTGGACCACCACACCCTGGACGCTGCCGGCGAGCATGGCAGTGAGCCTGCATCCCGACCTGGAATACGTATTGATTGAAGGCCAGGGCAGGGCGCTGCTGGTGGCCGCTGAGCTGGCCGAAACCTGCGCCCTCCGTTTTGGCCTGGACGGCGTGCGCTTAATTGGGCGCTGCCGCGGGGCCGCGCTGGAAAACCTGCGTGTTAAGCATCCGTTCCTCAATCGCGACGTGCCCGTTATTCTTGGCGAGCACGTTACCACGGAGGCCGGTACCGGCGCTGTGCATACAGCACCGGCTCACGGCCAGGACGACTTCATAGTGGGCCAGCAGTATGGCCTTGAGGTATACAATCCGGTCGGTGGCAACGGTGTCTACGTAGCGGATACTGAGTACTTCGGTGGCCAGCACGTGATGAAGGCGAACGCGGCGATCTGCGAGCTGCTGCAGCAGCGCGGCGTACTGCTGCACCATGAAGACTACGAGCACTCCTACCCGCATTGCTGGCGGCATAAAACACCGATTATTTTTCGCGCCACGCCGCAATGGTTTATCAGCATGAAGCAGGGCGGCCTGCTGGAGCAGGCGCTGGCCGAGGTCCGCGAGGTGCAGTGGCTGCCCGAATGGGGCCAGGCGCGAATCGAGAGTATGCTCGCCGACAGGCCCGACTGGTGTATTTCCCGGCAGCGAACCTGGG
Source organism: Pseudohalioglobus sediminis (assembly GCF_008370495.1). Classification (GTDB taxonomy): domain Bacteria; phylum Pseudomonadota; class Gammaproteobacteria; order Pseudomonadales; family Halieaceae; genus Halioglobus. The sequence continues at coordinate 27,990 of NZ_VTUX01000010.1, read as the reverse complement.
GTTCACCCATCGCCTTGTTTGTGCACAAGTCCACAGGCGAATTGCACCCCGACACAGTGGCGCTGATGGAGCAGGTGGCACAGCGCATGGAAGAAAAAGGTATTGATGCCTGGTTCGATCTGGATGCTGCCGAGCTGCTCGGGGACGACGCGGCGCAGTATGAGAAAGTTACGGACACCCTGGATGTGTGGTTCGATTCCGGGGTAACGCACGCCTGTGTGCTGGAGCGTCGCCCGGAGCTGCAAAAACCTGCTGACATATATCTGGAGGGCTCTGACCAGCACCGCGGATGGTTTCAATCATCCCTGCTGACCGGCGTGGCCATGGACAAGGCTGCCCCCTATCGCAGTGTGTTGACCCACGGTTTCACGGTAGACAGTGACGGGCGCAAGATGTCCAAGTCCATCGGCAATATCATAGCGCCGAAGACCGTGATGAATGACCTTGGTGCTGACATCCTCCGCCTCTGGGTGGCCGCTACCGATTACCGGGGTGAGTTGACCTGTTCGGACGAAATCTTCAAGCGCACCGCCGATTCCTATCGCAGAATACGTAATACCGCGCGCTTCCTGCTTTCCAACCTCAACGGTTTTGACCCCTCCATGGACGCATTGCCGACGGACGATATGTTGTCCCTGGACCGCTGGGCGATGGACCGCGCCGCGAGCCTGCAGCAGGAGCTCGCCGCAGACTATGCGGCTTACCAGTTCCACCTGATCTACCAGAAGCTGCACAATTTCTGCGCCGGCGACCTGGGTGGGTTTTACCTGGACGTTATCAAGGATCGCCAGTACACCACACAGGCAGATTCCGTGCCCCGGCGCAGCGCGCAGACCGCGATGTACCACATTGCAGAGGCCCTGGTGCGCTGGATAGCGCCGATACTGAGCTTTACCGCCGAGGAAATCTGGGAGAATCTGCCGGGCGAACGCGGCGCATCCGTATTCCTCGAACAGTGGTATGACAGCCTGGAGCCAATTGCCGAAGACGATCCCATGGGGCGCGACTTCTGGCAACAGATGATGGCGGTGCGCACGGCTGTAAACAAGGAGATGGAGGCGCGCCGTGCAGCCGGTGAGCTCCGCGGTTCCCTGGATGCAGTGGTCACTCTCTACGCGGAACCGGCTCTCCTTGCCCGGCTCGACGCGTTGGGTGACGAACTGCGATTTGTCCTGATCACTTCCGGGGCCAGCATCGTGCCGCTGGCACAGGCCGATAGCGATGCCGCGGAAACAGATATTGCCGGATTGCGCCTGCGAGTAGAGGTTGCCAGCGCCGAGAAGTGTGAGCGTTGCTGGCACCGTCGCGAAGAGGTGGGCAGGATCGAGGCGCACCCCACGATCTGTGCGCGTTGCGAAGAAAACGTTTATGGCCAGGGCGAGCAGCGTCACTTTGCGTAACGGTCTGCAAGCCTGGCCCTGGTACCTGCTGGCCCTCATTGTGGTGCTGCTGGACCAGTACACCAAGTGGCTGGCCACGGCATACCTGGATTATGGTCGGCCGCTGGAGGTGTTCAGCTGGTTTAATCTGACCCTGCAGCATAATACCGGTGCCGCCTTCAGCTTTCTCAGCAACGCCGGTGGTTGGCAGCGATGGTTCTTCACTGCCGTGGCCGTGATTATCAGCACCGGGCTGATAGTATGGCTGTACATGGCAAGGCGCGGCCACTGGTTGCTGGCGCTGGCGCTGGGGTTGATACTTGGCGGGGCCATCGGCAATTTATGGGACCGGGTGGCGCTCGGCTACGTGGTGGATTTCATATCCGTCCACTACGGTGGCTGGTACTTTCCCGCCTTCAACATCGCGGATTCCGCGATTACGGTCGGTGCCGGTTGTATGCTGTTAGACGGGTTCATCCATCGGGAAGAGAGTGATGACTGATTTCAAAGTGCCGGTATCAGAAGGTACCCGCGTGTTCCTGAATTTCTCTGTGAGTCTCGAGGATGGTTCCGAAGTGGACTCGAACTTCGGCGGCGATCCGGTAGAATTCAGCGTGGGTGACGGCTCACTGCTGCCTGGCTTTGAGCGCAGGATGTTCGGCATGGGCGCTGGCGATCGCAAGGTGTTCCAGGTGCCGCCGGAGGATGCATTCGGGCAACCCAATGAGAACAACGTGCAGCGGCTGCCGCGCGATCAGTTTGATGACGATGTGGAACTCGAGATCGGCCTCGTTTTTTCCTTCGCGGACGCCGCGGGCGGTGAGTTGCCGGGGATGGTCATTGCTTTTGATGACGAGGAGGTGACAGTGGACTTTAACCACCCGCTGGCCGGGCGCACCATCCTGTTTGATGTGCAGGTTCACCGGGTAGAGCCCGCGGAGTTGCATTGATGGAGATCCAGTTAGCCAATCCGCGCGGATTCTGTGCCGGTGTGGACAGGGCCATTGATATCGTGAACCGGGCGCTGGAGGTATTCGGTGCGCCGATATATGTGCGCCATGAGGTGGTACACAATAAATTTGTGGTCGATGACCTGCGCTCCCGCGGGGCGATTTTTGTCGACCAACTCGAAGAAGTACCCGACGATTGCATCGTCATATTCAGTGCTCACGGGGTGTCGCAGGCGGTGCGCAGCGAGGCGGCTCGACGTCAGCTGAAGGTGTTCGACGCAACCTGTCCCCTGGTTACCAAAGTGCATATGGAAGTGGCCAGTTTCAGTAGCGAAGGCCGCGAGTGTGTGCTCATAGGTCATGCCGGCCACCCCGAGGTAGAGGGCACCATGGGGCAGTATGATCATTCTGCCGGCGGCGAGATTTACCTGGTGGAAGATGAGCAGCAGGCCTCGGCGCTTCAGGTGCAGGACCCCGACCGGCTTTCCTATGTTACGCAGACCACACTGTCGATGGACGATACCGCCAGGGTGATTGAAGCATTGCGCGATCGCTTCCCTGCTATCCAGGGGCCGCGCAAGGACGATATCTGCTACGCCACGCAGAACCGTCAGGATGCGGTGAAACAGCTGGCGGCGCGCTGTGACCTGATGCTGGTGGTCGGATCACCGAATTCATCCAATTCCAACCGCCTGCGTGAACTAGCTGAACGCATGGGAGCCGAGGCGCACCTGCTGGATGGCGCACAGGATATTGATCCAGCGTGGTTGCAGGGCAAGCAGCGCATCGGCGTGACAGCCGGCGCGTCGGCGCCGGAAGTACTGGTGCAGGAGGTGATTGACGGTTTGCGCTCGCATGGTGCAGAGGCTCCTGTGGAGGTGGCTGGCCGCCCTGAGAATGTCACCTTTTCCCTGCCAAAAGAGCTGCGGATCGAAGTAAAGAACCTCTAGCCACGCTCTTCGCTCATCACTCCCGGCTAGAGTTCACCGTATTCAACCAGCCGCTGGCCTCACCGCGCAGCCCCACTATGCTGTGTGCACGGAGAGGTGCACATGTCTGATAAGAGAACAGGTCGCCAGGCAGCGGGCTTCAGTCTCCTGGAGCTGATCGTGGTGGTGTCTATCGTCGTTGTCACGGCAACTTTTGCGGTGCCGGGCTTCAGTTACCTGCTGGAGTCTACGCGTATTCGCACGGCGGCCGTTCGCCTGATGCATGACATCGTGCTGGCACGCAGCGAGGCCATCAAGCGAAATCGACAGGTAGTCTTGTGCCCCACGGACCACGCCCAGGGCGCGGCGCCCGTTTGCGGCGGAGTGCTGGCAGCTGGCTGGCTGGTTTTTGAGGACAGCGATTTTGACGGCACGCTCGATGATGGTGAGGCGGTTCTGCACGCTGGCAGCGGATTGCCAGATCAGCTCAGCCTGACCAATCGCAGTGCCAGGAAAGTGGTAGTCCAGCCGCTGCGGTTTCGCCCGGATGGTAGCTCGCCAGGCAACAAAACCCTCATGGTGTGTTCCCGGGTTGAACCGCGGGCGACGTCCTGGAGCGTGGTCATGAACCTGGTCGGGCGCCCACGCCTGGCGCGTGACTGGGGAGTGTGCCCGGCCGGGGCAGGCTGATAATCAGTCCTCGAGCTGCAGTTTTTTCAGGCGATAGCGCAGGCTGCGAAAGCTGATGCCCAGCAACTTGGCGGTGGCGGTTTTGTTCCAGCGCGACTCCTCAAGGGCCCGGCTGAGGATCTGGCGCTCTATGTCTTCCAGATACCCCTCCAGATCGCCGTAAGCTTCCTCCACTGACCAGGTCTGCATACCCTCGCGATCAGATTTTCGGGTGCGCGCCGCCGGGTTACGCGGTGTCATCCGCGAGAACTGCAGGTCGTCGGCGCTGATGGTGCCGCTATCGGCAAGGGCCAGGGAGCGTTCGAGAATATTCTCCAGTTCCCTGACGTTGCCCGGGAAACTGTAGTCCCCCAATGCTTCCAGCGCAGAGTCATCCAGATCCGCCTGCTCGTTGCCGTTGTCGCGAGCAATCCGCTTCAGCAGTGCCCGCGCCAGCAGCGGCAGGTCTTCGGCGCGTTCACGCAGGCTCGGGACGTGCAGGTCTATCACATTGATGCGGTAGAACAGGTCGTCACGAAAACGGCCGGCCTCGACCTCGGCACCCAGGTCCTTGTGGGTGGCGCTCAGCAGTCGCACGTCGGTGGGGATTTCTTCGCTTCCACCCACCGGGCGCACAGCTTTTTCCTGGATGGCGCGCAGCAGTTTCACCTGCATCGGCAGGGGCAGGTCCGCGACTTCATCGAGGAACAGAGTGCCGCCCGCGGCCGCCTGGAACAGCCCCGGCTTGTCCGCGTTGGCGCCAGTGAAGCTGCCTTTCAGGTGGCCGAACAGCTCACTCTCCATCAGGTCGGGGGGGATGGCGCCACAGTTGACGGCGATGAAGTTGCCGGTTGCGCGGGGGCCATTGTTGTGGATCAGTCGGGCCACCACCTCCTTGCCACTGCCGGATTCACCGCGGATATGCACCGGCGCCTGGCTGCGCGCAAGCTTGGCGATCTGTTTGCGCAGCGTGCGGATGGCCGGCGCATCGCCGAGCAGGTCCTGTACCACGGCATTGTCCAGTCGGCTGGTGTCGCCTTCAAGTTGCAGCGCACTGCTAACCAGCTTGCGCAGCGTATCCAGTTCGATGGGTTTGCTGATGAAATCAAAGGCACCGGCCTTCAGTGCGGAGATGGCCGTTTCCACGCTGCCGTGGGCGGTAATCATGGCGACCGGGATTTGCGGGTGCTCCTGCTGGATGTATTCCACCAGGTGAATGCCGTTGCCGTCAGGCAGCCGCATGTCAGTCAGGCATAGGTCGGGGATCACCTCACTGACGGCACTCTGGGCCTCACTGAGGGTGGCGGCGCTGTGCGTCTCCAACCCCATACGGCTGAGAGTGATATCCAGTAATTCACGGATGTCGGGTTCATCGTCGACGATGAGAACACGCTGTGCTGCCATTTAAGTTGCTCGCTGGCTGAGGGAAATCCGAAAACAGCTCTCGCCCTTTTCCGTTGGGCGGTAGCTGAGGCCGGCGTTGTTGATTTCACACAATTCCTTGCACAGGTACAAGCCCATGCCGCTGCCCTCGGCCACTGTGGTGAAAAAGGGTTCGAACAGCTTGCCCTGGTCAGCAACGGGCACACCCGGGCCGTTGTCGATAATGTTGATCAGGGTCTGGTGGCCGATAAAATCCATCTCGACCTTGATGCGCGCACTTTCCCGCGCGGTTTCTTTCTTGCTGTGGCGCAGTGCATTATCCAGCAGGTTGGTCATAACGCGCTGCAGGTTTTCAGGATCGAACTCTACCAGCAGGTCGCTGTATTCACAGTCCAGGGTTATATCTGCCGGCCGGCTCAGTTCCTCCAGGTAGTGTTGCACATAATCGGTAAGCCACTGCTGAAGCTTGATGTACTCAGGTTTCGGTGGCTCGCGTCTTGATATCTGCATCACGCTTTCGACGATCTGGTTCACCCGTTCGGAATGGCTTTGGATGATTTCTGCCATGCGTTTATCCCCCGGCGACAGATCTTCAGATTCCTGCAGCAACTGCGCGGCGTGGCTGATTGCGCCCAGGGGATTGCGGATTTCGTGGGCGATGCTCGCTGTCAAGCGACCCAGGGAGGTCAGCTTGAGGGCCTGGGCATACTGGGTGACCGGCGAATAATCTTCCACGAATACCAGGCTGTCACGCTGGCTGCTGGGCTGTAACTCGCGGAAGTGCGCGATGACCGGCGGGGAGTCGTCACTCACAGCAAACGGCCTCGCCTTGTGTAGCCCGGTATCTTTCCAGTGCTGGAATTGCAGCGCCAACTCAGGGCAGTATTCCGCCAGTTGCCGGCCTTGCTCCATGATCACAGGGCGTTCTGGCACCAGCAGGGTCGAGGCGGACTTGTTCATAACCCTGACCACGCTGTCCGAGTCTACCAGCAGTATACCGGTGTCCATGTGCTGCACGATCTGTTCGTTGAGCCGCTGCAGGTCGTACAGATCACTGGCGCGATTCCTGGCCAGCTCTTCGGCCCTGCCGAGGCGCTGTGCCACCGCCTGCACCATGATCGAAACGATGAAGATAAGCGCACCCAGCAGGCCGGCAGGGAACAGGGCAGAGACGTCCTGTATACCGCGGAATATCAGCCATACTGTGTCACCGAGCAGGGCCAGTGCACTCAGGGCAGCGATCAGCGTCGCCAGGGTGCGGTTCACTATCAGCACTGCGCTGGCGGAAACGGTAATAATCAGCAATACCGGCAGGCCACTGACGACCCCACCGCTGGCATGCGACATGATTGTTATGCTGACAATGTCGAAAACGAACACAGCCAGCATCATGCGTTGATCGAGTCGGAGCGAGAGAAAACCGACCAGCGGAATACTGGTAGCCAGGTGCAGAAGTGCCACAGAGACGTAAAGGGTCGGGTCGAGCACGCCCACCAGTTGGCGTGTGTTCGGGCTGACCAGCATGATGAGCAGCACCACCGATAGCAGGGAACGATAGGCTACATAAATACGGAACAGTGCCTGGTTCTGCTGGCCGCCGGCGGCAGCCGGCCTGGTTAGGATCGCTGGGCGGTTCATGCTGGCTATCAGCCTGTTATCTGATTTCTTTTTTATACACGCCCCGTTGTCATTGCTGCACCCGGGCTCGGTTCATTGTAACAGGCATCGCCCAATTGGGGCTGGCTTATAGCTGTACTTTTGCGGAAAATAGCGCCCTCCCAGCAACTCCGGAACCCCCAGGCGGCAGTATGGCAAGTCTGAATATCCTGATGGCCCAGATAAACACCTTGGTAGGTGACTTCGAGGGCAATACCGACAAGGTTGTCGCCTGTGTGCAGCGGGCAGTGCAGTCCCATCCCTCGCCGGTGGTGGTGTTCCCGGAATTGACCCTGAGCGGCTATCCACCGGAAGACCTGCTGTTGCGGCCCAGCATCGAGTTGCGGGTAGCGCAGTCGCTGGCGAGGCTTTGCGCCGAATTGCCCGCTGAGGCGTGGGCGATCGTCGGCTATCCAAGAACACGCGATGACGGCCTCTACAATGTGGCTGGGGTCATTCACGGTGGTGAAATCGTTGCCGAATACAGCAAGCAGTCACTGCCAAACTACCAGGTGTTCGACGAAAAGCGTTACTTCAAGCCCGGATCCCTGCCCTGTGTCATCGATATCGAGGGCGTCCAGGTCGGTTTGAGTGTGTGCGAGGATATCTGGGAGCCCGGGCCGACCCTCGCCACTGCCCGTGCCGGGGCGCAGCTGCTTATCAACCTGAATTCCTCCCCCTATCACCGCGGCAAGCGCGGCGAGCGCTGGCAACTGGTCGCGGCCAGAGCGACAGAGGCGGGTATCCCGATTGTGTATGTCAACCAGGTGGGCGGGCAGGATGAGCTGGTATTTGACGGCGGTTCATTTGCGGTCACGGCCGGAGGCGATATTGCCGCTGCCGCGCCCAACTTCGAAGAGGGGGATTTCTGGCTGCAATATGATAGCGACCATGCGCAGGCCCCGTTCAGCGGCCTGCAGGTGTACCCGCCGCTGGAGGAAATAGAAGCAGTCTGGCGCGCACTGGTGCTCGGGGTAAGGGATTACGTCAACAAGAACCGCTTCCAGGGCGTGGTCCTCGGCCTGTCCGGCGGCGTTGACTCGGCGCTCACTCTGGCAGTGGCAGTCGATGCCCTGGGCCCGGAACGGGTCGAGGCGGTGATGATGCCGTTCAGGTATACCTCGCAGATGAGCGTGGAAGATGCCGCTGAGCAGTCGGATATCCTCGGCGTCAGCCACAAGGTGATCTCGATTGAGCCGATCTACGAGGCCTTCATGGCAAGCCTGGAAGAGGAATTCGCAGGCACTGAGGTGGATACCACCGAGGAGAATCTGCAGGCACGCTGTCGTGGCGTGCTGCTGATGTCGATCTCCAACAAGAAGGGCTACCTGGTGCTGACCACCGGCAACAAGAGCGAGATGGCAGTAGGCTATTCCACCCTTTATGGCGACATGGCGGGCGGGTTTGATGTGCTCAAGGACGTGCCCAAGACACTGGTTTTCGATCTCTGTCGCTACCGCAACACGCTGGGGCCCTGTATCCCGCAGCGCGTGATCGACCGGCCGCCCTCGGCAGAACTTGCCCCGGACCAGAAAGACGAGGACAGCCTGCCTCCATACGAGGTGCTTGACCAGATTCTGGAAATGTATATCGAGCGGGATATGAGTGCCGAGGCCATTATTGCTACCGGAATGGACCGGCAACAGGTGCAGAAGGTGCTGCGGCTGGTCGATATCAACGAGTACAAGCGTCGCCAGGCGCCAATCGGTGTGCGTATTACCAAGCGCGGTTTCGGACGCGATCGCCGTTATCCCATCACCTCGGGCTGGCGGATTGGCGATTAGGGGGTAGAGCCAGGGCGATGGGTACACATTGCGGAACCCAGCCAACGCTGGCGGCTATTGAGCCCATGCTGCCAGGCTGACGGCTACTACCCTGGCAGAATCCGGGCGCGAAAGCCCCTACAGCTTGGGCCGGGTATCAAACTGCGGTGGTGTGGGCGGGAAGAACAGCCCGAAAGTGAGTTTGTTGATCCAGTTGCGCTGTAGTCCGTCAAGCGTATAGACGCTCTTGAACTCGCCGTTTTTATCAATGTTGGGGTGTTCAGGGTAGTTCAGCGCCAGGGTGTCGATGGCGTCCTGGGCCAGGTCATCGAGCCCGAGCAGGATATAACCCTGCGCCATGACCGCCAGCCCATCCGCAACCGCTGGCGTGCGCTGGAAGTTTTCCACCACGTAACGGCCGCGATTGGCGGCAGCCAGGTAGGCGCCGCGTCGGAAATAGTAGTTGGCAACCAGGATTTCGTGTCGCGCCAGGATATTACGCAAGTGCAGCATTCTCGAGCGCGCATCGGGGGCGTAAGGGCTGTCCGGATAGCGTGTCACCAGCTGGTTGAATTCCGCGAAAGCCTCCTTGGCCTGGCTGGTATCGCGTTCAGCTTCATCCGTGGGCAGGAAGCGAGAGAACAGGTCCTCGTTGGCGGTATAGGCGGCCAGACCTTTCATGTAATAGGCGTAGTCAACGTTCGGATGGGCGGGATGCAGGCGGATGAAGCGGTCTGCCGCTTCCACCGCAGCCTCGCGTTCGTAGCCGTTGTAGTGCGCATAAATCAGCTCCAACTGGGCCTGCTCGGCATAGCGACCGAAGGGGTAGCGTGATTCAAGCAGCTGCAGGCTGCGCACTGCCAGGTCCCAGTTATTGGAGCGCAGGTAGCGTTGCGCCTGCTCATACAGCTGTTGTTCGCCGGTATCGGCGACATCGGGTAATTCATCGTTGCTGGAACAGCCGATCAGGACCAGGCTGAGCAATAAAACGAGCGTGTACTTCAAAATTATCTCACCAATGCCTTGGTGCCGGCGTGCTAACATGCATTCCGGCTGAAAGGCGGCTATTTAACCACAGCCGTGCAGGCGCATAAATAGGAAAAGTGATGAGCGAGCGGATCAAAATGGAGGCGGAAGTGCCTGCTGAACTGGATCATGAGCGGCTGGATCAGGTCGCGGCCAGGCTGTTTCCCGATTTCTCACGTTCACGCCTGCAGGTATGGATCAAGAAAGGCGAGTTACTGGTTGATGGCAAGCAGCTGCGGCCGCGGGACAAGGTTGCCGCCGGTGCCCTCCTGGCGATCCAGGCCGAGCCCGAGCAGGCCGTATCCTGGCAGCCGGAAGATATAGACCTGGATATCCTCTACGAGGACGAGCACATACTGGTGCTCAACAAACCCGCGGGTCTGGTGGTGCACCCGGCGGCGGGGCACGCTGACGGCACGCTGGTCAATGCCCTGTTGGCACACGCGCCACAGATGGCGCAGCTGCCACGTGGGGGCATCGTACACAGGCTGGATATGGAGACATCCGGAATCATGGTCGCGGCCAAGAGCCTGCTGGCGCACCATGACCTGGTGGCGCAGTTACAGGCGCGGACCGTGAAGCGCCAGTACACGGCCGTGTGCATAGGCGTGATGACCGGCGGCGGTACTGTGGATGAACCCATAGGCCGACATCCCCGTCAACGCAAGAAGATGGCGGTGCTCGCGGCCGGCGGCAAGCCGGCGATTACGCATTACCGGGTCATCCGCCGCTTTGGGCACCACACCTGTATCTCGGTAAGCCTCGAGACCGGCCGTACCCACCAGATTCGCGTGCACATGGCCCACCGGCACTACCCTCTGGTGGGAGACCCGGTCTATGGCGGACGGCCGCGCATTCCCAAGGGCGCTTCGGATGAGCTGGTGACGGCGCTGAGGCAATTTCCGCGGCAGGCCCTGCACGCGCAGGCGCTGGGTTTGTTTCACCCGGAGAGCGGTGAAGCAATGGAATTCGAGTGCCCGCTGCCGGCCGACATGCAGCAGTTGCTGGCCACGCTGGAACGTGAAGATCCGGCAAACGAACACGATGCCGCGCTCTACTGACCCCGGTTGCCTCGAGCCCGCATGGTCGATACCGGGCGTTACCGCTTTCACTTCCACGCGCAGTGGCGGTCACAGCGCGCCGCCCTGGGACAGCTTCAACCTCGGTACCCATGTGGGTGACACCCCTGAAAATGTGGCGGCCAATCGCGCGCTGTTGCAGCAACGGCTGCCCGGAGGCGCGCGTGTCCAGTGGCTGGAGCAGGTGCACGGTAACGTCGTGGTCAGGGCGACGGGTGAAGGCGTGCCCAAGGCGGACGCCTGCTGGAGCGAGGCACCCGGTATCGCCTGTACAGTCATGACTGCCGACTGCCTGCCGGTGCTGTTCGCCCGGCGCGACGGGCGGGCCGTGGCGGCAGCGCACGCCGGCTGGCGCGGCTTGTTGTCAGGGGTCCTTGAGAACACCATAGTCGCGATGGCGACACCGCCCGAGCAACTCTGCGCCTGGATGGGGCCGGCAATTGGCCCGCTTGCCTTCGAGGTTGGTGAGGAGGTCCGGCAGGCATTTCTCGCGCGGGGCGGGGATGCGACGGCCTTCACGCCCGGCACTGCAAGCGGGCGCCACATGGCGAATCTCTATGCGCTGGCCCGGCAGCGCCTGCTTGCCTGCGGTGTCAAGCAAATCGCGGGCGGTGAGTATTGCACCTATCGGCAATCCGAGTTGTTTTTCTCCTATCGACGCAACGGCCAGACGGGCCGCATGGCCAGCTTGATCCTCATCAATCCCTGAATCGATTCGCCTTGAATCCTGGGTAAATGGCCTCATATAACCCCTCAGAGAGTATTTACCTGCCCGCCACTGATGCCGGGAGGAAGAGGAGATAGCCCCCATGAGAATGGACAAATTGACCAATCAATTGCAATCAGCACTGGCGGATGCACAGTCCCTGGCGTTGGGCAAAGACCACAACTTTATAGAGCCGGTGCACTTGCTGGGAGCACTGCTGGAGCAGCAGGGCGGCTCGGCGCGGCCCTTGTTGCAGAAGGCGGGTGCCGATGTGAACACACTGCGCGCGGAAGTGCAGGGTGCCATCGACGCCTTGCCGACGGTGAGCGGCACAGAAGGCGATGTGCACGTTTCGCAGGACCTGGCGCGCATTCTCAACGTGACCGACAAACTGGCCCAGCAGGGCGGTGATGCCTACATCTCCAGTGAACTGGTGCTGCTGGCTATGCTGGAAAGCAAGAACAGGGCGGGCGCGCTGCTGAAAGAGTGTGGCGTCACTGCCGCAGCGCTCAAGACCGCAATTGACGAGGTGCGCGGAGGAGAAGCCGTGAACAACCCCGAGGCGGAGGAATCGCGCCAGGCGCTGCAGAAATTCACCATCGACCTGACCGAGCGCGCCGAGCAGGGCAAGCTCGACCCGGTCATCGGCCGTGACGATGAGATTCGGCGCACCATCCAGGTATTGCAGCGGCGTACCAAAAACAACCCGGTGCTGATCGGCGAACCGGGCGTGGGCAAGACAGCGATTATTGAGGGTCTGGCCCAGCGCGTGGTCAACGGCGAGGTCCCGGAAGGCCTTAAAGACAAGCGCATCCTGTCGCTGGACCTGGGCTCGCTGCTGGCAGGCGCCAAGTTCCGTGGCGAATTTGAGGAGCGACTGAAAGCGGTGTTGAACGAACTCTCCAAGGAGGAGGGCCGCATCATCCTGTTCGTCGACGAACTGCACACCATGGTGGGTGCCGGTAAGGCGGAAGGCTCGATGGATGCAGGCAATATGTTGAAGCCGGCGCTGGCCCGGGGCGAGTTGCACTGCGTGGGTGCGACAACCCTTGATGAATACCGTCAATACGTGGAGAAAGACGCGGCCCTTGAGCGCCGGTTCCAGAAGGTCTTGGTAGATGAGCCCAGCGAAGAAGATACCATTGCCATCCTGCGCGGGCTAAAAGAGCGCTATGAGGTGCACCATGGCGTGGACATTACCGACAGCGCCATTATCTCCGCGGCAAAGCTGTCGCAGCGGTACATCACTGATCGGCAACTGCCGGACAAGGCCATTGACCTGATTGACGAGGCAGCGAGCCGTATTCGCATGGAAATCGACTCCAAACCGGAGGCGATGGACAAGCTTGAGCGCCGCCTGATACAGCTGAAAATCGAGCGCGAAGCCATCAAGAAGGATGAGTCGGCCAAGGCGCAGGTGGAACTGCTGGACGAGCAGATTGAAACGGTCGAGCGCGAGTTCTCAGACCTCGAGGAAATCTGGAAAGCGGAGAAGGCATCATTGCAGGGCAGTGCGCAGATCAAGTCGGACCTCGAGCAGGTCAGGATTGAGCTGGAAGCAGCCCGCCGTGCCGGAGACCTGACCAGGATGTCGGAGCTCCAGTATGGGCAGATCCCGGAACTGGAAAAGCAGTTGCAACAGGCCCAGGAAGCGGAGACTGCCGAGCGCACACTGCTGCGTAACAAGGTCACCGAAGAAGAGGTCGCCGAGGTGGTGTCGCGCTGGACAGGCATACCGGTGTCGAAGATGCTGGAGGGTGATCGCGAAAAGTTACTGCGCATGGAAGAGTCGCTGCACTCGCGTGTGGTTGGCCAGGACGAGGCGGTCACTGCTGTTTCCAATGCCGTGCGCCGCTCGCGGGCTGGCTTGTCGGACCCGAACCGACCGAATGGTTCTTTCCTGTTCCTCGGTCCAACCGGTGTCGGCAAAACAGAACTGTGCAAGGCGCTCGCCGAGTTCCTGTTCGACTCCGAGCAGGCCATGGTGCGCATTGATATGTCAGAGTTCATGGAAAAACACTCTGTAGCCCGTTTGATCGGGGCGCCTCCCGGCTATGTAGGCTACGAGGAGGGTGGTTACCTTACCGAGGCTGTGCGCCGCAGGCCCTATTCTTTGCTGTTGCTGGACGAGGTCGAGAAAGCGCACCCGGATGTGTTCAACATCCTGTTGCAGGTGCTTGAGGACGGTCGCCTCACCGATGGCCAGGGCCGCACCGTCGACTTCCGCAATACGGTAGTGGTGATGACGTCTAACCTGGGTTCAGACCGTATCCAGGAAATGGCGGGGGACGAAAACTACGCCGCCATCAAGGCCGCTGTTATGGAGCAGGTAGGCTTGCACTTCCGGCCGGAGTTTATCAACCGGGTAGATGAATCGGTGGTGTTCCACCCGCTGCAGCAAAGCCAGATACGCGGTATTGCGGAGATACAATTGCGTGGCCTGCAGGCGCGGCTGGCAGAGAAAGAGCTCAACCTCGATATCTCCGAGGCGTTTATGGACCACCTGGTCGCAGCTGGTTTCGATCCGGTTTACGGTGCCCGTCCGCTGAAGCGTGCCATTCAGCAGGAACTGGAAAACCCCTTGGCCCAGCGCATCCTTTCGGGCGAGTTCAAACCGGGACAAACCATTTCCGTAGAGCTCGATGGCGAAACGGTGCAGTTCAGCGCGAAGTAACAAGCAGGGCCCCCCGGGGCCCTTTTTTTGTTCCGTGAGCTGGCAGGCTGCAGTTTGTTGCCTGGCGCTCCGATAGCTGGGCAGGGTGGGGGTTCTAACCCGCCGCGCCCCCGCTTCTCGCGTGTGCCGCAGATACCAAGACTTCATACCCTGGCCAAAGTTGGGCAAAAGCCGCCAGTTGCGGGCCGTTCCCCATATCCTGTCACATACTGCTGCTGAAACAACAAGCAGCGGGGAATGGATGCCATGCTGACCCGAATTCAGATCGGCAGGGGCCTGCACGGATTTACCCTAATCGAAATGATGGTCGTGGTCGCGATCATGGCCATTCTGCTGATGGTCGCCTTGCCGGCCTACGAGCACCAGGCCATGCGCGGGAAGCGCGCCGCGGCCCAGGCCGAGATGCTGGAAATAGCCGGCATCCAGCAGCAATACCTCCTCTCTGACCGCCGTTACGCCGATATGGATACCCTGGCTGCGGCGGGTTTCCTGCCCGAGCCCGTGGTGGCGCGCCACTACCGCTATCACCTGCAGCTTGGTGAAGGCGCTGTGCCCAGCTTCGAGTTGCGGCTGGTTCCTGTTGGCAGGCAGCGTGCGGACGGGTGGTTGCAGCTCGACAGCCAGGGTCACTACAGCTCTGAGTTTCCTGGCCGCTGGTGGCAATGATGTCGCGTAACGCAGTCAGGATCAGCGGGCAATCGGGAGCACTGATGATCGAGGTGGTGGTCACCCTGGCGGTTGTCGTGGTGGGCCTGTGGGCCATGCTGGACCTGCACATTCGTTTGCAGGTGTTGGAGACCGAGAGTTCCCAGCGTACCAGGGCGCAACTGCTGCTTGAGGATATGGCTGCCCGCTTGAGGGCCAATCCTG
This sequence comes from Pseudohalioglobus sediminis, assembly GCF_008370495.1. Classification (GTDB taxonomy): domain Bacteria; phylum Pseudomonadota; class Gammaproteobacteria; order Pseudomonadales; family Halieaceae; genus Halioglobus. Next base: position 12,906 of record NZ_VTUX01000010.1, on the reverse strand, counting down.
CTGCGGCAAGCGAATACCTGACGGATCCGGTAGCAGGGCTCGGGGCGGAGCCGTGTGCCGATCCGGGCCTGACGGCACCATTGGCAGCGCGCGATATGGCCCAGTGGTGCCGCCGCCTGAAGGGCGAATCGGCACTCGATGCAGACGGTGAGCCCGTTGCCGGCTTGTTTGCGGGCCGCGGCTGCATTGAAGTCCTGGAGGGCGGTGCAGCTCCGCAGTACGCATTGACCATCGTTTGGCAAGGTTTGACGGCGCTCTCACCACCGCCTGTTGCAGTTCGCTGTGGCAAGGGTGGCTATGACCTGCCCACGCGTTCTGCCTGCGTCGGCTTTGCAGGGGCGTGCCGGCGATTCATTACCACTGTCGTGAGCTTCCCGAGCCTGGAGAGCCTTTGACATGGGGTGCTCGACTTTACAGCAGCGACGCCCCGCGGGGTTCAGCCTGGTAGAAATGATGATCGCAACCCTGCTGGGTATGTTGCTGGTGGCCTGGTTGACACAGTTGCTGCTGGATACGACCCGCCTCAACCGAGAGATGAGTAATACCAGCGCGTTGGCGGAACGCGGCCGCCTGGCATTGCAGCTCTTGCGCCAGGATCTTCGCCACGCCGGGTATTGGCATACCTACCAGCCGCAGTACGATGACCCTGGTTGGACCCAGGTGCCGGGTGATGTGCCCGCACTTGTACCTGATCCCTGCCTGGGAATAGAAAACTGGCCCGAGGATCGGACCTCCGGGTATATCCAGGCGCTGCTGGGTATCGCCGTGCAGTCCAGCGATGCAGCGCCCGGTGAACATTGCCAAGCCCTGCTGTCCGCGGAACGCGGCGAACCTGGTACCGACGTGCTGGTGGTGCGCCACGCTGCAACGTGCCTCGTGGGGTTGGGGATTTGCGCCCCTGCAGAGGCAGGCGAGGTCGCCTTCCAGGCGTCAAACTGCGCCAGTGAGCTTGCGGCGGGAGCGCGTTACTCGCTGGCGCCCGGTGTGAGCCCGCTTACCGAGCGGGACTGCATAACGCCCGCCTTCAGGCATCAGCTTGTCCAGAATATCTACTTCATTCGCAACACGGAAAGGGGTGAGCCTGCGCTCTATCGCTCCCGATTAGGGGTGTCAGCAGGAGCACCGGGGCAGCTCCGAGCCCAGGAAATAGTCCCCGGTGTGGAGCGTTTTCGCGTCATGCTCGGTATCGACTCCGTCGGCGCCTCGGGCTCCGTGGTCGACTACGGTTCGCCACTGGTCTGGCAAGACCCTACTGTGCAGCGGGTGCCAGTCAATCGCGGAGATGGTGTGCCCGATGGCGCATTTATCCACTGCAGCGAGGTGACCCCTTGCGCACGCAGCCAACTGGTCAATGTGACCGCCGTGCGCCTGTATCTGCTGGTGCGTGCCAGAGAGGAAAGTGCGGGCTATCGCAATGACCAGAGCTATGACCTGGGTGGGCTTGTGGTAGGACCGTTCGATGACAGTTACAAGCGCGACGTATTCACCGCGACAGTTTTGCTGCGCAACATCGCTGTCAGGAGGGAGAGGGGATGACTGTGCCACACAGGCAGCACCAGTGCCGCGGCGTCATCACGCTGTTTATTGCGGGCATCATGTTATTGCTGACCAGTCTGATGGTCGTTAGCGGCGTCAGGATCAGTGCGACCAGTCTGGCGGCGGTAGGCAATGTGCAGGTACGCGCCGGCGCCGTTGACGCCGCGGATAAAGTCCTGGCCGGGCTAATAACCGGGGATTACCCGCTGGCCGGAGTCACTGCCGCCCACGTGGAGCAGGTCGACCTGAACCGGGACGGCGTCAGCGATTATGAAGTCGTTGTTGAGCCTCCCACATGCCTGCGGGCAACACCTGTTAGTCGATGGTTGGCCAATAGTGTCACCCTCACAGGGTTCGCTGCTGACAGCGAGTGGCAGACGGTTTGGGAACTGACCGCGACGGCAACGGATGTGGTCACCGGCGCCAGTATCAGCCTGTCACAGGGTGTGAGCTATGTGCTATCGACAGCTCAGCGCAGTGCTCTCTGCGCTGAACACCTGACTACGCCTTGAGGAGAAGCGTCATGAAACTGCTGTGTGTTGTTACCTTTCAGGTGCTGCTCGGCTGCTGCAGTTTGCAGGCACATGGCGAAGATATCGAAATCTATCTACCAGCGGCATCGAATTCGCATGTTTCGATGAATGTGCTGTTTATTCTCGACAATACGGATAACTGGGCGCAGGCCGATGGTGACGGCAAGGCGCTCTGGGGCAGCACGCGAAAAGCGCTTGGCAGCCTGCTGCGGGATTTTGATCGAGAGAATGTGAGAGTTGGTTTCCTGCTGTACCGCGATGGAGAGCCCCCTGATCAGAGCGGAGGCTATGTACGCTCAGCCATGCGCACCATGACAGCCGCTAACGCAGCGTTATATGCAGCGCAGATAGAAGCCATGAGCGTTGCTGCCGATACCGGGACGCATGCAGGTCTGGCAACACTTCTGGCAGAGGCGTACTACTATTTTAGTGGTTCCAGGCCGGTGTTCGGGGCGGGCGCGTCGCTGGCCGACTATGTTCGCACTGGCCCGGAGATGGCAGCCGGCACCAGCGCGGATCGCGCCGTCTGGTCATTGCCGGGTAGCGCTCTTGCCGAGGTCGGCAGTTCCAGTTACCTGAGTCCGGTTGCACCAGGCGAGTGTGCACGCAACCGCATTATTATTATCAGTCACGGCCCCGATCCAGCCCCTGGCAGCGCGACGCATCGAGCACACGACCTGCTGGAGTTGCTTACGGCCGGTACCTCACAGTCGCTTGACAGGGAGGAGGATCCTGCTGTGGCGTGGTCACGCTTTCTTGCGGGTACGGATCTGGGTATCAAGGTCTCGGCGCTGGCGGTGGGGGGCGGAAACAGTACCGCGGCAAGTGCGTGGCGCGACTTGCTGGCCGACGTCAGCGCGGCCGCCTCGGGTGAATACATCGCCGTTGCAAGTACTCCTGACGACATTGAGCTGGGTCTTAGAATGGCTTTGAGCGACGTGGAGGCTGAAGATGGCGCATTCGTAGCGCCGGGCCTGCCCGCGGACAGATACGCCCAGGGCGTGTTTCTCAACCATGTCTACAGCGGGCAGTTTCGTCCTGATGAATTCGCCAGGCCACGTTGGCCAGGTAACCTTAAGCAGTATCGGCTCGGCAAGCTTGACGGGGCGCAGCCGTTTGGAATCGGCCTGGTAGATGCGGGCGGGAACCCTGTGCTTGCCGAGGCCAACGGCCGGATTGATCCCTGTGCCGTGAGCTACTGGACACCCCCGGCGCCGGACAACTACTGGGCATTTCTATCCTCGGCGAACGCGCCTGTTGCATGTAAACAACTAACCGTGACACAGCAGTCAAACTTTCCTGATGGTGGAGTTGTCGAGAAGGGCGGTCAGGCCTATATAGGTCGAGGTGGCGAACGCTACGCAGAGTCGACTGCGGCGGCCAGGGTGGTGAAAACGGCGGCTAACGTATTTTGCGGCGGCAGCACTGGCGCGACCTGTGGTTTGCTGGACTTTGATGTGAATGATCCATTGGTGTCTGCCTCAATGCCAGGCGCAGAGGGGGACTCCCTGCGCTGGGCGCGCGGTGCGGACACTGAGGACGAAGACCGTGACGGGGACAGGCTTGAGTTCCGGCCTTCCCTGCACAGCGATGTACTGCACTCCAGGCCACTGGCGATCGATATCAGTGCGGATGCAGCAGAATCCGGATTGGTGGTCTTCTACGGCGCCAACGATGGCCTGATACGAGCCATCAATGGCAACCGTTACTCCTCCATGGCAGTCGGTGACACGGCGGGCGTGAGCATACCGGCGGGAGCCGAGTTCTGGGCATTCATGCCAGCGGAGTTCTTCTCCAGTATTGGGAAAAGCCTGCTCAATGCACCCTCGTCAATGACCGCCACAACTGGGGGTAGCGGGGCGCTTTCAATGCAGGGCAAGGTTTACGGTCCCGATGGCAGTCTGGTGACCTGGCTCGATGATAACGGGCGGCGCTTCCTGGCCGCCAGTTTACGCCGGGGAGGGCGCTCCGTGTACGTCTTCGATATCAGCGACATGGGTGCACCGCGCCTGCTCTGGCGCCTGGGTTGCGCCGCGGGCAATGCGATACCGGAAGATTGTGCGCCGGGTTGGGACGGGCTGGGGCAGACATGGTCTACCCCGGTTGCGGCCCGGGTGACTGGTGAGGAAGGGCCTTATCTGCTGATGGGTGGCGGCTACGATACTTGCGAAGACAATGAGGACGCAGACACCTTCTCGAACCATGACTGTGGCGCCGCACAGCAGGGCAATATGATTCTGGTGCTGGACGCAGCCACCGGCCGCATCATCCGACGCTTTGATACCTTGCGCTCGGTTCCGGGTCGGTTGACCCAGGTACCAATCAGCGAACAGGACAGAAGCCTGCGTTACGCGTATGCCGCTGACACCGGTGGTAACGTCTACCGTTTGTCTGGGCCTGGAGGACAGGCCTTGTCTGCCACCAGTCCCCCGGACTGGGAGTTGACCAGGATTGCCGCCCTGGGCTGCGGCGAGACTGCCGACGCGGATTGCAGTGCCAATCGCAAATTCCTGTTCGGGCCCGACGTGGTGGCGGTCCCCAACTCAAGTCGCTACGCCGTGCTGCTCGGTTCCGGCGATCGCGAGAAGCCAACAGCGCGATATGCGGTGACCCGGGCAACGGAGAATTACTTCTACGTGATCTTTGACCAGCCCCAGTCACCGGACTGGCTGGAAACGGAGTCGCAAGTGTGTAACCAGGCCGTGATCTGTGGTGCTTCCCTGGCCGAGGCAGCCCTGGATGGTTCGGCCAGCCTGCACACGGTGTCCTCACCAAAAGGCTGGAAGCTGAAACTGAAGAGCCGGGAGCAGGTGGTATCGGATGCACTGACGATTGCTGACAGCGTCTATTTCCAGACGCATCGTGCACAAGACCCGGCGAACGGCAACTGTCAACAGCCACTGGGGTCAGCCAGTCGCTACCGGTTGGATTTCAGGACAGGGGCAGGCGACTATGCAGATGCGCCGGAAGGGGGCTTGTTGCCCGGGCCGGTAGCCGGCAAGGTCAAACTCGACACTGGCGAAGTAGTGCCATTTTGCCTGGGTTGCGCCGCAATAACCTCGTCCGCACCGGGCCTGGAGCCACAGGGTATCCCCGCGCCGCCACGGTTCAAGCGGCGGCTGTACTGGAGAATCAATAGACAGGGGAACTGAAGCGGGTGCTGGATGGCACGCGGCGAGCCAACGGGCCCGCCAGCGGGAACTGGTCTGGGATCAGGGGCAGTAGAATTCCACCAGGGCTTCTGCTTTTCGGGTTTCCGATGCGATTTCCTCTGCTGTGAGCACGCGATCATCTCCCTGATCGTCTTTCATGATGACCGTAGACTTGGTGGTCAGCGCCTCCAGATTGGAGCGTGCGCGTTGGCAGAGTTCGGGATTTTTCCGGCTGCGACTGGCTTCATCTTCATCGACAGGCTCAAACTCGTTACCGACGCTGGGGTTAACCTCGGGCGGCACCGCGCCTTCCTCAGCAGGGACCACGCGCTTCAGCCCCGAGCCTGTCGTGATTACCTCGTAATCGATACCCTCGGGTGGCGGCCGGTCGCTGTGCACCGGGTACCCGCGTTCGTTGATCCAGCGGTAATGCGTGGTGCCGGCTTCAGCCGCAGCTGCCCCTAGCGTGGCCAGGGCCAGCAGGCAGGCTCCCAGTACACTCATGCACGCTCTTTTGTGGATCATTGGCATTACTCCGGAACTGTCGTCATTCGCAGTGCGCTTCAATAACCTCAAGGTTGTTCTGTCGCTGGGTAGCGCGCTCCTCATCAGTCAGGTAACGCAACTCACCGTCACCGGTATCCATCCGGATTCTCGGGGCCCGATCTATCACTTCAAGGTTTTTCCTGGCGGCCGCGCAGTATTCCGGGTTTTTCTCATACAGGCCGGACTTGGTCTTGCCAGACTTTGCGGCTGTCTGTTCGGGCTCCGGTGGCTTGCCGGCTGGTGCGGAGGGCGATTCGGCCGGCGGTGCGTCAGCGTCATTCACGCTGTGAACCAGGTTGGAACTGGTTGATATCGTCTCATACTCCACGCCGGTTGGCGGTGGACGGTCGCTCATTACAGGGTTGCCCTCGCTGTCTTTCCAGCGATACAGGTTTCCTGCCTCGGCATAGGCGCCCAGCACCAGCGCGCTGAACAGGATGGTGATCATCCCCACTCTTTTCATTTCCACCGCAAATCCCCTCTTTTCGGTAGGGTATCAGTATAAAAGTAAAACGACATCGTCAATATTGAAATAGTCCAAAATGTGGTGAATGTCACACGCAGCAGCCGCATGGTTGACATTCCTACCGGTTCTGCCACCATTGTCGCCGTCTTGCATATGGCAACGGCGTATGTCGAGTACCCTCGACCCCTGGCCTACTGGTGTGATCCGATTATTCATGTCAGCTGTTTGTGAGTCCCGTATTCAACCCGGGCTGTATTGGTCGGGTTGAGGGCCAGACACTGCGCTACCCCGCAGGGCGACCGATACACGGGTTCGTGATCGATAATCCCTGAAGGTGAGTCCCTCAGGGGATCGCGTTGTGTATCGAGCTCAACAAGGGGGTGGCGTGGCCAACCGGGTACCGGTCCGAGGTGCCTGTCGTAGCAACGTCCACACGTACTTTTGAAGTGTAACGGCGAGGGTATCGCGCCGTGCATGCTCTTTGGAGAATTGCTGTGGAACTATTATCCGGCGGTGAAATGGTTGCTCGCGCTCTGGAAGACGAGGGCGTGGAATACGTCTTCGGTTATCCGGGCGGTGCTGTCTTACATATTTACGATGCGCTGTTCAAGGACTGTAAAGTCCCGCACATACTGGTGCGTCATGAACAGGCGGCCACCCACGCCGCTGACGCCTACGCTCGCGCTACCGGCAAACCCGGTGTGGTTCTGGTCACCTCAGGTCCTGGCGCCACCAATGCTATTACCGGTATCGCTACCGCCTACATGGATTCCATACCCATGGTGGTGTTCTCTGGCCAGGTGCAGAGCCACCTCATCGGTGAGGATGCCTTCCAGGAAACCGACATGGTGGGTATCTCGCGGCCTATCGTGAAGCACAGCTTTATGGTCAAGCATGCCGAGGAGATTCCCGGGACCATCAAGCGAGCTTTCCATATTGCTGCCACCGGCCGACCTGGTCCCGTGGTTATCGACATCCCCAAGGACGTCACCAGGCCCGACGAGAAATTTGAGTACCATTATCCGGATTCCGTGAAGCTGCGTTCGTACTCGCCGGCACAGCGTGGTCATACCGGGCAAATCAAGAAAGCTGCCCGCCTGCTGCTCGGTGCCAAGAGGCCAGTGATTTATTCCGGGGGCGGAGTCATCCTGGGCGAGGGCAGCGAGTTGCTCACCCGCCTCGCCAGGGAGCTTAACTATCCGGTGACGAATACCCTGATGGGCCTGGGAGCTTTTCCCGGTACTGATCGGCAATTCCTTGGCATGCTGGGGATGCACGGGTTTTACGAGGCCAACATGGCGATGCACCATGCCGACGTAATCCTGGCAGTGGGTGCGAGATTCGATGACCGCGTCACCAATACCGTGTCCAAGTTTTGCCCCGGTGCGAAAATCATTCACATCGACGTGGATCCAACTTCCATATCCAAGACCGTACAGGCGGATGTCCCCATCGTGGGTCCGGTGCAGTCGGTGTTGACGGAAATGATGGCGCAGATAGATGCCATAAAAGAGAAAGACGCCGACCTTCCCGAGGCTGCTTCCCTTGAGCGCTGGTGGCAGCAGATAGACGAGTGGCGGGGCAAGCATGGTTTGCTGACCGGCCGGCGCTATCGCGAGAGTGACATGATCATGCCCCAGCAGGTGATCGAGAGCCTGTATCGGGCCACGGACGGGGATGCCTATGTGACGTCTGACGTCGGCCAGCACCAGATGTTTGCGGCCCAGTATTATCGTTTCGACAAGCCCCGGCGCTGGATCAACTCCGGCGGCCTGGGCACCATGGGTTTTGGCCTGCCTGCGGCAATCGGGGTAAAACTGGCGTTTCCGGACGCCGACGTGGCCTGCGTCACCGGTGAAGGCAGTATCCAGATGAACATTCAGGAGCTGGCGACTGCAACGCATTACAGTACACCGGTGAAGATCATCTGCCTGCGCAACAATTACCTGGGGATGGTGAAGCAGTGGCAGGATATGCAGTATGAAGGCCGCTACTCCGAGGTGACCTATGCCGACTCGCTGCCTGATTTCGTTAAACTCATGGAGTCATATGGTCACGTGGGCATCAAGGTCAGCAAGCTCGAAGATCTCGACGCGGCAATGGATGAAACCTTTGCCCTCAAGGATCGCACGGTGTTCCTCGATGTGCTGATTGATGACATGGAACATGTCTACCCCATGCATGTGGCGCCTAACGGCTCCATGAAAGATATGTGGCTTTCCAAGAACGAGAGGACCTGATCATGCGACGCATCTTATCTATGCTCATGGAAAACGAGCCAGGTGCCTTGTCCAGGGTGGTTGGCTTGTTCTCACAGCGCGGGTACAACATTGAAACCCTGAACGTGGCAGCCACGGATGATCCCACGCTGTCGCGACTCACACTTACCACCATCGGCGACGACCTGCACATAGAGCAGGTGACGAAGCAGCTCAACAAGTTGGTGGACGTGGTCAAAGTGGTAGACCTGACTGAGGGAGCCCACGTCGAGAGAGACCTCATGTTGATAAAGGTACGCGCCACCGGTGCGGCCCGGGACGAGGTCAAGCGCACCACCGACATTTTTCGCGGGCAGATCGTCGATGTCGGACCCAACGTGTTCACAATTCAGTTGGTAGGTACGTCGGACAAGCTGGATGCCTTTGTGGCGTCCATGGTCGACGTCGATATCCTGGAGGTGGTCCGATCCGGCGTTGCCGGTATTTCCCGCGGTGAGAAGGTGCTGAGTCTCTGAGCACACTGGACCAAAAAAAGGGGGCCATCTGGCCCCCTTCTTCATTGTGGTGCGCCCTACACGATTCGCTTCATGGCTGTCATATAGCCGCGCAGTTCCGCGCCGATGACCTCAACCGGGTGGTTGCGGATGTCGCTGTTGATGGCGATCAACTCGCGGTTGTCCACACCATTGTCGCCACCGATGCCTTTGCCGATGACGTCAGTGTCGATCTTGCTCATGAAATCCGCGAGCAAGGGGCGACAGGCGTGATCGAACAGGTAGCAGCCGTACTCAGCGGTGTCGGAAATTACCACGTTCATCTCGTACAGTTTCTTGCGCGCGATGGTGTTGGCGATAAGCGGTGTCTCATGCAGTGACTCGTAGTAGGCCGATTCGGCCTTGATGCCGGCGGCTACCATCGTCTCATAGGCCAGCTCTACACCCGCTTTGACCATGGCTACCAGCAAGATGCCGTGGTCATAGTACTCCTGCTCGGGGATGTCGGAATCGGTGCTGGAGGTCTTCTCAAAGGCCGTATCCTGGGTGGCGGCGCGCCACTGCAACAGGTTGGCATCATCGTTGGCCCAGTCTTCCATCATGGTCCGGGAAAACTCGCCAGACATGATGTCGTCCTGATGCTTTTCGTACAGCGGGCGCATGATGTCCTTGAGTTCTTCCGCGAGGTGGTAAGCACGGATTTTGGCGGGGTTGGAGAGGCGGTCCATCATGTTGGTGATACCACCGTGCTTCAGGCCTTCAGTCACGGTTTCCCATCCGTACTGGATGAGTTTTGAGGCGTACCCGGGATCGATACCTTTTTCTACCATCTTGTCGAATGACAGTATGGCACCGGTCTGCAGCATGCCGCAGAGAATGGTTTGTTCGCCCATCAGGTCGGACTTCACTTCAGCGATGGGTGAAGACTCCAGAACACCTGCGCGGTCGCCACCAGTGCCCGAGGCCAGCGCCTTGGCGATATCCATGCCTTCGCCCCGGGGGTCATTTTCCCGGTGTACGGCAATCAATGTCGGTACACCAAACCCGCGCTTGTACTCTTCGCGTACTTCCGTGCCGGGGCACTTGGGGCACATCATCACCACGGTGAGGTCCTTGCGGATTTGCATGCCTTCTTCCACCAGGTTGAAGCCGTGTGCGTAGTCCAGGCAGGCACCTTCCTTCATCAGCGGCATCACCGCCTCGACCACGCTGGTGTGCTGCTTGTCCGGCGTCAGGTTCATTACCACATCGGCGGTGGGCACAAGCTCTTCATAGGTGCCCACGTTGAAGCCGTTTTCGGTGGCGTTTTTCCAGGATTGACGCTGCTCAATAATCGCGCTCTCGCGCAGGGCATAGGAGACGTCCAGCCCGGAGTCGCGCAGGTTCAGACCCTGGTTCAGGCCCTGCGCTCCGCAACCAACGATGACGATCTTCTTGCCTTTCAGGTAGTCGCATCCGTTGGCGAATTCCGAGCGATCCATAAAGCGGCATTTGCCGAGTTCTTCTAGCTGCAACCGGAGTGGCAGGGTGTTGAAGTAATTCTGTCCCATGTTCGGGTCTCCTTGGTGGCTTGGTTAGCATGCTGTCGCGCCAGGTGCCGGTTTGCTTGATCGGCAACAGGTTGTGCACTGCGGTTTTAAGAGGCGGCAGGATAAGGGATTGAATGGCTTGCGTAAAACGCTAAATAAGTAATACTGTGTTGTCTTTATTGCAATAGGGGGCTGGTGATGGAAACCCGGGCGTTGTCACTATTTCTCGCCGTGGCCGATTCACTGAGTTTCAGTCGCGCAGGGGAAAACCTGCATATGAGTGTTTCGGCGGTCAGTCGAACCATAGCGCGGCTCGAGGACGAAGTCGGGCAACCCTTGTTCCATCGCGATCGACGTAACGTGGCGCTGACGCACGCCGGCGTGGAGTTCAGGGATTTTGCCCTGCGCACATTGTCTGATTGGCAGCAACTGCAGCGCTCGCTCGACAGCGAGGGTGAACTGGTGGGTGAGGTCAGCCTTTACTGTTCCGTGACTGCCAGCCATACCCTGCTTGCGCCTATTCTCGCGGCATTTCGTGCGGCCTACTCCTCCGTGGAGATCATGATGCATACCGGTGACCAGGCAGACGGTGTTAACCGCGTGTTATCCGGGCAGGATGACCTGGCCGTTACCATCAGGCCGCTGCAGCTCCCGAGGCGCCTGGACTTCCTGCCGCTGAGGGAGTCGCCATTGCAGTTCTGCATGCCGAGAATGGACTGCCAGGTGCGAGATAAGGTGCTTGCGGGCGCGGCGGACACAGGTAGCCTGGACTGGGAGTCACTGCCGTTGATCGTGCCGGAGCGGGGTACCACCAAGGAACTGCTCGACGACTGGTTGCGCGAGAGAGGTATACGGCCACGTATTTATGCACAGGTGGCGGGGCATGAAGCCATTGTGGCCATGGTTAGCCTGGGCCTTGGTGTAGGCATTGCTCCGCAGTTGGTTATTGACGCCAGCGGCCAGGGAGCGCAGGTAGAAAGTGTCCCCCTGCGGCACGATCTGCCCTCCCTTTCTATCGGTCTGGCGGCATTGCGACAGCGCCTGTCCAGCCCGCTAGTTCGCGCGTTGTGGGATGTGGCCGGGCAGACCTGCGAGGTCTCTATTTGATACAATCGCGCAAGAATTCAAGGCAGGTAGCAGTATGACGGAGCAGGGCGACAAACCAGAGCAGGATAACAGGGCAGATGACGGGCATGAATCACCGCCGGTTACCGCGCCGCTCGACCTGCTGGTGGACGAGCACGAAGAGGAAGTGTCCGAGAACGGCAAGCCGGTGCGCCGACAGGGCATCTACCTGTTACCGAACCTGTTCACGACCGGCGCGCTGTTCGCCGGTTTTTATGCGGTCATCGCCGCGTTGCGTGGCGACTTCCAAAGCGCGCCGATCGCCATATTTGCGGCCCTGGTGCTCGACGGGTTGGACGGGCGTATAGCGCGGTTGACCAATACGCAGAGCAAGTTCGGCGCGGAGTACGACAGCCTGTCGGACATGGTCTCCTTTGGTGTGGCTCCGGCGTTGGTCATGTTCAGCTTCGCCCTCGGAGAACTTGGCAAGTTTGGCTGGAGCGCTGCCTTCGTTTACGTCGCCTGCGCAGCGCTGCGGCTGGCGCGTTTCAATACGCAGATCGACACCGCAGACAAAAACTTCTTCACCGGCCTGGCCAGCCCCGCGGCGGCTTGTATTATCGTCAGTGCGGTTTGGGTGTGCAGTGACCTGGGCTGGTCGGGTGCCGATCTTCCCGGCGAGATTGCGATACTCCTCGCCCTGCTTACCGGCGTGACTGGCCTGTTAATGATTGCCAACTTCCCCTACTACAGTTTCAAGGGTATCGATTTTCACGGTCGGGTGCCGTTCGTGGTTATGATACTGGTGGTGCTGGCGTTTGGTCTGGTCACACTTGATCCACCGCTAATACTGCTGATCGCGTTCCTGTCTTACGCAGCCTCCGGACCGGTGATGTCGGTAATTAAGCGGCGTGAGCGTGGTTCTGCCTGACAAGCTGACCACGCCCTGATTCTTCCAGGAGCAGGGCGCCGGGCCGCGGGATAAGCGCGTGGTGCCTGTGTCACCCGCATTCTTCGGGCCAGATTGGCCACGTTCGCCCGGTCGAGCAGCGGCCTGGAACAGCGACTGATACGCCCGCATTTCTGGTCAATATTTCACCCCTTTGAAAAAGGCAGAATTTTTTTCGCAAAGCCCCTTGCAGGGGGGTAAACGATCCGTATAATGCGCACCTCTGTTCGGGGGACACCCCTCGAAAAGAACCCACGCCCTGGCGGTCTGGGAGTTACTTAACAAGAAGACGAAGACAGATGTGTGGGCACTTGTTGGGATAGTTGTCACGACTATTCAGATACAACAAGTGACCATTGATTCATAGTTTTATGGAACATTGATTTCGAATTGTATCTGAGCCTCTGATTTGGTTGT